>CAVUCS010000001.1:0-719488 GCA_963740065.1 uncultured Solirubrobacterales bacterium
TGATGAAGTGCATCCTGCGCCCGAGCGCGTTGTCGGGCTGCCAGTGAAAGATGAGCCGGTGCAGCCAGTACTCGGTCAGCGTCCAGATGCCGACCCCGCCCAGCGTCAGCAGGGCGAGCTGCCAGAGCGCGTAGCCCCGGTCGACCCCCAGCCACTCCATCGCGACCACGACCGGGACGAAGACGATCGCCGGGATTGCCGGGTGGACCCGGGAGAAGAAGTTGAGGAAATCGCTCTCGAAGAGCTGCGGAGAGGCGGAGAGTTTGTCGCTGCGATCGTGGGCTTCCATGCGGCCCCAATGCTAGCGCGGGCAAACACGACTCCCGCAAGACGCGGGGAAGATGTGACGAGGCTGTTTCAAAGAGGTTGCGATTTGCGGAAACGAGCGTCGCGGAAGCGTCACGACGCTGCTTAGATGCGCCGCCATGCCGCGCGTGAGAAAGCCGACCTGCGAGGACTGTTATTTCCACAGAAACCTCCTCTGCGCCCTCGACCTGAGAGAGCCCTGCACCACCTTCCGGCCCGACCGCCCCGAGGGATTGATCCCGCCCCGTCAACCAGTGCTTCTGATGAGGGCACCGCGCTGGGCATCCCAGTCTCGCGCTGCCTAGCCGCTCCTCGCGCGGGTGGCATGGGGGGAGGGGGGTCGAGAACGGAGCGACCGCACCGCCCGCAGGCCCCCCTCCCCCCAAGACAGGACCCGTGCGCCGGAGCCGCTACACGCCCGCCTCTGGCTATCGTGTTGGCGATGTCCGACCGTGACCTCTTCGCAAACTTCGCCCGCATGCGGCGGGAGATGGACCAGATGCTGGGCGGTGGCTGGGGCCGCACCGCCTACGTCAGCCGTCGCGCCACCGGATTCTCACCCAACGTTGACGTCTACTACTGCGGTGACCCGGAGCGGGCAGTCGTCAAGGTGGACCTGGCCGGGGTCGAGCTGGATGACATCAGCATCGAGGTCAGCGGCCGGCGCCTGGCGATCGTCGGTGGCCGCCCGGTGCAGGAAACCGAGGGCCGGGTGTACCAGCAGGTTGAGATTCCTTCCGGCCCCTTCCGCTGCGTAGTGGAGTTGCAAGCCGACGTCGACGCCGACAGCGCCACCGCCAACTACGAGGACGGCATCCTGCGCATCGAGCTCCCCCTGCGCGACCCCGCCGACACCACTCGTCAGGTTCCGATCGGGCGGGAGTGATGGAGGGCTCGCCCGTCTTGGAGGTCGTCGAGACCCCTGAGGACATCGAGAACGCGATCCGCGCAAATGAGCCGCTGCCCGACGCGCTGCCGGTTCTGCCGCTGCGGGAGATGGTCACCTTCCCGGACACCCTGACTCCGCTGGCGGTTGGGCAGGAGCGCTCGATCAAACTCGTCGACGACGTCCTCGGCGCCAACCGGATGTTGGTCATGGTCGCCTCCCGCGATCCCGAGAACGACGAGCCCGGCCCCGAAGACCTCTATGAAGTCGGCGTCGCCGGCGTCGTCGCCCGCATGCTGAAAATCCCCGATGGGACGATTCGCATCCTCGTCCAGGGAATGCAGCGGGTGAGACTCGGTCCCTACGTCGCTGAGGAGCCCTACCTCGTCGCGCGGATCGCCGAGCAACCCGACGTGATCGAGGTCAGCCCCGAGCTCGAGGCGCTGACCCGCAACGTCCAGCGCACCTTCTCGGAGATCATCGAGCAGATTCCGTATCTGCCGGAGGAGCTGCAGATGGCGGTCGCCAACATCGACGACCCGGCCGCCCTCGGTCACCTGATCGCCGGCGCCCTGCGGATCGAGATCGAGGAGAAGCAGAGACTGCTGGAGGAGGTCGACGTGGCCAAGCGCCTGCGGCACCTCTCCCAGATCCTCGCCCGTGAGCTGGAGGTGGTGCAGCTCGGCACGCAGATCCAGTCCCAGGTCGAGTCGGAGATCGACAAGGGTCAGCGTGAGTTCTTCCTGCGCCAGCAGTTGAGAGCGATCCAGGACGAACTGGGCGAGGGAGACGAGCAGCAGGCCGAGGTCAACGAGCTGCGCGAGCGGATCGAAGAGGCGAACCTCCCCGAGCACGCGCAGAGAGCCGCCGAGCGCGAGCTTTCCCGCCTGGAGAAACTCCCCCCGGCCGCCGCCGAGCACGGCGTCATCCGCACCTACCTTGAGTGGCTGGTCGAGCTGCCCTGGTCCGCGGAGACCGAGGACAACCTTGATATCGGCCACGCCCGCAAGGTCCTCGACGCCGACCACTACGACCTGGAGAGAGTCAAGGACCGCATCCTCGAATACCTCGCGGTGCGCAAACTGAAGCCGGACTCGCCCGGCCCGATCCTCTGCTTCGTCGGCCCGCCCGGCGTCGGCAAGACCAGCCTCGGCAAATCGATCGCCAGAGCCCTCGGCCGCGAGTTCGAGCGGATCAGCGTCGGCGGCGTCCGCGACGAGGCCGAGATCCGCGGCCACCGCCGCACATATATAGGGGCCTTGCCGGGGACGATCGTCCGCGCCCTACGGGACGCCGGCTCGCGCAATCCCGTTTTCATGATCGACGAGATCGACAAGATGGGCGCCGACTTTCGCGGCGACCCCTCCTCGGCGATGCTCGAGGTGCTCGACCCGGCGCAGAACGACTCCTTCCGCGACCACTACCTCGACCTCGAGTTCGACCTCTCCGAGGTGATGTTCATCGCCACCGCGAACATTCTCGACACCATCCCCGGGCCGCTCCAGGACCGGATGGAGACGATCGAGTTGGCCGGCTACACGCTCGACGAGAAGAAGCACATCGCTCGCCGTTACCTGGTCCCCCGCCAGATCGACGCCAACGGGCTGAAGGGCTCGCAAATTGAGTTCTCCGACTCGGCGCTGGCCGCGATCGTCGAGGAGTACACGCGCGAGGCGGGCGTCCGCAACCTGGAGCGCCAGATCGGCACCGTCTGCCGCAAAGTCGCCCGCGACGTCGCCGAGGGCAACGGCGGCGGCAAGGTCAAGGTCTCCGCCAAGCGGGCGCGTGAGATGCTCGGCCGCCGTCGCGTCTTCGCCGAGCAGCGCCGCCGCACCAAGGTCCCCGGCGTCGCCACCGGCCTCGCTTGGACCCCGGCCGGCGGCGATGTCCTCTTCATCGAGGCGACGGCGATGCCCGGCTCGGGCGGGTTGACGATCACCGGCCAGCTCGGCGACGTGATGAAGGAGTCGGCGCAGGCCGCGCTTTCCTACGTGCGTGGGCACTGGAAGGAGATCGCGCCGAAGCTCGACGAGGATTGGTTCGCCAAGCACGACATCCACATCCACGTGCCGGCCGGCGCCGTCCCCAAGGACGGGCCCTCGGCCGGGGTGGCGATGACCGTCGCGCTCTCTTCGCTGATCAGCGGCCGCCACGTCCGCAACGACGTCGCGATGACCGGGGAGGTGACGCTGACCGGGGGGGTGCTGCCGATCGGCGGCCTCAAGGAGAAGTCGCTGGCCGCCCAGCGGGCGGGGATCAAGCGGGTGATCGTCCCCGAGCGCAACGAGGGCGACGTCGCCGAGATCCCCGAGCATGAACGCAGTGAGTTGGAGTTCGTCTACGTCGACGAGGTCTCCAAGGCGATCGACGCGGCGCTGGCGTAGGGATGAAAGCGATCGTGTCGCGGCGCTCGCGCGCCTTCTGGATAGTCGCCGGGCTGACCCTGCTCGCCGCCGGCCTGCGCTACGCCACGCTCGGCGTACAGGCCTACCACCACGACGAGATCGTCACCGCCAGCCGCATCCTGCGCGGCAGCTTCTGGCATGCGATGGACGCGGTCGGCTTCAGCGAGTCGGCGCCGCCGCTCTACTACGCGCTCGCCTGGCCTTGGACTCAGGTGACCGGGACGGGGGAGTGGGGCCTGCGCTCGCTCTCGGCGCTGGCCGGCGTCGCCACCGTCCCCGTCGCCTACCTCTTGGGCGCCGAGCTGACAACCTCCCGTTCCGCTGCGACTTATCTCGGACATACCGAGATAAGTCGCAGCGGAACGAGTCGCGCCGGGGTCGCCGCCGCGGCGCTGGTCGCCGTCAACCCGATGCTCCTCTTCTACTCGCAGGAGGCGCGCGGCTACTCGCTCCTCGTCCTCTTGACCACGGTCTCGGCGCTCTACTTCGTACGGGCGCTGGACCGCGGCCGCGGGCGAGACTTCACCCTCTGGGGTCTCGCCTCGGGGCTCGCCCTCGCCACCCACTACTTCGCGGTCTTCCCGATCGCCGCCGAGGCAGCGTGGCTGCTTCACCGCCGCCCCAAGGCAGGTGCAACGCATAGACCGCCTATTTCGGGGGAAATGCGTTTCACCGTCGGGGGATTGGGCCGGGGACTGGCGATCGTCGCCGGCTTCGCCCTTCTGCTGGCGCCGCTGGCGATCCACCAGATGTCATACGGGCACGCCGAGTGGATCGGCAACCACAGCCTCGGCCACCGGGTCTGGGAGACCGGCATCACCTTCGTCATCGGGGAGACCGGGGACATCATCTCCCGCCCCGAGCGACCGTTGCTCGGCTTGGCGCCGGCGCTCATCGCCTTCGCCGCGCTGGCGCTGCTGGCCGCGCGCGGCGACCGGCGCGAGCGCCACGGCGCCGGTCTGATGCTGGCCCTCGCTGCCGCCTCGATTGGGGTGCCGCTGGCGCTCGCCGTCATCGCCCCGGGCAAGGACTACGTCCTCGCCCGCAACCTGCTTCCCGCCCTGGTGCCGTTGCTGGTCGCGCTGGCGATCGCCGTCACCCTGCGCGGCGCGCGGCGGCCGGGCGCCGTGCTCGGCGCCGCCCTGGTCGCCTACTCGCTCGGCATCTCGATCTGGGCGAGCGCCGACGCCGACCTCCAGCGCCCCGACTGGGACGCGGTCGCGGTGAAGCTGGGGGAGCCGAGCGGCCCGCGGGCGATGGTCACCTGGACGATCGGCGAGGCCCCCCTGCGCTACTACCTCTCAACCGGCTCCTACCAAGTGACGGCCTCCGACGGCTACAAGTGGCTGGTCGGCGAAGTCGACTTCATCTCCGACGGCCCCGCCCCGCCGCTCGCCGCAAAGCGCCTCCTGCCCGGCTTCCGTCAAGTCGGCTACGAGCGCGTAGGCCGTCTCTATATAAGGACCTACAAAACCCCGGGCCCGGGCCTGGCGCCCCTCCTCCTGCGCAGAGTCCGCCAAGCCCAGCTCAACTTCCGCACCAACGGCGTCCTCCTGGATGGCATAGGCCCCCAGTGACCCAGCCCCGCACACCCCACGGTGCAACGCGTACGCCATGAAATGACTGGTGTATGCGTTGCACCGCTCCGGCTGTCTCCGCTCGTTCCAGCAGGTGCAACGCGTACGCCATGAAATGGCTGTCGTATGCGTTGCACCTTCGCTGGAACGTTCCGGTTATCCTCAGCGGACACCGCCGAACTGCGAGGAGTGAGGGAATGGCTAAGACCAGCACACGCGCGACCCAGACCGCCGACCGCGCCGCCGATCTTTACGCGGCGGCCCGCGAGAACCCCTACGTGCAGCGCCTGATCGAGGATGAGGATCTGCGCGACAACCTGCGCAAGACCTTTGAGGCCGCCCGTGGCGCCTACAACAGGGCGACCAGCAACGGCAAGAGCCCGGTCAACGCGGTGACCAACGACAAGAAGGTGCAGAAGGACCTGCGCTCCGCGGCCGAGAGCCTGCGCGAGGCCTCCGAGCAGCTGCGGGCGCCGAAGAAGCGCAAGAGCCGCCTCGGTCGCCTCATCCTCATCGCCATGGTCGCCGCCGCGCTCGCCCTGATCTTCAGCGAGGACGCCCGCAAGACCGTGCTCGACACCCTCTTCGGCGCCGAAGAGGAGTTCGAGTACACGAGCACCACCAGCATCAACGGCGGATCGATGGCCGACTCGAATGCCGCACCCGCGGATCAGGCGCCTGGCACGGCCTCGGATCGCTCCCGCCTCCTCCGAGAGCGCGCCACGCTCGTCGATGTGCGGCGCCCGCCTGGCCGAGCGCCTCGGGCACGTCAGTTCGAGTCGGCCATCTATCCGCCGGGGCTACATAGACTGGTGACTCGGATGGAGGCGGCGACTAAAGAGCGGGAGCTGAACAGCGAGAAGGCGCAGCGCATCGTCGACGCGATGCGGGAGAGCGTCGCCAGACGCGGTGCCGCCGGATCGACCTTCGAGCAGGTTGCCGCCGAGGCCGGGGTCAGCCGCGGCCTCCTGCACTATTACTTCGGGACCAAGGAGCGGCTGCTGGTCGAGGTGGTTCGCCGCGACGCCGAGATCCGCATCACCCGTCTCGACGAGCGCCTGGCGGAAGCAAAGAGCGTCGACGACGTGATCGACGTCCTCCTCGCCAGCCTCACCGACATGATCGAGAACGAGCCGGCCTTCTTTCTCCTCCTCTACGAGCTGTTCAGCGCCGGTCGCCGCAACCCGGACATCCGGCGCGAGGTCGGGCAGCTGTTCGAGCGCACCCGCTCCCACGTCGCCGAGGTGCTGAAGGCGAAGGAGCGCGAGGGCGTGCTCAACCTCCGCTACGACGCCGAAGCGGTCGTCTCCTACCTCTTCGCGGTCGGCGACGGCTTCGCCCTACAGGCCCTCTCCGACCCCGAGCGCGACAACAGCCGCCGCTTTCGCCGCCGGCGCCGCCTCGGCCCGCTTCCTCCTCGTCAGCGAGTAACGCCCGGAACCGCCCGCTCCGCTGCGAGTTATCCCTGACAGTCAGGGATAACTCGCAGCGGAATTGTCGGTTGGGCGTTAAGGGATAGAGGAGACCCCAAGAAGCGTGACCGCCGTCACATACGCCTGGCTGTTTGTTCGAAAAACTGGCCGCCTAGCCAATGCGTGAGCTCATGGTCAAGCTGGCAGGTTTTCTGGGGCGCCACCGCCGCTTGGTCATCGCCGCGTGGGTAGTGATCGTTCTCCTCGCGCTTCCCTTTGCCTCCAGACAGACCGAGCACCTCACCGGTGGCGGCTTCGATGTGCCGGGAAGCCAGTCGAAAGCGGTCAGCGACTCGCTCGACCGGGATTTCGGCGGGCAGGCGGACGGGATCGCGGTGATGCTGCGGGCCGAGCCCGCCGCCACCGCCGCCGAGCGCGCCGCCGCCGTGCGCCGCGTTCAGCGCAGAGTCGCCGCGGTGCCCGATGTAGCGCTGCCGCCCCGGGTCGCTCGCTTCGCCGGGGCCCAGTTGCAGGAGACCGACGTCGCGATGCTGCCTCTGGTCAGCCCGCTCTCCTCCGACCAGCTGATCGACCCCGCCGCGACCCTGCGTGAGGACCTCGACCCGGGCTCGACCGAGGCCGGCGTCACCACCTACCTGGCGGGGCAGCCGACGATCTGGGCGGGGATGCAGGAGCTCTCCAAGCGCGACCTCGCCCGCGCCGAGGCGGGCGGCTTCCCGATCGTCGCGATCATCCTCCTCGTCATCTTCGGCTCACTCGCCGCCGCGGCGCTCCCCCTCACCCTGGGCTTCGTCAGCGTGATGGTCACCGGCGCGCTGATCTACTTCCTCTCCCAGCAGATGGAGACCTCGGTCTTCGTCACCAACATGGCCTCGATGATCGGCATCGGGGTGGCGATCGACTACTCGCTGTTCATCCTCGCCCGCTACCGGGAGGAGCGCAGAGCCGGTCGCGACCCCGACGACGCCCGCGCCGAGGCGCTCTCGACCTCCGGCCTGGCGGTCACCTTCTCCGGCCTCGCGGTGGTCGTCTCCCTGGCCGGCCTCTGGATGGTCGACAACCAGGCTCTGCGTTCGATGGCGCTGGGCGCGATGATCGTCGTCGGCGTCTCGATCCTGACCGCGATCACCCTGCTGCCCGCGCTGATCACCACCCTGGGCGACCGCGTCCTCCCCGGCGGCATCGTCGCCAAAGCCCTCGGCTGGATTCGCCGCCTGTTTAGGGGAGGCGGCCCCGCCCCCGACCGCGAGGCGTTCTGGGTGCGCTGGACGAACCGCGTTATGGCCCGCCCCTGGACCGCCGTGATCGGCGTCAGCGCCATATTGCTCTTCCTCGCGATCCCCGTCCTTTCGCTTCAGATGGGCACCACGGCGCTCGGTCAGTTCCCGAAGGACAGCGATGTCCGGCTCGGCAATGAGCTCGCCGAACAGCAGGTCAGAGGCGGTGCCGACCCACTTCAAATCGTCGCCTCCTTCAACGACTCGCGCCCGCAAGCGCCACAAAACCGTGCCACCATCGCCACCTTCGTCAACTCCGTCGGGCAGACTGAGGGCGTCAGCTCGGTCGCGCCCCCGGAGTTCGCCGGCGACAGCGTCCTGATCCGCGCCACGCCAAGCGACCCCAGCGAGTCCGACGAGGCCAACGCCCTGGTCGACCGCCTGCGCGACTCCGTCATCCCGGTCTCCAGACTCAACCGCGTGGCCACGGTCGCCGTCGGCGGCGAGACCGCGCGCAGCCACGACGTGCGCCGCCTGATCAGCGGCTCGATGTGGAAGATCATTCTCTTCGTACTCGCCCTCAGCTTCCTCGTCCTGATGGTGATGCTGCGCTCCCTGCTGCTGCCGCTGAAGGCGGTGGCGATGAACCTGCTCTCGATCGGCGCCGCCTACGGCGTGCTCGTCGTCGTCTTCCAGTGGGGCTGGTTCGACGGCCTGCTCGGCTTCGACAGCCAGGGCGCCCTGGACACGATCAACGTGCCGCTGATCTTCGCCGTCGTTTTCGGCCTCTCGATGGACTACGAGGTCTTCCTCATGTCCCGCATCCGCGAGCGCTTCATGGCCCACGGCGACAACAGCCGCGCGGTCGCCGAGGGTCTCGCCTCCAGCGCCAGAACGATCTCCTCGGCGGCGCTGATCATGACCGCCGTCTTCGGCGTCTTCGTCCTCACCGGCGTCCCCTCGATCAAAGAGCTGGGGATGGGATGCGCGGTCGCGATCGCCCTCGACGCGACCCTGGTCCGCCTCATCCTCGTTCCGGCGGCGATGGTGCTGATGGGCAAGTGGAACTGGTGGATGCCGTCCTGGCTCGACCGCCTTCTGCCCAACCTCAGCTTCGAGGGCGGCGTCGCTGAGCCCGAGCCCGAGCTGACCTGAATAGTCTCTCCGCCATGGGAGGAGAAGACCTCGCTTTCGCGGGAGCGGCCAAGCAGGCGGAAATGGTGCGGGCGGGGGAGGTCTCCCCGACCGACCTGGTGCGCCTCTGCCTGGAGCGGATCGAGCGGATCGATCCCCAGCTCAACTCCTTCCGGGAGGTCTACGGGGAGAAAGCGCTGCTCGAGGCCCAGCAGGCCGAGGCGCGGCTGAGAGGTGGGGAGGAGCGGCCGCTGCTCGGCGTGCCGGTCGCGATCAAGGACGAGGTCGACATCGCCGGCGAGGTGACGACCTACGGCACCGACGGCTTCACCGAGCCCGCCGGAGCCGATGCCGAGGCGGTCCGTCGCCTGCGCGAGGCGGGCGCGATCGTGATCGGCAAGACGCTGCTGCCCGAGCTGGCGATCTGCGGCTTCACCGAGTCCGCCACCTACGGCGTCACTCGCAACCCTTGGGACCCCCAATGCACCCCCGGCGGCTCCAGCGGGGGATCCGCCGCCGCGGTCGCGGCCGGCCTGGTGCCGATCGCCTTCGCCTCCGACGGGGCGGGATCGATCCGCATCCCCGCCGCCTCCTGCGGTCTCTTCGGCCTCAAACCGCAGCGCGGCCGCGTCTCCGTCGCCCCCGACGCGGCGCGCTGGAACGGCCTCTCCGCCTTCAACTGCGTCAGTCGCTCGGTCCTGGACACGGCGCTCTGGCTCGACGTCAGCGCCGGCGGCTCCTCCGAGCCCGGCGCCCCGCCCCCGCCCGAGCGCCCCTTCGTCGAGGCCGCCAAGTCCTCGCCGGGCAAGCTGCGCATCGCCCACTCGACGCTGGCGCCGCGGGCCGCCGCCCCGCCACAGGTCGACGCGGTCGCCAAGGGCGCCGTCGCCGACACCGCCGAGCTGCTCGCCTCCCTCGGCCACGAGGTGGCCCAGCGCGACCCCGACTGGGGGATGATCGGCAACAACGCGGTGCCCCGCTACCTGCACGGCATCGTCGAGGACTTCGCCAAAGTCCCCAATCCGGAGCGGCTCGAGCGCCGCACCCGCGGCTTCGCCCGCCTCGGCAACCTGGTCCCCGACAGCCTCTTCGAGAGAGCCCGCCGCGCCGAAGCCGAGGATGCCGCCCGCGTCAACGCGATCTTCGACACCCACGACGTGCTGATCACCCCGGTGATGGGAGGGACGGCGCTGCCGGTCCGCCGCTGGGAGGGACGCGGCGCGCTCCGCACCCTGCTCGGGATGAGCCGCTTCTACCCCTACTGCGTCCCCTGGAACCACCTCGGCAACCCGGCGATGTCCGTCCCCGCGGGTTTCGCCGCCAACGGAATGCCCCTGGCGGTCCAGATCATCGGCCGCCCCAACGACGAGGCAACCCTCCTCTCCCTCGCCGCCCAGCTCGAATCCGAGCGCCCCTGGGCGGACAAGCGCCCCCCGAGCGTCTTAGCCGAAGACCTTGCGCACCCGGGCCAGCTCGCGCAGTCTGCCGCTGGGGCGGATGCGGCGCTGGAGCATGAACTTCAGCGGGCTGGCGTCGGGTTTGGCGGAGGCGATCCAGTCGGCCCAGCTCGCCTCGAAGGTGACGGTGGGGTTGGGCGCCTCGCCTGGCTCGGCCCGGGTCGAGCCGTTGTCGATCGTCAGGTGCCACGGGTCGGCGTCGGTGAAGCGCCACTGGTAGACGAGCTGGGAGCCGTTGGCGGCCTTCGGGTTGGCGACGCGGGTGATCACGTCGAAGTAGAGGCGCTGCAGCTCCGGCGTGGCCTCGGGGGCGGGGCCGTCGGGTGGGCCGAGGATGCCGGCCATCATCAGCTTCACCTGGCGCTCGGCGACGTCCTCCGCGGAGGCCTCGGGGTCGAAGGGGAAGACGCCGGGAGGCATCTCCTCGGTCGGGTAGCCGATCGTGCGCCAGCGCTGGCGAATCAGTCTCAGGCCGAAGGCGAAGATGTCCTCGAGGCTGAAGCCGTAGCACTCGGTGTACTCGCGGTCGAGGTTGGGGGGCGAGAAGACGGCGGGGCCGTAGGGCAGGACCTCGCGCAGCAGCTCGACCACCGCCGCTCTGCACTCCTTCCCGGCGGGGTGCTCGTCGGCGAGCAGCTCGGAGAGCACCTTGACGCCGAAGCCGATGTGGCGCTGCTCGTCTTTGGAGACGTTGGCCATCCCGGCGCTGAAGCCGGGCATCGTCTCCTCGGCGGCGAAGAAGTCCTCGATGAAGTGCTGGCCGGGCTGGGCGAGGGAGCCCTCGACGATCAGGTGGTAGAGGGTGATCGCCTGCGCGTACTTGGGCAGGGAGCGGTCCTTGCGCAGCTCCTCCGCCATCCGGTCGAGCCGGTCGAAGATGCCGCGGTAGCCCCAGTTGAGCTGGGGCAGGGTGGAGGCGAGGGTCTGCTCGATCGAGTCGCCGCCGACGCCGATCACCTCCTTGAAGAAGCGGTGGAAGAAGACCGAGTGGCGCACCTCGTCGACCTGCTGGGTGGCGAGGAAGTAGGCCTGCTCCTCGGTCGGGGCGGCGGTGATGTAGGGGGCGAGGGTGTCGGCGACCCGGTCCTCGCCGTAGAAGAACATCGAGTAGATCCACATCGCCGAGCGCCGCTGCATCTCGCTGAGGCTCTCCCAGCCCTCTGCGATCGCCGGACATGTCGATGTCGTAGGCGCTCCAGTTGCCCTGCTCCCAGCGCTTGTAGAGATCCTCGTAGGTGACGTTGTCCATCAGGCTCTGGGCCGCAACGCTCATCTGCTCTCCTTCGTTTGGGCGCGCCGCCGCGCCTCTCACGCCGAGTTCGTCCTTGTTCCCGGATAGCGGGAATAAAGACGAACTCGATGAAATCGTGGCCGCAGCCTAGCGCGATCCTGGCCAATCAGCCAGTTCGCCCGCCGGGAGGGCGCGATGGCGTTCTCCGGCCATAGACTCGTGCGCATGCGACGCCCGTGGTTCAAGGCTCAGCCTGTCGATGAGGATTTCTTCGACGCGGCGCCATTCCTGCTGCGTGGGACATTTGAGATTCCGCGGCCCGCGGCGGAGGTGTGGGCGGAGTTGACCGAGGACAACCCTCTGGCCTGGTGCCGCTTGCTCAAGGACATCACCTGGACCTCGCCGCGCCCGTTCGGCGTCGGCACGACGCGCACCGCCGCGGCGATGGGCGGGGCGAACACGATCAAAGAGCGCTTCTTCCGCTGGGAGGAGGGGCGCCGGAAGTCGTTCTACGTGCTGGAGGGCAGCCTGCCGCTGTTTCGCCGCTTCGCCGAGGACTACCTGGTCGAGCCGACTTCGGAGAACTCCTGCCGCTTCACTTGGACGATCGCGGGGGAGCCGAAGCCGATTGCGCGGATCGGCAACCCCGGCAGCAGGCGCCTCCTCGGCACGCTGTTCAGCGACACCCGCAAGCACTACGGGCTCGCCGAGTTCACGCCCGTTGCTTAGGAATCCCCCGCGACGGCGGCCGGGGGCTCGATCTCCCGCTTGAGGATCTTGCCGGTGGGGCCCTTGGGGAGCTCGTCGAGGAACCAGACGAGGCGCGGGTACTTGTAGGCGGCGATCCGCTCCTTGACGTAGGCGCTGATTTCCTCGGGCGGCAGCTCCTCGCCGTCGTGGAGGACGATCGCGGCGCCGATCTCCTCTCCCCACTCGTCGTGGGGGACGCCGACGACCGCGGCCTCGCGGATCTTCGGGTGCTCGTAGAGGACCTCTTCGACCTCGCGCGGGTAGACGTTGTAGCCGCCGCGGATGATCAGGTCCTTCTTGCGGTCGACGATGTAGAAGTAGCCCTCCTCGTCGATGCGGGCCATGTCGCCGGAGTGGAACCAGCCGCCGCGCATCGCCTCCTCGGTCGCGTCGGGGCGCTGCCAGTAGCCCTTCATGATGTTGTGGCCGCGGATCACGATCTCGCCGACCTCGCCCTGGGCCACCTCGTTGTCGTCCTCGTCGACGACGCGCATCTCGACCCCCTCCAGCGGGGTGCCGATCGAGCCCGGCTTGCGCTCTCTGTCGGGATGGTTGGAGGAGGCGACCGGCGAGGTCTCCGAGAGCCCGTATCCCTCCAGCACGATCGCGCCGAAGGCCTCCTCGAAGCCGCGCAGGACCTCGACCGGCATCGAGGCGCCGCCGGTGATGCACGTGCGCAGGGTCGAGGTGTCGAAGCTCTCGCGCTCGGGGTGGTGGAGGAGGGCGCCGAACATCGTCGGCACGCCGTAGAAGTGGGTGACTGCGTCGCGCTGCATCGTCGCCAGCGCCTCGCCCGGGTCGAATTTGGGGACGAGGGTGAGGCAGGCGCCGACTTTCAGCGATGCGTTCATCCCCACCGTCTGGCCGAAGGAGTGAAAGAGCGGCAGGGCGCCGAGGACGACGTCGCCGGCGGCGATCTCACAGGTCGTGCGGCTGGAGACGTCGGCGTTGCGGAAGAGGTTCATGTGGGTCAGCTCGGCGCCCTTCGGCTTGCCGGTCGTGCCCGAGGTGTAGAGGATCACCGCGGTGTCGTCCTCGGCGGTGTCCGCAATCCCCGCTCCGCTGTTCCTTTGCTCCATATAGGGCGACGAAGGAACAGCGGAAGCTTGGTCGGCGAGCAAGGCAGCGAAAGTTTGGGGTTCGACCTCGAGCATCTCCGCTCCCGCGTCGGCGGCGCCGTCGCGCGCCTCCTCGGCGAAGCCGTGCCAGGCGAGCAGGATCTTCGCGCCGGAGTCCTCCAGGTAGAAGGCGATCTCCCGCCGCTTCAGCAGCACGTTCATCGGCACCACCGTGGCGCCGCCGCGCAGCACCCCGTAATAGGCGACGGGGAACTCGGGGACGTTGGGCAGCATCACCCCGACCCGGTCGCCGGGCCGCACCCCCTTCTCGGCCAGCAGCGTCGCCAGCCGCGCGCTGCGCTCGTCCAGCTCGCCGTAGCTCAGCTCGACCTCGCCAAGCCGAATCGCCGGGCTCTCCGGCGACCGCTCAGCGCTCTCGGTCAGCAGCGATGCAAGGTTCAATCCCATCTCCCGCGCGCCAGTCTAAGGCCGCGGATTGAATGGCGCGACTGGGTTGGTCGAATTCGGGTAGCTGAATGGCATGGCCGATTTCGATCGCCTATTGGAAATCGAATATCAACTGGCTGCGGGCGATGGATCGACCTACCGCAGGCGCTTACGCGAGGACGCGGTGATTGTCATCCCGGGAGAGCGGCTCGACAAGGCTGCGACGGTCGCGGCAATGGATGCCTCGCCCGGATGGGACGAGCTTGCAATCGAGGATGCGCGGGCTGTTGACCTGGCCGACGATGCGGCGCTCCTCACCTATACCTTCCGCGGGCGACGCGACGACTCCAACTACACGGCGATTCTCGCCAGCGCCTACGTCAGGGACGGGGGTGACTGGAGGCTCGTCTTCCATCAGCAGACGCCGATCGATCCAGCTCCGCGCTGAGCACTTGGCTTGAAATCAGGAAAGCTTCGGCGTGCGCCAGGGCTGGGACAGGCGCGCGGCGAGGTCGTCGGCGAGGCCGGCGATCGGGACTCGGGTCTGCTCGAGGGAGTCGCGGTCGCGCAGGGTTACGGTGTCGTCCTCCATCGTCTGGTGGTCGACGGTGATGCCCCAGGGGGTGCCGATCTCATCCTGGCGGCGGTAGCGCTTGCCGATCGAGCCGCCCTCGTCGAACTCGGTCTGGATGCCGCGGCGGCGGATCTCCTCGAAGATCTCCCGCGCCTTCTCCGGCATGCCCTCCTTGGAGACGAGGGGGAGGACGGCGACCTTGACCGGGGCAAGGCGCGGGTGCAGGCGCAGCACCGTGCGCTGTCGCCCCTCGACCTCCTCGACCTCGTAGGCGTCGACGAGGAAGGCGAGGGTGGCGCGGTCGGCGCCCGCCGCCGGCTCGATCACGTGCGGGACGTAGCGCTCTCTCGTCTGCTGGTCGAAGTACTCGAGCTTCTCGCCGCTGAACTTGGCGTGCTGGGTGAGGTCGAAGTCGCCGCGGTTGGCGATCCCCTCCAGCTCCGACCAGCCGATCGGGAAGAGGTACTCGATGTCGCTCGTCGCCGAGGAGTAGTGGGAGAGCTCGTCGGCGCCGTGCGCGCGCACGCGCAGGAACTCGGGGCGGATGCCGAGGTCGGTGTACCAGCGCTCGCGCTCGTCCATCCAGGTCTGGTGCCACTCGGCGGCGTCGGCCGGCGGCACGAAGAACTCCATCTCCATCTGCTCGAACTCCCGCGTGCGGAAGATGAAGTTGCCGGGGGTGATCTCGTTGCGGAAGGACTTGCCGATCTGGGCGATCCCGAACGGCGGCTTCTTGCGGGCGAAGCTGAGCACGTTCTTGAAGTTGATGAAGATGCCCTGCGCCGTCTCCGGCCGCAGGTACACCGCCGAGCCCTCCTCCGCCACCGGGCCGACGTGGGTCTCGAACATCAGGTTGAACTGGCGCGGCTCCGACAGCTCACCGCCGCACTGCGGGCAGCGCAGCTCGGCGCTCGGGTCGCCTCCCTCGTCCTCGACCGCCTCGCGCAGGTGGTCCTCCCGCCAGCGCTTCTTGCACTTGCCGAGGCACTGGACGAGCGGGTCGGTGAAGCCCTCCAGGTGGCCGGAGGCCTCCCAGACTCTGGGGTGCTGGAGGATCGCCGAGTCGAGGGCGACGATGTCGTCGCGCTCCTGCAGCATCGCCCGCCACCACTCGGCTTTGACGTTGCCCTTCAGTAGCACGCCGTAGTGGCCGTAGTCGTAGGTCGAGCCGAGCCCGCCGTAGATCTCCGAGGAGGGGAAGACGAAGCCGCGGCGCTTGCAGAGCGCGACGATCTCCTCCATCGATACGTCGGTCGGGCGCGTTTCCTCAGGGGTGGCTGCCATGGCCGGAACCGTACCTGCTGCGATAATCCCGCTCGCTGTGCCTATCTACGAATACAGATGCGACAACGGCCACGTCTTCGACGTGATCCAACGGATGGCCGACGATCCGCTCACCGAGTGCCAGGAATGCGGCGCTCCGGCGGTCCGCGTCCTGCACCCCGTCGCGATCCACTTCAAGGGCTCCGGCTTCCACAACACCGACTACGGGAAGAAGAAGACCGGCGCCTCCGGCTCTTCGGAGAGCAGTTCGGGGGAGAGCAGCTCTTCGGAGAGCAAGAAGGAGTCGACTTCGAGCGACTCCGGATCCTCCAGAGAGTCGAAGTCGACGGCCGCGACCGCCTCCGACTAACTCGTTCCCAGCATTTCCCCCACGATAGGTGGGTAAATACTGGGAACGGGCGGAACCGCCCCTCTTCCTACCTGCCCAGCAGCTTCTTGACCGCGCGGCGGCGCTCCGATTCCGGGATGACGATGCTGCCGTCCGGTCCCG
Organism: uncultured Solirubrobacterales bacterium; assembly: GCA_963740065.1. Classification (GTDB taxonomy): domain Bacteria; phylum Actinomycetota; class Thermoleophilia; order Solirubrobacterales; family 70-9; genus DASVDE01. The sequence goes on from CAVUCS010000001.1 coordinate 16,250, forward strand.
AAAGATCGCAGCCCGAGTTCGCCCCCTGGCAGAGGACGTCGGCCTTCGAGTCGCCGCCGATCCCTGCCGCCAGGACCAGCTGCGGCATGGTCAAGAAGCCCATGTCGCTGACGAACGCCTTCGGCGCGTCCCAGCCGATGATCGGTCCCTTGACGAAGTTGTAGGGAGCGCGGAGCGGGTCGGTGAGGCGTCCCTTGATTCCGGCGATCACGGCCTGCTGGGCGGCGGCGCGATCGAAGTCGTTGTAGCCGAGGGTGTAGGCGCTGCGGCCGGTGCCCGGGCAGTCGCTGGGCTTGCGGATTCGGGCGTAGGTCAGCGCTCTCTCCCCGTCGAGGGTGTTTTCTCCCTTGCCCAGTCGCAGCGTGTAGCCGCCCTGACCGCCGCCGGCGCCGCCGGCGATGTCGGCGCAGAGCTTGTGGGGGACGTCGACCTCGACCCCGCCGACCGCGTCGATCAGCTCCTGGAAGCCGGTGAAGTCGATGATCGCGACGTGGTCGACCTCGATCCCGAGGAAGCCCTCGACCGCCTTGATCTGGGCGCCGGCGCCGCCGAAGGCGTATGCGCCGTTGATCTTTCCCGGGCTTTGGCCGGGGATTTCGGCATAGGTGTCGCGCGGGATCGAGAGTTTGCGGAAGGCGCCGCCGCCGGCGCGGATCAGCATCAGCGTGTCGGCGCGGAACTGGCCCACCGAGCAGTCGCCGTGGGGGGCGTCGCCGTGCGCCTGCTGCTCGTAGCACTTCTCGGCCGGAGCGGCGCCGGGCTCCTCGGTGTCGGGAGGCCGCGCGTCGGTGCCGAGGACGAGGATTGTCTGCGCGCTCGGCAGCAGCAGCGGGTTGCCGTGCAGCGCCGACTTGGCGTCGCCGGAAAGCTTGAAGGCCTGCAGCTGGGCGGAGACGGCGAAAGCGAGGAAGCTGATGCCGATCCAGGCGGCGGCCGCGATGCCGACCCACTTCAAGACCCGCTTGCCGGTCCAGCGGCGCGGCGGCTTGGGCCGCTCCCGTCCCGGCCGCTCCCGCTGCGGCCGATCGTCGCGCTCCGGCCGCTTTGAGGATTGCTTGCGCAGCTCTCTCAAGTTGGAGAGCTTGGGGGCCCGCAAGCGGGATAGAAGGCCCTTCCGAGACCGGTAGACCTTGTACTCGGGCGGCCCCGGGGGCTGCTGCTCGCTGTCGTTAGCCATGAAAGACTCCGGAGATGATGCCTGTGCCCGCGGTCGCCTGCCTCCAGCCCACTTCCTCTCACGCGTGAGAGCCTGTGAACGCGGCAGCGAGCGCCTGTCCATATCTGATTATCCAGGCGCTCGCGAAGCGTGAACATTAGTGGCGAAACAATCGGCGTCGACCTGGGTGGGACCAAGGCGTTGGTCGGCGTCATCGGCGACGGCACCGAGGTGCTCTGGGAGAGCCGTGAGGCGTCGACCGGGCGCAGCGAGGACGAGTTGCTCGAGCTTTTGGTGCGGGAGATCGGCGAGGCGCGGGCGGCTCACCCCTTCGCGCGGGCCGTCGGGCTCGGCATTCCGGCGACGATCGACCGCGAGCGCGGCGTCGCCGTCTCCGCGGTCAACCTGCCGATCACGGACATGCCAATTCGCGACGCGGTCTCCGAGCGCACCGGCCTCCCCGTCTCCGTCGACAACGACGCCAATGTCGCGGCGCTGGCCGAGTACCTCTACGGCGCCGCGCGGGGCGCCCGCAACATGGTGATGCTGACGATCGGCACCGGGATCGGCGGCGGCTTGATCCTCAACGGCGAGGTCTACCGCGGCTCGACCGGGGCCGGCGCCGAGCTCGGCCACACGGTGATCGACGTCAACGGCCCACCCTGCCAGGGCAATTGCCGCGGCCGCGGTTGCGTGGAGACGCTCGCCTCCGGCACCGCCCTCGGCCGCGAGGGGCGCGCCGCGGCCGAGCGCGAGCCGGACTCGGCCCTGGGCAAGCTGGCCGCCGCGGGGGAGGAGATCGACGGTAAGGCCGTGACCGAGGCGGCGCTGGCCGGCGACGAAACCGCGGTCGCCGTCTTCGACCTGGTCGGCTCCCACCTCGGCGCCGCGTTGACCAGCTTCGCCAACGTCTTCGAGCCGGACACGATCGTGATCGGCGGCGGGGTGATCGCCGCCGGCGACCTGCTGCTGGAGCCGGCCCGCCGCGTCGTGCGCGACCGCGCGCTGGTGCCGATGAACCGCACGCCGGTGGTCGAGGCTGAGATGGGCCCGGACGCCGGCATGATCGGCGCCGCCGCACTGGCGCGGCTCGATCTGGGCGGCGGCGCCTGATGCCGGGCAAGCTGATCGTCTGCCCGACCCCGATCGGCAACCTCGACGACATCACGATCCGCGTTCGCGACGCCCTCGTCTCCGCCGACCACATCGCCTGCGAGGACACCCGCCGCACCGGCGGGCTGCTCGACAAGCTCGGCATCCGCCCGGCGCCCCACCTCGTCTCCAACCACGAGGGCAACGAGGCGGCGCGGGCGACCGAGCTGGCGCAGCGGATCGAGCGCGGCGACACCGTCGCGCTCGTTTCCGACGCCGGGATGCCGGCGATCTCCGATCCCGGCTTTCGTCTGATCCGCCGTTGCCTCGAGCGCAACCTGGAGGTGATCGTCTTGCCCGGTCCCTCGGTGGTGCCGGTGGCGCTGGTCGCCAGCGGCCTGCCGACCGACCGCTGGCGCTTCGAGGGCTTCCTGCCGAAGCGCTCGGGGGAGATGGAGCGAGTGCTGCGCTCGGCGGAGACCGTGGTCGCCTTCGAATCCCCGCGCCGGGTCGGCGAGAGCCTCGCGGCGCTGGCGGCGATCGCCCCCGACCGGCCCGCCGCGGTCTGTCGCGAGATGACCAAGATGCACGAGGAGGTCGCCCGCGGAACCCTCGGTGAGCTGGCGCGCCGCTTCCGCGGCGACGTCAAAGGGGAGATCGTCCTGGTGATCGCTCCGGCCAAGTCCGAGGAGCACGACCAGGACATCGGCTTCGCGGTCGACGCCCTGCGCCACTTGGTCCAGTCCGGCGCCCGCCCGCGCGCCGCCGCCAGCGTCGTCGCCGCCCTCACCGGCACCCGTGCCAACGACCTCTACCGCGCCCTCACCGGCCGGGAGGCAAGGCAGTGACCCTCCAGTCGCTCCGCTGCGACTTATCTCTGACATGCCGAGATAAGTCGCAGCGGAGCGACTAGCCTGGCCGCCGTGTCGTACTACGTCACAACCCCGATCTATTACGTCAACGCCGAGCCGCACCTCGGTCATGCCTACTCGACGATGGCAGCCGACGTTCTCGCCCGCCACATGCGCCAGCGCGGTGAGGACGTCTTCTTCCTCACCGGAACCGACGAGCACGGTGAGCCGATCGAGCTGGCCGCCGAGCGCGAGGGGATCGACCCGCAGGAGCTGGCCGATCGCAATGCCGCCAAGTTCCGCGAGCTGATGCCGATCATTGGCGCCACCAACGACTTCTTCATCCGCACTTCCGACCCGCGCCACAAAGAGAAGGTCGGGGAAATCATCCAGCGCGTCTACGACAACGGCTGGGTCGAGAGAGGGACCTACGAGGGCTGGTACTGCCCGCGCTGCGCCGACTTCAAAACCGAGCGCGAGCTCGGCCCCGGCAACACTTGCCCGATCCACGAGATCGAGCTGGAGAAGGTGCGCGAGGAGAACTGGTTCTTCCGCCTCTCCGCTTTCCAGGAGCGGCTCGAGGCTCTATATGAAGAGCGGCCGGACTTCGTCGTCCCCGAGTTCCGCCGCAATGAGGCGGTGTCGTTCATCAAGGGCGGGCTGGAGGACGTCTCGCTCTCGCGGCCGAAGCTGAAGTGGGGGATGGAGCTGCCCTGGGACCCGGGGCAGCGGATGTACGTCTGGTTCGACGCGCTGCTCAACTACGTCACCGCGCTGACCTTCGCTCGTGAGGGCGAGGACCTGACCGACCGCTACTGGCCGGCCGACCTGCACGTGATGGCGAAGGACATCCTCAAGTTCCACGCGGTGATCTGGCCGGCGCTGCTCTGGGCGGCGGACCTGGAGCCGCCGAAGCGGATGGCGATCCACGGCTACCTGCTGATGGGCGAGAAAAAGATGTCGAAGAGCCTCGGCAACGTGCTCGATCCGTTCGCCGTGATCGAGCGATTCGGCGCCGACGCGTTGCGCTTCTACTGCTTCCGCGAGGTCAGCTTCGGCCAAGACGGCTCGATCTCAACCGCCGGCTTCGAGGCGCGCTACGAGACCGAGCTGGCGAACGACTTCGGCAACCTGGCGAGCCGGGTGCTGGCGATGGTCGACCGCTACCGGGCAGGGGTCGTGCCCGAGGCCGGGGTCGATGCGGTGCTCGCCGAGGACTTCGATGGCGCCGTCGAGCGCTTCAGCGAGCTGCTCGACCGGGCCGAGCTGACCCAAGCGCTGGAGGAGGCCTGGAAGCTGGTGCGGCGCCTCAACCGCTTTGTCGAAGAGACGAAGCCGTGGGAGCTGGCCAAGGACGAGGCCGACCCCGAGCGCCTCGACGAGGTCCTCTACAACCTGATCGAGGGCCTGCGGGTGACGACCCTGCTCCTCGTTCCCTACCTACCCGAGACGAGCGAGCGACTGCTCACCACGCTGGACGAGGACTCTCGCGAGCTGTCCGAACTGGGCTCCCGCGCCGGAGGCCAAAGAGTCGAGCGCATCCCGCCCCTCTTCCCAAAGATCGACTCGCCGGCCTGACCGTTCCGCTGCGACTTATCCCTGTATGTCAGGCATAAGTCGCAGCGGAACGAAAGATCGGCGGAAGGCGGCGCGCAGCGAGTGAGTGCCGCGGGCGTGGCGGAGGCGCGGTAGGCCGAAGGCGTCCTCGACCGTCGCCAGCAGCGAGTAGTGGTTGTAGCGGAGGGGCAGGCGCGCGCGGTGGCGGATGGCCGGCCCTGTCAAGACCGTCATCACCCGGCCGCCGCCGGGGGCACCGCAGCAGCCGAGGTCGGTCGTGCCCTCGTCGAAGGTGACGACGAGGAAGCCGCCGGGACCCAGCCGGCGCGTCAGACGCGGGACCAGCTTGGCGACGTGGCGGTCGGCGGTGCCGACGTCGCAGTCGTGGCCGTTGTCGCAGAGGTTGGGGCTGAGCCAGGCAAAGGAGGGCAGCCGGTGGCGGCGTAGGTCAGTGCGGAGTCGGGCCTCCGGCACGACGCGATTGCAGCGTTTCGGGACCGAGGCGATCGACGGGAAGTACATGAACGGGTTGTGGCGTTTTACGTAGGCGCTCGACTCGGCCTCGCCAAAGCAGCGGTGGGGCATGTCGCCCATGTAGGCGCGCCAGGAGACGCCCGCCTTGGACAACTGCGAGGCCAAGCTTGGGCCGGTCACCGTGCAGTCCGTGCAGTTGCTCTCGATCCCGAAGGTCGAGCCTCCGAGCAGGGCGAGGTAGTTGGGCAGGGAGGGGTGGCGGATGCCGTAGTAGCGGGTGGCAAGGGCGCCGCGTCGCGCCAGTCCGTTGAGAAACGGCGCGTCAGGGTTACCGATCACGTCGCTGTATTCCCTGTTCTCCAGCACGATCACGGCGACGTGGGAGGGGGGAGCCGGAGCGGGAGCGGCGGCCGCTCCCCCCGGCGCGATCGCCGCCGCCGCGATGACCAGAGCCAGCGTCGACAGTCGCACGATTCCCATAGGACGAGGATAGGCTGAGTCGCGCCGATGATCGACTCTCATACGCATTTGTTCCTCTGCGAGGGGGAGGAGGACGAACTGGTGGCGCGCGCCCGCGACGCCGGGGTCGAGCGGATGCTCAACGTCGGGCTGGGGAAGGACAGCAACCCGACGGCGATCGCCGGGGCCGAGCGCCACAAAGGGGTGTTCGCAACCGTTGGCTGTCACCCGACCTCGGCAGGTGAGTGGGACGACGCGCTGGCGGAGCAGGTCGACCGGCTGGCGGCGCACGAGCGGGTGCGGGCGATCGGCGAGACGGGGATCGACTATTACCGCGAGTCGGAGAGCGCGGCCGAGCAGCGCCGCGCCTTCGAGGCGCAAATCGAGGTCGCTCGTGCGCATGGGCTGCCGGTCGTCATCCACGCTCGCGACCCCGACGGCGAGACGACGGCGACCGATGAAGTCTTTGAGATTCTCGACGCGCGCGCCACCGGCGTGCCGGTGATCCTGCACTGCTTCGTGGCCCCCTGGCGGGTCGACGATGCGATCGAGCGGGGCTGGTTCTGCTCCTTCTCGGGGATCGTCACCTATCCAAAGTCGGACGCCCTGCGCGAGGCGGCGGCGAAGCTGCCCGACGACCTGCTCCTGGTCGAGACCGATGCTCCCTACCTGGCGCCGCAGCCGGTGCGCGGCAAGCCGAACGAGCCGGCCCACGTCGTCTCGACCGCGGAGGTCGTCGCCGAGGTCCGCGGCGTCTCCTACGAGGCTCTGGAGCGGACGGTCGAGGAGAACGGCCGGGCGCTCTTCGGCTGGTAGTCGTGGTCCGCCTCGGGCAGAATTTCCTCGCCGATCCCAACCTGCTCGACGCGATCGTCCGCGACGCCGACCTCGACCCCTCCGACGTGGTGCTCGAAGTCGGGGCGGGGGAGGGAGTGCTGACCAAGCGCTTGGCGGACGCGTTCCGCTGCGACTTATCCCGGCATGTCAGGGATAAGTCGCAGCGGAACGGGGGGTTTGTGCACGCGGTCGAGATCGACCGGGGGTTGGAGGAGGCGCTGGCGCCGGTTGCCGCCCGCCCCAACGTCTCCTTGCACTGGGGGGACGCGATGAAGTTCGACTTTGCGGCGCTCGACCCGGCGCCGACGGCGATGGTCGCCAACCTGCCCTACTCGGTGGCGACGCCGGTGATCCTGCGCACGATCGAGCAGCTGCCCTCGTTACAGCGGTGGACGGTGATGGTGCAGCGCGAGATCGCCGACCGGCTGCGCGCTGATCCGGGCAACCGCACCTACGGCTCGCCCAGCGTGATGGCGCAGCTGGCCTGCGAGGTGCGGCTGGTGCGCACCGTCGACCCGGCCGTGTTCAAGCCCCGCCCACGAGTCGAATCGGCGATCCTCGCGCTGCGCCGCATCGGCCCCGCCGCCGACCCGGCGACGCGCGACTTGGTCCGCGCCGCCTTCGCCCACCGCCGCAAGTCCCTAGCCCGCTCCCTGGAGCACGCCCACCCCGGCTCCCTAGCCCCCGCCCGCGCCGCGCTGGCGGAGATGGGCCTGCCCGAAAACGTCCGCGCCGAAGCTCTCTCCCCTCGGGAGTTGCAAGCTCTGGCGAAAGCCTTATGCCGATAGGGGTTGAGCGGCTCTCGCGGGGGAGTTATGCCCGTTGGCGAAGGGCCTGTCCGGGTAGGGGGTCGAACGGCTTGTACTTTTTCCGCGCAACCGCCGGCGGACAACTGACCGCCATCTTCGGAAAAAGTTGAGTGAGACCCCCTACCCGACAGGCCCCTCTCGAATGCGCCACATACTCGCCCCCGCCAAGATCAATCTAGGCCTCTACCTCGGCCCGCGCCGCGCCGACGGCCTGCACGAGCTCTGCTCGCTGTTCGAGCCGCTGGCGTTGGCCGATCCGATCGAGGGTGTCCGAAGCGGAGCGCGACGAGGTCGTCTGCGCCGGTGTCGAGGGGGAGAACCTGGCGATGCGGGCGCTGGCAGCGCTGCGCGAGCGGGGCTGGGAGAAGCCGCCGTTGCGGGTCGAGATCGAGAAGCGGACCCCGGTCGCCGCGGGGCTGGGCGGCGGCAGCGCCGACGCCGCGGCGGTGCTGCGGCTGGCGCGAGACCCCGCGGAGTGGCCCGGCGGAGAGGGTTCCCGACCTGGCGGAGATCGCGATGGGGCTCGGCGCCGACGTCCCTTTCCAGCTGGACCCATCCCTGGCGCTGGTCCAAGGCGCGGGCGAGAGGATCGAGCGCCTGCCCGACCCCGCATCCCACGCCGCCGTCCTGTTGCCCGGGGGAGGGGGGCTGAGCACCGCCGAGGTCTTCGCCGAAGCGGACCGCCTCGGCCTCGGTCGCGACGCCGCCGAGCTCGAGTCCCTCGCCGAGCGCCTCCGCCTCGCGGCCGGCGCCGGCGCCTCGCCCCTCGATTACGCCGACCTCCTCGCCAACGACCTCGAGCCCGCCGCCCGCTCCCTCCGCCCCGACATCGGCGAATCACTGGACGCCCTCCGCGCCGCCGGCGCCCCGCTCGCCTTCCTCACCGGCTCCGGCCCCACCGTTGTGGGAGTTTTCGGCGCTATAGCCACCGCAAAGTCCGCAGCGGCGAGCCTCGGCCGTAACGACGCGATCGTTTGCGAGGCTGGCATGAGCGCGGAGCGAACGAGCGGGATGGCCGGTGATGATGAACGCGAGTGAGCAAAGCGCGATATGGGTATTTCCACCATGAGACTCGCGCTGCCCAGAGACCGCCGCCGCAGACGCCTCGTCATCGCCGCGATCGCCGCCGCTGTCGCGGCCGGCTACTACCTGATCAGCCGCGTCATTCCCCACGAGGACCTCCAGCAGTTGCTGGAGGACATCTCCAACACGCTCGGCGCCTGGACCTACCTGCTGGTCGGCGTCTTCGCCTTCGCCGAGACCGGCGCCTTCATCGGCCTCGTCGTTCCCGGCGAGACCGTGATGCTGCTTGGCGGCGCCGTCGCCGGCCAGGGGGCGGTCGACATCTACATCCTGATCGCGGTCGCCTGGTTCGCCGCCTGGGCGGGGGACACGACCAGCTTCTTCGTCGGCCGCCACCTCGGCCGCGAGTTCGTCCTCCGCCACGGCCCCCGGGTCGGCATCGGCCACGAGCGCTTCGAGCAGGTCGAGGACTACTTCGGCCGCCACGGCGGCAAGACGATCTTCATCGGCCGCTTCATCAGCCTCGTCCGCGCGCTGGCGCCGTTCATCGCCGGCAGCTCCGGGATGCGCTACCGCGCCTTCGTCCCCTACAGCATCCTCGGCACCGGAATCTGGGCTTCCGCGCACATCCTGATCGGCTACTTCTTCTCACGCAGCATCGACACCGCCGCCAAGTACGCGGGGCGCGGCGCCTTCCTGCTCGCGACGCTGATCGTGGTCACGGTTGGGGCGGTCGTTCTGGTCCGCCGCCTGCGGGTCGCGGAGAACCGGCGCGCCATCGTGCGCTGGATGGAGGGACGCTGGGCGACCCGCGGGCTCGTCGTCCTCGGCCGCCGCTTCCGCCCGCAGCTCCAGTTCCTCTGGGCCCGGGTGACGCCGGGCGGCACCTTCGGGCTGGAGTTCACCTCGTTGATGGCGACTCTCGCCGTCGCCGCCTTCGTGGTGGTTGGCTACACCTCGATCGTCAGCGGCGATCCCGGCCCGACCCCGGGGGACATGACAGCGACCGACGTCGTCGACGCGATCCGCGCCGGTTGGCTGACCGACCTGGCGAAGGTGGTCACCGACCTCGGCTCCGGCGCCGTCGTCTTGTCGCTCGCCTTCTTCTCCGCCGCCTTCCTCATTGCCCGCCGCCGCTGGGCCGAGTTCGGCGTGCTCGTCGCCGGGATGGTGATGCTCACCGTCGGCTTCCACGAGCTCAAGGACGCGGTCGACCGGCCGCGTCCGCCGGGGGCCCTCATCGGTTCATCCGGCTCCTCTTTTCCCAGCGGCCACGCCGCCTACTCGACCTTCTACGTCTGGCTCGCGGTGACGATGGTCGTGCGCCTGCGGCCGGGGATGGCGCGGGCTGCCGCGGTGGTGGCGGCGGGGATCGTCCTGGCGGCGTTGATCGGCCTCTCCCGCGTCTATCTCGGCGTTCACTACCTCAGCGACGTCAACGCGGGATGGGCCCTGGGGGCGGGCGCCTTCTCGCTTTGCGCCGCCGTCAGCCTCGTCATCGTCACCTTGCGGCAGAATGCGCAAGATGCACCTGGTGAGCGCCCTCCCGCTGGCACTGCAGAAGGTTGAGGATGAGTACCTGCTGTTCGGCTCCGCCGGGCTGATCACCCTCGTCGCCTTCCTCTGGTTCATCTTCACTCCGGCCGTCAGCTCCTTCGGGCGAATCTGGGAGAAGGCCGCCGCCGGCTTCCTCTCTCTCTTTGTGCTCGCGGCCCTGGTGCTCACCGGTGTGGTCTTTGGCCTCGCCTTCGTCTACTACTACGACGAGATTTCAAGCCTGGTCGGCTGAAAGGCCGTTCCACTGCGACTTATGCCTGACTGTCAGGCATAAGTCGCAGTGGAACGGAGATGGAAGTCGGCAGAAAACCGATAATTGGACCAATGACTGCAACTTCCCATGAAGAGGGGACGCTCGACGCGCTCTCCGAGGCGGTCGAGGCGGGCGCCGGCCTGCCCGCGGTGGCGCGGGCGGCGGCCAAAGTGCTGGGCGGCAGCGTCGCCCTGATCGATCGCTCCAGCGCGGTGCTGGCGGTCGCCGGCGCCTCCTCGGACCAGGAGCAGAAGCTGCTCTCCGGCGGGGAGGGAGTTACGACGGTCGAGCTACGCGTCGCCGACAGCGTCGTCGGCGAGCTGCGCTACCGCGCCAAGGCGCCGCCGGACCCGATCATCGCGCGCATGGTGACGACGCTGCTGGCCCTGGAGCTGGAGCGCTCCCGCTCCCCGGAATGGGAGAGCGAGGAGGTGGCGGGGGCCTTCGTCGCGGCGGTGCTGGGGCGTGAGGTGACCGATCGCGGCGACATCGTCGCCCGCGGCGCCGAGCTGGGCGCCGACCTCGAGTCCGGGGTCGGGGTGCTGATCTTGCGCGCCGCTCCGCGGGCCGCCCAGACGGGCGAGTGGCGGGCGCGGGTGATGACTCTGGCGATGCGGGCGCTGCGCTCGCTGGCGCCGGGCTCCTTGGCGACAGCCACCGAGGTTGAGGAGGCGACGGAGGTCTCCGTGCTCGTCCCCGCCGAGGGCGACGAGCGATTGCAGCGCGCCGCCGCCGGGTTGTCGCGGGAGCTGGAGGACAGCCTTTCGGGATTCCACCTGACGATCGGTTGCAGTCGCCGCGCCGCGGACCCGGTCGACCTCCACCGCTCCGGCAGCGAGGCGCGGCTGGCGGTCAACGTCGGTGAGGCGGAAGGGAGAGCGCTGCTCGCCTTCGAGGACACCGGGGCCTATCGCCTCTTGCTGGGCGCGATGAGCGAAGACCCGCGGGAGTTGGAGCGCTTCTATGCCGAGACGATCGAGCCCCTGGCCGCTTACGACGACCAGTACGAGACCGAGCTGGTGGCGACGATCGAGGCCTACCTCGACAACGACGGCAACGTAGCCGCCACCGCCAGACAGCTCTTCACCCACCGCCACACGATCCGCTACCGCCTCGAGCGCGCCAAGGAGTTGTGCGGCCACGACGTCTCCGCCACCGAGGGACGCGAGAAGCTCGGCCTCGGCCTCAAGGCGATGCGCGTCCTCGGCATCGCCTCCCCACGCGGCCCGGCAATGGAGCCGGGCGCCGGAGCGGGCCAGGTCCCCCGCTCCGGGGAGGAGTAGCCCGTTCCGCTTTGCCTTATCCCTGAATAGCAAGGAAAAGGCAAGGCGGAACGAATATTCCCGGCATGAGGTCACCCGGTGGCGCCCGCGCCGCACTCGTCGTCCTCGCCGCCTCCGCGGCGAGCATCGGCATCACCGCCACTCTCGCGCCGCGCGCCTTCTACGACGACTTCCCCTTCCTCGACCACTGGGTCGACCTGCTCCCCCCGTACAACGAGCACCTGGTCACCGACGTCGGCGGCCTCTACCTCGGCTTCGCGATCCTCTTCGCCTGGGCCACCTGGAAGCTCCAGCGAGACCTCGTCCGCGCCGCCTGCACAGCCTGGCTTGTCGTGGCGGCGCTCCACCTCTTCTTCCACGCGACCCACCTCGAAGGCTTCACCACGGCCGACGCGGTGGGCGAGCTCACCTCCCTCGCCTTCCTCCTCGCCCCGCCCGTCGTTGCTCTCTGGGCGGTCCGCGGCGAAACGCAACACTCCGGCGAGAGCGCGTAGCACTACGCTTAAGGCTCTTTGGGGAGTGGTGTAGTCAGGTAAGCATCCGGCACTTTGAATGCCGAGGCCTCGGTTCGAATCCGGGCTCCCCAGCTCCGGCCTTCCGTCCGATTGATAGGCGAACATATGTTCGATGGCGGGGAGAGGTTTGAGCTATACCGAGCAGGAGGCCAGGGACGCTATAGCGGCCTCGCTCTCATGGGCGGATAGCTTGCGACGACTTGGTCTCTGCCCAACCGGTGGGGCTTGGCGCGTCCTCAAGAAGCACGCAAAGGCATGGGGGATATCGACAGACCACTTCGACCTTGCCGCTATCCGTCGCAGAAATCTTCAGGCGAGACAGAAGCCGCTGAAAGAAGTGCTCGTCGAGGGATCTACATACCCACGCAAGGACGTCAAGCGACGTCTCTTGGTCGAAGGCATAAAGACGACTCAATGCGAGCTGTGCGGACAAGGGGATGTATGGAGAGGTCGTTCCATGTCTCTTGTGTTGGACCACATCAACGGCGTGCGTGACGATCATCGGCTGGAGAACCTCAGGTTGGTCTGCCCCAATTGTGCAGCCACTCTGGACACGCATTGTGGAAGGAAGAACCGGATCGAGCGTGGGAGACGGAACTGCCTCCATTGCGAGGCGAGCTTCACCCCCCGCTACGCCCGGCAGCGGTATTGCTCGCGGCCTTGTGGAGTGCGCTGGGATCGCTCCGAAGCTCGCGGCGTGCCACACCTGGGTGCACGCAAAGTCGCCCGCCCTCCCTACGAGCAATTGCTCGAAGAAATCGAGGCGACGAGCTACTTGGCGGTCGGGCGCAAATACGGCGTCTCTGACAACGCCGTGCGCAAGTGGGTTCGCTGGTACGAGAGACAGATTGAGCGGGAGCAGGCTGAGCGGGGTTGATTTGCGTCCGGGCGGGGGGTTAGGTTCGACGCATGGAATCTGGGGGAGTTCAGATGGATCCGGACGTTCGCGAGGGGTTGGCCCAAGGCTGGAAGGGTTTGATGGCCGTCGGCATCCTGGCGATCTTCATCGGCTGTGTCGCGATCTTGGTGCCCGCTGTGGCAGCGGTCGGGACGGCGATCTTCATCGGCTGGATCCTGGTCATCGCCGGGGCTTTCCTGGTCGCCGCCGCCTTCAGTGCGCACTCGATCGGGACCGTCGTCCTGCGATTGATCTGGGCGCTGCTTACGGTGATCGTCGGCATCTGGCTGATCGTCGAGCCGCACAACGGCACCCTGACCCTGACTCTCGTCCTCGGCATCTACTTCCTCTTCATGGGCCTGACCCGGATCGCCGTAGCCTTCGCCGGCCGCGGCCAGGCGGGCGCCGGTCTGGTCGGCCTCAGCGGCATCGCCGGCCTGCTGATCGGCATCCTCGTCCTAGCCAAGTTCCCCAGCTCGGCCGACTGGGCGATCGGCCTCCTCGTCGGCATCGACCTGATCTTCGCCGGCTGGACCCTGACCTCAGTAGCGCTCGTCGGCCGAGACCTTTCTCGCGCTTGAGTGAGGGAAGGGGTGGGTGCCCCTTCCGCTTGCTGGGTTTTTCGCCAGAGGAGTCGGCCCCTCTTTTGAGCTGAAGGGGCGAAAACCCAGCGTTGGCAGGGATACCCCCCGTCCCCTACTACTCAGCGCAACGCAGCGCGCTGGTGGCGAAAACCCAGCAAACGGAGGGATGCCCCATCCTCTCCCTGGCCCACTACGATTCGCGGGTGAGTTCTCCCCTAGTGCTCGTGATGGCAGCGGGCGAAGGCACGCGCATGCGTTCCTCCCTGCCGAAGATGCTGCATCCCGTTTGCGGACGGGCGATGGTCGCCTGGCCGATTTTGGCTGCGCGTGAGGCCGGGGCGGGCCAGGTCGCGACGATCGTCTCTCCCGGCCGCGACATCTCCGCCGGGCTGCCCGACGGCGTTGAGACCGTGGTCCAGCCCGAGTCCGACGGCACCGGTGGCGCCGTCCGCGCCGCGCTGTCGCTGATTGAACAAAGCGAGACGGTGCTCGTCCTCTCCGGCGACGTGCCACTGCTCTCCGTCGAGACGATTTCCGCCCTGCTCGACGCTCACGCGAGCTCCGACGCCGCGGCGACGATGTTGACGATCGAGCTCGACGACCCCGGCTCCTACGGCCGCGTCATCCGCGCCGCCTCCGGTGAGGTCGAGCGCGTGGTCGAGGCGAAAGGGGCCGGCGACGCCGATCCCGAGCAGCTGGCGATCCGTGAGATCAACGCCGGCACATACGCCTTCGACGCGGCCCCGCTCGCCGCTGCTCTCGCCGGCCTTTCCAACGACAACGCCCAGGGCGAGTACTACCTGCCCGATGTCTTCCCGGCCCTGCGCGAGGCGGGCCACACCGTCGCCGCATGCCTCACCGATGACCTGGCGGCGACGATGGGGATCAACAACCGCGCCGACCTCGCCGCGGTCGAGGCGGAGGCTCGTCGCCGTCTCCTCGAGGCGCACATGCTGGCCGGCGTCACCGTCGTTGACCCCGGCTCGACCTGGATCGACGCCGGGGTGGAGATCGCCGCCGACGCCCGGATTGAGCCCGGCACCAGCCTGCGCGGCGCCACCGCGGTCGGCGCCGGCTCCGTCGTCGGGCCGCTCACCACGCTGACCGACACGACCCTCGGCGCCGAGGTTCACGTCCCTCACTCCTATCTGGTCGAGTGCGAGGTCCTCGACGGCTGCCAGGTCGGCCCTTTCGCCTACCTTCGTCCCGGCGCCCACCTCGAGCCCGGCGCCAAGGCCGGCACATTCGTTGAGGTCAAGAACTCGCGGATCGGCGAGGGCGCCAAGATCCCCCACCTGGCTTACGTCGGCGACGCCGATGTCGGCCCCGACGCCAATCTCGGCGCCGGAACAATCACCGCAAATTACGACGGGTTTCGAAAGAGTCGGACGGTAATCGGCGCCCACGCGCGCGTCGGCGTTGACACGATGCTGATCGCCCCGGTAGAAGTCGGCGAAGGCGCCTACACTGGCGCCGGAGCGGTGATCCAGGAAGACGTGCCCGAAGGGGCGCTTGCGGTGAGCGAGAACGACCAGCGAAACATCGAAGGCTTCGCCGAGCGCAAGGCCACGGAGAGCAAGAGAGCATGAATGCACAAATCGACACGGTGATTTCCGGTTATTCGAGTCCGGGGCAATTTGTGCATTCATGGGTGGTTCTATGAGCACGATCGAGGAACGGCCCGAGGCCGAGTCCCAGGCGGCACCAACCGCAATCCCGCACGACTACTCCAAGCGGCTGATGGTCTTTGGCGGCCGAAGCTCGATGGAGCTGGCCGCGAAAGTCGCCGGCAAGCTCGACCTCGATCTCGGTCAGGTGACGCTGAAGACCTTCGCCAACGGCGAGGTCTACTGCCGCTACGAGGAGTCGATCCGCGGCGCCGACGTCTTCATCGTCCAGTCCACCTGCGCCAACGAGGGGACCGGGTTGACCCCGAACGACTCGATGATCGAGTTGCTGACGATGATCGACGCCGCCCAGGGCGCCTCCGCCCACCGGATCATCGCCGTCATGCCCTGGTACGGCTACGCCCGCCAGGACAAGAAGTCGGCCCCGCGCGAGCCGATCACCGCCCGCATCGTCGCCAAGTGCCTGGAGGGGGTGGGCGTCGACCGCGTCCTCACCATGGACCTCCACGCCGGCCAGGTTCAGGGCTTCTTCCACGTCCCGGTCGATCACATGACCGCGATGCCGATGCTGACCCAGTGGTTCGCCGATCAGCACATCACCGATGACCTGGTGATCGTCTCCCCCGATGCCGGTCGGGTGAAGACGGCGCGCAACTTCGCCCGCCGCATCGGCACCCACTGGGCCGTGATGGAGAAGGAGCGCCCCGCCCAGCAGGTGGCCGAGATCGGCTACGTGGTCGGCGACGTGAAGGGCCGCACCGCGGTCCTCGTCGACGACATGATCGACACCGCCGGCACCCTCTGCGCAGCCGCCCAGACGGTGATGGACGAGGGCGCCGCCCGCGTCATCGCCTGCGCCACCCACGGCGTCTTCTCCGGTCCGGCCTACGAGCGACTCGCCTACGAAAACTCCGGGATCGAGCAGATCGTCGTCACCGACACCCTGCCGCTGCGCCCCGGCGCGCCGGACAACATCAAGGTGATCTCGACCGCCGGAACCTTCGCCGACTCGATCCGCCGCATCTTCACCGACGACTCGGTCTCCGAGATCTTCGCCGGCGAAAACCAGCTGTTCTGATGCCAAACGGCCTGCGGCTGGTCGGCCACAAGGGCGCCGACCTGATCGCGCCCGGCAACACGCTGGAGAGCTTCCACGCCGCGGTTGAGGCAGGCGTCGACACGATCGAGATCGATGTCCTTTGGCGCCGCGACGGCCACCCGCGCATCGATCCGGCCGAGCGCACGCCATTGGTCATCGCCCACGACTGGCACGACGCGGAGCGACGCGAGCCGCTGACCCTGGCGGAGGCGCTCGATGCATTTACGGCGGCGCCGCTCGATCGGGTCGAGGTCAACCTCGACATCAAGCTCCCGGGGCGCGAGGAGGAGATCGTCGACGCGCTGGGAGAGCGGGGCCTGGTCGACCGGGCGATGGTCTCGACGATGGAGCTCTACACGCTGGGGCGCATTCTTGAGCTGCAGCCCGCGCTGCGCCGGGGCTGGACCTACCCCAGAGTGACGAAGGACTGGAATTCCAAGCGCTGGGCCAAGATCCCGATGCTGGCGGCGCTTGTCGCGATGCGCCACAGCCTCCCCGGCTTGGCCGCCAAGGAGCTGCCGAAGATGGGGGTCGAGTCGATGTGGGTCTACCACCCACTCATTTCTCGCCGCCTGGCCAGAATCACCAGACTCGCAGGCGTAGAGCTAATCGCCTGGACCGTCGACGACCTGCCCCGCATGCAAAAGCTGGTCGACTACGGAGTCACGGGCCTCTGTTCCAACGACCCCCGCCTATTCGCCCAGCTGTCTGGCTGAGAACCCATCCCGGTAGGGATTCCACTTAACTTTTTCGAGCTGCGCCTGCGGCTGATTGACAATGGGTGGCCGCCGAAAAAGTACAAGACGTTCCACCCCTACCGGGATGGGTTCTAGACAGTGCCTGGCGTTGCGGTCGGTGGGGCGTTGCGGCCGCCCTGCGGCTTCACGGCGGACTCGAATTCTTCGGCCGTGAAGCCGCCGACGTCATCGCTGTCGAGCGCGTAGCGGTAGAGGGCGACGCCGAAGATTCCGCTCAGGGCGCTGCTGATAAGGACGCCGATCGCGAAGCCGATCACGCCAATCAGGACGAGCAGGGCGCCCGGCGAAGCTGGCCGATGCCCAGAGCAGGATGCCGGCCGCGATCAGAACAGCAGCTGGGCAGGATCGCGAAGAGGAAGACGGCGCCGCCAATCGCGATATTGCCGGTGATCTGCTGGCCCCAGCGTGATTTGAAGAGGCTGCCGGAGCGCTTCAACGTCTCGATCGGGCCGGTTCCCTCGAGCGCGATCACCGGCGCCGCGAGGAAAGTGATCAGTGACCAGGCCGACCGCCAGCACGCGGCCGAAGATCTGCCCCGCGATTCCGCGCCTGGTTTTCAAGCGCGCTGAGGATCAGCCCGACGATCGTCGGTGGAGAGGGCGGCCCAACCGCAGATCTGGGCGAAGCGGTCTGCGCGCCACCGCGAGCCCGTCGCGACGGTCGCATCTCTCGCCGTGGAAGATCATGTCCGCGGCTGCCGCGAGGCCGACGCTGAAGTAGGTGCCGATCACGGCGAGGAAGTAGAAGCCGATCACGCGCCAGGGGACCGCCGAAGGCGAACGCTGCCGTCGTCGATCAGATAGAGGCCGGGGCCGACAACGACCAACGCGCAGACGATCGTCGCCGACCGCGCCGTAGACCGGGAAGCGCATCAGGGCGGGGTTCTCCCGCAGCAGCGCCCAGCTTTTCTTGGTCAGTGCCCAACCGCGCCGCATCCTGCTCATCGCTGCTCTCCTTCCAAGGATCGCTCGACTATCGGGGTTTGCACGATGCCCCTTCCCTCGAAGTACTCCCACTCCTGCTCGCCCAACTCGGTCGCCGGCGGGTCGGCGTAGATCCACTCGCGCATGATCCGGTGCCAGTTGCGCTTCGCCCGAAGCTGGCCGAGCACGGCGACGACGCCGATCTCCATCCGCCGCCCCATCAGCTCGTCGGCGGGGATCGACTCGCGCCGCATCAGGTCGTAGTACTCAGAGCGCGGGTCGTTGGTCGACTCGATGATCTTCATCACTCGCCGCGGGCTGATCTCAATCTCGCGGTCCTCCACGTACCAGCCGCCAATCGAGCGCATGTGGTCCATCAGCCGCTCGGCGTCCAGCTTCGAAGGGTTCTTGACGAAGCCGAGGTCGTGCAGGGCGGCGCGGAACGCCTCCGGGTCGTCGCTTGAAGCGGCGTCGAATGCTCTCTTCTCCAGCACGATCTGCTCGTGGTCGAGCTTCTTCGTCATCCCGAAGTCGAGGAAGGCGACGCGGCCGTCCTCCATCAGGATGTAGTTGCCGGGGTGGGGATCGGCGTTGAAGTGCTGCAGGTGGTAGATCGAGCCGAAGCTGCCGCGGAAGACGATCTCCCCGAAGCGGCTGCGCTCCGCCTGCGGCAACGCCTTGATCTGATCGAAGCCCATCCCCTCGACGAACTCGGTGACCAGCACCCGGCGCCGGGACAGCCGCGTCACCACGTCGGGGACGTAGATGAAGGGGTGGTCGCGGTAGGCGCGGGAGAAGGTTCGCTGGTTCTGCGCTTCGTACTCGTAGTCGAGCTCCTCCATCACCCGCTCGCGCAGCTCGTGGGCGATCGCCTTGGCGTCGAGCCCGGGAGCGAGGGCGCGGGCGAGCCGCATGATCGTCCCGGCGTTGCGCAGGTCGGCCTCCAGCGCCTCGGCGATCCCCGGGTACTGGATCTTCACCGCCACCCGGCGCCCGTCAAGCAGTTCGGCGCGGTGCACCTGGCCGATCGAGGCCGCGGCGAATGCCTCCTGCTCGAACTCGGCGAACATCTCCGACAGCGGCTCGTCGTCGAACTCCTCCGTCAGCACCTTCTCGACCTTCTTCCAGGGCATCGGCGGCGCGTCGGTGCGCAGTTTGGCCAGCTGCTCCTGGTAGATCTCGCGGTACTCCTCGGGGAGGAACTCGGTGTCGATGAAGGAGGCGAACTGCCCCAGCTTCATCGCCGCTCCCTTCATCTGCCCCAGCGCGCCGACCATCTTCATCGCCGTCTCCAGGTGACGCTGCTCCAACCGCTCTCTGCCGCCTTCCTCGGAGCGGGCTACGTTTGCGGCCTTGGTGCCGGCGTAACGGGCGCCCTGGACGCCGACGACGGAGCCGAGCTTCGCCGAACGGCGGACCCGTCCCTTGGGGATCTTCGCGTCATCGGCCATGCCGAGAGTTGTACATGCCTCAGGCCAGGGGTTCTATTTTCTTTTCGTTCTCTATCCTCCCCGTCCGATGGCTGCCGCACGAGAAACGTTGAAGGCCGCTCCGCGCGCGGAGTTCGGCTCCCGGACCACCCGCCGCTTGCGGCGCGGGGGGCTTGTGCCCGGCGTTGTCTACAGCGACGGCTCGGAGGCGCGCCCTTTTCAGGTTCCCGCCCGCGAGGTGCAGACGGTTCTCGCTGACGGCCACGCGCTCTTCGACCTTGAGATCGAAGGCGGGAGAGCGGTGCCGGTCGTCGTCAAGGAGCAGCAGCTGCACCCGGTGAGAGGCGATCTCCAGCACATCGACCTGCAGGAGGTGAACCTCAGAGAGGCGATCCAGGCCGAGGTCGCGATTGAGCTCGAAGGCGCCGAAGGCGCCCCCGGCGTCAAGGAGGGCGGCGTCCTTGAGCACGTCACCCGCGAGATCACCGTCGAGGCGCTGCCGGCCGAGATCCCCGATCGGATCGTCGTCGACGTCTCCGCGATGGAGATCAACGACACGCTTCAGCTTTCCACCATCGACGCCCCCGAGGGCGTCAAGTTCGTCGCCGATGACCCCGAAGAGGTCACCATCGCCACCCTCTCGCCGCCGCGCATCGAGGAGGAGCCCGAGACCACCGTCGAGGAAGAGACGGAGCTGATCGGGGAAGAGGGCGAAGCCGCCGAGGGCGAAGCCGCCGCCGAAGAGGGCGATGGCGACTCCGGCGACTCCGAAGGGGAGTAGCCGCTGTCCCTGTTCCGCCGCCGGGCCGACCGCGAGGACGGCGCCCAGCCAGGCGAGCGCATCCTCATCGTCGGCCTTGGCAACCCCGGCCGCGAGTACGAGGGGACTCGACACAGCATCGGCTTCGAGGTCGGCGCCGAGCTTGCGCGACGCTGGGAGCTGGGCCGGCCGAAGTCGAAGTTCGGCGGCCTGTTGAGCGAGGGCCGCGCCGCGCCGGGGGGGCCGCGGGTGGCGATCTTGCTGCCGCAGACCTACATGAACGAGTCCGGCAACTCGGCCGGGCCGGCGCGCGGCTCGCTGAAGGCGCCGCTGGATCGGACGATCGTTCTCCACGACGAGATCGACCTCCCCTTCGGCGAGGTGCAGTCTCGCCTCGGCGGCGGCCTGGCGGGCCACAACGGGCTGAAGAGCCTCAAGCGCGGCTTCGGCGACGCCGAGTTCTGGCGGGTGCGGGTGGGGGTCGGGAGGCCGGACTCGACCGACCCCGAGATCGTCGCCTCCTACGTCCTGGGCCGCTTCCGCGAGCCGCGCGAGGAGGTCACCGCCCTGATCGATCGCGCTGCCGGCGAGGCAGAGCGGTTGGTCGAGAAGCTAGGTTCCGGGAACGATGACTGAATCATCCGAGCTGACCTCCTACGAAGTCGACGAGCGGGGCATCGGGGTACTGCGCTTACAGCGGCCCGACTCCCGCAACGCGATCAACACCCAGATGCTCGCCGAGATGCTCGAGCACCTGGCGGTGGCCCGCGCCGACGACGCCGTTCGCGTCCTCCTCATCACCTCCTCCGATCACATGGGCCTCTCGGCGGGCGCCGACGTCAAGGAGCAGCTCGACGAGGAGGGCAAGGTGCGCAAGATGCAGCTCTTCGCCGACCTCTACGACGCGATCGTCGCCTTCCCGAAGCCGACGGTCGCCGTCTGCCACGGCGATGTCGTCGGCGGCGGCGCTGAGATTGCGGTCGCCTGCGACATGCGGGTCGGCGGCTCCAACCTGCGCATGCGCTTTCCCGGCGCGGCGCTGGGGGTGCCGGTCGGCCCGGCGCGCCTGGTCACCCTCTGCGGCCTCGCCGCCGCCAAGTACCTACTGCTGTCCTCCCGAACCGTCGCCGCCGACGAGGCTCTGCGGCTCGGACTGGTCAACCGCGTCGCCCCCGCGGCGGCGACCGAGGAGTCGGCGATGGAGCTCGCCGCCCAAGTTGCCACGCACCCACCCGAGGCGGTCGCCCGCCTGAAGCGGATGCTGCACGAGTGGGACGACATCGAGGGCCGCTCCGGCGCCGAGGGCGTTGGCCAGGTCGATTGGGCGCGTTCCGGCCCCGGCCTCCCCTCCCGCTCATAATCGTTCCGCTGCGACTTATCTCGGTATGCCAGGCATAAGTCGCAACGGAACGTTGTCGCCATGAGCCTGCGCCCACTTGTCGAGATCGCCGCCGAAAATGAGCGCCTCCACGCGCTCGCCGGCCGCGCGTGCGAAGCCGCGGCGGGGGGGAGACGCTCACGGTCCGCGCTTCCACGATGCTGCGACCGTTGCTGCTGGCGGCGTTGCTCGAGGACGACCGCGGCCTCGCCGGGCGTCCCGCCCTCTTGGTCAGCGCCGATGACCGCTCCGCCCGCGACCTCGCCGCCGATCTGCGCGCCTATCTGGCGCCGCGCCGGGTCCGCTTTTACCCCTCGCGAGGGACCGGCTACGCCTCTCACGTCACCCCGCCGCCACACCTGGTCGGGTTGCGAATCGATGCTCTCGACGCGCTGCGCTCGGAAGAGGACGCGGTGGTCGTCGCCGGCGCTACGGCGCTCGCCGAGGCGGTGCCCGACGCCTCCCTGCGCCCCGCCGGCTTCGCGATCTCCAAGGGTGAGGAGATCGACCTCGCCGAGGTCGCCAAGAACCTGGTCGCGGCCGGTTACGAGCGGGTCGATCAGGTCGAGGAGCGCGGGGGGTTCGCCGTCCGCGGCGGCATCCTCGATGTCTTCCCGGCGACTGAGGAGCGCGCCGTGCGGATCGAGCTGTTCGGCGATGAGGTCGAGTCGATGCGCTGGTTCTCGACCTTCACCCAGCGCTCGCTGGGCGACGGCGACCGGGTCGAGCTGGCCCCGGCAGCCGAGCTCGACGCAGAGCACCGCGAGTTGGCCGAGCTGGCGGCGATGGAGGCCGCCGAGAAGGGGGAGGAGCCGCCGAGCCTCGGCGACGTGTTGCCGTTGGAGGACTTTGGCGCCCCGCTCGACCTCGTTCCCGACTCCGCCGCGGTGATCCTCGCCGCCGCCGAGGAGATTGAGCCCGCCCTGCGCGACCACTGGGAGGACGCGACGACGGCGATGCACGCCGACGACGCCCGTCACCTCTACGTCGACGTCGCCGCGCCGCTCGCACGAGCGCGCCGCCCTCTCCCTGACCGGGGTCGACGAAGCTCTCGCAGGCACCGACGAGGGAGACGGCGACGCCGCTCCCAGCATTTACCCACCTATGGTGGGGGAAAAGCTGGGAGCGTTTCGCGCCGCCCGCGCCGAGTCTCCGGCCCGCAGCGTCAGAGAGGCGGAGGGGGAGCTGGAGAAGCTCGTCCGCTCCGGCTATCGCACGGTCGTCGCCTTCGACAGCCTCGGCGAGGCCGAGCGCACCCGCTACAACCTCGACCGCATCGATGTCTCGATGCTCGAGGGCGGCCGCCTCTCGCCCGACCCCGCCCTCACCTTCGCCGAGGCTCGCCTGCGCGAGGGATTCGTCAGCCCGGAGCTGAAACTCGCCGTCTATCCCTTCCGCCGCCTCGTCCATCGCCGCCGCGGCGCCGATGAGCGCGCGCCCGGCGCCGCTCGCGGCCGCCTCGCCTTCAGCGACCTGCGGGTCGGTGACCACGTCGTCCACGAGGACCACGGCGTCGCCCGCTTCGCTGGTTTCGAGACCCGCGAGGTCGGCGGCGTCACCCGCGACTACCTCTACCTCGAATACAAAGGCGAGGACCGCGTCTACGTCCCCACCGACCAGCTGGCGAAGCTGAGCCGCTACGTCGGCGCCGCCGGCGCGCCGACCCTCTCGGCGCTGGGCGGCAAACGCTGGCAGAACATGAAGGCGCGCGCCCGCAGAGCGGCTGACGCCCTCGCCGGCGAGCTGCTCAACCTCTACGCCGAGCGCCGCGCTCGCAAGGGCCACACCTTCGGCCCCGACGGCGAGTGGCAGATGACGATGGAGAGCGCCTTCCCCTACCGCGAGACGGCGGATCAGCTGGAGGCGATCGAGGCGGTCAAGGGCGACATGGAAGGCGAGCGGCCGATGGACCGACTGGTCTGCGGCGACGTCGGCTTCGGCAAGACCGAGGTCGCCCTGCGCGCCGCGGTCAAGGCCGCCGCCGACGGCAGACAGGTGCTGATGTTGGTGCCGACGACGATCCTCGCCCAGCAGCACTTCGGCACCTTCCGCGAGCGCCTCGCCGACCTGCCCTTCGTCGTCGAGGGCGTCTCCCGCCTGCGCGCGGCGGCCGAGGTGAAAGCGGTGCTGCGCGATTTCGAGGCCGGCAAGGTCGACGTCCTGATCGGCACCCACCGGCTGCTCTCCCGCGACGTGCGGGCGAAGGACCTCGGCCTCGTCATCGTCGATGAGGAGCAGCGCTTCGGGGTCAAGCAGAAGGAGTTGCTGCGCCAGCTGAAGCTGAAGGTGGACGTGCTCTCGCTCTCGGCGACGCCGATCCCGCGCACCCTGCAGATGAGCCTCGCCGGCCTGCGCGACATCTCGGTGATCGAGACCCCGCCCGAGGGCCGCCGCCCGGTCCGCACCTACGTCGGGCCCTACGACGAGGATCTGGTGCGGCGGGCGATCGAGCGCGAGGTCGAGCGCGGCGGCCAGGCCTTCTTCCTGCACAACCGGATCGAGTCCCTGCACGAGGTCGCCGAGCGCCTGCGCGGGCTCGTCCCCGGCGCCCGCTTCGCCGAGGCCCACGGGCAGATGGACGAGGGGGAGCTGGAGACGACGATGCTCGACTTCCTCCGCGGCGGCGCCGACTGCCTGGTGACGACGACGATCATCGAGTCCGGCCTCGACATCCCCTCCGCCAACACGCTGATCGTCGAGCGCGCCGACCAGCTCGGCCTCTCCCAGGCGTACCAAATTCGCGGCCGGGTCGGCCGCTCTCGCGAGCGCGCCTTCGCCTACCTGCTCTACCCCTCGCCCGAGATGCTGACCGAGGAGGCGGCGACGCGGCTCTCCACACTCGCCGACCACACGGAGCTGGGATCGGGCTTCCGCATCGCGATGCGCGACCTCGACATCCGCGGCGCCGGCAACCTGCTCGGCGATGAGCAGTCCGGCCACGTCGCCGCGGTCGGCTTTGAGCTCTACTGCCAGATGATCGACGAGGCCGTCGGTGAAGCGGGCGCCGCCGAGGGGGAGGGGGAGGAGGCGCCGGAGCCGGTCCGCCTCGACGTCCCGGTCAATGCCTACCTGCCCGCCTCCTACATCCCCTTCGAGGCGGCGAAGATCGACGTTCACCGCCGCGTCGCCGCCGCCCGCGCGCCGGGCGAGCTGCGCGCGATCCGCGACGAGCTGACCGATCGCTTCGGCCCGCCGCCGCCGGAGGTCGAGAACTTGCTCTCCTTGCAGCGGGCGCGGATCGAGCTGGGGCTGGCCGGGGCGCGCAGCATCGAGTTCCGCGGCGGCCGCCTCAGCGTCACCGGGGTCGAGCTGGATTCCGATGGGGCCGGCGTCCTGCGCGAGCGCTTGGAGGGCGCGCTGTACGAGTGGCGGGAGAGAACCGCGGGGGTCAGCGTCTCCAACGAGCCGGAGGCCCGCCTCGCCGCCGTGCTGGCTATGGCGGACGCTTTAAGGGACGCTAAGGCAAGTTCGGATATGCTCCCGACCTCGTGAGTCCCGATTCGAGGAAGAGACCCACGACGGGCAAGGGAAGAGGGAGTGCCGGGAAGCGCTCTTCAAGTCTTGCGCCGTTCCAGCGCCTGGGCCTACTGGTCTTCGGCGTCCTGCTGCTTGTCCTCTTCCTCGGCTTCGCTGTCGCCGAGGGACTCGGCGACCCGAGCATCCCCAGCGGTGACGTCGCCCTGGTCCAGGACACCCCAGGCGACATTGGAAACGTCTCCCAAGCGGACTACGACAAGGCTCTCCTGCAGACCGCCTCTCGAGCCGGACTGAGAGAGGCGCCCAAGCCCGGCGATAGACAGTACGAGGACGTGAAGATGGCCGCGATGGGCGACCTCCTCGATTCCGTCTGGATCCAGGGCGAGGCGTCGGAGATGGGGATCGAGGTGACGCAGAAAGAGATCGACACCGAGCTCGCCAGCATCAAGAGACAGAACTTCAGAACCGAGGCCGAATTCAAGAGATTCCTCAGGGACTCTCACTTCACCGCGGAGGACGTGAACGAGCGGGTGAAGCTGCAGCTGTTCAGCACCAAGATCCAACAGCAGATCACCGAGAACGTGCCCGAGCCGTCCCAGAGCCAGGTTGAGGACTACTACGAGGCGGCGAAGTCGACTCAGTTCACGACGCCGGCGGTAAGAGCGCAAGGAAGAACGAGAGACAGCCCGGCGGTGAGAGGTAGACCAGAGACGGTCCAGTCGCTCGACGAGGTCAGATCGCAGATCATCTCCCAGCTTCAGCAGCAGGCACAGCAGGACGTCTTCGCCGCTTTCATCGCCAACTACGGCAGCAAGTGGCAGTCGCGCACCTTCTGCGCCGACGGCTACGTGATCGAGCGCTGCGACAACTTCACGGCCAGCGGCCACCCGGCGGATGCGCCCCCCGGTTGCTACGAGGCGAATCCGAGAACCCCGCCCGAGGCTTGCCCGGCGCCGGTTCAGCAGCTCGCACCGGCTCTGCCGGGGACGGTCAACCCCCTCACTCCGCAGGGTCAGAGACTTCCGCAACGCCCGACGCCGACCGGCCTCAGAGATACCCCGGCCGCCCCGGCGGGCCTGCCGCCAGGCATCGTTCCCGGCGCCACCCCGTAGCGGCCTCCGCCAAAACTCCGTTCCGCTGCGAGTTATCTCTGGCATGCCGGGATAACTCGCAGCGGAACGCCGGTGCGGGTGAATAGACTGCCGCCTCCGTGAGCGCCATCGCTTCCATCCACGCGCGGCAGATTCTCGATTCGCGCGGCAACCCGACGGTCGAAGTTGAGGTCGTCCTTGAGTCCGGAGCGCGCGGGGTCGCGGCGGTGCCGTCCGGCGCCTCGACCGGGGAGTTCGAGGCGGTCGAGCTGCGCGACGGCGGCGAGGCCTGGGCCGGCAAGGGTGTCGCCAAGGCGGTCGCTCATGTGAACGGCGAGATCGCCGCCGCGTTGGTCGGGGCACGTGCCGCCGAACAGGGCGCCCTCGACCGCACGATGATTGAGCTCGACGGCACCCCGAACAAGGGACGCCTCGGCGCCAACGCGATCCTCGGCGTTTCTTTGGCCGCCGCCAAGGCCGCTGCCGCCGACTCCAACCAGCCGCTCTACCGCTACCTGGCTGAGCTCTACGGGGGTGGTGAGCCGACGCTCCTCCCGGTGCCGATGATGAACGTCCTCAACGGTGGCGCCCACGCCGACAACTCGGTCGACTTCCAGGAGTTCATGGTGGTCCCGGCCGGGGCAAGCAGCTTCTCCGAGTGCCTGCGGGTCGGCACCGAGGTCTTCCACGCGCTGAAGAAGAGCCTGGCAGCCGCCGGGCACTCAACGTCGGTTGGCGACGAAGGCGGCTTCGCGCCAAATCTGGAGTCCAACGAAGCGGCGCTGCAGGCGGTGCTGGCGGGGGTGGAGGCGGCCGGGTATGAGCCCGGCGCCGATGTTTTCATCGCCCTCGATCCGGCGACCAGCGAGGTCTTCGAAGGCGGCGCTTACGTTCTGGAGCACGAGGGGCGCACTCTCTCCCCGGAGGAGATGGCTTCTTACTGGGAGGACGCCTGCTCGCGCTATCCCATCCTCTCGATCGAGGATGGTATGGACGAGGAGGATTGGGACGGCTGGAAGCTCCTCACCGAGAAGCTGGGGGAGCGCGTCCAACTGGTCGGCGACGATCTCTTTGTGACCAACCCCGAGCGGTTGCGGCGCGGCATCGAGGCGGGCGTCGGCAACTCGATCCTGGTCAAGGTCAACCAGATCGGCACCCTGACCGAGACCCTCGACGCGATCCGCATTGCCGGCGACG
Organism: uncultured Solirubrobacterales bacterium; assembly: GCA_963740065.1. Taxonomy (GTDB): domain Bacteria; phylum Actinomycetota; class Thermoleophilia; order Solirubrobacterales; family 70-9; genus DASVDE01. The sequence continues at coordinate 43,339 of CAVUCS010000001.1, forward strand.
CCGGCTACACCGCCGTCATCTCCCACCGCTCCGGTGAGACCGAGGACACGACGATCGCCGATCTCGCCGTCGCCACCGGCGCCGGCCAGATCAAGACCGGCGCCCCTTCTCGCTCCGATCGCGTCGCCAAGTACAACCGCTTGCTGCGGATCGAGGAGGAGCTGGGGACGCGGGCGGAATTTCCCGGCTTGCAGGCCTTCCGCCAACGGTCCAAGTAGTGCAGGAATGCGGGACCCGGCCGCAAATGACCGGGCATGGCAGCGCGCGCTTACGCGGGAACGGCAAACGCCCGTACGGCTCGGCGCCGTCCGGCCGCCCGCAGGCGCCCCGGCCCCCGCAGCGGGGCCAGTCGCATCCACTGGGATCGCGTCGGCCGCGTCGCCCTGACCCTGGTCCTCATCGTGGTCGCCTATTCCTACGTCAACCCGATGGTCAACTTCGTCAAGACCTATACGGCGACGACGGCGGCCAAGGCCGAGCGGCACGAGCAACAGGCCGAGAACACCCGCCTCCACAACCGCGTCCAGTCAGCCGACGAGCCGGAGGCGATCACTCGCAAGGCCCGCGCTCAGGGCATGATCGTCCCGGGCGAGACGCCGTTCTCGGTCCGCGGCGTCCACTGACCGAGTGGTCGGTTGACCCACGGATGCGGTGGTCAAACGACCACTCGTTGCTGACTTCTTCGTATTGGAGCATGTGGTGATCGGCTTCGGCGCCTACCTCCTCAGCGCCGCGGCGCTCGTCGCGGTCGTCCTCTCCCTGGGCTTCAGCGCCTACCGCCTGCGCCGCCGGCTGCTCCCGACCTGGGAGGGCGCCCCCGCCCGCCTGGTCGAATCCATCGTCGGCATCGCCCTCCTGATCTGGCTCTCCGAGATCCTCGGCACCTTCAATCTCTTCTACGCCTGGTCTCTCGTCAGCTGTTCTCTCTTGCTGGCGACGCTTGTCTTCTGGCAGGTGAGAGCCGGTGGGACCGAGGCTTTGGGCGCTTCACCCGCGGGTGGCAGGGGGGAGGGGGGTCGAGGACGACCCCGCCCGCAGCGCCCCCCTCCCCCCCTGACAGGACCCGCGGCGGAGCGCTCTCGTCCCTCTGCCCGGAGCAGCGCGCAGGGCAAGGAGGGCGCCCCCCGACGACAGGACCCGCTGGCTTGGGCCTCTCATCCCTGGTCGCGTTGGCTGTCGTCGCCCTCGTCTTCGCCCATTGGGGCCTGACGACCGCGGATGCCCTTGATCGAGGGATCTTTAACTTCGACTCCCTCTGGTACCACATGCCTTTCGCGGTGGACATGGTGCAGAGCCATTCCGTTACCGGGTTGCACTACACGGACACGGTTTTCACGAATTGGTTCTACCCGCAGAACTCTGAGCTGATTCACGCAGCGGGGATCCTGCTCACGCAGCGGGACACGTTGTCTCTCTTCATCAACTTCGGCTTCCTTGGACTCGCTTTTCTAGCCGCCTGGTGTATCGGAAGGCCGTATGGGCGGGGGCATCTCAGCGTGGTCGCCGTGGCGATCGTGCTCGAGTGCCACACGTTGGTGGTGCGGGAGCCTGGGGCCGCCAAGAACGATCTGGTCGCGGCGGCTCTCTTGCTTGCCGCTGTTGCGATCCTCGTCAACGCTTGGGTTGCCGGTCGTCGTTCCGGAGACAAAAAGTTGCCGGCCGACGACCAAAAGCAGCAGGTGAGGGGGGTGCTGCCCGTGGGATGGCCCCTTGCGGCCGCGGGACTGGCGGTTGGCTTAGCCGCCGGCACCAAGTTCACGGTGATGGCGATGGCGGCGGCGCTGAGCCTCGCCGTGATCGTCTTGACGCCGGCTGGGCGGCGCTGGGCGGCCGCGGGATGGTGGTTCCTGCCGGCGCTCGCGGGCGGGGGGTTCTGGTACCTGCGCAACCTGATCGCGATCGGCAACCCGATGCCCCAGCTGGAGAGCATCGGCCCGATTTCCTTGCCTCACCCTGAGCGCCTTCAGACGGCCCGCCCAGACTTCTCCGTCGCCCACTACGCGACCGACACCGGCGTCTGGCGTGACTACTTTGGCCCCGGCCTCGACCACGCCTTCGGAACGCTCTGGCCGCTGGTCATCGGCGCCGCGATCCTCGGCGCCCTGCTTGCCATCTTCCGCCCCCCAACCCCCTACACAGCCTCTGGTGAAACGCAAAAGAGGGCAAATAGACGCTTTTTGCGTTTCACCGGGGATCGGGTCGTGCGCTCGATGGGGGGAGTCGCCCTTTTCGGCATGTTCGCCTACCTCTTCACGCCGCTCAGCGCCGCCGGCGCCGAAGGCGCTCCAGTCGCCTTCGCGATCAACCTCCGCTTCGCAATCCCAGCCCTGCTCATCGGCCTGGCCTTGCTGCCGCTGGCGTTGCCCGGAACCTCCTCCCCCCCTGACAGGACCCGTGGCCGGAGCGCCTGGTCCTGGTCTCTCTTGGGCGTCCTCCTCTTGATCCTGGTCATCACCAACCGCTCCGACGCCGTGCTCCGCGACCCCGACCGCTTATTCGGCTGGATACTCGCCGCCCTGCTCGTTCTCATCCCTGTAGGAATTGCTTGGGGCTACGCCGTGTCCAACCGACCCCCTCCGGCGGGTGGCGGGGTAGGGGGAACCACCCCTGAGGACGCTTTAGCTACCGGAAGGGGTGGTGGGTCCCCTACCGCGACAGGACCCGCCGGCCGGCAACGTTGGGCCCTTGTCGTCGCTGTGTCTGCCCTAGTCCTCGCGGTTCTCGCCATCGGCTACCCGCTCCAACGCCACTACCTCGACCACCGCTTCGCCAATGAGTCCGCGGACACCAGCATCCCCGGGATGGACCTCGACTCCGCCTATCGCTGGGCGCGTGGCATTGAGGACGCCCGCATCGGTCTCGCCGGTACGACTGCCGGCTTCCTCCAGTACGGCTTCTACGGGACTGACCTCTCCAACGAGGTCCGCTACCTCGGCGCCAAAGGTCCGGATGGCGCCTTCAACGCGATCCCCGACTGCCGCTCATTCCGCGCCGCCGTCAACGCCGCCGACCTCGACTACCTGGTCACGGCTCCCTTCCTCAACTTCATCCACACCGGCGCGCCGATTCGCTCGCCCGAAGCCGGCTGGCTGCGAGGCGACCCCGCTGTCACCCCGATCCTCCCGCGTTCCACTGTTCCTTTGTCGCCCTATGTGGAGCAAAGGAACAGGGCAGCGGGAGTCACCGTATGGCGCGTACGCGGGCACCTCGATCCGAGCGCCTGCGGCCCGGCCAACGCTCCCCTGCGTCGCATCCCCGACGCTCCGGCGTCGTAGTCTGAGTCGGGTGAGCTATCCGGTCGAGAACGCGCTCTTCCAGTGGGAGGAGGGATGGCGGTCCCTGCAGGCGATCGACGACCCGCAGGCTCGTCGCGCCGCCGACCGCATCATTGACGCCGTACGCGAGGAGCTGCGACGGCGGATCGGGCCGACCTTCACCGCGGCCGAGCTAGCCGACCTCTACGCGAGGGGCACGGACTGGTGCCAACAGGTCGCGACCGACGTCGCTCCTGGGATGGAGGCAGACCCGCAGTCCCTCGCCAATGCTGCCTTCTGGCTCTATCTACGAGGCGCCCGCGACTTCGCGGGCGGCCGCCGGCTAATCGTCTGAGCCGGACTCGGCGTTGCCGCCGGGTGCGCCCGGGCGGCGGATCACTATCTGGTCGGGATCGATCCGGACCGTGACCTCGCTCTTGCCCGCCCAGTGCTGGGCGTAGACCGGGTTGTCCTTGACCGTGGGATCGAGCCAGAGGCCGTAGCCGTCGCGCTCGCCATGGTCGAAAGTCGCTTCGTACTCGGGCCGTCTGCGCCCGCGGCCCCCGCGCCGCCCCCGGCGCCGTCTACGTCTCGGGCGGTCCTCGCCACTACCTTCGGCGGGTCTGCGGTCCCGAGGCTGGCGTCCGGCTCCCTCGCGCGGTCTGCGACGAGGTCGCGCTCTGGGCTTGTCCTCCTCGGCCTCTTCCTCTTCTTCCTCATCCAGCTCTTCAGCCTCGTCGACGTCCTCCTCGGGCTCCTCTTCTTCCTCCTCGGCGGCCGCTGCCTCGATCTCCGCCTCGATCTCGTCGCGGAGGTCGATCTCGCCCGAGCCCGTGTCCTCCTCGTCGGCGTTGAGGTCATGCTGGTTGCGGAACTCACGCAGCTCGGAGGCGCTCACCTCGAGCTGGTGGGCGATCCAGGCGTCGGTCCGCCCCTGGCGGACCCAGGCGCGGATCTGGTTGAGCTGCGGCTTCAGGGAGCGTCGGGCCATCGGCGGGCGAGTCTATTCAACGGCGGCGGTTGAGCGCCGGCTCAGCCCATCACGAAGGCGAGCGCCTCGAACATCGAGACGACGACCACGATGACGGTCACGGTCAGGCAGACGGCGAGGATGCTGAACCGCACTTTCCCCTGCTGCTCCGTGCGGTCGATGCGGCGAGCGCGCGAGCGGTTCGCGGCACGGCGCCGCAACTGCTCGCGGCGATGGCGTTCGAGCAGCGCCTCCTGTTCGAAGGCGTTCTCGAACTGGGAGATGCTTTGGCGCATTCGCATAGTTCGGTGACCCAATAGGGCCGCGGCGGACCGTAGCAAAGCCGCGCGAAACGACGCACTGACGAAAGTGTTGATTCGCACGAACGACGAAGGTGAAACGCAAAAGGCACCTATTTGGTGTCGTATGCGTTTCACCGGCCGCGGTTAGGGAGAACAGACGCCCCAGAGGCCCCGCCCGGCGCGCGCGGCGCCCAGCTCCAACCGCCGGAAGAGCGGCGCGTAGCGGTCATTGGGAGGGATCGTCAGCGATCGCGCCAGCCCTCGCCGCACCAGCGCGGCGTTGACGAAGCGCCGCCCGAGGTGGACGTAGGCGAGCAGCCGTCCGTAGATGTCGCGTCGCTCGACCCCGAAGTCGAGCCGCACTCGCCGTCCCTCGACCAAGCGGTGGTTGAAGGCCGACGCCTGAGGCCCGAAGCACTGCACCGGCGTCCCCGGCTTCACCGTCTCCGGCGTGTCGACCCCGATGTAGCGGATGTCCTCCACTCGGTCGCCGATTCGCACCTCAATCGTGTCCCCGTCCACCGCCCGCACGACGAAGGCGTCGGCGCTTGCGGGCACGCTCTCACCGCCGCCCACCAGCGAGCCGAAGTCCGGCCGCCCAATGACCAGCGCGGCGAGCACCAGCAGCACGACGCTGCCGACCTCTCCGCGCCTCCAAGCCGTCCATCTCACCCCCGTTCAAGACGGAGGCAGCACACTTTCTCCCCCGGGGGCTTTCGTCGCTTACGGCGTGCGGCGCACGTTGGAGAGCAACGTCTCCTTGATCTGACCGATGATCTCCAGCGCGTCGTTCCACTCGCGCTGCCAGACGTTGCGGCCGAAGATCACCCCGGAGCCACCCGCCTCCATAATCGAGCGGGTGTGGGAGAGGACGGTCTCGTCGTCGACCTTGGAGCCACCGGAGAGCACCACCAGCGCCCGCCCGGCGGACTCGACGCAATGGCGGATCGCCTCCTCCTGGCTGACGTTCATCTCGTTGTAGGGAGGCTGGGCGTCTTTGTCCTTCGCCGGGTCGATCTTCGGCATGTTGAGCTTGACCACGTCGGCGCCCATCTCCATCGCCATCCGCGCCGCGTAGTCGATCGCATAGAAGGAGCCGGCGCCGCCCTTGGCGTCGATCGCCTCGCCGCGCGGGTAAGACCAGACCACCAGCGGCATGCCGAAGCGGTCGCAGTCCTGGCGCACCTGACGCAGCTGGGCGAGGTCCTCGTCCTGGCGCGGCGAGCCGACGTAGAGCGTGTAGCCGACGGCGTCGGCGCCGAGTCGCACCGCGTCCTCGACGCTCGCGTTGCAGGAGGAGAAGGCCTTCGCCGAGGAGGGGATGTCGGTCTTGCCGTTGACCTTGAGGATCAGCGGCACCCGGCCGGCGTAGTCGGGGTAGTACTTCTCCGCCATCCCGATCTGGCAGGCGAGCGCCGAGTAGCCGGCCTCGGCGGCGAGCCGGAATTGGTAGTCGGGATCCTTGGAGTCCGGGTTGGGGAAGAAGTCCCGCGGGCCGTGCTCGATGCCCTGGTCGATCGGCAGCAGCATCAGCGTTCCGTTGCCGGGGCCGAACTCGAACAGCAGCCGGTGCAGGCGGGCTCGTTTGCCGGCGGGCAGGGCGGCCAGCAGCGACTTCTGCTCGGTCAGACTCTTGACTTCCACGCGGTTTCCTCCTCGGAGACGGGTTCGGCCCGCAGTATGCCACCGCGGGGGGTTATCCTCGACATACCGTGAGCGAGACCGAGCTCAGCGTCATTTGCAAGAACTGCGGCTCCGAGGTCAGCCCCTACGTCACCGAGTGCCCCTATTGCGGGACGCGGTTGCGCAAGCGGGCGCCGAAGCTCGAGCGCCGCGGCGACTCGCTGGAGGCGAAGGTCGCGCGCCGGGTCAAGCGCCCGCGCCTGCGCCGCCGCGGCAGGGACGGAGCGAGCCTGCCCTTTCGTCCCTACGCGACGCTGGCGGCGATCCTCGGCTCCGCCGCCCTGTTGATCGTGCAGAAGGCGAGCGGCGACCCCCTCTCCACCTTCGGCGGCCTGATCGTGCCGCTCGACGGTGAGTGGTGGCGCTTCCTCATCGCCCCCTTCGCCTACGTTGACGTCGGCTACCTCTTCGTCGTCGCGGTCGCCCTGGCGATCTTCGCGATCCCGCTCGAGCGGCGGCTGGGGAGCTTCGCCACCGCCGTGCTCCTCCTCGCCTGCGGCTCGCTCGGGATGCTGGCGGCCGCCGGGATCGCCAACGCCCAGGGGCATATCGAGGTGATCGCCGGCGGCAACGGGATGGCGCTCGGCGCCGTCGCCGCCTGGTTCGCGATTCGCCGCTCCGAAGCCCGCGGCGCGATCGACGAGGACTTCGACGTCGTCGGCGTTGCGGTCGCCGCCGCGGTCCTGCTCGCCCTGCCGATCTTCGAGTCCACCGCCGACGTCTTCGCCGGCCTCGCCGGCGCGCTCGTCGGCGGCCTGGCCGGCATCGCCGCGGCCACCATGCGCCCCAGTCACTAACCACAAGGAGAGACCGAACGATGGAGATCCGCTTTCACGGCCACTCGTGCTTCGAGCTGAGCGAGGGAGACACCCGCCTGCTCGTCGATCCCTTCCTCAAGCCCAATAACCCGGCCGCGGTCGCGAGCGCCGAGGAGGTCGACGCGACTCACATCGCCATCACCCACGGCCACGTCGACCACATGGCCGACGCGGTCCCGGTCGCCCGCCGCACCGGCGCCGAGTGCGTCGCCATCGTCGAAATCGCCAACTGGCTGACCGAGCAGGGCGTCGAGACCGTCCACGACCCCAACCTCGGCGGCACCGTCCGCTTCGACTGGGGCTGGGTGAAGTTGGTCCCGGCCTGGCACACGAGCACCATCGCCGGCTCCGCCGAGGCCCCCTACAGCCCAACTTTCGGCACCGTCACCGGCACGCCGGCCGGCCTCGTGATCTCGATCGGCGGCGTCACCGTCTACCACGCCGGCGACACCTGCCTCTTCGGCGACATGAAGCTGATCGCCGAGCGCAACCCGATCGACGTCGCGATGCTGCCGATCGGCGGCCACTACACAATGGACCGCCATGACGCGGTCGCCGCCGCGGAGATGATCGGCGCCGGGACCGTGTTTCCGATGCATCACGGGACTTTCCCCCCGATCGAGACCGACGCCGAGGCCTTCAAGTCCGAGGTCGAGTCCCAGACGTCATCCCAGGTCGTCCTCCTCTCGCCGGGCGAGTCCCATTCGATTGGCTGAGCAGCCAGTCGAGTGCTAGGCTCGCCTGGAATGGGGACCAGAGAGGTAAGCGGAGTTCAGTCACGCACCGAGCGCGCGGACTTCCAGGCCACGGCTGATCCCGCGCTGATCGAGGCCGCCGACACCACGGCCGACGTCAGACTCCTCACCTACGCGGAGCTGTACGCGCTCTGGGAGCGTCAGCAGTGGCAGACCCAGGAGCTTGACTTCACCCAGGACCGCGAGGACTGGCACGAGCGGATCAGCAAAGAGGAGCGCTTCCAGCGCATGTACGGGCTGTCGTCCTTCTTCATCGGCGAGCAGAAAGTGGCCGAGGAGCTGGGGCCGATCATGCGCGCCGCGCCGACCGAGGACCAGAAAATCTTCCTCTGCACGCAGATCGCCGACGAGGCCCGCCATGTGCGCTTCTTCGAGCGCTTCTACCGCGAGGTCGGGGTGCTGGAGTCCGACGAGCTCTCCGAGATGTTGGAGCAGACCTCCACCCATCTGAACGCCAACTTCAGCCGGCTCTTCGACGAGATGCTGAAGCAGCGCACCGACCGGCTCTCGGTCGAGCCCGAGGACACCGAGGCCCTGGTCGAGGCGATCACGATCTACCACATGGTGATCGAGGGAATGCTCGCCCTCACCGGACAGCACTTCATCATGGACTACAACGAGGAGCAGGGAACGCTGCCGGCTTTCGTCGAGGGGTTCGGCAAGGTCGCCCGCGACGAGCACCGCCACGTCGCCTTCGGCTCCGTTTTTCTGCGTGACAAGGCGCGGGAGGACGACAGATACAAGGAGGCGATCCAGCGCGCTCTGCAGGAGACGCTGCCGATCGCGGAAGGGGTCCTGTCACCGCCCTGGGCGCCGGAGGAGGAAGACGTCGAGCTGTTCGGCTACACGATCGCCGATACACGCGAGTTCGCCGGCCGCTGCCTGATGCGCCGCCTGAAAGTGATCGGCTTGCAGTAGGGGCGGGGCCCGCTTAGGGCGCCGCGGGTACTGCGGGGGTGGCTGGCTCGACGGGCTCGGGCGAGTCCGTCGGCGGGGCCGGGTCTGAAGTCACGGCCGGGTCCGCGGGCGGAGCTTCCTCGCCGCTCTCGGCGCTGCTTCCGCTTCCCGCCGGGGGTGGATCCGCGGCGGGCGGGGGGTCGACCGGGGTCGAGCCGGAAGCGGGAGGCGTCGAGGAAGTCGCGGGGGGAGTGGACGGCGCTCCGCCGACGGTGACCACGACGGTTGCCGGTCTACTCGTGGCTCCGGGGGTGCCGCCGACAGCCTCGCTGTCGGGGAGGGTCGCGACGACATCGGAATCGCCGGCTATCGAGCCGTCGGCCGGCGCGGCCGCCGAATCAACCGGCGCCGGGTCGGTCGCGACTGGCAGTGGATCGGGAGCGGGGGCTGGATCGACGGGTACCGGGGTCGGGGCAGAGGCCGCGGCCGCGGTCGGGACAGGTCGGCTGACGTGCGCTTGGGCGATTGCCGGTGAGTGATGCTTGACCCTGGAGACGATGGCCCCCTGGCCGGCCTGGTTCGGGACGACCTGCTGCTTCACCTCGACCGCGCCGGCGGTGAGGACGGCGGCGGTGACGACGCCGGCGACAGCTTTGGTCCCGAGGGCCGCGCCAACCGCGCCTGCTCCCCCGCTGCCGCCGAGGGCCGCGCCACCGACGCCGACCGAGCCGACGGCTCCAACGCCGGCCGCTCCGGTCCCGACTCCAGTGGCTCCGGCGCCGCCACCCGCGGCACCGCCAAGCCCAAGCTTCGAGAGGATGAAGGTCTTGAACGCGAGCAGGCCCCCAACCGGGAAGAGCGCCGCCAACGCCTTCTCGTTGCTCCGCACTTGGGTCCGGAAGTCGGCGCACTCGTCGCACTCGCGAACGTGGCGGCGGACCGGGCCGGAGACTTTGCGCAGCCCCTCGGCCGCCTCGGCCAGCTCAAGTCGCACATCGCCGCAGGTGAGCAGTCGCGACTGGCTCGCCTCGGCCAGCGAAATCCGCGCCCGCACCAGCAGCGACTTCACCGAGGGCACGCTGGTGTCCATCGCCACCGCGATCTCCTCGTAGGAGAGCGCGTCCATCTCGCGCAGCAGCAGCGCCGAGCGCTGCGTCTCGGGAAGCTTGTTGACGTCGGTCAGAAGTTGGCGGAACTCTTCGCGGTTGTGGACCCGCTCCGCGGTGGAGGAGGCCTCGACCGCCGGCACCATGTCCATCGACTCCTGCGCGTCGGCTCTCGGTTTACGCAGGTGGTTGAGGCAGCGGTTGCGGGCGATCCGGTAAAGCCAAGGACGCAGGTTGATCTCCCGCTCGTCGGCCAGCATCGCTCTGTAGGCGTTGACGAAGACTTCTTGCAGGATGTCTTCGGCATCCTCCGTGGAGCCGAGCATCTGACGGCAGAAGCCGAGCAGTCGACCTTGGTAGCGGTCGACGATCGCTTCGAAGGCGCCGGGGTTGCCGCTGCGGGCCATCGCGATCAGTCGATCGTCCCCCTGCAACTTGAGCAGCGGTGACCGCCGGGCGAGAAGTCCGCGTTGACTGGCGGTAGTGAGTGCGGATGCCTCCAAGCCGATCTCTCCGATCTCTCCAGGGAAGGCGTTGTTTCCTACTCAAAAGACACCGTAGCAGCGCCCTAGTTGCGCTCGCCACAGCATTTATGGGGGTTTTACCCGTTGGGCGGGAAGGTCGCAAACATCGGTGCCCGCCGTGGGCGGGGAGCCCAAACACGGCTGCCTGGGTAGTGCCCGGAGCGGGACTCGAACCCGCAAGCCCCCTAAGGGGCAGCGCATTTTAAGTGCGCCGCTTTTGCCAGTTTCGCCATCCGGGCACCGTCGATGGTAGTAGCCCCTCCTTTCGCCCGTTCCTGTGTCGCCTTTGTTTCGGATACCGATACAAAGGCGACACAGGACGCATGGGGACGGCTCCTATACGCTCGTGAAATGGCGACTGATGTTGGGGAGACGACCGCCGTCCACGGGGGGCGGCTGGTGGCGAAGACGCTGGCCTCGCGTGGGGTCAGCCGGCTCTTCACGCTTTCCGGGGGACACCTGTTCTCTATATATGACGGCTGTGTGGACGAGGGAATCGAGCTCGTTGACGTGCGCCATGAGCAGACCGCCGCCTTCGCCGCCGAGGGATTCGCCAAGGCGACTCGCCAGGTTGGCGTAGCGGCGCTGACCGCGGGGCCGGGAGTGACCAACGGCATCAGCGCGATCGCCGGCGCCCAGGCCAATTGCTCGCCGGTCTGCGTGCTGGGCGGGCGGGCGCCGGAGTTGCGCTGGGGGTCGGGCTCGCTGCAGGAGATCGATCACCTGCCCTTCGTCTCGCCCCTGGTCAAGTCGGCCGAGACAGTGAAGGAGCCGGGGCGGATCGCCGAGCGGACCGCTGCGGCCCTCGACCTGGCGCTGGCGCCGCCGTACGGCCCGACTTTCCTCGACTATCCGCTGGACGTCGTCTTCACCGAGGCCGAGCCGGAGATCCCGGCCGCGCCAGTCGCCGGCGCGGGGGAGCCCGCGGCCGGAGTGGAGGAGGCCGCGGCGCTGCTCGCCGCCGCCGAGCGCCCCGTGGTGATGGCCGGCACCGGCCTCTACTGGGCCCGCGGAGAGGGCGAGCTTCGAGCACTGGCAGAGGCGCTCGGCATCCCCGTCTTCCTCAACGGACTCGGCCGTGGCTGCCTGCCGGCCGATCATGAGCTTGCCTTCAGCCGCGCCCGGGGCGCCGGTTTGAAGGGCGCTGACGTGGCGCTCGTGATCGGCGTGCCGATGGACTTCCGCCTCGGCTTCGGCGGCAGCTTCGGCGAGGAGACGAAGATCGTGCGTCTGGACGCTGCGCCGAACGCGTTGACCGCCAATCGCGCGCCACAGGTCGATCTCGTCGGCGACGTCGCCGCAAGCCTCGCGGCGATTCGCGAGTCGGCCGGGGGCGGGGCCCCGCGGACCGGTGCTTGGCTGGACGACCTGAGGGCGGTTGAGGAGGAGAAGCGCGCCGCCGAGCGCGAGGAGCTAAACGACGCCCGCTCGCCGCTCCACCCGGTCCGTATATATAGAGAGCTGGGGGAGGTGCTCGACCGCGACGCGATCGTCGTCGGCGACGGCGGCGACTTCGTCTCCTACGCCGGCAAGTACATCGACACCTACGAGCCGGGCTGCTGGATGGACCCGGGGCCTTTCGGTTGCCTCGGCGCCGGGCCGGGTCAGGCGATCGGCGCCAAGGTCGCGCATCCTGATCGCCAGGTCTGCCTGCTGCTTGGCGATGGCGCCTTCGGCTTCGCCGGGATGGAGTTCGACACGATGGCCCGCCACGGCCTCGGCGTCGTCGGCGTGATGGGCAACAACGGCATCTGGGCGCTCGAACACCATCCGATGAAGTTCCTCTACGGCTACTCGGTCGCGGCCGAGCTGCGGCCGGAGACTCGCTATGACCAGATGGTCGAAGCGCTCGGCTGCGACGGCATCCTCGTCCGCGACCCGGCCGAGCTGCGGCCGGCCCTGGAGCGCGCTTTCGAGTCCGGCCGCCCGACCCTGGTCAACGTCCTCACCGACCCCGAGGTCGTCTACCCGCGCAGATCCAACCTCGCCTGAACGTTCCGCTTCGCCTTATCCCTGATATCCAGGGATAAGTCGCAGCCGGAACAGGGTTTTCGCCCAAAAAGAATCGGCCGCCATTTCTGGCGACCGATTCAGGTTGGCCCCTCAGGACGGGCAGGGGTACGTCTTCAGGGACCATGGTTATTCGGTGGGCTCAGACGGCGGGAGGCGCCATGATGCGGCAATCGCCTAAGCCCTAATCCGGATCTGCGATGGGAGTTCTTCCCCACCTCTTCCCCGGTGAGCCGATTATGCGCGCGGCTGTCCGATGCGTCTAGTCGGCAGGGGGGGCACTACACATAATCAGGTAGGTAGAGTCTACCTAATTCTATGGGTAAGGTCCGTCTCTGTGCCACTCTGTACTGGTGCGTTCAGCTTGACTGTCCACCGGGTCCCGAGGGTTTGCCCGCGGCGCCTGCTGCGTAGTTTTCCGCATTCTCAAGCGGAAGAAGAGACCGAGTCGAGCGCCGCTCCGTAGAGGATGTCGTGCTCGGAGACGGTGATTCGATCAAGGTCGAAGGCTCGCATCGCTTCGACCAAGGTCACCACGCCCGCGACGATCGTCGGGGCTCGGTCAGGGTGCATGCCAGGGATCTCGACGCGCTTCGCGAGCGGGGCCGAAGCAAGCCGGGAGAGCATGCGCTGGATCGAAGGGAGGGCGAGCACATGGCTATGGACCCGAGTCGGGTCGTAGGGCTCCAGCTCCATCTCAATTGCCGCAAGCGAGGTTGGAGTGCCCGCGACCGCAATCCCGGCTCCCGCTCTCGCCTCGGGATGCTCGGCGATGACGGCGTCGATCGACCCCCGCACATCGCCGGCCAGCCTCTCCAGCTCGACTGCGGTGGGGGGGTCGGAGGAGATGTGGCGCTCGGTGTGTCGCACGACACCCACCTGCAGGGAAGCGTGGAAGGCGATTTTCTCGCCGGCCCCGACGATCAGCTCGGTCGATCCGCCGCCGATGTCGACAACCAAGGTCGGCTCGGTGGGGGGATGAGCCGAAGTGGCGCCAATGTAAGTCAGCCGCGCTTCCTCCTCGCCGTCGAGGACTCGCGCCGAGAGCGCAAACCGTTCCCGCAGCTCGGCGACGAAGGCGCTGCCGTTGGCGGCGTCGCGTACGGCACTGGTCGCGATCGCAACCACGGTCTCGGCGCCCGCCTCCTGGTAGAGAGCGACGTAGTCGGCTACCGCCCCACAGGCGGCCTCGATCGCCTCAACGGCAAGGCGCCCGGTCAGGTCGACTCCGCGCCCCAGCCGCGTCACCCGGCTGCGCCGCTCGACCTCACGAACCCGCCCGTCGGCGACGTCGGCGACGAGCAAGCGCGTCGAGTTGCTGCCGATGTCAACCACCGCGACCCTGTGCATGCCCTCTCCCACGAGGGCGGCACTCTAGTCGCCGTTGCTAGCATGGGCGCACGCCGCGGGGTGGAGCAGCCAGGTAGCTCGTCGGGCTCATAACCCGAAGGTCGCGGGTTCGAATCCCGCCCCCGCTATAGGAAAAGAGTCCGCGAATGCGGGACTCTTTCGTTCTACGGTGAGTTGGGCACGGCGAAGGCGCCGAACGGCTGCGCTGGCCAATGCCGTCCAACCGGATCCATAGGCACTTTCTCAGACGTTTGCTCGAGCTCAGCGGGCCAGGTCTGCGGCCTGCGCATGCAACTCCCGCAGGCGGCGCTCGACGAGGGGGTCGTCCTGACCGAAAGCGAGGACCTGCTCGAAGCCCAGCTTGAGCAGCTCGTCGAAGTCGGGGGCGTCGGCGACGAAGCGGGGCTCGCCGTCCGCCGCGATCCGGACGGGGGATGGGCGGTCGCCGCGGGCGAAGCGGCTGAGCGCGGCGACCAGGGCCTCGATCGCGTTTAGCGCCGTGGTCGGGTCGTTGATGCCTGGCGAGAGACCCTTGAGCGCGATGTCGGAGAGTTGGCGGACCGGGAAGGCGGGATCCTGGGGAAGGGTTCGCTGCTGTCCCACCGCGAAGCACTCCGCCACCTCGGCAGCGAGCTGCTCGGCTCGGTCCGCGTCGGGCGCCCAAACGGTGGCCAGTTCAAGTTCGGGCATCACATATGAACCGACTCTGCGGCGCTGTTGGACGAGCCCGTTCGCGCGCTCTGCGGCGGCGAGGATCTCGGTGCCGCCCACGATCGTCAGGTGGCCCTCGGCATCGCACTTGACGCTGCGCTGTGTGTGCATGCGCATCTGCCGGAAGGCCGCTGCCCGGGAGGCCTCAGGGTTCTCGGGCTCGCGGCCGACGTCGGCGGGAAAGGGATGCTCCATTTGGGGTCGGGCATCGGTGGCGATCGAGGCGATCACCGACGAGGGTTGGAGCATGCTGACGATGTGTCCGAGGAACACGGCAAAGAGGGCGAGTGAGGCGAAAGCGAGGAGGACCGCGAACGCGATCGAGATCGATGGAACTTCGTCGCCGAGGGCGCCGATGCTGCCGAGCCGGGCGAGCAGGACGAGGCAGTAGACGAAGGTGCCGAGGAAGGCGGCCAGGGTCAGCTGGCTGAGCAGGTCGCGCCGGAAGCTGCGCAGAACCCGCGGGCTGAGTTGGTTGGCCGAGAGCGTGAACGCAACGATCGTCACCGAGAAGGCGATCCCGACTACGGAAACGGTCACCGTCGCGATCGTCTCGAGCATCCCCCTCGCCGCCCCCTGGCTTGAGAAGTCGAATAGCGGCACGTCAGCTCGGAGCCAGGCGTCGACCTCCGGCATCGCGAACCCGGCGATCAGTCCGAGCGTCAGGGCAAGCCCCGAAAGCGCGCCAAAGCTGGCGCGGAAACTGTCGAAGAGGGCGAGCAGGCGCTCTTTGGAGGACGGCGTCATGCCGTCGAAGATGGACATCGCCCTGCCACTACCCGGGTGGCAGAACGGCTAAGCAAACGCTCCAAGGGGTGGGCCCGCCGGCGCTTGATGTAGCTGTTGCTGTGTTCCTGCCGGTGCTAGCAAGCCTTCCGCTTCGACCCGCTTGCCCGCTTGCGCTGCTGCTTGAGCTTCTTACCCTGCTTCTTGGCCTGCTTGACCCTGACCTTGGCCTTCATCTTCGACTTGCTGCCCCTGGCCTTCTTCAGTTGCTTCTTGGCCTTCCGCAGCTGCCTGTTTGCCTTCGCGACCCTCCTGTTTGCCTTTGCCAGCTTGCTCGTGGCCTTCATGCAGGCGGTGGTCACCGCGGTCCGGTTGTTCGAGGTGTTGGTGGGCGGGTTGGCGGCCGTGGCCGGCGGATTGTTTGCGGCGGGCGGAGTCGACTCGTCGTCGTCCGCCGCCGACGAGCAGTCGGGATCGGCCGGATAGTCGACCAGGCTGTCGCCGTCGTTGTCGACGGTGTCCGAACACGCGGGCGCCTGGAACGTCGAGTAGTAGACGCCGTCGTCGCCGTTGGCGATCCACGCCGCATACGCTCGGCCGCCCCCGGCTGCCGCCACGGCGGGGCTTCCGGCGACGCTCTGGCCGACCGAGAGCAGTTTGGGACTTGACCAGGTGCCATCCGGCGTGCGCACCGCGGCCATGATCTCTCTGTCGCCGCTCGTGCCATTCACCTGGCTATAGACGAGGTAGCCGATGCCCGCATCATCGACGTCGAAGTCGAGCTCGCGGGACGCCGCCATGTAGTCCTCGCCGGAGTCGATCACCTCGACCGGTCCAAAGCTGCCACCCGCGGGTCGCACCCGGGCGAGAATCGCCTCCTCGCTGCCGCCGGTGGCGTGCCAGACGACGATCGTGTTGCCGGCGGCGTCGGTGCGTACGCGCACGGCGCCCGAGGTCGTCTGGGAGTCGTCGCCGGCGTCGAGCCTCACCTCATCGTCCTCGGCGTCCTGAGCTGTGCCCCCGCTGAGCGCGCGCGCCTTCGGCAGGTCGAGGAAACGCACGCTGTCGTCACTGCTGTTGCCCCAGGCCATGACGACGTCGTTATTCGGAAGGCGGTCGTTGCTCGGGTAGATGCCGTTGTAGCCACCGCCGCAGGACTCGGTGAGACCCGCGGGGTCGGTGGAGCCGGTGCCGTTGTTCTCAAGCACGGCGGGCTCGATTCCCCAGCACGGCCCCTGTGAGAAGAAGTTGATTCCGAGAAAGGCCGAGCCATCCGAGCCGACGGAGACCTCCATCTCGCGCGGGTCCTTGACGACGGCGTTGAGATCCGTCCCGCCGTTCCAGGAATTGGTGCTCGGGTCGAGCAGGACGCGCCCTTCGATCGCCTCGGCGATGTCGGTGTAGCTCGGTGGGTTGTAGTAGTCCCGACCGAAGAACAGCATCCCGGTGCCGAAGCCGTTGACGGCCACCCGAGGCTCGGCGGCGGAAGGAGGAGCGGTGGGCCCGGTGTGGCCGTCGCCGATGAAGGTAGCCGTGCTGGTGAAGCTGGACGCCGCGGCCGCCTTGCTGGCGGCGTAGACGCTGCCGTAGCCGGAAGCGTCGTCGAAGGCAAGCACTGCGACCGAGCCGGGGCCGATCGCCACGTCCGGCTCTTCGAAGTCGCCGGTGAACTTTTGCGGCGCGCCCGCCGCCGCCGCGGCGCGCTTGAACACTGTGGCGATGTCGGCTGTCCCGCTCTCACGCCACGCCGCGATCAGGTCGCCGGCCAGATTCGCGTCGATCACCAGCTGCTCGCCGTCGCGCTCGCCGCTGTTGGTGAGCTCGACCGGGCCGCTCCAGTTGGCCCCGGCCGTGGCCGGCGCAGCGATCAGCCCGACGACCACAGCGGCGGCGATGCATACCAAGCGGCATCCATTGACGAGGTTTTTCACGAGCCCTCCCTTGCAGCGCGTTGCGCGCCGGAAAAATGCTGTTTGCCGACCAACTGGGCGATTAGAGCAACGCCCCGGCCGTCGCGCCCGTCGTTGCCGCAAAGTTGGGCCGAACGGCCCAACCTGCGCTACAGGGCTTGTGACGCTCGGGCGGGAACGCTCAAATGGCGTCGATGCTCGGTGGGAGGAGATTCAGTGGAGGACGGATGCGTCGTTTTGCCGTCGCTGCCTGTGCGTTTGGCCTGCTGATGGCGCTGACGGCTTCCGCGGGTGCGGCGAAAGTCATCGACGTGCCGGCGACGGCGGTGTTCCGGTCCGCAAACAACGGCCCGCCGAATTGCTCGGCGTTCGTGTTCATACAGTGGCCCGCGCAGGAGAACGCGCAAGCGTGGGAGCTCGAGTACGACTACCTCAAAGGAACCGCCGACACACTGACCCACGCAAAACTGGCCCTGTCCCCGCCCTTCGACGACGCGCTCGAGGCCGACAAGAGGGTGGGTTCCCCCAGCCGGCTACCACTGGTATTTCCACACCTACTACTCCAAAAGCGCGCCCGGCAGAACGGTCGAGTGCGAGAGCCTGGAGGCCGAGATGCTGGCGAGGGTCATCTCCGCCACCGTCCATGTGACCGTCCCCGATGACTCCCGTCGGAGCAAGGGGAAGACGGGAGTCCGGAAGTGCCGGGGCAAGACCCCGACGATCGTCGCCCAGCCCGGCGTCCCGACCAACGGCACCGCCCGCCGTGACGTGATCCTCGGCACCTCCGGGCGCGACGTGATCCGGGGGCGTGGCGGCAACGATCTGATCTGCGGGCTCTCCGGCAACGACATCATCCTCGGCGGTGGTGGTCGAGACGTCCTGCTGGGCCAGAAGGGGGCTGACATGCTCCACGGCCAGGCGGGCAGGGATGCCCTCAACGGCGGCCCGGGCCGACCCGATCTGTGCGACGGCGGGGCGGGGCGGGACCAGCGGCGAAGCCCCGGTTGCGAGCGCCGGCGACTGATTCCCTGAGCGCCGCCCCGAGCCCGGCTGCGTAGCGAGCGCTCGCTACCGGAGCAGCCGCGCGGTCAGCGCGTTGCGCGAACTCACCCCGGTGCGCCGGTAGACGTCCTCCAGGTGGCGCTTCACGGTGCTGGGCGAGACATGGAGCCGCTCGGCGGCCTCCCGGTTGGACAGCCCCTGGGCGATCAGGCGGGTCACCTCGGCCTGCCGCTCGGTCAGGCCAAGGGCGGCGATCCGGCTCTCCAACCCAGGCCCCACGGTCGCGCCGGCACCGAGGTCGGCCTCGGCCAGGGCTTTCCACAGCGGCGCCTGCATCGCCGCGTAGGAGTTGACCGCGGCGCGCAGCGAGCGCCGCCCCGCCTCCTCCTCGCCCAGCAGCAGCTCAAGTCGGCCGAGGGCGTGGTCGACGACCCCCCAGACGGCGACCGCGGTCGTCGCCAACCGCCCTCGGTAGGGGTCGAGGATCTCGTGCAGGATCGCTGCCGCCTCGCGGTCGCCGAGCTTGGCGACCGCGTAGGCGTAGTCGACGATGGTTGCGAGCCAGAACGGGTCGCGTGGCATAGCCGTGAACCGCGTCGCCGCGTCTCCGTCCAACACCTCCTGGGCCAGCGCGTGCTCCCCGGCTTCGGCGTGGGCGAGGGTCACCAACGAGCGAAAGCCCGGGATCCCCGGGTATTCAGGGAGTGCGCGCGCCAGCAGCGGCGCCAGCTCTGCCATCCGCCCTTGTTGCCAGCGGATGCTGCAGAGCTGGCTGACGTAGGGGAGGAGGGCGTCGGGCTGGGCGCTGTGGTTGGCGCCCTCGACCGCCCGCTGGGAACGAGCCTCGGCTTCCTCGAGCTGCCCGTGCAGCGACAGATGCAGCGACTCCGACCATTCGCACAGCCAGCGGGCAGTGGCGTCGCCGATCCGGTCGGCGATCCGATCCTGCTCGCGCAGCGAGCGCTCCGCGGCCTCGACCTCGCAGATCTCCAATTGCGCCACGGCCTGCCAGTGGAGGGCGTGGAACAACTCGAGCGGCTCATCCAGCTCGCCACCGATCTCGATGCTCTCGGCCGCCATCGCGATCCGCTCGTCGGCGTTGTCGGGGTCCCAGAGGGCGATCAGGCAACGGACCAGCACCTGGGCGAGGACGCGGCGGTCGCCGGACTTGCGCGCAGCGACGAGAGCGCTCTCGGCCAGCCAGCGACGGCGGTCGACCTGGTCGGTGAAGGTCAGCTCCAGCGCGAGCTGGGCGACCACCAGGGCCGACTCGGGACCGTTTCCGTCGAGCCGTTCTCCGGCGCGCCGCAGCATCGCGGCGCGCTCGCGGTCGAATCCGCCTATCTGGGAGACGAAGCCGCGGTGGTTGGCGAGCGCCGCCGCGACCAGCCGATCGACCTCGCCGAGGCGGTCGGCCATGCGCGCCGCTCTGAGCAGACATTCGCGCGAGCGCTCCTGGTTGGTGTAGCGGAGCGCGACACCGAGGCCGATCAGCAGGTCGCAGCGCTCGATCCCCTCCGCATCCCCGGCGCCCTCGCCGCGCAGCTCCAGCGCCTCCTCGAACCAGCTTGCCGCGACCTCGTGGTCGGAGCCATGCAAGGCGAGGCGGCCCGCCGCCTCGCACCAGGTCGCGGCCCGCTCGCGATCCGCCGGCTCGGCCAGCCGCCAGTGATGGGCGAGCTCGCCGGCGACTCGCTCGCCGGTGACGCCTGTTTCCAGCGCCTCCGCGGCGCGGCGGTGCAAGGCGCCCCGCCGCGCGGGATCGAGCTCGTCGTAGAGGCAGTGGGCGACGATCGCGTGGCTGAAGGCCCAGCCGCCGCCGGCCCGGTCGGCGGTGAGGAGGCCGGCCCGGGCCGGCCCCGCAAGCGACGCGGAGACCTCGGCGGGCGGGAGGTCGAGGATCGCGGCGACCAGGGCGGGGTCGAACTCGCGCCCGCATACGGCCGCCGCTTCCAAGCACTCGTAGGCGCCCGGGCCAAGGGCGCGAGCGCGGGTAGCGATCAGCATCCGCAGCGAGGGCGGTGCGTTCAGCCGGGCCGCCTCGCCGCTGAGCCCACCCTCGCCCATCGCGCGCAGCAGCTCGCAGGCGAACAGAGCGTTGCCGCCGCTCTCCCGTGCCACTTCCTCCGCGATCCGGTCGAGTTCGGCGTCCGGCTCGCTCAACGCCAGCGCCGCGGCCACGTCGCGCAGCGCCGGCGCGCCGAGCCCGGCCAAGCCGCAGGTGCCGCGCGCCGGGGGCCGAGCGCAGATCGGCGATCGCCGTCGCCCGCTCACCGCCCGGCTCGACCTCGGTCGGCCGGTAGGTAACGAGCAGCAGCATGCGAAGCGGCGTCGCGGTGCGCGCCAGGTGGTTGATCAGGGCCAGGGTGGAGGCGCCGCAGGCATGCAGATCGTCGATCGCCAGCAGCACCGGACGCTCGCCGGCGAGCCGCTCGAACAGCGTCACCGTCGCCGCGAAGAGCTTGCCGCGGTCGTCGCTGAGGCTCCACTGGTGTGTCTCGCCGGACGGAGCGTCGGCCATCAGCCTGCCCAGTGGCGAGCGGCGCGCGTCGTCGAGCAGCCCCGGCGCCCACCGGTCGAGCTCCCGCAGGGCGGCGGCGAACGGCGCATAGGGCGTCTCCGCGATGTCGTCGCCGTTGCCGTAGAGGACGAGGCCGCCGCTGCCGCGAACGGTCGCGGCCGCCTCGGCGACCAGGCGGCTCTTACCCGCCCCGGGTTCGCCCGCGATCAGCACCGTTTCGCGGCCGCCGGCCTCGACCCGCGACCAGGCGCCGGCGATCTCCTCCAGCTCGGAGTCGCGGCCGACGATCGGCCACGGTCGCTCGCGGGCACTGCGTAGTGGCGCCGGCAGCGGCGCCGGCGAGCTGCCTGCGGTCTCGGTGGGTTCGCTCACGACGTGTTGGTCCGAAGTTCCGTTCCACGGAAGCTATCGGCCTTGTCCGAGCCGTAGGCGATGCCGCGCCGCTTAGGACTGGTTCAGTTCCACGGCGGCGCGGATCAGGGCCTGCAGCGCCTCTCCGTCGATCTCCTCGCCCTCGTGGAAGTCGATCGCGCGCCTGGTGTTGCCTTCGAGGCTGGAGTTGAAGAGGCCTGAGGGGTCCTCCAGCGAGGCGCCCTTGGCGAAGGTCATCTTCACGACTCTCTTATAGGTCTCGCCGGTGCAGATCATTCCGTCGTGGTACCAGACCGGAACGCCCCTCCATCTCCACTCCTCGACCACTTCGGGGTCGGCCTGCTTGATCAGGTCTCGGATTCGAGTCAGCGTTTCGCCGCGCCAGTCGCCCAGCTCCTCGATTCGGGCATCTATTAGTTGAGAGGGAGAGTCCAATTCTGAACCGATGGTTGCGCCGGCCAGCGTACTAGGGCCGCAGCAGCAGCTGGGTCAGTTCGGGCCCCAGGAAGAGGAGCGTGTTCGCTCTTCCTCCCAGCAGGCGGGCGGCGACGAGGGAGAGGGCGGCGTCGATCAGGCGCTCGTCCATTCCCTTCGGCAGGGCGGCGCCGGGGCGCCGGGGGCGGCCGGCTCGCAGCCGGTCGGCCAGTCTCGCGATCAGCTCGCGGCGCGCGGAGCGCAGCGTTTCCACTCCGGGCGGCGGCTCGCCGCTGAGCAACCGGGCGAAGTCGGGGTTGTCCGCTGCCCAGGTGAGCGCGGCGTCGACGCCTCTCGAGAGCCGCCGCGGCCAGTCGCCCTCGGCGGCGCAGCCCGCGGCGATCGCCTTGCACAGCTCCTCGCTCGCCCCCGCGTAAGCCGCGCTCAAGCAGTCCCAGACGTCGGAGAACTGCTCGTAGAGGGTTCGTTTCGAGACCCCCGCCCGGTCGGCGATTGCCTGCGTCGTCGCCCGCGAGTAGCCGCGCTCGACCAGGACCTCGGCGCTCGCCGCCAGCAGGCGCGCCCGCTGGTTCTTGACCACCGCCTCGGGCGGGATGCCGTGGCGCCCGGTCGGCAGCTGGTTGGGCTTGCGCCGCTTGGCGCCCCCGCCCGGCTTGCGCGCGGTTCCAGATGACCCGGCGCGGCCGCTCATCTTCCTGCGCGCTGCTCCCGCTTGGCGACGGCGCGAGCAACCTCCAGCTCGGCCTCCGCCGCCTCCTCGCCGAAGTAGGAGCCGACCGCGAGATGCATCAGCTCCGGCAGCGCCGTCCAAACTCGCTCGGGTCTGCCTTCCGCCAGCGCCCCGCAGACGCCGGCCTCGACGCCGCCGACGATGAACATGCTCGTCACCTCGGGAGGCGCGTCGCCGGCCGGGATCTCGCTGCGCACGGAGTCGACGGCCTCGGCCAGGCGCTCCATCGCCGCCTCGCGCGCCTCCAGCGCCGCCCCGCCGACGATCTGCACCTCGAGGAAGAGCGCCCGCGCGATCGCCGGCTGCTCGTTGACGAAGCGGAACAACTCGACCAGGGCGGCCCGCAGCCCCTCCCGCCAGCCGCTCTCCTCCTTCGCCGCCGCTTTGCGCAGAATCGCCGCGACCCGCTCAATCCAGGTCTCGTAGGCGACCGCGAAGCACTCCTCTTTGTTGGCGAACTGCTTGTAGAACTGGATCGTGTGCCCGCCGCAGCGGTCGAGCACCTCCTGCACGGTCGCGTCGCGGAAGCCGACCTCCCCGGCGAGGAGGAGCATCTCCTCCATCAGCCTCTCGCGCACCAGCTCGGTCCTCGCCTCGGCGACGGCGGCCGAGAGCGGGAGGGGGGCGGCCGCCTCATCGGCCGGTGCGGACGCTTCTCGTGGCATGTGGCTCAACTCCTTTCAGCCGGGTGCCGGGGTGCGCTGTATAGAAACTATACCTTTTTCGCAAGAGATTGGGGCTTTTATTACGGAGACGCCAAACTCCCTCGAAAGAGGGCAAATCCTGCTCTATCCTCGGCTCTATGCAGTACCTGTCGCGACGTCTCGCTAAGGAGTCCAAGCGCTCGCGAAAGGACTCCGCCGAGGGTGCGCTCATGGCCGCCCGCCAGCGCGTGCGCCTGCTCGACGCGACCGAGCGCCTCGTCGCCGAGCTCGGCTTCCCCGCCACCACGATCGAGCGCATCTCCAAGGAGGCGCGCGTCTCCACCGCCAGCTTCTACGACCACTTCGCCGACAAGGAGGAGTGCTTCCTGGCGGCCTTCGACCGCGCCGTCGAGGACGCCCGCGCCCGGCTCGCCGAGGCGGTCCCGGCCGAGGCGCCCTGGCCGGACCAGATCCGCGAGGGGCTGCGGACGCTGCTCGCGCTCGTCGCCGAGCACCCCAACCGGGCCCGGGTGTGCCTGGTCGAGGCCCCGGTCGACGGCCCGGCCCTGCGCGCCCGCTACGAGGAGATGCTCGACGGCGCCGCCCCGAAGCTGCGCGCGGGGCGCGCCTTCGACCCCAGCGCCGTCGCCCTCGCCGAGAGCCTCGAGGAGGCGACGATCGGCGGCATCGCCTTCCTGCTTCAGCAGCGGTTGCAGGCCGGCGGCAGCGAGGGGGTGGGGGAGATGCTGCCCCAGCTGCTGGACATCGCGCTCTCCCCCTATCTCGGCCCGCGCGAGGCGCTCGGCCTCGCCGGCGCCGCGCGGGGAGGCTGAGATGGCCGCGACCGAGGACGATTTCGAGGCCGGCCTGGTCCGCCTGCCGCCCGGCCGCCACGGCTTCTCCCGTGAGTTCGTCGCCCGCAGCCAGCGCGAGCGCCTGCTCAACGCCGTGGTCGAGGTCGTCGCCGAGCACGGCTACAACGGGGCGACGATCGCCAAGATCGTCACCGACGCCTCGGTCTCCCGGCGCGCCTTCTACGAACACTTCTCGGGCAAGGAGGAGTGCTTCGCGGCGGCCTACGAGGTCGTCTCCGCCCACCTGCGCGACTCGATGCTCGCCGCCGCCGAGCCTTATAGAGAGTGGCCCGACCGGCTGCGGGCCGAGCTCGCCACCCTGCTGCGCGCCTTCGCCGCCGACCCCGCCCTCGCCCGCTTCTGGCTGATCGAGCCGCTCGCCGCGGGCGGCGAGATCGCCGACCTCTACCGCGCCTCGATGCGCGCCCTCGCCGCGATCCTGCGCCCCGAGCCCGCCGACGAGCCGCCCCCCGGCTCCACCGCCCACGCCCGCGAGCAGGCCCTGGTCGGCGGCCTCACCACCCTCATAGTCCGCCGCCTCAACACCGGCGAGCCCGCAGCCCTGCCCGACCTGCTCCCCGACCTTCTCGAGCTGGTCCTCACGCCCTACCTCGGCCGCGACGAGGCCCGCCGCCTCGCCGCCGATGAGCAGCCTCCCGCTTCGCAAGAAGCGACCTCCTCGCGGCTCCCGGAAACACGGATCTGAGCGATCCCGCTCCGCTTCTCACGGGACCGAAAGGCCCCGCGATTCGCTCTGCGCCGCCAGAATCAAGTCTCTTAACATTTTTCTCAGAAACAAAGACTTGCATTTAGAGAACGCATCTCTTATGCTCCTTTCCGTCCGCTGGAGATAGCGGGCAAGTCACACCACAGGGAAAAGACCTCAGGCCCGTAGGGAACGGGCCGGGGAATCACCACAGGGACAAGGGACACCGCCTCAGGGAGAGGCAGGCCCCCGAACAAGGAGAGAGTGTTGAGAGCACAGGCGCAAGGCACGTCGTCCGCCGCCAATTCCGACGGTTCCGCTGCGCGCGGTTCCGTCTTCGGCCGCGTCCGCAACGCCACCCGTGCGTCCTCTCCCAACTCTAACGGGAGTGGTGCGCCCTCGCATCGACGCGCACGCCTTAGCCTCCTCGCTCTGGCGATCGCCGCCCTCGCCCTGCTCGCCCTCGCGCCGCTCACGCAGGCCAAGCAGATCACCGGCTACATCGGCACCGACGCCGCCACCCGCGACTTCGGCGGCGGCCGCCACGCCGGTGAGTTCGACACAGCCCCCGCGCCATCGCCGTCAACAACACGGGCAACGGCCCGGCGAGCGCGGGCGACATCTACGCCGTCGAACGACAACAACAACCGCATCCAGCGCTTCGACAGAAAAGGCAGATTCGTCAGCCTTTGGGGCAAGGATGTGATCGCCTCCTCGGTCGATGAGGCGCAGCGCCTCATCGTCGAGGCGAGCAGCGGCACCTACCTGCTCACGGTCGACGGAGTCACCAGCCCCCCAATCCCCTTCGATGCAGATGTCGACCAGCTTGACGACATCATTGGCGCCCTCTCCTCGGTCGGCGGCGCCGGCAATGTCCTCGTTTCCCGCTCCACCGACTTCGGTGGTTTTGCGGAGCCCCCGCAGCCCATGTACAATCTCGCTTCTC
Source organism: uncultured Solirubrobacterales bacterium (assembly GCA_963740065.1). Lineage (GTDB taxonomy): Bacteria > Actinomycetota > Thermoleophilia > Solirubrobacterales > 70-9 > DASVDE01. Next base: position 68,565 of record CAVUCS010000001.1, read on the forward strand.
AGAACGCCCTGGCCGCGACGGACCTGCCACAGATCACCGTCGACGCCGGCCAGCTCGACCGGCACGGCTGAGAATCACCACCGTCACCGACGGCAACCTCGACGACCTCCAGCACCGGCACCGGCTTCGAGGTCTGCGCAATCGCCAACGAGTGCAAGGTCGGCGTCGCCTCGGGCGGGGGATGGCCACGATGGGCGGCAACGGCACGTTCGACAACCCGCAAGGGGTAGCCGTCGACCAGGACTCCGGCAACGTCTACGTCTCCGATCGCGACAACCGCCGCGTCAGCGTCTACGACGGCGCCGGCAACTTCATCCGCTCCTTCGGCTGGAACGTGGTCAACAGCGGCCCTGACGACAGAGCGGAGTTCCAGAGAGTCACCGTCGATGCAACTGGCGGGACCTTCGACACTCTCCTTTGGCGCCGTCCTACCGACCCACTCAACCCAATCATTTCAATGTCTCCGCCGCCACGATCCAGTCAAGACTTGAGGCTCTCGGCGGTATCGGCGCCGGCAACGTCAAGGTCTCCGGCCCCGACGGGGGTCCCTGGGTCGTGCGCTTCGTCGGCACGCTCAAAAACGTCAACCAGCCGCTGCTCGGCACCGTCAATATCGACCTCAGCGGCGACAACCCCAACATCGCGGGAACCGGTCCGACCGTAGCCGCCACCGAGGTCGTTGCCGGCGCGCAGGCCACCAACTACGAGATCTGCGACGGCTCGGTCGACGTCTGCCAGGCCGGCTCGGGCGGCGCCGGCGCCGGGCGCTACGGCACCGGCTCCACCAGCGGGACCTTCGGCATCGCCGTCTCCCAGCCCGACGGGAACACTTCCACCGGCACGATCTTCCTCGCCGACACCGGCAACCGCCGCGTCAACACCTACAGCCTCGACGGCACCGCCTTCTCTTCTTTCGGCTCCTCCTCGAACTTCGGCTCGACCCAGCCACGCAAGATCGCCGTCGACTCCAGAGGCATCGTCTACGCCTCCGACTCCAGCAACAGCGGCGAGATCGACCGCTACGACAGCCAGGGTGTCAATGGCCCGGTCGGGTTCCTCGCTTCAATTCCCTCGCCGCCCCTGCCCTCGGGCTCCACCACCTCGACCTCACTCGCGATCGACCCCGACTCCGACGGCGTCGGCGCCGATGAGGACGTCCTCTACGCGATGCGCGACATCGGCTCCGGCACCCTGGAGATCCAGCAGTACGGGCCGGTCAACGACCCGGGCCTCACCGCCGCCCCGACGGTCACTGACGCCACTCACGGCAGCGGCGCAAGCTTCGCCGGCGGCGGTGGTGGCACCGTCAAGGGCCTCGCCGTCGAGGAGGCGAGCGGCAGGCTGTTCGTTGCCTCGTCCGCCACAATTGGCGCTTTCGCCAACGACGCTCTCAACGACGTCGACCGCCTCTACGTCCTCGACGACCCGCTGCCCAATCCGGGAGTGGTCCTGAGCCCGGTCTCGACCAAGACCGACACCACCGCCACCTTCTCGGCCAGCGTCGACCCCAAGGGCGCCGCGATCGGATGCTCGTTCGAGTATTCGACCGATCCCAGCTTCGCCGCCGATACCTCCGTCCCGGTCCCCGGATGCAATTCGTTCAAACCCGGTGGCGGCTTCCAACCGGCCAGACTAACCACCACGAGCCTCGACCCCAACACCGCCTACTTCGTCCGCTTGCGCGTCTCCCGTGTCTTCGACGCGAACGCACCGATCGTCACCTCGCTGATCGTCGCCTTCAGAACCGATTCGGTGCCCCCCGTAGTGACCGACACCGGCGCGGGACAGGTCACCGACGTCTCCGCCCGCTTCGTCGGCACCATCGACCCGCGCAACTCCACCACCGGTTACCACTTCGAGTACGGGACCACCCCGGATCTCGGCTCTTCGACCGCCTCTGTAGACATCGGCGGCGGCACCAGACCGATCACCGTCTCCAAGGTCGTTGCCGGCCTCGCGCCAAACACCCCCTACTTCTTCCGCGTCGTCGCCACCAACGAATTCGGGACCACAAACGGCACCACTAAGAGATTCCATACCCGCGTGGGGCCGCCGCCTGCCATCGACCCGGGCAACTGCTCCAACCAGGGGATCCGGGGGGCACAGGGCGCCACCTTCATGGCCGAATGCCGCGCTTACGAGATGGTCAGCCCGATCGATAAGAACCAGGGCACGGTCATCGGCGGCAGTCAAAGCACCGCGACCTATGGCTTTGACGGCAAAATAGCCGCCTTCTGCTCGCCCTCGGTCTTCGGTGACCCACCGCCGCAGATGACCGGCGCATGCGCCCCCTACATCAGCGAGCGCAGCGGCGCCGGGCCGACTGGTTGGGGGACCGAGAGCCCCTTCCCCGTTTCTGCCGCAACAGCTCCGAGGTCAGCACCAACGAGGGGGGGAGCATCTACTACCTCTCGCCCGGCATCGACTACGCGCTGATCGCGCAGCCAGAGACGGAGGAGTGCCCGTTCGACCAGCCGCTGGTCCCCGGCGCGCCGCTGCCGGCCAAGAACGTCTACCGGATGGATCTCAGCGCCGACCCCTTTGCCTACGACCTGCTCGCCCCGAACCCCAATGACGCGCCGGTCCAGTCCCCGGACACCCCCACGGTGGAGCTGTCGGGGGCCTCGACGGACTTCAGCCACGTCGTCTACCGCTCGCAGACTGCGCAGACCGCCGAGCCGGCACCGGCTTCTCCGATCAAGAAGCTCTACGACTGGCACGGCGGAGCGCCCAGCCTGCTCTCGCGCGACACTGCCGATCAGCCCTTCTCCACCAGCTCGGAACTGCCCGGCTTTGCGCCGCTGTCCGCCTCAAACCCCAATCCCTTCGCTGTGCGGGGCGGCGGCGAGCGCATCTTCTTCGACAACCCGGTCAATACCGGCAGTCCCGGGGCTCCGACGGACAACCCGGGCTGCACCACGGTCGGCTGCGACCTCTACCTGCGCGAAAGCGGCGTCACCACCCTGCGCGTGTCGGCCTCCGAGTGCACCGTCGATTGCGATCCGGTCAGTCACTCCTCGGCCAAGTTCGTCTGGGCCAACTCGGCCGGGGACATCGCCCTCTTCTTCAGCTGCGACAAGCTGACCGACGCCTCGACGCCGTTCGAGGGCTCGGATTGCAGAGGGGCCGGCGGCGGGGACGACGAACAGGCGAAGCTCTACCGCTGGGACCGCTTCGGCACCCCCACCAGACAGCTCATCGACCTGACCGCGGATGAGCAGGCCGCCGACGGCGACCGGCCGCGGGCCAAGCAGGTGATCGGCGCCAGCGACGACGGCGAGGTCGTCTTCTTTTTCGCCCGCGGGCAGATCGTCGCCGGCGCCCCGGCCGGGAACGGCGGTCCCCAGGATGGCCTGAAGCTCTACCGCTGGACCTACAACGCCGGCGACCCGCAGGTCGACTACCTAGGCCCCTACGTTTCCAGCTCATTGGACGGCCAGGTGAATGAGCCCACAAGCAGCCTGAAGGACGACCCCAACGTGGTCGAGAAGGAGAGCCTGAGAGTGACTCCGGACGGCGAGTATCTTTCGATCCTCTCCAGATATCCCTACGACCCGGCCGTCGACCGCGATGGCGACGCCGACGTTTACCGCTGGGACGAGGGCGGCGGCTGGCTCTGCATTTCCTGCCAGCTGCCGGGCGAGCCCTCGGCGGGCCACGCCGACGGCATTCGCGACGTCACCGGCTTCAGGCCCGCCGGCTTCGCGGACATGCACATCGTCAGCGCCATCGACTACTCGCTCAGCACCGACGGCAAACGAATCGTCTTCACCACTCCGGACTCGCTGCTGCCCCAGGACGTAAACGGCGAAGTGAGCTGCACGTCCAAAACCAACGGCGGCATCATCGCCTACTCCTGCCAGGACATCTATGAGTGGAATGACGGCACGCTCAGCCTGCTCACCCCGGGGACCAAATCGACCGCCACCGTCTTCGGCCCCTACCGCCTGATCGGCACCACCGAGAATGGCCAGGTCTTCTTCGAGACCGACGACCGCTTGGTCGGCTGGGACGTCGACAACGGCATCGACGTCTACACCGCCCGCATCGGCGGTGGCTTTCCCGAACCGCCCGCGGTGCCGCCGGCCTGCGAGGGCGACGCCTGTCGTGGCGCCGGCCCCGCGCCGTCGGACATCCCCGGGGCTGGGACTAGACCGTTCGTGGCCCCGATCCAAAGACCGACCTCCAACCGCTGCGGAGATATCTCCAAGAAGGCCCAGCGCAAGGCGCAGGCGGCGAAGAAGGCAGCGCGGCGCGGCCAGTCCAAGCGGGCGCGGGCGCTGCGCAAGCAAGCAAGCAAGCTCAAGCGCCGAGCTAGGCGCTGCAACAGGAGGGCCGCATCGTGAACAGGTCACAGAACAACCGGCTTCGCCCAAGGCTCGGAGCGTTGATCGGCACCCTGGCCGCGATGTCGGTCCTGCTCGCCGCTCCCGCCGGGGCCGCGGCGGCGCCGGAGCTCGACGTCGCCTCCAGCCACGTCCTGGACAAAGTGGCGGCCGGCACCTACGCGCAGTATGAGATTGCAGTGTCCAACGTCAGCGGCAGCGACCCCGTCAGCGGCGCGATCACGATGGACTTTGCCCTCCCGCCGGGCCTCAGAGTCGTCTCCGCGGATGACGAGATCAACCAGGCCTATGGCTTCCCGATGTGGGATTGCGCGATCGCCGGCGACTCGCTCTCGGTCAGCTGCGACGGCATCGACACCCTCGGCCTCTTCGGCGGGCCGCTGCCGATCGGCAGCGGCCAGGAGGCCTGCGCGGACACGGTGGGTGCCACTTGCCGCATCCTGCTCGGCATCAAAGCCGACCCCGGCGCCGTTCCCGGGCTCGCCGACCCGACGATCACCGTCTGCGGAGGCGGCGACACCGTCTGTCCGGCGGTCGCCGCCACGGTCTCCGACCCGATTGAGGTAACCGGGCCACCTACCTTCGAGATCCTGGGCTTCGATGGCGGGGCGTTCGACGAGCTGGGCGATCCCGAGACGCTGGCGGGCATCCACCCCTACACCGCTTCCACCACCTTCGACATCTCCACCACGCTCACTTCCGACGGGGTTGAAATCTCGACCGACGACCTCAAGGACGTCGTCACCAAGCTGCCCCCTGGCGTAGTCGGCAATCCACAGGGCGTGCCCTTCTGCACGCAGGAGTTGATCTCTGCCTTCGTGGCCGGTGGCACCAATTGCCCGGCTGAGGCGCAGGTCGGAACGGTCAACGTGGGGTTCAACGGCCTTTTCGGAGGAACGCCCGGCAGACCCGTCTCCAACATATACCCCCTGTACAACATGCAGCGCGGCCCCGGCACTCCGGCGTTGCTGGCATTCAACGCTATCGGCAGCATCATCCAGGTCTACGCCAGAGTTCGAAACGGCGAGGATTACGGCGCGGATGTCATCGTCAAGAACTCGCCGCAGTCGATAACCGTGGCTGGGGTGGACACCGAGGTCTGGGGTGTGCCCGCCGATCCATCCCACGACTCCAGTCGCTTTTGCGCCGGCAGAAGCGGGCCGCCCTGCACCATCATCCCGACCCCACCGCTGAAGCCGTTCTTCACCCTGCCGACCTCCTGCGTCGGGCCGGTGGAGACCTTCGTCGAGGCGACCGGCTGGCTCGGCGGCGAGTCGGGATCCAGCTTCCTCTCCCACGACAACGCGATCCCGCCGGCGCCGATCGGCACCGAGGGCTGCAATGCTCTCACCTACCCCGACGCTGGCCCGAACGCCCCGACGATCGAGGCGCGGCCGACCACGAACGTCGGAGACGCCCCCTCCGGCCTGGACGTCGATCTGAGAATCCCGCAGAACGAGGATCCGAACGGGCCGGGCCGCCGCCCACCTCAGGGACACGGTCGGTCACCCTGCCCGAGGGCCTGGTGGTCAACCCCGGCGGCGCCAACGGTCTCGACGGCTGCTCGCTGGCGGAGTTCGGCTACACCTCCACCGACCCCGATGGGACGATCCATACCACGCCGGAACCGGGATCCTGTCCCGAGGCGTCCAAGGTGGCCACAGTGGAGGTGATCAGCCCCCTGCTCGACGTTCCGCTCAGAGGCGCGGCGTACGTGGCCGATCCCTTCGCCAACCCATTCAACTCGCTGCTCGCCGTCTACATCACTATTGATGACAAAGACACGGGCATCGTCGCGAAGCTGGCGGGCGAGGTCACGCTCGATCCGAACACCGGGCGGGTCAGCGCAACCTTCAGACGCAATCCGCAGCTGCCCTTCGAGAACTTCAGACTGAACTTCTTCGGAGGAGCGGGCGGAGCCCTGCGCACGCCGGCGAGCTGCGGCGACCACACAACCGAGGCGACGCTGACGCCGTGGTCCGCCCCCGACGCCTCACCGGCGACGCCTTCGGACACCTGGCAGATCACCCAGAACTGCTCGGGCTCCGCCGCCGAGCAGCCGAATGCCCCGAGCTTTGACGCGGGAGCTGTCTCCCCGATCGCCGGCGCCCACAGCCCCTTCGTGGTGCACCTGCGCCGCGAGGACGGCAGCCAGCAGTTCTCCGCGGTAACGGTCAGCCCGCCCGCGGGCCTGACCGCGAAGCTCGCCGGCACCCCGGCCTGCTCTGACGGTGCTCTGGCCGCTGCGGCTGCCAAGAGCGGTCAGGCGGAGAAGGCATCGCCTTCTTCCCGGCAAGCTCAAGATCGGCCAGGTCGATGGCAGGCGCAGGAGCCGGACCGGCCCCCTACTACGCCCACGGCAAGGTCTACCTCGCCGGTCCCTACAAGGGCGCGCCGATCAGCCTCGCGACGGTGATCCCGGCCACAGCCGGTCCCTTCGACCTGGGCACAGTCGTCAACCAGGATCGCCGCCCACATCAACCCGGCGACGGCGGAGATCACCGCGGTCAGCGACAACCTGCCGACGATCCTCCAGGGCATCCCGCTCGACGTGAAGACGGTCGACGTCAGCCTCGACAAGCCCGACTTCTCGCTCAACGGAACGAGCTGTGACCCAACCGCGGTCAACGGGCTGTTGACCTCGACCCTGGGCGCGGTCGCCAACCTCTCGGCCCGCTTCCAGCTGGGAGAGTGCACCTCGCTCGGCTTCAAGCCCCGCCTGGCGATCCGCCTCAAGGGAGGCACGGCCCGCGGCAAGTACCCGCAGCTCTCCGCCTACGTACTGCCGCGCGAGGGAGACGCCAACATCAGAAGCGTCTCGGTCTCCTTCCCCAGGAGTGAGTTCCTGGCCAACGAGCACATCCGCACGATCTGCACCCGCCCGGACTTCGCCGCCGACAACTGCCCGGCGGGAGCGGTCTATGGCACCTCGACGGTGTTCACACCGATCCTCGACTACCCGCTCACGGGCAACGTCTACCTGCGCTCGAGCGACAACCTGCTGCCGGACGTCGTCCCGGACCTACGCGGCCCCGCCTACCAGCCGATCAAAGTCGAGGCGGCCGGCCGAACCGACTCGGTCAGAGGAGGAATCCGAAACACCTTCGACTTCTTCCCCGACGCCCCGTTCACCAAGGCCGTGCTCTCGATGCAGGGCGGCAACAAAGGCCTCTTGGTCAACTCCCGCAACATCTGCGCAAGGACCTACAGGGCAACGGTCAAGTTCACCGCCCACAACGGCCTAACCCGCACGCTCCACCCGAAGGTCAAGGCCCAGTGCAAGAAGAAGCGCAAGCACAAGGGCAAGCGGTCGGCGCACAGGCGGCGGTAGGCGCTAAAGCCTGAGCGGCTCGGGCCCGCGGCACTCCCTGCCTTCCCGCCCGGGCCGCTCAGGCTTGGCTTTAACAATCGTGCCGGAGGGGATGCGTCTATGACTCGGCACACTCCTTTGCGCTTCTGTAGACAACAAGTTGCTCAAGCGGCGGTAGCCTGGGACGATGAAAGCGATGCCCCGGCCGGATTGGGACGACAACCGCCTCGATGACCTGAGCGAGAAGGTCGACCGCATCGATTTGCGCCTCGACGCCCTCAGCTATCGCATGGAAGAGCGCTTCGACTCTCAGCAGCGAGAGATGAACGCCGCTCGACTCTCAGAGGGGAGATGAAGCCCGCCTCGACGCTCAGCGGCGAGAGATGGTCTCCCAATTCGACGCGATGAATACGCGCTTCGACTCCTTCCAGCGGGCGATGTTCCACGCGGCGGTTGCCCTGAGCGCCTCGATCCTTACGGCTGGCGCGGCGATCGTCGCGACGCAGCTTTGAGTCGCGCGGGGCTGTCCAGGATGAGTGGCTCGTGCCGATGGCACTCTGGCGTAGCGGCTCAGTCCGCTCCTTTCCGCAGGCGCGCCGCGCGCCTGCGGATGCCTATGGCGATTTCCGTGACCAGCGGCTCCGCGTAGTCGGGCTCTCTGGAGACGGCTTCCGCGGCATCCAGGACCCGCTCCGCGAAAGGCTTCATGCGCTGCTGGAGGAAGCGAGGGGCGAAGCCGATCGCGGCGGCTAGTCGCGCCCAGGCCCCCTCGTCGACTTCATTCAGTTCGGTCGCGCCGTCAATGGACATGCTGAGCCGCTGTGTCAGCTCCTCATAAATCGCGGTGGATACCAGGTCGTAGAAGGGGGCGAGGCTCGGCGCCGGAGAGTCGTAGAGGAGCGAGTAGTTCTTCCCGTGCGCGTCGCAATTGCCGATCAGGAAGTTGAAGACGAGTGCCAGCCAGAGCTGTTGGCGGTCGCGCGCGGGCGCGGCCGAGTGCTCGTCGATCAGGGCCATGGCGTCGCCGACGCCGGGGCCGCCCTCGCTCTGGTACTTCTCCAGCTGGAGCTTGCCGAGGGCCTGGCAGAAGTCCTCCTGATGCAGGCGGCGGATCGGCTCTCTCGTCAAGTCGCGGTCATAGCGGGTGACGATCAAAAAGGGGAGGCCTGAGCCGGTCGCGGCGCGATTGACTCGCGCGACCGGCAGGCCGACCTCCTCCGCCAGTCGCATACAGAAGAACTCGTTCGCCACCAGCCCCGGGAATCGCTTCGGCTCCGGCTTGAGGATGTGGGTGGTGGGGCGCTTCGACCCGTGCGGCAGGGCGAAGCCGCCGTCGATCTCCACAACCGGCAGCTTGCTTTGCGCCCCGGCCAGCGAGAGGCGGACTTCTCCCTTCTCATCGGCAGCGAGCGGTCGCTGTGGCAGTTGCGTCAGGACCTCTTCGAGTCTCTCTGGGGTGAGGGCTTCCAAGCTGTCCGGCTCGTCTTCGCCCTCACCTTCCCCTCCGCCCGTCGGCAACAGAGTGACCGCGCCCGCTACGTCGCCGCCGAAGCGCTCGAGCAGCCCATAGTCGTTGCCGATCGAGATTCCGGTGGTGAGCGCGACCTGCGCGCGGACGTCCGCCTCCGGCAGGAGATTGCCGAAGAAGGCGAGGCAGTCGCGGTGCGGGTAGGCCTCCGCCCGCACGGGCAGGTTCACCGAGAGAGCCGGCCCGTCGGCCGCGACGTAGGCGCCGTTGTAGCGGAACTGGAGATTGCCGTTGTCCTTGAGCAGAAGAGCGCCGGCGAGGCGGCCGTCTAGGTAGACGTCAAGAGCCGGTTGCGCCACGTGCCTCGACTCCGACTTCCAGCCCGAGCGCTCGGGCTGCTTTCAACGCGATGCCGAGGTGGACCGTTTCCTTGCCGCCCTCCAGCTGACTGATGACCTTGCGGTTGACGCCGATCGAGAGGGCGAGGTCGTCCTGGGTGAGACCGATGGCGCTTCGACGCTTGCGAATCGCGGCGCCCAGGGCAGTAGGGGAGGGAACGGAATCCATGGAGAGAGGGTAGCGCGTATGCGACCGATCGGTCGCATTTCGTCAGGTTCGCCCCGGAGTCGGAGCGATGCGACCGATCGGTCGCATACGCCTTCCTACTCGCTGGGTCCGCAGCCGATGCCGCCGACCAGCATCCCGGAGCCGAGGTGGGCGCCTAGGACGGGGCCTACCTGGGTGCAGAAGAGGGGGTCCTTGTTGAAGATCGCGGTGCCTTCCGCGACCAGGGCGGCGGCTTCTTCCGGTGCCTGGGCGTGCTGGACGAACCAGTCGGTCGCTTCGCGGTCATGGAGCTCGTGTAGGTAGGCGATCATCCGCTCGCGGGCGCGCGCTCTGGTGCGGACGCGGCCGACCGGGGCGATCTCGGTGCCGAAGGTGAGGATCGGTTTGATCTTCAGCGCGGTTCCGACCAGGGCCTGCGCCGCCCCGATGCGGCCGCCGCGCCGCAGGTACTCGAGGGTGTCGAGGCAGAACCACATCTCCAGGCTTTCGCGGGTGCGGTGGGCCTCGGCGACGACGTCGTCGGCGCTCGCTCCCCGCTCGGCGGCCTGCGCGGCGCGGAGGACCATGCAGCCGAGGCCGCCGGCCCCCGTCTGGCCGTCCACCACCTCGACCCGGCCGGGGAGGCCTTTGTCGGCCACGACCCGCGCCGCCTCGACGGCGCTCTCGTAGGTGCCGGAGAGGCCGCTGGCGATGTGGATCGAGACGACGTCGCGGCCGGCTTCGGCCAGCGGCTCGAAGCGGGCGAGGAAGTCGCCCACCGAGGGCTGCGAGGTGGAGGGGAGGTCGTCGGACTCGCGCAGCCGCTTGTAGAAGTCGCTGAGGTCGTATTCGTGCTCGGGCGGGCGCTCGTCGCCCCATCCCACATAGAGACTGACCTCCGCGATCCCCCAGCGCTCGAGGAGATCCCGGGGGAGGTAGGTCGTGCTGTCGGTGACGACGGCGACGTTGGGCACTACTTGGGCACCTCGACGACGCCTTCGTCGATCAGGCTTTGGGCGCAGTCGACGATCGTCTCCTCGATCGGGTGGGGTGACCAGCCGAGGACGGTCCGCGCCTTCTCGCTGGACATCTCGATCTTGACGCCGAGGTCGCCGGTGATCGGGCGGACGCTGGAGTCGAAGAGGGCCATCGCCCTCACCGCCAGGTTCGGGATGCTCCGCGTCGGCACCTTGGAAGCCGCTTCGCCGAGGTGGTCGCGCAGCACCGCGGCAACCTCCTCCATCCAGAGGAAGCGGGCGACGGCAAGGAAGCGCTCGCCGCCGGCTTCGGGGGCGGTCATCGCCTTGAGGTGGAGGTCGGCGACATCGCGGACGTCGACGATGCTGAACCCGATTTTTGGCGTTCCCGGGACCCCTCTCAGCAGCCGCGCGACCATCTGCAGTGAGTAGGAGCGGCCACCGCCAAGCAGCGGGCCGAGGATGCCGCCCGGGTTGACCACCGCCAGCTTCTCCGTCTCTCCGCGCTCGGCGACGAAGTCCCAGGCGGCGCGCTCGGCGATCGTCTTCGACCGGGTGTACGGGGTGAGGCTGAGGTCTTCGGGGTCGGTCCAGTCGGCTTCGGTCAGCGGGGTGGAGAGGGGCTCGCGGGTGTTGCGGACCGCCGCGACCGAGGAGGTGACCACGACGCGTTTGACTCCCGCGTCGAGGCCGGCGGCGAGGACGCGCAGCGTCCCCTCTCGCGCCGGCACGATCAGCTCGTCGGGGTCCTTCGGCTGGGTCGGCGGGAAGGGCGAGGCGACGTGGAGGACGTAGTCGCAGCCCTCGGCCACGTGCGCCCAGTGCTCGTCCTTGAGCAGGTCGGCGACGTGCACCGAGAGGTGCTCGGCATCGCCCTCGGGGCCGAGGCCGGCGCGGATCTCCGGCTCCCGCGAGGCATCGCGCACGGTGGTCCGCACGCCGATAGCCCGCGTCCAGCAGCGCACGCACGCACCACCCACCAAGGTAACCCGAGCCACCGGTGACAAGAACCGTCTCCACGCCCCAACCCTACCCCGCCCTGTGCCCACCCCCGTGCCCCCCCGTCCGCCCCCGCGCTCCACCCCCGCGCTCCGCTGTTCCTTTGCTCCCTTATATGGAGCAAAGGAACAGCGGAAGCGGTGTTTTGGGGCGGGCATGGAAGAATGCGCGGCGTGATTGGTGGAGGCGTTGGAGCATCTCGATGTGTTGGTCGTTGGCGCCGGGATCTCCGGGGTTGGCGCCGGCGTTCATCTGGGGGAGCGCTGCCCCGGGCAGACCTACGCGATCCTCGAGGCGCGGGAGGACCTGGGCGGGACCTGGGACCTCTTCCGCTACCCCGGCATCCGCTCGGACTCCGACATGCACACGCTCGGCTACGGGTTCAAGCCTTGGGCGCAGGCGAAGTCGATCGTCGACGGCCCCGCGATCCTCAACTACGTCCACCAGACCGCTCGTGAGAACGGGGTCGAGCCGAAGATCCGCTTCAACCGTCGCGTCGTCGGCGCCGAGTGGTCGACCGCTGACTCCCGTTGGACGGTGACGGTCGAGCGCGCCGACACGGGGGAGACGGAGCAGCTCACCTGCGGCTTCCTCTGGATGTGCAGCGGCTACTACCGCTACGACGAGGGCTACACCCCCGAGTTTCCCGGCGTCGAGAGATTCGCCGGGCGCATCGTCCACCCTCAGCACTGGCCCGAGGACCTCGACTACACCGGCAAGCGCGTCGTCGTGATCGGCAGCGGCGCCACCGCGGTGACTCTGGCGCCGGCGATGGCGGAGAGAGCCGCGCAGGTGACGATGCTGCAGCGCTCGCCCACCTACATCTTCGCCCTGCCCGACGAGGACCGCATCGCCGGGGCGCTGTTCCGCTACCTGCCGGACCGCGTCGCCAACCGGATCGTGCGCTGGAAAAACGTCCTGCTCTCGACCCTCGTCTTCCAGCTCTGCCGTCGCCGTCCTCAGCTCGCCAAGAGAATTCTGCGCAGAGGCGCGCAGCGCGCGCTGCCGCCCGGCTACGACATCGACAAGCACTTCACGCCTAAGTACAACCCGTGGGAGCAGCGCCCCTGCGCGGCGCCCAACGGCGACCTCTTCCGGGCGATTCGGGAGGGCGGCGTCTCGATGGTGACCGACCGGATCGCCGGCTTCACCGAGAGTGGGATCGCCTTGGAGTCGGGTGAGGAGCTGGAGGCTGACGTGATCGTCACCGCGACCGGGCTGAACCTGCTCTTCCTCGGCGGCGCGAGATTCACCGTCGACGGGGAGGAGGTCGACCTGCCCGGCAAGATGACCTACAAGACGATGATGATGAACGGCGTTCCCAACCTCGCCTTCACGATCGGCTACACCAACGCGTCCTGGACGCTGAAAGCCGACATCGCCGCCGAGTACGTCTGCCGCCTGCTCAACCACATGGACGCGAACGGCGAAAGCAGATGCGTGCCCGAGCTGACCGATCCCTCGGTGACCGAGGAGCCGATCATGAACCTCAACTCCGGCTACATCATGCGCTCGGCCCACCTGCTTCCCAAACAGGGCTCGAAGGCGCCGTGGAAATTGCGCCAGGTCTATGCCCTCGACGCGAGGACACTGCGCCGCGCCCCGATCGACGACGGCGCCCTGCGATTCTCCAGCCCGGCGCCCGAGCCGCGGTCGCTCGAGAAGGTCGCCTAGTTTTCTGACAGACTGAATGGCCACCGGCGTGGGCTTTTTCTTCGGTGCCGTACTCGGCGTTTTTGCCCTCGGGTTGGATGCCCTTACGTGATCTAGACTTCGACTATGGCCTTGCGCATCGCTCTCTTTCTCGTACCAACCGTTGTCGTCGCCGTGCTTGTGCCCACGCTCAATGCCCTTGATGCCAATCCCGGCGTCGCAGTCGCTTCGCTTGGCATGGTCGCTGTTCTGTCCGGCGGCGCTCTCGGCGTCTTTGCCGACCGGCTGCCCGAGCTTCCATTTGCACGCCATCGACGCGCCTCTGTTGCCGGCGGAATCACCGGCAGTCACGACGCTCGCCGCTGACCGACGCTTGCTCTTCACTACCGTTGCCGCTCGTGAGTGAGCGGGCGCTGCATATCGAGGACCTGGCGAAGCGCTACCCGACCGGGGTGGAGGCGCTGCGCGGGGTGTCGCTGGATATTGAGCCGGGGGAGTTCTTCGGGCTGCTCGGGCCGAACGGGGCGGGCAAGTCGACGCTGATCCACTGCACGACCGGGCTGGCGCAGCCGACCGGGGGCTCGATCGAGGTCTTTGGACATGACGCGATCGGCGATTACGGCGACGCGCGCCAGGCAGTCGGCCTGGCGCCGCAGGAGCTGAATCTCGACTGGTTCCTCACGGTCGAGGAGACACTGGACTTCCACGGCGGTTATTTCGGGATGCCCAAGCGCGAGCGGCGCGAGCGCGCCAAGGAGCTGCTGGAGGTCTTCTCCCTCACCGACAAGCGGGACGAGCGCACGCGCACCCTCTCCGGCGGGATGAAGCGGCGGCTGATCCTCGCCCGCGCGCTGATGCACCGGCCGCGCCTTTTGATCCTCGACGAGCCGACCGCCGGCGTCGACATCGAGCTGCGGTTGGAGCTGTGGCACTACGTGAAGCGGATCAACCAGGAGGGGACGACGATCCTGCTCACCACCCACTACCTGGAGGAGGCGGAGCAGCTCTGCAACAAGATCGCCTTCATCAACAACGGGGAGATCGCCGCCGGAGGGACGAGCGCGGAGCTGACCAGCAAGTACGGGGTCGCCAACCTCGAGGACGCCTACCTGGCGCTGGTCGGCCGCAATGAGCTGTCGCGCTCGAAGATCGAGGAGGCGGTCTGATGAGCGCCGCCCAGATTCGCCTGCTGACCCTCTGGCGCCGCGAGGTCAACCGCTTCATGAAGATCAAGAAGCAGACGATCGGCGCGCCGCTGTTGGAGACCTTCCTCTACATCTCCGTCTTCGGCGCCGCGCTCGGCTCGCGGGTGGGGGAGCTGCACGGGATCGACTACGTCGTCTTCGTCATCCCCGGGCTGATCATGATGGCCTGGTCGATCAACGCCTTCGCCAACAACTCCTCCTCGATCCTCCAGCAGAAGTTCCAGGGGGCGATCCAGGACCAGCTCTCATCGCCCGCCTCGCCGCTGGAGCTGCTGATGGCCTTCTCCCTGGGGGGCTTCATGCGCGGGCTGGTGGTGGCGCTGCTCACCTTCATCGCCGCCTCGTTGCTGGTCGACCTGCCGGTCGATCACGTCCTGGTCCTGATCCCCTCGCTCTTCCTCGTCGGCTTCTTCTTCTCCCAGCTGGGAGTGCTGATCGGCGTCCGCGCCGAGCAGTTCGACGACGTCGCGATCGCGCAGACCTTCGTCCTGCAGCCGCTGATCTTCCTCGGCGGCGTCTTCTACTCCGCCTCCCTGCTGCCGGAGCCGTTCCAGACCCTGACCCACTTCAACCCCGTCTACTACATGATCAACCTGGTCCGCTACGGCTTCCTCGGACTACACCGAGGCCAGCGTCGCCCTCTCCCTCCTGGCCCTGACCGCCGCCACCGCGGCCCTCTTCTTCGTCAACCTGCGCCTCTTCAGCCGCGGCTACAGATTGCGCGCCTAGGCCGGGCTGGTGAAACGCATTTACCATCTATAACCGGGTAAACGCGTTTCACCTCGGTTTTGGGCGTATGCTTCGTCGATGAAACGGGGGAGAGCGAGGGTTTTCGGCTGTCTGATGGGGATTGCCGCGTTGGCGGCGATGGCCGGGGCGGGCGGCGCTTCGGCGACGACTTTCTGCGTGCCGAGCTTCGGGCCCAACTGCCCGAATTCGGGCGGCAACGTCGCTGAGGCCGACCTCGAGAAAGCGATGGGGCTGAACGGGAGAGACGGCATCGCGGACACGATCATCATCGCCGCCGGGACGCGCACGGAGGACGCCGCCTATGAGCCGGTTGGATGGGAGAACGCCGGGACCTTCTCGCCCGAGGGGAGTGACCCGCTGACGATCACCGGTGCCGGTCCCGGCAGCACCTTCCTCACCAGCAACGGCACCGGGAACATCTTCCTCGTCAGCTTCAGCTCCAATAACACCCGGGCGATCACGATGCGCGATCTGACGATCAGAATTCCCGCGACCTTCGGCGATGGGTCTGGCGCAGGGATCCTGCTCGCTACCAATGACACGCTCGACAATGTCGACGTCGTTAGCCTCAATCCGGGCTCCGACGGGGTGATTGCCACCGGGCTCGGCAATGTTTTCCGCAACGGCGAGATTCGAGATGACGGCGGCAACGGGACGATCGACTATGGGCTCAGCGCGGACGGCACCAGCGGCGCCGGTGCCCTGACGGTTGAGGACGCAATCATCAGGAGAGCCAGCTGGGCGTTGGTAGCGAACTCGAAAGGGACACTGACCGCGCGCCGCGTCTCGGAAATCGGGACCCGGACATACGGCGCGATCGTTTCGAGCGGATTGTTGACCGTAGAGAACTCGGTGATGACTATCGACGATGGCGTTGGCCTGCATGCGTCGGCAGCGGCCGATGATGCCTCACTCGTCGCCAACCACGTCACGATCGTCAACTCCGGCGGCACCAATCCCGCCCTCGAAGGGAAAAAGTTTGGCGGCGGCGCCGGGGACGCATCGGTGGCTGCGTCCAATTCCATTTTCCGTGGCTTCTCCTCCGGCTACCTGGCCGACACCGTGATTGGCCCCGGAATTGGCTTCGTCAAAGTCAGAGCCAGCTATTCGAATGTTCTCTCAACCGGCTCCAGCGTCAACGGCCAGATCGACTTTAAAACGGGCAACACCAGCGTCGACCCGCTGCTCAACTCCGACTTCTCACTGCCTTCGAATTCGCCGGCTGTCGACGCCGGCGATCCGGCGCCTGGGGGGTTGGCGGTCGACTTCCTCGGTGCGCCGCGTCCGGTGGACGGCAACGGTGACGGGTCGGCCGTCCGCGACATGGGGGCGTTCGAGTACCAGGTGCCGGTCGTCCCTCAACCTCCGGTCCCACTGCCCAACACCAAGATCGTCAGAGGTCCCGGCAAAAGACTCGCCAAGGGCAAGGCCAAGTTCGTCTTCCGCTCGACCGTGGCCGGTTCGACCTTCCTCTGCAAGCTGGACAGAAGAAAGGCGAAGGCTTGTAGATCGCCGAAGCTCTACAGAAGCCTCAGACCGGGCAAACACGTCTTCAAGGTCTGGGCGATTGGCGCGGGCGGCAGAGACCCGACTCCGGCCAAGAAGAGATTCCGCGTCCCAGACTCGAAATAACCGTTCCGCTGCGACTTATCCCTGACATACAGGGATAAGTCGCAGCGGAACGGCTTGGTGGGTCAGTCCGCGGCGGGGACGCCGCCGGCGACTACGTTGACGAAGTTCTCCAGGTGGCGGGTGGTCCAGCACTCGAAGGTGCCGTCGCAGTGGCGCTCGTAGGCGGCCATCACCGAGTCGCCGTAGTTCCAGTACAGGCGCGGCTCGGGGTTTAGCCAGAAGAGGCGGCCGGCGCGCTCGGCGACTTGGGCGAAGACTTCGGCGTGGGGCTCGCGGCCGTTGGTGCGGGCGTCGCCGAGGACGATCACGGTCGAGCGCGGGTCGAGGTCGTCGGATATCTCGGTCAGGAACTCGAGCCAGACGCGGCCGTAGTCGGTGTAGCCGGAGACGTCGGCGACGCCGCCCTCGCTGGAGATCCGTCTGGCGATGACGCGGAAGTCGCGCTCGTGCTCGAAGACCTCGGTCACCTCGGAGATGCGCTCGATGAAGACGAAGCTGCGCAGTCTGCGGAAGGAGTCGTGCAGGGCGTGCAGGACGGAGAGGAAGAAGACGCTGGCCGAGGTGACCGAGGTGGAGACGTCGCAGAGGACGTAGATCTCCGGCCGCCGCGGCCGCTTCGGCCGGTAGCGCAGGTGCATCGGCACGCCGCCGGTCTCCAGCGAGGCGCGCATCGTGCGCCGCACGTCGACGTGGCGGCCCTTGTTGCGCCCGCGCTGCTCGTGCCCGAGCGTCGCCAGGCGCCGCTTCATCTGGGAGACGGCGCGGTGCACGGCGGCCAGGTCCTGGGTCGGGCTTGTCGGCAGGGCGCGGTCCAGCTCGGCCAGCGGCCGGGAGGGGGGGAGGGTGGAGGTGCGCTCGATCAGGTCTCGCTCCAGCTCCCGCCGCAGGTGCCGCTCGAATCTGTTGAGTTGGTCGCGGTCGATCGGCGGCAACTCGGCGGCGCCGTCCTGCGCCTGACCTTGCGGTTGGGTCCCGGCCGACAGCCCGAGCGTGCGGCGGATGCGCTGCACGTCGACGCCGACCACGCCCGATCCCTCGCCCTCGCGCCCGAAGGCAGCGATCGCCAGCCGCGCCAGGTCGCGCAGCGCGTCCTCGTCGCCCGCCGCGATCGCCTCGCGGACCTGCTCACGCAGCGCGTCGATGTCCAGCTGCGAGCCCTCGCCGTCCTCTCCCGCCCCGCCGGCGGCGCGCTCGTCCCGCTCTCCGACTCCGTGCTCGATCGCCTCGGCCTCGGCCGCCCGGAAGAAGAAGCGGTCGAAGAGCAGCTCGAAGACGCGCCGGTCCTCCTGCGACTTGGCGATCGTCGTCGCCAGGCTCTCGCGGAAGTCCTCCGGCTCGGTCCACGGCACCTGATCCAGCGCCGCGAAGGCGTCGAGGATCTCCGAGGTCCCGACCGCGACCCCCTCGCCGCGCAGCTCCTCGCAGAAGCTCAGCAGCTTCGCCGCCAGCCCCGGGGGGCCGGACTCAGGCTTGGGGCCGTAGGGGGTCGGCAAGCTTCACCCCGACTCGCTCCGCCACGAGGTCGATGTCCGTGCGGTGCTTGACGATGATCGACATCGACTGCTGGAAGACCTCCTGGTCGATGTCCTCGGCGCCCATCAGCAGCAGCGTCCGCGCCCAGTCGATCGACTCTGCGATCGAGGGCGGCTTCTTCAGGTCGAGCGCGCGCACCATCCGCACCACCTCGACCAGGCGCCGCGCCAGCGCCTCATCCAGCTCCGGCGCGTGCAGGCGGACGATCTCCATCTCCCGCTCGATCTCGGGGTAGTCGAGCCAGAGGTAGAGGCAGCGCCGCTTCAGCGCCTCGGTCAGCTCGCGCGAGTTGTTCGAGGTGAGGACGACGATCGGCATCGTCGTCGCCGCGACCTCGCCCAGCTCGGGGATCGTGATTTGGAAATCGGAGAGCAGCTCGAGCAGCATCGCCTCGAACTCCTGGTCGGTCTTGTCGATCTCGTCGATCAGGAGGACGACCGGCTCGGGGCTGGCGATCGCCTGCATCAGCGGCCGCTCGAGCAGGAACTCCTCGCTGAAGATGTCCCCGTGGACGTCCTCCCAGCCGTCCTCGCCGCCGGCCTGGATGCGCAGTAGCTGCTTGCGGTAGTTCCACTCGTAGAGCGCCTTCGCCTCGTCCAGGCCTTCGTAGCACTGGAGGCGGATCAGCTCGCGCCCGGTGGAGCGCGACAGAGCCTTGGCCAACTCCGTCTTGCCGACCCCCGCTGGACCCTCGACCAGGACCGGCTTGCCGAGCCGCTGCGCGAGGAAGGAGACCAGCGCCGCCGACTCGTCGGCGAGGTAGCCGGCCTTCGCCAACCCCTCCTTCACTTCGGCCACAGAGCCATCGGGCATGGGGGCGATGATAATTGCCCGCGTGCTCGACCTCGCCCTTGCCCTCGTCCTGCCGCTTGCCTCGGTGCTTCCGCAAACGGCCGGCCCCTACATCGCGCTGATGCTGGCCGGGTTCGCGATCGGCATCCTCGGGCACCTGACCCAGGAGCGCTGGCTGGTCGCCGCCGGGGTGGTCCTGATCTTTTTCGGCGCCTTCCTCTTCCCGCTGGCGGTCAACCTGACCAGCGGCGACCGGCCGCCGCCGGTCAGGACCTCCTCCGGACTCGGCCAATAGCCTACGATCCACGCCACGCCACGCCACGCCGACCCGATTCGCCAGGAGGCCAACCGCTTTGAGCCGATTCCGCACCTTCTTCCTTTTTGCCGCGCTGATTGCGCTCGCGACCGCGTTTGCCGCCTGTGGCAGCAGCGGGGGCGGCGACAGCAGCGCCAACCCGCAGACGGTTGTCGACAGCGCCACCTTGAGAGGGATCGAGAGCGGCGACCTTGACCTCGCGATCGGCATCGACGCGAAGGGCAGCAGAGGCGGCCACATCGACGTCAGCGTCTCCGGGCCGTTTCAGAATCAGGGCGCCGACGCGCAGTTCCCCCAGCTCGATATGACCGTCAAGGCGGATGGCTCGTTTGACGGCGACGTGAACTTTGAGGGCGGCCTGACGCTGCTCGCCAACAGCGCCTACGTCAACTACAGAGGCACTGAGTACGCGGTCGACCCGTCCACCTTCAGCTTCGTCAAATCGGCGCTTCAGCAGGCTCAGCAGCAGAACAACTCTCAGGTTCCGGACGTGACCGCCTGCCAGAACGCGGTCGGCCAACTCAGAGTCGCCGACTTCGTCGACAACCTGACCAACGACGGGACGGCCGATGTCGGCGGGGCAAGTACGACCCACGTCAGCGGCGACCTCAACGTCAGCGGCGCGATCGACTCGATCGTTGACCTGACCAAGGACCCGGCTTGCGCCGACCAGCTTGGCGCCGCCGGGCCGCTGCCCTCCGAGTCCCAGCTGAACCAGGCCAAGAGCCAGGTGCAAAGCGCCCTGAAGACCGCCCACGTTGACATCTACGTCGGCGACGACAACATCGTGCGGAGAATCTCCGCCGAGCTGACGATCGAGCCGCCGGCGGGCTCCGGCAGCAGCGGTCCCGACAGCGTCGACATCTCCATCGACCTGACGATCGACGGGGTCAACGAGGACCAGACGATCGAGGCTCCCGGCAGCTCGAAGCCGCTCAACGATCTATTCCTCAAGCTCAACATCAACCCGATCTCGCTGCTCGGCGCGGTTCAGGGCCAGGGCGGTGCCGGCGCGCCCAACCTCGGCGACTTGCTCGGCGGGCTCAACGGCGCGACCGGGGGCTCGGGCTCCTCGGGGTCGGGCTCGGGCTCGGGTTCCGACTCCGGCGGCAGCGGCTCATCTGGCTCCGGGAACCCGCAGCAGGCTTACCTCGATTGCCTGAGAGGCGCGAGCACGCCGGTCGACTTGCAGAACTGCGCCAAGTTGCTGCAGTAATGACATAGCGATGAGCGTCTTCCTCCTGGCGCTCAGCTTTGCCGTCATCCTCGCCGGCGCGCTGCTCTTCACCAATGCGGTGGAGTGGATCGGCCACAAGCTGAAGCTCGGCGAGGGGGCGGTCGGCAGCCTGCTCGCCGCGGTCGGCACGGCGATGCCGGAGACGTTGATCGCGATCGTCGCCTTGATCGGCGCCAAGCAAGGGGCCGATCAGGTGGCGATCGGGGCGATCGTCGGCGCGCCCTTCCTGCTGGGGACGCTGGCGATGGGTCTTGTCGGCCTCTTTGTCTACTCCTACCGCGAGAGACGCGAGCAGGGGTTGACGCTCGACGCTCACGGGCCGACGCTGGAGCGGGACCTCCTCTTCTTCCTGATCTTCTTCGCGGCCGGCCTTTGCCTCGCTTGGGGGCCACCGCCGGCGGTGCGGATTCCGGCCGGGGTGATCATGATGTGCGCCTACGTCTTCTACGTCCGCCGCACCCTGCGCGGCGGCGGGGATGTGCAGGATCACGCTTCGCTCGACCCGCTGATCTTCGAGCGGCGGCCCGAGCGCCGCGGAGACCCCGCTCTCGCCTTCTGCGTGATCCAGTTGCTGGTCGGGCTTGGCGCGATGGTCGGCGGCGCCCACCTCTTCGTCGAGGAGCTGCTCAACCTCGCCGAGGCTCTTGGCGTCGAGGCGGTCGTCCTCGCTCTGATCCTCGCCCCGCTTGCGACCGAGCTGCCGGAGAAGGTCAACAGCTTCTTCTGGGTCCGCGAGGGCAAGGACAGCCTGGCGCTGGGAAACATCACCGGCGCGATGGTCTTCCAGTCGACGATCCCGGTCGGGATCGGCCTGATCTTCACCGACTGGGCCCTCAGCACCAACGCGGCGATTTCGGTCGGCCTAGGCCTCGCCGGCGGTTTCCTCGCCTACGAGATGCTGCACCGTCGCGACCGCTTCTCCCTTCCGGCGGTGGCGGCCTGGTTCACCCTCTACGCCGCGTACCTGCTGATCGTCGTCCTCACCGCCTAAGCCCTGACATGGTGAAACGCATACGCGGGGTTATAGCCCGTGTATGCGTTGCAGCGGAGGCGTTTGGCCGCAGCGTTAGGCGATATCGAGTGCGGCCAGCGCGTCGAGGACGACGTCGTCGTGCGTTCTCGGTGAAACCTTGGGGAAAACCTTGGCCACATTGCCGTCGGCGTCGATCAGAAATGTCGCGCGCTGCACGCCCATGTACTTCTTGCCGTACATCGACTTCTCGCCCCAGGTGCCGTATTGCTCGGCGACGGCGTGGTCGGCGTCGGCGAGCAGGGTGAAGTCGAGGTCGAATTTGCCGGCGAACTTGGCCACGTCCTCGACTGGGTCGGGAGAGACGCCGAGCACTCGCGCGCCAGCCTTCTCGTAGTCGGCGCGGCGGTCGCGCACGCCGCAGGCCTGGATCGTGCAGCCGGGTGTGTCAGCGCGGGGGTAGAAGTAGAGGACGACGGGCCCTCCACGCAGCTCCGAGAGGGTCACCTCGTTGCCCTCCTGATCGGGCAGCGTGAAGTCCGGCGCAGTCTTTCCTTCGTCGATCACGGTCAGTCCTCGCGTCCCGGGTCCTGGCCGTCCTCGTCCTCGTCGCGCTCGCCGTCGCCCTGTTCCAGGGCGGTCTCGGAGATCGAGGCGTCGGCGCCCGGGTGGTAGTGGGTCTGGAACTGCTCGAGCAGTCGGTCGCGGTGGTCCTCGTCGACCGGCACGTCGTCGGCGATCCGGACCCAGTCGGCGCCCTCGTAGGCCTCCATGTTGAAGACCTCCTGGTCGAGCGAGGTGGAGTCGTCGACGACGACGAGAACCTCGGTCTGCGGGTTGAAATAGGTCCCCGGCTGCATCAGCAGCTCCTCGACCTCATAAAGGTTCTCTTTCGCGGCGTCGGCCATGCCCCGATCCTACCCAGAAATGGGCGCACAGATCGCCTGTGGCGCCTTTGTTTCGCATATCGAAACAAAGGCGCCACAGGCTGGCTCCCCGAGCCGCCATCCGCTACTCTTCGATGGCTGGTTGACTGACTAGTCAATCGGTGGGCTGTCGCTCTCCGGCGAAGCCCTAAAAAGGCTTATTCACTGACAAAAAGGAGCCGCGAGCAGTGGTTGACTTCACCCTGACCGACGAGCAGAAGGACCTGCGCGAGATGGCGCACAACTTCGCTGAGAATGAGATCCGCAAGGTCGCCTGGGAGTACGACGTGGACGGCACCTGGCCCCAGGACATCGTCGACAAGGCCTGGGAAGTGGGGTTGATGAACACCCACATCGCCGAGGAGTACGGCGGGCCCGGCCTCGACTACCTCTCCGGCTGCCTGATCGAGGAGGAGATGGGTTGGGGGTGCTCCGGCATCGGCACCAGCCTGATGGCCAACGGCCTCGCCTCCGCGCCGATCAGCCTCGGCGGCTCCGAGGAGACCAAGAAGAAGTACCTCGGCATGCTCTGCGAGTCGCCGAAACTGGCCTCCTTCTGCCTGACCGAGCCCGACGCCGGCTCCGACGTCTCGGGGATGAAGACCCGCGCCGTCAAGAAGGGCGACAAGTACGTGATCAACGGCTCCAAGTGCTTCATCACCAATGGCACCTACGCCGACTACTTCACGGTCTACGCCAAGACCGATCCCGACGCGGGCCACCGCGGGATCAGCGCCTTCGTCGTCGATGCCGACCTCCCCGGGGTCAGCGTCGACAAGAAGGAGGACAAGATGGGCCAGCGGGCGTCCAACACCGCGACCATCTCCTTCGACGATGTCGAGATCCCCGCTGAGAACCTGCTCGGCGAGGAGAACAAGGGATTCAAACTGGCGATGATGACGCTGGACCGCACCCGGCCCGGCGTCTCGGCGATGGCCGTCGGCATCGGCCGCGCGGCGCTGGAGTACGCCTCCGACTACTCCAAGGAGCGCGTCCAGTTCGGCGTGCCGATCGCGATGCACCAGGCGATCCAGTTCATGATCGCCGACATGGCGACGAAGGTCGAGGCCGGTCGCCTGCTGGTCTGGAACTCGGCGGTCATGCTCGACCAGGGCATGCGCAACAGCAAGGTCTCCTCGATGGCGAAGCGCTTCGCCGCCGACTCGGCGATGGAAATCACCGTCGACGCCGTGCAGGTCTACGGCGGCTACGGCTTCATCAAGGAGTACCCGGTGGAGAAACTGATGCGCGACGCGAAGATCATGCAGCTCTACGAAGGCACCAGCCAGATCCAGCGTCTGGTGATCGCCAAAGAGGTGCTGCTGCCGCGCAACATCGACGAAAAGACGCCTGAGGCCGAGGCAGCCGCCAAAAAGGCGGAAAACAGCCAGGCCGAGCAGGCAGCCGCTACGGTCTAAGCATGGACGTTCGCGAGCGCGCCGCCGCGGGAAAGGCGGCGCGCTCGCGGGCTCCTCGCTCCGCGATCGCGGAGTGGGGGCCAACCTCCGACCGGGCCGACCCGGTCGCTTTGCTCGAGGAGCAGGCGCGCGATCGCGTTCCCGAGCTGCTGCCGATCCGCTACGGGCGGATGGCGGTCTCTCCCTTCACCTTCTTCCGCGGCGCCGCCGCGGTGATGGCGGCCGACCTGGCGGCGGGGCAGTCCTCCGGCTTGACGGTGCAGGCCTGCGGCGACGCGCATCTCTCCAACTTCGGCGCCTTCGCCGCGCCCAATCGCAGCCTCATCTTCGACCTCAACGACTTCGATGAGACGCTGCCCGCGCCCTGGGAGTGGGATCTGCAGCGCCTCGCCGCCAGCTTTGAGATCGCAGCGCGGGAGAACGGCTTTAAGCGCAAGGAGCGCCGCGCTTCGGTTGCGGCCGCTGCCTCCGAATACCGCGAGGCGATGCGGGGTTTCGCCGCGATGCGCAACCTCGAGGTCTGGTACTCGCGGGCCGACGTCGAGCAGGTGATGGGCAGGGTCCGAGCGCTGGGATCGAAGGCGGTGAAGCGGGCCAGAAAGGGCGCCGCCAAGGCGAACGCCAAGGACAGCCTGAGGGCGCTCGACCGGCTTACCGAAAAGGTCGACGGAGAGCTGCGGATCGTCAGCCGCCCGCCGCTGATCGTGCCGGTGGAGGAGTTGCTCCCCGAGGCGGCCCGCCATGAGGATGCCGAGGAGGCGATACGCAAGGTCCTGGATCGCTACTCGGAGTCCCTGAAGGGGGATCGTCGCCGCTTGCTCTCCGAGTACAGGTTCCGCCACCTCGCCCACAAGATCGTCGGCGTGGGTAGCGTCGGCACGCGCTCTTGGATCATCCTGCTGACCGGGCGCGACGATCGCGATCCACTGTTCCTCCAAGCCAAGGAGGCGACCCGGTCGGTGTTGGAGCCCTACGCGGGCAAGAGCAGATTTCGCAACCACGGTCGTCGGGTGGTGGAGGGACAGTGGCTGATGCAGGCCGCGAGCGACAGCTTTCTCGGCTGGTGCACCTCGCCCGGCTTGGCCGAGGAGCCGCGCGACTTCTACGTGCGCCAGCTCTGGGACGGCAAGGGCTCGGTCGATGTCGAGACCCTGCTACCGACCGGACTGGAGACCTACGCGCGCCTCTGCGGCTGGACCCTGGCCCGCGCCCACGCCCGTTCCGGCGACGCGGTGGCGATCGGCGCCTACCTGGGCTCAGGGACGCGCTTCGACGATGCGATCGTCGAGTTCGCCTCCCGCTACGCCGACCAAAACGAGCGCGACCACGCCGCCCTGCTCGCCGCGATCGACTCCGGCCGCCTCGAGGCCAAAGACGCCTAAAACAAGCTTCCGCTGCGACTTATCCCTGTAGTCAGGGATAAGTCGCAGCGGAGCGGGCTGTTCTAGGTTGCGGCGGCGGACTTTGACTGGCGGGCGGCCTTTACTCGGTCCGTCTTGGTCGAGGATCGTCTTGCGTAGGCGGACCGTTTCCGGCGTCACCTCTACGCATTCGTCCTCGCGCAGGAACTCCAGCGCCTGCTCCAGGGAGAGTCTTTTCGCCGGGACGAGGCGGACGAGGATGTCGGCGCTCGCCGCGCGCACGTTGGTCTGGTGCTTCTCGCGGATCGCGTTGACGTCGAGGTCCTCGGAGCGGGCGTTCTCGCCGACGATCATCCCCTCGTAGACCTCTTCGCCCGGCCCGACGAAGAGCGTGCCGCGCTCCTGTAGGCCGAAGAGGGCGAAGCTGGCGGTTTGTCCCTGGCGGTCGGCGACCAGCGACCCGGTCGGGCGGGTGCGCAGCTCCCCGAACCAGGGCTCCCAGCGGTCGAAGACGTGGTGCAGCAGGCCGGTTCCGCGGGTCTCGGTGAGGAACTCGGTGCGGAAGCCGATCAGCCCGCGGGCCGGCACCAGGTACTCCATCCGGACCCAGCCGGTGGAGTGGTTGACCATCTGCTCCAGCTTCCCTTTGCGCAGGGCCAGCATCTGGGTGATGACGCCGACGTAGTCCTCGGGGATGTCGATCGCGAGGCGCTCGACCGGCTCACACAGCTTGCCGTCGATCTCGCGGGTGAGGACGCGGGGCTGGCCGGCGGTCAGCTCGAAGCCCTCGCGGCGCATCAGCTCCAGCAGGACGACTAGCTGTAGCTCGCCGCGACCCTGCACCTCCCAGGAGTCGGGGCGCTCAGTGTCCTTGACCCGGATCGAGACGTTGCCGATCAGCTCGGCGTCGAGGCGGTCGCGGACCTGGCGCGCGGTCAGCTTGCTTCCCTCTCTGCCGGCCAGCGGCGCGGTGTTGATCCCGATCACGATTGAGAGCGAGGGCTCGTCGACGGTGATCACCGGAAGCTGGCGCGGGTCCTCGGGGTCGGCCAGCGTCTCGCCGATCGTCACCTCGGGCAGGCCGGCGACGGCGATGATCTCGCCCGGCCCGGCCTCCTCGGCCGCGACCCGGTCGAGCGCCTCGGTCACGTACAGCTCGGTGACCGTCGCTCTCTCGATTGAGCCGTCGGCGCGGCACCAGGCGATCTGCTGCCCGGAGCGGATCGTCCCGTTGCGCACCCGGCAGAGCGCCAGGCGCCCGACATAAGGGGAGGCGTCGAGGTTGGTGACGTGCGCTTGCAGCGGGTGGTCGGGGTCGTACTCGGGGGCGGCGATGCGCTCCAGCATCAGGTCGAGCAGGGGGGAGAGGTCGGTCCCCTCGACTCCCTCCTCCAGCGACGCCCAGCCCGCTTTGGCGTTGGTGTAGACGATCGGGAACTCAACCTGCTCGTCGGTGGCGTCGAGGTCGAGGAAGAGCTCGTAGACCTCGTCGACGACCTCGGCTATGCGGGCGTCCGGGCGGTCGACCTTGTTGACGACGAGGATCACCGGCAGTCTCGCCTCCAGCGCCTTGCGCAGGACGAAGCGGGTCTGGGGCAGCGGCCCCTCGGAGGCATCGACCAGCAGCAGCACGCCGTCGACCATGGTCAGCCCGCGCTCGACCTCGCCGCCGAAGTCGGCGTGGCCGGGGGTGTCGACGATGTTGAGCTTGGCGCCTCTGTGGTGGACCGCGGTGTTCTTGGCGAGGATCGTGATCCCCTTCTCGCGCTCCAGGTCCATCGAGTCCATCACCCGGTCTCTCACGTCCTGGCCCTTGCGGAAAGCGCCGGACTGCCAGAGCATGGCGTCGACCAGCGTCGTCTTGCCGTGGTCGACGTGGGCGACGATTGCGATGTTGCGGAGGTCTTCTCGGCGGGCCATGGGGACGCGGGATGGTACGGTGATTGCGTCGAGTGCCGCTTTTGGCTCTCGAGAGGTTCCGTTTCTCGCTGCGCTTCAGAGCGTTTTCGGGGTTACAGGATCTCCCCAATCGCTCATAAGGAGTCAGCAAATATGTCTTCGCAGTCCTTCGCCGATCTCGGCGTGTCCAAGTCCGTCGTGCGCGCACTCGCGGCACGCGGCATCGAAAGTCCCTTTCCCGTCCAGCGCCTCGTCATTGAGGACGTGCTCGAGGGCGAGGATGTCCTCGTCCAGTCCCCGACCGGGTCGGGCAAGACCCTGGCGTTCGGCGTGCCGATCGTCGATTGCCTGGAGCCCGGCGACGGCCGCCCGGCGGCGCTGATCCTGGCGCCGACCCGCGAGCTCGCCGGTCAGATCGTCGACGAGATGGAGTCGATCGCCGCGGCGCGCGGTCTCCACGTCGCCGCTGTCTACGGCGGGGTCGGCTTCGGCCCGCAGATCAAGCGCGCCCAGCGCGCCCACATCTTGGTCGCGACGCCGGGCCGGCTCGAGGACCTGCTGCAGCGCGGCGCGCTGAAGCTCAACCGGGTCCAGATGCTCGTCCTCGACGAGGCCGACCGGATGCTGGACATGGGCTTCAAGCCCGCGGTCGACCGGATCGTCGCCAAGACGCCCGACGATCGCCAGACCCTCTTCTTCTCGGCGACCCTGGAGGGGGCGATCGGCAAGATCGCCGCCGCCTACACGCATCAGGCGCAGCGCCACGTGCACGCGCCGAAGGCCGAGAAGCGCGCCGACATCACCCATAGCTTCGTCCACGTCGACTCGCAGGGCGCCAAGCTGCCCGCCTTGGTGCGGGAGCTGCGCGACGGTGAGCGTGGCCGCACCCTGGTCTTCGTTCGCACCAAGCGCGGCGCCGACCGGCTGGTCAAGCGGCTCGGCACCAAGGACCTGCGCGCGGTGGCGATGCACGGCGACAAGTCCCAGAACCAGCGTGAGCGGGCACTGGCTCGCTTCGAGCGAGGGGACGTCGACACGCTCGTCGCCACCGACGTCGCCGCGCGCGGCATCGACGTCGCCGACGTCACCCACGTGATCAACTTCGACGCCCCGGCCGATCGCGATGCCTACGTGCACCGGATCGGGCGCACCGGCCGCGCCGGGCGCACCGGCGCCGGAATCAGCTTCGTCCTCGCCGACCAGGCGAGGGACATGCGCCGGATCGCGAAGGACCTCGGACTCCACCGCGAGTTCGAGGGATCCCGGAGCTAGCTGAGCCGCACCCGCCGGGTGCAACGCTTAGCCTCCCATAAGGGGGACAAGCGTTGCACCGCGGCAAGATTCGCCGTAGAACGAACGAAGCCCGCCTATCGGCGGGCCTTCGTCACTACTAAAGAGCGGTGCGCGACTAGGAAGTCTGCTGAACGCTCCCGGCGGCCGGACCTTTGGGGCCGTCCTCCGACTCGTAGCTGACCTTGGCGCCCTCGGTCAGGGACTTGAAGCCCTCGCCGAGAATCGCGCTGTGATGGACGAAAACGTCCTTCGAGCCGTCATCGGGAGTGATGAACCCGTAGCCCTTGTCGTCGCTAAACCACTTAACTGTTCCAGTAGGCATGCATTGCCTCCACTTCATGTGCTGCGAAAGCGGAGGATGCTGGTAAAGCAACGACTCCGAGACGCTAGACACGACTTTTGCCGGATCGATCCGGCCTAACGTTTGGGACCGTAGCAGGGTTTGCCCTGCGTGGAGCTTGCATTCCCCTTACATTGGCCTGACGCCGTGATGATGCCGGCGGCAGAGGGTTGAGTCATTGAACCCGATGAGGAGGAGGGAAGCGATGCGCTCGTTCGGAAAGCAGGTCCTGGTCCCCTTGGCGCTTTGCGCCGCGGCGCTGGCGGCGACGGCGCTTGGCATGGGAGGAGTCTCCCGCGGCGCCGGCGGCGCCTCGTCCACCAACCCCGCCTTCCTCCCGATCGGCGACGGCAAGGTGACGACGAGCGGCGCTCGGCGCGGCTACGTCTACGCCTGCCGCTCTGGAATGGCGCCTCCGGGCGGCGCCGGCGCCTTCACCGACGGGCCGTGGATTCGCGGCGACGGCACCTATGACCTGACCGCGAAGGCGACGGTCGACGGCTCGGTCAGCTGGAGCAACGCGAAGCTGCGCCAATCTCGCAACGCGAAGCGGCGGGTCTTCTCAGGCAACGGCCTGCCGAAGGGCAACACGACGGGCAACTTCCCGATCCAGTCCAGCGACGACGCTTACAACTACGACCGCAACCCCAACTCGATCCGCTCCCAGAGCATCTACTACTCGCTGCCGCGCCACCCAAAGCGGGCCTCCAGCCCCGGCTGCCTCTCCGGCGGGCCGATCGGCATCGCCCGGAACGGGGTGGCGATCTTCAACGCTCTCGACGCCACCGACCGCGACGCTGTCGCCCACGAGGTGCAGGATCGCTGCGGCGGCCACCCCCAGCAGCAGGGCCTCTACCACTATCACGGGATTCCCTCCTGCCTGACCAAGAAGGACTCGCCCAAGCGCCACTCGAGACTGGTCGGCTTCGCCCTCGACGGCTTCCCGATCTACGGCCCGCGCGGCGGGGGCGGCAAGTTGCTGGACGACGAAAATCTCGACGCCTGCCACGGCCACACCGGCAAGGTCTGGCTCGACGGCCGCTGGCAGCGCATCTACCACTACCACGCGACCCTCGAGTACCCATACACGCTCGGCTGCTACCGCGGCACCCCCCAGGGCGGCTAAGCGGGCCGGGCCCTTCCGCTGCGACTTATCCCTGACATACCGGGATAAGTCGCAGCGGAAGGGGAATTGAGCAGTGAATCGAGCGGTCGGAAGCCGCCGACGCCGTGTTAAGGAAGAGTCGGAACCGACCGATACTTTGAATTGATGATCTCGGGGGGAAATCGCAGCCGCGTCGCGGCGACCTTGGTCGCTGTCGTCGTCGCGGGATTGGCGGCGATGCCGGGATCGGCTGGGGCGGCTGAGCCGATCGCACCGGCCGCGATGGGCGGCACTCCGTATCAACCTGGTGAGGCGATCGTTCGTTTCGAGCCGGGCACGAATGCGGTGGAGCGTCGTGCGGCACGCGGCGAGGCGGATGTTGGCTTCGACAGCACATTTGGAGTTCCGCGGGCCCAGGTGGTCACAGTCGACGGCTCCGTCGAGGCGGCTGTGCGGAAGCTGAAGCATCAGCCTGGGGTTGCCTATGCCCAACCGAACTATCGGTATGAGGAATTGGCTAATCCACCGGACGACACATTCTTCAACGATCTTTGGGGTCTCTCGGACCCTGCGTTGCCGAATCCCGGGGTCAGCGCCCTCTCGGCATGGGATAGAAGCAAAGGGAGCGATGAGGTCATCGCAATCGTCGATACCGGCATTGATTTGACCCATCCCGACTTGATCGGGAATCTGTGGACCAACCCCGACCCGACCATGAGAGACATTCACGGATACGACTTCGTCGACGACGATGGAGTCCCCGACGACTATGACTTTCACGGGACGCATGTCGCTGGAACCGCGGCGGCGACTGCCGGCAATGGCCAGGGGATCGCAGGGGTTGCGCCTGATGCCAAGGTGATGGCGGTTCGGGTTTTGGATGGAGACGGAAGTGGTTCCACCACAGACGTCGCCGCCGGCATCATCTACGCCGCCGAACACAGGGCCGATGTGATCAACCTGAGCCTAGGGAGCTCTGAGTCCAGCGATCCGACGTTGTCGAACGCGATCAACGTGGCCGCGGCCAACGATGTAGTCGTCGTCGCTGCTGCTGGGAATACCGGCACCAACAATGACGCCCAACCCGTCCTCCCCTGTGCGTTGCCGCAGACAAACTTAATCTGCGTTGCCGCGCTAAGACTGAGCGGGGGGCTGGCGAGCTTCTCTAACTTTGGAGCGAGTTCCGTGGATTTGGCAGCTCCAGGAACCAGCATTCTGAGCACGCAGACTGACTATGACCAACAGGGCGCCACGGAGGGCTTCGAAAGCGGCACAACCTCCGGTTGGGACCTCTCAACGGAATCTGGATCGGTCCCCTGGGGGGTTACCAGCAGCACCTATTCCGAAGGGGGCTTTTCGGCCACCGACAGTCCCGGGCAGGACTACGCACCGAACTCCGACACGCAATTAGCTAAGTCCGACCCAGTCGACCTAACCGGCGAGCGGGGGTGTCGGATTCACTTCGACCTTCGGCGTGACATCCAGCCCACCGAGGATGGCAAATTCTCCGACAAGCTCTTGGCGGGTGCTGAGACCTCGACAGCCGCACGGGACGTGCTTCCCTTTGCGGGTAGTTCTGGCGGTGCATTTCTGCCGGCGGAGGCTTCGATCTCGGATCTCGATGATCGCCCCGATGTTTACCCCTCGTTCGAGCTCATCTCCGATGGCTCGCAGCAGTTCGACGGTGCATATGTCGACAACGTGCGCGTTCTCTGTCGTGCGCAGACATACGCGGACGCAGTGAGCCCAGCCGGCAACTACGTTTACTTTCAGGGCACGTCGATGGCTACTCCCCATGTAGCCGGTGTGGCCGCCTTGGTTCGCGCTGCCGCGCCTGATGCGTCCGCGGCAGAGGTTGTCAATGCGATTAGGGCCGGAGTCTCACCAACTCCCAGACCTGATTCCTCGAGACCGACGGTAACCGGTGGCATCGCGGATGCATGCCAAGCGATCGCGGTGGCGACTGGAAACGCGACGCCAGACTGTCCCGGGAGCAGCAGAGTTATACCTCCGCCCCCACCGGAAACTCCGATCATTCCGGCAGCATCACCTCCCAGCACGTACACCGCTTTCTCCAAGCCCAAGGACAAGACTCGCCCCGAGACTGTGATCACCCAGGGCCCGGGGAGGGTCTCCTTCACTCACAAGCGGTGGAAGCGGGTGGTGTTTCGGTTCCAGTCATCCGAGGGGGATTCCGCGTTCCTTTGCAAGATCGACCGGGGCAAGTTCCACCAGTGCTGGCGCAAGCTGGTCCGCTGGTTCCGACCCGGCAGGCACGTGCTGCGCGTCAAGGCGAAGGATGCGGCGGGCAACGTCGATCGCTCGCCCGTTGTCTACCGGTTCCGGATCAAGCGCGCCCGGCACACCCGCTGAGCGCTTAGGGAGTCTGGCTTGCCGCCTGGCGGCGGACTATCCAGTGGCCCGTCAGCAGTAGGGCGAGTAGCGCCGTGGCGCTTCCCAGCACCAGCGGATCGGTGAGGCTGAGGCCCTCCAGGCGGGTGCCGAAGTAGACCGAGAGGGCGGTGATCGGCAGGTAGCCGACGACGGTCGTCCAGGTGAAGCGCCAGAGGGGGACGCGGGCGGCGCCGGCGGCGTAGGAGACGAGGCTGAAGGGGACGATCGGGATTAGCCGAATCGCCAGCAACAGGGTCACGCCGCCGCGCTCGATCATGCCCTCGATCCGCTCGAAGCGCCCGGCTCCCAGCCAGCGGTCGAGCAGGGGACGGGCGACGCGCCGGCCGACGGCGAAGCAGGCCAGGCCGGACAGAAGCCAGCCGGTCATCACCAGGAGCATTGCGGGGAAGAAGCCGTAGGCGAAGCCGGCGGCGGCGTCGACGATCTCGGCCGGGTAGAAGACGACGGTGTGGATCAGGGCGAGGGCGAGGATCAGCAGCGGGCCGGCGAGTCCGAGGCTGTCGATCTGGCTGCGCACCTCCTCGGTGTCCCCGCGCACTGCGGCGCTGAACGCGTCGCGCAGATCTGGCACCGCCAGCACCAGCCCGGCGAGCAGGGCGAGGCCGGCCACCGTGATGGCGATCTCGACCAGCGGCGGCCCCGATCTCTCTCCCCGCTCCACGCGGGGAGTATCCGCTGGATCCGGATTAGACGAGTGCTCCGTTATTCAGCTCAGGGATGAATAACGGAGCACTCGTCAGCCGCGCAGGCGCTCGGCGAGGCCCGAGTGGCGCCCGCCGCTGTCGTCGCGGCGCACCGCCATCTCCAGCGCGGCCGGGTCGCCGACCAGGACGCAGTTGCTGCGGGCGCGGGTGATCGCGGTGTAGAGGAGGGGGCGGGTCAGCATCCGCGAGTGGGAGCGGTGGCAGACGCCGACCACGACCGGCACTTCGCATCCCTGCGACTTGTGGACGGAGATCGCGTAGGCGAGGCGCAGGGTGGCGGTCTCTCCATAGGGGATGACGAGGGAGCCGCCGTCATCGGTGTCGACGACGATCGCCTCCTCGTCCGGGTCGTCGCTGCGCAGGAAGACGATCGAGCCGTTCATCAGTCCCAGCTCGTGGGAATTGCGGGTCTGGATCAGGCGGTCGCCGATTCGGAAGCGCTCGCCCAGGGCCGGCTTGCCACGCGGGTTGAGCCGCGCCTGCAGGCGCTCGTTGAGCGCGTCGATCCCGACCGCCCCCCGGTACATCGGCGCCAGCACCTGCACGTCGCGGATCGGGTCTACCTCGAAGCTCTTTGGCGCCCGCTCGGCGACCACCTCGACCACCGTCTCCAGCGCCCGCTCGGGGCTGGGGCGATCGATGAAGAAGAAGTCGTGGTCCTGGTCGTCCTCCGGCTGCAGGTGCGGCGGGCGCCCCTGGTTGATCTCATGGGCGGCGGTGGTGATCATCGAGCGCGCCGCCTGGCGGAAGATGTGGCTGAGCCGCACCACCGGCGCCGCGCCGGAGGCGATCAGGTCCTCGAACGGCTTGCCGGCGCCGATCGGCGGCAGCTGATCGGCGTCGCCGACGAAGACGATGTGAGTCGACTCGGCCAGCGCGCCCAGCAGCACCTCGATCAGCCGCAGGTTCAGCATCGACGCCTCGTCAACGATGACCAGCTCGGCGGGGAGGGGGTGGCCGGGGTTGAAGGTCGGCTCGCGGCCCGGCATCCACTCGATCATGCGGTGGATCGTCTGCGCCTCGTGGCCAGTCGCCTCCTCCATGCGGCGGGCGGCGCGCCCGGTCGGGGCGCAGAGCGCCACCTTGACGTGGGCGGCGTCGGCCTCGGCGACGATCG
Source organism: uncultured Solirubrobacterales bacterium (assembly GCA_963740065.1). GTDB lineage: Bacteria > Actinomycetota > Thermoleophilia > Solirubrobacterales > 70-9 > DASVDE01. The sequence continues at coordinate 102,877 of CAVUCS010000001.1, forward strand.
CCTTCGTGCAGACCGTCTTGCCGACGCCGGGGCCACCGGTGAGGACGGAGATCCGCGAGGCAAAGGCGCCCCCCACCGCGGCCCACTGCTCCTCGGTCAGCCCCTCTTCCTCGGGTAGGTCGCCCGGCTCATGGTCGAGGTGGGGCGGGGCTCCGGCGCGGGCGCCCAGCGTTTCGGCGACGGCCACCTCACTTGCGTGGGTCAACTCGCGATAGACGCGTCCCTCCTCTGGTCCCTCCTCTATATAGAGACCGCGGGCCTCGACCAGCACGTCGGGATCGGGGTTGAGCCCGAGCAGCTTGGTGGCGCGGGCGCGCAGCCCCTCGACCGGCAGGAAGGTGTGCCCCTGCTGCTCGGCCTCTGCGAGGGCGTAGACGGCGGCGGCCTGGGCGCGTTTGCTCGACTCCGGCGGCACGTCGGCGGCGAGGGCGATCTTGTCGGCGCGGACGAAGCCGACCCCGTCGATCTCGGTCAGCCGGTAGGGGTCCTCGTGCAGGATCGCCATCGAGCGGTCCCCGTAGCGGGAGTGGATCGGCGCCGCCAGGTGGGCGAGCCCGTGTGGGGCGAGCTGGACGTGGAGGTCGCGGACGGCGCGGCTGGCGTGCCAGGACTCGGCCGCGGCCGCGGCCTGGTTGGCGCTGACTCCGCGCAGGGAGGAGAACACCCGTTGCGGGTCGGCGCCGATCGCCCCCAGTACGCCCTCGCCGTGCTCATCGACCAAGCGCTCGGCTCGGGCGGGGCCGATGTGGCGCAGGGTGGCGAGGTAGGCGACGCGGCCCGCGTGGTCGGCGGGGTCGAGCGGCAGCGCGCCCCGGGCCCGCAGCTGGCGCCCGTAGCGGGAGTGCGTCTGCCAATCGCCGCTTACCTCGGCGCGGTCGCCGGGGCCGAGGTGGGCGACGGGGCCGACCAGCGCGAACCCCTCGCCCGACTCCCCGTCCTGCACTTCCAGCACCGCGTAGCCGTCGTCTTCGGCGGCGAAGATCACCCCGAGCACCTCGACGGTCCCCGAATAGGCAGCCGCATCGGCGTCGAAGAGGGTCGCGGTCTCGCTCACGCATCAAAGCTAGCCCGCGGAGAGGCGGCATTCTCCCCCGGCTGTGCGCACTTTCCGGGGTTATATGGGCCCGAAGTCGGCACTCCGACGTAGGATCGCCGCGATGCACGCCGCCGCCGACCAGCTCCCCTTTGTCGATGAGCACGCGGTTGTGATCGAGGCGAGCCCCGAGTCGACCTGGGAGTCGGTGCTGCGCGTCGTCGAGGGCTCGGCGTCCGCGGGCGGCGCGCCGACCTTCGCCCGCCTGCTCAAGTGCGCCGACACCGAGGCCGGCGGCCCGCGCCCGCTTGCTCCGGGCTCGACCGTGCCAGGATTCCACGTCGCCGACATGACCGCGCCGAGTGCGCTGGCGCTGGCCGGCAGCCACCGCTTCTCCAACTACGCCCTGACCCTCCGCCTCGACGACCTCGGCGACGACCGCACCCGCGTCCGCGCCGAGACCCGCGCCGAGTTCCCCGGCCTCAAGGGAGGCGTCTACCGTGCCCTGGTGATCGGCACCCGCATGCACGTACTGGCCACCCGTCGCATCCTCGGCGCGACCAAGCGCCGCGCCGAGCGCTGACATCTCCGCTCCAAAACGGGGCCACTCGACAAGGCGCGGCGGCGCGATTCGAGCGCTCTTCTCGCGCGAAAACGCCCCTCGAGTGGTCGGTTGACCCACGGATTCGGGGGTAAACCGTTCAGCCGACCTCCGGATAGCATGACGACGGTGATCGAGCGCGTGCCGCGACTGCTGCTCCGGCTCGAGGGCCTCGCCCTCGCCGCCGCCTCGCTGGCCGTCTACTTCCACCTCGACTTCAGCATCCTGGCCCTGGTCGGGCTGTTGATCGCGGTGGACCTCTCGCTGCTGGGTTACCTGGCGGGTCCGCGGGTTGGGGCGAGCGCCTACAACATCGCCCACACTGTCGTGATGCCCATCGCCTTCGGGGCGGCGGGCATCCTCGCCGACGCGCCGACACTCACCCAGGTTGCCCTCGCCTGGCTCGCCCACATTGGCATCGATCGCGCCCTGGGGTTCGGCCTGAAGTACCCGGGTGACTTCAGAGACACGCACCTGCAGCGGGTGTAGGGACGGCGTGGCCGCCGGCAGGCCGCAGAACGGTGGGAGCGGTGCGGGCCCCGCGCACCCCAACGGGCTATGCGACAGCTGCGCCCACCAGCAGTTGGCCCGGCCCGGACGCGCGCAGAGGTCCTAAGACCAAGGTCCACTTGAAAGGCCGACCGCGATTGGCGCACCCTTTGGTCATACCCCACGAAGGAGTGACGATGATCAAACGAACTTCACGAATGGTTGGACTGCTCGGTGTGACTGGACTGCTCGCGTTCGGCGGCGCAGGCATCGCTCAGGCGAGGCAGGGCGCAGACGATCTACCCGGTCAGCACCAGGAGCACCAAGCCGGTTCAGATGACCCGGTCGGCCAGCACCAGGAGCACCAAGCCGGCTCGGATGACCCGGTCGGCCAGCACCAGGAGCACCAGAGTGGCGAGCGCCACGGCAAGCACCGGGGCAAGCACCACGGCGAACGTCACGGCAAGCACCACGGCGAGCGCGGCCACAGCCACGGGGCCCACCACGGCCCGAACCACACCTAGTCCGACCCGGCCGGACTTACGCGTTGGGATCGTCGGAACCGCCGGCGATCCCCCGGCGCCGGGCCCAGAGCGCAGCTTGGGTCCGGTCAGTCACGCCGATCCGCTCGAAGATCCGGGTCAGGTGCGCCTTGACGGTCTTCTCGCTTATTTCGAGCCGCTGCCCAATCCGCTTGTTGGGTAGGCCGTCGGCGACCAGGGCGAGCACATCGCGCTCCCGCGGGGTCAGTTCGGGGGAGCGCTGCCCGGCGCGCTCGCCGATCAGCACCCCGGCGGCCTTCGGCGCCATCGGAGACTCGCCACGGGCGGCCGCGCGCACTGCCTCAAGCAGCTCACCCGCGTCGGCATCCTTGAGGAGGTAGCCGATCGCCCCCGCGTCGAGCGCGCCCAGGATGCGGTCACGCTCGGAGAAGGCGGTGAGGATCACCACCCGCGCGGTGGCCACCTCCTTGACGATCTGACGGGTAGCCTCGATCCCGTCGAGAACGGGCATCGAGAGGTCGCAGAGAACCACGTCGGGTTGCAGCTCCGTGGCGAGGGCAACCGCCTCGGCCCCATCGGTTGCCATGCCCACCACCTCGACGTCATCGGCGCCGCCCAGCAGCTCCTCCAGCCCCGCTCGAACCACCGAGTGATCCTCAGCCAGCAGGACGCGGATCACGCGGCTCCCTCCCGTCGAAGGGTCAACCGCACCTGCGTGCCTCTGCCCGGCGCCGTCTCGATCTCCAGCTCCCCGCCCGCATCTTCGGCCAGCCGGCGCATCAGGTCGAGGCCGAGATGCCCCTCGCGGACCTCGTTCGGCTGCTCGGTGGAGAACCCCGCCCCGTCGTCGGCAACCTCGAGCGTCACCCAGTCATCCTCGAGCGAGGTTCGCACGGTGACCCGCGACGCCTCGCTGTGCTTCGCCGCATTGCGAATCGACTCCTGGGCGATGCGGAAGAGCAGCGCCTCGGTTTCCGGCTCGACGGCGAGATTGCCGGGAATGTAGACCGCGGTCTCGACGCCGCGGGCGGTGAGCGGCGAGAGGAGGTCCTCCACCGCCGCCGCGAGGCCGGCATCGCGCAGGCGGGGCGGGTAGATCTCGACCAGCAGTCCGCGCAGCTGCCGCACTCCCTGGCGCGCCTGGTCGGCGCCGCTTCGCAGGCTGTCGGCCGCATCCGGGTTTGTCGCCTCCGCCTTGTCCGCCGCCGCGGCGAGAGAGTAGGAGAGGCCGGCGAGGTCTTGAACGATCCCGTCGTGAAGGTCGCCGGCGATGCGGCGGCGCTCGTTCTCGGAGGCGTCGACCGCCCGCCGCAGCAGCATCGCCTGCTCTTCGGCTCCCCTGCGGATACGCCGGGCCATCGATGCCGCGAGGGGCAGCTGAACCAACTCCAGGACGATCAGGGCGGCGATCAGGGCGGGAGCGAACGCGAGCCAGATGTCGCGCCCGCTCGAGGCGATCGAGTCGAACCGCTGGTAGGCCTCAAAGAGCAGTGGCCGGCCGGCCGGGGATCGCACGGGGAGGTAGACCTCAAGCAGCTTGCCGCGCCCCTGTTCGAAGCGATTCTCTGGCCTGCTCAGGTCACTGATGTCGGATTCGACGTCGCCGGTGCGCAACACCGCCAGCTCACCGGCTCCGAGTTTGTACCGCTCGCCGATCAGGCGGGGCTCGTCCGAGTAGACAAGACGCCCGGCCGGCGTCCAGAGCTTGATCCGTTCGATCGGGTCCTGGAGCACGCGGCGGCGGACGATGCGGTTGAAGCGGGCGACAGCGCCCGGCCGGCCGCGGATCAGCCCTTCGGTCAGGTTGGGCTCGACGATCCCGTCGCCGACGATGCGAGTCACATCGCGCGCGTTGCTCAGCGCCTCCGAGGTGCCGGTGTCCCGCATGACCAGGAAGCTGACCACGCCGACGATGGCCATCGCGGCAAGTCCGGCAAGAGCGAAGCGGGCAACGGCGCCGGTCATGGGGAGGATGATCGCATTAGGCCGCCGTGGCGCTAGCGTGAGGGCGATGGGCGGCATGAACTCTCCCCATCCCAACGGCCTCTGCGACAGCTGCGCCCACCAGCAGCTGGTGCCCAATTCCCGCGGCTCAGTTTTCTCCCTCTGCCTGCGCTCGCGCGAGGACAAGCGCTACCCGCGCTACCCGGCGGTGCCGGTATCCGCCTGCCCCGGCCACGAGCGGCACGGGGAGGGGGTGAGTGAGTTTGACCCCCACTAGGGGTGGTCAAACTCACTTACCCCAAGAAATTTCGTCGCCGGTGTCGATTTCGGCGACTCCCGCTCGTCGTAGTGGGTAGAGGCGCGAATATGCGCAACACGTGAAAGGAAGGCCTGAGATGCGAGTGATGGCAATTGTCAAGGCGAGCAAGGACTCCGAAGTGGGCGAGATGCCGAGCGAGGAGATGCTGGCCGAGATGGGCAAGTTCAACGAGGAGATGGTGAAGGCGGGCGTGATGCTGGCCGGAGAGGGGCTGCACCCGAGCTCCAGAGGGGTGCGGGTCAGCTTCGGCGGTGACGGCGAGCGAACCGTGATCGACGGGCCGTTCGCGGAGACCAAGGAGCTGATCGCCGGCTACTGGCTGATGCAGGTTCGCTCCTTCGACGAGGCGGTGGAGTGGATCAAGCGCTGCCCCGACCCCCACGACGAGCCGGGTGAGATCGAGATCCGCCAGGTCTTCGAGGAGGACGACTTCGGCGAGGAGTTCACTCCGGAGCTGCGCGAGCAGGAGCAGCGCACCCGCGAGCAGGCCGAGCAGAACGCGGGCTGACCGCTACCGCCCCAAGGTGCAACGTTTTGTCCCCCTGCATGGGTGATAAAGCGTTGCACCTGCCGAATCCAGAGACCTCTCCCGCCGTGGTGCAACGTTTTGTCCCCTGATAAGGAGGACAAAACGTTGCACCACGGGGTGGGGGAGAGCTACGCCCGCCGCGCTATCGACGCCGTTTGGCGGATTGAGTCGGCGCGGTTGATCGCCGGGCTGGCGCGGATGACCGGGGACGTCGGCGTCGCCGAGGACCTGGCCCAGGATGCGCTGGTCGCGGCGCTGGAGCAGTGGCCGCGAGGGCGGCGTTCCCGACAACCCCGGCGCCTGGCTGATGACGACGGCGAAGAATCGGGCGATCGACCGGGCCCGCCACGCCGAGGTCGCCGAGCGCAAGCAGCGGGAGCTGGGGCGGGAGGCGGAGCTGCGCCAGTCCCTCACTGGTGCCGACCTCTTCTCCGAGGCGACCGATGAGATCGGCGACGACCTCCTCGCCTTGATCTTCACCGCCTGCCACCCGGTGCTGGCGACCGAGGCGCGGGTGGCGCTGACCCTGCGCCTGGTCGGCTCGCTGACCACGGCGGAGATCGCCCGCGCCTTCCTCGCTAAGGAGGCGACGGTGGCGCAGCGGATCGCCCGAGCGAAGCGGACGCTGGCCGAGGCCCGGGTGCCGATCGAGGTGCCGAGTGGGGACGAGCTGGGGGAGCGGCTTGGCTCGGTGCTGGAGGTGATCTACGCGATCTTCAACGAGGGCTACGCGGCGAGCGCGGGGGAAAGCCTTATCCGCGCCGACCTCTGCGAGGAGGCGATGCGGCTGGGCCGCGTCCTCGCCGGGCTGGCGCCGCGTGAGCCGGAGGCGCGCGGGCTGGTCGCGCTGATGGAGCTGCAGGCCTCGCGCTTCCCGGCGCGCACCGGGCCCGACGGCGAGCCGGTGCTGCTCGAAGACCAGGACCGCGGGCGCTGGGACTTCGTCCTGATCGGCCACGGCCTGAAGGAGCTGGATCGCGCCGAGGGGCTGGGCCGCCCGCTCGGCCCCTACGCCCTGCAGGCCGCGATCGCCGCCTGCCACGCGCGGGCGCGGACCGCGGGGGAGACCGACTGGGAGCGGATCGTCGCTCTTTACGACGGGCTCGCCGCCATCACTCGCTCGCCGGTGGTCGAGCTGAACCGCGCGGTCGCGGTGGGCATGGCGTTCGGCCCCGCCGCGGCGCTGGAGCTGCTCGACGGGCTGGCGAGCGAGCCGGCGCTGGAGGGCTACTACCTGTTGCCGGCAGCGCGCGGCGAGATGCTGGAGCGGCTCGGGCGGGCCGCGGAGGCGAGCGCCGAGTTCGAGCGCGCGGCCTTCCTCACCCAGAATGAGCGGGAGCGGGCGCTTCTCTTGGCCCGCTCCGCGCCGCCCCAATAGCGGCGCCGATCAGGCCGAAGCCGAAGACGACCGCGGCGAAGCCGACGAGCCCGCCGAGGAACGGGATCAAGGCGAGGGCGCGGAGGATCGCCAGTCCGGCGAGGAAGGAGAGGATGCGCTCCCGCGGGGGCTTGACGATGGCGCGGCCGAGCGCCCAGGCGGCGGCGACGTAGGCGATCGCGGCAAGGGGCATCAGCGCCAGGAGGATGCCGAAGGCAAGCGGCAGGCCGAGCACGGTGATCGCGGAGATAACGGCGGCGATCGGCAGAGAGATGAAGATCGCGAGGCCGATCGCGATCGTCACTCCGGTCCGCTCTCTGGTCTGCGCGGCGATCACGTCGGCCGCCCGCGGCGCGATCAGCAGCAGGATGCAGCCGAGGACGACGGAGGAGATGCCGATCGCGAACCAGAGGACGAAGGCGCCGATGAAGGGGAGGAGGCCGAGACCGTCGTTCCAGCTCTCCTTCTGCACGTCTCCGTTGACGACGGCGGCCGCGGCGACGATCGGCCGCTCGTCGCCGTAGTTGACGTCGCCGGTGACGCGGGCGGTCGGCAACAGCCGCGCCTGGCCGCCGAACGTCACCAAGTCGCCGTCGATGCGCCCGCTGATCACGGCATCGCCACTGGCCAGGAACACGTCCCCGTCGACCTGGCCGGCGATCCGCACGTCGCCGCTGGCGACGTAGACGCCTTTGACGACATGGCCCCGCGCGACCGTTACGTCACCGCTGATGACGACGATCGCATTGTCGGGGTCGCTGCGGTCCTGGTGCGCTACCCCACCGATCGCCCCGCGGTGATCCCTCGCCGCGCCGGCGGGCGCAGCGAGGAGGAGCGCGATCAGCGCTACGACAAGGAACGAGACGCGACGCATTCGGGCGAGCCTAACTCCCCGCTGCGGCCGTGTCACCCAATTCCGTGAACTCGGGGACTTCGTACGCCTTGCCGGGCACGCCGCCCAGCACCATGATGCGGATTCCCTCCGCCCCCGGCCAGACCTTGCGCTTAACGCCGGCGCCCACTCGGGCGACGTGGTCGGGGTTGAGTGGGAAGCGCTCACCCTCGATCTCCAGCTCGCCACCTCCGCCCAGAGTCACGTAGACCTCTTCCTGTCCGTCCTGCTCGTGGTCGTGCTCGGGGTATCTCTCGTAGTTGGCCGGCATGTCGATGATCTGCATGCCGAAGGACTGCACGCCGAGCTCGGCGCGGGCCTTCTTGAAGCTTCCTCCGTAGAGGCCCTCCATCTCTTCGATCTTCTTGACGGCGAAGTTGCTCATATTCCTCTGAGTCGGCGCTGGACTGGTCCTGGCCGGTCGATCCTAGATCGCCGCGATGCGGCGGACAGTTAAGGTCCGGACATGGATGCAGAGGCCGCGGCCGATTTCGTGCGCCGCTTCGAGGAGTACTGGCGGGCGCCGACCCCGGAAGGCCTGGCGAAAGTGCTGGCCGAGGAGGTCGTCCTCAAGGCGCCGATGACGGCGACCACCCACACCCTCGCCGACGGCCAGCGCACCTTTGCCGAGCTGTTCGAGCTGATCCCCGGAATGACGGCCGAGGTCCACCGCTGGGGGGCGACGGAGGACGGCGTGCTGATCGAGTTCACGATCAGCGGCACCGCCGGCGGCAAGCCGATCTCCTGGGGCGCGGTCGACCACTTCGCCCTCGGCGAGGACGGCCTCGCCACCGAACGCGTCTCCTACTTCGACTCCGCCCCAATCGCCCTCACCGTGGCCCGCCGCCCCCGAGTCTGGCCAAGCTTCATCCGCAGTCGCCTGCGGGCTCGCCGCGGCTGAGGCGACTCAGCGCCCGCGCCGCACGAGCCGCACCCGCTTGACCTTCTTCTTTGAGAGGCCGTTTGTCGGTGTGTAGCGGAGCTTCACGGAGACGAGTGCTTTGTGGGTCCTGCGCAGCTTCTTCGCCAGGGCGGGCTTGGGCCGGATTGGCATCCAGACTGTCTTCGGGCCGGCGACGGTCTTGATCTGCTTCTTCACCTTCTTGGCGATGAGGACAAGCGTGCCGGGGCCGGGCAGGGTGATCCGCAGCCGGGCGGTCCCCTTCTTGGGGTTGCGCTTCAGCTTCCCGACCTTGAACGAGTTCGCCGGCAGTGGGGAGGCGGGCCCCAGCGAATCGACCACGATCTGGGCGGTCGGCGCCCCGTAGGGGGTGAGCCCGATGAAGTTGGTCTGCAGGTTGGAGCCGTTGAGGGCGGAGCGGCCGATCGACGTCGGCCCAAACACGGCATCGCTGAGCCCGAAGTAGAGGAACGGCCCGTAGGCCGCAACGCTGCAGGAGACGAGCTTGCCCGGGTCGATGAAGTTGGGGTCGCCCCCCGCGCCGGCCAGGGTCGCGCGGCCGATCCTGTTGCCGGTGGCGTCGGCCCAGTAGACGTAGGTGTCGTCGACGGTGACGCTGCACGGGTCGCCGGGCGCGGCGACGAAGTCTTTCTCGATCTGTCTTCCCCCCACAGTGGCTTTTCCGATTTTGCCGATCGAGTTCTCGCCCCAGTAGAGGTGGGTGGCGTTTATCGCGAGGCCGACCGGGTGGTCGGCGGCGGCGATGAAGGTGGGGTCGGCACCGGTGCCGTCGATGTTGGCGCGGCCGATGTCGGCGTAGTTGGCCCAGAAGATGTTGGTCGCGTTGACCGCCAGCCCGGACAGGCCCGAGGGGCCCGGCAGCCCGGTGATGAAGTTGGGGTTCGGGTTGCTGCCGTCGAGGTTGGCGCGGCCGATCCGCCCGTCGCTGGTGCCCCAGTAGACGTAGGTGCCGTCGATCGCCACCGCGCTGGAGAAGGGGGGCGTCTGAACGAAGGTGCCAAACGCCGAGCCGTCGTTGCCGGCGCGGAAGATCGTGGTGCTGCCGGCGCTCCAGTAGATGTAGGCGGAGGCGGGAGCGGCCGCGAACGCCGCGAACGCAGCCGCGCAAAGCAGCGGAACGATCAATCGCCGTGGCGAGAACACCTGCCGCCATAGTGACGGCTGCCGACCTGCTTGTCCACCGGAATCGTCCGGGGTACCTCGACTGATCTCAGTCGAGCAGGCCGACCTGGCGCAGTATGGAGACCGAGTCCGAGTAGACGTCCTTGCGCTTGACCAGGCCGTCCTCGAAGGGGATCACGTCGACCCCGTCCCAGCTGACCGCGTTACCGCTCGGCGTCGCCTCGAGGTCGCCGCGCCGCATCGCCTTGGTGTGAGTGGCGGTCGCCGTCCACTCCTGCACGACCAGCCCCTCCCGCACGTACAGCCGTCGCGTCTCGAAGCGCATGTCGGGCCAGGTCTCGAAGATCGAGGCGATGTGCCCCCGCACCTCCTCGCCCTGCGCCGACTCCCCGGCGGTGTGGTTAGCGAAGACCATGTCCGGAGCGTGCATCGCGACGATCGCGTCCAGATCCTGCGCGTTCCAGGCGTCGTTGTAGCGGCCGATCATCTCGGTCAGAGCCTCGGTTCCGTCGCGCTTGGTCATGCCACGAGCTTAAACCGCGCTCAGCGCCTCGAGCAACTCTTCACGGTCGATCGACACTTGTTCAGGCAGAGTGATCGTGATCTTTCCTTCGTGCTCCAAAAGCCAGCGCGGCCGAACAATCGTGATCCCGATTAGCTGACCGCCGGATGAAAAGCGCAGGTGATGACCTTCGGGGGACTCATCGAAGTCGGCCGCATCAGCGGGGTCACCTCTATGGAGATAGAGCACATCCGCATCCTCGTCGAATCGGACGCGGTCGTAGGTGATGTCAGCGATGGTCACGCTCATGGGAAGGCCCTCCTGGGAAACGCGGTGATGATCGATCCGTGTCCCGCTTCATAGATTACGACGACCTTGATCCAGGTACTGGGACCGACGTTGCTCCGGTAAAACCACTCTTCATTTGGCTCATGCCCAGGCATGTGTCGATCTGGCTTCTGAATCGCGAGCAGGACTTCTCCGCGAAGGCCTGCCATTTCTGGATGGCCAGATTCCCGATCGACGATGTGCTTCCACCGGGTGAAATTGAGCGCCACCGGCCTGCCATTGAAATCCAAAACCTCGCTCGGGTGCATTGTCACACCCTGGCCAGCCTTAAGTCGCCCATGGTGCGCGGAATGAGACAAATGCCAGTCGAATCGCGCACAGATGAGCGATGCCTTCGGGCTGCCATGTCAGCTCGGCTAGACACAACGTTTCGACATGACTGGCATATGCTCAGCAGACTTTGATCGTGGGGGCGTATGCAGGTACTTGACGGGCAATTGGTCGTTTCCGCCAGCGACCTGAACAACTACCTGGCGTGTGCGCACCTGACGACGCTGGACCTGGCTCGGGCGCGGGGGGAGATTGGGGATCCGCCGGATCGGGGGGCGGAGGCGGAGCTGCTCGCCGAGAAGGGGGACGAGCACGAGCTGCGGTACCTGGAGGAGCTGGAGGCCGAGGGGCTGCGAGGTCGTTCGGATCGAGATGCCCGAGGACGGCTCGCGCTCCGCGCTGGAGGCCGCTGCCGCGCAGACCGAGGAGGCGCTGCGCGCCGGTCCCGACGTGATCTACCAGGCGACCTTCTTCCGGCCCGCCGAGGACGGCGCCGCCGGCGCCCTGCGCGGCCACGCCGACTTCCTCTTCCGCGTCGACCGTCCCTCCGACCTCGGCTCCTACAGCTACGAGGTCGCCGACACCAAGCTCGCCCGCCGCGCCAAGCCCTACTTCATCCTCCAGCTCTGCTTCTACAGCGAGCTGCTCGCCGCCGCGCAGGGCGCCGAGCCGGAGCGCATCCACGTCATCCTCGGCACGGGGGAGCAGCGCTCCTTCCGCCTCGCCGAGTTCTCCGCCTACTTCCGCCGCGTCCGCGACGGCTTCCTCGCCGAGCTGGGCGACGCCGGCCGCGACACCTACCCCGAGCCGGTCTCCCACTGCTCCATCTGCCGCTGGCGCACCCTCTGCGACGAGCGCCGCGTCGCCGACGACCACCTCAGCCTCGTCGCCGGCATCACCCGCCGCCAGCGGGACCTGCTGCGCGCCGCCGGCTTCGACACGCTCGCGGCGCTCGGCAGCGCCGAGCAGCTCTCCGCGCCCGGCATCGACCTCGCCGTGCTGGAGCGCCTGCACGAGCAGGCCTCCCTCCAGCTCGGCGCCCGCCGCAGCGGCGAGCACGACTACCTGCTGCTGGCGCCGCAGGAGGCGCCGCGGCTTCGCCCGCCTCCCTCGTCCCTCCCCGGGGGACGTCTTCTTCGACATGGAGGGCGACCCGTTCTTCGACGGCGGCGGGCTGGAGTACCTCTTCGGCCTGGTCACGGCCGCGGACGGCGGCGAGCCCGAGTTCACCGCGATCTGGGGCCGCGACCGCGCCGAGGAGAAGCGCGCCCTGGAGGAGTTCGTCGACCTGATCGTCGCGCGCCGCCGCCGCTTCGGCGACCTCCACGTCTACCACTACGCCCCCTACGAGATAACGGCGCTGAAGCGCCTCGCCGGCGCCCACGGCACCCGCGAGGAGGAGCTGGACCAGCTGCTGCGCGACGAGGTCTTCGTCGACCTCTACAAGGTGGTGAGGGAGGCGCTGCGGATCTCCCAGCCCAGCTACTCGATCAAGAAGGTCGAGGCCTTCTACATGGACGCGCGGGAGACCGCGGTGACCGACGGCGGCGACTCGATCGTCAAATTCGAGCGCTGGCTGGAGGAGGGGGAGGGCTCGATCCTCGACGAGATCGCCGCCTACAACGAGGACGACTGCCTCTCCACGCTGAAGCTGCGCGACTGGCTGCTGGAGCGGCGCGCCGAGGCCGAGGGCGAGTTCGAGGGGACGGAGGCGGCGCGCTGGATCGAGTGGTTCGAGGCCGAGCCCCAGGAGCGTGGCGAGGCGCAGCTGGAGATTCGCGAGGAGAACGAGGCCCTCTACCGCGCCCTGCTGGAGGGCGTTCCCGACGAGGAGGGCCGGCGTGACGCCGAACAGGGGGCGCGCGGGCTGATGGCTCAGCTGCTGGAGTACCACCACCGGGAGGCGCGGCCGGTGTGGTGGGCCTTCTTCGATCGCCTGGACGCCGAGGTGGAGCGCCTGCTGGAGGACGCGGAGGCGATCGCCCCGCTCTCCCACGATGAGGAGACGCCGCCGCGCCAGGAGAGACTCTCCCTCGTCCACAGCTTCACTTTCCCCACGCAGGAGACCAAGATCAGGGAGGGGACGACGGTCTATGACCCGGCCGACAGAGGGCGGGCGGGGGAGGTCTTCGCGATCGACCCCGACGGCGGCCGGCTGGAGCTGAAGCGCGGCCCGAGAATCGCCGACCGGCCGCTCCCCGCGGCGCTGGTCTCGCGCGACCTCTTCGGCACCGGGGAGCAGGAGGGCGCCCTGCGCCGCCTCGCCGCCTCCCTGGTCGAGGAGGGCGCCGGGCCGGACGGCGCCTACCCCGCCGCCCGCGGCATCCTCCGCCGCGACCCGCCCCGCCTGCGCGGCCGCGAGCCCGGCGCGCCGATCGACCACGACGGGATGGAGCTGGAGGAGCGCAAGGAGATCGTCGCCGCCCTCGACGGCAGCCACCTCTTCATCCAGGGCCCGCCGGGGTCGGGCAAGACGTACACCGGCGCGCGGCTGATCGTCGACCTGATCGGCCGCGGGCAGCGCGTCGGCGTCACCTCGACCAGCCACAAGGTGATCCACAACCTGCTGGAGGAGGTGGAGAAGGTCGCGCACGAGGAGGGAGCCGAGTTCCGCGGCCTGAAGAAGTCCTCGACGGGCAACCCCGAGTCGGAGTTCGCCTCCGGGCACGGCCTCGTCGACTCGGTCGCCGACAACGCCGCCCTCAACGACCCCGAGGCCCGCCTCACCGCCGGCACCGCCTGGCACTACTGCCGCGAGGACACCGAGCCGCTCGACTACCTCTTCATCGACGAGGCGGGCCAGGTCTCCCTGGCCGACGCCCTGGCGCTCGCCACCGCGGCCCGCAACGTAGTCCTGCTCGGCGACCCCCAGCAGCTGCCCCAGGTCGCCGGGGCGGCCCACCCCGAGGGCTCCTCCCTCTCGGTCCTCGAGCACCTGCTGGGGGAGAGGCAGACCGTCGACCCCGCCCACGGCGTCTTCCTCGAGCAGACCTGGCGCCTGCACCCGGACGTCTGCGCCTTCGTCTCGGAGCTGATGTACGACGGGCGCCTCAGATCGGCCCCGGGCCGCGAGCGCCAGCGCATCGACGCCGAGGGAGAGCTGACCGGCACCGGCCTGCGCTGGCTGCCGGTAGAGCACGAGGGCCGCTCCCAGTCCTCAGAGGAGGAGGCCGACCGCATAGCCAAGGCGATCGAGCCCCTGCTGAACGGCGCGACCTACACCGACGACGAGGGCAACCAGCACCCCCTCGAGCCAAGCGACATCCTCGTAGTCACCCCCTACAACGCCCAGGTCAAGTGCCTACAAGACCGCCTCCCACCAAACATCCGCATCGGCACCGTAGACAAGTTCCAAGGCCAAGAAGCCCAAATCGCCTTCTTCTCAATGGCCACCTCCAGCTCCGAAGAGATCCCCCGCAACGTCGAGTTCCTCTTCAGCCGCAACCGCCTAAACGTGGCGATCTCAAGGGCGCGTTGCCTGGCGGTCCTCGTGGCGAGCCCGAAGCTGCTCGACATCAAGGCGAACTCGATCGAGCAGATGCGGCTGGTCAATGCGTTGTGCCGGTTCGTGGAGGCGGGTGGGGTTAGCGAGGCCTAGATTGAAACGCCCAAGCCACCATGGATAGGATCGCCAGTCAATGGACGCCACATTATTCAACGATGTTCGATACCCGCTCTCAAAGCTGATTGCGGACATAGATGCGGGTGAGATCGGCCTCCCCGACATCCAGCGGCCTTTTGTGTGGAACAACACGAAGGTACGAGATCTCTTCGATTCGATGTTCCAAGGATTTCCGGTCGGCTACTTCTTGTTTTGGAGCAATGTGGACGCCACGGGAGCTCGCAAGATTGGGACTGGAGAAAAGCAAGCCGTCCCCCGTCTAATGATTGTTGACGGCCAGCAGCGCTTGACATCGCTATACGCGGTTCTCAAGGGCTGTCCGGTCATCGACGACAATTACAAAGAGAGTCGAATTAGGATTGCCTTCCGTCCCCGGGACCAGCGCTTTGCAGTTGCGGATGCTGCGGTAGAGAGGGATCCAGAGTTCATCCCTGATATCAGTCAGCTCTGGATAGGCCAAGACGGGCGCCACAAGTTCATTAAGACCTTTCTGGCACGTGTTTCTGCCGCTCGAGACCTTTCTGACGAGGAAGAAGACAAGCTGGTCGAGGCTATTAGCCGACTCGATCAACTCCAAAACTATCCCTGCAGTGCCGTCGAGCTAGCAAGCTCACTGGACGAAGAGCAGGTAGCAGAAGTCTTCGTTCGAATTAATTCGAAAGGAGTCACGCTCAATCAGGCCGATTTCATTTTGACCCTAATGTCGGTGTGGTGGGAAAAGGGTCGAAAAGCGTTGGAAGAATTCAGCCGGATGTCTCGGACTCCCTCAGTGGCTGGACCGTCCCCATACAACCATTTCATCGAACCAGATCCCGACCAGCTTCTCCGTGTTGCCGTTGGTCTTGGATTTAGGCGAGGACGCCTAAGGGCTGTGTATGCAGTGCTCAGGGGGCGTGATATGGAGAGTGGACAGTACTCTGCAGATCGCCGGGACGAGCAATTTGCCGTCCTAAAGGATGCGCAGGCGTATGCGTTAGATCTAACAAATTGGCATGAGTTCATGAAGTGTTTGGTGCGTGCAGGTTTTCGAAGCTCCAAAATGATTAGCTCAAAGAACGCACTCCTTTATACCTATCTGATCTTCCTCGTTGGGAAACGCGATTTCAAGGTTGATCCTGCAACGTTGCGGGATCTAGTTGCCCGATGGTTTTTCATGGTGTCGTTAACCGGGCGCTACACAAGTTCCCCTGAGACGCGGGTCGAGGCCGATCTCGCCCGGTTGCGCGGTATTGGAACGGCTCGCGAGTTTGTGGATCTCCTTGATCAGCAGATCGAAGATGTATTGACCGAAGATTTTTGGCGGATCACCTTACCTAATGACCTTGAATCTTCGGCGGGGTTCGGACCAACGCTTTTTGGCTATTACGCGGCTCTCAACTTGCTTGACGCGAAGGTTTTGTTTTCGAAAATGCGAGTGAATCAGCTCATGGACCCAGCATTGAACGCAAAGAAGGCCCCTATCGACCGCCACCATCTCTTTCCGCGCGCTTATCTCAAATCCATGGGCGTCGCAGATGTTCGAGATATTAACCAGATGGCAAATATGGCGTTGCTTGAGTGGCCCGAAAATATTGAAATCGCAGATCAGCCACCTGCGGAGTACTTTCCCAAATTGATCGAAGGAAGCGGTGAAGCGGAGTTGAGGGAAATGCGCTTTTGGCATGCCTTGCCTTCAGATTGGGAAACCATGGAGTACCGACCGTTTCTTGAGCAGCGCCGCATTTTGCTCGCAGAGGTTGTTCGTGCTGCTTTCGAGCGTCTGCGCATTGGGGAGGGCGAAGTGAGCGAAGAGCAGGAAAGCTTGGCCGAGCTAATTGAATCGGGTGAAAGCAAGGCGATCGAGTTTAAGGCAACAGCTCGCTGGAATCAGCATACGCAGGAGCAAGACCCTCGCATAGAGCACGCAATCATGAAGACGGTTGCAGGGTTTGCTAACGCGCAAGGAGGAATGCTCTTGGTGGGTGTTGCCGATGACGGCACCATCATC
Source organism: uncultured Solirubrobacterales bacterium (assembly GCA_963740065.1). Taxonomy (GTDB): domain Bacteria; phylum Actinomycetota; class Thermoleophilia; order Solirubrobacterales; family 70-9; genus DASVDE01. Next base: position 119,338 of record CAVUCS010000001.1, read on the forward strand.
GGTTTGAAGAATGATCTAAAGCTGGTTAAGAAGCAGGATCGTGACGGTTTCGAGCTTTGGCTCATGGACTATCTGAAAGTGTGTCTTGGGGGTCCGGCAGCTGCGCGAGTCTCAGCCGACTTCCCAGCTGTTGACGGGAAGCACGTTTGCCGAATACGCATTCCAAAGGCGCCAGAGCCAGTGTTCGCTAATCCCCCAGGAGGTGAAAAGGCAGCCGAGTTTTTTGTTCGTATTGGAAACTCAACCCGCAAGCTGCCCACGGACGAGGTGCTTCAGTACACGAATGAGCGTTGGGGTTGAGCGCGACTGGGCCTGACCCGCATTCGTGGACATGTGGCCGGACGCCATTCATCGGTCCACCCCATGTGAGAGTCCGGGGTTGGTCTGTGTTGACTATTCGCCGCGCTCCTACATCGGTGTGTGGCGAGGGCGTAGGGTTTGGGGACCGATCAGGCCCGTGCGAGACGGCGGAACACTCCACCTTCCCGACCGAGATGGCTCGCGCGACGAGCCCAGCCTTGCCTTTGAAACCTTCGCGACCGCTTGCAAGGAGGCCGGAATCGAGCCGACTTGGCAACCGGGCTATAACGCTGGTGCAAATTCGATCGCAATCCGTCTCACTGCTGCCGATCTCGCTGTGCCGGCTGTTCACGAACTACTGCGGGCCAGCGTTGATGCATTGAGCGTCAGGGCGCGGCCATGGTCGGAAACGACCTCCCAGGTTGAGCGCATGACCAGCCACTCGTCGTTCGAGTGATTGACCCGACCCCCTGAAATCGGTCCGTTAGCTTCAGACGGACGAATCGCTTGAAAGCAATCGGCCTGTGTCGCGCCGTCACCCTTCCCAAGACAAACGCGCGGCTTCAGTCATCCGTCGACAGCTGCTCGTCGGACGCTGTTGTTCGCCGCTCTGTTGGCGGAACAGCGCGCTCATCATCGGTCGGTTTCGGGAGACTGTCGGCTGGGATCTGCGCTCCATCACAGATTCGTGCAAGAAGGTCATCCTGGTTCGCGCGCAGCTCACATGACTCCGTCAGTACTCCGAGCAGATCGAGCAATTCGTCGTTCCAGGAATCTCGCCATACAGCGGGGCGTATGTTGTCCAGCTCGCTGCTTCGGCGGCCACGGCCTCTTGCCGTCCGGTTTTCCAGCCAGCGACGGACTACGGGCCAGCCGCTGACGGTGAACTCCCACACCTCGGGCTTGACCCCGGAGACGATGCCGTCGCCAATGTGCAGCAGGTTCTCGTCGTCATAGTGGATATCTGCTGGCCCGTCGGGCAAGGCGCTCACGGCACGCACCCAGCCCACCCCGCAACGGGGAGGATGATCGCCGGCCGACGTGCGATCTCGAAAGCGTTCACCAAGGGTATGTAGCCAAATCAGTCGAAATCCGAGCCCGGTTGCCTCGACCCAGAGAGATGGGTCAGCCGTGAGTGGCACCCGCACGACTTTGCTCTCAAGCTCGTCTGCGAATCGTTGCTGATACGTCGGCGTCGCCAAAAGCGCGTAGACATACGCGGCGAGCTCCTCGACCGTCGGGTCGACGGTTTCCAGGTCCCGCTCACGGAGCTGGGCTCCTATGGCCTCAAGCACGCCGTCGGTCACGTTGGATTTGCTGGCGGCCGCGTCGCGATAGAGGGCTACGATCGATGCGCTGGCTGAGCCCTTAAACGCATTGCGGTCGGGCACTGCCGTGAAGCAGTGGACTGTGGGCCCCGGCCCTGGGGCGAGCGCGATGGACGGAAATGCCAAGAAGAGCTGATCAGGGCTCCTGCTTTGCCACAGAGATGGCCGCTCAAGACCAGCAAGACGAGCATCTTCGAATGTCCATTGCCGGTCAAAAGGACGATATCCATAGGCGACTATCGGAGACGGGCCTGCATCCGTGGCAAGGCTTGCGAGGGTAGGCATCCCTCCAACCTGAGTTGTCACAGTGCGACCGCTGCTCGGGTTTGGGAAGAGTTCCGCTCGGCGCTCGATGTCGCTATCCGCAAGGAATGCCTTCCAACGTCGTACCAGCGTTGTGGCGTCCGGGGCGATCGGCCAGGTTCGATTCATCTGACATCCCGGCTGCCGCCATGGAAAGAGATCCCCGACCGCGGGCATCACGGTCCAGGTCTCGGTCTCGGCAGCTGGTGTGAAGGTGCTCCATTGGGTGTTATCGAGCGTCTCCCATGAGCCTGGATCTGTGTCCGGGGGCTGGACCTCGGAGACCGCGGCTAACTTTTCGGATCTACTTCCGTGAATTCGGCGATAGCGAACCGTTGCCGAACCTTTACTTGCATGATCGCCATACCGAAAGAGTACGACTATCGCGACCGGGCCCTCGATTGCGAATACATTCTCCTCGGGCCTCGCCCCACGGTTGTCGCCGCCAAGATCAACAATCCAGAGTTCGTCGCATATCTCGCGGACGAGTTCACGTAGCCCGACGAAGCCGGGTCCGTCAAGCCATGATGACGCAGTGATGAATCCAACAATGGCTGGCCCGTCGCCGTGGTGCTCGAATGCCTTCCAGATGGCCCATCGCCAGAAGTAGGCGTAAAGGTTATAGACGCTCGCGACGTGGCTAAAGATTGTCCGTTCGTTCGCAACGTCGATGATGTGATCGAACAACGCGCCTTCGCCGTCATCGTCTCCATGAACGACCCATCCGCCCGCGTCCTCTCTACGGACGCGGTTGTATGGGGGGTTGCCGACAATTGCCATTACTGGTTGCTCCCGCTTGACTCTCCGCGCACGGCGGCGTTCCTCTGAGAGAACCTCGGCTGCTCCAAATAGCTCCAACTGTGGAGCAGAAGGGTCTTCGCTTGGCGTCTCTAGTGTGTCGGCAAGCAGGATTTGCGCGCCCCCCGGCGGAAGCATCGCTCCTAGCTCCTGCAGACGCTCCCCCACCCGAAGATGGGCGACTGCGAACGGTCCAGGCAGGATCTCGAATCCGTAGAGGCGCTCGGCGAGGCCGTTTGCTACCTGACTTGGGCCGGCATCACCGCGAGCATCGATCGCACGCATGGCGGCAAGATCGAGTACCGCGAGCGGGAAGGTGCCAGTTCCAACAGCGGGATCGAGTGTGACGACGCTTTCGTCAGCGAAGCCCAAGCGGAGTCCGAATCGTTCGACTAGCACGTGGTCAACGAGCCTTGTGATGCAGCTAACGATCTGGACAGGGGTGTAGTAGACCCCCGCATTGCGGCGTGCGTTGGGATCGTAGGCGGCAAGGAAATCCTCATAGAACCAAAGCCAAGGGTCGCCGCGTGGATCTCTGCGTTGGGCGATCGCCTCTGGGTCCACGACACCGAGAAGCCGCTCAAGCGCCCCGACTTCGCTCCTGAGAGTCTCGCGCAGGCCGCGCACATCAAGGACCGGTCGGAGAGTGGCGGCCAGAACTCGGTGCGAGCCACTCAGAGCGTGCTCGGCCTCCTCCAGAGTCACGATTCCGTCGTCGTCAATGTCTCCCGTGCCGTCGAGTGTCGCGATCACCAAGCTGTAGGCGATCACCTGGGCTAGGGCATCCGCGAACCGATCATCTGTGATGTGCTCGTGTAGGAGATCGCGCCAGATATCGCGTGCCCTGCAAATTGATTCCGCGCTTGTCCTCTCTTGGAGCCCTGCACGTATTCGGAGGCGAAGATCACGGGCGAGTGGGGCGAGAGCAGCGGCAAGGTCGCGCGCCGATCTGATCGGGGCGGGCCGGCCACTCTTGAATCGCCGCAATAGCTGGGCGACGAGCTTGACATTGAAGGCGTCGTCCCTGTACGGAAGGTCAGCCTGCTCACCTTCGGGCTCGCCATTTCGGTAAAGCTGGAGATGCTCTCCATCGCAGAGGAGCAGGTTGTCTAGTTCTGCGAGACGGATCCACTGTTGGGCGTTGCGCCCCGACCAAGTTCGCGGGTCTGTTCCAGTGCCAGGTGCCTTCAGCTCAAGCCAGCCAGCAAAGCGCTCGTCTATGAGGATCCCGAAATCAGGCCGCACGCCGGCGAGCTGAGTCTCACGCAGAAATCCGAAACGGCCTAGGCCAGCCTCGTCGGCTACTTGCGTCAGTAACTCTGCGACTGGTCCCGTCAGTTGTGCCTCGGGCTCTGCTGCAATCCCCGATCTCGTCGCGACATGCACTGCCGCTTGGTAGGCAGCTGCGGCCTCATTCGGAGAGTCGCTTGGTGGCGAAGTCATAGAGACTCAACCTATCGATGCGAGCAGACCCCGATCCATGTTTGCGCTTGTGGTCTCGGGCCGATCGGACCCAACAGCTTGGCTTATCGGCGGTTCTGCTTGCCAGGAGTCGTGCGACAGACGCTCAAACCGGCCATTGCCCCGGCCGACCCCGTAGGCCACGCTGGTCGAATTCCTCAATCCACCGCACCACGGCAGCCGCCATCTCTTCGCTGAATCGGCACCTATGACCCTGCGTTGAAGAGCAGATGTCCTCTCATTGCCGCCGAACGCACGTAGGTCATCTGGGATCCGGGGGCCCGTGCCACCCCAGTAGACGAAATCTCGCGAGACGAGCACACGATCCACACGCGTGTCAGTTGCGACGTTTAGCGGGTTCGCAGACCCATCGTGCAGGCTGTGGTGGGAGTTTCGCTGGATCCAGCCATCAGCGCCGTCAGGGCGATAGATGTTGTCGCCGAAGGCCACTTTCGGCTGCCAGCGAGGTCGGGGCGCTTGCGGCAGAATCGTGGGTCGCTCCAGTACTCCGCGAAGGCAGACGGATTCCTCGACGCGCATCGCGTACACGGCAAAACCGGTGCGCCCGTGTCGAGCGGATCCGGTGCCGAGGATCCAGTCGCCGACGTCGGCACGGCGGCGGATCTCCGGCTTGCAAGTGGCGAGCGTGCACCAGCCGTGGAAGGGGTTGGGTGCGAAGCCGAAGTCGCGAGGCGACGATGTAGCTAAAGACCCGCAGCAGCCCTAGCAGTTATGGCGACGATGTCCCGCGGCTTACGAGGCGCGCCGTCCGGGTCTCGGAAGACATCGGAGCCTCGGATTGCGTCGACGATCGCGTCGCCGTTCCAATTGACGATCGCGTCGGCGTAGTCTTCTAGTCCCTCGGGCATGTCGCAGTCGGCTGAGCCCTGCGTGTAGACACCCACGATTCGGGTTTCGGTCCTTGCGGCGTACTCGATCTCCCAGACCACGTACTCGCTGTCTTTGGTCTCTGGGGAAATCAGTACGACCATCGTCCCGGCCCAGTCGATCCTCGGGGCAAGAATCTGCTGCTTGATGTAGTCCGGATCTCTCGCATTGTTCGGCCGTGCAGCGTTGATTGATGAGTCGCGGATTGCGAGACCGCGGTCCGCAACGAGATCCTTGACATTCTCGATGCGCGCATCGTCCTCATGGAGGTGGCTAACGAATACGTTGCAGACCTCGGACACGCAGCAAATGCTACAAGGCGCCTCGGCGCGGTCTCTGTACGCTCGGCCCTGATGCTCCCGCCATTGCTGGAGGTCTACGTCGTCTGGCACCCGAGCTGACGGGCACGGCGCGGACTGTGGCCGACCGGCTGATCGACCACTTCCACGGCACCGCATTCTCAGGTCTGGTCGGCGGGGCGATCGAGGTGTTCGTCCGCTCCGAGGGGTGGACGCGGCGCCCGACTGACGCGCCCCGTCCGCTTCCCTACGTTGAGGCGCTGCCCCACGGCATCCCGGAGGCCGAGCTCACTGTCGTCGTGCCGGTTCTCGGGGTGGAAATCGCGCGGGCGGTCGAGGACGATGGCCCGTGGCGGGCATATATCCAGCGGCTCCGTGAGGGAGCAGAAGCAAGGGCTAGCGATATATGCGTACTGCCCGTGCGACTACCGACGGCCGTGTCCGAGGGCGCGCTGTACGACACCATCGGCGATATCCAGAGCATCGACCCGGGCGACGCCCTATGCCGCGACGTCGCCCAGGCGATCGCGCAGTTCGCTCAGGCAGACGCACCAGCGCCTGAAGGTGTTTCTCAGCCACACCAAGCGCGGTGGGCCCGGCGATGCGCCCGGACAACGCTCGTCCGCCGAGTCCGAGAGGCGATCCTCGACACAAAGCTCGAGGAGTTCTTCGACGCGCAGGATCTGCAGCCGGGCACTGATTGGTCCGCGGAGCTGCTCGCCGAGGCGGCCACCGGTGCGCTGCCTGACGATCCGGACCGACCTGTACGCCACCCGAGAGTGGTGCCAGAAGGAGGTCCTAACGGCCAAGCGCGCGGGCATGCCGGTCGTGATCCTTGACGCGCTCTCACAGGGCGAGGAACGCGGCTCGTTCCTCATGGACCACATGCCCCGGATCCCGCTGCACGGCGGTGTGACGACGAGGTGATTCTGCGCGCGTTGGGCCAGCTCGTTGACGAGTGCCTCAAGCGAGCCCTATGGCAGCGCCAAAGGCGCTTGCTGAGCGCGAGGGCGTGCGACGTCGCCGACCTGGTGGGCCCCACACGCGCCGGAGCCAGTGACCTTCGTCGCGTGGCTCGACCGAGAGGGCAGATCACTCGCGTCGGAGGGCCCGGTCGTCGTCCTGCACCCCGATCCCCCGCTGGGTCCGCGACGAGCTGCAGTACGCTCGACGAGCTGGCGAAGCTCTGCGGCCTCGGTGACCGTCTGGAGGTTCTGACGCCACGGGGGCTGGCGATCCGTGGTGGCTGAGCCACGTGCGCATCGGCGTGTCGGTTTCCGAGAGCGCCGACTTGCACCGCCTCGGCCTAGTCGAGCGGCACCTGCGCCTCGCACTCGGCGAGGTGGCTCGCGTGGTGATCCGCGCGGGCGCAGTCGCCTGGTATACGGCGGCCATCTGGATCCGAACGGCTACACGTCCTTTCTGGAGTCCGAGATGGACCGGTATGGGCATACCGACCGACCGCTCCAGCTCGTCGTCGGCTGGTCTGAGCATCGTCGCCTTTCACTCACTGACCTTCGCGGTCACAGGGACAACCTGGGCCTGAAGGCCCGCATCACCTACCTGGACCCCGACGGCACGCCGATCGCATTTGACGCTGGGCGTGGCGAGGACCCTGAGCCGGTCAAAGATGTGCTCGACCTCGCTCACCGCGCTGCGCCGCCATCTGGCGAAAGAGACCGATGCTCGCGTGCTCATCGGGGGCAAGGAGTGTGACTACAAAGGCGACATGCCCGGCGTCCTCGAGGAGGCACTCCTGGCGATTGAGGCTGACCAGCCGCTGTACCTAGCTGGCGGTTTCGGGGGTGCTACCGCCACGATCGCGGCGCTGGTTACGGGCCTTGACCGCCGCTGGCCACCCGCGGTGCATGAGATTGATCTCGGCGTTTTGCGCGACGCGATCGAGCGCAACAGCTGGACGCTCACCGAAAATGGGCTGACGGAGGAGGCGAACCGCCGGCTTGCGACGACGCATCGCCCAAGCGAGATTGCCTCCCTCGTTGCCATCGGCTTAAATCGGACCTTCGATGTCTGACGCACCCCTCACCTTCGACGAATATCAGAGCTCGGCAGCGGAGACTGACGTAGAGGGCGACAGCAAGGATCCAATGGTCCCACTGCTCGGATTGTCGGGCGAGATTGGGTCGCTAGCCGCGGAGTTCAAGAAGAAGCGCCGCCCGGACGGGATCGCATACACGGGATTCGAGGAAGTCGTCGTTGAGGAGCTGGGCGACGTCCTCTGGTACCTCGCGGCGCTCGCGCGACGTGTTGGCGTTCCACTGAGCACAATCGCGGGCGAGAACCTCACCAAGACACGCGCACGTTGGCTGCCAATCGAGGGTCCGCCACCCCGCTCTTTCGACGACGGTTTTCCCGAGGAGCAGCGCCTTCCACGGCAGTTCGAGGCTAGTCTCACGGTAGTCGATAAGCGTGTCGTCCTGACGCTCGAGGGCGAGTCGATCGGGGATCCGATCGACGACAACGCACGTGTCGCAGACGGCTACCGTTTCCATGACGTCTTTCATCTCTCTTACCTCGCGGTGCTTGGTTGGTCACCGATTCTGCGCGGCCTACTGAAGCGCAAGCGAAAGATCGATCCGGAAACCGACCGCACTGAGGATGGCGCCCGCGCTTGCGCTGTGGAGGAGGCAATCGCGGCGTTCGTTTTCGAGATGGCGCGCCCGTACGAGTTGTTCGAGTACGCCGATCACGTAAACGACCAAATCCTGCGAGGCGTAAAGGCTGTGGCCGGGGGACTAGAGGTAGCCACGCGCACCAGCGCCGAATGGGAGAGAGCAATCCTGACAGGCTTCGCGGTCTGGCGCGATCTATGTGCGGCAGAAGGCGGTCGCATGCGGGTCGACCAAGACCGGCGGACCGTCGAATTGATCGGTTAGGCGAAAGACGTCGGCGGGGTTGCAGACGACCACCGCGGAGACGGCCCGGAGGACGCAAGCCCCCACTTCGGCGGAAAGAAAGCGGTTAAGGGAGCCGGAACCGGCTGGAACCGCTGCTTAATGCGGTTTCGCCCGGAGAGTCCCCGAATGCTGGGATGCGTGACGCGCGCATACTTATCAACCTCGCAGAACAGGTTTTGCGCGTCGATCAGACGGAGTCGGCGACCAAAAAGCCCTCCGAAAGGCAAACCAAGGCGTGCAAACTGCTCCTCCTGCGACTCGACTACGAACCGGATGACTGCCTCCTCGTGCCCAGCCGCGCCTGGACCGAAGCACTTGCGAATGCCGTCGATAGCGCCAGGGCCAGCAACAACGTAGTCGTCTTCGTCGAAAGCCGTCAGAGGCGTGTAGTTGAGATCGATTGCGAACTGGAAACCGAGAAACCGTCCGATCGATGGATAACCCGCCAGTGTCTCGTACAGCTCACACATCCCTCCAGCGCCGCGGACGCGGTCGACCAGCCGGTCACCCATCATGAGCTCCAGTAGGCGCAGATGGTTGAGATGCTTGCGCTCGGCACCCAGCTGCGGAGGAGGAATGACGTAGGCGGGGGAGTAGATCGGGCCGTCTGCTGCCAGCTCGTCGAGCGCCGCCGCATAGCGCACCGGGTCGTACGTGGACCAGGAGATCGGGCCGACGGCGCGATCAAGTGCCCGCCACGTCGTCACGCGGTTGAAGAACTTGAACAACAGGGTACGAAACACCAGATCATCGGCCTCGTGGGCTTGGCCGCCGTAGATGACCTCAGCAATGAGGAACTGCGACACGCGATCGGCGGCGCGAAAGACGTTTGTGAATCGGTACTCGCGAAGCACAGGATCGTCGGTCCACGGGGCCGGCATGCCAGTAAGCCGCGCCTCGTATATCGACTGGCGGGCCGCTGCGAAACGCCAATACGTATCGAAAACCGGCGTCGCCTCCAGGCGCCGACAGCCGATCAGGTACGATGGCATAGGTGCATCCTTTCAGCTTCGGAGGCGGAGGCGTCGGCGACAGCGTCCGCGATCACCACGGGCATCTTGCGGATGTCGCGAGGCGATCTCCTCGCCTCGCGCCGCCGCCTTCGCTCAGGTGCCGACGCAGGTCGCGACGGCGTGGAAGGTCGATGTCGGCCCTCCGTTGTTGGCCATGATCACCATCCAGCCGCCGGCGCCCAGGGGCTGGTTGTAGCCGACCGTGGCGCTGACCGGCGGCAGGCTCTCGCCGTCCCAGCCGCCGCCGAGGACCGTCTGGCCCGGCGGGCACTGCGCGACCGAAGAGTCCACCGCGCAGGAGACGTCGAAGTCACAGAGCGTGGCGCCGGCCCCGCTCACCTGCGTGATGACCGAGAACCCGCCGCGCGGGCCCGCCGGTCCCTGGGCGCCCCTCGCTCCCCTGGGGCCGCGTGCGCCCCGGGGGCCGCGAACTTTCTTTCCCCGCCGGCGGGCGTGGGGGGCGAATGGGCTCCGCGATGCGCTCGCCGAGCCAAGCACAGCAAATACGTACAACAATCTGTACGTATTTGCTAGGGTTTGGCTATGGCTTCTCCGCAGACCGTTGTTCCAAGTGCCGAGGCGAGGGATCGCCTTTCGAGCTATCTGAAGGACTTCCGCGCGCAGGGGGGACAGGCAGACCCGGTTGTCTTCGGCTCTCATCGAAAGCCGGAGGGCGTCATCCTTTCCTACGAGCGATACGAGTGGCTGACCGAGGTTTTGGATGAGTTGGTGGCTTCGGAGGAGGTTCGCGAGGCGCTTGCGAAGGACACGGGCAAGCGGGTCGAGTTGGCCGACGTCGCTCGCGAGGCCGGCTTCGATCCGGCGGAGTTCGGCCTGTAGGTGGCGCGGCTCCCGGTCGAGTTCTTCGACCCCACCGCCAAGCAGCAGCTTCTTGATCTTCCCTCCGAGCAGTTGAAGCGCCGGGCCCTCGAGCTGCTGGCTGAGGTGGATTGGGCTCAAGGTCCCCCACGGGGACGAGGAGCAGATCTACCGTCAAGTCGGCCAAGCCCTGGAGCGATTGCTCGGGAGCGACTAGCTAGGCCACTCGAGCGGGCGGGTGGCACCGTGGCGCTGCTTGGCGGCCTGCTCGGCCGGGCCGTTCAGCGCGCCGCCGGCTCCCGCGAACGGCGATCAGACGATCGCGGGCGTCAGCGCACTGTCGAGCGCGTGCCGCCCGATGTCCGCGCGGACCGGAGGCATGGCTGGGACATCCGGCGCCTCCTTGTGGCGGTAGGAGACCTGGACCGTGATTCGTCGCGTGAACTCGTTGCGCAAGCGATCCAGGGGACCGACGCGAATGGGCTCGAGCAGCAACTCAAGGTCGTTGGAGCCGACAATTACGGCTGGCCGTCCTTCGTGCAGGTAGCGCCAAACGACGCGCCCTGTTTGCGGGTCGTCGCTCCATGCGACGAACGCCGCCCCATTCGGGTAGCCGAGGTCTTCGTCGCTTGTGGCGGCGTCGATGAAGGTGGAGAGGGCGGCTTCCTCGGCGCTGTTGCGCATGGTCTTCATCAGATTAGTTCCCTCCATTCGTCGGCGAACCAGCGAATGACCCGAATGCGAGCATCGCAAGCGTTCGCTGCCGCCGCTTCCGGTCGTACACTTGTTCGTATGGGACGTTTGGCTTATCTCAAACCCGACCTCGCGGAGGCGCTTCGAACGCTTGTGGTGGAACCAGCGCCTATCCCGGCTTGGATGCGAAACGCAGTCCTCCAACGCGATCATCACCGGTGCCGATACTGCGGGCTTCGAGCTAAGGAGGTCGATCACATCTTCCCCCGAAGCCGAGGTGGTGCCACTGAGGCGTGGAATCTCACAGCGGCGTGCAGTCACTGCAACAAGTCGAAGGGCCACCGGACGCCCGAGGAGTGGGCCCGTGCGAGAGCCGCCGCGAGAATCCTGAGACGCAGTCGTCCACCGCGAACGCGCCAGGAGCAGATCCTCGCGAACATCCAAGGGGGTCGGCAGCGGACGAACCGCTTGGATTTGCAAGGCCCAAACGGGTCCTGACGAGTCATTCGCCCTCCACGATGGCACGCGGCCTTTCGACAGTCGGGAGTACTGAAGAGGAAGTGCGAGAGTCGCTGCGTCGTGAGTGTCCCCAGCTAAAGATCTTGGCCTGTGAACCGATTGATCTAAGCGACATTCCGTTGCGACGACCGGTGCCGGCGGATCATTGGGCTATCGCCTTCGAGGATCCGGAGCCGGAGAAGTTCGTTCAGGACGCAGATCCGATCAGCAAAGCCACCAACGAGGTGCGCCACTTATACGCATCGCTGGCGGCGAATCCCGAACAACTGCTGAGTGGAATCATCGAGGGTCCCTTTGATTGCCCGGCCTGCTCGAAAGCGGTAGACCTCAAACTCCCCCCAGACCGAGCGCAACGAAGGATGGGACCACAGGCGAAGGTCCGTACGAAATGCCCTGAATGTGGACAGAAGCTGTTTCGCCGCCGAGGCGACCAGCGCGAGCATTGGCAACTCGATGTGGAGACGCCTATGCCCACAGTGGCCATGGAACCGATACCACCAGGGAAGGGACTGGGATCGAGGCGGGCCTGCATCTTCTGCGCGGCGGAAGACCGCAAAATCTCGAAGGAGCACCTATGGTCGAAATGGATGCGTCGTCACGTCGAAGGGTCAGACGGACCTGGTGGGCACTCCGGCCGAGTTCTCTCTACCAAGACTGGCCGGATCAAAAGCCAAGAGAAATGGCCGGTCGCTCCATTTGATCGTGAGGTTTCAGGTCCGTGCAAGCCATGTAACGAGGGATGGATGGGGGATCTGGAGAGCGAAGCTGCTTCCCTGCTGATTCCAATGCTCCATAACGAGGAGGTGGCTCTGCGACCAGAGGAGCAGCGCATCGTTGCCCGCTGGGCGACTCTAAAGCTGCTGGTGGCTCAAGAGGCTCATCCGAAGATGCAGCGATCGATCTCACATGATCGCTATCGCTCCTTCTACGCCGACCGCAGCCTTCCGATCGGCGCTCAGGTCTGGCTCGCCCGCTACAACGGGGAAGGGTCCTGGCCCACCGCTTATCAATACCGCGAGCTGTTCGTGTCGATGGAGGGCGCAGCTGAGCCCGCGAGGCCTAATGCATACCTAGCGGGATTCTCGATTGGCTACCTAGCTTTCCTCTACTGGGGTCACGAGATCAACCGTGGTCCGATGGCTGATATCTCACAGGTGGAATCGCACCTAACCCAAGTTTGGCCAGCGACGGGAGTGGCGAAATGGCCTCCTGCTGAACCGTTGAATGCCGACGGTTTGCGCTTCGTACTGGACCACATCTCGGTTGAAGGCTGGGTTTAGTCGCAGGGCGTGAGAGTTGCCAGCCGCCCGGCCTCGATCCCGATCTGATCCCTACAGCACTTGGGGATCGGACAGGTCTCTCCGACCCTAGTTAAGAACCGGGGGCTCGCTGATTGAGTCCACGAGCCGCCAGATCCCGCTGCTGGGGCTGGCATGCGGCCGGGAGTCATCGCCGCGATGTTTGGTATCGAGCTTCTGCGCGCGGTCGCGGGCGATTTCGTAGCGCTCGTCGAGGGCTTCCAGCGCGGTGCGGGAGAGCGACTTGCCGCTTCTGAGGTGTCGCTTGGCCGATGACTGGGCTTGCGCTCGATCGAGGTAGGCGGTTTGGTCCTCGAAGTGGAGGAGGAACCACAGTTCCAAGCAGGGGCTGGAGATCGCCAGCTTGATCCCGTGATCCCGAGCCAGTGACATGGCCCGGTTCAGGTCTGGGTGTTCGTCGACGTCGAAGACGCACCAGACCTCGTCGTGGGCACGACCGCGACCGCGCTTTGCATCACGTTCATTGCGTCGCTTCGCGTCAATCGCGTGCTCGACGAGCTGCAGCGGCCCGCCGCGAAAGTCGGGGATCTCGACGTTGACGGTGCGCCGGTGACGTCGGCGATAGAAGTTCAGGTACTCCTCCTCGGTCACCTTGCCCTCGACGAAGACGAGCAGCTCGCGCCTGGCTGCGTCCGCCTTAACGCGGCGCTGCAGTTTTCGCGGTCGCGTCACTCTTCAGGGCCCGAGGCGATCGCTCCGACGATTCGCTCGAGTTGCCCGGCGGAGACGATCGGCGTCGCGCCGTAGCGGCCGGCCAGGTAGCGCCGGCCCACCGCCTCACCCTTGCGGGGGTCTAGATCGGTCAGCGGATAGAGGCGCGTGCCCCCGTTCTCGTCCTTCTCGGTGAACCAGATCTGGTCCCGCCCCAGGGTGTGTGAGCCGGAGTCGCCCATCAGCGTCACATCGTGGGAGTTGAAGATGAGCTGCGCGCGGCGGGGGTTGCTCTCCGGCGATTGGAACAGCCGGACCAGGATGTCGACGAGGGTGGGGTGGAGGCTCGCGTCCAGCTCGTCGGCGAGCAGGACGGATCCCTGCCGCAGGGCGTCGATGACGGGGCCGATCATGCCGAACCAAACCAGCGTGCCCATGGACTCGTCCATCGGGGGGAGCTCTACGTCTCCGCCGGCGGCCTGGTGCTTCAGCCGCACTTCGAAGTCCTCGAACTCGATCGGGTCCTCACCGCTCCCCGAGCCGGATCCCTCATCCTCGCCGCGAAGGATGCTCAGCGCTTCCATGATCCGCTCGCGCGTGGCGGGATCGATCTCTCGCCGAACGGCTCCAGTGATGCCGAGATCCGCCTCCCGCAGAAGACTCAAGACCTGTTCCCTTTGCTCGTCCTCGTCCAGCAGCTCAGCGGTGAATGCCTGCCGGACAGGGCGGCTCCCCACGTCGGCGAACAGCAGATTGCGCATGAACCACTCGTACAGCGGCAGCAGGCCGGGGTGGTTGATCGCGGCGGCGGTTGAGAGATAGAGCGCGTTGGGACGCAGGAGCTCGAGCGTCGCGCGACTTTTGGCCTTCTCGGCGGCGCCGAGCTTGACCTCGTCGCCGTGGCGGTGGAAGAGGGCGGCCGGCCGCCCGTGCGGGTAGCTGTACGCCCATTCCTCCAGGACGCGCTCCGAGTCGATCCGGAAGCCGTACTCGTGGCGCACCTCGTTGAGGACGAGGTCGACCTCGTAGGTCGTCGGCGAGGCGCCGCCGTCGTCGGCGAGGAGAAACGGGCGAACGGGAATCCCTCCTCCGGGCCGGCCCTGGCGGAAGGAGGCGAGGACGTGGCGGCGCATGTCGTCCATGGCCTTGAGCAGGTTCGACTTGCCGGATGCGTTGGCGCCGAAGATGCCCGCGGCGGGCAGCACCCCGATCCGGCGGTCTTCATCGCGCCAGGGGATCTCCCGCACAACACCCTTGTCGGAGATGCGCGTGGCCAGCAGCGACAGCTCGATTCGCTCACGAAACGAGCGCGCGTTCTCGGCCCGAAACGCGAGCAGCATCGAAGAACCATGAGTGACGACTGAGGGGGCCATCAGAGCCGCAGTATTGCAGAAAATTTGCAGAAAACTGGGTTAAACCGGCGTAACTGCTCTCGTGGACGGTCTCTGTCGAATTCACAGAGCATGGCGCCCGGTTCTCTACCGGCCAGAAGCAAAAAGGATTGACTCAAGAGCAGGGGTTTCTGGACGTTCTACCGGTTAGAAGCAAAAGTCCTGACCTGGGAGTCAGGCTGCGGGGAAGTGGATGGCCAGCGCGTGCGCGATGCGCGTCGTCTCGATCGGCTGAACCCTTTACCACCGAAAGTGTGGGTCAAACGACCACTCGACCCCGGTTTCAGTCGAAGAGGGTGTCGACCGAGACTTCGACTCCGTCCCCTGCCTCACCGAGCAGGGTGCGGCGATGCTCTCCAGCGTCCCCGCCGCAACTCCTCGACCGCGATCGTTCCCGCCTCCCGCACGATCTCCCGGCGGTGACCGCGGCGGTTGCGCAGCGCCTGCGCCAGCGTGGCCAGGGCGAAGGTCGGTGTGAAGGCCTCCGAGGGGCGCAGCTCGTGGTTGAGGGCTCGGACCATTGCGGTGGCCAGCTTTTCCCGGCGTATTAGCACGATTCCGAGTTAGCAGGAGCAACTTTCCGAGTTAGCCGATACCATTCTCCGGATCAGCCGGAGGATCGACAGATGAAGCTCGTCGACCGAGCGCTTGAGGCCACCGTGGTGGAGGCGATGGCAAGCGCGCGGGTGGTGGCGTTGCTTGGCCCGCGCCAGGCGGGCAAGAGCACCCTGGCGCGAATGCTCGCTGAGGGCCCTCTGCCCTCCGACTATCTGACGCTTGACGACGAGACGGTGCGAGGGCTGGCCGGGAGTGATCCGGCCGGCTTCCTCGCCGGGCTCACTCAGCGGACGGTGATAGATGAGGTCCAGCGTGTTCCGGAGCTTCTCCTCGCGATCAAGGCTCGGGTCGACCGAGACAACTCGCCGGGGCAGTTTCTCCTCACCGGCTCGGCCAATCTCCGGCGCATTCCTACTGTGGCGGATGCCTTGCCGGGCCGGGTTGACTATCTGACCCTCTGGCCGTTCACCCAGGGGGAGATCGGCGGGCGACCCGAGGATTTTCTCGCCGGGCTCTTTCAAGGGGAGGCGCCGATGATCTCCGACGCGCCCGTGGGCCGCGGCGAGTACGCGGAGGCGCTTCTCGCGGGGGGCTTCCCCGAGGCCGTTGCCCGCGGACCGCGGGCTCGGACGAGGTTCTTCCAAAGCTACGTAGCTTCGATTGTCGATCGCGACGTCGCCGATGTTTCGCGGGCCCAGGATCCGGCCGCTGTGGGGGCTCTTCTGCGCCTTGTGGCAGCCAGGTCCGGATCCTTGGCTCGCTACGACGCTCTGGCGCGCGATGCGGGAATCGACGGAAAGACGGCGAAGGCTTACCTCGACATCCTCGAGCGGCTGTTCCTGGTGCGCATCCGCAGGCCCTGGCACGTGAACCTGGGTAGACGGCAGGTCAAAGCCCCCAAGCACTACATCGCCGACCCTGGCTTGCTGGCCTCGCTGATCGGCGTCGACGCCCGGCGTCTGCGCGAGGATGACGGCGTTGCGGGGGCGCTGTTCGAGACGTTCGTCGCTACAGAGCTCGAGCGCCAGGCTTCGTTCTCACCTGAATCGCTGACCTTCTGGCATTACCGGGAGGGGGAGCGCGAGGTCGACGTCATCGTCGAGCGTCCCTCCGGGGAGGTGGCCGGCTTGGAGGTCAAGGCGAGCGCTACCGTCCAACCGCGCGACTTCGCCGGGCTGAAGCACCTGCGCGAGCGAATCGGAGATCGGCTGACCGCCGGCGTTGTGCTCTACGCCGGCGAGCGGACATTGCCATTTGGGGAGAGACTCTGGGCGGTACCGCTGCAGGGCATGTGGCGGGGGTGAGCGCAACTCTCCCTGGCCGGCCGCTGCCTCAGTCGTCGCTGACCAACGGCATTCGGTCTACCGCCCGCAAGCTGCCATTCACTTCTCGTAAATGCAGTATTCCGTTGACAGCGGAAGTAAGATAATTACGGAATGATTCAATCAGCAGCCAAGGGCCAAGCTGCGCCGAGGACCGAGCGCGAGGTCATCGACTGCGCTGCGAGCGCCATCCGGAACCGCTTGCCGGATGGCTGGGGCTTCGAAGTCTTGCTTGAGGCTGCGTCGGCCGGTGGGCAGCGAGTCGATGCGGTCTTTCAGATCGAAGCGCCGGATCAGCAGTCGGTGAGTGTCTTCGTCGAGGCGAAGAACGCGGTCCAGGCGCGTGACGTCCCCGGGCTCGGCCGCCGGCTGCGGGGCTTCGCCGAGGGCGCGTCTTCGCCGCCTTCTCCCTACGGGCTGGTGGCCTCGCGCTACCTGAGCGCTCCTGTGCGGGAGCGCCTGCGCGAGGAGGGCTTGAACTACGCCGACGCCACCGGGAATCTGTTCCTCTCGCTGGAGAAGCCGGCCCTCTTTCTGCGCGACGCGGGGGCCGCGAGCGACCCGTGGCGTGGGCCGGGCCGCCCCCGTGACAGCTTCCGCGGGCAGAGCGCTGCCCGCGTCATCCGGGCTCTGGTCGACTTCTCGCCGCCGATGTCGGTGCCGCGATTGATCGAGCGCAGCGGCGCCTCCACCGGCGCCGTCTACCGGGTGGTTGACTTCCTCGAGCGCCAGGATCTGCTGGAGCGCGAGCCGCGCAAGCCGATAACCCGCGTCGAGTGGCGGCAGATTCTCGAGCGGTGGAGCCGGGACTACGAGCTGAATCTGGGAGAGGCGGAGGCGCGGCTGCTGGCGCCGAGGGGGATCGCCTCGGTCCGAGAGCGACTGGGCGAGGTCAGCGACATCGACTACGTGCTGACGGGCTCGAGCGCCGCCGCCTATTTCGAGGAGTACGCCCAGGCGCGGCTGGCGATGCTCTACACGGATGAGCCCGATCGCCTCGCCGAGCGGCTGGACCTGCGGCCGGTCGAGACCGGCGCGAACGTGCTGGTGGTGCGGCCGCGGGGCGAGGTCGTCTACGAGAGGGCGCAGGAGCGCGACGGGGTGCGAGTAGCCGCTCCCAGCCAGATAGCGGTCGATCTCCTCAGCGGCCCCGGCCGGGAACCGGCGGAAGCGCAGGCCCTGCTCGATTGGATGGAGCGCAATGAGTCGGCCTGGCGACGCTGATCTGGCGACCCGCACGCGGGGGGCGCTGCTCGACGCGCTGGAAGCCCTGGAAGGGCAGCGTGACGCGCTCGTGGTCATCGGCGCGCAGGCGCTCTACATGCATGCGGGGGAGGCTGATGTCGCGATAGCGGCGGAGACCAAGGACGCGGACATCGGGGTCAACGCCCGTCTCCTGCGGGACGACCCAAGGCTCGAAGAGGCTCTTCAGCGTGCTGGATTCCACCGGGACCTGGAGCATCCGCAGCCCGGCGGGTGGATAAGCGCAGATGGAATCCCGGTCGACCTGATGATCCCCGCCGCGATGGCGGGGCCGGGAGCGGCGGGGCGTCGGGGCGTGCGGATCCCACCCCACGCGAACAGCTCGATGCGACAGGCGAGAGGGCTCGAAGCGGCGGTCGTGGACAACGAGCCGAAGGAGATTCGCTCGCTCCAGACCAGTGATGCCCGCAGCTACACCGTCCGAGTTGCCGGCCCGGGCGCGCTTCTCGTCGCCAAGCTGCACAAGATCGGCGAGCGCGACGAGGACGGCGGCGATCGCCTCGTGGACAAGGATGCCCACGACGTCTACCGGCTCCTGGTCGCGATCGACACGGCGGAGCTGGTCGAGGTGGTCAGCAGTCTCCGGCAGGACGCTTTCGCTGGATCGGCCACGGATGAGGCGCTCGGTTACCTGGACGATCTATTCGCCGCCGGCCCGAAGGCGATCGGATCGGCGATGGCTGGACGAGCGGAGCTGGGCGTGGGCGAACCCGCGGTGGTCGCCGCCGCAGTCGCCGCTCTCTCCGGTGACCTCCTGAGGGCGATCTAAATCGGTCGATCGAGGTTCGGATGTTGGAGTCAGGCCGCCTGGAAGCGGGTGGTCAGCTCGTGCGCGATGCGCGTTGCTTTGGCCTCGTCCAGCGGGCCGGGTCGGTTGAGACTCTTGGCTAGTTTGCGCGGGTAGAAGAGGGCGTAGCCGTCGATGCTGAGGGTGCGCAGCCAGGGGAGATCGCTGGCGGCGAGCGGGCCCGCGGGGTTGATGAAGCAGAAGCAGCCGTGGACGGGCGTATCGGGGGCGATCTCCGCCAACGTCGCCCGCACGGCGTCGACCTGCCGCGCGAGGCTCTCGACGAGCTTGGCCTGGTTGCGGCCGGCGATGATCAGCTTGGGCTTGCCGAACAGGGGCTTGCGCACTTCGATCTTGCCTCTGTAGCGCTTGGCGTCGATCACATGGACACCGGAGGGGGCGACGGCCAGGTGGTCGATATTCGCCCGGCTGCTGGGCATACGCCGGTCGTGCAGGACCACCACATCGGGACAGCGGCGCGCCAACGATGCGGCGAGCGCCTCTTCCCCCGCGGCGCCAGTCTCCCAAGACCGGCTGGACTTCCTGCGCTCACCCTCTCGCCGCGCGCTGGCGCCGGGCGTGCCGGGATCGAAGTCAGGTCCGTCACCCATCTTCACCCCGGCAGAAGCTCGAAGCTCTGGCGGCCGCCGAGGCGGTATATCCCGAAGTCGCTGTCGAGGGTGAAGATGCGCTTCAGGCCGCGCTCCTCGGCGAGGGCGACGAGGGTTGCGTCGGCGAGGTCCATCGGCCGGTCGGCGTAGCGCTCCATGAGGTCGGCGATCCTCTTGGCGGACTCCGGGGGGTTGGCCGCCACCTCGAGGTCGCCGTTGAGGACGAGCTTCCAGAGCGCAGCCTGCGCCTCCCATGCGCCCGCGCGGGCCACCAGGTACATGGCTTCCGTGAAGGCGGGCCAGGTCGTGAGCAAGGGGAATCGCAGAGAGGGGAGGGCGGTGACGCAGCGCTCGTGGTCGGGCTCGCCGGCGTCGATCAGGGCCACAAGCGGCCCGGCGTCGACGAGGGTCATCCGCGCCGGTGCTTGCGCTCGACGACGTCGCCGAACGCGCTGCCGGTGTCGCGCGCCTGGTGTAGGTCGGTTCTGATGACGCCGATCGCGTAGGCGAGGCGCCGGCGCGGATCTGATCCCAGCGCCTGCTCGGCGCGCTCTCTCGCGGCGCGGCGCAGAAACTCCGAAACGGACGATCCCTCCAGGGCGGCCGCACGTTTCACCTGCTCATCCAGGTCTGGGCTGAGGCGGAGGCTGCGCACACGAAAGTTGTATCACGATAGGCCATGAAATGTGATACATAAGTGAAACAGTCTGTGCCGGTTTTGAAACTGCGAGTGGATCGGGCCGGCGCCTCGGTCGGCTGAACCGTTTACCACCGGATGTGTGGGTCAAACGACCACTCGACCCTCAAAACCGGCGCGCGCACGCCCGCGCTGGTGCCGGCGGCCGTTGGCGTAAGGAAACCTAGCTAACCTTACAAAGCGAACCCTGCTCCGAAAGGAAGTCGTGTCCGCTCCGTCGTCTGCAAGAGAGCCTGAATCAGGTCTCCTGGGAAGCTACGAGGACCGGTCGTGGGAGCCGGACCCCGGCGCCTATGGCGGGCGCGGGCAGCGGGTCGGCGGGCGCTATCGAGTCTTCGTTCCGGCGCCGATCGCCGCGCGGGACTTCTCGCTGGATGACGCAGCCGTCGCCGCCGTCACGGCCGCGACGAGGGCTCTTGCCCACCTCGATGCCTCGCGGCCGGGGGTGGAATCGCTCAGCGCGATCGCCGGCAGCCTGCTGCGCTCGGAAAGCGCGGCCTCTTCGCGGATCGAGGGCCTGGCGATCTCCCAGCGCCGCCTCGCGCGCGCCGCCTACCGAGGCGCCGCTTCCCGCGACAACACGGCGGCCGAGATCCTCGGCAACGTGGATGCGATGGAGCGGGCGATCGAGATCGGGGCGAGGGGCTCCGGGTTCGAGATTGCGGACCTGTGCGAGATCCACCGCAGCTTGCTGCGGCACACGGTCGATCGCAAGATCGCGGGCGTCGTGCGGGAGGCGCAGAACTGGATCGGCGGTAACGACTTCAACCCGATCGGCGCTGCCTATGTCCCGCCGCCGCCCGAGGCGGTCGCGGCCCTGCTGGAGGACCTCTGCCGGTTCATCCGCCGCGAGGATCTCGCTCCCGTGGCGCAGGCGGCGATCGCCCACGCGCAGTTCGAGAACATCCATCCGTTCGTCGACGGCAACGGGCGGGTCGGACGGGCGCTCATCCACTCGATCCTGCGCCGGCGCGAGGAGACCCTCAATTACGTCTCGCCGATCAGCCTCGTCTTGGAGGCCACGCCCAAGAGCTATGTGGCCGGCTTCGGCGCATACAGCCGGGGCGACGTCAGCGGCTGGTGTGCGACGTTCGCCTGGGCGACGGAGCGGGCCGCCCGGGAAGCGGAGACCCTCGCGTCGGCGATCGAGTCTCTGCAGGAGGAGTGGCTCGCGCGCCTCGGCCACCCGCGCAGCGACGCCGCCACCCGCCAGCTGGTCAGCGCCCTGCCGGGGCGGCCGGTGATCGACGTCGCCGCCGGCCGGCAGCTGACCGGCAAGTCCCACGTCGCCGTGCAGGCCGCCCTGAAGCAGCTCGAGGAGGCGGGAATCCTCGCTCCCCTAAGCGAGAAGAGATGGGGGCGGGCCTGGGAGTGCCGGGAGCTGTTCGACCTGGTGGAGGATTTCGAGCGCGGGGTCTGGATCAAGTGACTCTCAGCCACCTTTTAAACGCCACTCAATCGTTGCGGCCGCGGTCCGCCTGAACGGTTTACCACCGGATCCGTGGGTCAAACGACCATTCGATCCCAGCTTCAGTCGATCTGCTCCGCCGCTCGCCGCCCTCGCCGAGCGGGTTCTCCTCGCTCTGGTTCGCGGTCGGCGCTCAGTCGTCCAGCCTTGCCTCAACCGAGATCTCGATCCCCTTCAGCGCTTGGGAGATCGGGCAGTTCTGGCCGGCGCCGCGGGCTGCCTCCTCGAAGCCGGCCTGGTCGAGCCCCGGCACTCGGCCGTTGACGACGATCTTGGAGGACTTGACGCCCTCGCCGGGGACGAAGGTCACTGCCGCGGTGGCTTCGAGGCGCTCGGGGGCGTTGCCGGCCTCGCCCAGCTCGTGGGAGAGGGCCATGCAGAAGCAGGAGGCGTGGGCCGCGGCTAGGAGCTCTTCGGGGCTGGTGGTTCCGGGCGCCCGCTCGGTCCGCGCCGCCCAGGTCACCTCTACCTCCGGCAGGGCGCCGCTCGCCGCCTTGGTCGTCCCGCGCCCGCTCGCGAGGCCGCCCTCCCAAACCGTCGTCGCCTTGCTCTCTGCAGCCATTTGCTCTCCTCTGGTCGGTGCGGGGCCCGGGAGCCGCCGCGAAGGTTCGTTCGACTCTCCCCGGGAACCTATCCGGGCAGTAGCTCAAAGCGTCAGGCTGCCGGGAAGCGGGTGGCCAACGCTTGCGCGATGCGGGTCGTTTCGGCCTCGTCCAGCGGGCCGGGTCGGTTGAGGCGCTTCGCCAGCTTGCGCGGGTAGAGGAGGGCGTAGCCGTTCCGCGCGGTCGGCTGAACCATTTACCACCGGATGTGTGGGTCAAACGACCACTCGACCCCCGAAACCGGCGCGCGGTCGACCGGGTCGCGCCGGCGCCGCGGCGGTGGTCGGCGGCTCTCAGCGGCGGCCGAAGCTGTGGCCCGCAGGGGCTACGGCGCGCAGCTCGGCTATGGCGAGGGCGCGAGTGCGGCGGTGGATTGAGGAGCGGAGGCGGGCCGGGGCGGACGCGGACGCGCCTGCTTGGGGCCGGTTAGTGGGCTCTACTGGGCCGGGCCCGGGGTCTGTGGGTTCGGGCCCGGGGTCGGTGGGCTCCAGGGGGTCGAGGTCGGCGACGAGGATGTTGATGGCGCCGTCGCGGCGCTCGAGGCGGCCGCGGGCGTGGAGGAGGGGGGCGGCGCGGACGAGGGTGCGGCGGCGCTCGTAGACGGAGGTGGGGACGATCAGGTTGGCGGTGCCGCACTCGTCCTCGAGCAGCATGAAGGTGATGCCCTTGGCGGTCTCCGGGCGCTGGCGGGCGATGACCATGCCGGCGATCTCGACGGTCGCGCCGTCGTCGATCCGCTCCAGGTCGGCGCTGCGGAGGACGGCGCGGTCGAGGTCGGCGCGCAGCAGGGAGAGGGGATGCTCGCCGAGGTTGATTCCCGTCGCCCGGTAGTCCTCGATCACCCGCTGCCAGCGGCTCAGCGGCGCCAGCTCCGGCGCGCGCGGGGGGTCGAGGGGGAGCGGAGAGCTGGGTGCCGGCGGGGGCGCGGCGGGCGACGCCGGCGAGGCCGGCGCGCCAGTAGTCCTCGCGGCGGTGCTCGCTGGAGTCGGCGAGGCCGCGGGCGAGGTCGTCGAGGGCGCCGGCCCAGGCGAGCCGCTCCAGGCCGTCCCGTCCCACCCCCGAGCGGGAGGCGAGGTCGGCGACGCCCAGGTAGGGGCCGCCGCGCTCGCGCTCGGCGACCAGGCCGCGCATCTCCTCCTCCCGCACCCCCTTGACGTAGCCGAGGCCGACGCGCACCAGCAGGCCGCCGCGCTCGCGCTCCACCCCGCAGAGGGCGTCGCTGCGGTTGACGGCGACCGGCGCGACCTGCACCCCGCGCCGCTGCGCCTCGTGGATCAGCGAGTCGGGCGGGTAGAAGCCCATCGGCTGCTCGTTGAGCAGCGCGCAGAGGAACTCCGGCGCGTAGTGGACGCGCAGCCAGGCCGACTGGTAGGCGAGCAGGCCGAAGGCGGCCGAGTGCGCCTTGGGGAAGCCGAAGCCGGAGAAGCCCTGGATCTGCAGCCAGACCCGCTCGGCGACGGCGGGCGCGACGCCCCGCTGCGCCGCGCCGGCGACGAAGCGCTCGTGGTGGGCGCGCAGCGCCGCCTCGGAGCGCTTGCGGCTCATCGCCCGCCGCAGCCCCTCGGCCTCGGCGGAGGAGAAGCCGGCCAGCGCCATCGCCACCTCGATCACCTGCTCCTGGAAGACGATCGCGCCGAGCGTGTCGCGCAGCACCGGCTCCAGCAGCGGGTGCTCGTAGGGGACCTCGTAGGCGGGGTCCTCGCGCAGGCGCTTGCGCCGCTCTATATATGGGTGGATGGCGCCGCCCTGGATCGGGCCGGGCCGCACCAGCGCCACCTGCACGGTGAGGTCGTCGAGGTCGCGGGCAGGGTGCGCGGCAGCATCTGCATCTGCGCGCGGCTCTCGATCTGAAAGACGCCGGTCGTCTCCGCCGCGCGGATCGAGGTGAAGGTCTCGGGGTCGTCGAGCGGGATGCGCGAGAGGTCGATCCGCTCCCCCCGCACCCGCTCGATCTCGACCACGCAGCGCTCGACCGCCGAGAGCATCCCCAGGCCGAGCAGGTCGATCTTCAGCAGGCCGGCGTCGGCGCAGGAGTCCTTGTCCCACTGCACCGTCTGGCGTCCCTCCATCGCCGCCGGCACCACCGGGCAGACGTCGATCAGCGGCCGGGTCGCGATCACCATGCCGCCGGGATGCTGGGAGGGATGGCGCGGCAGCCCCATCGCCTCCTCGCAGAGCCCGATCAGCGCCCGCCAGCGCGGCGAGGCGGCCCGCTCGGCGCCGATCGCGGCGGCGAGGTGCGACTCGATCTCACCCGCCTCGCCGTGGAAGCCGACCGTCCGCGCCGCTCTGTCGATCTCCCCGGGGGGGAGGCCGAGCGCCTTGCCGAGGTCGCGCACGGCGCCGCGCGGGCGGTAGGTGGGGAAGGCGGCGACCAGCGCCGAGCGGTCGGCGCCGTAGCGGCGGTGGACGGCGGGGATCAGCCGCTCGCGGATGTCGCGGGGGAAGTCGAGGTCGATGTCGGGCATCGAGGTGACCTCCTCGTTGAGGAAGCGGCCGGCGAAGAGGTCGGCCTTGACCGGGTCGACGTGGGAGAGCCCGGTCAGGTAGCAGACGATCGAGCTGACGCTGGAGCCGCGGCCGCGCCCCGGCGGCAGGATCGAGCGGGCGGAGTCGGGCCCGCGCACCTCGGCGGCGATCTCCCGCGCCAGCTCCAGCAGGTCGCGGTGCAGGAGGAAGAAGCCCGAGAGGCCGAGGCCGCGGATGATCGCCAGCTCCTCCTCCAGGCGCCGCTCGGCCTCGGGCCGGTCGCTGGACCCGGCGTAGCGCTCGGCCGAGCAGCGCCCGGCTCATCTCGGCCAGCTCGCGGTCGGCGCCGGCGTCCTCGGCGCCGGGATAGCTGTAGGCGAGCTCGGCGGTGAGGTCGAAGCGCAGCCGCTCGGCGAGGCGCGCCGTCTCGGCCACCGCCTCGGGGTGCTCGGGGAAGCGGGCGGCCATCGCCGCCGGCGGGGCGAGGGCGGCGCTGGAGTTGGCGCGGCGCAGCGGCTCGGACTCGTCGAGGGTGACGCCGTGGCGGACCGCGACGAAGGCGTCCTGCAGGCGCGCGCGGGAGCGGTGGTGGTAGTGGACGTTGCCGGTCGCGACGGTGGGGACTCCCAGCCGCTGCGCCAGGCCGGCGAGCCGGCGGTTGCGGGTGCGGTCGTGGCGCTCGAAGGGGCGCTGAAGCTCCACCCGCAGGTGCTCGGGCCCGAAGGCGGCGAGCAGGGCGCGGCCGAGCGCCGCCGCCCGGGGCAGGTCCCCTCGCGCCCAGGCCGCGGGCAGGGCGCCCTCGCGGGCGCAGCCGGTGAGGCAGACGAGCCCCTCGGCGTGCTCGGCGAGCGCCGCCGGCCGCGCCCGCGGCTGCCCGGCGGCGCGGCCGGGGCCCTCGCGGGTGCCGGCGTGGGCCTCGGTCAGCAGCCGGCAGAGGTTGCGGTAGCCGGTCGCGGTCTCGACCAGCAGCGTCAGGTGGGCGAGGTCGGCGCCCTCTTCCCGCCCGGGCTCGGAGCCCCCGTCCCCTCCCGCCTCGGAGAAGTCGACCGTCAGCTCGGCGCCGGTTATCGGCCGCACGCCCAGCCCCTTGCAGGCGTGGGCGAACTCCATCGACCCCCAGATCCCGTCGTGGTCGGTCAGCGCCAGCGCCGGGTAGCCGAGGTCGGCCGCGGCGCCGGCCAGCTCGGTCGGGGTCGAGGCGCCGTCGAGGAAGGAGAAGGCCGAGTGGGCGTGCAGCTCTATATATGGGGCGTCCATCGCGCGGCCGCGCCGATCAGGCCCGCTGGCGGTACCAGCGCCCGCTCGGCAGGTCGCGGAAGACGGTGGCGCTGAGGCCGCCGGCCAGGATCAGCTCGAAGTAGTGGCGGCGCACGGGGATCTCATCCCACCAGCGGTCCTCGACCACCCACTCCTCGCTCACCGCCTCCACCGGGTGGCCGTCGAGGGCGCGCGGGCGGCCCGCGCCGCCGGCCTCGACGCGCGCCTTGCGCGGCAGGTAGATGCGGCGCGCCCGGCTCATCGGTCGAGGTAGGGGGCGAGGAGCGCGCGGCGCTCGGGGACTCGGGATCCGGGGTCGACCTCGACGACCCGCAGCAGCGCCTCGGCGCCGGCCGCGGCGCGCACCTCCCGCGCCGCCGCCGCCAGCCGGTTGCGGCGCGCCTCGCCGCCGCCCACCGCCAGCTCGAGCTGATCGGCGGCGGGCGGCCCCAGGGCGAGCGCCCGCAGGCGCAGGGAGCGGGCCGGCTCCGGCAGGCCCTCCAGCTTCGGGATCAGCAGGGAGCGGAGCACCCGCGACGAGGCGCTGGGGCGGCCCAGTCCCTGCTCGACGCTCCAGCTGCCCGCGCCGGCGAGGCGGGCGGAGAGGCGCAGCGCCAGCAGGGTCCGCTCGCGCCGCCCGGGGGCGGCGAGCAGGCGGTCGACCAGCAGCTCGACGGCGCGGTCGAGCTGGGCGCCGGCGACGCCGTCGGGCAGCTCGATCTCCTCGACCAGCTCCTCGCGCGGGGCGCGCGGGCGCAGCGGCGCGTCCTCGCCGCGGGCAAGGCGCAGCGCTCGCAGGCCGAGGGCGCCGAAGCGGTCGGCGAGCTGGGCGGGGGAGAGGGCGGCGAGCCCGCCGAGGGTGTCGAGCCCGAGCCGCCTCAGGGCGCCGATCAGCTCGCCCTCGCGCGGCTCGGGGGCGCCCAGCCGCCCGGCCAGGGTCGCGACCGGCAGGGAGGCGAGGAAGGCGGGCGTCTCACCGGGCGGGACGATTGCTCCCTCGCTTGGCGAGGGTTCGCGGGGAAGCCGGCCACCCTGTGTCGCCGCTGCGTAGGCGAGCGAAGCGGGTGGGCGCGGCGGCGATCCGCACCTCCGCCGGGTGCCTCGCCTCCGCAGCGCGCCGGGCGGCGGCGACCACCCCGGCGACCTCGCCGCCGTGGATTCCCAGCAGCCCGTCGACCGCGAAGAAGGCCTCACCGGGTCGCTCGGACTCGACCGCGGCGCCGACCCCCTCCAGTCCCTCCACCACCTCGTCCCACAGCTCGGCGGCACGGGCCGGATCCGGTCTTGCCAGCCGGGCGATACGGGGAGAGAGGACACAGGCAACCATACGAACGTTTGTTCGTACAGCTAAGCAGAGGTGTCAAACGGAACGGCGCGGGTGAAAGCGAATTCCCAGGGCGAAAAGAAGGGTCGGCTGAACCCTTTACCACCGGATCCGTGGGTCAAACGACCACTCGACCGCCGCGGTAGGGGTCGGCGGCTCGCTGCGCTCCCGGCCGGCCGCTAGTCGGTCCACCAGTCGCGCCGGCCCTCGACGTCTTCGCGCGGAGCGTCGCCGAGGTTGGGCGCGCCGATGACGAGGATCTCGAGACCCTCCGGGCCGGCCTCGTAGCCTCGCCAGGTGCCGGGCGGGACGCGCACCGCGTCCCATTGCTTCAGCTCGACGATCTCTTCGTCAAGCTTCATCCGCCCGCCCCCGCGCAGAACCACGTACACCTCCTCCTGCTCTTTGTGCGTGTGGCCGTACGGGAAGCGATAGCCGGGCGGGACGCGCTGGTAGCTCAGGCCGGATTGCTCGAGCTCGAGCGCCTTGGTCGCCAAGCGGAACTCCAGGTCCGGCGCGCCGTCGAAGTTGGACCCGAGATCCTCCAGATCCCCTTTGAGGTTTCTGAGCGTGAACGGCACGTCAGCCGATCCGTTCCGCCGGCTCGCCGATGATCCCTCCGGAATTGCTCATCGTGCCGATTCCTGCGCGCGCCGGTAACGGACATAGACGACGCGAGAGCCGAAGGTTCTGGTCTCGACCAGCTCCAGGTCGATCCTCTTCTCCAGGGACGGGAAGAAAGGAGTGCCGCCGCCCAAAATGACCGGGCTGACGAAGAGGCGGTACTCGTCGACGAGGCCCAGCTCGATCAGGGTGGAGGCCAGGCCGGCGCCGCCGACGGCGATGTCCTTTCCCTCCTGCTCCTTCAACTTGGCGACCTCTTCGGCGACGCCGTCTCTGACCAGCCTGGCATTGCCCTCGACCTCATCGAGGGTCGTCGAGAAGACGATCTTCGGCAGGTCCTTCCAGATGCGCGCGAACTCGCGCTCATGCTCTGGGAGGGACGGATTCTCCTCAGCGGTCTCCCAGTACGTCATCACCTCGTAGAGCCCCCGCCCCAAGAGATGCGCGCCCGTTTCCCGCGTCTGCTGGTTGTGGAACCGGTGCAGCTCCTCGTCCGGAACCGACCAGTCGATCTCACCGCCGGGTCCGGCGACAAAGCCGTCCAGCGACACTCCCATCGAGTAGATCACCTTCCGCATCACAGCTCCTGGCGAGCGGCCGCCAGCCCGGCGCGCCAGCCTGGCGCCCGTCCGCCGTCCGGGGGCTGGATCGACTCGGCATCGATTCCGCTGCGGGCGAGCACCCAGGCGATGATCGAGTTCGAGTTCCACATCTCTCCCGTCCCGAGCTCGTCGCGACCCCAGACGAGCGTGGGGACATGCGCGACCGTGCTGAGCACCCGTCGCGCGCTGTCCTCGTCGTCGGTCAGCCGCCGCGGGCTGTCCACGGCCTCGGCGATGTCGGGGATGCGGCCGTCGCGCCAGAGGCGGATCTCGTAGCGGAAGATCCGGAACCGGCCCGCCCAGCGAGCGCCGACGGGGCCTTCTGCGACGACGCCGCGTTGCTCTCCGCTTCCGTCGCGGACAGGCGCCTGCTCGATGACGAACGTTCCCGCGGGAACTCGGACCTGGAGGGCGGAGTGGTAGAGGTCGCGCGCCGGGCGCCGCTGTAGGCGCGACGCCAGCGCCTCGTAGATGCGGCCGTTGAGCCTGACGAAGTGCCCGCCGGCGCCGAGTGGTAACCAGAAGAGGTCGACTGCGGCTGTCCCCACGGGACGAGTATCGCAAGGCCTACGCCGATGTCTTCGGAGGAAAGAGCCGGCCTTCAGCGTGCCGCCAGCTCCTCAAGCCGGTCGGCCAGCTCGTCGGGCTTGGAGAAGTAGGCGGAGTGGCTCGCCTCGATCTGGAGGACCGGGTCGCAGGGGGTGCGGGAGTGCATGTGGCGCTGGAAGGCGGGGGTGACGGCGCGGTCCTCGGTCAGCTCGATGTAGGCGCGGGGGAGGGAGTCGAAGCGCTCGCCGTGTTCGATCGGGACCGTGGAGGGCGCCAGCGGCTCCGGGGTGAGCAGGGCAGTCGCGAGGGCGACGTCTTCGGCCGAGCAGTCGTGGTAGAGCGCCGGCTCGAACGCCTCCTCTCTCAGCATGTCCCAGCCGGCCTCGAAGTCGGCGTCGAGGCTGGGAGGGAGCAGAGAGTCTCTGTCCACGGGGAAGAGGTCGAGGACGCTTTCGCCGCTGCGGGGGAGGAAGGCGGCGAGGTAGACGAGGCCGCTGATCAGGTCCGGGCGCGCCTCGGCGGCGGCGGTGACGGGGATGCCGCCGCGGCTGTGGGCGACAAGGGTCGCCGGTTCGGTCGCCTCCTCCATCGCCGCGACGATCCGCTCGACGTAGTCCTCCAGTCTCACCTCGCCGGGCGGGGTGCGGTCGCGGCCGTGGGATGGAAGGTCGGGGACGATCACCTCATGGCCGCGCTCGCGCAGCCGCGCCTCGACCTTGAACCAGCACCAGGCCCCATGCCATGAGCCGTGGATGAGGACGAAGCTCGCCATGCGCTCTCCTTGAGTTGGCCGGCCCGGGCGGCCGGCTCTATTAGAGAACGGCGCGGCGCGCGGATTCGTGAGGTCGCCCCGACCGGGGGAGAAAAACGGTCGGCTGAACCCTTTACCACCGGATGCGTGGGTCAACCGACCACTCGACGGGCGAAACGGGGCGGGCGCGCGACGCGGCGGTCTGGGACCTGGTCCGGCGGCAGCACGGCGTGGTGGCGCGGCGGCAGTTGCTGGAGCTGGGACTGGGAGCGCGGCGGATCGAGCGGCGGATTGCCTCCGGGCGGCTGCATCCGGTCTGGCGCGGTGTCTACGCGGTCGGACGGCCGCAGCTGAGTCGGCACGGGCGCTGGTGGGCGGCGGTGCTCGCCGGCGGGCCGGGAGCGGTGTTGAGCCACAGCAGCGCCGCGGCGCTGTGGGGGTTTGGGAGGGAGAGGGCGGGCCTGGTGGAGATCTCGGTCCCGGCGGCGCGGCGCTGCAGACACCCGGGAATCCGTGCCTACCGCCGCGCGGCTTTGGGGCCCGAGGATCTGACGGAGCACGAAGGCGTACCGGCCACCTCGCCGACGTTGACGCTGATCGACGAGGCGACGCGCCTGCATTCGCTGCGACTGGAGCGCTGTGTCAACGAGGCCGACAAACTTGACCGGGTGAGAGCGGATGTGCTGCACGCCTCACTGGACCGCTATCGCGGGCAACCCGGAGTCGCGCCGCTGCGGAAGCTCCTCGACCCGCTCACCTTCCGCCTCAGCGACTCCGACCTGGAGGTGTTCATGCGTCGGCTGGCTCGTGCCGCCGGGCTGCGCGCCGTGCCGAAGAGAAGAACGTGGGTGAACGGCTACAGAGTCGACTTCTTCTGGCCCGACCTGGGAATCGTGGTTGAGGCGGACGGGTTGCGCTACCACCGCACCCCGTCCCAACAGAACCGGGGGCTGAAGCGCGATCAGACGAACCTCGCGGCCGGCATGTGGCCACTGCGCTTCTCCCACTGGCAGATCCGCTACGAGCGGCGCCACGTGCGGGAGATCCTGGGCAAGACCGTGAGGCGCGCCCGGGCGGCGAAAACCGGGGTCGGCTGAACGGTTTACCACCGGATGCGTGGGTAAACCGACCACTCGACCCTTGATTTGGCGCGTATTCTCGGCTTGTGGATGGGATGAAGCTGATCGGCGTTCCGATCGACTCGGTTGGGCGCTCCGGCGGGACTGAGTTTGCTCCCGCCGCGTTGCGGGAGTTGGGTGCCCTCGACGCGTTGGGAGCGGAGGACGCGGGCGACTTGGATGTGAGCATCAGGGGGGAGGAACGAGATCCCGAGAGTGGGATCCTCGCCGCCGCGGACGTGCTGGGCACGACGGCGACTATCCGCGGCGCCGTGGCGGCGCAGGTCTCGCTCGGCGCCCGTCCCTTTCTGGCCGGCGGCTGCTGTGCCGAGCTGCCGGGGGCGCTGGCGGGCGCGCGGGACGCCCTGGGCGAGGTCGGGCTCGTCCACCTTGACGGCCATCTCGATCTATACGACGGCTCCACATCCCCGACCGGGGAGGCCGCCGACATGCCGGTCAGCGTCGCGCTCGGCCTCGGCCCGGCCGCCTGGGTCGAGACTTGCGGGGGCGCTTCGACGGCGCCGGAGCGGACGGCGATCGTCGGCTATCGCGACAAGGAGGAGTCGCTGCGCTACGGGATGCTCCAGCCGGAGGACCTCGATCCGTCACCGCTCCACCGCTCCGTCGAGGACATCCGTGCCGAAGGATCGGGGGAGGCCGGGGCGAGGGTGGCGGCGGAGATCGGCGCCGCGTCCCCCTTCTGGCTGCACTTCGACGTCGACGTCCTCGACCAGGAGGTCTTTCCGGCGACCGACTACCTGATGCCGGGCGGGATGACGTGGGATGAGCTGCACGCGGTCATCGCCCCACTGCTCGCCTCCCCGCGCCTGATCGGCGCCTCACTCGCCTGTTACAACCCCGAAAAGGACCCCGATCGAGCCTGCGGCAAGGCCCTCGTCGCCGCGCTCAGCTCTCGTTGAGCGAGCGCTCGGCTCACCAGACCGCGTCGTGCTCCTCCATCACGCCGAGCCCCTCCGCCAGGGGTAGGCCCTCAAGGGCGCCGGTGAAGGTTCCGAACCTGTGGCGGTAGCGGGAGCGGACGAGGAGGAAGTTTTCGTTGCGGGCGCGCTCGCACTCCTCGGCGAAGTTGAGCCGGGAGCCGTCGGCGAACTCGATTGCCGACATGCCCTGGAAGGAGACCGGGGCCGGCTCGTGCGGCTCGCCGTCGATCCAGATGCCGCGTTCGCTGTTCTGCGGCGGGTCGTTGATCCCCTCGACCAGATTCCAGGCGACTGGCGCGGCCGTCGCTCGCCTCGCCGACGCCCGCCGACCAGAGCCAGCTCGTGTGCCGCCGGTGGTAGCCGGCCGACTCGTCGTCGATGCCGAGGGCTTCGACGTCCCAGCGTCGCCCGTCCGCCTCGATCGTCCCGGCGACCGGGACGCCGGCGCGCTTGCGGGTCCAGCCCCAGCCGCTGCCGCTGGGGCAGATCGCCTCGACGGCGGCGCACTCGCCGAGCCGTAGGCTCGCCCGCAGCCCGCGCGCGTCGATCTCAAGCTCCGGCCCGTCCATCCTCACCTCGCGGCTGCCGGGCCGAAGGCTGGTGTGGGCGAGGCGACGGCGCTCGCGCCGGTCCCACAGGACCCAGAACGACTGGCTCAGCGGGCCGACCTGCGCCCGCGCCGCGCAGAGCATCACCTCCGCGCCGAAGACGCCGATGTAGCGCCAGCGCTTGCGCGTCTGGCCGGCGGCGCGCAGCGGCATCGGGCCGGGGGGGAGCGGCAGGTCGGGGCGGTCGGCGCCGGGCCCGCGCCAGGGAAGCTCGGGCTCCGCGGGCATGGGGCAGGCTACCCGCTGCTCTCGAGCCGCTCGGCGAGGCGGTTCATGCCGCGCTCGCGGGCGGCCGCGGCGGCGCCGGCCCAGTCGGTGGGGCGGTCGGGAGGGCGCTCGACGCCGGCGTCGCGCAGGGTGGCGATGTCCTTGAAGGCGAGCAGATCCTCGCGGGCGTCGATCAGGGCGCCGCGCAGTTTTGGGCGGGACTCATGGATCGCGTTGTCGAGGACGCTCTCCAGGGAGCCGTGTTTGAGCAGCAGCTCCGCCGCTTTCTTCGGGCCGACGCCTCTCGCCCCCGGCAGCCCGTCGGAAGGGTCGCCGCGCAGGGCGATGAAGTCGGGGACCAGCTCGGGGCCGATGCCGTAGCGGCGGCGCACCTCCTCGGCGTCGACCTCCTCGCCGCCTTTGCTTCCCGTCTTTACATAGAGGACCGTCACTCCCTCGCCCGCGCACTGGTACATGTCGCGGTCACCGGTCATCAGCAGGGCGTGGCCGCCGGCCTCCGCCTCGCGCTGGGCGTAGGTGCCGAGCAGGTCGTCGGCCTCGAGGTCATCGCTGCTCGCGACCGTCCAGCCGAAGGCCTCGAAGAAGTCGCGGGCGGCGAGGAACTGAGGCGCCAGCTCGTCGGGCATCGCCGCCTCGCGCTCGGCGTGGTAGGCCGGATACAGCTCCGTGCGGTAGCTCGCCGCGTCGGGGCCGAAGCAGAGGACGACGGCGCGCGGATCGTAGCGGTCGACCTCCCGCACCACCAGGTTCGCCGTCCCCAGCAGCGCGTTGACCGGCTCCCCGTCCGTGCCGACGATCGTCTTCGGCAGCGCGTAGAAGGCGCGGAAGAGCATCGACGGGGTGTCGACGGCGAGCAGCGGCGCGGTCATTTGGCGCGTTGCGTCGTCGGTGTCCATGCCGCAGTTCTATACGGTGGCGACGTGGCCGGCCGGATGACCGTGGGAACCACCGCTTGGGCGGAGCGCACCGGCGGCCGGCTTCGTCGTCGCGACCAGCTCGACCAGACCTTGAAGGCGGTGCGGGCGCAGGTTCGCATCCGCTTGAGCTCCCGTGGCGGACCCCGCGCCGAGGCCCACGTCGAGGTCGCCGAGCGCCCGCCCGATTCCGCCTTCGCCCGCGCCGCGCTGGAGGCTTGCCGCGACCTCTCCAGCGATGTGCTGACCGCGCATTGCTTGCGCACCTGGCTCTGGGGAGACCTGCTTCGCCCAGCTCGAAGGAATCGAGCACGACCCGGAGCTGCTCTTCGCGGCCGCCGCCCTGCACGACCTTGGCCTCACCGAGGCTCACTGGTGTTCTGGCTCGGAGTGCTTCGCCGTCGATGGCGCCCGGGCGGCCGGCGCTTTCGCCGACGAGCACAGCTACCCAAAGGGCCCGGCCCTGGCCGAGGCGATCTCCCTCCACCTCAACGTCGAGGTCCCGGTCGATATGGGCGCCGAAGCCCACCTGCTCGCGGCGGGCGCCGCCTGCGACGTGGTCGGCGCCCGGGCGCATGAGCTGCCGGGACCGGCCCGCGCCGAAGTGGTGCGCTTGCATCCCCGGGACGGGATGGTCTCCGAGCTGACCGACCTCATCGGTCGCCAGGCCGAGGCCCGACCCCGCTCCCGCGCCGGGCTACTCTGGAGTCTCGGCTTCAAGAGATTGATGGCCAACGGCGAGCGAGGAGGCAGTCCATGAATGTCGGCATCGCACTTCCCAACGCTGTACCGGGGGCGAGCGGGGCGGAGATGGTCGAGTGGGCGCGACGCGCCGACGCCCGCGGCTTCTCCTGCCTGGGGACGATCGACCGCATCGTCTACGACAACTACGAGCCGCTGACCGCGCTCGCCGCCGCCGCGGCGGTGACCGAGCGGATCGAGCTGATCACCAGCGTTCTGCTTGGGCCGCTGCGGACCAATCCGGTCGAGCTGGCCAAGCAGGCGCTCAGCGTCAACGCCCTCTCGGACGGGCGCTTCACGCTCGGTATCGGGCTCGGCGCCCGCGACGACGATTACTTCATCAGTGGAGTTGAGCTGAGCGACCGTGGCGCCCGCCTCGACGGAATGCTGGAGCGGATCACGCAGATTTGGGAGGGAGACGAGGTGGGCCCGTCGTCGGCCGGATCGCCCGGCCTCATCGTCGGCGGCCACGCGGTGGCCTCCTTCGCCCGCGCCGCCCGCTTCGGGGACGGCTGGATCGCCGGCGGCTCCGGCCCCGAGCAGTACGCCGAGGGCGCCGAGAAAGCGAAGGCCGCGTGGGCAGCCGCCGGACGCACCGGCGAGCCGCGAACGCTGGCTCTCGCCTACTTCTCACTCGGCGAGAAGGCCGAGGAGAACGCCCAGGACTCGCTCGGCGACTACTACGCCTTCCTTGGTGAGGAGGTCGCGGGCATGATCGCCGGCGCCGCCGCGAAGGACGAGGAGACGGTCAAGCAGTACCTCGGCGCCTACACGGAAGCCGGCTGCGACGAGCTGATTTTCTGTCCCAGCTCCAGCGACCCGGCCCAGGTGGATCTGCTGGCGGACGCCGCCGGCCTCTGATCGTGACGTCCACGCTGACGTCGCGATCGTCGGCGCCGGGCTGTCCGGCCTGCGAGCTGCGCGGACGCTGGCGGACGCCGGCCGTGACGTCGTCGTGCTGGAGGCGCGCGACCGGGTCGGCGGGCGGCTGCTGAACCAGACGCTCGGCGACGGGGTAACGGTCGACGTCGGCGGCCAGTGGATCGGCGACGACCACGAGCGGGCGCGGGCGCTCGCGGCGGACCTGGGGCTGGAGATGTTCGCCCAGTACGGCGGCGGCAGGAACGTCGTCGACGTTGCCGGCAAGCGCCGTCTATACAAGGGGACGATCCCACGCTTGGGCCCGCGCGTCCTCTGGGATGTCTTCATCACCCAACGCCGCCTCGCGAAGCTGGCAAAGGGGGTCTCCGCCGAGGAGCCGTGGGCGGCGGCGCGCGCCGCCGAGCTGGACGGGAGAACCCTGGCCGAGTGGATGGAGGAGGACGTGCGCACACCGATGGCGCGCGAGCTGATCGGCCTCGCCGGCCGCACGATCTGGGGAACCGGCCCGGAGGAGATCTCCCTCCTGCACGCCCTCTTCTATGTCGACTCGGCGGGCAGCTTCGACAAGCTGATCGACACCGAGGGGGGCGCCCAGCAGGACCGCTTGCACGGCGGGGCGCAGATGCTGCCGCTGGGGCTGGCCGAATCGCTGGGCGAGCGGCTCAAGCTCGGCGTGCCGGTGCGGCGAATCGAGCAGGTGGAGGAGGGGGTGCGCGTGCTCGCCGACGGCGTCGAGGTCGAAGCGGAGCGGGCGATCGTCGCCATCCCGCCGGCGCTGGCGGCGCGGATCGAGTTTGACCCGATGCCGCCGCCGACCCGCCGCGAGATGTGCGAGCGGCTGCGCCCCGGCCGAATCACCAAGTGTCTGGCTCTCTACGAGAGCCCGTTCTGGCGCGAGGACGGCTTCAGCGGCGAGGCGGTCACCGACGCCGGCCCGGCCACCCTCACCTTCGACAGCTCGCCGCGCGACGGCTCCTCCGGCGTCCTGCTCGGCTTCGTCGGCGGGCCGGAGGTGGGGGAGATGGAGGCGCTGAGCGCGGACGAGCGGCGCGCCGCCGTCCTCGCCGGCTTCTCCCGCCTCTTCGGCTCCCGCGCCGCGGCGCCGATTGACTTCGTCGCCCAGGCCTGGAACGGCGAGGACTGGTCGCTGGGCGGCCCGACCTCCAACTTCGGACCCGGCGGCTGGACGGCGACCGGCCCCGCCCTGCGTGAGCCGATCGGCCGCGTCCACTGGGCCGGCACCGAGACGGCAACCGTCTGGTCCGGCTACATGGAGGGCGCGCTGCAGGCCGGCGACCGCGCCGCCGCCGAGGTCCTCGCCGCGTAGGTCAATGGCGGCACCCGACCTTCCCATCCATCTCTTCGCTACGCCTGCCGCGATGGAGGCCTGGCTGGAGGAGAACCACTCCAGCCCGGACGGGATCTGGCTGAAGATCGCCAAGAAGGGGTCCGGGGTCAAGAGCGTCACCTATGGAGAGGCGCTGGAGCTGGCGCTCTGCTTCGGCTGGATCGACAGTCAGAAGAAGGGCTTCGACGAGGCGTTCTTCCTGCAGCGCTTCACGCCGCGTCGACCGCGCGGGCGCTGGTCGCGGATCAACCGCGACAAGGCTGAGGGACTGATCGCCGCGGGCGCGATGCGCCCAACCGGGATGGCCGAGGTCGAGGCCGCCAGAGCGGACGGCCGCTGGGAAGCCGCCTACGAGGGGCAGCGCAGCGCGAGAGTGCCCGCCGATCTTCAGCGGGAGCTGGACGCCAACCCGGCCGCTCGCGAGTTCTTCGCCGGACTCAACAGCTCCAACCGCTACGCGATCATCTACCGCCTAAACGACGCGAGAAGACCGCAGACGCGCGAGCGCCGCCTGCGCAGATTCATCGAGATGCTCGAACGCGGGGAAAAGATTCACTCCTGACGGTGAACCGTGGGTTAGTGTCGCCTGACCAGTCCCCTAAGAACGGAGCCCGATGGCCTACGAGATGCAGATTCGCGGCACGCAGAGTGAGGTGAAAGTCCGCAGCCCGTGGGCGGCGGCGCTGCTGCCGATCATCACCCTCGGCATCTACCACCTGGTCTGGTGGTACCGGATCAATCGCGAGTTGCGCGACTACGGCCAGGCAAAGGGCTACGACCTCGGTCAGAACCCGACCAACTCGGTGCTGGCGCTGTTCCCGGGCGGATTGATCATCGTCCCGGCGCTGATCACCTACTGGCGCGGAGTCAAGCGCGTGATGGGCGCGTCCAAGCTGGCCGGCAAAGAGCCGCTCAACGGTTGGATCGCGATCCTCCTCTACGTGTTCCTCGCCCCCGGGCTCTGGGCCTACCTTCAGGTCGCGCTCAACGACATCTGGCTCGAGGAGGCCGAGGCGCTTGCCGGCCAGGAGTCGCCGCCCGCCCCGGCGGACGCGATGCCCCCGCCGCTTCCCCCCGAGCAGCAGCAGCCCCCGGCGCCTCCCAGCGCCTAGGCGTTACAGGTCAGGCCCGGCTCCAATCCGGGCCTGACCTACACTCGCCGGGTGGACCGCGCGCTGCTTGAACGCACGCTCGCCGACGCCGGTGAGCCCTCCTACCGCGCCTCCCAGGTGTGGAAGTGGGTGGCGGGCGGAGCCTCCTCCTATGAGGAGATGACCAACCTGCCCGGAATCCTGCGCGACCGCCTCGCCGACGCGGTGCCGCTTTCCACTCTCACCCTTGAGGCCGAGGCCCGCTCCGACGACGGCACCGTCAAGGCTCTCTTCCACACCGCCGACGGGCGCCCGATCGAGGCGGTGCTGATGCGCTACCGCGACGGGCGGCGCTCGGTCTGCCTTTCTTCGCAGTCGGGCTGTCCGCTGACCTGCACCTTCTGCGCGACGGGGCAGATGAAGTTCGGCCGCAACCTGACCGCCGATGAGATCCTCGACCAGGCGCTGCATTTCCGCCGGGTCGAGGAGATCGACCACGTCGTCTTCATGGGGATGGGGGAGCCGACGATGAACCTGGATGAGGTGCTGGCCGCCTGTAAGCGCTTGCCGGACCTCGGCGTCACCCATCGCCGCACGGCGATCTCCACCGTCGGCTGGGTGCCGGGGATCGACGCCCTCACCGAGTGCGAGATGCCGATCAGCCTCGCCCTCTCCCTGCACGCGCCAAACGACGGCCTGCGCTCGCAGATCATGCCGGTCAACGATCGCTACCCGCTGGCTGAGGTGCTCGCCGCCTGCGATCGCTACCGCGCCCGGCGCCGCCGCAAAGTCTTCGTCGAGTACGTGATGCTCGACGGCGTCAACGACCTGCCCGAGCACGCCCGCCAGCTCGCCGAACTGCTCGACCCCCGCATCTACAAGGTCAACCTGATCCCCTACAACCCGACCGGCGCCTACGACGGCTCCTCGCCGGAGCGGATCGAGCGCTTCCGCGCGATCCTCGCCGAGCACCGCCTCACCGCCACCGTCCGCCTCACCCGCGGCCGCGACATCGAGGCCGCCTGCGGCCAGCTCGCCGCCGCCACCAGCTGAACGCTTTCGACTTTGTGGTCGCTATGGGGACCACAAAGTCGAAAGCGTTGTTTGGCCGGGCAGCCAGTTAGGATCGCCAGCCGTGCCCGTTGAGACGCAGTCGCCCGTCGCGAAACCGCCGCAGATGTCCCCCAATCCGTTCCGGCGAATCGCCGACGACGTGCGCGCGGAGTGGGCGGGGCGCGGCAAGTTTCCGCCGGGCCGCAACAACTTCAGCGCATCGCGCACGCACCGCATCGCGCACGATCCGCTGCCGATTCTCCTCTCCGCCTATGAGGAGTTCGGCCCGATCTTCAGCCTCCGCCTCTTCTATACGCGCGCCGTCTTCATGCTCGGCCCGGAGGCCAACCACTTCGTCACCGTCTCCCATCCGGAGAACTTTCACTGGCGCGAGGGCAGCTTCGGCGACCTGATTCCGCTGCTCGGCGACGGGCTGCTGACGATCGACGAGGACTACCACGACCGGGCCCGGGCGATCATGCTTCCAGCCTTCCACCGCGAGCAGCTGAAGTCGATGATCGACTCGATGTTCGTCGAGGCGGAGGCGGCGATCGCCGCTCTGCGCCCCGGGCAGGTTGTCGATGTCTACGACTGGATGCGCAACCTGGCGATGCGGATCGCGATGCGCGCCCTGCTCGGACTCGACCCCGACGAGGCGGGCAGAGGCGCAGCCGCGGCCGAGCACTTCGAGCGGGCGCTCGCCTTCTACGGAATCGATTTTCCGCTGCGCTTCCTGCGCGGGCCGGGTTCACCCTGGAGCAGACTGAACACCTCCCGGGCGATCCTCGACGAGATCGTCTTCAGTGAGATCAGCCGCCGCCGGGCCAGTCCCGACCCGGGCAGAAAGGACATCCTCAGCCTGCTGATCGGCGCCCGCGGCGAGGCGGGGGAATCCTTCACCGACCGCGAGGTGCGCGACCAGGTGATGACCCTGATGTTCGCCGGGCACGACACCTCGACCTCGACCCTCACCTTCATGATGCATGAGCTGGCGCGCCACCCGGAGGTGTTGACGCGCCTCTGCGAGGAGCAGGACAGCGTCCTCGCCGGCGCGATCCCCACGGTCGATCAGTTGGAGAGAGAACTTCCCTACCTCGACATGGTGCTCGACGAGGTGCTGCGCCTCTATCCACCCGCTTGGATCGGTCCCCGCCGCGCCGTCCGCGACTTCGAGTTCGGCGGCTACATGGTGCCCAGAGGCGCCTACGTCAACTACTGCTCCTGGGCCAGCCACCGCATCCCCGAAGTCTTCCCCGACCCCGAGGCGTTCATTCCCGAGCGCTTCACCCGCGAGCGCAAGGCGGCGCTGCCGCGCGGCGCCTACGTCCCCTTCGGCGGCGGCCAGCGGATCTGCATCGGCAAGCGCTTCGGCCAGACCGAGGTGAAGCTGGTGGCGACGATGCTGCTCCAAAAGCTGCGCCTCGACGCGATGCCGGGTCGCACGATGACGATCCGCCAAATGCCGACTCTCTCACCCAAGGACGGTCTGGAGATGCGGGTACTGTCCCGGCGGTGAGCACGGCGGCGGAGCGACTCAGTCCCTGGACGCTGTGGTTCGGCGGGCTCGCTTTTTTCACTTGTTACCTCGGCCAGACGGTGCTGGGGGTGATTCAGCCGACGATCGCCGCCGACCTCGACCTCAGCGCTTCCGAGGCGCAGTGGATCGTCAACGCTTTCTTCCTGACGCTGGCCCTGTTCGCGGCGCCGGGAGGGCGGCTCGGCGACTACTACGGCCATCGCCAGGTTCTGCTCGTGGCGCTGGCGGTGTTCGCCCTGGGCTCGGCGTCGGCGGCGGTCTCGCAAGGCTTCATCTGGCTGGTCGCGAGCATCGCCGTTGCCGGCATGGGCGCCTCGACGCTGTACCCGTCCAGCGCGGCGATGATCGCCAACCGGGTACCGCTCGAACATCGCGGCGACGCCCTTGGCAAGTACTCGGCGATCGGCGTCACCGTGCTCTGGATCGGGCCGGTGATGGCGGGCCTGCTCACCGACGCGATCGACTGGCGGGCGATCTTCGCGCTGGACGCCGCCACAGCGGCCGGCCTCCTCGCCCTCGGCTGGCTGCGGGTCGACAACCGCGCCGCGGGTGAGCCGGCCCCCTTCGACCTGCGCGGCCTCGCCGTGCTGATGATCGGGCTGTCGTCCCTGCTCGTCGCGCTGATGCAGGCCCTCGCCTGGGGCTGGGACGCCCCGCCGACGCTGCTGCTCTTCGGCGCCGGGCTGGTCACGCTCGCCGGCTTCACCGCGCTGGAGCTTCGCACCGCGCATCCGCTTCTGGACGTCAGTCTGCTGCGCCGCCGCGCCATGGCCGGGATCGCGATCGCGATGTTCACCGCCCAGGTCGTAATCACCGGCTACCTCGTCTACGGCGCCACCTACTTTCAGCACGTGTTGGGGATGGGGCCGCTGCTCGCGTCGCTGGCGATCGCCTCTTCGATGTTCGCCGCACCCGCCTTCAGCGTCCTCGCCGGTCGCGTCACCGATCGCGCCGGCCCGCGCCGGCCGGCCCTGCTCGGCTACCTGCTCACCGCCGTCGCCTTCGTATGGATCGCCGTTTTCGCCGACCAGGACAGCTACGTCCTGTTGCTGCCGGGCCTTCTCATGCTCAACGCCACCGTGGCGCCGATGTTCACCTCCCTGCTGACCGCGCTCAGCAATGAGGTCAGCGCCGAGGAGCGCGGCGACGCCAACGCCCTGATCCTCACCCTGCGCTGGATCGGCGCCGCCGTCGGCACCATGGCCCTCGGCGTCGTCATTCACACGGAGGGGGGCGGCGCCGCGGTGCCCAGCGCCTCCCCTTACGCCACCGCCTTCTTCCTCCTCGCCGTCGCCTCCCTGGCCGGCGCCCTCGCTTGCGCCCTGCTGCTCAGAGGCGATGCCGCCGAGAAGCGCCCGAAGCACCACCACTTTCGCCCGCACTTCTAATCCGCGATGATCGGGCGATGCGGGCCCTGGTCATCTCCGACACGCACTTCGGCGCCTGGACGGGGCGGGATCTGTTGCGCGAGGAGTTCTTTCTTGAGCGGCTTGCGCCGCGGTTGGAGGGGATCGACGAGCTGATCTTTCTCGGCGACCTGTTCGACTTTCTCTTCGGGTCGGTTGACGATGCGGTCGGGGCGTCGGAGGGGCTGCTCGACCTGATCGCCTCAAAGCTGACCGGCAAGCGACTCGTGTTCCTCGCCGGCAACCACGACCACCACCTCGTGCATCGCGACGCCGAGGACCGGCTGGAGGAACTGCTTGCCACCGGCTCGGGCTCCAGGGAGGCGACTCCGGGCCCCGCCTATTTTCAGTCCTTCCTCGAGCGCCGTCTTCCCGGAATCGAGGTCGAGATCGCCTACCCGACCTATGCCTTCGAGGGCGTGCTCTGCACGCACGGTCACTACCTCGATCCGCATGCTCGCCTCGGCGGATCGCGCGGGGACCGGCTGCTTACCCGGACGCTGTGGGCGATCGCCACCGGCGGCCCGGAGGAGCCGAAGACGATCGAGGACTACGAGTCGGTGATCACTCTGCTCACCGAGTGGCTCTACATCGCCGCGCAGATGCCGCACGGCACCCACGCCCAACAGAACGTCTTCCGTGTGGTGCAGCGGGTGGGTGCGGCCGCGGCCGCACTCGGCGCGCCGGTTCGAGGCGCGAAGCGACTGATCGCCGAGCTGCGTGATCGCGGCGTCGTCGAGGCGACCGCGGACGAGATCGCTCTGCCCAGCGAGGAGCACTTCGACTCGGTCGTCCGCGATGAGACGGCTCGGCAGCACCGCGAGCAGCCTGGGCCAGGAGCGGGCTGGCCGCGTCCCGCCTACCCGTCGGCGACCGTGATCTCGCCGAGCGATCCTTCCGAGGGGGCGCTGGAGGCCTTCGCGCAAGTCGTCGCCAACCTGGGTTGGGATCGGGAATGCGACCGGATCGTCTTCGCCCACACCCACCAGCCGCTGGCCGATGTGCGGTCGTCACGCGACTCACGCACCCGCTACTGGAACACCGGCTCCTGGATCTATGAGCCCGACCTCGGCTCGCGCCAGGCCTACGCTCGCTACTGCCGCTACGCCTGGCCGGGTACGGCCGTCTTGATCGACGGTGAGGAGCCCGCGCCTCGCTTGGTCGAGCTGCTCGCCGACCTCAACCCGCTGAACGGTGGACCGGGCTTGCCCGGGGGAGTAGCGTCGAGAGATCTTTCGACCGCAAGGAGGAGGAACTGATGGACACCACTACCGCTGAGCAGCTCAAGGAGGGACAGAGAAGAGTCTGGGCCTCCGGAGACTGGCCCACCATGGCCACCACGATTCAAGAGGTCTCCGACTCGACGGTCGAAGCGATCGGCGTCGAGGAAGGACAGGACTACCTGGACGTGGCCACCGGCAGCGGCAACGCCGCTATCGCCGCGGCGCGGCGCGGCGCCCGGGTGACCGGCCTCGACCTCGTCCCCGAGTTGGTCGAGGCCGCCCGGAGCCGAGCCGCGGATGAAGGAGTCAGCGCGGAATTCGTGGTTGGCAACGCTGAAGAGCTGCCGTTTGGAGATGACTCGTTCGATCGCGTCACCTCGATTTTCGGGGCGATATTCGCGCCGCGCCACCAGATGGCGGCCGACGAGTTGGTCCGGGTGTGTCGTGCGGGGGGCGTCATCGCGGTGACCGGATGGACTCCCGAAGGCATGAACGGGCAGATGTTCAGAACGCTCGGCGGTTACATGCCACCTCCGCCCGAGGGGTTCATGCCGCCGGCGCTGTGGGGAAGTGAAGACCATGTGCGCGGCCTCTTTTCCGCCCCCGGCCTGGAAGTGAGCTGTGAAAAGCGGATGGCGAACTTCGACTGGGAGTCGACGGAGAGCTGGGTCGAGTACTGCGAGCGCAACCTCGGCCCCACCGTGATGGCGAAGGCGGCGCTTGAGCCGCAGGGCAAGTGGGAGGCGGCCAGGGCCGACCTACTCGACCTCGGCGAGCGCTTCAACGAGGCCGACGACGGCACGATGCGAACCCGCTCCGAGTACCTGCTCACCAAGGTGACGCTCCCCGAATAAAGCTTCCGCTGCGACTTATCCTCGACTATCGAGGATAAGTCGCAGCGGAACGAGACTCGCTACTTGATGAAGAGCATCTCCTCGTACTTGGGGAGAGGCCAGAGGTTGTCGGCGACGACCTTCTCGAGCTTGTCGGCGGCCTCGCGGGTCTTAGCCATCGCGGCGAGCTGCTTGTCGCGGGCGTAGGTCGCCAGCTCCAGGCCCTCGGCCTCGGGGTAGTCGGCGCCGTTCGCGGCATCCAACTCGCCCAGCGCAGTGACCAGCTCCGCGATCAGGCCACGGACCTCACCCTCGAGCTCCGCCACGCCCGCCTCGCTGATCGCCGTCAGGTGGCGCAAGGCCGCCGGCAGGATCATCGTTTTGGCGATCGCGAAGGCGGTCTCCGCCTCGATGTTGGCGCGGATCGCGTACTGCTCGAGCCAGACTTCATAGCGGGATTCCAGCTCCCGCTTGGAGAGCACCTCATAGTTCTCGAAGGCGGCGATCGTCGCGTCTGCGAGCACCTCGGGCAGCGCGTCGGGCGTCGTTCTGAGGTTCTTCAACCCCGCTGCTCGGCCTCCGCGTGCCACTCCTCGGAGTAGTTGTCGCCGCCGAAGCAGACCTCCTTGTTGGCCGTGTAGGACTCCTTGACCAACTCGATCACGGCCGCCGGCATGTCGGCGCCGCCGGAGAG
This sequence comes from uncultured Solirubrobacterales bacterium, assembly GCA_963740065.1. GTDB lineage: Bacteria > Actinomycetota > Thermoleophilia > Solirubrobacterales > 70-9 > DASVDE01. The sequence goes on from CAVUCS010000001.1 coordinate 163,539, forward strand.
CTTCTCCTCCAGCTTGCCGGCCAACTCGTCGATCGCCTCGGCGGCGATCGTGTTCAGCACCGTGTTGGGGAAGGCGAGCGACATGCTCGATCCCAGCGCGCGGAACTCGAATTTGTTGCCGGTGAAGGCGAACGGCGAGGTCCGGTTGCGGTCGCCGCCGTGCATCGGCAGCGCCGGCAGCACGGTCGCCCCCAGCTCGAGGAAGGAGGCCGGCGTGTGCGGGTCGCCCTCCCCGGTGGAGATCGCCTCGAAGACTTTCTCCAGCTCGCCGCCGAGGAAGATCGAGATGATCGCCGGGGGAGCCTCATTGGCGCCGAGGCGGTGGTCCTGGCCGATGTTGGCGACCGAGGCGCGCAGCAGGCCTTGGTGCTTGTTGACCGCCTGGATCACCGCCGTGCAGAAGAAGAGGAAGTGGATGTTGTCCGCCGGCGTGTCACCCGGGTTGAGCAGGTTGTCGCCGGTGTCCGTCCCCATCGACCAGTTGTTGTGCTTGCCGGAGCCATTGACGCCGGCAAACGGCTTCTCATGCAGCAGGCAGACCAGCCCGTAGCGCCGCGCCACACTCTCCAGCACCTGCATCAGCAGCTGCTGGTGGTCGGAGCCGACGTTTGAGCTCTCGAACATCGGCGCGATCTCGTACTGCGCCGGGGCGACCTCGTTGTGGCGGGTCTTGACCGGAATGCCGAGCTTGCGCATCTCCAGCTCCGACTCCATCATGCAGGCGAGCACCCGCTCCGGGATCGTGCCGAAGTAGTGGTCGTCCAGCTCGTGGCCCTTCGGCGGCTTGGCGCCGAACAGGGTGCGCCCGGTGCTGATCAGGTCGGGCCGCTCGAAGTAGTACTGCTCGTCGATCAGGAAGTACTCCTGCTCGGCGCCGACCGTGGTGAAGACCCGCTGGGCATCCTCGTCACCGAGCAGGCGGAGGGCTTTGATCGCGGCGCCCGAGAGCGCGTCCATCGAGCGCAGCAGCGGGATCTTGCCGTCCAGTGCCTCGCCGGTCCAGGAGGCGAACGCCGTCGGAATGCAGAGCAGCGCCCCGTTCGGGTTCTCAAGGATGAAGGCGGGGGAGGTCGGGTCCCAGGCGGTGTAGCCGCGCGCCTCAAAGGTGGCGCGGACGCCACCGGTCGGGAAGGAGGACGCATCGGGCTCACCCTGGATCAACTCCTTGCCGGAGAAGCCGGCCAGCGAGGTGCCCTCGTCGCCGGGCTCGAAGAAGGAGTCGTGCTTCTCCGCGGTCGAGCCGGTCAGCGGCTGGAACATGTGGGTGAAGTGGGTGGCGCCGTTCTCCAGCGCCCAGTTCTTCATCGCCTCGGCGACCGCGTCGGCCAGCTCCGGTTCGAGGGCCTCGCCGTTGGCGAGGGTCGACTGCAACTTCTCGAAGGCATCGGCGGGCAGGCGGTCGCGCTGCACGGCGACGGAGAAGACGTTGATGCCGAAAATGTCGTTCTCGGGCTGGGTCAGGTCGAGCGCACCGAGGGCTTCCCCATTGGAGCTCCACTGCGCGGCGGTCACGTTCTGCTGGCGGATACGAGTCATCGCTGTGTCAGTCCCTCACTTGGCGGCGCCCGGCGGGGCGCATTCGATTACCGGTCTCACTCCCTTATGAAGAGCCAAAGCAGCCTAATGGGCAAGCGCGGGCAATGCCTTTATACGAGCGGATAACGATCAGCCCCCCCGTTTGTACCTGCGCGCAATCGCCGAGTTCGCCGTTGTTCCCGGTATGCGGGAACAACGGCGAACTCGGCGGGAGGGAGCGGTCTATAGCCTTGCGCGCGTCAACTAACCGGAGGGCTCTCTCGCAATGTTCGTTTCCAAGGCCGCCGTCGTCGGCGGAGGCACCATGGGCGGTGAGATCGCGCAGGCGATCGCCGCCGCCGACATCCCCGTCGTCGTCAAGGACATCGACCAGAAGTTCGTCGATGCCGCGGTTGAGAAAGCGCGCGCCGTCACAGAGGGCCAGCTCGGCCGCCTGGTCAAGAAGGAGAAGCTGACCCAGGAACAGGCCGACGCGCGGCTCGCCGAGGTAATGGGGCTGATTACGGGAACCACGAGCTACGAGGAGTTCGGCGACGTCGACTTCGTGGTCGAGGCGGTGCCGGAGAAGATGGCGATCAAGCAGGCGGTCTTCCGCGAGCTGGACGCGGCCACGCCCGGCCACGCGATCCTCGCCTCCAACACGTCTTCGCTCTCGATTACCGAGATCGGCGAGGCGACGCTGCGGCCGGACAAGGTCGTCGGCTTTCACTTCTTCTACCCGGCCTCGGTGATGCCGCTGGTCGAGGTGATCATGGGCGACGACACCTCGCCCGAGACGGCGACCGCCTCCTACAACTTCGCCCAGGCGATCAAGAAGCAGCCGATCGTCTGCGGTGAGGTGCCCGGCTTCGTCGTCAACCGGATCCTGATGGCGACGATCGGTGAGATCTGGCGCGCGCAGGAGGAGCAGGGCCTCTCCCTGAAGGCGATCGACGAGGCAATCGCCGCCGCCCAGGTGGCGCCGATGGGCCCCTTCTTCCTCACTGACCTGTTGGGGCTGGACACAGTCCTGCACGTCGCCGAGCACCTGCACGAGTCCTACGGCGAGACCTTCTACGTCCACCAGGGACTGAAGCAACTGGTCGCCGACGGCAAGCTCGGCGCCAAGAGCGGCGGCGAGGGCTTCTTCAAGGAGGGCGAGCAGACGGTGCCGGGCGATGCCAACCCCGACGCCGAGGAGCTGGTCGCGCTGTTCACCAGCCGGGCGTTGATCGAGGCCTGCCAGCTGGTCGAGGAGGGCGTCTGCTCGGTCCGCGACATCGACGTCGGGATGATGGCCGGCGCCGGGCTCGACCCGCGCAAAGGCCTGCTGCCCCCGTTCTGGAAAGCCGACATCGAGGGCCTCGGCACGGTGCTGGAGCGGATGGAGCAGCTCGAGGAGAAGTACGGCGAGCGTTTCGCGCCGCCGGTGACGCTGAAGCGGCTGGTCGCTCAGGGCCGCCTCGGGATGGCCGCCGGCCAGGGCTTCTACCCCTACCCGCAGCCCGACGAGGGCGAGCAGGCGGACACGGTGAAGCTGGAGACTCGCGACGGCGTCGCGATCGCCTGGCTCGCCAACGCGCCGATGAACGCCGTCTCCCCGGACGTGATCCGGGATCTCGGCACGGTCTGGGAGAAGGTCAAGGCATCGGGTGACATCGGGGCGATGGTGATCGCCTCCTCGGTCCCGATCGTCTTCTCGGCCGGCGCCGACATCAAGGCCTTCACCCAGATGGATGAGGCGGCTGGCGAGGAGCTGATCCACGCCGGCCACGCGCTGCTGCGCGACCTCGGCCAGGCAAGGGTGGCGACGGTCGCCGCCGTCAACGCGCTCGCCTTCGGCGGCGGTTGCGAGCTGGCGATGGCCTGCGACGTGCGGATCGCGGCCGAGTCGGCCGTCTTCGGCCAGCCGGAGATCAAGCTCGGGATCATCCCCGGCTTCGGCGGCACCCAGCGGTTGCCGCGCCTGGTCGGACCCAGCAAAGCGCTGGAGATGAACCTGGTCGGCGACGCGATCTCCTCCGAGGAGGCGCTCGAGTACGGGCTCGCCAACCGGGTCGTCCCCGACCACGAGCTGTTCGAGACGGCGTTGATGTGGGGTCGCAAGCTCGCCGCCCAAGCGCCGGTGGCGGTCGGGCAGATCAAGAGCGTCTCCCACCAGGGCGACCTCGACGAGGGGATCGAGGCCGAGAAGCACGGCTTCGCGGCTGCCTTCCAGAGCGAGGACGGCAAGGAGGGAATCTCCGCCTTCCTCGGCAAGCGCACCCCCAAGTGGCAGGGGAAGTAGCCCCCGCGCCCCTTCCGGACGCTGTCGTCTTCGACAACGACGGGCTCCTGCTCGACACCGAGTCCGTCTGGACTCGGGCCGAGCGGGACCTGTTCGAGCGGCGGGGGGTCGAGTTCACCGCCGCGGACAAGCGCGAGCTGATCGGCACTTCGTACGAGATCGCCGGCGGGGTCCTGGAACGGCGGCTGGGGGAGCCGGGAGGCGCCGCCGCTCTGATGGAGGAGCTGAACGCGCTGGTCGTCGCCGAGCTCGAGCACGGGGTGGAGGCGATGGTCGGCGCACGTGAGCTGCTGGGGAAGCTGAAGGAGCGGGGGACGCCGATCGGCCTCGTCTCCAACTCGCCGCTGATCTTCGTCAAGCGCTCACTGGAGATCGTCGGCTTCGAGGACAGCTTCGACGTGGTGCTGAGCGCCCACGAAGTGGCGGCCCCCAAGCCCGCGCCCGACCCCTATCTGGAGGCCTGCCGGCGGCTGGGAGTGGAGCCGGGGCCTGCGGTCGTTGCCCTGGAGGACTCGCCGACCGGGGTCGCCGCCGCCCGCGCCGCCGGCCTGACCGTGATCGGCATCCCGTCCCTGGAGGGAATCGCGCTGGAGGAGGCGCACCACATCGCTGGGTCGCTGCTTGACGAGGTCGTTGCTCGTCACCTGGTTCTCTCCTCAGCCCGCGCAGGACGCGGCGGCGGCGAAGGACGCGCTCGCAGATAGCTTGAAGCTCTTCGACGTTGCCGAGGCTCTCATCGTCCAGGTTCCCCTTCAGCGCCTTATTCGCAGCTTCTCCGACCTCGCCTTTGCGAGCTTCGAGCGTTGCCATGTCCTCTTCGTGGTCGGAGTCCTTGAGGGCGCCGCGCAGCTCGACGAGCAGCGCCTCCAGTCCGACCCGAAGCTGTAGGGCGGCTTCGCGGGTGCGGCCGGCGTCAAGGTCGGCGCGGGCGCGCAGCAGCAGTAGCTCGCAGGCGTCCACCTGCTCGCGGCCTCCGAGCACCGCGGCGACCCGCTCCTGAGGTCGCAGCTCCTTGGCTTGTCGCAATCGCTTTGACCCGGCGCCGCCTCGCACGTCGACCTCAAAGGCCGCGGAAAAGCCGCCGGAGGCGACCTCCTCGCCGCTGCCGTAGCCGACCCGGGCGGCCGTCGCCCGACCCACGTTGAGGTCATGGACGTGGGGGTCGCCGCCGGCGGCCGCGTGGGCGTACAGCGCCCGGTTGAGCAAGCCGACTCCCTCGATGATGACCGCGGCAAGGGCTTCCTCATCCTTCAGCGTGCGGTCGAGCCAGCTTGCCGCCTCCTCCTCGGAGTCAAAGGGCGCGAACGCTCGCACCGCCGTCACCCGGGCGAGCGGCAATTGAGAGGGTTCGATGCCCGGCTCAACGGAGCGGGCACGGCGTCGGCGGCGAGAGGGAGGCGCCGGCGCTCCCAGCGTCTCAAGAACGAGCACGCTCTCGGCGCCGTCGGGTTCACCCTCCCGCACCAGGTAACGGCCGTCATCGACGGCGAGGGCGCCGGGGAACTCGAACTGCGCGAATCCGAAGAGCTGAATTAGCGCTCGGGCGAGTGGACTTGCACCCGCGGGTTGTCGATTTCGTTGAGCCGGTCGCTCAGTCGCAGCCACTGGTCCGGTCTCAACAGCTGCACGAACTGTGGCTCGGCGCCATTGGCGCTGTAGTAGGGCTGCCAGCCGATGTGGACGTGATCGTTGTGATCGGGCAGCGGGAAGCTTGGGCCGCCCAGGTCCTCCAGGGAGATCAGCTCCTCCGGGGCCATCGTCCCCTGCAGGCGCAGGACCTCTCTGAGCAGGTCATCGGTCACCGACCCTGGTCCCTGGTGTCCGATCACCGGGATGCCGTTGATCACCGCGATGTCGACCGCGTTGCCGGAGCTGTGGTTGGAGACGTTGCCGCTCGCGGTGTAGAAGCCGTGGCCACACTTCAACGAAGTGATCGTCAGGTCGTAGCCCTTCTCGGCCAGGTACTCCAGGGTGGCGAGGACGCGACGGTCGATCTGGCCCGAGGCGATGTCGGTGCGCCCGCAGTCGTAGATGTCGAGGCGATCGTCGGCGAGGACGCGACGCTGCAGCGCTTCCTTGGAGAGCAGTAGGACGCCGGCGCTGCCGAGCTTGCGGGCGAATGGGTTCTTGCCCTCGGCCCGGTAGATGGCGGTCGCTTCGAGCAGCTTCCAGCCGTCGAGGATCGGCTTCGGGTCGATCCGCGGCGCTCCCCGCCCGGCCGGGCGGATCGAGAAGTTGATGTGGGGGTCGAGCCCGTTCTCGGCGGCGCCGACTCGGCCCAGCACCGTCCCGGCTATAACCTTCGACCCGACCTTGAGGCTTCCGTCGGCGCCGACCGAAGCCGCGTAGTCGACCTGCTCGGTCGGGGCGGGCTCGCCGTCGCCCTCGACTCGCCCCGGCAGCGCCCGCAGGCGGGGCCGGATGTTCTGGGTGTCGACCGGGATCTGCTGTTCCTTCCCGGTCGGCATCACGACGGTGCGGCCTTCGCGAACGATCGAGCCGAGCTGCGCGTAGGTGTAGCTGTTGCCGTAAGCGTCCTGGAGGACGACGAAGCGGCCCAGCTTCTCCGAGTTGCCCATCTTCTCGATCGTGCCGTCGTTGACGGCGACGACCGGGGCGTCTTCGGCGGCGAAGATGTTGATGCCGCGCCGGGTGGGGGAGGAGGAGATCACCTCGGCGGCGTTGCCGTACTTCTCGCGCTCATCCGGCGTGGCCCGCTTCAGCGCCTCGCGAGTGGCGAGGTCGTCGGCGTAGCGGGCGTCGGCGGCGATCGGGAAGTGCGCCCCCTCGGTCAGGCCGGTCAGAGAGCCGACCAGATCGGACGGCAGCTTGCCGTAGGCCCGAGCGTAGGTGAGCACCTCCTGCACGTACCAGTCGGCGTGGTTGTAGGCGAAGATCGCGTCGTAGAGGTTCTCGCTGCCGCCGGCGACTCTGAGGTAGTGGGCGGCGGCGCAGATCGCGTCGACCGGGTTGTAGGGGTCCTTGCGGCCGTCGCCATTGGCGTCGAGCCCGTACATCTCCCAACTGGAAGGTATGAACTGCATCCAGCCGACGGCGCCGGCGCTGGAGACGTTCAGGTTGGTGCCGAAGCCGGTCTCGATTTTGTTGATCGAGGCGAGGACCTCCCAGGGGATCCCGTATTCGGTGCCGCAGGCCTGGTAGATCGGCAGCAGGAAGGGTGGGATCTCAAAGGAGTCGATGACGAAGTTGGGGACGCCGACCGGCGTCGGCCCGAATGGGGCGATCGTCGCGGTCGGGTTGTCGGGGGTTGGGGAGCCGCCGTCGGCGAACTCGGACCCTCCGCTGGCGGTCTTCTGGGGCTGCGTGCCGCCGGTCGCCGCGGGGGCGCTGATGGCGCCGTCGGCGCCGGCGCCGCCACCGAGGCTTTGGTTTTGAACCACCCCGCCGTTGCCGCCGCCGGCGTCAGCCGCGTCGAGCGAATCCCCGCTCTCGAAGTTCTTGCTTCTGTTCGGCGCCACAGCGGGCTTGTTCCCATTCGACGCCGGGGTCGCGGTGGGCGCCTCGCTGGTTCCCTTCGGGTCGTTCGCGCAGTCTGGATCGAGGAGGTCGATCAGCCCGTCTCTGTCGTCGTCCACGCCGTTGGAGCAGACGGGCGTCTTAGCGGAGGGCAGGGCGGTAACGGCGCTCTGCGTCGTCAGCCCGGCTACCTCGCCCGATCCCGGCTCCGCGCCGGCCATGCCGACGCCGAACGCGGTCGCGCCCATAAACCCTGCAAGTGCGATGGTCAGTGCGAGCTTTTTTCTCATCCGACGCGCCTCAGTAACCCAATCGCCAAGCTACTGACTCGCAGGGGGGTCCGCAATGGCGCGAACCGCCCCCCAACAAGGCCTTAATCAAGGTTTCCTCCATAGCGACGGGGCGGAGGATTTCAGGCGCTCCGGATGGGGTGGTTAAGCTGGTGTAATGAGCACCGAGCAGGAGGATCTGGACGGGCTGCGGACGCGCGGCGAGCAGGCGCTTGGCGAGCTGGCCCAGGCGCTGGTTGACAGCCCGATGCTGGAGAACGCCCTTTCCGCCGCTTTCGGCGCCCGCGAGAAGGCGGTCGAAGCCCAGCAGGCGGCGATGAACGCCCTCAACTTGCCCTCGGCGACCGACGTGGAGCGGCTCGAGCGCCGGCTGCGGTCCTTCTCGCAGCGGCTGGAAGAGGTCGAAGAGCTGATCGACGAGGTCGCTCGCGACATCGCTGAGGTTCGCCGCAAGTTGGCCAGAGCCGAGCCAGAAAAGCCGCCTCAAAAAGCAAAGCCTAACCCTCGACTTTAGGTTGAGAGTATGCGGGCGGCGGCCTGTCCGGCCCGCTTCGCGGCCGCTTCGAGGACGTCGTCGGCGATCCGTTCGCCGCCGGCCGATCTTTCGACGATAAGGACCGCCGCGACCGCGATCCCGAGGTCTCTTCCCCGGGCCAAAACGGTTGCCGTCTGCATATCGGCGGCGGCGACTCCGAGCGGGGGGTCGGCGCCCGGATCGTCGAGGCTTGCCACTCGTTCCGCCTCAGCGATACCCAACTCGCGCTCCAGCCCCTGCGTCAGCCCGGGGTCCGGATGCGCCGGCTCGCCGGCCCGGAGGGCCTCGCCGACCAGGATCGCGACGCCCGGCTCCCGGCCCGGCTCCACCGCGGCGCAGGTCCCGACTCGGATCGCCCGCCGAACCCCCAGTTTCGCCAGGTCGGCGAGCACCAACGCGGCGCTCGGCCCGCCCATCCCGGTCGACTGAATCGTCAGGTCATTCCCCGCCGCCGTCACGCCCGAGTACCCCCATAGCCCCCGCGCGTGGTTGCTCATCTTCGGTTCCTCCAGCAGCTCCTGGGCCAGCATCAGCGCTCGCCCAGGGTCGCCGACCAGCACCGCGTCGGCGGCGATCGGGGCGGTTGGGCGAAGGCGCGTGGGCATGGGGGGCGCCCATCTTGCCACTCGTGAGAAACGCCCCGGCCGGATTTGCTCCACCCGTCCAAACACATCCCACCGGCCCATCCATACCTTGGCTCGCGATTGCCAACAGTCCCGCACAGGGGCTTCAACAAACCGCGACCGCCGGGGCGTGCTCCGGCGGGCAAGGAGGGAGTTCAGATGAGAAAGAAGGTGGGCCTCGCCGTCGCGCTGACGGCCCTAGCCTCCCTGATAGTTCCAGGGGTGGCTTCTGCTGAGAGCTTGAGCGACGTGGTCGCTGCCAAGTCGGTTGAGTTGGACATGGTCTGGGTCGCGGTTGCGACCGTTCTGGTCTTCTTGATGCAGGCCGGATTCATGTTCCTCGAGATCGGCTTCTCCCGGCAGAAGAACGCAGGCACGGGGGTGGCGAAGATTCTCATCAACCTCGCGATCTGCACCATCGCCTGGTGGGCTGTCGGCTACGGGATCAACAGCGGCGGTAACGATTTCTTCGGGACAAGTGGGTTCTTCTTCCACTTCGACCAAACAATCGGAAGCGGCGCTGACGCATTCAATGTGACGGGCCCCGACGCGATGTTGATGCTCTACGGGCTCGCCTTCTGCGCCGTTTCGCTGGCGATCGTTTGGGGCACGACCCTGGAGCGGATCAAGTTCGGCGCCTATGTGATCTACGCGATCGTCTTCGGCGCGGTGATTTACCCGCTGGTGGCGCACGCGGTTTGGGGTGGCGGCCTGCTGTCTGACATCGGCGGCAAGCCGGTGATGGACTTCGCCGGCTCCTCGGTGGTGCACCTCACCGGTGCGGTCGGGGCATTTGCCGCGTTGCTCTTGCTCGGCGCTCGTCGCGGCAAGTACGACGCCGACGGCAACCCGCGGGTGATCCCGGGGCACTCGATGCCGCTGGTCGGCCTCGGCGTGATCATCCTCTGGATCGGCTGGTTCGGCTTCAACGGAGGCTCGACCTTCGAGACGGCCGGCTCGTTCTTCGGCGAGGTCATGCTGAACACCCAGCTCGCCGCCGCCGCCGGTGTGATCGGCGCTTCGCTCGCCGTTTACCTGAAAAGCCGAACGCTGGACGTCGGCATGGCCGGCAATGGCGCGATCGCCGGCCTGGTCGGCATCACCGCCCCGTCCGGCTTCGTCGAGTACTGGGCGGCGCCGATCATCGGGTTCATCGCCGGCCTGCTGGTTGTCTACGCCGTGTTGGCAATCGACCGGCTCCTCGACGACCCGGTCGGCGCTCTCTCCGCGCACGGCCTGGCGGGGATCTGGGGCACCCTCTCGGTGGGGATCTTCGGATCCGCCCGTTTGGTCAGCGACGGCGCGTCAGCCGGCGTTTGGTACTCGGTGTTCGGGGATGTCCCGTTCAGCCAGTCGCTTGGTCAGCTAGGCGTTCAAGGCCTGGCCGTCCTGTTCACGTTTGTGGTGGTGTTCGCAATCTCATACGTCACCTTCGCGATCGTGAAATCGACGATTGGGTTGCGGGTCTCCGAAGAAGAGGAAGAGGCTGGGCTGGACATCAGCTCGCACGGCATGTACGGGTATCCGGAGCAGTTCATTCCACAGCCGGAGTACTCGACTGGATTGCCGGGCACGCTGGCACCCCCTTCGGGAGCGCCAGTTGCCTCACCCGCGCAAATGACAGCCACCGACCCGCGATAGGAGGATCGAGCGCATGAAGAAGATAGAAGCGTTCATCCGTCACGAGGCGTTCGAGCCGATCCGGGCCGAGTTGCTCGACAAGGGGTTTCCCTCCCTGTCGATCATCGAGGCCAAGGGGTCCGGTCGCCAGAAGGGGATAGTCGAGAAATACCGCGGCTCGACCCTCACCGTCAACGTCCGGCCGAAACTGAAGCTGGAGGTTGTGGTGGAAGACAAAGACAAGGGTCTCGTCGTCGAAACGATCCTCAAGCATGCCCGTACGGGCGAGGTCGGCGACGGCAAGATTTTCGTCATCCCGGTGGAGGAGGCGGTTCGCATCCGCACCGGCGAAGGCGGAGAGCCGGTGCTGCAGGCTCACTCCGAGGAGGAGATGCCTGCATAACCCTGGGGCCCGTCCGGCGGGGGTTCCGCTTAACTTTTTCGAGTCGCGTCTCCGGCTGTACCGCGAGCCGCTGAAGCGAAAAAGTACAAGACGCTCCACCCCTACCGGACGGGCCCTCTACCTACCGCGAGTGCGCTCGTCGGCCTCGATGTCTAGCCTCGATCTATAGATGGCTGACGAGCGCATATCGCTAAGTGAGGCGGCGCGCCGTTCTGGCGTGTCGCCTTCTACCTTGAAGCGCTGGGCGGAGGAGAAGATCGTCCCGGTGCGCCGGGGACGGTGGACGGCGACCGCCGCCGCGCAGGCTCGGGTCGTCGCCCGCATGCGAGAGCGGGGCCACTCCCTGGCGGACCTGAAGCGGGCCGGTCGCGAAGGTCGCCTCGCCTCAGGCTTCGTCGAAGAGCTGATCCCGGCGCCGGAAACGCAGCTGACCGTGGAGGACGTGGGCCGCGAGACCGGCCTCGAGCCGGAACTGATCGACCGCATCCTCGGCATTCTCGGAACGCCCACCGGCCGTGAGCGGGCGCTTACTCCCGGTGACGTCGCCGCCCTTCGCCATTGCGCCCGCGTCCTCGCCGCCGGCTTCCCCCTGGCCGCCTTCCTGCAGTTGGTCCGCGTCTACGCGCAGTCGATGCGCCGGATCGCCGACGCGGAGGTGCGCCTTTTCCACCTCTATGTGCACGAGCCGATGATCCGCGACGCCATTCCCGAACTGGAAATGGCAGCGGAGATGGGAGAGCTGGCGGGTGACATCCTGCCGCTGGCGGCGCCGCTGACCGAGTACCTGCACACCCGCTACCTGCGCTTCTTCATGGAGCAGGACGTGGTCGGACATATGGAGACGGACTTCGGCTCAATGGCCGGCGAGCTGGGCCAGGTGACGATCGCTCTCTGCTTCATCGATATCACCGGCTTTACTCGCTTCACCGAGGAGGAGGGGGACCTCGAAGCGCTGGATCTGGTCGAGCACTTCGTTGAGACGGTGGAAGCGACCATGCCGCCGGAGGCGACGATCGTGAAGACGATCGGCGACGAGGTGATGGTCGTCTCCCCGGACGCCGCCACGCTGACCGAGTGGGCGGCGGAGTTCCTCAAACGCTTCCCCGAGCGCCCTCGGCCGCGGGTCGGTATCCACTGCGGCGAAGCGGTCTACCGCGACGGCGACTACTTCGGCGGCCAGGTCAATCTTGCTCACCGAGTGGTCAGCAGCGCTCAGGCCGGTGAGCTGCTCGTCACCGACCGAGTCGTCGGGGCGATCGAGGACCGCGAGGGGCTGGTCTTTGACCCGATCGGGGAGGTCAACCTCAAGGGGTTCCCGGTGCCGACGCCCCTTTTCGTGGTGCGCAGCGGCGAGTGAGGGGCCATCCCGGTAGGGGTTCCGCTTAACTTTTTTGAGGATCGTCTGCGGTCTCCCGTGAGCGCCACAAGCAAAAAAGTACAAGACGCTCCACCCCTACCGGGATGGCCCCTGAGAGCGTCTTAGACTTGCTCCTTATATATGGAGCGTGGCGTTGACACCGTGAGTGAGTGGATGCTTGTGGAGGTGCGGGAGGGTGGTTTGTTGACCGACCCCCGTTGTCGTGATGCTTTCCGGGGGGCGGGACTCGGTTTGCTTGCTTGATATTGCGGTGCGGTTGCTTGGCGTCCGGAGGCGGTTACCGCGTTGCACGTCAACTATGGGTTGCGCGACGACTCCGGGGACGATGAGCGTCATTGCGTCGCGCTTTGCGAACGGCTCGGGGTGGCGCTTGAAATCGAGCGGCCGCGGCGGCCTGAGGGGCCCGGCAACCTGCAGGCTTGGGCGCGGGACACTCGCTACGCGGCGGCGGCGCGCATCGCCCTGCCCACCGGCGCCTCGATCGCCACCGGCCATACCGCCGACGACCAGGTGGAGACGATCCTCTATCGGCTCGCCTCCTCACCCAGTCGCCGTGCCCTGCTGGGCATGCGTCCCCACGACGGGAAACTGGCGCGGCCGCTACTCGCCTTCACTCGCGAACAGACGACCTCCTATTGCGAGGAGCGGGGATTGGTCTGGCGCGACGACGCGACCAACGCAGAGCTGACCTTCGCCCGCGGCCGAGTTCGCCACGGCTTGGTTCCGGCGCTGAAGGCGATCCACCCCGCTGCCGCGGAGAACGTGTTGCGCACGGCCGCCTTGCTGCGCGACGAGGCGGAGGTGTTGGACGCGCTGGTCGAGGCCGAGATCGACGGCGAGGAGCGGGGGACGCTGACCCTGGAGCGACTCGCCGAGCTTCCCCCGGCACTGCGGCGGCTGGTCGTGCAGAGACTCGCCGACCGCGCCGCCGGTCGCCCGGTGCCGGGCGCCGCCAACCACGCCGACGAGGTGGCCGCCCTGCGGCGCACCGGCACCGCGATGCTCGACCTCGGCGGCGGGGTTAGAGCCGTGGTCGAGCGTGGCGTGCTGTACTGCGCCCGATGAGCGGCGAAGACAACGCGATCGGCGAGGTTCTCGTCCCCCGCGAAGACCTGGTGCGCCGGGTCGCCGAACTGGGGGAGGAGATCAGTCGCGACTACGAGGGTCGCGAGCTGATGATGGTCGGGGTCTTGAAGGGCGCGGTCCTTTTCCTCGCCGACCTGATGCGCCACCTCGACGTTCCCTGCGAGATCGACTTCATGGCCGTTTCCAGTTACGGCTCGCAGACCGATTCCTCAGGTGTGGTGCGGATTCTCAAGGACCTCGACGCGCCAATCGAGGGTCGTCACGTGCTGGTCGTCGAAGACATCATCGACTCCGGCCTCACCCTCCAGTACCTGATGCGCAACCTGAAGGCGCGCCGCCCCGCCTCACTCGAGGTCTGCTCGCTTCTGACCAAGCCCGAGCGCCTGCGCGTCGATCTATCCCCCCGTTACGTCGGCTTCGAGATTCCCAATCGCTTCGCGATCGGGTACGGGCTGGACCACGCGCAGCGCTATCGCAACCTCGAATACGTCGCCGCGTTGCGGGACTGAGGCACAAAACCGCCCTGGTACGCTGAATTTCACCTCCGTGAGACGTTTTTTCAAAAGCGCCGCTTTCCCGATCCTGCTGGTGGTGATCCTTGCCTTCATCGCCCAGCGGTTGATCAGCAGCCCAACGGACGCCGAGCCGCCCCCCTACAACGAGCTGATCAAGCCGAAGACCGGCCTGATCGCCACCGGGAAGATCGATGAAATCTCGATCAACACGAAGGACAACACGCTCGACGTCAAGCGGCGCAACGGTGAGAGCTTCAGCACGGGCTATCCGCCCAACACCGAGCAGAGCCTGATCAACCAGATCGAGGCGTCGAACGTCGACACCACGGTGAAGGGCACCGGCAGCTCCGGGATCCTCAACCTGCTCACCTACATCCTGCCCTTCGTCCTCTTCTTCGGCTTCTGGATCTTCCTCATGAATCAGATGCAGGGCGGCGGTTCCAGGGTGATGAACTTCGGCAAATCGAAAGCCAAACGGATGGCGGTCGACGCCCCGAAAATCACCTTCCGCGACGTCGCCGGAGTGGACGAGGCGGTGCAGGAGCTGCACGAGATCAAGGAGTTCCTCGAGAACCCGAAGAAATTCCAGAGCCTCGGCGCCCGCATCCCCAAGGGGGTGCTGCTCTACGGCCCTCCGGGAACCGGCAAGACGCTGCTGGCCCGGGCCGTCGCCGGCGAGGCCGGCGTGCCCTTCTTCTCAATTTCCGGCTCGGACTTCGTCGAGATGTTCGTCGGGGTCGGCGCCAGCCGCGTGCGGGACCTCTTCGAGCAGGCGAAGCAGAACTCCCCCTGCATCATCTTCATGGACGAGATCGATGCCGTCGGTCGCCACCGCGGCGCCGGCATGGGGGGCGGCCACGACGAGCGCGAGCAAACGCTGAATCAGCTCCTGGTCGAGATGGACGGCTTCGAGATGAAGGACAACATCATCTTGATCGCCGCCACCAACCGGCCGGACATCCTCGACCCGGCGCTGCTGCGGCCGGGCCGCTTCGATCGCCAGGTCGTCGTCGACCGCCCCGACCGCAAGGGCCGTAAGAAGATCCTCGAAGTCCATACGCGGGGCAAGCCCCTGGCGAAAAGCATCGACCTCGACGCGCTGGCCGGCCAGACCCCTGGCTTCACCGGCGCCGACCTCGCCAATCTGATCAACGAGGCGGCGCTCTTGACCGCCCGCTCCGGCAACCGTGAGATCACCATGCACGAGCTGGAGGAAGGGATCATGAGGGTGATCGCCGGCCCGGAGAAGAAAACCCGGGTCATGAGTGAGAAGGAACGGTTGATCACCGCCTACCACGAGCTTGGGCACGCGATCGTCGGTCACTTGCTTCCAAACTGCGACCCGGTTCACAAGATCTCGATCATCAGCCGTGGCCAGGCGCTCGGTTACACGATCAGCCTGCCGACCGAGGACAAGTTCTTGACCAGCCGCGCCGAGTTGACCGACACGATGGCGATGACTCTGGGCGGCCGCGCCGCCGAGGAGATCATCTTCAGCGAGATCACCACCGGCGCCTCCAACGACCTTGAGAAGGTGACCGAGACGGCGAAGCAGATGGTGATGCGCTTCGGCATGTCGGAGCGGCTTGGGCCACGCGTCTTTGGCCACGACCGCGGTCAGCCTTTCCTCGGCCGCGAGTTCTCCTCCGAGCCGGACTACTCCGATGAGATCGCCCGGGAGATCGACGATGAGATCCGACGCATCGTCGAAGGCGCCCATCAGACCGCCAAGGACCTGCTCACCGAGAAGCGTCCCGAGCTGGACCGGATCTCCAGAATCCTGCTTGAGCACGAGACGATTGATGCCGAGCAGTTCGTGGCGCTGCTGGACGGCAAGCACGAGGACGAGGTGTTCGTCGACGAGGATGAGTCGGAGGAGGCCAAGCCGGTGACTGAGCCGGAACGCCCCCCGCGCGGCGCCCGCCCGAATCCCCAGCCGCGGCCCGGTTTCGCCGGCGGCGACGCCAGCTGAGACCCCGATGAAACTGATGGGCGTCGTCAACGTGACGCCGGACTCGTTTTCCGACGGGGGGCTATACCTGGATCCCGAGGCGGCTATCGCGCATGGGGAGGAGCTTGTGCGGGATGGGGCGGAGATTTTGGATGTAGGGGGGGAGTCGACTCGGCCGGGGGCGGAGGCGGTCGATGCGGGGGAGGAGCTTCGGCGGGTGGGGCCCGTTGTCGCTGCCCTGTCCGGGACCGCGACAGTTTCGATCGACACTTCCAAGGCCGCGGTCGCCGAAGCGGCGCTTGATCGCGGCGCTTCGATCGTCAACGACGTGACCGCGCTGCGGGGAGATTCTGGGATGGCGGGGCTTTGCGCCGAGCGGAGAGCCGGCGTTGTGTTGATGCACATGCTGGGGAATCCCCGGACGATGCAGGCGGACCCCGTGTACGAGGACGTCGTCGACGAGGTAAAGGCTTTTCTGGTTGAGCGATTGGAATTCGCCGTCGAGCGCCGGGATCGACGAGGAGCGCGTTTGGCTCGACCCTGGGATCGGGTTTGGGAAGACGAGAGAGCACAACTTCGAATTGCTTCGGCGGCTTGGCGAGTTGCGGAGACTGGGGCGACCGCTGGTGATCGGGACCTCTCGCAAGAGCTTCATCGGGGCGGTCGACGGCTCAGTCGCCAGCGATCGACTCGGAGGGACCATCGCCTCCTCGGTGTTGGCCGCTGCCGAGGGCGCCGATGTCCTTCGTGTCCACGACGTTGTCGAGGTTGGGCAGGCGATGAAAGTCGCCGCGGCCGTGCTTGGGTAGGTTGGGCCTGTGGAAGCGCACGGCAACGGAATCGAATCCAGCGTCGAGGTGGAGCTGCGCGGGCTCTCCATCTACACCCATCACGGCGTCAGCGACGCCGAACAGGAGGTGGGGCAGCGGCTCGAGTTCGATGTTTTCTTCGACGTGCCCGATTGCGACGCCGTCCTCACCGACCGGCTCGAGGACACGGTTGATTACGCCGAGGTCTGCGACATCGTCGCCCTCGCCGCCACCGAGCGCAGCTACAAGACGCTGGAGCGCCTCGCCCGCGTGGTCGGCGGGCGCCTGATGGAGCGCTACGGCTGCGAGTCGGTCAGGGTCCGGGCGGCGAAGCCCGAGCCGCCGCTTCCCCTCGCCATCCAAGAGGTCGCCGTCGAGGTCACCCACGAGCGGCCGGTGGATGAGGGCGAGGACGAGGACGACGAGTCATAGCCCGAGTCGGGTACCTGGGACTGGGGTCGAACGTCGGCGACCGCGAGGGGCAGCTGCGGGCGGCGGTGGAGATGCTGCGCGAACGTGGGGTTGAGGTCGATGCCGTTTCTTCGGCCTATGAGACAGAGCCGGTGGGCGAGATCCTCGACCAGCCCGACTTCCTCAACGCCGCGGTTCGCATCCGCACCGATTTGGAGCCGGAGGCGCTGCTCGACGCCTGCAAGGAGATCGAGGTCGAGCGCGGCCGTGTCCTCGACGCCCCCCGCCACAGCCCGCGGCCGCTCGACGTAGACCTGCTGCTGCTCGGCGACTTGGAATTGGAGACGGAGCGCCTCACCCTGCCGCACCGTGAAGTGACGACCCGTCGCTTTGTTCTCGCCCCGCTACTGGAGCTCGATTCCAACCTGACGCTGCCCGACGGCACGCGCCTGGAGGACGCCATGGCGTCCCTAGGCGGTGGCCAGCGCGTTAAGCGGCTCTAGCCAGGCGGGGGAAAAATCGGCGGGAAGTCTCCGGCGATCTGCGGCTGAATTCTCTTCGCGAGCTCCCCGGCCGGGCGCGATTCAATGAATGGGCGTAGGTCTTGGAAGGTCATCGCCAGGCGGATGCTCGGCGCGATCTGGAAGTCGGCCGCGTTGGGCTCTTCGCCGCCGATGATCCCGGCGGCGATCAGGTCGTCGACTCTCTGCAGCATCTCGCCGTAGGCGGCGAGGTTGGCTCGGACGTTCTCGTCGCTCGCCTTGTGGATGCGCTTCTCCGTGGCGATGATCGGACCCGCCGTGCGCACCGCCAGGCCGATTGGGATCCCCAGCCTGGCCCCCTCCGAGTAGTCGCGAAGGGGAGCGGAGTTCTTCCTGAACGCCCACCAGCTGAGCTGGCGGATCGGGTGCTGCAACTCGTCGCCGCCGAAGCGCTCCGCCGCCTCGACCGCGGCCCTTTTTTCGGGGTCGGCCGGGAACAGCGGCGGCTCCGGCTGGATGCGATCCAGCGCTCGCGAAATCTTGAGGGAGTCCTGAATCCGCTCACCGTTGATTGCCAAGGCCGGCACGCTCGATCCAGGAAAGCGGAGGGCTCGAACGATGCCTCTGGAGAGGACCGGGAAGAGGTCGGTCCGCTTGAAGGGGATGCCCTTGTATCCCAGCATCAGCTGAACCGCCGTACCCGGATGCGACCCCGGGATCGTGTAAAGCCGGACGTTCACCGGGCGGCATCCTATTCCCAACGGCGCGATAATCGCGCTGTGCTCCTCGCGGTAGACGTAGGCAACACTCAGACACACCTCGGCGCCTTCGACGGCGAGCGGCTCGTTGAGCACTGGCGCTTTCAGACGCGATCGGGCGAAACCGGAGACGAGCTGGCGGCGCGCATCTCCGGATTGTTCTCCCTCAGCGGCATGAGTCTTGAAGGTGTGGATGCGGTCTGCGCCTCCTCGGTTGTGCCTCCGCTCGGCGCGCAGTACGAGCGGCTCACCGCGCGCTACCTCGATGCCGAGTGCTTGACGATCGGGCCGGGCCTCAGAACCGGAATGCCGATCCGGATCGATAATCCGCTCGAGGTCGGCGCCGATCGCTTGGTCAACTCGATCGCCGCCTACGATCGCTTCAAGGACGCCTGCGTGGTCGTCGACTTCGGCACCGGGATCAACGTCGATGTGGTCTCGGCCGCGGGCGAATACCTCGGTGGGGCGATCGGGCCCGGTCTGGAAATCTCGCTCAGCGCCCTGATCGAGCGCGCCGCGCGCATCACTCGCATCGACCTGACCGAGCCCGAGACGGCGATCGGCCGCTCGAGCCGAGCCGCGATCCAGTCGGGCTTCGTTTTCGGCTTCGCCGGGCTGATCGACGGGATCGTGCGCAGGATCGAAAAGGAGCTGGGAGAGGCGAGCTTGCTCGCGACCGGCGGGCTGGCCCACGTCGATCGTCCCCTTTACCGAGACGATCGATGAGGTCGACGACATGCTTACCCTGAAGGGGCTGCGCCTAATTCATGCAAGGAACAAATAACGCCGCCTCCTCAGCTCCCGCGAATGCCTGAGAAATCAGATATGGACAGGGATTCGCTCCCGCGTCCGGGGGCGGCTCTAACCGATCCTTTCGAGATCGGTGGCATTCGGATCGCCAACCGGGTTCTGCTTGCCCCGCTGGCGGGGATCGGCAACTGGTTCGTGCGCCTGCAGGCGAAACGGTACGGGGCGGGCCTCGCCGTCTCGGAGATGGTCTCCAGCTTCGGCTTGCACCACCGCAATGAGCGCACCCTGCGCGAGCTGATGCGGATCCACCCCGATGAGCACCCGGTCTCGATCCAGCTCTTCGGCCACGACGCCGAGGTGATGCGCTCCGGTGCGGCGATCGCCGCCGAGGCGGGCGCTGACCTGATCGACATCAACATGGGCTGCCCGGTGCGCAAGGTGCGCAAGACCGGCGCCGGCGCCGAGCTGCTGCGCGATCACGACCTGGCGCTGGCGCTGGCGCGGGGTGCGGCCGAGGGCAGCGGGCTGCCGGTGACGGTGAAGCTGCGCTCCGGGATCGAGCCCGGCGACCGCAGCGGCTACGAGCTGGCGCTGCGCTTGGCCGAGGAAGCCGGCGTCGCCGCGATCGGCTTCCACCCGCGCGCGGCCAAGGTCGGTCACAAGGGGCAGCCCGACTACGCCCTCACCCGCGAGCTGGCCGAGCGGGTCGAGGTGCCGGTGATCGTCTCCGGCGGCCTCAGATCCGCTGCCGCCGCGCGAGAGGCCTACGAGGAATCGGGGGCCGACGCGGTGATGATCGCCCGCGGCTCGTTCGGCAATCCCTGGGTCTTCGAAGAGCTGACCGGCCGCCGCGCCGCGCCGCCCGAGCGCGAGGAGATCGCCGATGAGCTGCTCTGGGTCGTCGACCGCGCGGAGGAGCACTTCGGCGCCGAGCGCGCCGAGCGCTATCTGCGCAAGTTCTACCCCTGGTACATGGAGCCGCTCGACGCGCCAACCGAGGTCGCCGACGAGCTACAGCGCAGCGCCGATTTGGCTCGGGCAAGGGAGTTGATCGCCGGGCTCGGCGCCCCTGCGGGCGTACTTTCTTGAGCGGTCAATCAGCCTCGCTATATTTCCGCGCTCCCTTTAACCGAAGAGAGGCCAGGACAAGTGAGTCGCCAGTCCGTCATTACCCCTGAAGGGCTAGAAAAGCTCAGAGAGGAAATCGAGCACCTCTCAACCACCAAAAGGCGCGAGGTCGCGGCTCGCATCAAGGAGGCGCGCGAGTTCGGCGACATCTCCGAGAACGCCGAGTACGACGACGCCAAGAACGAACAGGCGCTGCTGGAGGGGCGGATTGCCCAGCTGGAGGAGCGCCTACGGCGCTCGACGGTGATCGACGAGAGCGATCTCAGCACCGACGAGGTGCAGTTCGGCTCGATCGTCCACGTCAAAGACCAGAAAACGGGCGACTCGCAGAAATTCCAGATCGTCGGCTCGACCGAGGCTGACCCGCTGGAGCACAAGCTTTCTAATGAGTCGCCGATTGGCAAAGCCTTGATAGGCCATAAGAGGAACGACGTGGTCAGCGTTGAGGTTCCTCGCGGGCCTAAGAAGAGACTCAAAATCACCAAGATCGAGACTGCTTAGGTTGGCCTGAAGACCCATCCGGCAGGGGTTTCGCTTAACTTTTTCGAGGAGAGTCGCCGGCTTGCCGCGAGGCGCCGCGGCGAAAAAGTACAAGACGCTTCACCCCTGCCGGATGGGTCTTCAACCGGCGTTGTAGGCTCGCCCGGATGAGCGACTCGGCCGACAAAACGGAGATCTCCGACGTTCTTCGTGATCGGCGGGAGAAGCTGGAGAAGATTCGGGAGGCTGGTGTTGATCCGTTTCCTCATGAGTTTGGGGAGCGAGAAGACATCGCTGAAGTGCGGGCTGCTCATGAGGGGTTGGCGGCTGGGATTGAGACTGAGTCGCGGCATCGGGTTGCGGGGCGGATCGTTGGGCGGCGGGGGCACGGGAAGGCCGCCTTTCTCGACATCCGCGACGGGAGTGGGCAGATCCAGATTCATGCTCGTGAGGATCTGCTTGGGGCGGAGGCCTTTGAATTGCTGATTCACCTTGACCTTGGCGACATCGTCGGGGTCGAGGGGACCGCGATGGCTACTCGGCGCGGTGGGGAGTTGACCCTCGCTATCGACCACTGGCGGTTGCTGGCGAAGAGCTTGCGCCCCCCGCCCGACAAACATCACGGCCTCGAGGACACTGAGACTCGCTACCGGCAGCGCGAATTGGATCTGATCGCGAACGAGGAGACGCGGAGAGTGTTTGCGACTCGGTCGCGCGCGATCTCCGAGGTGCGCCGCTGGTTGGACGAGCACGGGTTCATCGAGGTGGAGACCCCGGTCCTGCAGCCGCTCTACGGCGGCGCGCTGGCGCGGCCTTTCACCACGCATCACAACGCGCTCGACCGCGACTTCTACTTGCGGATCGCGACCGAGCTGTATTTGAAGCGGCTGGTGGTGGGGGGCATTGACCGCGTCTACGAATTGGGCAAGGACTTCCGCAACGAGGGCGTCTCCCACAAGCACAACCCGGAGTTCACGATGCTCGAGTGGTACGAGGCCTATGCCGACTACGAGAAGACCGCGCACGACCTCGAGCACCTGGTCTCCGAAGTGGCCGAGCGGGTGTTGGGAACGACCAAGGTTGAGCGCGGCGATGCCGTGATCGACTTCGCGCCCCCCTGGAAGCGGGTGACGCTGCGCGAGGCAATTCGCGAGGGCGCCGGGGTCGACATCGCCGAGCACCCCACCCGCGAGGCGCTGGCCGCGGCGATGGGGACCGAGCCCGACCCGGCGGAGGGTTGGGGCAAGTTGGTCGACGGCCTGCTCTCCAAGTCGGTCGAGCCGGAGCTGATCCAGCCGACCTTCATCTTCGATTACCCGGCCGAGCTTTCTCCCTTCGCCAAGGCGCACCGCTCCGAGGAGGGCGTGGTCGAGCGTTGGGAGGCCTTCGTCGGTGGGGTTGAGATCGCCAACTCGTTCACCGAGCTGAATGACCCCGACGAACAGCGCCGCCGCTTCGAGCAGCAGGCCGAAGAGATCGCTCGCGGAGACGAGGAGGCGCAGCCATTCGACGAAGCGTTCGTCGAAGCGCTGGAGCAAGGAATGCCGCCGACCGGCGGGGTCGGACTAGGGATCGACCGCCTGGCGATGATGCTGACCGGCGCCAGAACCCTGCGCGAAGTCGTCCTCTTCCCGGCGATGCGGACCTGACCGTTCCGCTGTGCCTTTGCTGCATATAGGGCGACAAAGGAACAGCGGAACGGGGTGAGAGGGGCCAAAAGGCCGCTCTTAGCGGATATTTGGGGACGCGGGCCGGTTGGGCGCTCTCGGTATCGTTTAAAGCAGACATGGACGCCTCCCGATAGTCGAAGGGCGTCTGCGGTACTTCACCCCGTCAACCGCGTTGATAAGCAAGAGGGGACTTTTTGTTCGAGCGATTCACAGAGCGAGCACGTCAAGTCGTCGTCCTGGCGCAGGAAGAGGCGCGCACGCTGAAGCACAACTACATCGGCACCGAGCACATCCTGCTCGGGCTGCTGCGCGAGGAAGAGGGCCTTGCGGCCCGCGTCCTCGAGTCGCTTGACATCACCGTTGAGCGGGTGCGCGCCCAGGTGGTGCGGATCGTCGGCTCCGGCGAGGAAGTGACTTCCGGGCAGATCCCCTTCACGCCGCGCGCCAAGAAGGTTCTGGAGCTGGCGCTGCGCGAGGCGCTCTCCCTCGGCCACAACTACATCGGCACCGAGCACATCCTGCTCGGCCTGGTGCGTGAGAACGAGGGTGTCGCCGCCCGCATCCTGCTCGACTTCGACGCCGACTCCGACAAGATCCGCAACGAGGTGATCCGGATGCTGTCCGGCCCCGGCGGTCGTCGCCAGGGCAGCGGCGGAGGCGGTGGCCAGGGCGAGGGCAAGAAGTCTTCGAAACTGCTCGACCAGTTCGGTCGCAACCTGACCAAGCTCGCCGACGAGGGCAAGCTCGACCCGGTGATCGGCCGCGAGACCGAGATCGAACGGATCATGCAGATCCTCTCCCGCCGCACCAAGAACAACCCGGTGCTGCTGGGTGAGCCCGGCGTCGGCAAGACCGCCGTCGTCGAAGGGCTGGCCGCTCGCATCAACAAAGGCGAAGTTCCCGAGCTGCTCAAGAACAAGCAGATCTACACGCTCGATCTGGCGGCGCTCGTCGCCGGCTCGAAGTACCGCGGCGAGTTCGAGGAGCGCCTGAAGAAGGTGATGAAAGAGATCACGCAGCGCGGCGACATCATTCTCTTCATCGACGAGCTGCACAACCTGGTCGGCGCCGGTGCGGCCGAGGGCGCGATCGACGCCGCCTCGATTCTGAAGCCGGCGCTCGCCCGCGGTGAGCTGCAAACGATCGGCGCGACGACCCTCGACGAGTACCGCAGATATCTGGAGCGAGACTCGGCGCTGGAGCGGCGCTTCGCCCAGATCAAGGTCGACCAGCCATCGGTTGAGAACACGGTGAAGATCCTCGAAGGCCTGCGCGAGCGCTACGAGCAGCACCACAAGGTGCAGATCACCGATGACGCGCTGGCCGCTGCCGCCGAGCTTGCCGATCGATACATCTCCGACCGTTTCCTGCCCGACAAGGCGATCGACTTGATCGACGAGGCCGCTTCGCGACTGCGGATCAAGTCGATGAGCGCGCCACCCGTCTACCGCGACCTCGAAGAGGAAATCGAGACGACGCGGCGCGACAAGGAGGCCGCGATCGAGGCCCAGGAGTTTGAGAGAGCGGCCAACCTGCGCGATCAAGAGCGTCAGCTGACGACCAGAAAACGCCAGCTCGAGGACGAGTGGGCGGAGGGCGAGACAGGCGTCGAGCGTCCCGCTGTCGGCGAGGAGGAAATCGCCGACATCGTCTCGATGTGGACCGGCATCCCGGTCTTCAAATTGACCGAGGCCGAGACCAAAAAGCTGATCCGCATGGAAGAGGAGCTGCACAAGCGGGTAATCGGCCAGGAGGTCGCGATCACCGCCGTCTCCAAGGCGATTCGCCGCTCACGCGCGGGGATCAAGGATCCCAAGCGCCCGGCCGGCTCATTCATCTTCCTCGGCCCCTCGGGGGTCGGCAAGACCGAGCTCGCCCGCACGCTTGCCGAGTTCCTCTTCGGCGACGAGGAGTCGATGGTCCGCATCGACATGTCCGAGTACATGGAGAAGCACGCGGTCAGCCGCTTGGTTGGGTCGCCGCCCGGCTACATCGGCTACGACGAGGGCGGCCAACTGACAGAGGCCGTGCGCCGCAAGCCTTACAGCGTGCTGCTACTCGACGAGATTGAGAAGGCCCACCCGGACGTCTTCAACATCCTCTTGCAGATCCTCGAGGACGGGCGGCTCACCGACGCTCAGGGTCGCACGGTCGACTTCCGCAACGCGATCGTGATCATGACCTCGAACATCGGCGCCTCGGAGATCTCGAAGAACACTTCGATCGGGTTCACCGTCTCCGACGAGACGGGCATGTCCTACGACGACATGAAAAACCGGATCATGGGCGACCTCAAGAAAGTCTTCCGGCCGGAGTTCCTCAACCGGATCGACGAGGTGATCGTCTTCCACAAGCTGGCCAAGGAAGAGGTGAAGGAGATCATCGACTTGATGATCAACCGGGTCCGCGTGCAGGTCGCCGAGCACGACTTGCAGCTGGAACTGGCCGAGGACGCAAAGGACATCCTGGTCGACAAAGGCTGGGATCCATCGATGGGCGCCCGCCCGCTTCGCCGCGCGATCCAGCGCTACATCGAGGACCCGCTCGCCGACGAGGTGCTGCGCCAAGGCGAGATGACGCCTGGCTCCACGGTGCTGGTCGAGCGCGATCCCTCCGGCGACGAGGATGACCGCCCGCTGAAGTTGACGATCGTCCCGTCCAGAAAAGCGAAGAAGAAGCCCGAGACGCCAGAGCCCGAGAAGGTCGGCGACAGCTCCGCTAAGTGAGGGATCCCGGCCGGGCGGCGATTGGAACCTGGAGCGGGGGGAGGTTCCTCCACTTCGGCGAGGAGATTGACGAGGGTCGGTTGGCGGCGCTGCTGCTGCCCGGCAGAGGGATCGACACCGTGCTCACCGCCGACGCCTACGGGCAGGGTGAGGCGGATCGGATGCTGGGCCGGGCGCTTGCCGGCGTGCCGCGCGACGATTACTCCCTGGTCGGCGCGATCGGGCACGATTTCTACGAGGGTGAGCGCGACGGCCCGCGCGGATTCCCCCGCTTTACCGACCCAAGACTTCGCGGCGAGGGCGAGTACGCGGACTATCTGCGGATGGCGACCGAGAGCAGCCTGGAGCGGATGGGGGTCTCCTCTTTCGACTTGCTCCTCCTCCATAACCCTGACCGCATCGGCTATTCCAGCGAGGCTGTTTGGAACGGAATGGAGGCGCTGCGCGAGGCAGGGCTGACGGCGAAGATCGGCATCGCCCCGGGGCCGGCCAACGGATTTACGCTCGACCTGATCGCCTGCCTGGAGCGCTTCGGCGACCGCATCGACTGGGCGATGATCATCCTCAACCCGTTCGAGCCTTGGCCCGGCGAGCTCTGCCTCGACGCCGCCGTCCAAGTACGACGTCAAGGTCCTAACCCGGGTCGTCGATTACGGCGGCATCTTTTGGGGCGACCTCGAGGCCGGGACGGAGCTGGTCAGAGGCGATCACCGCTCCTTCCGTCCCGACGGTTGGATCGAAGCCGGGTTGGAGAAGCTGGAGAAGGTCCTGCCGATCGCCGAGCGGGTCAGACTGACCCCGATCCAACTCGCTTGCCAGTGGAACCTCGCCCACCCCGCGGTCGAGTGCGTGGCGCCGACCTTGATCCAAGAGTCGGGCGAGAGAGCTTGTCCGATCGAGGCCAAGCGGGTGGAGCTGGAGGGGCTGCCCGCCGAACAGCGCCTCTCCCCGGAGGATGTGGAGACGATCCGCTCGATCGGCGACAACACCGGCAGCATGGTTCTGAAGGGCGCCAATCCCGAACACGAGGGAGAGGAGCGGCCGGACCGCTGGGTTCTAAGCGACGAGCTGGTGGCAGTAGGCGATCGCTGGGGGATCGACCCGGGTCGCGACCTGGTCGCCTCGTAGGCTGCGCGTATGGCGCGCAAGTGGTGGACCCTCGTCGGGGCCTGCTCGGGCCTATTCGTGCTGATGCTGGACTCGACCGTGGTGGCGCTGGCGCTGACCAGCATCCGTCACGACATCGGCGCCTCTTCGGCCGGCCTGCAGTGGGTGATGAACGGCTACCTGCTTGTGATCGCCGCCTTTGTCGTAACGGCGGGGCGGTTGGGCGACATCTTCGGCCGCAAGCGCCTCTTCATCGCCGGCATGGCGACGTTTGCGTTGGGGTCGGTCCTGTCCGGGGCGGCGAATGACGAGCACGTCCTGATCGCCGGCCGCGTTTTGCAGGGATTGGGCGCGGCGCCGATGCTGCCGCTCTCACTGGCGATCGTCTGCAACGCCTTTCCGGCCGAGGAACAGGCGCGGGCGCTTGGCATCTGGGCGGGGATCTCCGCCCTGGCCCTGGGCATCGGGCCGCTCGCCGGAGGCGCTCTGGTCGAGTTGGACTGGCGAGCGATCTTCTGGATCAACCTGCCGATCGTCGCGATCGGCGTCGCGATCACCGCCTGGGCCGCTCCGGAATCGCGCGACCCCAACTCAGCGCGACGGGTCGACCTGCCGGGCCTGGTCACGCTCGCGGTCGGCCTCACCGCCGTGGTGCTGGCGCTGGTTCAGGCGAGGGCCTGGGGCGCGGGGACGGTGGTCCCGGTCGCCTTGGTGGCCGTCGCTTCGCTCTACGCCTTCTGGCGAATCGAGCACAGGGTGAGCGAGCCGATCGTCGACTTCTCGCTGTTCCGCAACGGTCCCTACTTCGGCGCCAGCGCGGCCGCCTTCGCCCTGGTCGGCGCTTACTGGTGCGTGATGTTCTTCCAGCCTCAGTACCTGCAGGACGTCCGCGGGCACTCGGCAATCCTCAGCGGGCTGCTGATTCTGCCGGTCACGGTGCCGATGATCTTCGTCTCGCCGTTCTCCGGGCGGCTGATCGCCCGCTTCGGCGCTCGCGGTTTGATGACCTCCGGAATGGTTTGCGGCACCGTCGGTTTGCTCGTCCTCACCCGCTTGGCTCCCGACACGTCCTACTGGGCATTGCTCGCCGGCCTACCTGCCCTTTGGGGTAGCCCTGGGCCTGGTCTACGCGCCGATGTCGACCGCCGCGATGGCGGCGATGCCGGCGGAGAAGGTGGGCATCGCCTCGGGGGTGCTGGCGATGGACCGGGTGATGGCGGGCGCCTTCTCCCTCGCCGCCGTCGGCGCCGTCTTTCACGCGCTGCTGGAGAGCGGCGACTCCTTCGCGGCCGCGATCGGCGGCTCGACTTGGTTCCTGGTCGCCCTTTGTGTCGTCGGCACCGCTCTAACCTGGGCTTTCGTCCGCGATGTAGAGCCGCCGGGACCCGATCCGGCGGTCGCCGGCGACCCCCCGCCGGGGGAGCTCCACAAGCACATCCATCACCGCCGCTTTCACCTCTAGGGCGGCCTGACCGCATTCCAGAGCGGTTTCTGGCATCCTAAAGGGGATGTCTACGCTGCCAGGGGATGACCTTCATGAGCTTTCCGAGCGTCAGGACCCCCGGCTACTGAGGGCACTTGACATCGTCGCTCCGGGCGGCGCATTGCGCGAGGGAATCGACAATATCGTCCATTCCCGCACCGGCGGATTAATCGTCGTCGGTGACCTTGAGGACCTCTCCCACCTGCTCTCGGGGGGGATCAAGCTCGATGTCGACTACAGCCCGGCGCTGCTCTACCAAGTGGCAAAGATGGACGGCGCGATCGTGCTCAACGCCGAGGCGACGACGATCGCTTGGGCCAATGTGCAGCTAATGCCGGACCCGACGATCCTCTCTTCGGAGACCGGGACCCGCCACCGCACGGCGGAGCGCGTCTCCAAGCAGACCGACGCGCTGGTGATCGCGATCTCCCAGCGCCGCGACGTCGTCTCGCTTTACGTCGAGGGGACTAAGTACATCCTTCAAGACATTCCCGCCGTGCTGGCCAAGGCCAACCAGGGCCTGGCGACGCTGGACAAGTACCGCGCCCGCCTCGACGAAGTCTCCACACGGCTCACCGTGTTGGAGTTCGAGGGTGGTGGCGTCATCTATGACGCGCTGACCGTGTTGCAACGAGCCGAGCTGGTGACCCGGATGGCGGTCGAGGTCGAGCGCTACATCGTCGAGTTGGGCACCGAGGGTCGCCTGATCGAAATGCAGTTGGAGGAGACGATGGTCGGTGTAGCCGCCGAGAAGACGGCGCTGGTTCGCGACTACTCGGTCGAGGACACCGAGGAGAATTTGGCAACGGTGCTTCAGACCCTGGCCCGGATGCCTCACCAGGACGTGCTCGACTTCGGCCGGCTGGCCGAGCTGCTCGGCTACGACCGCAAGATGAACACGCTCGACTTCCCGGTCGCGCCGCGCGGTTACCGCGTTCTCGGCCGCGTCCCCCGCGTCCCAAAGCTTGTCGTCCAGAAGATCATCCACGAGCTAGGCGGTCTGGAGGAGGTCCTCGCGGCCTCAGACGCCGATCTCGAGGCCGTTGACGGCGTCGGGCCCACCAGGGCTAAGGACATCCGGGAGGGCCTCAGGAGGCTCCAGGAAGCCGATCTGGTCGACAGGTTCTTACAGAGTTGATGGCGATGAGCGCCGTCGCAATTGAAAGGAGACAGCGATTCCCGAGCTAGAGGAAGTCATGGAGGCAGGCTTCGAAGAGGACGTCATCTACGTCTGCGATTTCGAGGAGGGGGACAAGGTCGTCTATCCCCACCACGGAGCCGGCCTCGTGATGAAGAAAGAGCACCGGGAGCTGATGGGGGAGGAGCGTGAGTACCTCACGATCAAGATCCTCCACAACGAGCTCACCGTGATGGTCCCCTGTGAGAACGCCGGCAAGGCTGGCCTGCGGCGGGTGATCGACGAGGAGGAGATCAAAAAGGTGACCTTCGTCCTCACCGATGACGTGTCGGACATGCCGAAGAACTGGAACCGGCGCTTCAAGTACAACCGCGAGAAGATCAAGACCGGCGATGTGTTCGAGCTCGCCGAAGTGGTTCGCAACCTGGCTTTGCGCGAGATGGAGAAGGGTCTCTCCACCGGCGAGAAGCAGATGTACACGCGGGCCAAGAAGATCCTCGCGTCGGAGTTCATGTACGCGCTCGACAAGGACGAGGAGGGCGCGGAGGAGTACCTGGACGGGCTGCTGGAGGAGCGCTTCGCCGCCACGGCGTAAGAGTTCCGCTGCGTCCGTCACCGCGGTCATCGCGGCCGCCGGCTCCGGGGAGAGGCTCGGAGCCGGCGGTCCGAAGGCCTTCGTGTCGCTGGCCGGGAGGCCGCTGGTCGAGTGGTCGATCGAGGCCTTCCGCGCCTCACCGGCGGTGCGCTCGATCGTGGTCGCGGTCCCGCCCGGGCTTCCTCGGGATGAACTGAAGCTGGGTGGGGAGGGGGTTGAAGTGGTCGATGGAGGTGCGACCAGGGCGCAGTCCGTCTCCCACGCCCTGGAGGTCGTGGAGACCGAGCTGGTCGCGATTCACGATGCTGCGCGGCCACTGGTGACGCCGGAGCTGATCGAGGCGACGATCGCGACCCTGGTCGCCGACCCAGGCGCCGATGGCGCCATAGCCGCGACTCCGGTTACAGACACGATTAAGCAGGTTGGAGTGAGAGACGAAGCGTCACCCGAGACCCCAGGTGCCTCGGTCGAAAAGACGCTGGATCGTGGGCGGTTGTGGGCGGCGCAGACGCCTCAGGTTTTTCGGGTCGCGGCGCTGCGCGCCGCTCTCGCCGCCGATCCCGAGCGGGTCGCCGCTGCCACCGACGAGGCGATGCTGGTCGAGTCGGCAGGCGGCAAGGTGCTGATTCACCCCTGTCCAGCGGAGAACTTGAAGGTGACTACGCCGCTCGACCTGCGCCTGGCCGAGCTGCTGCTCGGCGATGGTCCGCCCGGCGCTGATTGAAGAGGCGGCGCTGCGCGAAGAGGGTAGTTACGCCGGCGAGCAGGATCGCCGCGAGGTTAACCGCGAGCTGCGCAATTGCTCCTCGCCACTCCGACCAGTCGCCAACGGCGGCGGCGACGCCGATGTTGGCGGCGGCCGGGATCGTCGTCACTGAGATCAGCACGCCGACGAGTGCTCCCGACTTGGCCGATGTCAGGGAGAGAACGCCCGCCGTGCCGGCGAAGACGGCGACGATGAAGGAGAAGCCATCCGGGTGGGAGATGAACTGGGTCAGCGGGTGGTTGGCGCTGGTGAAGTTCTCGCCGAGGAGCCCCGTCGCCTGCGAGGCGATGGTGAAGAGGAAGGCGGCGGTGATCCCCACCGGGAAGCCAATCGCCAACGCGGTCAGCGAGCGTAAGGCAACGCTTGGCCGGCGTTCGACAATTGCCACGCAGAGGCCGGCGATCGGTCCGAACTCCGGCCCAACGACCATCGCGCCGACGATCAGGATCGGCGAGCCGGTGAAGATTCCCACCGAGGCGATCAGGCAGGCGAGCGTCATGAAGATGAGGAAGTTGCCGCCCAGCTCGATGCTCTCCGAGGTGCGCGCTTCGACCTCCTCCCAGACCACCGCGTCGGAGGGGGAGCCGGGCGCGGCTCGTTCAGCCGCTTTTGCCGCGTCTGAGATCTGCGAGTCGATCTGCTCAAGTGAGATCGATCCGTCGTGGTGGACACCCATCTCTTTGAGGTCGTCGATGACGACGCTGGCATCCTCGCGGGCGACATCGCAGAGGACGACGTCACCTGTCGGTCGACTGGCCGCTCTCGCCAAAAAGATCAGGTTGCAGACCGACGGTGTCTCCTCGAGAAGCGCCATCACTTGTCTCGAGCGGTCTAGGGGGACGACGATCCGCAGGTGAACCATTGCGGGAGGGTAAACAGACCTATCCGGGTAGGGGTTCCACTTAACTTTTTCGAGTTGCGTCTGTGGTCGTCCGCGATTGGTGGCCGCGAAAAAGTACAAGACGTTCCACCCCTACCCGGATAGGTCTGTAACTTCGCGGCGTGCTTACGGACTATCACCTGCATTTGCGGCCGGATGAGGATGGGACGACGGCTGAGCGGTTCTTTACGGCTGAGAACGTCGAGCGTTATCTGGTGGCTGCCGCTGAGGCGGGGATTGAGGAGCTTGGGGTTTCTGAGCACGTTTATCGGTTTCGGCAGGCGCTTGATGTTTGGCGCCATCCGTTCTGGGAGGAGCAGGCTCGGGATGACCTTGATGCTTATTGCGAGTTCGTGCGGGGGACTTCTTTGAAGTTGGGGGTCGAGTGCGACTTTGTGCCGGGGGCCGAGGACCGAACCGCCAATTTGCTCGAGGCGCGTGACTTTGACTACGTCGTCGGCTCGGTCCACTTCGTCGGCGAGCGCGCGGTCGATCACCAGGGTTGGGATGTCTGGGAGGGCACGGGCGACCCCGACGAGGTCTGGCGTCGCTATTTCGAGGCGCTCGCCGAGTGCGCGCGTTCCGGCCTCTTCGACATCCTCGCCCACCCGGATCTGGTCAAGGTCTGGGGCGCCGCCCGGCCGCTTCCCGAACGTGACCTCCGCGCCTACTACGAGCCGGCGGTTGAGGCGATCGCCGAGAGTGGCGTCGCCGTCGAGGTCTCAACGGCGGGCTTGCGCAAGCCGGTGGGGGAGATCTACCCGGCCCCCGCGTTCGCCGAGATGTGCGCCGAGGCGGGCGCCGTTTTCGCGCTCTCCTCCGACGCCCATCTGCCTGAGCAGGTCGGCTACGGATACGACCGCGCGATCGAGTTCCTCAATCGGCTGGGCGTTGGTGAGATCTGCGCCTTCGAGGGTCGCCAACGACGGCTGGAGCCGCTGTCCGGGAGGATTCAGGGATGACCCCGGTCGGGATCGGCTACGACAGCCACCGCTTCGCCGCGGGGCGCCCGCTCATTCTCGGTGGGGTCGAGGTTCCACACGATCGCGGGCTCACCGGCCATTCCGACGCGGACGTGCTCACCCACGCGGTGATCGATGCCCTGCTCGGCGCCGCCGGAATGGGGGACATCGGCACTCTCTTCCCCGACGACGACGAGCGCTGGCGCGACGCAGACTCAATCGACCTACTGCGCACGGTGGTCGGCACGGTTCCCGGCCGGATCGTCAACATCGACGCGACCCTCGTCTGCGAGGAGCCGAAGCTGGCTCCGCATCGCGCCGAGATGGAGCGAATCATCGCCGAGGCGACCTCCGCGCGGGTCAACGTCAAGGCGACGACCAACGAGGGGATGGGCTGGGTTGGCCGTGGCGAGGGAATTGCCTGCATAGCTGTCGCTTCGGTCGACGGCGACTAAAGCACCAGAGGCCTGATGCGGGTTATGCGTGCCGCGCGCACGCATAACCCGCATCAGGCCTCTAGTCTTCCCGCTCCATGGCGGACCTCTCTTCAGTCGCGAAGAAGCTGCGCGGCACAATCGCCGATCGCGCCTTCAACGCGAAGGTGCTCGCCGAGGCAGGGGTCCTGCACCCGATGCGTCCCGACGTGGCGGTGAAGGTGGGTGCCACCTTCTTGCGCTGGGGCGCATCGCCGGCGACCGGGGTCGCCACCGGAGCGATCCACTACCCCCACGAGACTTTCATCGTCGACGAGTTGGGGTCGCTCACCTTCGAGCGGGTCCACCGCCGCTCCAATGCGCTGGCCGACTCCTTCGCCCGCATGGGGATCGGTCACGGCGACGGCGTTGGGATCATGTGTCGCAACCATCGCGGCTTCATCGAGGCGACCCTGGCTTGCGCCAAGCTGGGCGCCAGCGCTCTCTACTTGAACACGATGTTCGCCGGCCCGCAGCTCGTCGAGGTGACGCGCCGTGAGGGTCCAAAGGCGCTCGTGTATGACGAGGAGTTCACCGAGTTGCTCGAGGGCGTTGACGAGGGGGTCGCGCGGATCGTCGGCTGGAGCGATGGGGAGAGCGACGAGGTCACGCTGGAGCAGCTGATTGCCGCCGGCGATGAATCTGACCGCAAGCCGCCGCCGGACAAACCCCGTTTCGTAATCCTCACCTCAGGGACGACGGGGACGCCGAAGGGCGCTCAGCGCTCCAGTCCGGACGGGTTGGGTGCGCTGGCGGCGCTGATCGACAAAATTCCGTTCCGCAGCCGCGAGACGATGGTGATCGCGGCGCCGCTCTTCCACTCCTGGGGGTTCAGCCACTTCGTGATGAGCTTGCCAACCGCCTCGACGATCGTGCTGCGGCGCCGCTTCGACCCCGAGGACACGTTGCGGGCGACACAGGAGAGCAGAGCGCAGGTGCTGGCTGTGGTGCCGGTGATGATCCAGAGGATCCTGCGCCTGCCGGAGGAAACGCTCGCTTCCTATGACCTCTCATCGCTGCGGATCACATCGCTTTCCGGCTCTGCCCTCCCGGGGGAGCTGGCGATCGAATGGATGGACCATTTCGGCGACAACATCTACAACCTCTACGGCTCAACCGAGGTTGCCTACGCGACGGTCGCCACGCCGGGGGATCTGCGCGCCGCGCCCGGCACGGCGGGGCGGCCCCCGCGGGGGACTGTGGTTCGCCTCTACGACGAGAACGGGCTGGAGGTGCCGCGCGGTGAGGTTGGCCGCATCTTCGTCGGCAACGAGATGGCCTTCGAGGGCTACACCGGCGGCGGCGGCAAGGAGGTGATCGACGGGCTGCTCTGCAGCGGCGATGTCGGCCACATGGACTCCGAAGGACGCCTTTTCGTCGATGGGCGCGACGATGAGATGATCGTTTCCGGGGGGGAGAACGTCTTTCCGCGGGAGGTCGAAGACCTGCTGGCAGACCACGGCGCGATCGCGGAAGCGGCTGTGATCGGGGTAAAGGACGACGAATTCGGCCAGCGGCTGAAGGCGTTTGTCGTGGTGGCCCCCGAGGGGGAAGTCAGCGATGAGGAGTTGAAGGCCCACGTGAAGGCGAATCTGGCCTCCTACAAGACGCCGCGCGAGATTGAGTTCCTCGACGAGCTGCCGCGCAACGCGACCGGCAAGATCCTCAAGCGCGAGCTGCATGAGCGCGAATCGCGGGCTAAGAAGCCGGTCTGATCGGCCCCTCGCGCAAATTGCGACTTTTCCGGCGAGCTGGGGGCTGGTATCGCCTCCGCCGCCCATAGTAGGTTGCGACGAAGATGAGTGAGCCCGCGCCGCAGCTGAGAGTCGTCGCCGATGCGACAGAGGAGATGCACGGCATCGCCAGCCAGGCGCTGGAGTGGGTTCGGGTCAGCGAAGAGCGGGTTGCTGCGGCGGAAGGGCGGCTCCTCGCGGCTGAGGCCGGAGCTCGTGAGGCTCGCGCCGAGGTCAAGGCGCAAGCGATGGCGACCCTGGGCAAGATCGCCGAAGAGGGTCGCGAGAAGCTCGCGGTCGAACGCGGGAAGTTGCGCGAGGCAGACGAACGCGCGGCGCGCGCCGAAGAGGCGCGGGATCGCGCTGAGAAGTCCTTCGAGGACGCCCAGCGGCGTGCTCAGGATGAGCGAGAGGCACTCGCGGCACAGTTGGGCAGCGTCCGCGGCGAGGCCCAGCAGGCTTTGGCGAAGCAGATCACCGGCCTCAAAGAAGGCGCCGAGTCGCGTATCCGCAAGGCCCGCGAAGACGCCCAGGCCGAAGCCGATCGCCGTATCGCGGCGGCCGAGCAGCGCGCCGCCGATGCCGAGGCCGCCGCAGCCGAGGCGAAGGAGATCGCCGTCAGGCTGGAGACTGAAATTGAGCAGCGGGTGATGGAGGGCACCAAAGAGGTGCGCCGCGAATCACAGGAGCGGGTCCAAAAGTTGATCGAGAAAGTGGAGCGCGAAGCGGCCGAGTTCGCTCGGGTTCGCGCCGAGGACCAGCTTCAGGCCGAGTCGGAGCGGATCAAGGCGCAGGCAACGAAGCGCGAGGAGCGTGCGAGGCGTGCCGCCGAGGAGGAAATCAAGGCGACCGCCAACCGGGCAAAGCGCGAGGCGCTGGCCGCCGCCGACGAGACGGCCCCCACCTGGGCGCAGTCCGAGCAGGCGGTCTCAGCCGCCGGCTACCGCACCTTTTAGGGCTGGGGGACGTCGGGTACCACTCCCCGCTCAACTTTTTCGAGTGGCGCATGCGGCTGGCCGCGATGGTGGGCGGCGAAAAAGTACAAGCCGCGGGGAGTGGCACCCGACGTCCCTGATGTCTCAATAGCATCGCGCTCATGCGGCAGATTCGAATCAAGGACACGTTGACCGGAGAGGTCCAAGTTTTGGATCCAGGTCAGGAGGTTGGGATATATGCGTGCGGCCCGACTGTCTACAGCCGGATTCACATTGGGAACGCTCGGCCGTTCGTGGTGTTCTCGCTGCTTGCCCGTTTTCTGAAGGCGGAGGGCTACAAGGTGCGGCTGGTTATCAACGTCACCGATATCAACGACAAGATTTATGACGCGGCAAAGCTGGCTTCTCAGCCGTCGGAAGAGTTTGCGGAGCGGATGACTGCCGCCTACTTCGAAGACACGAATCGCCTAGGGCTGGGTCGTCCTGATGCCGAGCCCCTTGCCAGTCAGACAATTGACGGCATCATCAGCCTGATCGCCGATCTTGTTGATTCTGGGCACGCATATGAATCAGATGGCGATGTCTATTTCCGAGTTCGGAGTTTTGAGGAATACGGAAAACTCTCGAATCGACGCACTGAGGACATGGATCAAGGCGAGGAGGCCGGCTCAGCCTCCCTCAAGGAGGATCCGCTTGATTTTGCTCTTTGGAAGGCCCACGAAGCAAGGCGAAGACTCGTCTTGGGAGTCCCCCTGGGGGCGTGGTCGGCCCGGCTGGCACATCGAATGCTCGGCCATGGCAGAAGACGAGTTGGGGCCGACATTTGCGATTCACGGAGGGGGGTCAGACCTCATCTTCCCTCACCACGAGAACGAGATTGCTCAGTCCGAGGCAGCTGGCCGTCCTTTCGCCCGTACTTGGATGCACAACGGGATGATTCAGAAAGGTGCCGAGAAGATGTCGAAGTCGGAGGGCAACATTTTTCAGTTGTCCGAGGCGTTGGATCGGTATGGGCGTGAGGCCGTCATTGCTTACCTGATCTCTGGGCACTATCGACAGCCGCTTGCGTTCGGGCCGGAGCCGATGGACGAGGCCGTTGCTCGGGTTGAGCGGTTGAGGAACTTCTTTCGCGAGCATCCGGTGGAGGGAGAGTCTGGGGGGGTCTCTCCGGAGCAACAGCGGGGAGGCTCCGGGGAGACCCCCCCAGACTCTCCGGCAGCAGCTCGCTTGGGTTCGTTTAAGGCTGCGCTCGCTGATGACTTCAATACGCCGAGGGCGATGGCTCAGGTGTTTGAGCTTGTGGGGGATGCCAACCGGGGCGAGGTCCCTGTGGATGAAGCGGCTCAGGCGCTGGCGGAGATGCTTGGGCTCGTCGGCCTCAGCTCCCTTACCCAGCCGGATGAGGGAGCTGAGGCCGACGAAGGGGCGGAGAAGTTGATGCGGGAGCGGGAGGAAGCGCGGGCGGCGAAGGACTTTGGGCGGGCCGATGAGATTCGGGATGAGTTGGCGGAGCTTGGCTGGGAGGTTCGGGACTCGGCTGAGGGTGCGAAGTTGGTCCGCAGGTCCTGATGGCGAGCCAGATCATTTATGGCAAGCAGCCGGTGGCTGAGGCCGAGCGGGGGAGGCGCAGCGTTCATCGCGTTTTGCGAACGCCGGAGACATCGGCTGAGGAGCTGGAGCGGCTCTGCGGTTCGCCCGATCACCAAGGGGTAGTTGCTGAGGTCGATCCGTATCCCTACGGGGACCCGAAAGGGATGCTGAGGCGAGAAGGGACGCTGCTCGTGGCTTTGGACCAGGTTCAAGATCCGCGAAACTTGGGCGCTGTCTGCCGCTCCGCCGAGTTTGCCGGGGCCGCCGGGGTGATCGTGCCGGAGCGCCGCTCAGCCGAGGTGACCGCGGCCG
Source organism: uncultured Solirubrobacterales bacterium (assembly GCA_963740065.1). Classification (GTDB taxonomy): domain Bacteria; phylum Actinomycetota; class Thermoleophilia; order Solirubrobacterales; family 70-9; genus DASVDE01. The sequence goes on from CAVUCS010000001.1 coordinate 200,407, forward strand.
CCTGCAAGGCCTCGGCGGGGGCGGTGGAGCACCTGGAGGTGGCCCACGTCCGTAACCTCGCCGACTGGCTTGCCGAGGCGAAGGAAGCCGGCTTCTGGATTTGGGGCGCCGACGCCGACGCCGATCAGGCTCCCTGGGCCGTCGATCTCAAGGGCTCAACGGTGATCGTGCTGGGCGGGGAAGGGAAGGGGATCCGTCCCCGCGTCGCCGACTCTTGCGACGGCTTGATCGCGCTGCCCAAGCGGGGCCAAGTCGATTCCCTCAACGTCTCAGCGGCCGCATCGGCTCTGCTTTTCGAAGCCTCGCGGCAGCGCCGCTAGGCGCGAACTGAGCTTCTAACAAATGCAACGGCGGTTGCACGAACCTCAGTTCGGGGTTGACAGAACTCCGCGTAGACGTAAACTACCGCGCCAATAAGGGTGAACCTCAGCTTGAGTCTGAGATCTCCCAGTCAATAAGGGCGCCTCGGGGGAGGTAAGTGGCGCCACGACCCGTCTCCAAAGGAGAAGGATCTGTGGCTCTATCGTCGCCTACGCAGGAAATGAGGCTCCCGGTTGGGCGCCTCAACGGTTCATCGCGCGTATCTCAAACTAACCCTCAACCTGAGCTTGATGACCATTATCTGGTCGCCTTGGCAAAGGACGGTCGTTCGGATGCTTATGACGCGATCGTGCGCCGCTACCGCGGCTTCGTCAGGCTCAAGGCCTCGTCGTACTTTCTTCTCGGCGGCGAAGCCGACGATCTGATTCAGGAGGGCCTGCTCGGCCTCTACAAGGCAATTCGCGACTACCGCACCGACCGCGAGTCGAGCTTCCGCAATTTCGCGGAGCTGTGCATTACCCGTCAGATCATCACCGCGGTGAAGACGGCTACTCGCAACAAGCACACCCCCCTCAACCAGTACGTCTCCTTCAGTCAGACGCCGGCCGCGGCGGGCGACTCGGAGACGACGCTCGATGAGATCCTGCCCGGGCCGTCGGTTCATGACCCGGTCAATCAGGTGATCGCCTCCGAGGAGTTGGAGAGCCTCGTCGCCTGTCTCTCAGGTGTTTCCGGGGTTCTTTCCGACCTGGAGAGCAGCGTGCTCTCGCTCTACCTTGACGGCTATTCCTATGAGGTGGTCGCCGAGAAGCTCGAGTGCGACACAAAGACGGTCGACAACGCCTTGCAGCGGGTCAAGCGCAAGGTGGGCACTCACCTCACCTCGCGCGAGGTGCTTGCGTGAGAGTCCATTCCGGTAGGAGTTCCACTTAACTTTTTCCGAAGGCACGTAGCGGCCGTCCGTCGGCGTCGCCGCGGAAAAAGTACAGGACGTTCCACCCCTACCGGAGTGGACTCTCAGGTCTGAGCTCGATCGAGAGGCCGAGAGCGTCGAGGAAGTGGCGTGGGTCGAAGGCCTGTGAGGGGGCCAGGGCGCCGCTGCGGTCGTACGAAGGATCGGCGCAGAGTCGCGCGCCGTGGGCAAGCGATGCCGCGGTGAGTCCGTAGACGTCGGAGCCGCGCACCACGCCGCGGCGCGAGCGTGCCCCGGCCTTTGCTTCGCACTCGACGACAAAGGTGGAAGCCGCCCGCTGTCGCTCGCCGGGAGCCGCGGGCAGGCGACGGACCAGCGCGCCGGTCGCGCGTCGCAGAGGCGTGCGCATCGCCGCTCCCAGGATGGGCGTCGCCGCGACGGCGAGCGGCATCAAACGAGGTGGAACGACCATGCCGTTAAGCACGGTCCGGACCCTGGCGGTCTCGACGTGCCTCGGCACGGTGATCTGCTCGCCCGCCGGGTACCGCAACATCCGCTGCTTCCCGATTGGCTCGGGGAAGCGCCAGTGCCCGCCGTCGCCGCTGCGAGGTGCGGGACGCCAATCGCCCTCGGTCCAAACGAAGTCGCCGCCCTGCATTATTTCGAGCGCCGAAAGCGCGGTCCCGTGCGTCGGCGCGAAGCCGTGGACGCAGTAGGCGATCGTGATTTCGTCGAGGGCGCCCATTCCCTCCGCGGTCAGCGCGGCGATCAAGTCTCCCGGGGCGTAGTCGAAGCCCATTCCGGAGATCAGTGCGCCCCCCGTCGCTTTCGCGCGCTCGCCGTAGCGGTCGAAGGCCAGCTTGATGAAGGTCTGCTCGCCGGTCGTGTCGAGGTAGTGGGTCCCGGTTTCGGCGGCCGCCCGCAGGATCGGTTCGCCGTGCAGGGTGAACGGTCCGGCGCAGGCGATCACGGTCGAGCAGGGCTCGAGCATCTCGCGCAGGCCCCGGTCATCGTCGATGGGCACGGCGGCGATCGCAACTCCACCGAGTTCTTCGGACATGGCTTCGAGCTTCTCCCGGTTGCGTCCCGCGATCAGAAACTCGGCATCGAGGCGGCGCAGCTCACGAGCGATCAATCTCCCGGTGAAGCCGGTGGCGCCATAGACGGCGATCTTGCCTTCTTGCGTCAATTCCCCTCCAAGTCCGCGAGAACGTACTCGAGGAGGGCGCGGCCGTGTTCCGAGGCAACGGCGACGTCCTCGGCGCTGACGCGGACGCGGTGCAGCGACTGCATCCGCAGAACGTCGCCGTCGGTGCGGCTGTTTGGGAAGACCCCGGCGTAGGAGACGCCGAGGCGTTCCAGGTGGTCGGCGACCAGCGCCGTTGCCGGTGTCTCCAGAGGCAGATCGACGTAAATGGCATCGAGTCCGGCCCGGTGGAAGAGGTGATGGCGCTCGGCGGCGATGGCCGTTTCCAGATCCGCGCCGGGAACATGGACTGTGATCAGCGCCAGATTGTGGTCCGCGCTGACCTCGACGTGCAGCTCACTCCGCTCCTCCAGCTCCACCCCCGCGGGCGGCTCGGAGAGGGTGCCGCGCAATTCGCACAACTCGAGTGTGCGGCCGACAATTTCGTGGTGGCGCTCCGGCGCGTAGACGGGGCGCGCGTGGCCGTCATTCAGCTTCGCGTAGAAGAGCGCCGCCGACTGGCGTGTCCGCGGGGCGCCGGCCGCCGCGTCGTTTGACACCGAGGCTGGGATCCAGCCCAGTAGGAAGCCGGTCTCGTGCGCGCCCAGGTCGATGTTGGCTCTCTGGCTGTAGGGGTGGGCGGCGGTCGCCTCGCTGAACATTCCCGCCAGCCCTCTCTCCCGGGCCCAATCCATCAGGAAGCGCTTGGTGCGGGTGAAGAGGTGTTGACCGCGCGCCTCGGGCATCGTCACCGCTTGGCCGGAGTGCCCGACCGCGTCATCGGCGGCGCCGAGGCTCATCCCTTCATGACAGAGCAACTCCCCCGCGGCGGATTCCGCCACGCAGGAGACGTAGGTCCCGGCCGCCAGCCGCGCCGTAACCTCAGCGGCGTCATAGACCCAGCGCACGTCATAACTGTCGCCATAGGCGACCTCGATCGCCTCGCTCAGCACAGCCCCCTCGCTGGGACCCAAGAGTCGGAACGTCGCCTCGATGGCTTCCCCAGTCTCACTCACGGCGTCTATATTCGACCTTCTGCCCGCCTAGCTCAATTGGTAGAGCACCGCTCTTGTAAAGCGGAGGTTTCCGGTTCGATTCCGGAGGCGGGCTTGCCTAGGAATCGGTACCGTCGCCGCCCAGTAGGCGGGCCTTCTCGGCGGCGAACTCGTCGTCGGTGAGGACGCCTCTCTCGTGGAGAGTCGCGAGGCGCTCGAGGCGGGCGAGGCGTGCGTCCTCATCTGAGATGACCTCGGTTGGAGCCTCGGCGGTGGAGGCTTCCCCGCCGCTGGGTCGGGCTATCCCCTCGCGCAGTCTCGATGCCCTCTCGCTCAGGTTGGCGCTCTTGACGGCGCCGGTTACCCGTTCCTTTGCGCCGCCAAAGTAGTCGTCGTAGGTCACGTCGGGGAACTCGGTAGCCGTTCCTCTGCGCAACTCATGGATGCCGAAGGCCGCGAAGGCGGCGAGTATCAAGGCGGTGACGAACGAGCGCAGGTTCTGGGTCGGCGCGGAGAGGAAGTAGATGCAGACGACGATCGCCAGGCCGGCGTAGACATAGGGCATGTAGTCGCGCAGAGCCGGTGCCGCGAATCGACGAGTGGCGCGAGCGGAGCCGGTTGGCGAGCCAAGCCACCCCGCGATCGCAAAGAGGACGCCGAAGACGATGATCGTCGTCGCGATGCCGGCCATCAGCGAGGTCGATATCGACCAGGTCGCATCGGCCGCCGGGGTGACGCTGCTGTCGGTCACGAGCTGATCGACCACGATCCCACCGGTGATCGCGCGGGCGACGATCACGGCGAAGCCGGCTGCGATCAGCCCGACCCCGCAGAAGAGCACGGTCACCCAGCGCTGGTCGCGGGAGAGGTAGATGGCGCCGGCGAAGCAGGCGAGGGTGAGGATCGAGAGCAGTAGCGCCAGGCCCTTGATCGCGACGGCGATGTTCTGCGCCGTCTTCAGCTGGTCGGAGCGCAGGATCGTGATTTGACCCGCGTCGGCCGGCAGCTTCTGGGCTAGGTTGGACCCGATGCCAACCTGGTCGGCGAGGTTTGTGACCAGGTCGCCGAGGTTCAGCGTCACCTCTCCGTTGTCGGTGGAGACCGCCTCTTTGTTGTTCTCCAGGACGGCGATCAGTTGCTCGTGGGCGGTGCGATTCGCGTCCTGCCAAAGGCTCTGCGCGGTCGAGGTCTTGAGTAGCTGGTCGGCGCCGTCTCCGGCGACCTGCCGCAGCCCCCCGGAAGCCGGGCCCGCCAGTCTCTGCAGATCGTTGGGCAGGATCTGCTCGATCTCTCTCTCGACGTCGACGTTCTCGTAGAGCTGATCGGCGAGGTAGTTGCCGAGCGCGGTGCGGACCGTCGAGTTCTGGATCAGCCGGTCGCTGGTATTGACCCAGTCGTTGGTGTTGAGCGCTTGGCGCTCGATCCAGATCGCGAAGACGCTGAGGAAGGCGAGCACCGAACCGAGCACGACCAGGGCCTTCACTGTGCGTCGGCGTCCTTTGCCCATTGAAAGAGGATGCTATACGTGACCGGGTGAAGCTCGAGGGAATTCACCACATCACGGCGATCACCGAGGACGCTCAGCGGAACGTCGACTTCTACGCCGGGGTGCTCGGCCTTCGCCTGGTCAAGAAAACGGTCAACCAGGACAACCCGACCGTCTACCACCTCTTTTTCGCGGACGAGAAGGGAAGCGCCGGCTCCGACCTGACCTTTTTCGAGTTCCCCGGCGTGCCCAGAGGGCGGGCCGGAGCGGGGGACGTGCACCGGATCGTCTGGCGGGTCGGCTCCGAAGAGGCACTCGACTTTTGGCGGGAGCGACTCGCCGCCAACGATGTCTCGAGCGAGCGCGGGGACGCCTCGCTGCGCTTCTCCGACCCCGAGGGGCTCGACCATGAGCTGGCTGTCGTCGAGGTCGACGACGAACCGCTTATCGCCGACCACCCGGAGGTGCCAGGCGAGCTGGCGCTGCGGGGATTCCACGCCGCTCGCGCCTACAGTGGGGCGCCCGACGCGAGCAGTCGTCTACTGGAGGCGCTCGCGCTTGAGCCGGTCGGCGACGGCTGGGAGGCGCGGGGCGCTGAGCGCGGCGGCCTCTACATCTACGACGAACCGCCGGCCGAGCGGGCACTGCAGGGCGCCGGCAGCGTTCATCACATCGCCTGGGCGTCGACGATCGGGGAGCACGAACAGTGGCGCGAACGGGCGATCTCGGCCGGCGCGCAGCCGACCCCGGTGATCGACCGCTTCTACTTCAAGTCGATCTACTTCCGCGAGCCGAGCGGTGTCCTGTTCGAGATCGCGACGCTGGGCCCGGGCTTTACCGTCGATGAGCCGCTCGAGCACCTCGGCGAGAAGCTCTCGCTGCCGCCCGACTACGAGCACCTGCGCGCCGAGGTAGAGCTGAACCTGCGTCCAGTCGTAAACCCACGTGCGTGACTGATCCCTTTCTTTGGCGGGACGCGGGACGCACCGTCGTCTTCCGCGAGGATGCGACCGCGGCGGCGCCGGGGATTCTCGCCGGCGGGGGCTTCGACTCCTTCGAGCTTATTTCTACCCCGCGAGCCCTGGCCGAAGCCGGTGAGGCGGCGGTTGCTGCGACCGCCGTTCATGAGGTCGCGCCGGGCGGGGTTCCCGAAGCCGCAGCGGAAATCGTCGACCAAGTCGCGAGCAGAAACTTGGTCGCTCTCGGAGGCGGACGCGTCATCGACACCGCCAAGGCCGTCGCTTCGGTGACCGGCGCTCGTGTCGCCGCGATCCCGACGACCCTCTCGGGGGCGGAGATGACCGGGATTCACCGGCTGCCGTCGGGGGCAGAGAGCCGGGTCAGAGGGTTGGTCCGGGCGGCGCTCGTCATTGCCGACCCGGCGGTCATGACCGGCCTGCCCGAGCGGCGATTGCGGGCAAGCGGACTGAACGCGCTCGCCCACGGCGCCGATTCGCTCTATACCCCGTTCGCCAATCCGGTCTCGCGGATGACCGCCCTGCGAGGGGCGGAGCTAATCGCCGTCGCCTTGAGCCAACCCCGGGAGAGCCGCGATCGCGGTGCCTTGGCCCTCGGCGCGATTCTCTGCGGCTACGCGATCGACTCGGGCGGCTTCTCCCTGCACCACGTGATCTGCCAAACCCTGGTCCGAATCTGCGGCAGCCCCCACGCCGAAACCAACGCCGCGATTCTGCCACCGGCAGCGGCCTTTCTCGCGCCCCGAGTCCCGGAGCAGATGTCGGCTTTCGCGGAGGCGCTCGGAACGCGGCCGGACGAACTGGCCGGGCGCATCCGCGAGCTGGGCGACAGCCCGCCGGGCCTGGGAGAGCTGGGCGCCGACCCTGGCAAGCTCGACCAAGCCATAGAAGCCATCCGCGTTCGCCCCGAACTCGCATACACACCTGGCTCGCCAACGCGCGAAGAGCTAAAAGGATTAATAGAGAGCGCTTGGTAGCGAGGGTCGGGGGTGCCCTCCCCGCGGCTTGTACTTTTTCGCTATTCCAACCGCGGTCAGCCACTTCCGCTCATCGAAAAAGTTGAGCGGGGAGGGCACCCCCGACCCTCGCCGGGTAACCACCTCATCCCACTCGTGTAGCGCTCTTCATGCAAGAAGAGCGGCTCCTTCGCTATCACGAGTACACGCGCCGCCACGGCGTCAATTGGCCCCTCTACCTGCTCGCGCGGGTCTTCATGACCCCGTTCTTCCTCGTCTATTTTCGCTACACCCGCGCCGGCCGCGAGCACGCCCGCGGCGTCAAGGGCGGCCTGATCGTCGCCGCCAACCACCGCAGCTTCCTCGACCCCTTCGCGATCGGCGGCATCCTGCCCTGGCGGCGGCCGATGAACTACGTCGCCAAGCGGGAGCTGTTCGAGCGCCGCTGGCAGGGATGGATCCTCTCCCGGCTCGGCGCTTTCCCGATCCGTCGCGGCGAGTCCGATGAAGACTCGGTTGAGACGGCTCGCCTGGTGGTCGAGCGCGGCGGCACCGTCTGCATCTTTCCCGAGGGGACGCGCATCCGCACTGGCTCGTTGCGGGCGCCGAAGCGCGGCGTCGGTCGCCTCGCCTTGCAGACCGGCGCCCCAGTGATCCCGACCGCGGTGCTCGGCACCGAGCACGTTCGCCGCGGCTGGCGGATCCGGCCTCGCAAGGTCAGGGTCCGGATCGGCCACCCGATGACCTTCCCCCGCGCCGCTCATCCTTCTCCTTCATTGGCCGAGACGGTGACGGCGCGCATCTGGCCCAACGTCGAACTTCAGTGGGAGGACATGGGGGGGTTGCCGCCGATGCGCCGCGCGGCGGTGATCGGCGCCGGCAGTTGGGGGACCGCGGTAGCGGTGCTGCTCGCCCGCGGCGGCCTGGAGGTGCAGCTCGGAGCCCGCACCGTCGAGCAGGCGGCGGAACTGAGGGAAGCGGGTGAGAACGCGCGATACCTGGAGGGCGTGCCCCTGCCCGAGTCGATCGACGTTCGCCAGTCGAGTGAGATCGAGCTGGCCGGCCTCGACTTGATCTGCTTGGCGATTCCCTCGAAGTCGTTGCCGCAGGCGGTCGGCGCGATCGCTGACCGGGTTGGTTCGCGTGCCTCGGTGCTGCTGCTGACCAAGGGGTTGATTCCGCCACGCGGCCAGTTGCCGTCTGAGTACGTGGGGGAGCGAGTTAAAGCCCGGGCGTTGGCCAGTCTCGGTGGCCCAGCCCACGCCCGGGAAGCGGTCTCCGGGTCAGCTGCCCTGGTGCTCGGCTCCGGCGATCGCGACCTTCGCGACCAGCTCGGCGAGGTCTTCGATCGGGCGGGCTTCTTCTGCGAGCGCTCCGGTGACGTGACCGGCGTGGAGATGGCGGGAGCGGCCAAGAACGCCGCCGCCTTGGCCGCGGCTGCCGCCGAGCCGCACGGGCTGAATGCGGCTGGGATCGCCGCCGCCGAAATCTGGCGGGAGTGCATCGGCTACGCGATCGAGCGGGGCGCCGAGCTGGAGACTTTCGCCGGGCTCGCCGGTGTGGGTGACCTGACCGCGACTGTGATGGCGCCGACCGGTCGCAACCGACGGGCCGGAGCGCTGCTGGGAGAGGGGATGCCGGCTGAGGAGATTCCGGCGGCGATTGGCCAAGCTTCGGAGGGCCTCGACGCGGTGCCGTTGCTGGCCGAGGCGGTCTCCGCTTCCGGCAGTCCGGCGGACGCGCTGAACGGGCTCGCGGCCCTGATTCGCGGCGAGACCGACGCGGAGGCGTGGGTCGCCGGGTTGCGCCGAGTCGAGCGCGCCAGGAGGGCCGCGTAGTGCAGCGCGGAGCCTCCTATTTCGGCGCAATAGTCTTGGTGGGTGAGCGCGAGAGACAACGTCGAACCGGCAAGCCTCGATCCCGTCGCCAAGGCCGAGTTGGACAGGGCGTTCGAGGGCCTCTACAGAGCGCATCTCCGCGACGTCTACTCCTACGCCTACTACCGAGTGGGCAACCACCACGACGCGGAGGACCTCACCGAGCAGGCCTTTCTGCAGGCGTATCGGCATTTCGACCGGGCGCGGAGAGAGTCCGATGGCCGGCCGCTGCGCCCGTGGTTGATCCGGATCGCCCACAACCTCGCCTCCAATTACTACCGCGATCGTTCGCGCCGGCCGCAGACGCCGCTGGAGAACACCGAGCCGATCGCGGCGCGCCACGGGACCGAGGCCGTGGTAGAGGGTCGCGAGGAGTTGAGGCGAGTGATGGAGAACCTCGAACACCTTCCCGACGACCGCCGAGAGGCGCTGATCATGCGCTTCGCGCTGGGCATGGACAATCGCGAGATCGCTCGCGCCCTTGGTCGTACCGACGGCGCCACCAAGGTGTTGATCCACCGTGCGATCAAACAACTCCAGGAGGAGATGGGCAGTGACTCCGAGTGATTTGTCATGAGTGATGTCGAGCGTTTGCTGAACGACGCGCTGCGCCCGATCGAGCCCCCGGAGCGGCTCTCTGGGCGGCTTGAGGACACTCTCTCCGCCGTCACCCAGGCCGCCGCGGAAGAGCTCTCGGACTGGGCCGAACAGCTCTCTGAAAGCGAGCTGCGCTCGTTACGCGACCCGCGCAACTGGGTGCGACCGGTGGTCGCGGTCGGCGCCGGCGGTGTCGCCGCGGGCGCCCTGGTCCTGATGGAGGCGCGACGGCGAGGCCGCCAGGAAACCCGCAGCGGCCTGCGCTCCCTCACCGACCGCCTCCGCCCCTAGCCGGTGCAACGCAAACGACAGCTATGTCATGTCGTTTGCGTTGCACCTGGTGGATCGGGTCCGTGATTTAGGCTCCGCTGCCTCTGTGGAGACCTGTTACCGCCACCCAAACCGAGAGACCGGCGTCTCCTGTTCCAGATGCGGCCGGCCGATCTGTCCCGACTGCATGACTCCCACCCCGGTGGGGATGCGCTGCCCCGAGTGCATGAAGGAGCGCACCCGGGTGTCCAGTGGCCCCGCGGCGTACAGCCGCGCCGGCAGCGCTCCGGCGACCTTCACGCTGATCGGGATCAACGCCGCTGCCTTCCTGATTGAGATCGCCGCCGGGGCCGGTGGCCTCAACGGAACCGGCAGTTCAGTGATCAGCGACTTTGGCTTGCAGGGCTTCGCGGTCTCCAACGGCGAGTGGTACCGGTTGCTTACCGGGGGCTTCCTGCATGCCGGAATGATTCACCTGCTCTTCAACATGTTCGCCCTCTACATCCTCGGCCGGCTACTCGAGGCGGGGATCGGCACGCCGCGCTTCCTCGCGCTCTATTTCGCCTCGCTCTTTGCCGGTTCCCTCGGGGCGCTCGCCCTGACCGATCCCGGTCAGGTGACGGTGGGCGCCTCCGGGGCGATCTTCGGCATCTTTGCGGCGACGTTCGTGATCGCCCGCGGACGCGGTATGAACACGATCGCGTCGGAGATCGGCCTCGTCCTACTGATCAACCTGGCGCTCACCTTTGGCATCAGCGGCATCAGCATCGGCGGGCATCTCGGCGGCCTTGTCGGGGGTTTGATCTGCGGCGTGGCGATCGTCGCCGGCGATCGCGGGATGCTGGGCCCGCGCCGGCTTCCGGCGGAGATGACGGTCATGGCCCTGGTGGCCATCGTGTCCGTTGTCGGGGCCTTAGCGGTCGCCTGAGACCACGGCGAAGTCGATCCCGGGGGCGTCGATCAAGTCAGGGTGGAAGAGGTGGCCGAGAAGTTCGACGCCGTCGACCAAGCGCGGCCCCGGTCGGGAGAACGTCGATGCCGCATCCACTGCGTATACCCGGTTCGCCCCCAGTCCCTCGATTTGGCCCCAGTGCTCCAGGGCTTGGGCGCGGGAGTCTTCGACGCGCCAGCCGCAAGGCATCGCGATCACGACATCGGGGTTTAGGCCTGAGAGTTCTCCCCACCAGACCTCGGGTGACTTCAGCCCAGGGGGGCCGGCGACATCCTCGCCACCCGCGACGGAGATCATCTCCGGGATCCAGTGCCCGCCGACGTAGGGAGGGTCGAGCCACTCCAGCGCGATCACCCTGGGCTGGCTCGCCCCCGAGACAGCCGCCTGAACCGTGACCAGCCGACCTTCCAGCTCGCCGCGCAGCTCGTGGGCTCGCTCGGCTACTCCTGTCGCCTCGCCCAAGCGGATCACGTCATCGAGCATCTCGCGCAAGGTGCTCGGATCCTGCTGTAGGACTCTGGGGCGGCTGGGCAGCCGCGCCGCCACCTCGACGACGTCCTCGAAGGAAACGGCGCACACGTCGCAGATCGATTGGGTGACGATCAGGTCGGGAGACAGCTCGGTGAGCTTTCTCTCGTCCAGCTCGTAGAGCGCCCGTCCCTCGCCGACGATTGCTTTCACGGCTGCGTCGATCTCCCCGGAGTTGAGCACCCCAGGCAGGACCGTGCGGGTCAGGTGGGGGAGTGAGCGCGCCTCCGCTGGGTAGTCGCACTCATGGGTGACCGCCACGACCTCGCTCCCCAATCCAAGGGCGAACAACATTTCAGTGGCCGAGGGAACGAGGCTCGCAATCCGCATTCGACGGCCAATATCGCAGTTCTCGAAATTACGGCGTAACGGGGAGCTATATTCCGTGCGCCGCATGGCCGAAGACGACCTCCCCCGAAGTACCGGGCCACATAGCCGATGAGCGCGCTGCTGCTCGTTCTCCTGTTCGTGCTGATCGCCGTCAACGGCTTCTTTGTCGCTGCCGAATTTGCGCTGGTCCGCAGCCGGCGCGGCAAGATCGAGCAGCTCGTCGAAGAGGGAGAGTCCGGCGCCGAGGCCGTTATCGAGCAACTCGACAAGATCGACGAGTCCCTCTCCGCCTGTCAGGTCGGGATCACGATGGCCTCGATTGGGATCGGTTTCCTCGGCGAGCCCTCGCTGGCGAAGTTGCTGGAGCCGATTTTCGGCGGGCTCTCCCACGGGGTCGCGGTGGGGCTCTCGCTGGCGATCGCCTTCACTTTGGTCACCGCTCTGCACATCAGCATCGGAGAACAGGTGCCGAAGATGCTCGCGATCGCCCGTGCTGAGCGCGTCGCCCGCCGGGTATCCCGCCCGCTCAACTGGTTCCGGGCGCTGACCGCGCCCGTCGTCTTCGCCCTGAGCGGGTTCTCAAACGCGATCGTCCGTCTCTTCGGCGTCGATCCGACCGACATCGAGGAGCGTCATACCGCTGAGGACCTGAAGCAGATCATCGATCGCTCCAAGATTGGAGGCACTCTCGATCCGGGTGAGGCCGGGATGCTCGGCGGCGTCTTCCACCTGCATGAGCAGGAGGCGCGCGAGGTAATGACGCCGATTCCCGCTGTGGTGACGGTCGATGCGGCGGAGACGGTGGAGGCGGCCCTGCGCCGTTGCGTCACCTCCGGCCACACGCGGCTGGTGGTGATCGAGGACGACAACCCCGACCGGGTGAAGGGGATGGTCCACAACAACAGCCTCGCCCGGCTCTACATGAGCGATGGTCCCAAGGCCCCGATCGAGGCGGTTGTGCGCGACGCCGTAATCGTCCCGGAGACCCGCCCGCTGGATGACCTTCTGCACGATCTTCAGGTTCAGCGCACCTCGATCGCCGTCGTCGTCGATGAGTACGGCCGCACGGTCGGGATCGTCACCGTCGAAGACATCCTCGAGGAGGTCGTGGGGGAGATCGAAGACGAGACCGACCCGCGCGCCGGGGCTCTGCGCCAACTCACCAACGGCGACTGGTTCGTTCGCGGACACGTCTCGCTGGGCGATTTGGAGGATGCCGGGATTGAGCTCCCGGTCGCCACCGACGCCTACAACTCGGTCGGCGGCTACGTCTTCGGCGAGCTCGGGCGGCTGCCAAAGCGCGGCGACACGATCGTCGCCAACGGCTACAAGATCAGGGTCGAGTCGGTGCGCGAGAACCGGATCGAGGCAGTGCGAATATCCAGCGGCCGGGGCGCGGATTCCGTCCGCACCGGCGCCTAGCTTCTCTGAGCAACCCGCACCCCGCCAAGACTCGGAGGTACCGCATGTGGGTTGTCCGCTTGAGCGACAAGCAGCTCGAAGTCCTGAGGGCGTTGCTGCGCTCTGAAGCTCATCTCGGCCCCGCGCTTCAAGGGGCGCTCGAATCCCTCGACCTGGCGCGTTGGGACGACCTACCCGAAGCCGAGCTTCCCTGGGATGAAGTCGAGGCCGCGGCGCGGCGTCAGGGGATCTCCCCCGCCGACGTGATCTGGGATCTGAGCGGGAAGCGTCAGTCGTACTCGTAGAAGCCGGCGCCGCTCTTGCGGCCCAACTTCTCTTCGCCGACCATCTCGACCATCAGTCCCGGCGGCTTGTGAGCCGGCTCCGAGGAATCGGCGTAGAGGGCGTCGCCGATTGCTTCGGCGACATCGAGGCCGACGAAGTCGAGTAGCGCCAGTGGCCCCATCGGGTGGCCGGCGCCGAGCTTCATGCAGGTGTCCACCTCACCGGCTTCCATGCCAGTTCGCTCGAGCATCCTCACCGCGTCGAAGAGATAGGGGAAGAGGAGGCGGTTGACGACGAAGCCGGCTTGGTCGGGGACTTCGACCGCGGTCTTGCCGAGCGCCGCGCACCAGGCCAGGGCCTTTTCGCGAGCGCCGGCGGCGCCGTCGGGGAAGCAGACTTCGACCAGCTTCATCCGCGGCACCGGGTTGAAGACGTGGAGGCCGAACAGCTTCTCGGTCCCGGCCGCCTCGGCGATCGCGGCGATGCTGAGAGAAGAAGTGGTGGTCGCGAGGTCGGAGTTGGGACAAGCCTCGGCAATCGTGGAGAGCAACTCTCCCTTCGGCTCGACCTCCTCGATGATCGCTTCGACGATCACGTCGCAATCGGACAGGTCCGCCGGGTCGGTGGTGACCCGCAGCCGCGACGGTTCAGCGCCTTCGATCTTGGCGCAGGCGGCAACGACTTTCTCCTCCGCGCGCCAGGCCGAGGCCTCGCTGCGGGCGAGCAGAATCGTGTCGGCCGTGGTTGTCGAAACCGCGGCCAGGCCGGTGGCGATTGCCCCGCTCCCCGCGATCCCCGGACTCTCATACCCGTGATTAGCGTTCATTCGGCCCGGGTTCCTATCACGGGGTAGCGATTCGGGGCGCCGTGGCCGTTCTCACATAGCCGGTTGACTGACTAGTCAGTCGGTTATCGTGAACGGAGACGAAATGGCGAAAAACGGAGGCTCCGATGTCTGAGGGAAGCGGCAAGTTTGGTGGTCGGGAGGTCGTGATTGTCGAGGCGGTTCGGACGCCGATCGGGCGTGGGCACGCTGAGAAGGGCTACTACAAGGACATCCACCCCTCCAACCTCCTCGCCAAGGTCTACGGCGAGCTTTTTGAGCGCTCCGGCGTCGATCCCGCGGAGACCGGTGACGTGGTCACCGGTTGCGCCCAGCAGTTCGGCGAGCAGGGGGTCAACATCGGCCGCAACGCCTGGCTCGAGGCCGGGCTGCCGATCGAGACTCCCGCCACCACAATCGATCGCCAGTGCGGCTCCGCCCAGCAGGCGGTCAACTTCGCCGCGGCGCTGGTTGCCACTGGCGTTCACGACGTCGCGATCGGCTCCGGAGTCGAGCACATGGGCCATATCTCCTTCGCCGATGGCTACGAGGTGATGAAGGAGCACGGCAGCCCCTTCTCGCCTGAGCTTTTGGAGCGCTACAACTTGATTCCGCAGGGCCTCTCGGCCGAGATGATCGCCGACAAGTGGGAGATTCCCCGCTCCGAGCTGGACGAGCTCGGCCTCCGCTCGCAGCAGCTTGCCGCGAAGGCGACCGAGGAAGGTCGCTTCGATCGTGAGACCGTCCCCTTCAGCGTCAACGGCGATACCTACACGACCGACCAAGGGCTGCGCGAGACCACGCTGGAAGGCCTCGCCTCCCTCAAGCCCGCTTTCAAGGAGGACGGCAAGATCACCGCCGGTAACTCCTCGCAGGTCTCCGACGGCGCCGCCGCGGTGCTGCTGATGGCGCGCGAGAAGGCCGACGCCCTCGGGCTGAAGCCGCGGGCGCGGATCTACGACCAGACCACGGTTGGCGTCGATCCGGTGATCATGCTGACCGGCCCCATACCCGCCACCCAGAAGCTGTTGGAGCGCAACGCGATGGCGATGGACGACATCGACCTGGTCGAGATCAACGAGGCCTTTGCCTCCGTCGTCGCCGCTTGGCGCCGCGAGCTGGATCCCGACATGGATCGGGTCAACGTCAACGGCGGCGCGATCGCCCTCGGCCACCCGCTCGGCTCGACCGGCGCCCGCCTGATCACCACCCTGCTCCATGAGATGGAGCGCACCGATAAGGAGATGGGCCTGGTGACGATGTGCTGCGGCGGCGGGTTGGGCACCGGCACGCTGATCGAGCGAATCTGAGGTTGGGGCTGCTCCCAGGTATAGGTTGGCAGTCCCAGTCCAGAACTGAAAAAGGAGACTCGTTGAGCAAGCGATTCATGGCGCTGCTCGCTGTCCTCGCGTTTGCCGCCTTCGCGGCAGGCTGCGGCGGCAGCGATGGCGGTGACGACAGCACGGCCTCGATCACCAGATCGGAGTTTCTCGCGCGTGGCAATGCGATCTGCAAAAAAGGGAATCAGGAGATCGACGCCGACTTCGAGGCCTTCGCTAAGGAGAACAACCTGAAGCAGAACCAGAACCTCACCGACGCGCAAGCGACGGAGGCCTCCAACACGATTCTGATCCCGAATGTTCAGGACCAGGTCGACAAGATTGGCGCGCTCGGGGCCCCCGAAGGCCAGGAGGCAGAGGTCGATGCGATCCTCGCTTCCGCGCAAAAGGGGATCGATGAGTTGACGGCGGATCCGACGCTGATCGTCCAGGATGGCGCCGATCCATTCGCCGAGGCGAACAAGCTGTCCAAGGAATACGGGCTGGTCGCCTGCGCCGGCTAGCTGAGTCATCCGGCGGGAGGGGCCTCGCGCTCCTTCCGCCGGGCCACTCCTGGCTGTCCGGCCAGTAGCGCTATATGCTGCCCGGCCGATGGACCTGACTCTTTCGCCGTCCGAGCAGGAGTTCCGCGACGAGGTTCGCACCTGGCTCGAGGAGAACCACCCGGGGCCGGAGCCCGAGGCGGGCCTCGAGGAGGTGATGGCCTTTCGGCGCGAGTGGCAGCACAAGATGCACGCTGCCGGCTGGGCCGGGATCTCATGGCCTAAGGAGTACGGCGGCCGCGGCGCGACGTTGATCGAGCAGGCGATCTTCGTGCAGGAGGCGGCGCGCCTCGAGGCGCCCAGTCCAGCCAACGTCCTCGGCTTGGCGATGGGAGGCCCAGTCGTCATCGCCCATGGCACCGACGAGCAGAAGCAGCGGCACCTGGAGCCGATCCTCACCGCCGAGGAGATTTGGTGCCAGGGGTTCTCCGAGCCGGAGTCTGGCTCGGACCTCGCCTCGCTGAAGACCCGCGCGGTCAAGGACGGCGACGAGTGGGTGGTGACCGGCCAGAAGGTCTGGACGACCTTTGCCCAGTTCTCCAAGTGGTGCATGCTCGTCGCCCGCACCGATCCCGACGCGCCCAAGCACAAGGGCCTCACTTACTTCCTGATGGACATGGACCAGCCTGGCGTGCAGGTCCGCCCTCTGGTCCAGATCACCGGCGAGGGAGAGTTCAACGAGATCTTCCTCGAGGAGGCGCGGATCCCTGACGCCAACGTCGTCGGTGGAGTCGGTAACGGCTGGACGGTGGCGATCACGACGCTGATGAACGAGCGCGCCGGCCTCGCCTTCGGGGCGATCGCGCAGGTAGCCAACAGCCTCAGACGGTTAAACGAGCTCGCCGCCAAGACGCGGGTGAACGGCGGTACGGCCGCCGATGATCCGGTCTACCGTCAGCGGATCGCCCAGCTCCACATCGAGGCGGAGACGATGCGCCTGAATGCCTATCGCGGCCTTACCAAGACGATGCAGTCTGGGATTCCCGGCCCGGAGGGCTCGCTCGGCAAGTGGCAGTGGGCGGACATCAACCAGGGGATCGCTGAGCTGGCGCTCGATATCGAGGGCGCCTACGCGCCGCTCGATCATGGCGCCGATGGGGCGGTTGAGAACGGCGCCTGGCAGTACCGCTTCCTGCGCTCCCGCGCCAACTCGATCGAGGGCGGGACTACCGACATCCTGAAAAACATCATCGCCGAGCGGGTGCTCGGCCTGCCAAGGATGCGTTAGGGCACTCGCTTATGTACTTCGACCTGACAGACGAGCAAGGGGCGATTCGCTCGACCGCACGCGACTTCCTTGCCGCCCGTTACAAATCGGAGCGGATCCGCGAGCTCGCCGAGAGCGAGCATGGTTTCGAGGCTTCGGATTGGGATGAGATGGCCGAGCTGGGCTGGCCGGGCTTGGCTCTGCCGGAAGAGTGGGGAGGACAGGGATTGGGGATTGTCGAGCTGGCGGTCCTCTTCGAAGAGATGGGATACGCGCTGGCGCCCTCGCCGTTGTTCTCGTCGACCATCGCCGGCCTGGCTTTGGCGACGCGCGGCAGCGATGAGCAGAAGGATCGCTGGCTGCGCCCACTGGCCGCCGGTGAGATCCGGGGGACGCCGGCGCTGTTCGATGTCGGCGGGTCGGCGTCGATCGGCGGATTCGAGATGGAGGCGAAGCCCGATGGCGACGGGGTGGTGTTCGACGGGGAGAAGACGCTCGTCATGGACGCCGCGGCCGCCGACTTCTTCCTCGTCGCTACCGCCGACGGGCGTCGTCACCTGGTCGAGCGAGGCGCCGAGGGCGTGACCGTCATCGCCGCGCCATCGATTGACCTCACCCGGCGCCTTTACTCGGTGCGCTTCGACGGGGTGCGAGTCGGGTCTGAGGCGACGCTGAGCGGGGGCCAAGAGGACTACTTGCCGGTGTTTTGGCGAGGCTGTGTCGCGATCGCCGCCGAGTCGACCGGGATTGCGCAGCGGACGATGGAGATGGCGGTCGAGTACGCCAAAGACCGCAAGCAGTTCGACCGCCCGATCGGCTCCTACCAGGCGGTTTCCCACCGCTGCGCGCAGATGTTGCTGGAGACCGAGAATTCCCGCTCCGCCGTCTACGGCGCCGCCTGGGCCGCCGACGCCGAGCCCGATGCACTGCCGCTGGCTGCGTCAACGGCCAAGGCTTACGCCTCAGACGCCGGCTGGCGGGTGCCGGATGCCTCGATCCAGGTGCACGGGGGCATTGGCTTTACCTGGGAGCACGACCTGCACTTCTTCCTCAAGCGCGGCGTGGCGAACGCCGCGACCTTCGGCGACGCCAAGTGGCACCGCGAGCGGGTCGCCGACCTCGTGCTCGCGGACGCCGCCGCACCGGTTCCCGCTTGAGCGCTCTGGACCGCATTTCCGTTGCCGCAATCGGCGTCTCGGTCGCTGACCTCGAGGCGGAGACGCAGCGCGCCGAAGCCGCCGGGGTCGAATGCGTCTGGGCGCCCGAGCTGTTTCGCTCCTCGGTCACCCAGGCCGCCTACCTTGCCGGGAAGACCAAAAAGATCGACGTCGCCACCGGAATCGCTTGGGCCTTCACCCGCAGCCCCTTCATCGTCGCGGTCAGCGCTCTGGACATCGACGAGATGTCGAATGGGCGCTTCCGGCTCGGACTCGGATCCGGGGTCAAACGCCTCAACGAGACCTGGCACAACGCCGAGTACGGCAAACCGGCGCCGCACCTTCGCGAGGCGATCGAGGCGACCCGACTGATCATGGCGCAGGCGAGCGCCGGCGAACCGATCCGCTACGAAGGCGAGTACTACGACATAGACATCAAGGGTTGGGTGCGTCCCCACCCGGCCCCGCGCGAATCGGTTCCGATTTACACCGCCGGCGTGCAGGGGGGCATGTGCCGGATGGCGGGCGACGTCGCCGATGGACTGATCGGGCACCCGATCCAAAGCTTGCGCTGGATCGACGAGGTCGTCGTCGACTCCTTCGAGGAGGGATTGCGCCGCTCGAATCGCGAGCGCGGGGATTTCGACTACCTGCCCACCGTCTGCTGCGCGATCGACGACGACGAGGAGCGCGCGATCGACATGGCCCGCCGCACGATCTCCTTCTACGCGACCGTCAAGACCTATATGCCGCTCTGGGAGCTGCACGGCTTCGCCGACAATGCGGTTGCCGCCGGCGAGGCGTTCCGCCGCGGTGACCTGGCCGCCGTCCCGGCGGCGATCAGCGATGAGATGGTCGATACCTATTGCGCCGCCGGCCCCCTCGACAAGGTTCGCGCCAGGGTGGAGGAGACTGCCAAGCGAGCCGACGGCCTCTTCCTCACTCCGCCGACCTATTTCATCTCGCCCGAAGAGCTCTCCGAGTACCAAAACCGGATTATCGAAAGCTTCGGCCCGGCCGCCTGATCGGTCCGAGGCGAGTTGCTTGCGCCGAGCGGTGATAGCGGCTTAGGATCGGCTGTCCGCTTTTCCTACAGGAGGTGTCTCATGTCCGAAGATTCCTGGCCAAAGATCGGCGCCGCATTCGGGATTGTCGCCGCGGTGATGCTGATCCTCTCATTCGTCTTCGGCCCGAGTGAGGCGCCGCCAGGGTTTGACGACACCGCCCGCGAGGTTCAGAGTTTCATCGCGGACAACCACGGCAATGTGCAGGCAGCGGTCGCCTTCCAGTTCGCCGCGCTCGTGTCTATCGCTTGGTTCCTGGGCAGCGTCTTCTATCGCTTGCGTGCGGCCGAGTCGGCGGCGCGGCTCTCGGTGGCGGCGATCGCCGGTGGAGTGCTGGTCGCGGCTGGAGGGATGATCGGCACTGTCGCTACGGCTGCCGCCGCCTACCACGTCGACGCCTTGGATCCGGGCGTCATCCTCGCGCTCTGGGACGTGAGCATCTTCGCCTACTTGTTCATCTCGGTCGGCTTCGCGGTGCTCGCCGGCGCCACGGGAATTCTTGGGATTCGGGCCGGGGCGGTTCCATCCTGGCTCTGCTTCTACAGCGTTGCCATAGCCGTTTTCTCCTTTGTGGTGGGTCTCGTGGGCACGTTCAGCGAAACCGGCGCCTTCTCACCCTCCGACGGCGTGCTCGGCCTGGTCACCTTCCTCGGCTTCATCGTCTGGCTGCTGGCGATGGGGATCACCCTCGTCCGCGAGCCACGCGCTGCGCAATCAACCGCATAGGCGGGAGGCGAAAGCCTCTAAATCAGTGGGCGATGCCCATGGTGCCGCGGGGGTCGCCGCTGTGCTCGGCGAGGTCTTCGAGCGCGGCGACCTGGCGTTCGCCTTCGAGGCGGGCCGGGTGGTCGGCCGGCAGTGGCTCGATTAGGCGGCGGATGCGGTTGCGGACCTGGAGGGCGAAGTGGGGGGTGGAGGCGCCGGCGAGGGCACGGATGTCCTCGGCGCTAACTTCATCTCCACTGGAGAGCAGTTGGGGGTTCTCGGTCTCGCTCATGGCGTGTCTCCGATCTTGACAAGTTCCGCCAGGCTGTTGATCTCGGCCTGCTGATTCACGTCAATGGCTTCTTGGTCTCCGATCACCCACACGTGGTTGTAGAAGGCGCGCGTGGGGTTCGTCGTGTAGCCCGGCTTGACGTCGAGCAAGTACCCGCGCAGCGCGCTCGGCAGCGTATCGGCGCTGTCGGTGAGCAGTAGGGGACCCCAGGTTCCCGAAGCCGACAGCGGTGCGGCGGCGGCGGCGTCGAGGGGGGAGTCGGCGCGCGCGACGACGAAGCCGTGCCCGGGGTCGTTGATGTTCCAGCCGAAGTCGCCGTCGTGGAAGCGGGCGAAAGCAATCGCGTTCGCAACCGGGTCTTCGCCGGAGACGCGCCGCACCCGCCCGCCGATCTTGGAGATCGCGCGAATCACGTCCGAGGAGATCGCCGAGGAGGGTCCAAGCACATAGATGGGGATGTCGGGGTGGCGCTTCAGCGCCGTCGCCGTCGCGGGCGGCAACTCATTCGGGTCGGTGAAGAGGACCGGGTCCCCCGACCGGGCGGCCCAGGCCGCCGCCGGCATCGCCGACCCGGGGTCCTGGGATGAGGCGACGACAAAGTGAGCGGGCGCTTTGCCGGCCAGCTTTTCGCGCAGTCTCGCGACGGTCGCCGCGCCGGCTGCCGCGGTTCCGGCTCTGATTCTGATCGTCCTTTTGGGCCCAAGGGAGTTGAGGGCCTGGGCACTTGGCTCGGGCAGCTCTCCCCCGCTGGAGAAAAGGATTGGCGCGCCAATCGGCTCGGCCATCAGCACTGAGGCGGCAATTGCCACCTGCCAGTTCCCCTCGTCGAGGAGGGCCACCGCAGCGGGGCGCAGGCTCGGCTGGGTCGAGGGGTAGGCAGCCAGCGCGACAGCTGCCGCATTGGCGGCCGGGTCAGCGCCCCCAACTCGCGTCGTGTTGCTGGTCGCGAACGCCGGATAGCCCAGCTCGGTCGCGGTCTGGCCGGCGGGGGTATTGGCCGCGCTTTCGTTTCCTGTCGTTGGAGCCGCCGCTCCCGACGGGATCGTGTTCTCCTTGGAGCTGCCGCCGCCCAGGACCGCGGCGACGATGAAGGCAATTGCGAGGATGACGAGCCCGGCGATCGCCTTCAGCGCCCCCGGCACCCGTTGCTTCGGTGGTGCAACGCGTTTGACGGGTATTTCCCCTCTTTTGCGTTGCACCTCTCTTCTCGGCGGCGCGGGCGGCTCCGGCGCCGGGACGTCGGCGTTGATCGGGCGGCTTCCGTGCTCCATGGGTCAAAGCTAGACGTTTCTCGTTCCGCTGCGACTTATCCCTGACATACCGGGATAAGTCGCAGCGGAAAGGAGAGTTGACTGGCTGGTCAGCTAAGCTGTTTGAGACTGGTTGACTGACCAGTCAATCAGTCGTCATAACTTTCGGAGGAACGCATGGATTTCGCTCTCAACGAGGAGCAGCTCGAGTTCAGAGAGAAGTGCCGCACTTTTGCCCGTGAGGTGATTCGGCCGGCCGCGCGCAAACACGACCAGGAGGAGAGCATTCCCTGGGAAGTGATCAAAGAGGCGCGGGCGCAAGGCTTTGGCGGCCTCGAGGGGATCCAGCGCTCCGCCGGTGATTCGGAGGGGCAGATGCAGGTGATCTCCGCCGAAGAGTTCCACTGGGGCTGCGCCGGGATCGCGTTGGCGGTCTCTGGCTCCGGCCTCGCCGCCGCCGGCATCGCCTCCTCCGGCACCCCCGAGCAGATCGGGCAGTGGGTCCCCGAGTGCTTCGGCGCCGGCGACGAGATCAAACTCGGCGCCTACGCCGTCACCGAGCCGCAGGCCGGCTCCGACGTGAAGAGCCTCAAGACCACCGCCAGACGGGATGGCGATGAGTGGGTCTTGAACGGGACCAAGGTTTTCATCACAAATGGCGGCATCGCCGACGTCCACGTGGTCGTGGCCACCGTCGATCCCGAGCTGGGAACTCGCGGCCAGGCTTCCTTCGTCGTCGGCAAAGACACCCCAGGCCTCAGCCAGGGCAACAAGGAGACCAAGCTCGGCATCCGTGCTTCCCACACTGCCGAGGTGATCCTCGACGACTGCCGCATTCCGGTCGAGAACCTGCTCGGCGGCGAGGAGAAGCTGCAGAAGAAGCTGGAGCGCGGGCGCTCCGGCCAGAGATCGCGTTCGGCCGATGCGCTCGCCACTTTCGAGATGACCCGGCCGCTGGTCGGTGCCTCGGCGCTCGGCATCGCCCAGGCCGCTTACGAGTGGACCCTCGAGTACCTCGAGGGCCAGAGCGAGGGCGGCAAGCCGGTACTCGGCCTGCAGCGCGTTCAGCAGACGCTCGCCGACGTGGCGACCGAGATTGAGGCTTCCCGCCTGTTGGTCCAGCGCGCCGCTTGGATGGGCCGCAACGGCCTCCCGATGACCGGCGGCCAGGGCTCGATGTCGAAGCTGAAGGCCGGCGATGTGACGATGTGGGCGACGACGACGCTGATGGACCTGGTTGGCCCCGATGCCTGGAACACCGAGTACCCGCTGGAAAAGTTCTTCCGCGACGCGAAGATCTACCAGCTGTTCGAGGGCACGGCCGAGATCCAGCGCATGGTCATCTCCCGCATGCAGGCCCGCGAATACGCCGAGCGCCTCGGCTACGCGGCCGAGGTCGCGGCGGCTGCGATGGCGCCGAAGGCGGAGCCGGTAGCCGCATAAGCTCCGGCCGTGCACTCGCACGGCCACTCACATAGCCATAGCCTCGACGCGCGGCGCGCCGACAGCCGCCGGCGGATGCTGGTCGCGCTGGCGATCAACCTGGCGATGCTCGCCGTGGGGGTCGTCGGTGGGATCCTCACCGGCTCTCTGGCAGTGCTGGCGGACGCCGGTCATGTGCTCTCGGACGTGGGCTCAATCGTTCTCGCGCTCCTTGCCGCCGGCCTCGCCTCCCGCCCCGCCGGTGGGCGGCGCACCTTCGGCTACCAGCGCTCCGAGGTGTTGGCTGCGCTGGTGAATGGCCTGCTGCTGGTCGCGGTGGCGGTCGGGATCACAATCGCCGCGATCGGGCGCTTCGGCGACCCGCCGGAGATCGACGGCGCCGGCGTGCTCGCGATCGGCCTGTTCGGCCTGGCCGGCAACGTCGCGGCCACAGTGGTGCTGGCTCGCGGGCAGCGGGAGGACATCAATTTGGAGGGGGTCCTGCGCCACAGCGTCGCCGATGCGCTCGGCTCCCTCGGCGTCATCGTCGCCGGCGCGGTGGTCTTGGCGGGCGGCCCGGAGGTCGTCGACCCGATCGTCGGCCTGTTGATCGCGGCCCTCGTCCTCGCTTCCTCGTGGCGGCTGATCGCCGAGCCGGTTGACGTGCTGATGGAAGCGGCGCCCTCCGGCATGGACGTCGATGAGATGGGGGCGGCGATCTGCTCGGAGGAGGGAGTGCGCTCGGTCCATGAGTTGCACGTCTGGACGGTGACCGCCGGGTTCGGGGCGCTGGCGGCTCACGTAGTCGTCGCCGCCGACTCCGACCGCGACCTGATCCGTCGCCGACTTGAGGTGCTCCTCCATGAACGCTTTGGCCTCGACCACACCACCCTGCAGATGGAGGAAGAGGCCGAGGAAGCCCTCTTGCAGGTCGAGGAGAGTCCCCAAAGCTAGGGAGTCCTTTCGAAGCCCCCCGCACACGCGGAGTTTCGAAAGGATTCCTGATCGCAAGCCGGGTTGCAGGACCCATGCTCCTGCCTGAGGGGATTTCGGCCTTAGCTAGCCTCAAGCCAATGCGTAAGACTCGCCTTGCCTTCGCGGCGCCTCTTGCCGCCGCGGCGGTACTCGTTGCGCTGCCGGCGCTCAGCTCGACAGCGTCCGCTGAGGATCTCTACTCCAAGCTCGACGCCAAGCAGGCCAAGCTGGACAAGATCCACGAGCGCCAGGGCGTCCTGACTTCGACGATTACCTCCTATCGCAACCGGATCGAGCGCCTCACCTCCGAAGTCGCCGCTCTCCGCACCCAGGAGGCGGCGGTAAGAGTCCGGCTCGATGCCAAGCAGGCGGAGTTGGATCGCGCAGTCGCCGAGCTGGATGTGGGCAAGAGACACCTCGCCGTGATGCGGGCGCGGCTGAAACGAGCACTGGTGGCGTTGCGCGCCCGTTTGGTGGCGATCTATGAGGCCGGCAGCCCCGATGTTCTCAGCGTCATCCTCGGTTCCGGCGGCTATGAGGATTTGGTCAACCGCACCGAGTACCTGAATCGGATCCAGGGCATGGACGAAGCGATCGTCGGCCGGGTGCGAACCCTTCGCGACCAGGTGAAGCGCACCGTCGCTCGCCTGCGCGGCGCGAAGAAGCGGATCGAGGCTGCCCGCGATGCAATCGCGGCCCAGGAGCAGGCTCTGGCGAGCGCCCGTCAAGCCGTGCAGGGAAGGCAGTCTTCGCTGGTCGCCGTGCGCCGCGAGCGCGAGGCGGCGCTGGCCAAGATCGACACTCACGCCGAACGAGTCGAGGGCGCGATGGCGGAGATCCAGGCGAAGATCGCCGCCCAGCTTCAGTCCACGTCCTCGGCGCCGCTTCCGGCGGGGCCGCTGACCTCACCCAGCGCCGCCGGCCTGGTCTGGCCGGTCAGCGGCCCGGTGGTCTCCGGATTTGGCTACCGCTGGGGGCGGATGCATGAGGGGATCGACATCGCGGTGCCGGCTGGGACGCCGATTCGCGCCGCGGCTTCGGGCAGTGTTGTCTTGCTGCAATCCGAGGCGAGCAGCGGCGGCTACGGAAACTTCACCTGTCTCGACCACGGCGGCGGGCTGCAGACCTGTTACGCCCACCAGTCCTCGTTCGCGGTCAGCTCCGGCCAGAGCGTCTCGCAAGGGGACATCATCGGCTACGTCGGCTGCACCGGCCACTGTTACGGCGACCATCTCCACTTTGAAGTCCGCATCAACGGCGCCCCCACGGACCCGCTCGGCTACCTCTAGAAAACCCAGTAGTGGGTATCTCCTGTGGGTTGAGCCCTGGGACCCTGGGGCATAGGCGATCTGGAGGCGGTTGATGATTCGCCAGGCTCATTCTTATCTTGCGGGTGCCGTATCCGGCGCGACATTGATCGCGGCGGCCATCGTCGTCTTCATCCTTTTGCTTGTCTCGACTCAGGGCTTCCGGGACCTGCCGCTCATCAATGTCGGAGGCAGCGAGAGCACTGCCGTCGACTCCGCTGACCCAGCGGCCCCGCGTGGGTCCGTCGCGACTTCGGATTCGGGCCGTAGCGCCGGCGCCTCGAACCGTTCGGCGAGCGTTACTCGAGGGGGCGGTCTGGCGACGGACGGAGCCGAGGGGACGGCAACCTCTCCGGCACCCGGTAACTCGGCCGGAAACGGCGGCGCCGGTGCTTCTCCCGGCAACTCTTCAACTCCCACCTCCGGTGGCGGAGGTGGGTCCAGCTCCAGTCCATCCGGCGGTGGAGGGAGCGGAGCGAGCGCCGGCGACACCGTGTCCGGGACGGTTGCCGACACTGTCAACGGAGTCGTTGACAGAGTGGATGGGGCGCTCGGCGGGGCGCTGGACAGAACCGGAGTCACCGATGTGACCCAGGGCGCTGTTGATGGGGTCGCCGGGTCCAACTCGGTTGTCGGCCAGGCGGTCGACAGAACAGCCGGAGCGGTCAGAGACTTGCTCGGCGGCGGTCGCTAACCGGAACCCCCGCCTCAACCGTCACAATGCCCGCCTATGTCTGAGCGCGAGCCCAGCCCCGGCGCGGCTGTTGCCGACCCGATCGAAGGGTCTCCGGTCTACCCGGCCGGCAGCCGCGTGAACGATCACGGGCATCTTGAGGTAGCCGGGTGCGATGTGGTCGAGGTTGCCGCCGAGCTGGGTACGCCCGCTTACCTTTACGCCGAGGACGACATGCGCGCCCGAGCCCGCGCCTACCGCGAGGCATTCGAGCGGCGCACGGGCGACTTCGAAGTGCTTTTCGCCAGCAAGTCATTCCCCTGCACCGCCGCCTACCGCCTCTTCGCGGAGGAGGGCCTTTCGGTCGACGTCGCCTCCGGCGGGGAGTTGCACATGGCGCTGCACGCGGGCTTCGACCCGTCCCGCATCCACATGCACGGCAACAACAAGACCGACGAGGAAATCCTCTTCGCCGCGCGCTCAGGCGTCCGCCACCTAATCCTCGATTCCTTCGATGAGATCGACCGCTGCGAGCGGTTGTTGGACACGCCACAGGATGTCCTGATCCGGGTGACCCCGGGAATCAAGCCGTCGACACACGACTACATCCAGACCGGCCAGCTCGACTCCAAGTTCGGCTTCGGAATCGAGGATGGGTTGGCGGCGCGGGCGATCGAGCGGGTGCTGGCCTCCGATGCCCTCAACCTGGTCGGGCTGCACGCCCACATCGGGTCGCAGATCTTTGAGTTGGAGCCCTACACGCTGGCGATCCGCGCAATCGGCGAATTGGCCGGCGACTGGTGTCGGGTGGTCAATGTCGGCGGCGGGCTCGGCATCGCCTACACCGCTGAAGACGAGCCGCCTTCGATCGACGCCTACGTCGACGTCAAGGTGCGCGGTGTCGCCGAGGTCTTTGGCGAGGGCGTGCGGATCCTGATCGAGCCGGGGCGCTCGCTGGTCGGCAACGCCGGCCTCACGGCGTACCGGGTAGGCACCGTGAAGGAGATTCCAGGCGTCCGCACCTACGTCGCCGTCGACGGCGGCATGTCGGACAACCTGCGGCCGATGCTCTACGGATCGCGCTACGAGGCTCTGGTCGCCGACCGCGCCGCCGCCGCTCCCGACACTCTGGTGACGATTGCCGGCATGCATTGCGAGTCCGGCGACATCATCGTCCGTGACGCGATGCTCGCCTCGCCGGCGGTTGGCGACGTGTTGGTGACGCCGGCGACCGGCGCCTACGGTCACGCGATGGCGAGTAACTACAACGGCGTCACTCGCCCGCCGGTCATCTTCTGCAGCGACGGCGAGGCTCGCGTCGTGATGCGGCGAGAGACCTACGAAGATCTGACTTCACGCGACGTCGATGGCTGAGCCGATTCGCATCGGGTTGCTGGGCCGCGGCACGGTCGGCGCCGCTTTCGAGCAGCTGCTCGCGGAGCGAGCGGGTGCGGTCGAGGCGGCGACGGGCCGGCGGCCGGAGATCTCCGGCATCCTCACCCGCTCCGAGGGGGATTTCGGCGCGATTCTCGAGAGCTCGGATCTGATCGTCGAGTTGATCGGGGGAACCGACCCGGCGCGCCAGTTCACGATCGACGCCCTACGCGCGGGGCGGCCGGTCGTCACCGCCAACAAGCAGCTGCTCGCTCAACACGGCGACGAGCTGTTTGCGGTCGCGCGCGAGGCCGGGGTGCAGCTTCGCTTCGAGGCGGCCGTCGCCGGGGCGATTCCGATCGTGCGCACTCTGCAGGAGAGCTTTGGGACGACGAAGATCTCCAAGGTCTTCGGCATCGTCAACGGCACCACCAACTTCATTCTCAGTGAGATGGCGGCGACCGGCGTCGCCTACGAGGACGCGCTGGCCCGCGCTCAGGAGCTGGGCTACGCCGAGGCCGATCCCGCCGAGGATGTCAACGGCGCCGACGCCGCGGCGAAGATGGCGATCCTCGCCCGCCTCGCCTTCCATACGCCGGTCACTCTCTCGGAGGTTGTCTACGAGGGGATCGAGTCGATCCAGCCGGACGACCTCGCTTACGCCAAGGAGCTGGGTCTCTCGCTGAAGCTGCTGGGCGTCGCCGAGCGGCTTGAGGGGGGCATCAGCGTTCGCGTCTTCCCCTGCTTTCTCTACGGGGGCCACCCGCTCTCACCGGTCGAGGGCCCGTTCAATGCGGTGATGGTCGAGGCGCCGGCAATCACCGAGGTGACGATGTCGGGTCCTGGCGCCGGTGGCGTTCAGACCGCCTCGGCGGTGCTCGGCGACGTCGTCTCGGTCCTCGCCGGCGATGCTCCGGTTCACGAAGCGCGCGAGGAGCTGCCGATCGTCGCCGACGTCACCTCGTCCTTCTACCTGCACCTGGAGGTCGCCGATCAGCCCGGGGTGTTGGCGCGGATCGCTCAGGTGCTCGGCGACAATGAGATCTCGGTGAAGAGCGTGGTCCAGCGCGGCATTGGCGACGACGCCCGGCTGGTCATGGTCCTCCATGAGTGTCTGGAGTCGCGCTTCGAGGCGGCGGTCGCGGCGCTCTCCGAACTCGATGTTCTGCGCGGCGCTCCGCGGGCTATCCGGGCGATCGAAGAAGAGTTTGTCTAGTGGCTGCGGGGTTGATCGAGAGATATCGGGAGAGACTGCCGCTTGAGGCGGGAGATCCCATTGTCACGCTGAACGAGGGCTCGACGCCGCTGATCGAGGCGCCGCGGCTATCGGAGCGGATCGGCGCCCGCGCCTACCTGAAGTTCGAAGGTGCGAATCCGACCGGGTCGTTCAAGGACCGGGGAATGACCGTTGCCGTGTCACGGGCGAAAGGGCGTGGGGCGGAGGCCGTCATCTGCGCCTCCACCGGAAACACAGCCGCCAGCGCTGCCGCCTATGCCGCGCGGGCGGGGATGCGGGGGGCGGTGATCGTGCCGGAGGGCAAGATCGCCATCGGCAAGCTCGCCCAGGCGCTGATGCACGGGGCGCGGGTTGTGGCGCTGCGGGGAAACTTCGACGACGCGCTGCGAATCGTTCGCGAGCTGGCCGACAAGCACCCGATTGAGCTGGTCAACTCGGTCAACCCGTACCGGATCGAGGGGCAGAAGACCGCCGCATTCGAAGTCGTGGAGGACCTTGGCGGGGCGCCCGGGGCGCTGGCGATTCCAGTCGGCAACGCCGGCAACGTGACCGCTTACTGGCGCGGGTTCCAAGAGCTCGACACCGCACCCGTCCTCTATGGATTTCAGGCCGAAGGAGCCGCCCCCTTGGTCCACGGAGAGCCGGTGGCCAACCCCGAGACCGTCGCCTCGGCGATCCGGATCGGCAACCCGGCACGGTGGGAGGAGGCGATGAGCGCTTTCACCACCTCGCGCGGGCGCGTCGCCGCCGTCTCCGACGACCAGATCCTCGATGCCTACCACTGGCTGGCCGCGAACGAAGGCGTCTTCTGCGAGCCGGCTTCGGCATCCTCAGTCGCCGGCCTCCTCGCTCACGGCCTGCCCGCCGCGGAAGGCGCGGCGCCGCCCGAATCCGTCGTCTGCGTCCTCACCGGCCACGGCCTCAAGGACCCCGACACCGCTCTCGGCAGAGCCCCCGCCGTAATCAACTGCGAAAACGACCTGAGCGCGGTAGAGCGCGCCGTTTTCGATTGACCGCGCGCCGTCGACTCGTTCGCGTTCCCGCTTCTTCAGCCAACCTTGGGCCCGGCTACGACGTGATGGCCGCCGCCGTCGCCCTGCATCTGGAGTTGGAGGTGGAGGAGACGGGGGAGTTCTCGCTGGAGACCGGCGGTCTCGACGTATCGACGGGGCGCGACAACCTCGTCGTGCGGGCATTCGAGAGCCTGCACTCGGCCGATGGGATCGCCTTCCGGCTGAGAAGCGAGATTCCGCTCGCCCGCGGCCTCGGTTCCAGCGCCGCGGCGATCGTCGCCGGCCTCTCGGCGGCCGATCACCTCTTTGAGCTGGCGCTCTCCAAAGAGGAGATGTTGGTCAAGGCGACCGAGCTGGAAGGCCATCCCGACAACGTCGCGGCGGCGGTTTACGGTGGCTTCGTCGTCTGCGGCGCGGGGGAGGGCGGCGAGCCACGCGCCACGCGCTTCGATCCGCCGGAGGGCCTGGAGGGCATCGCCGTCATTCCCTCGGAGGAGGTTTCGACCGAACGCGCCCGCGAGGCGATCCCGACGGAGCTTCCGCTGGCCGACGCCGTCGCCAATCTCGCCGCCGCCTCGCAATTGATTCTTGGGCTGCAGACGGCGGACCTCGACCTCGTCGCCCGCGGCCTCGAAGACCGAATCCACCAACCGCGTCGCCGCGACCTCTACCCCCGTTCGATGGATCTGGTCGACTCAGCTCGAGACCTGGGGGCCCTCGGCGCCACGATCTCCGGCGCCGGCCCGGCGGTCCTCGTCTGGACCACCTGGCAGGACGCCGGCAAAGTCACCGCCGAGCTGGAGACGCACTGCGAAGGCTGGGCCGCCGTTAGGCGCCTGCCCTTCGCGCCTCAGGGCGCCGACGTCCCCGAGCTTTAGCTTCCGCTTTGCCTTTTCCCGGCTACACAGGGATAAGGCAAAGCGGAAAGTAGACAGGAGGAGAGATGGGCGATTACACGATCAAGCACCGCGACGAGTTCGAGACGATGGAGGGGTCTGGAGAGTCGACCTGGTTGCTGGCGCGCAAGGCGCTCGGCACCTCCGCGTTCGGCTACAACCTGGTCGAGATCGGGCCCGGCGGGCAAATTCCCGAGCACGATGAGGGCGGCAGCGGGCAGGTCGAGCTGTACGTGATCCTCGAGGGCGAGGCGGTATTTCGGATCGACGGTAAAGAGACAGCGGCCCCCGCCGGAACGTTCGCCTCGATCGAGCCGCCCGTGAGCCGCACGATCCTCAACCGCTCCGACGCGCGGGTCACGGCGATGGTGATCGGGGTCGATCCGAGCGGCAGCTACGAGCCGATGTCCTGGGGCTAGAGGCCTCTAGGCAGTTCTCAGGACGGCGTTGCGCGAGGGAGGAGCTGCGCGGCGCGGAAGAAGAGCAGGGCGCCGATCAGAGTGAAGGAGCTGGCGAGGGACGCGTTGACGGCTTCGTTGGTGTTCGGAATGACGTAGGCGGCTATGGCTGAGACGCCGAAGGCGACCGAGCCGATCATGTTCTCCCAAGAAGCGCGCTCGGCGATGCGGTGCCCGCGCGCTTCTCTGACGGCGAGGGCGCTTGAAACCAGAAAGCAGATGGAGCCGAAGACATCGGGCGACCAGACGAGTAGGTCTATCCCCGGGCTGGAGAGTTTCTCTGACATGCCGCTGAAGGTGCTGATGTTGAAGAAGAGCGTGCCCAGCAACTGGATCAGGGAGCCCCACCACTCCAGGGAGACCAGCCTGCAAGCGCGTAGCTGTTCGAAGGCAGCCGCGGTGAAGAAGATGGAGGAGACGAAGTAGGCGACCGCGATCGGGCGCGTCCCCAGCGCGTCGGCCGCGAACGGCAGCGAGGCCAGGGCGAAGCCGGCCGAGCCGACCATGAAGAGGCCGGCGATGCGCCGTGCTGTCGGGAGTCGGGGATTTGCGCCAGGCCGTGACGGCATACGCCTATAATGCCCCGACTCGTCAACCCGTCGCGCGCCCGCTCGAAGAAGGCGCGGAACCCGGGAGGTTTGATGTCAGAGCACCAGCCACGCACTGGGGAGAGCGCGCACCGCTACTCGCCTGAGCTTCCATATCGGCCACTTGTCTCTCCGCCGAGCGTCGAGGACAAGGACGCTTGCGCGATCTATGCCTCGGTCCGCAAGGACGCGACGCCGAGCCACGAGCCGATCGCCCTCGCGATCCCGGCCCTGCAGAAGATGCTCCACCGCGCCGGCAACGTCGACGGCGAGGGGGACGGCTGCGGCTTGATGCTCGACCTGCCGCGCAAGATCTGGGCCGAGGAGGTCCGCGCCGGGGGACACGACCCCTCGCTGACGCTCGACGACGCCTTCGCCGTCGCCCACATCTTCGTCGATCGCTCCCAGGACCTGCAAAAGGTCCAGCACGACGCCCGCGAGCTGCTCGGCCAGGGCGGGTTCCGCATCCTCGCCGAGCGGGTCGGCATGGTCGACTCCAGCGCGCTTGGGGCGACCGCTCGCGAGGAAGAGCCCCACTTCTGGCAACTCTCTGGCCTCGTCGCCGACGCGGCCCACCGCGATCGAGTCCTCTTCGACCTGCTGATCGAGCTGGAGCAAAGGCTCGGCGTCCACGTTCCCTCGTTCTCGGCGACGACCTGCGTCTACAAGGTGATGGGGGCGCCGAAGGTGCTCCCCGAGTACTACCCCGACCTGCGCGACGAGCGCTTCGAGACGATCGGCAGCTTCGGCCACAACCGCTACTCGACCAACACCTGGCCCTCCTTCAAGCGGGTCCAGCCCTTCTCGGTGCTGGGACACAACGGCGAGATCAACACGATCGAGCAGCTGCGCCAGGAGGCGCGCATGCTCGGCGTGCCGATCCAGCCCGGCTCCTCGGACTCGCAGGATCTAAATCGCACGATCGACACCCTGGTCAGCCGCGACAAGCTCAGTCTCGCCGAGGCGATGGAGATGGTCCTGCCGCCGATCGTCGAGGAGATCCGCTCGCTTCCTGAGGAGCTGCGCGGCTTCTACATGTACCTGCACCAGACGATGGGCCCGTTCGCGCAGGGTCCGGTCGCGCTGATCGCCCGCCACGCCGACGAGTGCGTGTTCTCGGCCGACGCGCTGGGCCTGCGCCCCCTCTGGCAGGTGGAGACCGGCGAGGACTTCGTCTTCAGCTCCGAGCCGGGTGTCGTCTCGGTTTCCGAGATGACCGCCGAGCCAAAGCCGCTCGCCCCCGGCGAAAAGGCGCTGGTGACGATCGACCGCGAGCGCAAGCGTTCCGCGTTGCACCCCCATGACGAGATGCTGCGGATCGTCCGCGACCGCTGGTTGGAGCGCGGCGGCGCCGAGGCCGTCGGTCCCTATGAGCGGGCGCTCGACACGGGCGGGCCGCTGGAGGGCGAGGACGTCCCCGGCTACTCCGACGCCGGCCCCGAGGAGCCGGTCAAGGTCGCCGACCGCATCCTCGCCGGCTTCGGCTGGCAGCGCGACGACGTAAAACTGGTCCAGCAGATGGCGTCAAACGGTGCCGAGCCGATCGGCTCGCTCGGCTACGACGGGCCGCTGGCGGCGCTCTCGCCCGAGCGCCAGAACCTCGCCGACTACTTCAAGGAGACGGTCGCCGTCGTCACCAATCCGGCGATCGACCGCGAGCGGGAAATCGAGCACTTCTCCACCCGCACTGTCTTCGGCCGCCGGCCCTCGATCGGTGCGCCCGGCGAGGACACGGGCACGGTGGAGACGGCTTTCCCGGTGATCCTCGGCGGCCACCATGAGATGGCGCCGCTCTCCGACAAGACCTACCGCCGCATCGCCCGCGAGCACCGCACCTACCTGTTGGAGGACCTCTGGGAAGAGTTCCGCGGTCGCGCCGACGCGGTGGACATCTCCCTGCTGGAGTCCGAAACCACCCAGGGGGCGATCGAGCGGATCAAGCAGGAGGCGGTGAAGAAAGTCCGCGATGGGGCTGAGCTGCTCGTCCTCACCGACCGCACCGTCTACGACGCCGGCCGCCGCTACCTCGATCCGCACGTTGCTACCTCGGCGATCGATCAGGCGCTGAAGGGGTTCCGGGTCGAGCCCGGCGAGGAGAACCTGCGCCGCCGCTGCGGGATCGTCCTGCGCTCGGCGGCGATCCGCAACGTCCACGACGTGATGTTGGCCCTCGGCCTCGGCGCCAACGGCGTCTGCCCGTACACGATGGTCGAGGTCGTCTGTGTCGATGACTACGAGACCGATGTCTCCAACCTCTGCGATGCCCTGACCAAAGGAATGGAGAAAGTGATCTCGACGATCGGGATCCATGAGGTGCGCGGCTACGCGCGCCAGTTCTCCTCGATCGGGGTGCAGCCGGAGTTGGCCGAGATCTTCCAGACGGAGGCGTTTGCCGCCTCGGAAAAGGGCGGCGTTGGATTCGCCGACCTCGACGAGGACTCCAACGAGCGGGCGCGGGCGCTGGCCGGCGAGGACGACGCGGCGAAACCGGCGAAGACTTTCCGTTTCTACCCCAAGGTCTACAAGGCGGCGATCGCCACCGCGAACGGCTCCGGCACTTACGAGGAGTACTCCCAGAAGGTTCGCGACCTGGAGGAGAAAAGCCCGATCTCAATGCGGCACGTGATGGCCTTGAAGGGCGATCGCGAGCCGATCGACCCGGCGAACGTCGACGCCGGCGTCGGTCATCACGACTACCCGGTGGTGATCTCCTCGATGAGCTTCGGCTCCCAGTCTGAGCCGGCTTTCCGCGCCTACGCCGAGGCGGCAAAGGCGATCAACGTCCTCTGCGTCAACGGCGAGGGCGGGGAGATCCGCGACATGTACGGCAGATACCGCAAGTGGCGCGGCCAGCAGGTCGCCTCGGGGCGCTTCGGCGTCTCGGCGGAGATGCTCAACTCCTCCTACGTCGCCGAGATCAAGATCGGCCAGGGAGCGAAGCCCGGCGAGGGCGGTCACCTGCCCGGAAAGAAGGTCTCCGAGAAGGTCGCCGCCGCGCGTAACGCCGCGCCCGGGACCGACCTGATCTCCCCCTCCAACAATCATGATCTCTACTCAATCGAGGACCTCGCTGAGCTGATCGACGAGCTGAAGACGGTCAACCCCGACGTGCGCGTCTCGGTCAAGGTCCCGGTGGTGCCGAATATCGGCACGATCGGCCTCGGCATCGCCAAGGCTGGGGCGGACATCATCACCCTCTCGGGCTTCGAAGGCGGCACCGGCGCCGCCCGCCAGCACGCGCTGCGCCACGTCGGCCTGCCCTCGGATATCGGCACTCGGGCCGTGCACCGAGCCCTGATGGAGGCCGGTATCCGCAACCGGGTTGAGATCTGGGCCGACGGCGGCTACCGCCACGGCCACGACATCGTCAAGTTGCACTGTCTCGGCGCCAACCGGGTCGGCTTCGGCACTCTGGCGATGGTCAGCCTCGGTTGCACGATCTGTCGCGGCTGCCAGTTGGACACCTGCCACGTCGGCATCGCCACCCAGATCGAGACCGTCGAGGAGGCTCAGGAGCACGGGCTGAAGAAGTTCACCCCGCAGGAGGTCGAGCGCTCGGCTGAGAGCTGCGCCCGCTTCTTCGGCGCGATGGGCGAAGAGGTCAAGCAGGTCGTCGCCTCGCTCGGTTACGAGCGCGCCCAGGACCTGGTCGGCCGCTACGACTTGCTGGAGCAGGTTGCCGCCACCGACAAGCTCGACCTGGCGCCACTGATCACCCCGCTGGAGGAGTTCCTCGACCTCGAGCCGATCGACCTTCCGGTCGCCGAGGGCGCCGAAGAGCGTGCCGAAGCTGGGCTGGTCGCCGCACGGCCGATCCGCATGGAGGCAAAGGAGGCGTCGGCCCAGATTGGCTCCCTGGCAGGGGACATCTGCCCCGGGCGCACGATTCGCAACGAGTTCCCACGGCCCACGGACGCCAACGATCGCGTGCTCGGCACCGAGCTGTCCGGGGCGATCGCCCGCTCGCGCATCTTCGACGATGGTCCCGAGTCAAACGAGGAGGTTCTCGCCAGCCTCGAGTTCAACGGTGGCTCGGTTGCCGGTCAGGGCCTCGGCGCTTTCAACTCCTACGGCGTTTCGATCCGCGTCGAGGGCGGCGCCCAGGACGGCGTCGGCAAGACGATGCTGGGCGGGACGGTCGCGGTCTTGAAGGGGAGAGGCGCAAAAGGCAAGCGGGTCAACGGCTCGGTCGGCAAGTCTTTTGCATACGGCGCACAGCGCGGCCGCCTCTTCGTCCAGGGGTCGGCCGACTCGCGCTTCTGCATCCGCCTCTCCGGCGCCGACGTGGTGCTGGCCGGTGAGCCCGAGGGGGCCATCGACGACAGCCGCGGTTGCCTTGTCGATCGCGCCAATGCCAAGGGCTTCGCCTTCGAGTACATGACCTCCGGCCGCGCGATCGTGCTCGGCGATCTCGGGCCTTGGGCTTGCGCGGGGATGACCGGGGGGCGCGTCTACGTCCGCCACAACGCTTTCGGCATCGATCGCGACGCGATCGAGCGCCGGCTCGGCGAGGGCGCGAAAGTGGAGCTGAAAGACCTCGACGCCGAGGGCCTGCTCGATGTCGACGATCTCCTCACCCACTATGCGAACGAGCTGAAGGCGACCGGTCAGGACGAGGAGGCGGTGCGCATCCTCGAACTCGCCGCCCGCGGCGCCGAGAACTTCCTGATGGTCATGCCGCACAAGGTCCAGGCGGACCCGAGCATCTCTACGGAGTAGTGGTGGGGAGGGGGCGGGTGCCCCTCCCGGCTCAACTTTTTCGAGGAGCGGGGGCGGCTGGTCGCGGTTGGGGGTGGCGAAAAAGTACAAGCCGCCGGGAGGGGCACCCGCCCCCTCCCCTATCTCATCCTGGTCAGTAGGTCGGCGATGGATCTCACCTCGCGCAGTAGGCCATCGAGCATTGCTTCTGTATTGGTGTGGATTCGCCACTCGGCGTATCTGCGGTCCGCTTCGACCTGATCGAGGCGGCGCTCCAGCTTGCCCATCCTCTTCTCAACCCGCTGCTCGCTCTTGCGAACGCGTTTCTTTACGTAGCGGCGGGTCTCTTTGCGCATCTGGGCGAGCTCGCGCTGAAGGTCCTCGTCGCCGCTTCCCTGCTCGGTGAGCACCTCCTCGACGCCCTGGCGCACGCGCTCAATCTCTTCATGGAGACGGGCGCGCGCTTGCTCGGCCGCGGCGGCGGGATCGTAGTCGGCACTCATCGCCACTGATGCTAGGGCGGGGAGTGGCCGGAACCGCAGTTACGCTTCGAGCGCGAAGAGCCGGTGGCACCCGATCGTCAGCTCGTCACCGTCGGCGAGCCTTGCCCACTCGACCACCTCGCCGTTGAGGAAGACTCCATTGAGGCTGCGATCGTCGAGCACGCGCAGGGCATCAGGTCGCTCGGAGACGATCAAGGCGTGGCGACGAGAGACGCTCGGGTCGTCGAGGCGGATGTCGGCGGTGACGCTGCGCCCGATGCGCGTCCAGCCCTCCGCAATCGGAAAGATCTGAATCTCATCGTCGGCCTCTTCGAGTAGAGCGAGGTAGCTACCGGGACCGGGCAGCATCGCGCGAGCCTTCCGCAGCCAGACCGGGTCATCCCCGGTAGGGGGAACGGCAAACTCCGTGGTCGGCTCGCCGTGCTCTTGCATCGATTCGAAGATCGAGTCGCGGCGGAAGTCGGTTGCGCCGCAACGCGGGCACTTGGGGAGCGCATCGGTCTCCTGAAGGGAGAGCTGCGAGCCGCAATCGACGCAGAAAAAAGTCCCGGCGCCGGGGGTAGCCCCAACCTCATAAGGTCCGGTGACTCGACTGGTGCTTCTGACACTGGTGAAGATAAGAACTCCTTCCCGGCGTCTCCCAATGTCGATGGTAGCGCGCATAGGGCGATTCAGCACGCCTTCGGCGCTCGGCAACGCCTAGAATCGCGCCGCGATGGGTCCCGTCAGCGCCGAAGTGGAGATCGACGTGCCGCGCGAGCGGGCATTTGAGTTCGTCGCCGACCTCGCCAACCGCCCGTCATTCACCGACCACTTCATTTCCGGCTTCCACCTGACCCGCATCGATTCCACTGGGGTCGGCGCCGGGGCGCGGTTTCGCTTTGACGTTCCCCTGCATCGGGTTTGGGCCGACACGACCGTCGTCGAGTCGGAAGCTCCTCACCGGATCGTCGAGCATGGCCGCGGGGGGCGGAGCAACCGCGTGCCGTCGAACACGGTCTGGGAGCTGACCGAGGCGCCCGGGTCACTGACCAGGGTGCGCGTCTCTTTCTGGACCGAGCCGGGGCATCTGGACCGGGCTAAGGAGGCGCTCAGCGCTCCCTCTGGCCGCTATGAACGACGCTGGCGAGAAGCCCTGCGACGGCTGCGCGACGAGCTTGAGTCGGGCTCTTCCGGGGCGGAGCGGATCGCGGTCGCCGGCGGCAATCGCTACGCGACCGGCATCCCCTAGCGGCGATTTATA
The DNA here is from genome assembly GCA_963740065.1 of uncultured Solirubrobacterales bacterium. GTDB lineage: Bacteria > Actinomycetota > Thermoleophilia > Solirubrobacterales > 70-9 > DASVDE01. Next base: position 238,247 of record CAVUCS010000001.1, read on the forward strand.
AACTCCCGCCCGCCGATGACCTTCCGTCGCCGAATCGTCTCGTCGCTGCTCGCCGCCCTCGCGCTCGCCGCCCTCGTTGGCGGCGTCTCCGCCTGCGGCTACGAGAGCCACGAGACGGATGTGGCGGAGGGAGAGCCGGTGAAGCTCGGCGACGTCACCTACAACGTGATCTTCTCGCGGTACCTCAACCGCAACGACACCGAGGACTCCGCCTACCTCGTCGGCCAGCCGGCGCCCCCGCCGGGCAGTGCTTACTTCGGCGTCTTCTTCCAGGTGGAGAATGAGGCCGACACTCCGCAGCCGCTGCCGGAGTCGCTGACGATCACGGATGCCGACCATCAGAAGTTCGAGTCGATCCCCAGCAAGAGCCTCTATGCACTTCACCTGGGCTCCGATATCGACGCAGAAGACGTACTTCCGGCACTCGACTCGACTCCGCAGCAGGGGGCGATCGAAGGTTCGCTCGTCCTCTTCCTCCTGCCCGACTCCGCCTCTGAGAATCGCCCCCTGATTCTCGAGATCCCGGGCCAGGACGAGAACGCCGAAGTAACCCTGGACCTGTAACCAGGCGCCGCCTCCTCTGCTCTCGCGAGGACGCGCTCATAACCCCCGGCGATCTCGCGTCCTCGCTTCCGCGTCCGGGGGCGGCTTGGGCTAGAGCCCCGCCGAGAGCACCTGGGCAGCCGCGGGGGCGGCGACATCGCCACCGGCGGCGCCGGCGTCGATGAGGAGAACAGCGATGGCCAGCCTTGGCTTGTCGGCGGGGGCGAAGGCGGCGAACCATGCGTCTTTGATCTGGACCGGGTCCTCGACGTCGGGGTCCTGTCCGGGCTCCGGGCCCAGCTCCGCGGTCCCGGTCTTCCCCGCTACCTGGCCTTCGGCGATTGCGCCGGCGGCGCCGGTGCCGCTGGTGACCACGCCGATCATCAGGTCGGTGAGCTCGCCGGCCAGCTTCTTCGACATCACGCGCACCGGCTTGGCCTCCGGCCGCAGCTTGCGGTTGGCGACTATCGATGTCGGTTCGCGGACTCCGTTCTTGGCGATTGTCTGGGCGACGCTTGCCATCAGCAGCGGCGTCGCCAGCACTTCGCCTTGGCCGATCGCGCTGACTCCGAGGTCGAGATCGGTGCCGATCTCCTCGGGAATGGTCGGCTCGGACAGGTCGAGCTTTTGCGCGATTTTGGCCGAGTAGAGGGTGGGGGGTGAGTTGAAGCCGAAGCGCTCGGCGGTCGCCACCAGGTCGTCGTTGCCGATCTCCGGCCCGAGCGGGGCGAAGTCGGCGTTGCACGACTCGGCGAAGGCTTCCGCGAAGGTGCCACCGCAGTACTCGCCGTTGGCGTTGCTGATGAAACGCCCGCCGACGTTGATCCCGTCGAGAATCGGGAAGGTGTCGGCGAGTGAGGCGACGCCCTTCTGGAAGGCGGCGGTGGTGGTGATGATCTTGAAGGTGGAACCAGGGGGCTGAGGGGCGGAGAAGGCTTGCCCGGCGAGGGCGCGGACGTTGCCGTTGCGGGCATCGAGGACGGCGACGCCGCCGTATCGGCCGGCGAGGGCGGAGACCGCGGAGGACTGCAGGTCTGGGTCGATCGTCGTCTTTACCGGTGCGCCGGGACGGGGCTCGGACTCGGCGAGGATGCGAGCGGATCCGGAGCCGGTGACCGCCACCAGCGACCCTCCCGGCACCCCCGCGAGGCGGGCGTTAAAGGCTCGTTCGAGGCCGCTGGTTCCAACCGGGGTGTCCGGCGGGAATCCCTGCCTTGCGAGTGCTTCAAGGTCGGTGTCGTCCGCCGTGCCCACCTCGCCGGCGATGTCGATCGATGAGCTGCCGAGCGGGTGGGAGCGGGCGGCTGCCGGTCCGGTCGCGAGCGGCGAACCGTCGATGGCGAGGATCGCCGCCCTGGGGGCGAGGTCGACATTGCTTTCGAGATGCTCCCCCCGCCGCAGGCCGGGGAAGACGAGGCTCGGGTCCCAGGCGATACCGCCATCGCTGAAAGGAAGGTCGAGGTTTTCCACGACGTGGCCGAAGGCGACCGTGGCGGCGTCGAGCGGCACCGGAACCACGGTGTGCCCACCGACTGAGGTTGCATCCTCCGGCGAGCCGGGGTCGAGGGAGCGCAGCGTCGCCACCTCCGCCGCGTCTCGGTAGGCGACGACGAAGTCGTTGATCCGAATCGCCTGCCGCGAGGCATCGTTCAACTCGCGGCGCATCGCGCCGAAGTCATGTCGCGCCCAGGCCTCGGTGAACCGCTGGGCGGCCTCCTTCTCCGGTGAGCCTGGTGCGCCGGTCGCGGCGCCCCAGGCGAACGCAACGATCGCGATGACAATGAGGGGAAGCGCGCGGGTGACGAGGCGGCGGCGCCGTTCCACCTCGGAGGGGAAGGAGTTCATTTTGGTGAAAGGTAGTGGAGGGGGTAAGGGAGGGCCGGGCACCCCTCCCGGCTCAACTTTTTCGCTCAGCGCTTGCGACTGGCCGCGATTGTTGGAAGCGAAAAAGTACAAGCCGCCGGGAGGGGCACCCGGCCCTCCCTCGCGTGCCTGCTTGTATTGATTCCATGACCGTGTTGGACTGGGGCATTGCCGCCTTCGTATTGGCGTTGGCTTGTGGGGGTTTCGGGAGGGACCCGTGGTTGGGGTGCTGATTACCGGGGTGACTTTGGCCTTTGTTTGGGCGTTTGCGGTTGCGGCTTTGCATGCGCCTGGATCTACGGAGTTGCGGCGTGACGTTCGCAAGTCTTTGATCCTCAGCAACCTCACCGAGGTGTTGCCGCCGTCGGAGACTGTGATCAGCGCGCTGCGTCGGATCGATCCGACGCCTGAGGTCACCGGCTCGCCTGGGCCGGTTGCGCCGCCGGATCCCGCTGTGGCTTCCGACTCCGATGTGGTTCGCGCTGGCGACTCGGTCGTTCGGATCTACGGGACGGCTTGCGGGCTTGGGATCGAGGGATCGGGCTGGGCTCTCGAGCCGGACCTGATCGTCACCAACGCTCATGTCGTCGCCGGCGAGAGCGATACGACGGTAACCACTCGCGGCGGTGCCTCGTTAAGAGCGACTGCCGTCCACTACGACTCGCGCAACGACCTCGCACTTCTCAAAGTCGCCGCCGACATTCCGGTGCTACCGCTCGCCCGCGACCCCGAGTACGGCACGAGCGGCGCCGTTCTCGGCTATCCGCGGAACGGCCCCTACGCGGTCGAGCCGGCCCGCATCGGCGACACCCGCGAGGCGATCAGCGAGGACTCCTACGGCCGCGGCCCCGTTCATCGCACCCTCGTTTCCCTTCGCGGCACGGTCCGCAGCGGCAACTCCGGCGGGCCTCTGGTCGATTCTCACGGCCGCGTAATGGGAACGATCTTCGCCGCCACAACCTCCGGCCCACCCGGCGGTTTCGCCATCCCAAACCAGCTAATCCAAAACGCTAGGCGACATGCCGACCTACCGGTAGACACAGGTCTCTGCTCAAGCTGAAGAGGGGGAAGTCGGGTGCCACTCCCGGCGGCTTGTACTTTTTCGCCACTTCCAATCGCGGTCAGCCGCCTCCGCTCCTCGAAAAAGTTGAGCCGGGAGGGGCACCCGACTGCCCCCCTTCCCATCACTTACGTTCAGTAAGCTGAACACGTGGAGGCTACGTCCGTCGAGCCACAGGAGGTTTGCCCGCATTTCCATGCCGCGATCGAGTTGATCGGCAAGCGGTGGACCGGGGCGATCATCTGCGCCCTGACCGAACGACCGTTGCGCTTCGGCGAGCTGGCGAAGGCGGTGCCGGGTCTATCGGACCGACTGCTTTCCCAGCGCTTGCGAGAGCTGGAAGACGCCGGAGTGGTTGAGCGGGAGGTTGAAGCCGGTTCTCCGGTGAGAGTGACCTATTCCCTGACCGAGAAGGGGGCTGAGCTGCGCCCCGCGATCGCCGAGCTGCGCGTCTGGGCCAGGCGTTGGAAATAAGAAGCCTTCCAGTCACGGGAAATCACGGAGTCAACTCGCGGTAACGCCCCGATGAAGGCTGGGTGGTTGCTCACTACCGTGAGAAGCGATGGATGCCGCGGAGAGGAAGCTGAAGCCGGTCCCCACCCCAGAAGGCGAGCCGGTGGGGGCGATTCGGACTTTCGAGCGCCTCTCGCGTGTGGATGTCGAGTTCGCCGGCGGCAAGGGCGCCAACCTTGGTGAGTTGACCGCCGCCGGGCTCCCGGTTCCCCCCGGATACGTCGTCGGCGCCCCCGCGTATGCCGATTTTTGCGAAGAGACCGGAGTGCGCGAGCAGATAGAGAATCGCCTCGAGAAAGTCGATGTCGAAGACACCGGGGCCCTCTCCGAGGCGGCCGCCGAGGTGCGCTCCGTAATTGAGTCGAAGCAGATGCCGGAGCACTTGGAGGAAGAGATCATCGGCGCCTATCGCGAACTGGCGAACGGCGACGGGAGAATGGCCGTCGCAGTCCGTTCATCCGCTACCGCCGAGGACACCGAGACGGCTTCATTTGCCGGCATGAACGAGACCTTTCTCAATGTGCGGGGCGAGGATGACGTCGTTGACGCGGTGCGCCGCTGCTGGTCTTCGTTGTTCGGGGCCCGAACCGTCTACTACCGGGCCAAGCGCGGTTTCGGCCAGGCCGACATGGACATCGCGGTCGTCGTGCAGCAACAGATCGACGCGATCCGGGCCGGGGTGATGTTCACCGTCGATCCGGCGACCGGCGCTCCCGACAGGCTCGTGATCGAGGGCTCCTTCGGCCTCGGCGAGGCCGTCGTCTCGGGCTCGGTCACTCCCGACCGCTACGTGGTGGACAAGGCGACGTTGGAGCTGAAGAAGCGCGAGATTCACACCAAGGAACTGATGATCAAGCCGATTCCCGGCGGCGGCACCGTCACTCGCCGGCTTCCCGAGGATCAGGCGGGGCTGCCGGTGCTTGGCGATGAAGAGGCGCGCTCAATCGCCGACCTGGGCAGGCGTATCGAATCTCACTATGGGGCCGCTCAAGACACCGAGTGGGCAATCGACGCCCGCGGCAAGGTGTGGATGCTCCAGTCTCGCCCAATCACCGTCGCCGGGAGCGAAACCCCGGTCGTCGAGGACAGCGGCACGCTCTCTCCCGCCGCCACTGTCCCTCCCCTGGTACGCGGCCTCGGCGCCGCTCCCGGCGCGGCGAGTGGGCGGGTGCGAGTGATTCGCGCCCTCGGCGATGCCGATGGGCTGGAGGAGGGCGAAATCCTCGTCACTCACATGACGGCGCCCGACTGGGTGCCTCTGATGCGCCGCGCGGCCGCGATCGTCACCGACTCCGGCGGCATGACCTGTCACGCGGCGATCGTTTCGCGGGAGCTGGGCATTCCCGCCGTGGTTGGAACCGCCGATGCGACCAGAGTGCTGCAGGATGGCGATCTGGTGACCGTTGACGCGACGCGAGGGGTTGTAACCGAGGGCGAGCACATGCCCGCCGCCGGGGCGCCCTCGCTCGCCCATGCCGCCGTCGGCGAAGCCCCGGTGACCGGCACGAAGCTGCTCGTAAATCTCTCCGAGCCCTCTCAGCTGGAACGCGCCGCCGCGCTTGACGTCGACGGTGTCGGCCTGTTGCGCGCCGAGTTGATGCTGGTCGAGGCGCTCGACGGCAAGCACCCCCGATTGCTGATGGAGGAGGGTCGTTCCGAGCAGCTGATCGATCACATGGCCGCCGCCCTAACTGAGTTCGCGGCCGCCTTCTCCCCGCGTCCGATCACCTACCGGACGATTGATTTCCGAACCAACGAGTTCGCCGGCCTGGAGGGAGGCGCGCGCTTTGAGCCCGATGAGGCGAACCCGATGATCGGCTACCGCGGCGCCCTGCGCTACATGGCCGAGCCGGAGCTGCTGCGCCTGGAGCTGGACGCGATCTCCCGGGTTTGGGACGCCGGCCACGACAACTTCCACGTGATGCTGCCCTTTGTTCGCACTCCGCGCGAGCTGATCGCGGCTAAGCGCGAATTTGAGGCCGCGGGGTTGCTGGCACGACCGGGGTTTGAGCTCTGGGTGATGGCTGAGGTGCCCTCTGTCCTCTTTCATCTCGAGCGCTACGCGAAGCTCGGCATCGCCGGCATCTCGATCGGCTCCAACGACTTGACGCAGCTGGTGCTCGGCGCCGATCGCGATTCCGAACTGGTCGCCGAAATCTTCGACGAACGCGATCCGGCGGTCACCGAATACATCGCCCGCCTCCTGGTTCGCGCCCGCGAGTTGGGCCTGCAGACATCGATCTGCGGCCAGGCCCCGTCGGTTTACCCCGAGTACGCCGAGATCCTGGTCCGCTCCGGCATCGACGCGATCTCGGTCAACATGGACGCCGTTGACAGAGCCCGTCACCTGATCGCCGGCGCCGAGCGCCGCCTGGTTCTTGAGGCTGCGCGGGCTTGAGGGGCCATCCCGGTAGGGGTTTCGCTTAACTTTTTCGAGTTGCGTCTGTGGCTGTCCGCGATCGGCGGCAGCGAAAAAGTACAAGACGCTTCACCCCTACCGGGATGGCCCTTAGGGTGTGCGGCCTGGAGGAGGGGCGGAAGATTGCTAGGGATGTGGGGCCGGAGTTGCCGGGGCCGTTTGCGGTTGGGCGGTATGCGAAGGCGCTGCGCGAGGAGCTGCGCAAGCGGGCGCGGGTGCTGTTGATCGGCGAGGTGACCGGGGTCAGCCGCAGCAGAGTTCAGGCCTACTTCGAGCTGCGCGACAGCGAGGGCGCGGTGCCCTGCGCGATCTGGCTCAACGATCTGGAGAAGGCGGGCCTTCCCGAAGGGGCATTGCGCGACGGGGCCGAGGTGGTGATCGCCGGCGGTCCCGATTACTACCCCGGCGGGGGTCAGGCCTCCCCGAGCTTCTCCTTCCGGGCGACGCACGTGCGCCTCGCGGGAGAGGGCGATTTGCTGGCGCGGCTGGAGGCGTTGCGCAAGACAGCTGCGCGCCGAGGGGTTGTTCGAGCTGCAAAAGCAATTGGCGCGCCCGGCGTTGCCGAAGACGATCGGGGTGGTGACGGCGGAGTCCGGCGCTGCCAGGCGGGACCTGCTCGCCGGACTGGAGCGGCGGGGTTGGGCGGGGACGGTGGTGTGGGCTTTCGCCCCGGTGCAGGATCGGCATGCCGCCGCCGCAATCGCCGCCGCGATCCAGGACCTGGCGGCGCGACCGGAAGTGGAGGCGATCGTCGTCGCCCGCGGCGGTGGCAGCCTCGCCGACCTATGGGCCTTCTGCGACGAGACTCTCTGCCGCACGGTGGCGATGCTGCGCGTGCCCGTGATCAGCGCGATCGGCCACGAGCGCGACGAGACCTTGATCGACGACGTCGCCGCCGTCGCCTGCTCAACCCCCACCCATGCTCCGGAGGCCGTGGTCCCACTCGACTGCAATGCGGCGCGCCGCGACCTTGGGCGCCACGCGCTCTCCTTGCGCCGAGTCGCCGATGGTGCTCTCGCCGTCCGAACGCCTCATCTCGTGGCGTTGGCCCGAGGTCCGGGTCGGGCGCTGCGCCGCGAGCGCGCGGCCCTCAATCAAAAGATTCGAGAGATCCGCGCCGCGGCCGAGCGCGGCGTCGTCGAGCGCATTGCCTATCAGCGCCGGCTGGCTGTCGTGGTGCTCGAGCGGGCGCGCCGGCGTGCGGTCGGGCCGGACATGCAGCGACGGCGCGATTCGCTCCACCGGGCAGCGGTGGCGCTTCGCGCCCATGAGCCGCAGCGCACTCTGGAGCGCGGCTATGCCCTCGCCGAAACCCTCGACGGAGAGCCCGTGACCAGCGCGGAGGAGGCGCGCGCCGCCGATCGGATTAGTCTGCGTTTTGCCGATGGCCGAATCAGAGCGAGAGCAGAGCCCGGGGATTAGAGCTGACTCCTATGAGTCGGCCGTGGAGCGCCTGGAAGAGATCATCGACCGTCTCGACTCAGGCCAGGCCGGCCTACGGGAGACGCTCAATCTCTGCAAGGAAGGCAGTGAGCTGGTCTCCTACTGCGCGGCCGAGCTCGATGCCGTCGGTGAGGGCCTCAAGGAGCTGAAGCTGGAGGAGCTCGCCTCTCAGCTCGAGGCGGCGAGCGAGTCCGACACAGCCTGATCGACCCGCTCGAGCCGACTGATCGTCGTCTCCAGCCGCTGTCGCCCCGCCTCGATGTCGGTTCTGTCCAGGGTCTCGACGACCGGTTCTTCGGGTCGTTCGAGGAAGACGTAGGCGACCTCCACCTCGTCCGCGCCTCGCGCCTCGCTCACCGCGAGCGCGTAGATGTCGCGCTGGGTCTCGTAGCGCTGGACGTGCTCGGCGGGCGTCGGCGGCGCCGAGGCGGTCGGTCTTGTAGTCGACGATCAGTGGTGGGCGGCCGTCGTCTTCGACCAGGAGGTCGATCGAGCCGCGCAGGACGGTGCCCGCCAGGGAGAGGAGGAGCGGAACCTCCGCTCGGCTCCGCGTCGCGTTTTGGACCCGCTCGGCGAAGAAGGGGGAGCGGAGCCAGGCTTGGACCGTCTCCAGCGCCTCGGCTCCGCCGGCGGCGGGGTCGAGCCCGGCGGCGGCCGCGAAGCGGCGGGACGGTTCAAGTGGCGGCTCCCGCCAGCCATTGGCCAGGCTCCACTCAAGCAGGGAATGCACGGCGATCCCGCGCGCGGCCCCGTCTTCGCGACCCGCCGCTCCGCCTTCGGCCGGCAGGCCGTCGGGGCTTTCTTCGTGGCCGGAAATCGCGGTGTAGGAGAGGGGTCGGGCAGAAGTCGCCGGGAGCGTCGGCCGGGCCAGGGGCGCCGGTCCCTCGCCGGCCGCGGGCGCGGCGTCCGTCTTACGCTTCGTCGCCGTCAGCTCTGCCGCGCGCTCGGCCGAGGGCAGGCTGACGCGCACGGCAAGCTCGGAGGGGGCGAAGGTCGCGTCCAGCCCGTCGCGTGGTTGCGGAGGCGGGACCGGCACGGTGGAGTCGCGCTCGCGGTCGATCGCAAAGCCGTCGACGATCCGCTCGATCACCGGCGTGCTGTGCTTCAACTCTCTCCCGGGCTTAGCTCTGACCACTCCGCTGAGGATCAGTCGCTCCCGCGCCCGGGTCGCCGCCACATGGAAGAGCCGCAGGCCCTCCTCGGAGTCGCTTGCCTTGGCTTCCTCGCATAGCTCGGTGTACGAGTAGAGGTTGATCGAGCCGGCGCCTAGTCGGCGCAGTTGCATGCCCACTCGAGGTTCCTCCGCTTCACGGCCGATCGTCAGCAGCGGCGCGCGGGAGCCGGCCAGCAGACTGCGTGAGAGGTCGGGCACGGCGACGACGCCGAATTCCAGCCCCTTGGCGTTGTGGATGGTCATGATCCGCACCCCGTCGTGGCCCTCGGCCGCCGTCGCGGCTTGTGCCTCGGCGTCGACCTCCGCGCGGCCGGCGAGGAAGTCGAGCAGGCCGCGCAGGTCGCGTCCCTCGCGCGCCTCGAATTCCGCCGCCAGGCGCATCAGCTTGCGCACGTTGGCGAAGCGCGCCTCGCCGGCGGGGCGCATCAGCACCGCGAGGTCGTAGCCGGTATCGGTGACGGCGGCCTCGATCAGCTCGGTGAGGGAGAGCCGGGTGCCGCTCTCGCGCAGGGCGGCGATCGTCTCGGCGAAGCGCCGCAGGAGCGCCACTTCACTTTCGGGGATATCCGCCAGGCGCTCGGGCTCGGCCAGCTCCACCTCCCGCGCTCCGATCGCCCCTTCCACCGCCGGCCAGACGTGGCGGCGCTTGCCGGCCGCCGCGCGCAGCAGCCAGAGCGTGTCGGGGGCGAGCCCGCAGGCGGGAGAGGCGAGGGCGCCGAACAGCGCTTGGTCGTCAAGCGGGTTGGCGATCGTCGCCAGCAGCGCGCAGACATCGGCGACCTGTTGCTGGGACCAGTAGCCGCGGCCGCCGACGACGTAGGGACGCAGTCCTGCCCGCTCCAACGAGTCCTCGTAGGCATCGAGGTGGGTGAAGGCGCGCAGCAGCACGACCATCTCCCCGCGCGGGACCCCGTCAGCCGCCAGCTCCCCCAGCCGCTCAGCGACGGAGCGCGCCTCGGCGAGGCAGTTGAGGGGAGTGCGGCCATCGACCGTTTGCGCCAGGTCGATTCCATCTCCGTCCCAACCGTCGCTGGGGGTGAGCAGCAGCTCGACCGCCGGCCCATCGCCGGGGGGCGTGGGTTCGGCGGGGACGGAGCCGACCCGAAGCGGCCTGTAGGAGGCGCCTAGGAGCTCCTTACCGAAGGCGTTGACGGCGCCGATCACCTCCGGCCGAGAGCGGAAGTTGCCGCTCAGCTCGAGGGTCTCGGCGGCGGCGCTCTCCTCCATCGCCCGCCGCCGCTCACGGAAGACATCGAGGTCGGCGTGGCGGAAGCCATAGATCGACTGGAACTCGTCGCCGACAACCATCAGCTCGCTGTCGGGCCCGCGCAGCGCTTCGATCAGCCGTAGCTGCAACCGGTTGGTGTCTTGGAACTCATCGACCATCAGGTGGCTGAAGCGAGCGCGATAGAACTTGCCGACTTCTCCCTCCAGTAGGCGGGTGGCGAGGATCTGGAGGTCCTCGAAGTCGATCCCCGCGCGGCGCTCCTTCGCCGCTACGAAGCGCGAGGAGAACAGCTCCAAGAGGATCGCGACGTGGCGGTAGGCCTCGCCTCCGGGGCCGGCTTCGGCGGCCCGCGCGACGGCGGCGTCAATCGCCTCTCGGTACTCGGCGACGCTCTGCGCCTTGCTGTCAATGCGCAGTGCGGCCAGCTCGTCGAGGCCGATTTCCGGAGAAGCGTTTCCGAGGACGGCCAGGGCCCGCTCCAACAGTTCCCGTTTTGGGTCTCTGGGCTTCAACTCCTCCAGGTCCGCCGCGGCGGCCTCCGCGGCCCTTCGCACCGCCGCGGCCAGGTCGGTCGCCGGCGGCTCCGGCAGGCGCGGCTGCGCGATGCCGCGGCTACGCAGCTCGGCATGGGCCCCGATCACCAAAGAGCGCAGCCCGTCGACTTCGAAGGTGGCGACCGTTTCCTCGCGGGACTCTTCGCCCTCGGCGAGGAACTCTTCCAGGGCGTCGTCAAATGCCTCACGCGCCGCTCGCTCGGCTTCCGGCGCGTCCAGCACCCGGAAGCCGGGGTCGACTCCGGCGGCGACCGGGTGGCCGGCGAGCAGGCGGTTGCAGAAGCCGTGGATCGTCGTGATCCAGGCGCCGCCAATTCCCGCCAATAGGTCGCGGGCGCGCTCATCTCCGTCCGCCGCGCGGCGGACCAACTCGGCGCGAATTCGCTCGCGCAGCTCTGCCGCGGCCTTGTCGGTGAAGGTGAAGGCGAGGATCTCATCGGGAGAGACGCCCTTCTCACAGGTCAAACGGCAGTAGCGATCGACCATGGTGCCCGTCTTGCCGGTTCCAGCGCCCGCTTCCAGCAGCACGTCGTGCCCGGTCGCGCGGATCGCCGTCGCCTGCTCGGGAGTCGGCGTTCGCGCGCTCATCGCTCCTCCACGTCGAAGTCGTCGTCGGTGACCGGAGCGCGGTCGCGGCGGCAGATCGGCGCGAAGTCGCAGAAGGTGGGGCAGGTGTCGTGATCGCGCAGGCCCTCGCGCGGCCCCGGGTCGCGGCGGATGTCCCCTCTCCGCATCCGGGCGACGATTGCGCTCGCCCGTCTCCGCGCTTCGTCCAATAGCTCCTCCAACTCCGCCGCCTCGACCAGGTCGGTGCGGGAGAGTCCGTATGAGGCGAGATCTTCCGCCGCCTCGTCGAGCAAAGCGCCGCGCGGGCGCCGCTGCGAGGTTCCCTTCAGCGGATGGTAGAGGCCGCCTACGGGCTCCCCGCCCCAGTGCTCGGCGACGGCGATCAGGTAGAGCTGAAGCTGCAGCTTCGCCTTCTCCTCGAACTTGTTCTGCGGGGTGACCGATCCGGCCACCTTGTAGTCGAGGACCAGCGCTCGTCCGTCGGGCGCTCGATCGACCCGATCGATCGCGCCGTGCAGGCCCCAGGCGTCGATCTCCAGCATCGGGCGCGCGGCGTCCTCTCTCTCGCCGAAGGCTGCCTCCAGCAGCCAGGGTTCAAAGCCCCCCGTCTCGCGCTGCGACTCCTCGGCAAGGAAGCGCGTGAGTAGTCGCTCAACCCGGCGCACAATCGCCCGCTCGGCGGGATGCTCGCCCAATGTCCGCTCGGCGGCAATCGCGGTCACCAGCTGCCGCCCGCGCGTGGTCCAGGCGTCGAGCGAATCGGGGCGGGGGAGGGGGTCGCCTCCCGGTCGCTCTTTGTAGAGGCGGTAGAGCGCCTCGTGCATCAGGCCGCCTTGGACGAGCGGGTCGGGGACCGGGTCGAGGAGTTGGGGGTCAAGCTCGTGCCCAGCGAACCAGCGATAGGAGCAGACGTCGAACTCCTCCAGAGTGGTGCCGCCATAGGCGGGGACGGCGGCGAGGGAATCGATCACGGCGGGGTTGCTCAATGGCCCCGGCGCGCGGGAGGCCGCCGCCGCTGCGGCCGCAGCGGCGAGCCGGGCCTCGATTCGCGCTCCCGCTTCGGCGTCGGGTGCCGCAATCGCCAGCAGCGCGCCCCGGTCGGCGTCGTGTCCGTGTGCGGCGATCGCCCGCGCCAGCTCGTTCTCGGAGGGCGCTTCGGCGACCGGGCTGACGACCCGGGTCAGGTCACGCCCGCGCACGATCGACTCCTCGACCGGGTCGGGGCCCTCGCCGTTCGGCGGGGGCGCCAGCAGGCGGCGGACATCGTCGAGCAGTGGCGAGCGCGCCTCCGCGGCGCCGTTCTCGTCGCTGTCTCGGTAGGAGAGGAAGAGGCTCACGCGCGGCAGCGAGAGGCAGACGTAGAACAGGTAGCGCTCCTCGGCATCGGCGTCGCGGCGTGGGTCGAGGCCGAGCGACTCGCGCTGTTGCTCGGATAGGAAGGGGTCCCCGCCCCGATCGCGGCGGGGAAACTCGCCGTCCTGAAGCGAGCCGACGAATACATAGTCGAAGCGCCCGGCGCGCAGGCGGTAAGGGTCGGCGATCCGCACCCGTCCCTCAACCGGGCCGCTCCAAACGCGGAATTTGATCCCTTCCAGCACTCCGGCAAGTTCCTCGGGGCCGGGGGCGAGGTCGCCCATCTCGCTGAGGTCGGATAGAGCTCCGGCTATCGCGGCTGCCGCCCGCGCCTCTCGCTCGGGGGCTGCTGTCGCGGACTCATCCCGGGGTAGTGCGAGACCCGATCTTGACCACCAGCCGGCCAATCTCCTCGGCGAGGTGGGCCGGGGATCCCTCGGCCGCTTTACGCAGCCGCGCCAGGTCCGGCGGGAGGTCGCCGCTCTCGCTGTGCCAAAGCTCCAGCGCTCCAGCGGCGCTTCGCACCCGCCCGCGGCGAATCGCCCGCTCCAGCCAGTCGACTTTCCAGGCGGGGACCCCCGAGGGTCCCCGCAGGAAGCGCAGCACGTCGCTCGACCGCCGCGTCCCGAACTCGGCCTCGAGCAAGGCGATCAGACCGCCGCCGACGGCTGTTCCGGAGACCGGCAGCTCCGCCTCCAGCGCTGTGGCGATGCCGCAGGACTCGAGCACGGAGGCGATCAGCGGCCCGCGGCGCGCCGTATCGCGCAAGGCAATGGCGATCTGCGCCGGATCCACCCCCTCGGCCACCAGCTTCGCTACCTCGGCGCCGATCGCTTCCGCCTCGCCCCGTTCGCCGGCCGAGCGAAGCAGGGTCAGGCCGGCGCTGGGGGGCAGCGTCTCGGCATCGATCGCGCCGAACTCCCGCTCGATGTGGAAGAGGAGCGGGTTGTCGGTATTCGTCGGGTCGGCCTCGGTCAGGCGCTCGTCATCCACTCCGATTTCCCCGCGCAGCTTGTTCAGCAGCGCCTCCCGCGCCTCCAGCGCGCTGCGACCCTCCTCGTAGGGCAGGGCCACGGTGACCGCGGTGATTGCGGCCAGCTCCCGGATCAGCTCGAACTGGTTGCCGGTCAGATCGTCAAGGCCATAGAGGAAGACCGGGCGCTCGGCCCAGAACTCGCCGGACTGCCTCAGCAGGGCTATCGCCTCAGCGGCGATCTGGTGCTGGTCATCCCTGCCGAGCCGGTCTCGCGTCTCGGCATATCCGGCGAAAAGCGCGGCGATGTCGCTGAGATATGCGGATCCCTCCAGGGTCTCCGTTCCCGCTCCCACTGAGTCGGCATCCAGGCCGGTGCCTTGCAGCTCGTCGAGCAGGCGCTCGAAGGCGAAGGCGAATCCGGGCTGTGCGGTCGAGTGCCGCAGCGGCCCCAGTCGCCCCCGTCGCTCGGCGATCGCGACGGAGATCGCCCGCAGCCGCTGGGTTGGCGTCAGCTCGGCGCCCGGGGGCGCGCCTGCCGCCGTCGCCACGGTGCGAAAGAGGGCGCCGAAGGTCAACACCGTGCCGCCGAGCACCGCGCCGCCTTCGCACAGCTCCCGCTCGATCCGGAAAACCTCGTCCACGTTGGGCACGACGAGGACCGGGTCGCGCTCGAGCGCATCGGTGAAGCGTTCGAGAATCAGGCCGATGCGACCGGAGTTCGGGGGCCCGTGGATCAGATTCAGCGACATCGCTCCAACCCTATGGATCGCCCCGGCGCGCTCTCACCGCAATCTGCGGCTTTCCGACCCCGATTTGCCGTCTACCACCCTCTCTAAATTGACCGACAGATGGCTCTTTGCTTTGTAGACCCAGCCGATGCAATTCGCGCGATCGCCGACTCAGTCGGTCGCGAGGCGCGCCGCCAGCTTCTCGGCGAGTCCGTGCGCGCTTGGGTCGACGAGATCCCCGACGACGAGCTGGAGGTCCACTACGCAAAGGCGCTCTCCGAGCTCGACGAGCACGACCTCTCGATGCTCGCCGCCTGGCACAGCTCGATGGAGGTCGGCCAGCCGCTGCCCAACCGAGACTTCCTGATGGGGGCCTTCCCTTCACTCGGCGAGCATCGCCGCGAGGCACTCAAACTCGCCGCCGGCTTTCGCGGGGAGGAGGCCGTCGACGCGGGCGTCACCGAGGACGACGCTCTGGAGCTCGTCCTCGGCCTGCTTTCCCCGCCGCGCCTGATGGAGCTCGCCGTCGAGGCGGTAGAGCTCTACATCTGGGACCGCGCCGGCTCAGACAATTAGGACTCTGCAAACCGGCGCATCTCGGGGTCTTCGGTTGGCCAGCTCGGTCACGCACTAACAAGTGCGCTCCCTCACCGGCCTCCCTGCATCCCCCGACCTGCTTGGTTTTCGAGCCCTAATGTCGTTTGAATTTCACCAATCGCCTGCTCGTTGTCGCGGAAGTGGACCGCCGCCATTCCTGCCTTGCGCGCCCCTTCGCAGTTGTGGGGGAGGTCGTCGATGAAGAGGCATGCCTCGGCGGGCAGGCCGACTCGCTCCAGAGTCAGCTCATAGATCTCGGGCTCCGGCTTGCGGTAGCCGACGAAGCCCGAGTCGACGACGGTCTCGAAGATCTCGTCCACCGGAAGCATCGAGCGCCACAGCGGCTCCCACTCCCGCACGTTGTTGGTCAGCATCGCCATCCGGTAGCCCGCGGCCTTCAGCTCGCGCATCAGCTCGATCATCGGCGGATTGGGGTCGAGGGCGGCGAAGTAGATCTCTCTGAAGCGGTGCATCTGCGGCCGGTGGCCGAGCAGCGGCTCCAGCCCGTCGGTGAGTCGCTCGAGGAAGGCGGCCTCGGTGATCTCGCCGCGCTCCAGCTCAAAGAGCGGGTTCTCGCCGTCAGCTTCCCCGACCGCGGCCATCGCCTTGCCCAAGGTCTCAGTCGCTATCCCAGTCTCGTCCTGGAAGGCCATGAATGACCGCAGAAGCGGCGTTGTCAAGACGCCGCCGAAGTCGGAGATCACCGCCTCTATGCGGCCTTCGGCCTCAGGCATCGGCGGATCGCACAATCTCGTAGTGGCCGAGGCCTTCCCGTCCCTCGACCGACCAGCGGAAGAAGGCGACCCGGGAGTTGAGCCCCGGCCGGTGCACCGCGGTCGCGCTGATCAGTGTCCCGGCGCCGCGCAGCGGCTGCCCCTCGTCACCGTCCAACCAAAGCTCCAGCGTCACCCGCTGTTGGGTCCCATCCGCGCCGTACTCGGTCGAGATCAGGGCCTCGGAAACCTCGATCGGCGCCGCGTCGGGGTCGCAAACGATCGCCGCCACAACCTCTTCGCCATGCCCACCGGCGCCACGCGGGCGCACGGCGGTCAGCGTCAGCAGGCCGCCGTCGGAGAAAACGATCCCAATCGAGCGCCGCAGCGCCGCGTCGTCAATTTGCTCAACACCCATTGCGCGGAAGCCTAATGAGTCCCCTCTCAACGTTCCGCTGCGAGTTATCTCGGCATAGGCCGCATAAGTCGCAGCGGAGCGATGGCTACCATTGGGCCCATGTCCGAGAACAAAGCAGCGGTGCTGACCGAAGACGACGTGCTCGAAGCCCTCGAAGAGGTGATCGATCCCGAGCTGGGACTCGACTTCGTCTCCCTCGGCCTCGTCTACGACGTCAACATCGAAGAGTCCGACGTCTACGTCACCTTCACCCTCACCACCCCCGCCTGCCCAATCGGCCCCCAGGTCTCCGAGCAGATGAAGGAGTTCGTCGGCGACCTCCCCGGCGTAACCGCCGTCCACCCAAAGATGATCTTCGACCCCCCTTGGTCGCCGGAGATGATGACCGACGACGCCAAGTTCGCACTGGGGTTCTAGCGCGGTAGCTGCGGGTCGTCGGCTGGGATTTCCTCCGCGGTTCCATCGAAGTCGTACGGCTGCGAGGCGGTGGGGCGGCCGGGGAAGGCGACGATTTTGAAGCGGCGCAGTAGAAGCGGGCGCATCAGGCGGCGGGCGATTGCTCGGGTCGGTGGGAATAGGAGGAAGAGGCCGAAGATGTCGGAGATGAAGCCGGGGGTGAGAAGCAGGGTGCCGCCGATCACGATTAGGACTCCGTCGGCCGCCTCGCGACCGGGGAAGCGGCGGGCTCGGCGAGGGCTTTGTTGAAGCGGCGCCAGGCGCCGCGGCCCTGGTGGCGCAGCAGCCACGAGCCGAGCAGGGCGTCGGCCAGCAGCAGCGCCAGCGTCGGCCAGACGCCGATCAGCTGCCCGACCTGGATGATCACGTACAACTCCGCGATCGGCACGACGATGAAGAGGACTACGAGGAGGGCCATGGTCAAAGCGTAATGACCTGTCGAGTGGTCAGTTGACCCACGTTTTCGGTGGTCAAACGACCACTCGGCGCGCTATGCCGGAGTTGTCGCCGCCGCGGCCGCCTCTTCCAGCTCGGCGAGGGCGTCGGTTAGGCCGCTCGGCGATCGCCGTCCACGTCCTCCATCGAGTCGTAGTCGGCGAGGAGGCCGAAGTTGATGCGGCCGTTGTAGCTCATGATCGCCACCGCGAGGGCGTGATTCTCGGGCAGGAAGGCGACCGGGAAGACCTCCTCCAGCTCGCGTCCCAACACGTAGAGGGGAATCTGAGGGCCGGGCACGTTGGTGACGATCGTGTTGAAGAGACGGGTGGAGAAGTTGATCCGAGAGGCCTGCGCGAGCAGGGTCGGCGGGGCGAAGTCGTTGAAGCGGGAGATCACCTCGGCGCCGAGCGCCTGCTTGGAGCGCTTCAGCCCCTCCATCTCCTCGCTGACGATCCGCAGCCGGCGCACCGGGTCGTCGACGTAGACCGGCAGCGGGCCGCGCATCGCGGCGATCCGGTTGCCCAGCTCGCCGCGCTCGTCGGCGCTACGAATCGAAACCGGGACCAGCGCCCGCAGCTCAAGCCCCTCGGTGCGGATCCCTCGCCTATGCATCCATTCGCGCAGCGCTCCGGTCACCACGGCCAAGACCACGTCATTGACCGTCCCGCCGAGCGCGTTCTTGATCCGCTTGAAGGACTCCAGCTCGCCGCGCGCCCAGACGAAACGGCGATGCGGTCCGATCGGCTGGTTCAGGGGTACGTCCGGCGCCGGGTCGGCGAAGGCGCCGGCGACCTCGCCGACCGCCTCGACTGCCTCGACCACGCGCCGCGCCGCCGTCTCCGGGTGGCGCACCGCCTCGGCCGCGCGCTCGATCAGACCGACGGGAAGCGCCGCCAGGTCGCGCGCGCCTCGCGACATCAGGTCGGCGCTGCTCGGCTCGGGCCGCGGCTTCCAGTCATCGTCGACCGGTGCGGGGTCGGGCACGGGCTCGACGTCAAACAGAACCGAGCCGATGTCCACCCCGGAGATGCCGTCGACCATCGCGTGATGGGTCTTGGTCAGGATCGCGAAGCGGTTGCGCTCCAGCTCCTGCACCAGCCACAGCTCCCAGAGCGGCTTGGAGCGGTCGAGCTGCTGGGAGAAGACCCGCCCGGCGAGTCGCTTCAACTCCTCCTCGCTGCCCGGTGACGGCAGCCCGGTATGGCGGATGTGGTAGGTCAGGTTGAAGTTGACGTCGTCGGCCCACAGGGGTCGCCCGGCCTCCAGGGGAGGGACCACCAGGCGCTGGCGGAAGCGCGGCACCTGGCTCAATCGCCCCCGCACATGCTCGACCAGGTCGACGTATTTGGGCGGCGGTCCCTCGAAGATGAGGATCGCACCGACATGCATGTGACTGGCTGAGGTCTCGTTGGTGAGGAAAGAGGCGTCGACGGCGGTCAGCCGGTCGAGGTGTTGTCCTTGGGTGGGCACGGTTCAACGGTACCCTGTCCCGGATGCCTTCCGCCACCGCTGCATCCCCCAGCAAGGTCTTGCTCGCCGCGCCGCGCGGCTACTGCGCGGGCGTCGATCGCGCCGTGCAGACCGTCGAGCGCGCGCTGGAGCTCTACGGCGCGCCCGTCTACGTCCGCAAGGAGATCGTCCACAACAAACACGTGGTCGAGGAGCTGGCCAAGCGCGGCGCGATCTTCGTCGAGGAGGAGACCGAGGTGCCGGAGGGGGAGATGGTCGTCTTCTCCGCCCACGGTGTGGCCCCGGCCGTCCACGAGAACGCCGCCACCCGCAGCCTGCGCACGATCGACGCCACCTGCCCGCTGGTGACCAAGGTCCACGTCTCCGCGCGTCGCTTCGCCGCCGAGGGCTACACGATCGTGATGATCGGCCACGACGGTCACGAGGAAGTCGAAGGGACCACCGGTGAAGCCCCGGACAGCATCGTCCTGATCGAAACCGCCGACGAGGTCGCGAGCCTTGAGGTTCCGGACCCCGACAAGGTCGCTTTCATCACCCAGACCACCCTCTCCGTTGATGAGACGGCCGAAGTAATCGCCGCCCTGCGTGCCAAGTTCCCGGCGATCGTCAGCTCCAAGTCGGACGACATCTGTTACGCGACGACCAACCGCCAGATCGCGGTCAAGCAGCTTGCCCGTGAGTGCGACCTGGTCCTGGTGATCGGTTCGACCAACTCCTCCAACTCAAACCGCCTGGTCGAGGTGGCGCGCGAGCACGGCGCCGCCTCCCACCTGATCGATAACCACACCCAAGTTCGGGAGGAGTGGCTGGAAGGCGTGGAGACGGTCGGCATCACTTCGGGCGCCAGCGCCCCCGAGGAGCTGGTCGAAGCGCTCGTCGAGTTTTTCCGCGACCGCGGCGCCGACGACATCTCCGAGCTGCGCACCGTCCACGAGGACGTCCGCTTCATGCTCCCCAAGGAGATCCGCGAAGCCCAGGCGGCGCGGGCTCAAGGTGTGCCGGCCGCGAACCCGATCGACCAGATGCGAAGGCCGGGAGAGGGGTGGAGGACCAAGGTGTGGCTCTCATGGCTTGCATCTTCCATCAGCGGATAGAGGCCCGGGCCTTCGATCTCGACCGGATCTCGCGCCGAGCCGTCGATTTCGATCGCGATCTCTCCCTCGCCTTCGACTGTGACGTAAGCACCCCCGGCCTCGTATTCGACGGTCAGTTCATCGCCATCCTCACCCGCCGTCCACGGTCGCTCCCAGGAGCCGCCGGGGAAGATCTCCGGGGTGGGGGCGAGGACGCGGGCACCTGGGCCGTCTGTCGCCCGCAGCGGCTCCATCGGCTCCGGGAGTTGGCGCAGGGCGTCGATCTCGCGCAGCTCCTCTTGGATCGCCAGCTCGGTGCCGAGGTAGTCGCCCTCTCCGAAGTGGGCCCAGGAGAGGGCGCCGCCCTGGCTCCAGAGGAAGAGGCTGGGCCAGCCTTCGCAGCCGTATGACTGCCACAGCTCGCGGTCGGCGTCGATGGCGACGGGGAAGTCGACTCCGAGACGCTCAAGGCCGGTCGCCACTGCTCCAGGGTCAGCGCCAAAGGGGAAGCGGGGGGCCTGGACGCCGATCGTCCTCAGGCCGGCTTCGCGGTAGCGTCGCGCCCACGCGATGACATAGGGGAGCGTGCGCACGCTGTTGAGCTGGGCGAAGTCGATGAAGTGGACGAGGGCCGGACCCGCCGCGGTCAGGGCGGGCATTGATTCCGGCTGCTCTCCGACCCACGTGATGTCGGGGGGGAGGTCCGGGGAGGCGATGTTTTCCCGTCCGGGGCGCATCGCCCGGACGTTATCCTGGGTCGCCTGACGGCGGGAGAGTGGACACGATGAGTAGAGCCATTCGGCGCAACCAAGCCTTCGACTACGTCCTGGGAGTCGGGCTCGGAATCGTCCTCGGCATCGCGGTGATCGCCGGCTTTGTCTTTCTCGGCAGTGAGGGAACGATCGATGCGCCGCGGATCTCCGGAGTCGATACGGGTAAGCCCCAGCCGGCGAGAGCAGGGCAGGCCGGTCGGCCGCCGTCGGGAAATCCGTTTCGCTAGCGTTCTCGGTCGATGAGCAACGCGCTTCAGGCTCTGCTGCCCCTGGTGCCGCTCCTGTCGCTGCTTGCCCTGTTGTTGTTCGGTCGCTACCCCGGCCACAACGCAATCGTCCGCCTGGCCGAGCGGTCCACTTCACCTTCTCGAGTGGGCGCGCCGGCGAACTTCGCTCCGCGCCGGACCAGTCGCCGCGCTGCGGTTGCGGGCAGCCTGCTGGTCGCCTGCTCTCTTGCCAGTCGCCCCCCTCCGCTGCGGGCCTAGTCCCACGACTTAGTGCCGCGGCGGTGCCGGGGCTACCTTGCGCGGGATGGATCCGCGCTGAGCAGAGGAGTGAGCATGTCGAACAAAATGCGTGCAGCCTTGGGAGTCGTTGTTGTTGCGCTGGCCGTTGTCCTTCTGATCGCGTTGAAGGGCGGCGATGACAGCAAGAGTGGGAGCAACAGCAGCGACACCTCCGCGTCATCGCTGAGAAAGAGCCGCGCCCGCGGTGCCGACTATCGCCATCAAGAACGGCTCTCCGGCCGGCGGCGTGCGGACCCTGACTTACATCAAGGGCGATCAGATTCGCTTCAAGGTGACCTCTGACGTCAGCGATGAGATCCACGTCCATGGCTACGACCTGATGAAGGACGTGAAGGCGGGCGGTTCCGTTCGATTCGACTTCCCCGCAAGCCTGGATGGGATTTTCGAGGTTGAGCTGGAGGGTCGAAAGGAACAGATCGCGGAGTTGCGCGTCAACCCGTGACCTTCCTACCGTTCGCGCATGCGCTGGTCGCTCGGCAGGATTTGCCGCTGCCGGCATGGCTGTTTGCCTGGGGGGCGTCGATCGTCCTGATCGTCTCCTTCTTCGCGCTGGCCGCCGCCTGGCGCACGCCGAAGTTGGAGGAGGAGAACTGGCGCCCACTGAGCGCCGGCGCGTCGAGGGTCCTGCTCGGCGCGCCGGCCCAGGCGCTCTTCGGGGCGATCGGGGTTCTGCTGCTCGGCCTCGCCGTCTACGCCGGGCTGCGGGGTACGGAGGCACCCGATCGCAACTTCGCGATCACCTTCATCTTCGTCACGGTCTGGCTCGGCTTTCCGGTTCTGAGCGTTCTCTTCGGCAACGTCTTCAAGCCGTTTAACCCGTGGCGAGCGGTCGGCAGGTTCGTCGGGGGCAGCTTCGCCGCGATCGCCGGTGAGGCCCCCGCCCACGTCGATTACCCGGAGAGACTGGGGCGCTGGCCCGCCGCGATCGGCTTGCTCGCCTTCGTCTGGCTCGAGGTCATATACGGCACCAGCGGAGGCGTCGCGGTGGGTGTCTCTCCGCACACCGCGGCCGTCGCCGCGCTCCTCTACAGCGCCTACACGCTGGCGATGATGGCGCTCTTCGGGGTTGAAAAGTGGTGCGAGCGGGGTGAGGTCTTCTCGGTCTACTTCGGGATGTTCTCGCGCCTGGGCTCCTTCGGCATTCGGGAGGGGCGGCTCGGCATCCGCCGCCCGCTTTCGGCGGCGACGAGCTGGGCGACGGTCCCGGGCTCAGCCGCGGTCGTGATCGCCTCGATCGCGACGACCAGCTTCGACGGCGCGCAGGAGGGGGCGTTCAAAGGCGCCATCGAGTCGGTCTTCAATCGCCTGGTCGACGCCGGGTTCACCCTCACCACCGCCCTACGTCTGACCGACACGATCTTCCTCGCGCTCTGCTTCTTCGGGGTCGCGCTCGTCTACCTGATCGGCGTGCGGGGAATGGGGACCGTGAAAGGCGCCCCCTCGCAGGCGAAGCTGCGCTCAGGCTTCGCTCATACCTTGATCCCGATCGCCTTCGCTTACCTCTTCGCCCACTACTTCAGCCTCTTCGTCTTCCAGGA
Organism: uncultured Solirubrobacterales bacterium; assembly: GCA_963740065.1. GTDB lineage: Bacteria > Actinomycetota > Thermoleophilia > Solirubrobacterales > 70-9 > DASVDE01. Next base: position 260,671 of record CAVUCS010000001.1, read on the forward strand.
GCAGGCCCAGTTCACCTACCTGCTCTCCGACCCGCTGGGCACGGCGACCACCGATCTCTTCGGCACCGCGTCGGGGGGCATCGATTTCGGCGTCCTCAGCGCCAACGCGATCTGGTACGTCCAGGTCGGCGCCCTCGTCGCCGGGCACGTCGTCGGCCTCACCCTCGCCCACGACCGCGCCACCGCCTACTGGGGCGACTATCGCGAGGCAGCTCGCTCCCAGTACTGGATGCTGGCGGTGATGATCGCCTTCACCTGCTTCGGGCTCTATCTACTTTCAGTCGCGAACAGCTAAAGGATCTCGGCAAGGCGCTGTTCGAGCGCGGCTGAGATCTCGTCGCGCACCGGGCCCGGGGCCAGCCGCTCAACCAGGGACTCGAGGAAGCCCTCGATGATCAGCGACTTCGCCTCGCTCTCGCCCAACCCGCGAGAGGTCAGGTAGAAGAGCTGGTCGCGGTCGATCTGGGCGATCGCCGCGGCGTGCGTGCAGCGCACATCGTCGGCGAGGATCTCCAGCCCTGGGATCGCGTCGGCGTGGGCATCGGTGGAGAGCAGCAGGTTGCGGCTCTCCTGGAAGGCATCGGTTCCCTGGGCGCCCGGGTCGACTCTGATCATTCCGCGCCAGACCGCGGTGGACCCGGCGGCGAGCACGCCGCGAAAGGCGAGGTCGGAGTTGGTGTTGGGTGCGGAGTGCTCCTGCGTGGTGTCGTAGTCGAGGTGCTGCCCCGGCCCACCGGCGTAGCCCCCGGTCACCCGCGCCTCGGCACCCGGTCCGGCGAGATTGGTCTCCATCCGCACCTTGCCCCGAGCCGAGCCGAAGCCAAGCGCTGTCCAGTCGAGGCGACCGTCGCGCTCGACCCTGGCGCGCTGACTGGCGAAGATCCACGATCTCTCAGAGATGTCCTGGGTGCTGATGTAGCGCAGGGTCGCCGCCTGATCGACGTGCAGCTCGACCACGGAGTTGAGCAGGGCGTCGGTCTCGTCGCCCTCGGAAAAGCAGTGCTCCCAGACCTCCGCTTCGGCGCCTTCCTCCACTACCACCAGGGTGCGCCAGGCGATCGCGCTGCCGTCCTCATCGAGCGGGATCTCCACCCGGATCGGCTCCTCCACCCGTACCCCCGCGGCGACGTGGATTAGGAGTCCATCGCGCCAACTCTCAATGTTGCGGGCGACGAACGGGTCGTCGGCCGGCACCAGCGAGCCGAGACGCTCTCCGACCAACTCCGGGTGGGAGTCGATCGCGTCCCGGAGCGGAAGCACCGTGGCGCCCTCGACAGCCCCGACCGCGGCAGCGGTGGAGCCGGGCTCGTAGGCGTCGAGGTCCAGGCCCGAAAGGTCGGTGAATTCCCACCCCTTCGTCTTTTGGTCAGGAAGGGGTGGCAGCGTGGCGACGGCCTCAGCCAATCGAGCCCTCCATCTGCAACTCGATCAGCCGGTTGAGCTCGACCGCGTACTCCATCGGCAGCTCCTTGGTGACCGGCTCGATGAAGCCGTTGACGATCATCTTCGACGCTTCTTCCTCGTCGAGCCCGCGGCTCTGCAGGTAGAAGAGCTGTTCGTCGCCGATCTTGGAGACGGTCGCCTCATGGCCGACGTCGGCGTCGTTCTCGTCGATGCGGATCGTCGGATAGGTGTCCGAACGCGAGTCCTCGTCGAGCAGCAGCGCGTCGCAGACGACCTTGGAGCGGGACTCGGTCGCCCCGTCGGCGATCTCCAGTAGGCCGCGGTAAGTCGAGCGCCCGCCGTCCTTGGAGATCGACTTGGAGAAGATCGAGGATGAGGTGCGCGGCGCCGCATGAATGATCTTGCCGCCGGCATCCTGGTGCTGACCTTCACCGGCGAAGGCGATCGAGAGGATCTCGCCGTGGGCTTCCTCGCCGAGCAGGTAGATGCTCGGGTACTTCATCGTCAGTTTCGAGCCGAGGTTGCAGTCGACCCACTCCATCGTCGCCTTCTCGTGGGCGACGGCGCGCTTGGTGACCAGGTTGAAGACGTTCTGGGACCAGTTTTGGACGGTCGTGTAGCGGACCCGCGAGCTCTTCTTGGCGACGATCTCGACCACCGCGGAATGCAGAGAGTCGCTGGAGTAGACCGGCGCCGTGCAGCCCTCGATGTAGTGGACGTCGGCGCCCTCCTCGCAGATGATCAGCGTCCGCTCGAACTGGCCCATGTTCTCGGTGTTGATCCGGAAGTAGGCCTGCAGCGGCATCTCGACTCTGACGCCGGCGGGGACGTAGACGAAGGAGCCGCCCGACCAGACGGCCGAGTTGAGCGCCGCCAGTTTGTTGTCGTTGGGCGGGATGATCGTCGCCCAGTGCTCGCGGACGAGGTCCTCGTGCTCGCGCAGCGCGGTGTCCATGTCGGTGAAGATCACGCCCTGGGCTTCGAGCTTCTCGTTGACCTGGTGGTAGACGACCTCGGACTCGTACTGGGCGCCGACCCCGGAGAGGAATTTGCGCTCCGCCTCGGGGATGCCGAGCCGGTCGAAGGTATTTTTGATGTCCTCCGGGACCTCGCTCCAGTCGCGGCTGTTCTTCTCGGAGGCGCGGACGAAGTAGTGGATGTCGTCGAAGTCGATCTGCGCCAGGTTGCCGCCCCAGTTGGGGGTCGGGCGCGAGTAGAAGTGCTCGAGCGACTTGAGGCGGAAGTCGCGCATCCATTGCGGCTCGTTCTTGTACTCGGAGATCGACTCGACGACCTCGCGGCTCAGCCCCTTCGGCGCCTTGTAGGCGTAGTCGGACTCGGAGTCGTGGAAGCCAAACTTCTCCTTGTAGTCGGCGTTGATGCCGGCGAGCTCACGTTTTTCTGCGACGACCTCGGGTGTGGCCATGGTCACTCGACCTCCAAAACGATTGTTTCGTTCTCGATGGTCACCGGGAACGTCTGCACCGGAGCATAGGCGGGGAGCGTCTTCGGCCTGCCGGTGGTCAGGTCGAAGAGGGAGCCGTGGCGGGGACACTCGACGGTGCAGGTGGCGGTGTCGAACTCGCCCTCGGCGAGCGGCCCGTCGTCGTGGGAGCAGCGATCCTCGATCGCGTAGAGCGTTCCGTCGCAGTTGAAGACCCCGATCTTGATTCCGTCGTGCTCGACCAGGCGCATAGCGCCGGGCCCCAGCTCAGCGAGCGGGCAGACGGAGACGGTTGTTCCTGCGGTTTCGGTCATAGAGGGAAACGCTCCCCGCGACGGCTAGTGCGGGATGAGACTTAATCCTACTGATCCAGTCGGATTTTAGCGATTGCCGAGTTCGGCGTTGTTCCCGCATAGCGGCCGAAGAAGGGCGAACTCGGCGGGTAGGTGGGAAGATCGGTGAAACCTTCGAGGAGAGGACCAGTCATGAGTGAGAGGACGAGTTACGCGCCCGGCACACCCTGTTGGATCGATTTGGCGACGCCGGATCAGGACGCCGCTGCCGAGTTCTACGGCGGCTTGTTCGGTTGGAGCGTCGAGGAGGACGAGAACGCCGAGGAGACCGGCGGCTATCGGGTGGCGATGCTGAAGGAGCAGGCGGTTGGCGGCGTGATGAGACTGATGCAGGAGGGCCAGCCGTCCGCATGGTCGACTTATGTATGCGTCGAAGACGCCGACGCGACCACCGCCAAGGCTCGCGAAGCGGGCGGCACGGTGATGATCGAGCCGATGGACGTTCTCGACTACGGCCGCATGGCGTACCTCGTCGACCCGACCGGCGCCGTCATCGGCCTCTGGCAGCCGGGCAGAAACATCGGCGCCGGTTTGGTCAATGAGCCGGGGGCGTTGTCTTGGAACGAGCATGAGACTCGCGATCCCGAGACGGCCAAAGCCTTCTACGGCGCCGTCTTCGGCTGGGGTTTCGAGGACCACGAGATGCCGGGCATGGGCACCTATACGGAGTGGAAGCTGGGGGATCACACGATCGGCGGGATGGCCAACATCACCGGCCGAGTCCCCGATGAGGTGCCCGCCCACTGGATGGTCTACTTCGCGGTGGAAGACGCCGACGCCGCAGTCGAGCAGATCAAAGGGAGTGGCGGCGAGGTTCGTTTCGGCCCGGTCGACATCCCCGCCGGCCGCTTCGCGATGGCCGCCGATCCCTGGGGTGCCCCCTTCGCCGTAATCAAACTCAGCGAAGAAGCCCAGGCAAACGCTTAGCGGCGAGCCCGAGGTCGGCGGCTGCCTCCGCAGGGGTCGCCGACTTCACCTTCGTCCTCCCAGTCGGCGGGCTTGCCGAGGCTGGCGCTCTTGACGATCTTCAGGCCCAGCATCGCGCACTTCATCCGCGTCGCCGAGATCTCAATCCCAAGTAGCTCAAGCACGTAGTCCTTGGGCAGTCGCAGCAGCTCTTCGCGCGTCTTGCCGACCAACTCATCGGTGAGCAGCGAAGTCGCCGCGGTAGAGATCGCGCAGCCGTGCCCCTCGAAGGCGACCTCGGCGACCTTGCCCTCCTCGTCGAGCCGAATCGTCACATGCTGCTCGTCCCCGCAGAAGGGATTGGTGTCCTCAAACTCAAGATCGGGATTCTCAACCCGCCCAAAGTTGTGCGGCCGCTTGTAGTGCTCAAGGATCTGATCGCGGTAAAGCTCGTCCATCAGAGACCGAAGACCTTTCGGGCGTCGTGGAGGCCTTCGACCAGGCGGTCAATTTCCTTGGGGGTGGTGTGGACGGCGAAGCTGGCTCGAGCGGTGGCGGCTACGCCGAGGCGGTCCATCAGGATCTGGGCGCAGTGGTGGCCGGCGCGCACGGCGACGCCGTGGCGGTCGAGGATCTCGGAGATGTCGTGAGCGTGGACTCCCTCAAGCTCGAAGGAGACCGGGCCGACGCGCTCGGGGCCGCGGGGCGGGCCGAAGATCTTCAGGCCCGGCACCTCGACCAGTCGCTCCAGCGCGTAGTCGGCGATCCTGCGCTCGTGTCCAAGCACGGCGTCCATGCCCAGGCCGTCGAGCCAGCGCAGCGCCGAGGCCATGCCGATCGCCTGGGCGATCGCCGGGGTCCCGGCTTCGAAGCGGGCGGGGGGGTCGGCGTAGGTGGTTCCCTCTCGCGTCACCTTGCGGATCATCGAGCCGCCGCCGAGGAAGGGCGGCATCCCGCGCAACAGGTCGAGCTTGCCCCAGAGGGCGCCGATCCCGGTTGGGCCGTAGAGCTTGTGGCCGGTGACGGCGTAGAAGTCGACTCCCAGCTCGGCCATGTTCAAGGCCAGCTTCGGCGCCGCCTGGGCGCCGTCGGCGAGGACCAGTGCGCCGGCGTCGTGGGCCATGCGGGTGATCTCGGCGATCGGGTTCTCGGTTCCCAGGACGTTGGAGACGTGGGCGACCGCGACCAGCTTCGGGCCGCGCTCCAGCAACGCCGCGAAGGCGTCCAGGTCGAGCAGTCCCTCGTCGGTGATCGGCGCCCAGTCGATCTCCGCGCCGGCCCGTTCCGCCAGCTGCTGCCAGGGAACGATGTTGGAGTGGTGCTCCATCTCGGTCAGAACGATCCGGTCGCCGGCGCCGACATTGGCGTCGCCCCACGCCCGCGCGACCAGGTTGATCGCTTCGGTCGCGTTGCGGACGAAGATCACCTCGCGCCGGTCGGCGGCGCCGATGTGATCGGCGACCGTCGCCCGCGCTCCCTCGTAGGCAGCCGTCGCCTCGGCGGACATCGTGTGGGCGCCGCGGTGGACGTTCGAGTGGTGGCTGCGCTCGTAGCGGTCGACCGCCTGGATTGAGGCGAGCACCCGCTGGGAGCTGGCGCCGCTGTCGAGGTAGGCAACCGGCTGCCCGTGGATCTCCCGCTCCAGCGCCGGGAACGCGGCGCGGACCTTCTCAATCGGGAACGTCGAAGGCGGGGCGGAGCTCTTGGTGCTCGTCGGCTCCATGTCCCCCGAGGCTAGGCCGAAGCCGCAGCCTCAACCTCCTCGCGGATCCAGCCGTAGCCCTTCTCCTCGAGCACGCCGACCAGCTCCGGCCCGCCCTCTTTGACGATCCGCCCGTCGAACATGACGTGGACGGAGTCCGGCTTAACCATGTGCAGGATGCGCTGGTAGTGGGTGATGATCAGGACGCCCATGTCGGGACCGGCGAACTGGTTGACACCTTCGGCGACGACTCGCAGCGCATCGATGTCGAGGCCGGAGTCGGTCTCGTCGAGCACCGCGATCTCCGGCCGCAAGAGCGCCAGCTGCAGCAGCTCCATCCGCTTCTTCTCGCCGCCCGAGAAGCCGTCGTTGAGGTAGCGGCTGGAGAAGTCCTGCGGGATGTTGGCCAGCTCCATCGCCTCTTTGGCCAGCTTGGCGAAGTCTTTGATCTTGATCGGCTCCTCGCCCTTCGCCTCGCGGCGGGCGTTGATGATCATCCGCAGGTACTTGCTGACCGAGACGCCGGGAATCGCGACCGGGTACTGGAAGGCCATGAAAAGGCCCGCCTGCGAGCGCACGTCGGGGTCGGCCTCGGTGATGTCCTCGCCCTTGAAGGTGATCGAACCCTCGGTCACCTCGAGCGCGGGATGTCCCATGATCGCGTTGGCAAGCGTCGACTTGCCGGAGCCGTTCGGCCCCATCAGCGCGTGGACCTTGCCCTTCTCGACGTCGAGGTCGAGGCCCTTGAGGATCTGCTTGTCCTCGGCGCTCACGTGCAGGTTGCGAATCTCCAGCTCAGCCAATGTCACTCCGTTTCTGGGTTTGAAAGTCAGGGTCAGGCGGCGCTGCCGACGGCAGTCGCCTCACGACGCGCTTCGGGGCTGGAGAACTCCACCAGCTCGGCCAGGGTCGTGCCCGCCAGGGCCTTGGTGACGCCGCCCTGCACGCGCGTCCACAGCAGCTTCGTCGCGCAGGCGCGGTCGCCGTCGCTCTCGTGCGAGCAGAGCACCTTGCCCTCCGGCGTCTCGTGGAAGCACTCCATCGGGGCGATCTGCCCCTCCAGTGCCTCCACCACCGAGTCCATCGTGATCTCCTCGGCCGCCATCGCCAGGCGGTAACCGCCATGGGCGCCGCGGGTCGAGGTGACCAGTCCGGCCTTGCGCAGTTTCGCCACCAAGTGCTCCAGATAGGAGAGGGGCAGCCGCTCCGCTTCGGCGACGGCGCTTAGCGAGATGGGCATCGAGCCGGGCTGACGACCCAGCTCGACCATCAGCCGCACGCCGTACTCTGCTTTGGTCGAGAACAACATTGCCTTAAATCCTACTCAAGCAGTCGGTTATGCGGCTGCGCCATAATCCAGGGGCACCCAACGAAGGGCATAGGGAGAGATGAGCACCACCAAGCAATCGACATTCGGCGCCACCATTCGGACCACCATTTTGATGGCCGGCCTCGGCGGCCTGCTGGTTGTAATCGGCGCGCTGATCGGCGGCCCGAGCACGGCGCTCCTCTTCCTCGGATTCGCCCTGCTGATCAACCTCGGCTCCTATTTCTTCAGCGACAAGATGGCGCTGAAAATGAGCGGCGCCAAGCCGATTTCCGAATCGGAGGCGCCCAAGCTTTACCAAGCGGTCCGCGAGCTGACGACCCGCGCCGGCCTGCCGATGCCGCGGCTCTACGTCATTCCCCAGGACCAGCCGAACGCTTTCGCCACCGGGCGTAATCCCGAGCACTCCGCGGTGGCGGTCACCCGCGGCATCCTCAACCTGCTTTCCGAAGATGAGTTGCGAGGAGTGCTCGCGCATGAGCTCACGCACATCAAGAATCGCGACATCCTGATCCAGTCGGTCGCCTCGGCGATCGGCGCCGCGATCACCTACCTCGCCTACATGTTCATGTGGTTCGGCAACGACAACAACTCGCCGCTCAGCTTGGTCGCCTCGCTGGCGCTGGTCCTGCTGGCGCCGATCGCCGCGACGATCATCCAGCTCTCGATCTCACGCCAGCGCGAGTACGCCGCCGACGCCGGCGGGGCGGAGATCTGCGGAAACCCGGAGTCGCTTGCAAGCGCCCTGCTGCGCCTGGAGCAGGGGGCGGCGGCCGCGCCGATGCAGGTCAACTCGGCAGCGGAGCCGCTCTACATCGTCAAGCCGTTCTCCGGCGGGGGGATGGCCAAGCTCTTCTCGACCCACCCGCCGATCGAGGAGCGGGTGAAAAGGCTCCGCCAGATGAGGCCTAGCCTCGGATAGCGCGACCTCGCTATACTTTTTGAAGTAAAGCTGATCCGGATTTAGGAGATTCAAAATGGAGGGTGCAGTCCGGGCGCCGATCGAGGAGATCGAGCCATTCGAGGCGGAGCAGGAGCTTGAGGGCGGCGACGTCGTCCTGATCGACGTGCGCGAGCCGCACGAGCACCAGGAGGCTCACCTCGAAGGCGACAATCTCGTGCCCCCGGGCCTGCTCAAGGACGAGATCGCGGCCGCGGCGCCCGACAAGTCCGCCCGCACGATCCTCTATTGCCGCAGCGGCAACCGCTCGGCGATCGCCGCCGCGCAGATGGAGGACCTGGGATACGAGGACGTCGCTTCGATGGCCGGCGGCATCCTCGCCTGGCAGGAGCAGGGTTTGCCGGTGGTCGCGGCCGAGGGGATGACCCCCGAGCAGCGCGACCGCTACTCGCGCCACACGCTTTTGCCCGAAGTCGGGGTGGAGGGCCAGCTGAAGCTTTTGAACGCGAAGGTGCTGTTGCTTGGCGCCGGCGGACTGGGGGCGCCGACGGCGCTGTACCTGGCGGCGGCCGGGATCGGCACCCTGGGCCTGGTCGACGACGATGTCGTCGACGCATCCAACCTGCAGCGCCAGGTGATCCATAACACCGAGCGGATCGGAGAGTCGAAGACCGGTTCTGCGCGCAAAACGATCGAGGCGCTCAACCCCGACGTCAACGTCGTCGAATACAACATTCGCCTCGACGCTTCGAACATTCTCGACGTCATCCGCGATTACGACGTGATCGTCGACGGGGCCGACAACTTCCCGACCCGGTACCTGCTCAACGACGCCACGGTGCGCCTGCGCAAGCCGGTCGTTTCCGCCTCGATCCTCAGCTTCGACGGTCAGATCTCCACCTTCCTCCCTTTCGAGGGGCCCTGCTATCGCTGCCTCTACCCGACACCGCCGCCCGCCGAGCTGGCGCCGAGCTGCTCCGCCAATGGGGTGCTCGGGGTGATGGCCGGGACGATGGGGACGTTGCAGGCGAACGAGGTGATCAAGCTGGTGCTGGGCGTCGGCGATCCGCTGATCGGCCGCCTCCTCCTCTATGAAGCCCTGGGCACGCGCTTCACCGAACTGAAGGTGCGGCGCGACCCCGAGTGCCCGATCTGCGGCGAGAACGCGCCGGAGATTCCCGAGTCGGAGATGGGCAAATTCCCCGACTACGACGCTTTCTGCGCCGGCTAGCCGGTAGGTTTCCGGCCCGATGGCAACCGTTCGCATCCCACCGGTCCTGCGCCCGCAAACTGGCGGCCAACCCGAGGTTGAGGCCAGCGGGGGAAATGTCGGCGAGGTCTTGCGAGCGTTGACCGCCGCGCATCCCGAAACCCAGACGCAGCTCTTCGGCGATGACGGGGACCTCAATCGCTACGTCAACGTCTATCTCAACGACGAAGACGTGCGAGTGCTGGACGGGCTCGACACCGCGGTCGCCGACGGCGACACCGTCGTGATCCTGCCCGCAATGGCCGGCGGCTGAGCCAATTCGCCTAGCCCTGCCGGTGCAGGGCTATACTTTTTGAAGTAATGCTGGAGGAACTCCAGAACCGGCCTTGCGGGGGGCGCTTCGGTGACATCGTCGAATCGATCGGCGGCACGCCGATGGTGCAGCTTGCGCATCTCTCGCCGAAGCCCGAAGTGAAGATCTACGCCAAGCTCGAAGGTCGCAACCCGACCGGCTCGGTCAAGGATCGCGTCGCCAAGGCGATGATCGAATCTGCCGAGGAGCAGGGCCTGATCGCGCCGGGGCAGACGCTGCTCGAGCCGACCTCCGGCAACACCGGCATCTCCCTGGCGATGATCTGCAAGCTGCGCGGCTACCCGCTGAAGGTGGTGATGCCCGACAACGTCACCGAGGAGCGCACCCAGCTGCTGAGCATGTACGGGGCGGAGATCGTCTACTCGGAAGGCGCCAAGGGCTCCAACGGCGCGGTCGAGTTGGCGCTGGAGATGGCCGAGGCCGACTCCTCCTATTACATGCCCTACCAGTACGGCAACGAGGCGAACCCACGCGCCCACTACGAGGGCACCGCGGTTGAGATCCTCGAAGACCTCGACGAGGTGACCGCCTTCGTCGGCGGCCTCGGCACCGGCGGCACGCTGATGGGTAACGGCAGACGGCTGAAGGAGGCCAACCCCGAGACGCTGATCGTCGCCGCCGAGCCGATGCAGGGCGAGCTGGTTCAGGGTCTGCGCTCGCTCGACGACGGCTTCATCCCGCCGATCATCGACCTCTCCATCCTCGACCGCAAGATCATGGTCTCCAACCGCGACGCGATCGTCTGGACCAAGCGCCTGCTGGAAGAGGAGGGCATCTTCGCCGGCGTCTCCTCGGGGGCGATCGCGGCGATCGCCGCCCGTATCGCCGGCGAGCTGGACGGCGGCAACGTCGTCTTCCTAATCCCAGACGACGGTTGGAAGTACCTCTCCTCCGGCGTCTACACGAAGCCGATCGAAGAGCTGGAAGGGATCGACTCCACCGTCTGGTGGTAGTTCCGCCGATGCGGATCTCCCAGGCTTTGCTCGACGAGCTCGTCGCCCATGCCCGGGAGGACGTTCCAAACGAGTGCTGCGGGTTGATCGGAGGCGTTGACGGGGTCGCCACCGAGATTCATCGGGTCGAGAATGCGGCCGCCAGCCCGCTCCGTTTCGAGATGGACCCACAGGCTCAGTACAACGCATGGAAAGCGATCGAGGACGACGGCAAGGAGCTGTTGGCGATCTATCACTCGCACACGAAGAGCGCGGCGTATCCTTCCCAGACCGATGTGAACCAGGCCGTCGCGTGGCCCGATCCGGTCTGGGTGATCGTGTCCCTCCAGGATCCGAACTCACCGGATGTGAAGGGCTACTGGCTCAGAGACCGGAAGATCGCCGATGCTGAGATCGTTATCGAAGAGCCGCCGTCGTAGCTCCGAAACCCCAGGAGCCGGTGGCGGGAGTGGCGGTCCGGGGGGAAACGATGACGAAGGTGGCGGCGGGGGTGGCGGCGGAAGACTGGTCAAAGTCGCCTTTGCGCCAAACCTCGTAGAGGCCGAGATGATTCAGGGCCTGCTCTCCGAACACGGCATTCCCAGCGTGCTGAAACGGGGGCCTGGCTTCGACGTTCCGGAGTTCATGCCGGTCGGGCCGCGCCAGGTGTTCGTCGCGGAGTCGTCGGCCGCGAAAGCACGAGAAGTGCTCGAGGGAACTCCGGGCGCCGGATGATCCGTCAGTTCGAAACCGGTCGGTTCATTTCCCGCAGGTAGTCGCGCCAGGCCGCCTCGATGTCGCCGATGCGGGCTTCGAACGCGGCCTCCAGAGTTGGCTTAGCGCCGCCGGGGAGTAGACGCAGGGCGAGGCGCTCGCATGCCTCTGGCCCGCGCTCGTTTTCCAGCAGGTCGAAGATCGTGCCGCCGAGGATCACGGCGTCGCGGCGGGAGGGCGGGAATGAGGGGCGGGAGCTTTCACGCAGGCGGCGAATGGTCGCCGCCCGGTACAGGCCAACTTGGCGAGCGAAGTACTGGGCCCCGCCCTCGGCGAGCCAGGCCCAGCTGAGGTAGCGGGCGAAGCGACGCGGCGTCCAGGAGGGGGGGAGGTCGGGGTTGTTGGCGGCGATCACCAGCTGCGCATAGAGGCGCTCGGCGGTGCCGCGCAGCGCCTCGCGCGAGTCCTCTCCGGCGGCGCGGCGCTCCATGTGCGGGTCGTTGAGGACGTGCAACTCCGTCGCCATCGCCCAGCCGGCGAGGTAGCGGCGCCCGGCGGGCGCCGCAGACCAGCGCGCCGCCGGCAGGAAGGGGTGGGCGAGTGAGAGCCAGGCGGGGTTGGTGTGAACGACGACGGTGACTTCCCCCGGGACGACCTCAAAGCGGTCTTCCAGGCGTAGGCGAAGGTCCTCCATCCGGTCCAGCGTGCGCTCAGCGAAGGAGGTGTCGCCACTGTCGTGGCGAGCGGTAAACGAAAGCGATTCAGTCTCTACCCAAGGCACCTAAGACCGCCTGGCCGGCGCATATCGGCGTCCTCGGTCGCTCGCGTGCAGAGCACGCCACGCTCCCTGCGTCCTTGATCTGCTTGGCCAGGCGGCCTTAGGCCAGGGCGAGTTCGGCATCGCCAGCGCAGACCGCCTTGATTTCTTGGCGGGCGCGGTCGAACTCTTCGTCGGCCATCACCGGGGTGCCCTCGAAGGGCAGGTCGCGGTCGATCTCGACCCAGGAGCGGCAGCCGTGGTACTCCTCGCGGACCCGGACGGTGACCGGGCGAGGAATGCGATGGACCCGCAGCAGCAGGATGTGCAGCGGGTGGCGCCGCTTCCAGTTGAGCCGCTTCTCGGCGTAGTCGGGGGTCCAGACGTAGAAGGGGGAGAGGGCATCGACGACGCGGGGGTCGGTGATCGTGACGTGATCGGTCACCTCAGCCCAGGCGCGCAGGCGCACACGGTCGGGCTGGGCGATGCCGCCGTCCTGGAGCAGCGCCCTGGGGGGCGGTTCCTCATCGGGCCAGACACCCTCTTCGAGGGCGCGGCGCAGCTCCGGATGGTGGGACTCGCGCACGAGATCGTTGCGCTGGTGGTCGAAGGTCGGGTAGAGGAAGAAGCGCTCGTGATCGAGCTCGAAGTTCTTGTTTTCCTCGCGGATGCCTCCCTTACGCAGGGTGAGCAACTGCTCCCCTTCGGAGAGCGCGCGGACCGTTACGGCCCATTCCTTGAAAGCGATCGGCATTTGGAAGCAGTACCTAATTAAGGTCGGTGGATCTGTGACTGGGAGAGGGGCGCCTCGAGCCCTGTCATGACGACTGACGCCGCCCGGATCGAGCAGTTTAGAGCAGGCGGCCCAAAACGCCAAATTAATCGTTCTTTGAGCCTGCCCCGCCGCCCCCGGGAGTCTCTATTCGCAGCCTGTCCCCGGGTTTGAGGCTCCCCTCCGCCTTGCTTGGGAGCGGCTCGTCATTGAGGAGGTTGCGTCCAAGGGCGCCGTCGGAGCCGCCTCCGCGGCCGCGCGGGGGGTGAGCGCGACGCTCGGTGATCAGCGTAAATCGCATCGGCGCCAGGGCCTCGATATCGCGGGCGATGCCGTCGCCGCCTCTTTGCCTGCCGTCGCCACCGCTGCCGCGCCGCACTGACAGCTCCCGTATTCGCAGGGGGAATTCGGTTTCAAGAGCTTCGATTGGCGTGTTGAGGGTGTTCGACATCGCGACGTGGATGGCGCTTGGACCATCAGCGTCGGGGCACGCTCCCTGACCACCGCCAAGCGTCTCGTAATAAGTGAAGCCCTCGCCGGCGAAGGTGACGTTGTTCATCGTTCCCTGGCCCTGGGCGGGCACGGGGCGCGCGTGCCCGAGGGCGGAGATGACCAGGTCGGCGACGCGGCTGGAGGTCTCGACGTTGCCGGCCACGACCGCCGCGCCCGGGCGGGCGTTGAGCAGGCAACCCTCGGGCGCGATCACCTCGATCGGTCGGTAGGCGCCGGCGGAGGGCGGGGCGTCGGGGTCGGTCAGCGCCCGCACAGCGAAAAAGGCGGCCGATTTGGTGACTGAGAGGGGGCAGTTGAGGTTGCCTTCGACTTGGCCGTCGGTGCCGGTGAAATCGAGCGTCAACCGGTCCCCTTTGATCGTCATCGCCACCCGCAGCGTCACGTCCTTCCCCGTTCCGTTGCGACTTTTCCTCGGTATACGAGGAAAAGTCGCAACGGAAAGAAAATCGTCCTCAAGGACATCCTCGGCCGCGTAGGTCCCGTCGGGGAGGGCGGCGATGGCTGCGCGGGCGCGGCGTTCGGCGTAGTCGAGGGTCTCGCTCATCCCCAGGCGCAACTCGGCTGGGCCGTGGCGCTCGGCCAACTCGACGAGTCGCCGGGCGCCGACCCGGTTTGCGGCGCGTTGGGCGCGCAGGTCGGCGAGGCGCTGGTGCGGGTTGCGCATTTGTCCGGCCAGCCGGCGCAGCGTTTCTTCATCGGCTTGGGTCGGGGGAATCACCACTCCCTCCTCCTCCAAGCTGGTCGAGCCGGCGGGCATCCCGCCCGGCGTTGGCCCGCCGACATCGGCGTGGTGAGCGCGACTGGCCGCGAACCCGAGCAGCGAGCCCTCGATGAAGACAGGGTCGATAAGGGTGATGTCGGGGAGATGGGTGCCGCCCCGGAATGGGTCGTTGAGGATCCAGGCCTCTCCCGGCTTCTGCTCGCGACCGAGGATTGCCGCGACCGCATCCGGCATCGAGCCGAGGTGGACGGGAATGTGCTCAGCCTGCATGACCAGCTCGCCCGCGGCGTCGAAGAGGGCGGTCGAGCAGTCGTGTCGCTCCTTGATGTTGGCCGAGTAGGCGGAGCGGATCAGGGTCGCTCCCATCTCTTCGCAGGCCGCATGTAGGCCACCGGCCATGACCTGCAGCGTTACGGGATCCAAGGCGGTCATCCGGTCACCGCGACAATCGTTCCGCGGTCGTCGACCTCGGCGTTCCAGCCTGGTGGCAGGACGAAGGTCGCCTCCGGTAGTTCGAAGATCGCCGGTCCCTCGGCGCTCGTGCCGGCGGGCGGCTCCCCGCGCAGGACCGTCGCATTCATCCACTCACCGTCGAAGTGGGCGGGTCGGCTGCTCTCGACGAGCTTTCCCTCGGGTGCCGCGGCCGGTTGCGGCCGAGGGCCGGAGGCGACCATCGCCAGGCGGATGTCGACCAGCTCGACTTCGCCCTCGGGATCGCGGTAGCCGTAGCGTTCTTCATGGGTGGCGGCAAAGCGCTCTGCAAGCTCGGCCGGGTTCGGATCGACCGGCCCGGGGACGGTCAGCTCGAAGGCCTGGCCCCGGTAGCGCATCCCGTAGTCGACGTTGGGATCAGCGTCCCGCAGACCGTGGCCTTCGTTGGCGATCAAATCGCCAACCTCACGTGCGACCCGCGCCCCGGTCAGCTCCGGGCCACTCAGCATCACCGTGCGGGCCGTATCGCGACGGCGGTCCGAGGCGCAGAGGCCGAGCGCCGAGAGGACGCCGCCGGCGCGCGGGCAGAGGACTCTCTCGACTCCAAGCTCCGCGGCAATAGCGGCCGCGTGCATCGGCCCGGCGCCGCCGAACGGCAACAGCGCGAATCGACGCGGATCGACGCCGCGCTCGACCGTGACCACGCGCAGCGCCCGCACCATCTCCTGGTTGGCGACGCGGACGATTCCTTCGGCAGCCACCAGTTCACTAAGTCCGAGTGAGTCCGCCAGGCGTGTGACCGCCGCTCGTGCCGGGTCGATGTCGAGGGCGACCCCGCCGGCCAGTTTGGAGTCGGCCGCCAGGTAGCCGAGCAGCAGGTTGGCGTCGGTCACGGTCGGCTCCGCGCCCCCGCGGCCGTAACAGGCAGGGCCTGGGTCGGCGCCCGCCGAGCGCGGACCGACTCGAAGCGCCCCGCCGGGGTCACGCCAGCCGATTGAGCCGCCGCCGGCGCCCACGGTGTGGACGTCGACCATCGGCAGCTGAATCACCCGGCCGTCGATCGTGCGTGAATCGGTTCGGCGCACCTCGCCGTCTTCGACCACGCATACATCGCAGGAGGTGCCGCCCATGTCGAAGCCGAGGGCGTTGCCGTCACCGGAGATGCGGGCCAGCAGGCTTGCGCCGACCGCGCCGCCCGCGGGTCCGGAAAGCACGCTCCAAGCGCCGGCGCGAGCCGCCTCTTCGAGGCTGGCGACGCCGCCGGATGAACGCATCACCAGGGGTTGCGGGAGGCCGGCCTCAGCGGCGGCGGCGCTGAGGCGGTTCAGGTAGCGGCCGAGCAGGGGAGAGAGGTAGGCGTCGATCGCGGCGGTGGAGCAGCGTTCGTACTCGCGGAAGCGCGGCAGCACTTCATGCGACGCGGAGACGTGGACGCCGGGCAGCACCTGGCGTAGGTGTTCGGCGATGCGCCGCTCGTGCGCCGGGTCCACGTAGGAGAAGAGCAGGCAGACGGCAACCGATTCGGCGCCGGATTCACGCAGCGCTTTCGCCAGCCGCTCCGGTTCGTCGACCGGCAAGGGCTCTATTACCCCTACCGGCCCAACCCGCTCCGCGGCCTCGAAGCGCAGTTCCGGCTCGACCAGCGGTGTCGGCTTCGGCGCGCAGAGGCGGTAGAGGTCGGGGCGGTTTTGGCGGCCGATCTCGAGTAGGTCGGCGAAGCCTCGGGTTGCGACCAGCGCGGTGCGCGCGCCGCGCTCTTCGAGCAGGGCGTTGGTGCCGACCGTCATCCCGTGGGAGAAGGACTCGACGTCGGCGGCGACCGCTCCGGCGCGTCGCAGCACCTCTTCGATCGCCGTCATCGTCCCCGTCGATTCCTCTCCCGGGGTCGTCGGCGTCTTCGCCGCGTGAAGCGTCGCGCCATCGAAGAGAACGGCGTCGGTGAACGTCCCACCTACATCAACGCCTAGAAGCATGTCCGGGACGCTAATGCTCCGAAGCTGGGTTTCGGACTAGCGCCATTCTTCGCGGCGGGTCGTTCCGTTGGGGGCGCGGAGGATGTGGACGCCGTCGAGATCGTGGTCGAGGCCGGGGAAGTCGGCGCGCAGATGGCCGCCGCGTGACTCGCGCCGCTCGAGGGCGCAGGCGGCGATCGCCCCGGCCAGGGGGTAGGGATCGTCGAGGAGCCGGCTCAATTCCTCGGGGCGTCGCACCGGTCCGGCCAGGTGCCAGACCGCGTCGCGGGTCGCGTGGGTCGGCGGCTCAAACCGCCACTCCGGCGCGGCCGGTCGCTCTCCCGCGGAGCTTCCCTCCAGCGCGGCGGAAGCGGCGCGCCCGCCGAAGACGAAGCATTCGCTGAGCGAGTTGGAAGCGAGCCGGTTGGCCCCGTGTAGGCCGGTGCAGGCGCATTCGCCGACGGCGTAGAGGCCAGGAAGGGTGGAGCGCCCATCGAGGTCGACCGCGACGCCCCCCATTACATAGTGGGCAGCTGGGGAGACCGGAACCGGCTGGGAGCGGGCATCCAGTCCGGCCTCCGCGAGCGAGGCGAAGATGCTGGGGAAGCGCGCGGGGTCGACCGGGCGCAGGTCGAGTTGGACATGGGAGCAGTCGTCGGCCGCCATGCGGGCGAGGATCGCCGCGGTGACCGCGTCTCGCGGAGCCAGCTCGTCGGTGAAGCGCCGATCGGTGGCATCCAGCAGCGTCGCCCCCTCCCCGCGGACCGCCTCGGTGATCAACATCCCGTCGAAGCGGGTGCCGGGGCGAGAGAGCGCCGTCGGGTGAAATTGGCAAAACTCGAGGTCGGCGAGGTCGGCTCCCGCCGCCGCGGCGAGCACCGGCCCGGCGCCGATCGCTCCCCAGGGGTTGGTGGTTCGTTTCCACAAAGCCGCCGCGCCGCCGGTGGCCAGCACTGTCGCGTTCGCCGCCGTTTGGCCGTTTTCGGTGAGCAGTCCGTGGCAGCTTTCACCGTCGCTCCACAAGGCCAGCGCCGAGGTCTTCTCGCGGACCTCTATCCGCGACTCGGCGGCAACCATCGCGGCCAGCTTCGAGGTGATCTCGTGCCCGGTCTGACTGCCGCCGGAATGGACGATGCGCCGTCGCGTGTGGCCTCCCTCAAGGCCGAGTGAGAGCTCGCCGTCTTCATCTCGATCGAAAACGACCCCGCGCTCGATCAGCTCGTGGACCGCGGCCGGTGACTCTTCGGTCAGGACGCGGACGGCGGATGGGCGGCAGAGCCCACGGCCGGCGGCGATCGTGTCGGACGCGTGGCGCTCCGGTGAGTCGCCCGGCTCAAGTGCCGCGGCCAGACCGCCCTGCGCCCAGAAGCTGGCGCTCTGGGAGAGCGGCGTGCGGGAGATGAGGCAGACCGAGCCGCCCGCTTCGGCCGCCCGCAAAGCGGTCCAAAGACCCGCCGCGCCGCCGCCGATGACGGCGACGTCGTACTCGTCGACTGCGGCTATTTCCGCGCCTCTTCGCGGATCGCTTCGATCTGACCACGCAGCCAGGCGGCCGCCGACTCGCGCGCACGCGCCTTTTCATCGGCGATCTCGGCTTCGGCTTCCCCGGCGCGGCGCTCCGCCTCTTCCAGGCGCTTTTCCGCCGCCGTGGTGTGGGTCTCGATCTCCGCCAGGCGCCCCTCAGCGACGGTGATCGCTCGCTCCTTGGCCTCGCGCTCCCGGCGCAGGTCTTCCTCATGGGCGACCCCCAATTCCTCGAGCGCATCCGCAGCGCGGTTGCGCTCCGTCTCGAGGCGGGCGCTCAGGTCATCGACTCTGGGCTTAGGGGTTTCCTCGGCCACGTTCACCAAATTTCGTGCTTCGCTCGCTTCACGAAGAATCAGATATGGACGTTTGCTCGCTCCGCACTCAGGTTCAATCTATTACGAGAAGTCAAGAACTTCACGGTAGGCCTCGACGACTCGCGCGCCCATGCGCTCCGCCGAGAAGGCCGCGGCGCGTGTGACGCCCCGCAGTCGCGGGTCCGGCTCCTCCAAATGAGGGCCGACGGCGGCGCTCCAAGCATCGAGGTCAAACGGGGCGCAGAGGGCGCCCTCGATACCGGCCAGCGCGAAAGGAGCTATCCCGACCGGAGTGGAGAGAATCGGCACGTCGCAAGCGAGGGCCTCGACGCAGACCATGCCGAAGCCTTCGTAGTCGGAAGTGACGAGTACCGCGTTGGCGGCATTGACCCAGAGCGGCATCCGCTCGGGCTCTATCGAGCCCCCGGTCAGTAGCTCGGCGCCGCAGGCCGCGGCCACCTCGCGCGCCCTCTCGGCCCGCTTCTCCGGTCGTTCCGGATTGGCCGGAAAGAGCAGGTAGCGGCCCTCCGGGTCCAACCCCAACTCCCGCCGCGCTCCGGCTCGCGGCAGCGGCCGAAAGCGTCTGAGGTCGGGCCCACAGGGCAGCACCGCCGACCCGGGCACGCCCGGCAGTCCCGGCCGCCCGTCCTCGGGGGCGAAGAGCGCTCGCGAGACGCCGGCGACCAGCTCCGCCCGCCAGGCGAGGCGCCGCGACAGCGGTCCGACCACGCCGTGGCGTACATCGGTGCCGTGGAAGGTGACGATCAGGGGCCGCGCCCCGGCGAGCCGCGCGCACCATCCTGGCAGGCCGTAGTGGGCGTGGACGAGGTCGAATCTCTCACGCCGCAGCAATTTGCGCAGGCGCCGAGTCGCCGGGATGTACTGGCGCGAGCCGGGCGGGAATTCGAATACCTCCACCTCTATCCCGTGGCGCCGCACCGCGGCGATTTGGTCGTGAACCCAGCGCCCGCGCTGGGGCGTCGATTCGTCGGGCATGAAGTTGGTCACGACCAGGACGCGCACTCGCGTGAGGGTATCCCCGCCGGTGGTCATCGCAGCCGGTCCGTAGTTCTCACGGTCGCGCTGTGGCGGGTGAGGTCGATCCCACCTATGGATAACCATGTTCGAGCTCAGCACAAAGCCGGTTGCGCCTCCACGCGACGAGTTGAGGTCCGCGCCGTCTCCTGTCGCCGACCTCGCTCTGGTCAAGGACTTGGAGCGCACGCCTCAAGAGCGGCGCGGCCTCTACCTCGGATTGCACCTGAAGCTGTTCTTGGTGATCGGGATCGCCCTCGGCTGGGCGGGCTTTTCCCTCTGGCTCGCGATTCCCTGGATTGACACGCTTGCCCAGTCGATAACGCTTCCACTCGCGATCGCGGTAATTGCGGGCATCGCGATCGTCCCCGGCTACCTCAACGCAAACCTGATCGCCTCCCTGCTGATCGACCGGCCTCCGCCGCTGCGCTTCGACCTCGACTTTCCTGCCCTCACCGTCGTCATCGCCTGCTTCAACGAGGAGAAGACGATCGAGGAGACGATCGACTACGCGGTTTCGCAGGAATATCCCGGCGAGCTGAAGGTCCTGGTCGCCGATGACGGCTCGACCGACCGTACCGCCGAGCTGGCACGGAATCGCGGACGCGATGCCAAGGACCCGAAGGTATCGGTCGTCACCTTCCCCCACGGGGGCAAGGCCAACACGCTGACTGCCGCCCTCGACCATGTGAGCACGCCGCTGATGTCGACAGTGGACGCCGACACGCTGTTGATGCCCGACTCTTTGCGACGGCTCGTCGCTCGCCTCTTGATCTCTCCACAGGACACCGTCGCCGTGGCCGGGGCGGTCTTCGTCCGCAACTCGCGGCAGAACTTCATCACCCGCGCTCAGGAATGGGACTACTTCCTCGGCATCGCCTCGGTAAAGCGCCAGCAAGGCCTATTCCAGGGAACGATGGTCGCTCAAGGTGCTTTCAGCGTCTATCGAACAGCGGCCCTGAAGCGAGTCGGGGGCTGGCCGGACCGGATCGGCGAGGACATCGTCCTCACTTGGGGGCTGATGCGCGACGGCGGGCGGGTTGGCTACGAGCGAACCGCGATCGCCTTCACCAGCGCACCCGACGACGTCAGGGGCTTTGCTCGCCAGCGGCGCCGATGGGCGCGCGGGATGATCGAAGGCCTGCGCGAGCACGGCGGCGCCCTGCTTGCCGGCGGCCGCTCCAACATGCACGCCGTGCTGGTCAACTTCATCTTTCCTTACATCGACCTCGTCTACTCGATCGCCTTCCCGATCGGGCTAGTGCTGGCGGTGTTCTTCGGCGACTTCGCGATCGTCGGCCCGATGACCCTGGCGGTCCTCCCACTCAACATCGCGCTCTCGATGATCATGTTCCACCTCAGCAAGCAGTCCTTCGACGAGGTTGGGCTGAAGGTGCGGCAAAACCGATGGGGCTTCCTCGGCTACCTGCTCACCTACCAGCTCTTCATGTCGCCGGTCTCGGTTGCCGGTTACGCGCAGGAGCTCTTCGGCACGACGAGGCGGTGGTAGGGATGGTCAGCGACATTCTCGTCACCGTCGCCGTCTTTGCCGCCGCCGCGTTCACCTTCCGCTCGGGCCTGACTCGGCCGGTCGGCGCTCGCGCCCCCTGGATAGTCCTCAGCGTAGGAATGCTGAGCTTCGCCTGGGGTTTCGTCTTTCTCTTCTTCCTACAGGGGCCGCCGACCGCGTTCCCGAGCACCGCCGACTACTTCTGGCTCGGCTTCTATCCATTCATGATCGCGGCGATCGTGTTGCTGGCTCGCGGGCAGAGGCGCTCGGACAGGTTGGGTATCTCTCTAGACGCCGCGATCATCGCGCTGACGGCCGCCGCATTCGGCTACGAGCTGATCTTCAACGAGCTGGTCGATGTCGAGAAGGCCACCGCGCTAGTAGGCGGCCAGCTTTCCTACTCCGTCCTCGACCTCATCGTGCTGCTGATGCTTACCCTCATATGCGTACCCAGTCGCAGCCGGGTCGGCAAGGCCTATCTGGCGCTGGGAGTCGGCATGTTGTTAGTTCTCGCTGGCGATGTCCTAGTCCTCAGGCAGTTCGTTGGCGGCGCGTATGTCTCCGGCACCCTGCTGGACGCGACCTGGCCGACGGGGATGGTGGTCATCGCGGTGGCCTCGCGCCGAGGAACCTCGCTCGAAGGGGTCGGGGCGCTGCGCGGGCCTGCGCTCTACGGCGCGCTCGTGCTCTCGTTCGCGCTTTCCTTCACGCTGCTAATCACGGAGTTGCTCCGGGATCGCAGCGTTGGCGTGATCGTCCTCGCCGCGATCGTGCCCTGCTTGATCCTGATCCGGCTGATCGCCTCGATGCGCGAGAACGAACGCTTGGCACGGGACAACGAGGGGATCGTCAAGGCCGCCGGCGAGGGCATCTTTCGCAACGACATGAAGGGGCGGGTCACCTATGCGAACCCAGCGGCCCTGGGGATCCTCGGCTACACGCTCGGCGAGGTCCTCGGCCGGCGCTCTCATGAGCTCTTCCATCACACCCGGCCCAACGGCGCGCTTTATCCGGCGTCGGAGTGCCCCACAGCCGAATCGCTGACCGGGGGTGGGACGCACAGGGTCACCGATGAGCTTTTCTGGCACAAGGACGGCAGCTCGATCGCCGTCGACTACACCAGCGCGCCGATTCGCGAGCGGGGCCGGATCGTCGGCGTCGTCACGGTCTTCGACGACGTCACCCGTCAGCGTCAGCTCAAAGAGCAACTTCGCCAACAGGCCGATCACGACAGCCTTACCGGCCTCGTCAACCGGCGCCGCTTCTCCGAAGAGGTATCTGGACAGCTGCGATACGCGCAGCGGTACTCGCGTCCCGGCGTTTTGCTGCTGCTGGACATCGACTCCTTCAAGTTCGTCAACGACACCTACGGCCATCCGACGGGAGATCAGGTGCTCTGCGAGGTCGCCGCCGTCCTCGGCGCGACCGTCCGCGACACCGACGTAGTCGCCCGGATCGGCGGCGACGAGTTCGCCGTGCTGCTGCGCGAGGCGGATGAGAAAAGGGGATTGGAGGTCGCCGAGGGGTTGATTGCCGCGATTCGATCGCAGTCGGAACCGGCGGTCGGCGCCAGCATTGGAATCGCCCCGTACGACGGGGACGGCAAGAGGACCCCGGACGAGCTGCTGGTCTCCGCCGACGTTGCCCTCTACGAGGCAAAGGAGGGGGGCGGTGAGACGGCAGTCCTCTTTCAAGGCCAACAGGGTCAAGCCTTGACCTGGGTGGAGCGGATTCGCAGTGCCCTCGACGAGGGTCGGATGGTCGTCTACTCGCAGCCGATCGTCGATCTGCGTACCGGGGAGACCGCCCGCGAGGAATTGCTGATCAGGATGCTCGATCCCCACGGCGACGCGATTCAGCCGGCCTCGTTCCTACCGGCGGCGGAGCGCTTCGGATTGATTCACGAGATCGACCTGCTGGCGCTCACCAAGGCGACGGAGCTTGTCCGTGGCGGCGCCTCTGTCGCGGTCAACGTCTCCGCCCTGTCGCTGGGCGATTCGCGCTACATGGAGACTTTGGAGGAAGCGATTGCTACCGGCCTCGACCCGGACCGGTTCAACTTCGAGATCACCGAGACCGCGGCGGTGGCGAACATGAGCGACGCGCAGGCCTTCGCGCGACGGATCAACGAGCTTGGCTGCAGCCTGGCTCTCGACGACTTCGGCACCGGCTTTAGTTCCTTCACCTACCTGAAGCACATCCCGGCGCAGTACCTGAAGATCGACTTCGAGTTCATCCGCGAACTGAAGCGCAATCCCGCCGATCAGCAGCTGGTCCAGGCGATCGTCTCCATCGCCCGCGGGTTGGGCCAGAAAACCGTCGCCGAGGGCGTGGAGGACGAGGACACGATGGCGCTCGTCCGCAAGCTCGGTGTCGACTTCGCGCAAGGGTTTGAGATTGGACGCCCTGCGCCCCCCAAAGATTCCACCTCCGCGTCACAGATTCGGCACTCCCACGTCTAGATCCGTCACGCGCGGCCGCCGAGCATCGGTCCCGCAAACCGCGACAAGGAGGCTTCGATGATCTACGCGTTGATGGGGTACCTGCACGCCGCTGCCGGACAGAGGGTGCGGGCGATCCGCGACCTCGCCGAGGGCGAGCGGGGACAGGGCACGGTCGAGTACGTTGGCCTGATCCTGCTCGTCTCCCTGCTGATGGTGGGAATGGTGGCGGCGATGAAAGGTTTCAATAGTTAGTTGAATAAGGCCCGATACTATATATCGAGTCGGATGGGGAGTGCGGAGTCACGCACCAGCCGAATAACGTCAGCCAGTCTCGAACCACTCCTCCCAGGCGACGTCAGGTAGGGACGCCACATATTTGGCCAGAGCTGCACGCGCGAATTGCAGATACAGGGCGATGTGCGTTGAGATCTGCTGGACGAACTCGCCGAGTGCAGTCGTGTCGCCGCCTGGAAACGTCAGCTCGACGGCGATGTCGTCAGCGAACAAGGCCCTAAAGCCGGTAATCGGCGGGGTCTTGTCCCGTATCTGGCCGATGGTTCCCTCCTCGGCATGGGTCCTTATTGCCTGTCGCAACTGCTCGTAGGCGCCGGCCTCGTCGTGCAGCAAGTCGCCGTAATGAGAGGAGTTATTGCGGGAGCGCTCGATTTGCTCGGCGAATTCGCCGTTTTCGCCCTTAGCAATGGCCAGAAGAGCGCGGTAGGCACTTTGGTCTGGTTGATCCAGCGCCGCAATGAACTCTCGAATATCTTCGAATCGATCAGCCTTGCGCAGGAAGGTCGCGATTTCGAATAAGTGTGCGCCCGCGAGGCGAGCAAGGTAGATGTGTTCATAGTCCTCTGAAGCGACTTTCCCCTCCAGTTTCGGCACCAGCCAGCGGTTTACGAGGAGTAGGTCGTTTAAAGCCATTAGGCAGCCCACCATCCACCGCGCCAGACGCGAATCAGGGGGAAACGCTTCGTCAATTTTGAACTCGATGCCATCGCGCTCGGTCATTCGATCCGAGCCTATACAGCGAGCCTGCGCCCCGAGTTCGCGCCGCTACGGGTCCTAGCATCAACGCAGTGACGATCGACCTAGACACGTCGGAGTGTTTCTTCCACTACACGACGCGGGAAGCCGCCTTTGAGCACATCCTGCCGACCCAGCGGTTGCGATTCTCAACCTACGAACAGATGCGCGACCCGCTGGAGAGCCGACCCTGGCAGTTCACCGGCGCGTGGTTCGTGAATCCCGAGAATCCCCACCTCGGCGAGACACAGCTCTTCAGCTTCTACCAGGGCTCGCACGGGGTCTTCCGACTCGCCCATCTCCTCGCCCTCACGGTGGACGCGGAGGGATATGCCTCGAATGCCGAGCATTTCGCTAAGGGTTGGTCGCGGGCCCGGATGTGGGAGCAGTACGCCGAGAACCACGCGGGCGTCTGCCTTGTCTTCAATCAGGAGCGACTGAAGGCAAATCTCGCGGCGGACCTTGAGAGCCAGCTTGGCATTCGTCCATATAACCGACACGTCGAATACAGCCAGACTGGGGGCGAGAGTTACATCAACCTGCCGCTCGGGCAGTTCCCCGAGGAGATTGACGATGCCTTCGTCCAGCAGTACATCGAGATGCACAACGACGAGTTGTTCTTTCAGAAGACGCTCGATTGGCAGACCGAGCACGAGTACCGCTTCGTGACCACGGCCTCGCCGGACTCGCCGCTTCACGCCGACTATGGCGACGCGCTTGTGGGAATCGTCGTCGGCTGGAAAATCCCCGACTGGGAGCGCCCAGCTGCCATCGAGGCGGCGCACGCGGTCGGCATCGAGCCGGTCGAAATGAACTGGAACATGGGCCGACCGGTGCCGGTGCCATTTAGGACGCGATCACGTGAGGAGCGCGAGCAGATCGAGGCGAACTTTCGAACGCCTCCACGAGTTGATCCGCCTCGCTCTTCTTCTCCATAGGGCAGGCCAGCCCGTCTCGTGAGGGCCGGGCGATGCGATATCAAGCGGCTGCGCGTGAGCGAGGCTGTAACGCAGGTTTACAATGCTTGGCATGGCAACTGCCATCAAGAAGCTCGATCTGACGATCGGCGAGTTGGTCGAAGTCGGTGGCCGCCGCTACGAGGTCGTGCCGGATCGAGAAGGCGGCTTGACGCTTGAGCCGCCGATCACGCCGATCTCCGAGCTGTACGCAGAGCGGGGTTGGGAACCTGCCTCAGAGGAGGACTTTGAGCGGCTGACCGCCGACGACGCGCCCGCCGACGGCGAAGGCTAAACACTGCTTCGTCGCCGTTTCCTGGGTGGCCTGAAAGTCCGTCTGGGGTGGGGGTGCACTCTCCCCGTATCGTGAGGGCATGGCTCCTTCCGAGAAGAATCTGCCGCCCGCCGCACTGATCTTCGGCGCCAAGGAGTGGGCCGAGGAGGTCGAGCGCTACGAGGTCTCTGCGATCGCTCGGGTGAGGGCAGAAAGCGCTCGCAGGGAAGTCGAGACTGGAGAAAGCAAGCTCGTCTGGCGACCGTGCGAAGTCGCAGGTGACGATGGCACGCGACTCCCAGGATGCCGCAAGCTCTACATCCCGCTTGGTCGTGAAGGAGCCTCTGGCGCCCCTTATGGCTTTGTCTTCCAACTGGCCAAGACGCCCGACGGCCTCGTTTGGAACTTCATCTCCTTCGGCGAGCGCCACCCGGGCAACCCCCGGAGTCGCAGCGTTTACGAGCGCGCCCACAAGCGCCTCCACGGTCGCTATCCGTAGTCCGTCATTCCGTCGAAGCCTCGGGACCGTCTAGCCTGTCGAGTAGATGGCGCAGGAACTCGCATCGCGCCGAGGATGGCGACTTGCGCTGCGGCACAAGGGTTTTACATGGCCGTGCTCCTCAACTTGGCCAGATTCGTGAGCCGATCGACTTGAACTGGCTGACCGCGAGCGAACCTCGCTCGTTTCGCGCCTTCGAACCGGGCTTCGTGAGAGCCGCCGTCACTGCCCGACGATCAGCTTCATAGATCGCGGTCGGTTCATAGTGCTCATCGAGGAGGACGAGAAGGACTGCGTCCCACTTCTTTTTGAGGTTGATGCCCCCGACGCGCTGGCTGGCCTTTGAGGAGTGGGTAAGGCAACGACCCTTGATCTGCAGCAGCTCGTCTCTTCCCTTCGCTTTGCGGACCGCGTCATATCCAGCTTGACGCGCCGGTGAGAGCTTGACCTTCAAGATGCGAGCGGCCTCGTACTCCGCGATCTCCGCGGTAACCCCAAGCGGCTTCCCTGTCAGCTCGTAGTACTCGCGCGCCAGCGGCTTCACTTTGCGCAGTAGCTCAAAGACTCGTTTTGATGACGCCACACGCAGCCGAATAATTCCTCAGTATCATCGGAGGGGTTGCAGGGGTTGACCAAGCATAGGCTGGCACTGTCGTTGATCGCTGTCCTGGCATCGGCGAGCTTGTTGCTGGCTGCCAAGCCCGCCGCCGCAGCGGACAGCTTGAGAATGCAGGCGCTCTTGAATCCTGATGGCACCGGCTTCCTCGGTGTGAACAACCCCAGTGACCCGATGACTTGGGAAGCGTGCTCATCCATTCTGGCGGACTGCATGCCTTTTGGATCTGGCGGAACACTCAACACTGAGAACGCCAAGCCCGAGACTGTCTTTCGCGTCACCGGCGGTAACGGCTCTACAGGGCTCAGTCCAATCTGGCATGGCAACGTTGTGTCCCTCTCACCGCCCTCGGTCAAGGGAGTCGTCCGCGCCAACGAGTTGGTGACACCGACGCCCGGACAGTGGCAGGGCGACTGGGAAGGGGGCGGAGACTTCCTGCAGCTTGCAGCTTGCCGCAGGCGTGACGGAACCCGGTGCACGACGCTCATCGATGATCACTACCCGGGCTCTTGTCGGAATAGCGCAGCGGTCATCGACCCCGCATTCATCGGCGACTTCCTGCGCGTTGCCGACCAAAGGCGTGGTGCAGGACCGCACTACACGTTGCGGTACGCGTCCGGGTCTCCTTATGCGGCCAGGGGCGGAGTCTGGGAGGCATCCCCCGTCACCTCAGTCGCCGTAATGGGACGCATCGCAGCGGCCACCAGGCCGCGTACAGAGAGATGCGGCTTCCCGCCCTTGAACCGCGTGTCGATCTCGAAGAAGGGCGTTGCCAAAGTCCAATGCGGACTCGGCTGTCGCGCTGTATTGATCGCGAAGCGAGGTCGACGAAGGGCACATGTCGTACGCAGGGCAGCCTCCTGGCGAACGTACAGACATCCGATGACCCTGCGGCTCTCGCGCAGATCGATGGTGCGCCTAGGGCAGGGGCGAGCCCGGATGATCGTCAAGATCGATGGCAGGCGCGTAGCACGCCGAACCGTACTGCTCGGCTAGGCCGCTTTCACGTTTTATCGTTGACTTCCACCCTGCAGCGACCCCTGGTCAGGTCAGCTCCCTCAGCCGACCTACCTGCACCCAAGCGCGTCGCCGGGCGGCCGTCAACCCCCTTCGGGGGTCGGGCGCGAAGCGCCCTTGACTGCCGCCCGGCGACGCGCTACCGCTCGGGGTAGGTCGGCGGGCCGACCACCCCGAGGAGCCGGCCGCAGGGTGGACGGGGCCGTGGACGCGAGCCGTGAATCAGCGGT
The DNA here is from genome assembly GCA_963740065.1 of uncultured Solirubrobacterales bacterium. GTDB lineage: Bacteria > Actinomycetota > Thermoleophilia > Solirubrobacterales > 70-9 > DASVDE01. Next base: position 288,535 of record CAVUCS010000001.1, read on the forward strand.
CCACCCCAGTGCCCCTTGCCTGAGCGGCTGGGAGCGCATCCCGGCAGCCGACCACGCCCACACACCATGGAGAGAGGTATCAGGTGGTGTGCGGTCGTGGTCGGCTGCCGGGATGCGGGTAGGGCCGGGACGGGCGGTGGCGGGGGTGGACGCGGGATCGGTGCGGAGGGACCGGGAAGACCGGGAACGGGAGGGAGGACGGAAGGGGGATAGGATGGGAGGGAGAGAAGCCGCGGAGAGTAGAAGTGGGGGTGCAAGGAAAGGGGGGGCGAAAAGGGCGGGGGCTACGTCTATAGGAGAGATGGAAGTCGTGAGTCAGAAGCGAAGCGGTCGAGTTAGTCGGGCCGAGAGCTGCGCAGGGATCGAGACCGGGAGCTGGTCCGCTTGGTCGGCCGTCATGGGCTGATGAGCGTCGAGCAGGCGATGGCAGCGATGAGAGTCGGCCGCACCGCCACCTACCGCCGGGCTGCCTCCTGTATCGAGGCGGGACTCCTGGAGCGCCTCGACATCCTGCGCTCCGAGCCGGGTCTCCTGCGCGCGACCCGCGAGGGCCTGCGCTACGCCGGTCTCGGCATGGCGGTGGCGAGAGTCTCGCCCGGCGCCGTCGACCACATGCTGCGCTGCAGCGCCGTGGCGCTCAAGGCCGCCGCCCACTACGGGCCCGACCGCGTCCTCAGCGAGCGCGAGATCGCCGTAGCGGAGGCGATCGAAGGCGACCGCTGGCCAGCGCCCCGCTTGAGGCACGACGCGGCGCCCAGCGCTTTCACCGCGCCGACATCGCGGTGTTGAGCGAAAAGGGCACGATCGCGATCGAGGTCGAGCTGACGCCGAAGTCGCCGCGGCGCCTCGCGTACCTGATCCGCGCCTGGCGCCGCGCAATCGCCACCTGGCGCGCTCGCCGAGGTCCACTACCTCTGCGAGCCCGGCCAGACCCGCCGCGCGGTCGAGCGGGCGGTGGCCAATGTTCGGGCCGAGCAGTTCATCGTGATCGGCGAGGCGCCGGAGCGATGAGCGCAACCGAAGAGCGGATCGGCCCGGCCCTGCGGCAGTTGCCGGCGAGCGCGCGGCGGGCGGTCGCCGAGAAGGCCGCCGAGCGATCGGGGCAGATCGCGCGGGACCAGTTCGCCCGGACCTTCGCCGACGTCCTTTCCGGGCGCTTCGGCGGGCAATGGTCCGTCGAGTGGGAGCGTGCGGATGGTTCTTGGGGGGAGAGTGATGGGGTTTTGCCTGGCTCTTCTCCCAGGCGCTGAAGTCGCCAAAGGACCGATATTTCCTTGATCGCCCCAGTAGCCGGGCGTTCCCGCATCGCCGTTGCTTATGTAAGCGAACTCGCCCATAGCGTTCAACGGCAGCGCCAGCAACCAATCACCACTTCGGGGTACCTTCTCGAAATGAGCAATCTCACTCGCGGGGCGATCCTCTTTGTTGTGGCACTTGTGGTCGGCGTCTACACCTACGCAAGTGCTTCTGATCTCGACCGAAACGGGACGCTCGGCAACATCATGTTCAGCCCGGCTGTTGACGTGATGGTTCTCGGCGTCCCGATCCTCGCGATAGCACCTATCAATCGCTGGTGGGCGCTATCACTTGCCCTGGTTCCTCTCACCGTCGAGTTCTATCTCCATGAAGCAACCGACTACGTATACCCCTTCCATGAGGATCCCTACCCGGCCATCGTCATCTTTGGGACCGGACTCCTGCTCGCCATCTACTCGCTCGGCTTTCTACTGCGGGCAGCATTTGATCAGATGGTTTCCGAAAGATGGACCCAGAAACTGCGGAACAAGCTCGGCTAATTGATGGGTCCGTCGAAGGGAAGCGTGCGGATCGTCCCCTTCCGACCGCGCACCGGGACCGGCGGGCCCTCGCCGGCAAGGAATAGCTTCGCTCGCTCGGCGATCGGGACCTTGCCGTTGCGCCCTTTGCCCCCGGTACGCCAGAGGAAGACCGAATCGAAGACCGAGTGAAGTAGGCGACGGCGGTCTTCGAGGGTGAGGTCCTCCCAGACGCTGTCCAGGTCCGCTTCGACCTCAACCGGATTGCGGGTCTTTGCAGCTTCGCTTAGCTTCTCTCGCAGCGCCTCGACCTCTGCGTTGCGCTTCTCCACCGTCCGCAAGAAGGCGTCGGAGTCTGCGCCGCCGAGGGCGTCGGCGAGCCGGCCGTCGAGCGCCGCCGCCAGCTCGGCTTCGGCCTCGGCAAGCGCTTGGGCCAGTTCGACCCCCTCACCGTCGTCGTCCTGCGTTTTGCCGCGAGCGCCTTCGGCGAACTCGAACAGTCTCTCCACGACGAACGGCTCGATCACGGTTGCCTTCACCGCTGCGGGGGCAGGGCAACGTCCGCCCGCCTTGTCGGGCTTGCAGCGGTATTCGAGGAACGGTTTGCCGTGGCGGGTTTTCCCCATGGAGGGCTTCATCGCGTAGCTGCAACCGGCGCACCGCAGAAGGCCCGACAGGAGGCCTGTAGAGCGTCCTGACCGACCTGGATGCACTCCGCGCGCGGCATTGGCCGCGTTCCACTCAACGAGGCTCACAAGCGGCTCATGGGCTTCCGGATTCACAATGTCTCCGGCACGCGCCTCGCCGAGATAGACGCGGTTGCGGACGATGCTGCCAACGCTGGCGACCACCCAGTGCTCGTTGCCCCAAGGGGTGACGACGCCACTCTCCTCCAAGAAGCGGCAGAGTTCGGTCCACGACTGTCCGGCCGCTCGACGGCGGAACAGTTCACGGATCACCGGGGCGACGCGGGGGTCGGGTTCCAGGACGCGGTTCTCGTCTCGCCGATAGCCGGTCGGCACTCGCCCTGAGACGTGGATGCCGCGCGCCACCGCCGACTTGCGCGCGGTGTTCCAGTTCTCGCGGATGCGGGCCAACTCCAGTTCGCCCAGCGCCGCGAAGAGGTCGGCGAGGAACTTGCCCATGTAGCCGGAGGTGTCGATTCCCTCGGCGACTGTGCACAGCACCCCGTCAGCGGCGCGAATCCTCGCCAGCAGGTTGGCTGAATCCTGCACTGAGCGCCCGAAACGGTCGAGGCGCGCGACGACGAGGCCCGCGCTGGCGCCGCTCTCGATCCGTTTCATTGCGCGCGTTGAGGCCTGGGCGATCGGCCTTCGAGCCGGGCTGGTCGAGGTCCTCGTGCCACTTGGCGATCGAGTGCCCTTGCGACTTCGCCCAGGCTCTGACACGCTCTTTTTGCTCGCCGGGAGAGATGAAAGCATCCCCCGAGCGACCCGCCACTGGCGACACTCGTACGTAGCCGTCCAGACGCATGCTCGCCCCTTACTTTAGTGCCTAGTCGGCCTGATCCTGCTCGTCTCCCTGCTGATGGTGGGAATGGTGGCGGCGATGAAAGGTTTCAACGGCAAACAGGGCACCGAGCTGGCCGACGTGATCGTCAACAAGATCAAGGAATCGGTCGACAAGGTCACCTTCAAATAGAGCAACCGGGGAGCCGGCACGCTGTGACAGACTCGCGGCGTGCCAGCTTCCCGCAGCTATGACCGCGCGGCCGCCGACATCCGGCCGGTCACGATCGATCCCGGATTCGTCGCCACCGCCGATGGCTCGGCGCTGATCTCGATTGGCGGCACGCGAGTGATCTGCACCGCTTCGGTCAGCGACAAGGTGCCGCGCTGGATGCAGGGGCGCGGCAGCGGCTGGGTCACCGCCGAGTACGCGATGCTGCCCGCCTCGACCGGGGATCGCAAGGCCCGCGACATCTCGCGCGGCAAGCAGGACGGCCGCGGGGTGGAGATCCAGCGCCTGATCGGCCGCGCCCTACGCGTTGTCGTCGACTTCGAGGCGATGGGCGAGCGCAGCGTCTACGTCGATTGCGACGTGCTGGAGGCCGACGGCGGCACCCGCTGCGCGGCGATCACCGGCGGCTACGTCGCGCTGCGGGGGGCCTTCCAGAAGCTGCTCGACGCGAGAGAGATCGATGAAATGCCGTTTACCGGCTCGGTGGCGGCGATCAGCGTCGGCATGGTCGACGGCCGGGCTCTCTGCGATCTCGACTACGTCGAGGACTCCGCCGCCGAGGTCGACGCGAATGTGGTGATGACCGGGGAGGGGGGCTTGGTCGAGGTGCAGGCGACGGCGGAGCGCACGCCGCTCTCTCGCGCCTCGCTCGATGAATTGCTCGAACTCGCCGAGGGCGGCATCGCCCGCCTGCGGGAGGTGCAGGAGAAGGTTTCGTGATCCTCGCCAGTCGCAACGACCACAAGTTGCGCGAGCTGGCCGAGATCCTCAGCGGGGTCGAGTTGCGGCCGCTGCCCGCGGAGGTGGAGATGCCACCCGAGGATGGCGACAGCTTCACCGCCAACGCGCTGATCAAGGCGCGCGCCGCCAATGCGGCAACCGGCGAAGCGGCGATTGCCGACGATTCGGGGATCGCGGCGGAAGCGCTCGGCGGCAGACCGGGCATCCACTCGGCCCGCTACGCCGGGGAGGGCGCGACCGACGAAGAGAATCTGGCGAAGCTGCTGCGCGAGGTCGCGGCCGCGGGCGAAGAGCGCCGCGCCGCCTACGTCTGCGTCATCGCCATGATCGGCGAAGACGGTGAGGAGATCACGTTCGAGGGGCGCTGCGAGGGGCGGTTGATCCTCGAGCCACGTGGCACGGGGGGCTTCGGCTACGACCCGGCCTTCATCCCCGCTGACACCGGCGCGGGCGACGAGCGCACCTTCTCGGAGTTGAGCGCCGAAGAGAAGCACGCGATCAGCCATCGCGGCAGGGCGGCGCGGCTGCTCGCGACCCATCTCGGGGTCGCGTCGTGATTCGCACCAAAAGCGGCGCGGCCGGGCTTTCGATCGCCTCCAACTCGATCTTGATCGGGCTGAAGCTGGCGGCGGGAGCTGTCACCGGTTCGATCGCGATCCTCACCGAAGCGGTCCACTCGCTGATCGACCTGGTCGCATCGGTCGTCGCCTTCGTCTCCGTGCGCAAGGCCGACGAGCCGGCCGACGCCGAGCATCCCTACGGCCACGAGAAGGTCGAGAGCCTGGCGGCGACGATCGAGGGAATGCTGATCCTGGTTGGCGCCGGGATCATCGTTTACGAGGCGACGCGCCGTTTGGTCACCGGGGCCGAAGTGGAGTTTCTCGGGGTCGGCATCGGGGTCATGGCCTTTTCGGTTCTGGCGAACCTCGCCGTCTCCACCGTCCTCTACCGCCAGGCGGCGGCTCACGATTCACCGGCGCTGGAAGGAGACGCGGCTCACCTGCGCACCGACGCGATGACCTCTGCCGGGAGTTCTGTTCGGTCTCGCTTTGGTCGAGGTCACCGGCAACTCTGCCTTCGACTCGATCACCGCGCTCTTCGTCGCGGCGGCGATCGTCGTCGCCGGGATCAGGATCATCCGTCGTTCTTCCGGTGTGCTGGTCGACGAGGCGCTGCCGCCAAAGGAGATGGATCGGATCGAGGCGGCGATCGCCGCCGCCCGCACCCCGGAGGTCGCCGGGTACCACAAGCTGCGCGCCCGCCGCGCGGGTAGCCGCCGTCACATCGACTTTCACGTCCAGTACCGCTCCGGCACCAGTCTCGAGCGCGCGCATGAGTTGGCGCACGCGATGCGGGACGAGATCGAGGCCGAGATCCCCCGCGCAGATGTCCTGATCCACGCCGAGCCGGAGACCTCCCTGCACGGCCCGGACCGCGACGAGGGTCCGTACCGCGCCGGTTAACGGCGGTGAAACGTTTCATCCCCCGTATGGGTGGATAAAACGTTTCACCGGGTCAGGGGCGGGGGAGGAGATTGACCGCTGCGGCGAGGCCGACGGCGGCGACGGTGATCGCGTAGCCCGTGTAGTTGCTGATCGCGAACAGCAGCGTTGCGATCGCGCAGACGGCGACGACGGTGATCCATGATGCTCGAGCCAGGGACACGGACCGCTATTTTCACCTAGATGGGCGACGGTGCAACCGCAGAGGTCGTTTCGGGCGATGCCGCAGGGCACGCGCTGGCCTTCTTGACCGAGATGTCACCCGACCTGCGTGGCGGCGCGATCCTCGATTCCGAGGGCGCCGTGCTGGCGGCAAGCGGCGACTCCGGCCGCTGGAGAGAAGACGCCGCGGCATTGCTCGCCGCCGCCGACGGGGCCGGCTCGGAACCGGTCGAGCAGGTTCACATCGCCACCGAGCAGGGGGAAGTCTTCGCCCTGCGCCACGCCGGGCTGGCCGCGATCGCGGTGACCGAGCGCTTCGCCCTCGCGTCGCTGCTGTTCTTCGACATGCGCGCGATCCTGCGCGACCTCGCCGCCGGCGGCGAGGGGGAGGCCGGCTGATGCCCGCCAAGCCGCATCGCGTGCTGCTCGACCGGGTCTCCGGCTACGCCGACGAGGCCGCCGCCTACATGCGCCGCCGCCGCATCGCCCGCCGTCCCTTCGTCCGCCTCTACTACGGGGGCGGGCGCAGCGGCGAGAGCGCCGCCGATTCGGTCGCCGGCGGCGAGCTGTTCGTCGCCGCGGGACGGCTGATCGAGGTCGCCGGGAAGCGATCGCAGTCGTGAGCTTGATCGACCCGGCTGTCGCCGAGCGCGTCCTCGCTCGGGCGTTGGCATCAGGAGGCGAGTTCGCCGAGGTCTTTGCCGAGCGGCGCGGCGGCCTGGCGATGGCGATCGACGAGTCCCGGATCGAGTCGGTTCAGTCCGGAGCCGAGGAGGGCGCCGGGGTCCGCGTGGTCAATGACGGCACTACCTATTTCGCCCACGTCGACGGGCTCGACCCCGCCGATCTCGAGCGCGCTGCCGCCGAAGCGGCCTCGGCCCTGCGCGGCGACCGCGTGGATCCGCATCCTCTGGAAGCGGTCGCCACGACTCCGCAACTGATCGAACGACGTCCCGAGGAGGTTCCGGCCGAGCGCAAGGCGAGCCTGCTGCGGGAGCTCGACGAGCGCGCCCGCGCCCAGGGCAGAGAGGTCGTCCAGTTCTCCGCTTCCTACAGCGAGGCGAGGCGCGAGGTCACCGTCGCCAATTCTGAGGGCCTCTTCACCGGCGACGATCGCACCCGGGTTCGTCTCGGCGCCCAGGCGGTGGCGCGCCGCGACGATCTGGTCGAGACGGGGTTCGAGACTCTCGGCGCTCATCGCGGCTTCGAGTTGCTCGACGACGACCCGGCGAAGATCGCCGAGGGGGCGGCGAGCGCGGCGCTCACCCTGCTCGAAGCCGATCCCGCTCCGGCCGGCTCGATGCCGGTCGTCGTCGGCGGCGGTTTCGGCGGCGTCCTCTTCCACGAGATGACCGGTCACGGACTGGAGGCGGACCACATCCAGAAGGGGGCCAGCGTCTATGTCGGCAAGCTGGGCGAGGCGGTCGCCCAGCCGCTGCTCAGCGCCTACGACGATGGCCGCCTCCCGGGCGAGTGGGGGACCGAGGCGATCGATGACGAGGGAACGCCGACCCAGAAGACCCTCGTCGTCGAGGACGGCAAGCTGGTCTCCTATCTATACGACCGTCTCTGCGCCGAGCGCGACGGCGTCGCTTCGACCGGCAACGGGCGCCGCGAGAGCTTCCGCCACCTGCCGATCCCGCGCATGACCAACACCTATATAGCCCCCGGCGACGCCGAGCCCGAAGAGATGATCGCCGAGGTCCCGAAAGGCTTTTACGCGGTCTCCTTCGCCGGCGGCCAGGTCGATCCGGCGACGGGGGACTTCGTCTTCGGCGTCTCCAAGGGCTACCTGATCGAGGACGGCAAGGTGACCCGTCCCTGCCGCGGCGCGACGCTGGTCGGCAATTGCCTCGACGCGCTTGCGGCGATCGACGCCGTCGGGAGCGACTTTGAGATGAAGACCGGCTTCTGTGGCAAGGGCGGCCAAAAAGCGCCGGTCGGCACCGGCCAGGGACACGTGCGGATCGCGACCATGACCGTGGGGGGGACGCAGGTTTGACGGACCTGCCGAAGCGTGCGGTCGAGGCGGCGCTCTCCGCCGGGGCGGGGGATGCCGAGGCTTATGCCTCCGAGGAGAGCGGACGCGAGGTGCGCGTCCATGGCGGCGAAGTCGAGAGCCTCAGCGCGGCGACCCAGCGCGGCGTCGGCGTGCGCGCCTGGATCGGCGGCCGGGTCGGCTACGCCTTTGGAACCGACCTCAGCGAGGCGGGCATCGCGGCGATCGGCGCTCGCGCGGCGGAGGCGGCGCGGGTAGCCGACGAGGATGAATTCGCAGGCCTGCCGCTTCCGGCGGTGCGGCCCCCGCGATCGAGGGCCTCACCGATCCATCGGTCGCCGAGTGGTCCACCGCCAGAGTTGCCGAGCTGGCGCTGGCGGTGGAGAAAGCAGCGATCGATGCCGACCCCCGCGTCGCCGGCGTCGAACAGGCCGTCTACGCCGAGAGCGCCGATCGGGTCGCGATCGCCTCATCCACCGGCATTGAGGGTTCCTACGAGGCTTCGAGCTGTTACGCCTACCTCCAGGCCCTTGCCGATAGCGGCGAAGGCAAGGAGAGCGGCCTCGGCTTCGGTCTCGCGCGCGGCCCCGGTGGCCTCGATCCGGCGGCGATCGGTCGCGAGGGCGCCGAGCGCGCCGTCGCGATGATCGGCGCCGACAAGCCCGCTTCGCGCACCTGCTCCCGTTGTGCTCGACCCCACGGTCGCCGCCAGTTTCATCGGCTTGATCGGTGGCACGCTCGGCGCCGACGCCGTGCAGCGCGGCCGCTCTCCCTTCGCCGAGCGATTGGGCGAGGAGATCGCCGGGGAGGCCTTGGCCCTCCACGACGACGGCCTGCATCCCGACGGCCTCGCCTCCGCGCCGTTCGACGGCGAGGGTTCCCCTCGTCGCCGTACCGCTCTGATTGAAGGTGGCCGCTTGCGTAACTTCCTCTACGACACCTACACGGCGCGCCGGGGCGAGGCCGAGTCGACCGCCAGCGCCGGTCGCGGCGGCTATCGCGCCCAACCCTCGGTCTCTCCCTCGAACCTCTTCGTCGCACCCGGCGCGCTTAGCTTCGAGGAGCTGCTTGCCGAGGCCGGCGATGGCGTCTACGTCACCGACGTGGCAGGCCTGCACTCGGGCGTCAATCCGGTTTCCGGCGTCTTCTCGGTCGGAGCCTCCGGGCGGGAGATCTCCGGCGGTGAGCTCGCCGCCCCGGTGCGCGAGTTCACTGTCGCCAGCGACTTGGTCTCGATGCTGCGCGCCGTGCGCGCGGCCGGCGCGGAGGCCCGCTGGGTGCCGTTCGGCGGCTCGATCAGCACCCCTCCGCTGCTGATCGGGGAGATGACGGTCAGCGGCTCCTAGGCCCTCAGGCACGGAGCCCGCCGAGCACGCTGTTAGATTGCGGCCCGTCTTCAATCCCAAGGCTTGATGAGGAGGAGCTTCGACGTGACTAAGGCTGAGTTTCTGGACCAACTGGCGGGCGACGAGCGGATCGGCAGCAAGAAGGCCGCCGGCGATGCTGTCGACGCTGTGCTGGACACGATCACCGGCGCGCTGGCAGGCGGCGGCGAGGTCAACTTCACCGGCTTCGGCAAGTTCCATGTCGCCGAGCGTGGCCCGCGACAGGGCGTCAACCCACGCACCGGCGAGCGGATCACGATTCCGGGTGGCAGAGTTCCCCGCTTCTCCGCCGGCTCGGCGCTGAAGACCAAGGTCAGAGGCTGAGCCAAGCGCCCTTCGCGGATCGGCTCGCGGCGCTCGTTGAAGAGCGCCGCAGCCAGATCTGCCTTGGTCTCGACCCCGATCCGGCAAAACTGGGTCCGGAGGGCGAGGCCGCCGCGGCCGGCGCAGACGCGCCGGCCGCTTTGCGTGCGGGGGCCGGAGTGGCGGCTCACTGCCGGGCGCTGATTGAGCGCGCCGGCCCGGCCTGCGTCGCGGTCAAGCCCCAGCTCGCCTGTTTCGAGCGCCTCGGCGCTCCCGGCTGGGCCGCCCTCACCGACGCATGCGACGCGGCCCACGACGCCGGTCTCCTGGTCGTCGCGGACGGCAAGCGCGGCGACGTTCCCGTCACCGCCGCCGCCTACGCCCAGGGCCTCGTCGGCGAGACGCCGACTCCTTGGGGGCCGGTCGCCGGCTTGGGCGCCGACGCCTTTACCGCCAACCCTCTACTCGGCGGCGACGCGCTGGAGCCGCTCGTGGAGGCGGCGGCCGCGGCTGGGGCGGGGGTCTTCGCCTTGGTTCGCACCAGCAACCCGGGGGCGGCCGACGTCGAGGACCTGCCGGCGCCGGATCGACCGCTGCACGAGCGGCTGGCGGAGCTGGTCGATGGCCTCGCGCCGCGGTTGGCCGGGGCATCGGGGTTGAGCGGGATGGGCGCGGTGGTCGGCGCCACCGAGCCCGAGCACATCGCCCGGCTGCGGGAGCTGATGCCGAGCTCCGTCTTCCTCATTCCCGGAGTCGGCGCCCAGGGGGGTCGGCCCGAGCACCTCGGCGCCGCTTTCTCTCCCGGTCCGGCCTCGGGATTGGTTGCCGCCTCACGAGGGATTGCCACCGATCCCGATCCGGCAGCCGCCGCCGAGCGTCTGCGGGCCGCTGTCTGGGAGGTTGCGACCGCTTAGGCCTTCTCGAGCGCCGCTACCATTCCGGCGCTTATTCGACCTCGGTCCACGTCCTATGGAAAATCGCGCCAAAGCCCCCGCACGGGTCCTAGCCACGATCGCACTGGCCGTGGCTGCCGTGGCGTTGGTCGTGACGTTCGCGACCACCCTTGGCGGTGGCGACTCTGGAGGCTCCACCGGCAACAGGCCGGCGGGCGAGGTGACGACGAAGCGTCCGGGAGGGAAGAAAGTCGCCGCCGCATATGTCGTCCAGAACGGGGACACGCTGACCGCGATCGCCCACAAGACCGGGGTCCCGGTCGCCCGCATCTTGGAGCTGAATCCCGGCGTCGACCCGCAGATCCTGCTTTCGGGCGAAAAGCTCAAGCTTCGATGAAGGGTCGGTTGGGCACCGCCCTGGTGGCGGTGTTGGCGCTGCTCGCTTGTAGCTCGACCGTGGCGGTGGCGAAGTCGCCGCACCTCGACGCTCGCGCCTGGGCTCTGATCGACGCCAACAGCGGCGAGGTTCTCGCCTCCCACGCGGCGGCGCGACATCTGCCGGTCGCCAGCACGACAAAGTTGATGACCGCCTACGTGGCGATGAAAGAGCTGCCACTGAGCAAGATCGTGCGTGCCGCCCCCTACTACCCGATCTACGGTGAGTCGCTGCTTGGCCTGACGCCCGGCCAGCGAATCAGCGTTCGCGATCTTCTCTATGGGTTGATCCTGCGCAGCGGAAACGACGCGGCCTACGACCTCGCTGTGGCCGCGGCCGGCTCCGAGCGGCGCTTCGTCCGTCAGATGAATCGGCGCGCGGCGGCGCTTGGGCTTGTCGACACCCACTACGCCAACCCGATCGGCCTCGATGAGGTCGGCAACTACTCCAGCGCGCGCGACCTGACCACCCTGGCCCAGCGCCTCTTGCGGATTCCCGTCTTCGCCAAGATCGCCGATTCGCGCAGCGCCGTGCTGCGCAGCATTCACCCGCGGCGGCGGATCGATACGCGCAACAGCCTCTTGCTGCGGGAGTCGTGGACGACCGGGGTGAAGACCGGCCATACCTTTGACGCCGGCTATGTCTTGGTCGGCTCGGGCCGGCGCAAGGGGGCCGATTTGATCTCCGCGGTGATCGGCGCTCCGAGCGAGACCGACCGCGACCTGGAGAGCCTGCGCCTGCTCGACTACGGCTTCTCGCTGTACCGCAAGCGCGTGCCGGTCCGAGCCGGCCGGGAGATGGCTTCCCCTTCGATTGCCTTCACCGGCAGTGAGCTGCCGCTGCGCGCCGGTCGCACGCCTCGCGGTCGGCCTTCGCCGCGGGCAGCGGCTGCGCGTCGCGGTGCGCGCGCCGAGACAGGTGGAGGGCCCGATCCGCCGCGGCGCCGTGCTCGGCCGAGCCACCGTTTACGTCGCCGGCATGCCGGAGGCGTCGACGCCGCTGCGCGCCGGTCGCGCCATCCCCAAGGCGAGCCCCCTCGACAGAGCCCGCAGCTTTGTCACCGGTCACCAGATTTTCATCGGACTGGGGGCTTTTTCGGCGATACTGGTGGGGGTAGCGATCCTGCGGCGCCGACGGCGCCGTGGAACCGAAGGAGAGGAAACGATCCGGGAGAGTCGCGAGCAGAGGCGGGCCGAGCGGCAGAAACGCCGTAAGGAGACCGTGGTCCGGTGATCATCACCGTCACCTTGAATGCGGCACTCGACCGTACTGTCGCCGTGCCGAATTTCCGCCTCGGGCACCGCCACCGGGCGGTTGAGAGCCGCACCGTCGCCGGTGGCAAGGGGGTCAACATCGCTCGCGCGCTGAGCCTGCTTGGCCGGCCGGTGATCGCCACCGGCTTCGCCGGCGGCCCAACCGGGACGCGGGTGGAAAAACAGCTTCGTGACGAGGCTGTGCTCACCGACTTCACCCAGATCGCCGGAGAAACGCGGATCAACCTCGCGGTGATCGATCCGACCTCGGGCGAGCAGACCGAGATCAACGAGCGCGGCCCCGCGGTCAGCCCGGAGGAGGTCGAGCGCCTCTTCGAGCGCATCCAGTACCTGGCGGGCGGCGCGAAGATCTGCGTCCTGGCGGGGACGCTGCCCCCTGGCGCCGGCAGCGAGCTCTACGCGCGCCTGGTCGATGAACTGCGCGGGCGGGACGTGACTGTGGTGCTCGACGCCGAAGGAGAAGCGATGCTCTCCGGCCTGCGCGCCGGCGCCTCCATTGTCACTCCCAATGAACTTGAGGCCGAGGAGCTGGTCGGGCAGGAGTTCGCCGACCGTGGCGATCTCGTCCAGGGCCTCTCCGAGCTGGTCCGCCTCGGCGCCGGCGAGGCGGCGATCACCCGTCCCGATGGCTGCGTTGCCGTGGTCGGCGAGGGCTCCGAACGTCGCTTCCTCGAGGTGCGGACCGAGCCGCTCGACCCCGTCTCCACGGTCGGCTCCGGCGACGCCTTCCTCGCCGGCTACGTCGCGGCGCGCTATGACGGCGGCGCCCCCGGAGAGTGCCTTGCATACGGCGTCGCCTGCGGCGCCGAGTCGACTCAGCACTTCGGCGCCGGGGTTGTTGACCGCGGCCAGGTGGAGCGACTCCTCGGAGAAGTCGAGGTGAGCGACTTGGAGGTCCCCGCCGAGGTGTAGTCTGGCCCTTCAACGCCACCCCGCCTTTGGAGGACCAATTTGGAGATCGACATCGGTCGAGGCAAGAAGGGGCGGCGCGCTTACGGATTCGACGACATCGCGATCGTCCCGTCGCGCCGCACCCGCGATCCCGACGACATAGACATCAGCTGGACGCTTGGCCCCTATCGCTTTGAGCTGCCGCTGGTGGCCTCAGCGATGGACGGGGTCGTTAGCCCCGACACCGCCGTGCTCGTCAACGAGTTGGGGGGGCTCGGCGTCCTCAACCTCGAGGGGATCTGGACTCGCTTCGAGAACGCCGAGGAAAAGCTGGAGATGGTCGCCGCGGCGCCCAAGCATGAGGCGACTCGGATCATGCAAGAGATCTACACCGAGCCGGTCAAGCCGGAGCTGATCGGCAAGCGGGTCGCCGAGATCAAGGAGCGGGGCGCCGTCGCCTGCGGCTCGCTCACCCCGCAGAAAGTGCGCGAGAACTATGAGATCGCGGTCGAGGCGGGTCTCGACATCCTCGTCATCCAAGGCACGGTGATCTCCGCCGAGCACGTCTCGACCACGGTCGAGCCGCTCAACCTGAAGGAGTTCATCGCCGAGGTGCCGGTGCCGACCGTGGTCGGCGGCTGCGCCTCCTACTCGACCGGCTTGCACCTGATGCGCACCGGCGCGGTCGGCGTTCTGGTCGGGGTCGGCCCCGGCGCCGCCTGCACCACCCGCGGCGTCCTGGGCATTGGCGTGCCGCAGGCAACGGCGATCGCCGATGTCGCGGCCGCCCGCTCCCAGCACATGCTGGAGACCGGCGAGTACGTCAACGTGATCGCCGACGGCGGCATGCGCACCGGCGGCGACGTCTCCAAGGCGATCGCCTGCGGGGCGGACTCGGTGATGGTCGGCTCGCCGCTGGCCCGCGCCAAGGAAGCGCCCGGTCGCGGTTTCCACTGGGGGATGGCGACCTTCCATCCCTCGCTGCCGCGCGGCACCCGCGTCTCGACCACTCAGGACGGGACGATGGAGGAGATCCTGCTCGGTCCCGCCCAGGAGAACGACGGCACCTTCAACCTGATGGGGGCGCTGAAAACCTCGATGGCCACATGCGGCTACGAGGACATCCGCTCCTTCCAGCGGGCCGAGGTGATGGTCGCCCCGGCGCTGATGAGCGAAGGCAAGAAGCTCCAGAACGAGCAGTCGGTCGGGATGGGGTCGAACGGGCGCGCAGCGGTTTCCGCTGGAGTGGCTGTATCGGATGACTGATGGTTCCGGCGCGCTCCGGCCGGCGGGTCCTGTCACTGCAGGGGACCCACCCTCCCTTCCGGTAGCTAAAGCTTCCTCAGGGAGGGTCCCCCCTACAGTGCCACCCGCCGGAGCTGCGTTGGAAGAGGTTCTTGTCCTCGATTTCGGTGGGCAGTATTCCCAGCTGATTGCGAGGCGCATCCGCGAGTGTGGGGTGTTCGCTGAATTGCTCCCTTCGACAACCTCTGCGGAGAAGATCCGCGAGCGGAAGCCGAAGGGCCTTGTGCTCTCCGGGGGGCCGGCGTCGGTGTATGAGCCGGGGGCGCCGCCGTTCCCGACTGAGCTGCTCGACCTGGAGATCCCGATACTGGGCATCTGTTACGGCATGCAGGCAATGGTCCAGGCGTTGGGCGGCAAGGTCGAATCGGCCGAGTCGGGTGAGTTCGGCAGAACCGACCTGGTCCTGCGCGACGGCGGCGGGCGGCTGCTGGGTGACCTTCCGGAGGAGCAGAGCTGCTGGATGAGCCACCGCGACGCGGTCTTCGAGCCGCCGGAGGGCTTCACCGCGCTCGCCTCCAGCCCAGGGTCGCCGGTGGCGGCCTGCGAGTTCCCCGATCGCGGTCTCTACGGCATCCAGTTCCACCCCGAAGTCGTCCACACGCCCTACGGGACGGAGATCCTCACCCGTTTCCTGCGCGACGTCGCCGGCTGCGAGGAACAGTGGTCTCCCGAGTCGGTGATCGCCGAGCAGGTGGCCAAGGTCCAGGCCCAGGTCGGCGAGGGACGGGTGATCTGCGGCCTCTCCGGCGGGGTCGATTCCTCGGTCGCCGCGTTGCTCGTCCACAGGGCGGTGGGGGAGAGGCTGACCTGCGTCTTCGTCGACCACGGGCTGATGCGGCTGAACGAGGCCGAGCAGGTGGTCGCCGCCTTTGAGCAGTTCGGCATTCCGCTCATCCACGTCGAAGCCGAGGAGCGCTTCCTCGCCAAGCTGGCCGGGGTCGACGAGCCGGAGCGCAAGCGCAAGATCATCGGCGAGGAGTTCATCCGCGTCTTCGAAGAGGAAGCGGAGAAGCTGGAGGACGTCAGCTTATCTGGTCCAGGGCACCCTCTACTCCGACGTGATCGAGTCCGGCGGCTCAGACCACGCGGCGACGATCAAGTCCCACCACAACGTCGGCGGGCTGCCCGACGATCTCGAGTTCGAACTGGTCGAGCCGCTGCGGATGCTGTTCAAGGACGAGGTCCGGGCGGTCGGCGCCGAGCTGGGCCTGCCCGATCGCATGGTCTGGCGCCAGCCCTTCCCCGGGCCGGGGTTGGCGATTCGCATCGTCGGCGGCGAGGTCAACAAAGAGCGCCTCGACATCCTGCGCTCCGCCGACGCGATCCTGCAGGAGGAAATCCGCGCGGCCGAGCTGTATCGCCGGCTCTGGCAGTCGTTCTGCGTCCTGCCGGTGGTCCGCTCGGTCGGCGTCCAGGGCGACGGTCGCACCTACGCCTACCCGATCGTGATCCGCGCCGTCACCTCCGACGACGCGATGACCGCCGACTGGGCCCGCCTCCCCTACGACCTGCTGGAGCGAGTCTCCAACCGGATCATCAACGAGATCCGCGACGTCAACCGCGTCGCCTGGACATCTCCTCGAAGCCCCCGGCGACGATCGAGTGGGAATAGTCGAGCATCGCTAGACGCCCGCAACGCGGGTGATCGCGAAGATCAGCAGGAAGCCGGAGGCGGTGAGGGCGACCCGGCTCCAGGAGGCATGGGCGTGTGCCTCGGGGAGTAGATCGGTCGCTCCCATGTAGAGGAAGAAGCCGCTGTAGAGGCAGAGGATGTAGCCGAGGGTGTAATCGGAAACAGTCATCAGCGAGCCGACGATTGCTCCGAGCAGGGGCGCAATCGCGTCGATTCGCAGCCATTTGGTCGCCGTCTTCCGGTCGCCGGACTGGCTCAGTACAAAGCTGACCGTGTTCAGTCCGTCGGCGAAGTCATGGCTGATCACCGCGATGAAGACGAGGAAGCCGGTTGTCGCGTCGAGCCCGAACGCCAAGCCGATTCCGAGGCCGTCGACAAAGCTGTGAATGGAGAGCCCCAGCGCTCCCAAGACGCCGACTCGGTGGTGCGCACGGGCCTCGTTGGGATCGTCGCGATGGTGGAGAACCAGCGCCCGCTCGGCGAAGAAGAACATGAGGAAGCCCGCCGCGACAAGCGTGGTCGCCTTCCGCGGGTCGCCGAGGTTCTCGATCCCCTCGGGGAGGACGTCGAACAGCGCCACCGCGACGACGATCCCCCCGGTCAGCGCGATCACCGTCGGCAGGGTGTGGGCGAGGCGCAGCGCGACGTACCCGCCGATCAGTGTCGCGACCACAGTCAGGCCGGCGAGGGGGATTGCGACAGCGGGCACCGGCCTGCCTCAGTTCAATTCCGGCGCTTTGCAGCGCGGGCACCTGCCGCGCAGGGTCACGTCGTGCGTGGCGATTTCGAATTCGGCCTTGCGGCTGATCGTCTCAATCGCTCTCTCCAGCGCCGGGTCGGCGAAGGGCTCCAAAGCGCCGCACTTCTCGCAGACCAGGTGATGGTGGTGCTCGTCGGGGTCGAGCCGCTCGTAGCCGGCCGCCTCACCACCGATGTCGATCCTCTGCACCAGGTGCAGCGCCTCCAGTTGCTCCAGCGTCCGGTAAATGCTCGCCCGCCCCGCCGGTAGTCGTCCATCCATCTCCAGAGCCGTCAGCGCGCAGTCCTCGCTCGCCAGCAGCTCAACCACCTGGCGCCGCGCGCCGCCGCTGCGATAACCGGCCTCGTCCAGCCGCCTGGATGCCTGTTCAGCCCAATCCACGGGCGGACCGTATCAGAGAATGAGAACCAGTCTCATCCGGGAAATCCGAGCTGGATCAGCTGTAGCGGTCCCACTTCATCAGGTAGGGAAGTGGGTCTATCGGGCTGCCGCCCTCGTACCAGCCGGGGGCTGTCCAGATCTCGAAGTGGAGGTGGCAGGCGGTGGCGTCGCCGGTTTGGCCGACGAGGCCGATCGGCTGACCGGTGCGGACCTGGTCGCCGGTTCTCAAGGTCGAGGGCTGGATCAGGTGCATGTAGGCGGTGTCGTAGCCGGTTCCCTTGCCGTCGATCACGACGTAGTTGCCGGCGCTGCCCTGGTAGCCGGAGTACTGGACCCTGCCGCCGCGGGCGGCGACGATTGGAACGCCGCAGTTGGCCATCACGTCCTGGCCTTGGTGGGTGTGGCCGGAGCGGCCGGCGCCGAAGCGGGCGCCCGATTGGCCGAAGTCGTGGGCGCCGAGCAGGGGGAAGGCCCAGCCGTAGAGGGCGAAGCCCAGGTTTAGCGCGGTCGAGCGAGTGGCCCGGCGGCCGGCGGGCCCGCCGGTCTGGGCGGCGATCCTGAAGGAGTACTTGCCGTTGCGGGCCGGCTTGCCGTCGGCCCGGCTCCCGTCCCAACGGATCGTCGTCGCCACATTCGGCGGCACGTCGTTGCGGTAGAAGCTCCGCACGGCTTTCCCGGCGGCGTCGACCACGTCGATGCGGAGGTCGTTCTGCGGCTGGGTGCTGGCGATCGTGTAGCTGAGGCGGGGGTAGCGAACTCCGTAATAGAAGGACTTACGGGGAGAAGTGGTGGCCGAGACGACGCTCAGCGTGCCGGCGCTTGGGGCGGCCGCCGGGGCGCCGGTGGGGCTGCCGGGAGGAGGGGGGCCGCCGGCGGGTGTGGGCGCGCCGCCGGTTGTGATCGCGGCGGGGGCGACCCCGACGAAGCAGGTCAGGAGCGTCGTCGCCACTGCGGTGAATAGCTTGCCGACCAACCTTGGCCGGACGCCTCCGGTGCTCCGTGCCACATACCCTCTCTTTCCATGGCCTGCGGAGTTAGCTGTCGGGCTCGCGCTGAAAGAGATGCGCTACGGATCGTTTTCGTCCGATTCGCCCCTGAGACCTGCAAAGGTCTCTGCGGTTCCTCCGCTCCCGTCCGGACTGTCCGAGCGGGACTAGGCACTGTTGGCGCGGCAGTATAGGGCTCCAGGCGGCTATGATGCCCCGGCCGCGCAGGAGTTCTGCGCGGTTTTTGCGCGATGAAGACCTATGTAGCCACCCCATCCGAACGCCAGCGCGACTGGTACGTGGTCGACGCCGAGGGCCAGACCCTGGGCCGTTTGGCGACGCAGATCGCGGATGCGCTGCGTGGCAAGCGCAAGCCTGAGTACACGCCGCACATCGACACCGGCGACTTCATCGTCGTCGTCAACGCCGAAAAGATTCACGTCACCGGCGATAAGCTGGCGCAGAAGACCTACTGGCGCCACAGCGGCTACCCGGGCGGGATCAAGTCCCGGACCCTGGCGGAAATGCTCGACCGCCGGCCGGAGGAAGTAATCCGCAAGGCGGTCAAGGGGATGCTTCCCCGCAACCGCCTCGCCCGCCAGCAGCTGACCAAGCTCAAGGTTTACGCCGGGCCCGACCACCCCCATGCGGCCCAGCAGCCGAAACCGATGGAAGTAGAGAAATGACAGAAGAAGAGAAGAGAAACGAAGAGACTTCAGAGCAGGAAGAGCCCGAAGCCGTAGAGGAGACTCCGGATCAGGGCGCAGACGCCTCCGCCGCGGGTCCTGTCGCGGAGGAGGACCCGTCGTCCTCGCAAGCTGCGGGCGACGTCCCCTCCTCCACGCCACCCGCGGGTGAAGCGGATGAGGCTGAGCCTGAGGCCGAATGCGCCGGAAGCTCCGGCGGCCGCGTCGCCTGAGGAGCCCAAGTCCGAGAAGAAGAAGTCCGAGGAGAAGAGAGCTCCCGTTATTCCCGGCGCCGATCTTGAGCCGATCGCCGTTGAGACTGATGCGAAGCCGCTGAGCGCCGAAGAGAAGGCGCGTCTCGAGGCTGAAGAGGAGGAGAAGGCCCGGCGCGAGGCTGAGCTGACCGGCGAGGTGGACGAGGAGTCCGCCGCGGCCGAGCGCGCTCCGGCGAAGATCGAGGCCGACGCCCGTTTCCTCGCCACCGGCAAACGCAAGAACGCGATCGCTCGCGTCATCGTGCTGCCCGGCGACGGCAAGATCGAGGTCAACAAGCGCCCGCTCGAAGAGTTCTTCCCACGGCCCCTACACCAGACGGTCGCCTCCCAGGCGCTCTCGGTCAGCGGTTACGAGGGCAACGTCGATATTCGCGTTCGCGTCCACGGCGGCGGGATCAGCGGCCAGGCCGGCGCGATCCGCCACGGGATCGCCCGGGCGCTGATCGAGATCGACCCGGAGCTGCGCGGTGACCTCAAGCGCCGCGGCTTCCTCACTCGCGACGCTCGCGTCAAGGAGCGCCGCAAGGCCGGTCTCAAGAAGGCCCGTAAGCGGCCGCAGTTCAGCAAGCGCTAGGAGCCTCTTGGCGGCGACGGAGCGAAAGCTCTTCGGAACCGATGGGGTCCGAGGGGAGGCTGGAACGTTCCTCAGCGCGGAGTTGGCAACCTCGCTCGGCCGAGCGGCGACGGCCTCGTTGGGAGTCGAGCGTCCGCAGGTTCTAATCGTCCGCGACACGCGCGAGTCGGGTCCGATGCTGGAGGCGGCGCTGGCGGCCGGGATCTCCGCTGCCGGGGGCGACGCCATGCTCGGTGGCGTTCTGCCGACGCCCGCCGCCGCGATCTTGGTCAAGCGGCTCGGCTTCGACCTCGCCGCGGTCGTCTCCGCCTCCCACAACCCCTACGGGGACAACGGCATCAAGTTCTTCTCCGCCCAGGGGACGAAGCTCGACGACGAGGCGGAGGCGCGGATCGAGTCGTTGTTCGGAGGATGCCCCCGGCGGCGCCGGCGAAGTTGGCCGCGTGCGCGAGCTGAACGGTGGGCTGGAGGACTATCTGCGCGCGCTGGAGTCGGCTTTCCCTCTCGATCTCCGCGGTCGTAAGGTCGTCCTCGATTGCGCCAATGGCGCCAATCACCGCGCCGCTCCGGAAATCTTCAAGCGGCTCGGCGCCGAGGTCGAGACGATCGCCGCCGAGCCCGACGGGCGCAACATCAACGACGGCTGTGGCTCCACCCACCTGGAGAGCCTGGCCGCCCGCGTCGCCGCCTCCGAGGCGACGATCGGCTTCGCCTTCGACGGCGACGGCGATCGTGTGCTCGCGGTCGATGGCTCCGGGCAACCCCACGACGGTGACGAGCTGATCGCCCTGATCGCCCTCGGCCTCGCCAAGCGAGGTGAGCTCAACGGTGGCGTGGTCGTCACCGTGATGAGCAACTACGGCTTCCACAGAGCGATGGGTGAGGCGGGTGTCGAGGTCGCCGTAACCAAGGTCGGGGACCGGTATGTCCTCGATGAGCTGCGCGCCCGCGACTGGGCTCTGGGCGGAGAGCAGTCCGGCCACATCATCGACACCGACTTTGCCGGGACCGGAGATGGCATCGCCGCGGCGCTGATGACTATGCGGGAGCTGGGGGAGAGTGAGCTCGCCGGAGCGGTCCCGATGGAGAAGCTGCCGCAGACCCTGGTCAACGTCAAGGTTGCCGACCGAGAGGCGATCGCCGGCGCCGGCGCAGTCTGGGAGGCGGTGGAGCGCGAAGGGGAGGCCCTGGAGGGCCGAGGCCGCGTCCTCCTACGCCCGTCGGGCACCGAGCCGCTGGTCCGGGTGATGGCCGAAGCGCCGAGCGCCGAGGAGGCGGACGCGGTTTGCGAACGCCTCGCCGACCTGGTCAGGCAAGAGCTTTCCTAGTCCCGGCCTCTACCCTTACTCGTCTTCATGTGCGGAATCGTTGGATACGTCGGTGAGCGCCCCTGCCGCGACCTCTTGGTCGCCGGCCTCGAAAAGCTGGAATACCGCGGCTACGACTCGGCGGGTGTCTCGGTACTCGATGGGGACCGGATTGACAGCGTCCGTGCGGTCGGCAACCTCTCCAACCTGCGCGCGGCCGTCGCCGAACACGACGGCGCCGGCGGTGTCGCGACGGCGGCTCCCCCCGCCACCACCGGCGTCGCTCACACCCGTTGGGCCACTCACGGCCGGGTGACGGAGGAGAACGCCCACCCCCACAGCGACAGCTCCGACCGCGTCCACATCGTCCTCAACGGGATCGTCGAGAACCACGCCAAGCTGCGCCGCCGCCTGGAAGAGGAGGGGCAGGAGTTCACCTCCGAGACCGACGCCGAAGTGGTCGCCCACCTGATTGCGACCAACTACGACGGCGACCTCGCCGCCGCGGTCCGCGCCTCCTTCGCCGAGCTACGCGGCCATTACGCCTTCGTCGCGATGCACGCCGACCATCCGGGGATGTTGGTCGGGGCGCGCAAGGAGTGCCCGCTGGTGGCAGGCGTTGGCGAGGGGGAGACTTTCCTCGCCTCGGCTATTCCCGCCTTCCTCGCTGAGACCCGCAAGGCGGTCCTGATCGAGAACGGCGAGATCGTCACGATCGACGCCTCCGGTGTCTCGATCACCGACGCCGAGGGCAACCCGGTGCAACGCGCCGCCGAGGAGGTCACCTGGGACGAGGACGCCGCCGAGAAGGGCGGCTATGAGACCTTCATGTTGAAGGAGATCCACGAGCAGGCGGACGCCGTCGCCGAGACGATCGCCGACCGGCTGCCCGGCGACGAGGGTGTCGATCTCTCCGAGGTCGAGCTGGATGACGAGTTCCTGCGTGGGCTGCGCAAGGTCGTGATCGTCGCCTGCGGCACCTCCTACCACGCTGGTCTGGTCGGTCGTTACGCGATCGAGGAGTGGGCGCGGGTGCCGGTCGAGATGGACATTGCCTCCGAGTACCGCTACCGCAACCCGGTGATTGGCGCCGACGACCTCGTGATCGGCATCACTCAGTCCGGTGAGACCGCGGATACCCTGGCGGCGATGCGGCTCGCCCGCGACGCCGGCGCCAAGGTGCTTGCGGTCACCAACATCATGGGGAGCCAGGCGACGCGCGACGCCGACGCTGTCCTCTATACCCGCGCCGGGCTGGAGATCGGCGTCGCCGCGACCAAGACCTTCGTCGCTCAGGTTGCGGCGATGTACCTGATCGGGCTGCGGTTGGCGGAGTTGCGGGGAACGCTGCCCGCCGAGCGCCTGGTCGAGCTGGTCGCCGAGATGAAGGCGCTGCCTTCGAAGATCGAGACCACGCTCGCCTCATGCGAGGACGGCGTCGCCAAGGTCGCCGCCGCCCACAGCGACCAGCAGTTCTTCCTCTACCTCGGCCGCCACATCGGTCTCCCCGTCTGCCTCGAAGGGGCGCTGAAGCTGAAGGAGATCTCCTACATCCCCACCGACGCTTACGCGGCGGGGGAGATGAAGCATGGGCCGATTGCCCTACTGGACGAGTCGACGCCGGTCGTCTGCGTCGCGACGAAGAGCCCTGTGCTCGAGAAGGTCCTCTCCAACGTCGAGGAGGTGCGCGCCCGCGGCGCCCAGACGATCGCGATTGCGACCGAGGGCTCCGGCCGGGCCGCCGAGGTCGCCGAGGAAACGATCGAAGTCGCCGACACCGACTGGCTCCTGCAGCCGATCGTCGCGATCCTCCCGCTGCAACTGCTGGCCTATGACATCGCTCGCGCCCGCGGCCTCAACGTCGACCAGCCGCGCAACCTGGCGAAGACCGTCACCGTTGAGTAGCGCCGGATAGGATGCCGCGCCAATGAAGATTCGTCTCGTCCTCTCATCCGTCGCAGTCCTCGTCGCCCTCTCAGGGTGTGGCGGGAGCGACTCCGGTTCCGGTTCCGACGATCCTGCCACTCTCGCTCCACCTAGATCGTCGCTCTTCATTCAGGCGACGCTGCGCCCGCAGGGTGAGTTGAAGACGAGCGTGGATTCTCTCGCCGGCGAGGTCGCCGGGATTGACAACGTCAGTCAGCGGATCGTCGACGAGCTGGAGAGCGCGGCGAGCGATTCCGGCAACGATCTCAATTACGCGAAGGACATCGAGCCCTGGCTCGGCGAGAGAGCCGGGGCGTTCTTCGAGCGTTATGACGGTGAGAGCTTCCACGGTTACGGCGTGGCCCTGCAGACGACCGACGCCGAAGCGGCCCAGGCCTTCATCGATAAGCAGACAAAGTCGAATGACAACCCGGTCAGGACCGCCTCCTACGAGGGCGTCGATTACACGGTTGATGAGTCCAACCAGACGACGGTCGGGATCGTCGGCGACTTTCTCTTGATCGCCGAAGATGAGTCGGCCTTCAAGCACGCGGTCGACGCTTCCGACGGCGATTCGCTTGCCGACCAGTCCCAGTACCAGCGCACGATTTCGGCGGCGTCGAATGCCAGCCTCGCCGATGTCTACATCGATTTCGGCGGCTTGCTCGACCAGGCCGGAACGTCGCAGAGCGACCAGGCGGTTCAGGTCTTCAAGTCGATCGGCCTCGACCCGACGGATGCCACCGCCGTTGCCAGCGTCGTCCCCAAAGCCGACCAGGTCGAGATCGACTTCAGCAGCGACCTCGGCGACCAAGAAGCACCGAGCGGCGACGTCTCGGAGCTGATCGGCTCGGTTCCGGCCGGCGCTTTCGCCGCCCTCGGCGCCTCTGGCTTCAGCGAGCAGCTCAAACAGGCGATCGACAAACTCGACAGCTCCGGCATCCCCGGGCAGCTTCCTCCGAACAAACTGAAGAGCACCCTGAGTGCGCTGGGCTTCGACCTCGACAGAATTGCGGGTTCGCTGGAGGCAGCGGCGGTCTTTGCTCAGGGCAGCGGAAAGGGCAACCTTGGCGGCGCACTGGTCTTCACCACCAGCTCCGATGAGGCGGCCAAGACGGTCGCCAACATCGGCGTTCTGCTGCGCAACACGGGCGTGCCGGGCGTTACCGCGGTGACCGGTAAGGCCAGCGGCTTCTCTGTGCGCGATGCCGACCTCGGCCGCCAGCCGCTCGTCGTCGTCGCCAAGGGCGATCGGCTCGCGATCGGCTACGGTCGCGCGGCTGCCCTGCGCGGGGTCTCCGCCGGTGGTGGGGCGACTCTCTCCGGCACCCCGAGTTACGAGGAC
This sequence comes from uncultured Solirubrobacterales bacterium, assembly GCA_963740065.1. Lineage (GTDB taxonomy): Bacteria > Actinomycetota > Thermoleophilia > Solirubrobacterales > 70-9 > DASVDE01. The sequence goes on from CAVUCS010000001.1 coordinate 312,775, forward strand.
GCCGTTTCCTCACTTGGCGATACGCCGCTCAGCGCTTTCGTCGACGGCCCCGGTGTCCTGCAGTTGATCAAGGGTCTCGGCGCAGCTTCGGATCCGGGCTTCCGCAGAGCCCAGCCGTATCTGCGGAAGGTCGATTTCCTCGCTGCCGGCACCGGCTCAGAAGACGGTTTGGCCACGGCCAAGCTGATCGTCGGCTTCGACAAGTAGTTCGACTCTCCCGAGTGCGAGGTTAGGCTCTCTCGGGTGGAGCCTTGGATGAAGCCGTTGTATGACGCGGAAGGGATTCGGGCGGTCGATCGCTGGGCGATCGAAGAACAGGGGATTCCCTCTGAGCAGTTGATGGAGGCCGCCGGCACGGCGTTGGCCGAAGCGGTCGCCGGACTTGCGCCTGGAGGGCCGGTGCGAATCGTCTGCGGAAAGGGGAACAACGGCGGCGATGGCCTCGTCGCGGCCAGACATCTGACGGGAATGGGGTTTGAGGTCGATGTGACCGAGCTTTGGGCCGCAGGGGCCGCCGATGACCTGGACGCCTGGCTGGAGGGCTCCGGCGCCGTCGTCGACGCGATCTTCGGGACCGGGTTCACCGGGGAGCCGCGCGAGCCGGCCGCGGGGGCGATCGACGCGATCAACCGCTGTGGGGCCCCGGTGGTCGCCTGCGACGTGGCCTCCGGGGTGGATGCCTCGACCGGGGAAGTGGAGGGCGTCGCGGTTGAAGCCGACCTCACCGTGTCCTTTCACGCGGGGAAGCTGGGGCATTTCGTCGCACCGGGGAAGTGGCATACCGGTGAGCTGCGCGTCGTCCCGATCGGGATTCCGGCCGGGGCGCCGAGCGAGCCCGCGGGTGGCGCGATCGACCCCGCCGTGCTCGGCCTCGCGCCGGCGCGAGGCCGCCAATCGACCAAGTTCACCTCCGGCCAGGTGGTCGTCGCCGGTGGCTCGCGGGGCCTGACCGGCGCGGTGCGGATGTCCTCGCTTGCGTCGATCCGCGCCGGAGCCGGCTACGCGACGGCCGCCGTTCCCGCCGACCTCGAGTCGATCTTTGAAGCGGGAGAGCCCGAGGTGATGTCGATCGGTTGTCCCGGGGGCGACGGTTGCCTGGCGCCGGCCTCGAAGAAGGCCCTACTCGGGGCGTTCGAGCGCGCCGCCGCGGGAGTCTTCGGTCCCGGCCTCGGTCGCGACCCCGGAGCGGTCGAGTTGGCCCGCGAAGCCGTCCCGGCGATCGGGGCGGCGCTGGTTCTCGACGCGGATGGCCTCAACGCCTTCGCCGGGAGGATCGGCGAGATCGCCGCTCGCGGGGCGCCCACCATCCTCACTCCGCACGCCGGGGAGTTGGGGCGGCTGCTCGGTCGCCCAGGCGAGGAAATAGCCGCCCGTCGACTCTCTTTCGCCCGCGAGGCCGCCGTCTCGGCTGACGCCGTCATCGTGCTCAAGGGGGACGACACGATTGTCACCGACGGGTCGCGGGTCGCGGTCAACGCGGTATCCGCACCGGCGCTCGCAACCGCCGGCACCGGTGACGTCCTCTCGGGAATGGCCGCCGCCCTGCTCGCCCGTGGCCTCGACCCCTTCGCGGCCGCTTGCGCCGCGGTCGTCGCTCACGCCCGCGCCGGCCGCGATGCGGCGGCCCGGTTGGGCGCGGCCGAGTCGGTTATCGCCTCCGACGTGATCGAGTCGATTCCCGTGGGGATGCTTCCCGGGGCGCGCGTCGAATAATCTCGCTCGACCACGATGAAGACTGCCGCCGAGATCATGAATGCCGACGTGCCCACCGTCACCCCCGACGATGACGCCCGCGCGGCGATCGACCTGCTCGCAAAAACTGAGATGGGGGCGATCCCGGTCGTCGACGAGGATCGCAAGGTGGTCGGCATCGTCAGCGAGTCGGATCTGATCCTCAGCGACGAGGAGTCCGATCTGCACCTTCCGCACTACCTCAACATCATGGGCGGCATCGTCTTCGTTGGCTCGATGAAGGGTTTCGAGGAGCGGCTGAACAAGGCCTTCGCGACGAAAGTCTCCGAGCTGATGACCGCCGATCCGATCACCGTCAACGACTACGCCGGCGCCGAGACGGTTGCCCGCAGGATCGCCGAGAAGCACCACAACCACCTGCCCGTGGTCGACAGAGAAGGCCGTTTCGTAGGTCTCGTCACCCGGGCCGACGCGCTCGCCGCGCTCGTCGACGGGTAGCCAGTGGATCGGGCAGTCGCCCGGATCGACTTCGGCTCGGTGCGCGCCAACTGCGCCCACCTGAAGGCGACCCTGCGCGAGGGGGCTGAGCTGTGCGCGGTGGTGAAGGCCGATGGCTACGGTCACGGGGCCGACGGTTGCGCCGAGGCGGCCTTGGCCGGTGGCGCGACCAGGCTGGCGGTGGCGACCGCGGCCGAGGCCGCCCAGGTCGGCCGCCGCTTCCAGCATGTTCCGTTGCTGACGATGGGAGCGTTGACGCCAGGTGACGTCGATATCGCGCTCTCGTCCGGGGCGGAGGTGGCGGTTTGGCGCGAGGGCTTCCGGGCTCTCCTCTCCGATCGCGCCGGCGCCCAGGGGCGCCCGGCTCGCGTTCACGTCAAGTACGACAGCGGCATGGGTCGGCTGGGCAATCAGGACCCGGCCGAGGTGCTGGCCCTGGCCCGCTCTTGCGACGCAGACCCCAAGCTGACTTTGGCGGGGGTCTGGACCCACTTCGCCACCGCCGATGAGCCCGACTCCGATTTCTTCGACGAGCAACTTCAACGCTTCGAAGAAGTCGCTGCCGCGGTCAGGGCAGAATTCCCCGACATCGTCGTTCACGCCGCTAACAGTGCCGCGGTCTTTCGCGATCCTCGCTCCCATTTCGATATGGCCCGCTGCGGAGTCGCCGTATACGGCCTCGATCCCTTCCAGGGCGATCCGGCGGAGCGCGGCCTTTCTCCCGCCCTCGCCCTGCATTCCTACGTCGCCGACGTGAAGCGCTTCGAGGCGGGGGCAAGCGCCGGCTATGGGCGGACCTGGCGCGCGCCCACCGACACCTGGGTGGGGGTGTTGCCGCTCGGCTACGGCGACGGGGTGCGCCGCGGCCTCTCCAACAACGCGGATGTGCTCGTTCGCGGTTGCCGCCGGCCCCTGGTCGGCACGGTCTCGATGGACAACGTGACGATCGACCTTGGTCCCGAGACCGATGTCGAGCCGGGCGACGAGGCGGTCCTGATCGGCGTCCAGGGCGAGGAGAAGATCCTCGCCGAGGAGGTGGCCGGCCGCCTCGACACGATCAACTACGAAGTTACCTGCGGAATCTCAGCCCGCGTCCCCCGCGTAGCGGCATGAGCGTCGGCGATCGCCTCGCTGCCGCGCCGCCGGCGCAGATCGCGCGGCGAGCGCTGGGTTCAGAGGACGCCTGGATCGTCGGTGGCGCCGTCCGCGACGCGGCGCTGGGTCGCGATGTGGACGATCTCGATCTCGCCGTCGGGGGCGACCCCGCGACCGCGGCGAAAGCGATCGGCCGCGAGGGCGGCGGCCACGCCTTCGAGCTTTCGGCCGAGTTCGGAACCTGGCGGGTAGTCGCCGCCGATAAGGCCTGGCAGGCCGACGTCACCGCGCTCCGCGGCGAGACGATCGACGCGGACCTGGCGGAGCGCGACTTCACGGTGGGCGCGGTAGCCGTTTCGCTGACGGGAGGAGATCCGCTCGACCCTCATGGTGGCTTGGCCGACCTCGAAAGGGGTCGCCTCCGCGCAGTCGGCGAGCACAGCTTCACCGCGGACCCTCTGCGCCTGCTGCGCGCCGCCCGCTTCGCCGCCGAGTTGGACCTGGCGATCGACGCGGGCACGCTCGAACTGGCCCGCGCTGCCGCCGCTCGCGCCGGTGAGCCCGCCGGTGAGCGCCAGTTGGCTGAGCTGCGCCGGCTCATCAGTAGCCCCGATCCCCTGCGCGGCCTCGCCCTGCTGGACGAGCTGGGCATCACCGCGGTCGTTTTGCCCGAGCTGGAGACGCTGAAGGGTGTCGAGCAGGGTCCCAATCACCACCTCGACGTCTACGGTCACACCCTCGCCGTTCTCGCGCACACGTTGGAGATTGAGAGCGACCTCGATCGCTTTGCCGGCGAGCGCGCGGCCGATGTGGCGGCGCTACTCGCTGAACCGCTCGCGGATGAGATGACCCGCGGCACCGCGCTGCGCTTCGGCGCTCTTCTGCACGACGCCGGCAAGCCGGTCACTCGCGGCGAGCGCGATGGCTACGTCACCTTCATTGGCCACGACCGCGATGGGGCCGAGATCATCGGCGGCTTCGGCCGTCGTCTGCGGGCCTCTCGCAAGCTGACCCAACACCTCCAGGCCCTCACCCTGCACCACCTGCGCCTCGGGTTTCTCGTCCACGAGGCGCCGCTGCCACCTCGCCGGATCCACGAGTATCTGCGCGCGACCGAGCCGGTCGCCGCCGACGTCACCCTGCTCACCGTCGCCGATCGCCTCTCCGCTCGTGGCAGCGGCCCTTTCGCCACCGAGGAGGCGATCGAAGCCCACCTCGCTCTCGCCAGGCAGATGCTCGCCGATGCGCTCGATTGGCGGCGGGACGGGCCACCGGCGCCACTGCTCGCCGGCGATGAGCTTGCCGCCGAACTGGGCATAGCCGAAGGGCCCGAGTTGGGGGAGTTGCTCGCCGAGCTCGAGGCGGCCCAGTACGCGGGCGAGGTGACGACTGAGGCCGAGGCGATTGAGCGAGCACGCAAGATCCGAGGGGTGAGATAGCCTGCGCGCCGCATGGGTAAAGAAGAAAAGATTGAGATGGAGGGCGAGATCACCGAAGCCCTCCCCAACACGATGTTCCGGGTCAGACTCGACAACGGGCATGACGTGCTTGGTCACATCTCGGGCAAGATGCGCCGCCATTACATCCGCATCCTCCCCGGTGACCGCGTCAAGATCGAGCTTTCGCCCTACGACCTGGACCGCGGTCGTATCACCTATCGCTACAAATAAGCCCCAGAGCGATGTTTGAACCCACTCTGCGGTACCGCGTCAATCCCTCCGGCGTGGTCCACGAGGAGATCGAGGGGGAGACCATCGTCATTGACCTCGCGGGTGGGAGCTATTTCAGCCTTGCGGGCGGAGCGCCGGCAATCTGGGAGCGACTCATTTCCGGCGCCAGCGCCGACGAGATCGTCGCCGCCTTCGGCGGGGCGGGCGAGGCGGAACAAGAGGTGCGGGATCTACTGGAGAGGCTCGTGGGCGAGGGTCTTATCGTTCCCGCCGGGGATGCGACGAATGGGAATGGCGCCGAGCCGGCCGCGATCGGCTCTGAGTTCGAAAAGCCGGTTGTTGAGAAATACGACGACCTCAAGGACTACTTCCTGATCGATCCGATCCACGAAGTGGACGCCACCGGCTGGCCGAAGCCGGCGCCTTAGCTTTGCCGCGGGGAGAGGACCGGAAGGAAATAACACCGGCGCCGGCGGAGGCTCTCGTAGGAGAGGTGGCCGAGCTGTTTGAGCGCGCCGGCGCCGCAGGGGAGGTCGAGCGGTTCTTCTCGATTGCCGGCCTGCTCGTCCGCGTGCGCTGTGCGGGGGCGGACCTGGACGCGGCGCTTCTGCCTCCGTTCCACCACCTCGAAACCGAGCCTGGCCCGGAGGACGCGGAGATTCTGATCTTCTCCGGTGGCGATGCGCCCAGGCCGCCGCTGCCGGAAAGCCTCGCGCCCGCTCAGATCGTCCGCCACCAGGATGACCGAGTCGCGGTCCTCTTCGATGTCGGCACCGGGCAGCTTGTCGCGGCACGGCTCGATCGGCGCCGGGTTTTCCTCCACCTGCCCGACGTTGAGCGGATTCCGCTCGCCGAACGGCCAGGCCGCTTACGGAGCGCCCTGATGCTCGCCCTGGGACCGCACTCGCGACGCCTCTTTCACGCCGGCGCCGTCGGCGTCGACGGCGAGGGCGTGTTGATTGCCGGACCGGCGGGGAGCGGAAAGTCGACGCTGTCCCTCGCCTGCGCGCTCGCGGGCATGTCGATTTGCGGCGACGATTACGTGGTCGTCAGCGATGATGATCCATTGACGGCATACGCACTGCATTCGAACGGGAGCGTCAGCGCAACCAGCGCGAGACTGCTCGGGCTGGAATTGCGCTCGGAGGCGTTTGCTGAGCCTGGACCCGCGGGACCTTCTCAGCCGGCCAAGGCCGCCGTCGACCTGCGTCGGGTGGCGCCCGGGGCGATGGCGCGGAGCCTGCGCTTGAGGGCGCTTGTCTTGCCGGTGGTCGCCGGCCGCGACCGTCCTCTGCTTCAGCGGGTCTCTGCGCCCGCCGGCTTGCGAGGACTGGCTCCCTCCACCGTCTTCCAGCAGATGCACCGAGACGACGGACTGCTGGCGGCGATGGGGCAGTTGGTCTCACGGCTACCCAGCTACAAGCTGGAGTTGAGCGAGGATATGGAGGCGAACGTCACCGCGATTCGCGAGGCGATCGATGGGGACTGAGCCTTTCGTCAGCGGCGTGATCACGGTTCGCGATGGAGAGGCTCACCTGGCCGAAGCGATTGAGAGCATGCTCGCGCAGACCCATCCCCTAGCCGAGGTGATCGTCGTCGACAACGGGTCCACCGACGCCAGCAGGGCGGTCGCCGAGCGCTACATGCCGGAGGTGCGAGTAGTCACCGAACCCGAGCCCGGGGTGGGCCCGGCGCGAAACGCCGGCCTCGCCGCCGTGGGGCGGGAGAGCGAGTACGTCGGATATCTCGACCATGACGACATCTGGGAGCCGCGCAAGACCGAGCTGCAACTGGCGGCCTTCGCAGCCGATCCGGCCCCCGATCTGGTCTTCGGCATGGTCGAGCAGTTCTTCAGCCCCGAAGCCGACCCGCGCATTGCGGCCTCGATACGAGTTCCGGAAGGCCCGCGCCCGGCGCTTTTTCTGGGTTCGCTGCTGGCCACCCGCTCAGCTTGGGGTCGGGTAGGTCCCTGGGCTAAGGACACCGGCCTGGCTGACCTTCTCGAGTGGTTGCTGCGGGCGCGACGTCTGGGCTTGCGCGAGGCATCCGTGCCGGAGCTGGTCGTGCGGCGCCGGATCCACGGCGCTAATCGCAGTATCCGCCACCGTGATCTGCGGATGAAATGGACGACGGAGCTGAAGCGGTCTCTCGACGAGCGGCGGGGGAGAGAGGTCGAGTGATCGGCGCAATACGCTCGCTGACGCGGCTGCTCTCCGGCTCCCACCGCCTGGTCGCATTCAGCGTCGCGATTGCGACGGCCCAGATCATCGTGTTGGTCCCAATTGCGCTGCTGGTTCGCGATGTTTTCGACGACCTGATCCCGGGCGGTGAGAGGGCCGGGCTGATCGCCACCGGGGCGGCGATTCTTGGCCTCTACCTGGTCGCTTCGGGACTGGGTCTCTGGACGCGCGCGGTTTCATTGCGGGTGACCAAGGATGCGGTCACCGCGTTGCGCATCCAGCTGCTGGAAAAGGTCTATGCCCTGCCGCGCTCATTCTTCGATCGCCAGGAGACCAGCAGGTTGCACGGAACGATCGTCCAAGACAGCGAGCGGATCGACCAGATGGCGAACGCCCTCGTCGCCTACCTGCTTCCGGCCACGGTAGTCGCGGCCGGGCTTTCGCTGGCGATGCTGATTTTGAACCCCGCGCTCTTTGCCCTGCTGCTGGTGGTAGCGCCGGGATTGTTTTTTGGCTCGGTTGCGATCGGGCGCGCGGTCCGGCGTCGCACGGCCACCTGGCGCGACTCCTTCGAAACCTTCGATTCCCAGACTCTGTTCGCCCTGCGCTCGGTGACACTGACCAAGGCGCACGGGGTCGACAGCTCCGAGATCGCCGCCAGGCGCCGCCAGCTGGACGAGCTGGGCTCGCTGGGACGGGCGATGGCTTTCATGCAGTCGGCCTACTCTCTCGCCAACGGGACGGTGATGGCGATCGGGGCGGTGATCGTCCTTGTCGTCGGGGGGTACGCCGTCACCGCCGGGACGATGACAACGGGTGACCTCGTCTCCTTCTTCACGCTGCTGGCGCTGCTGCGGGGCCAGACGCCGGCGATGCTGACCGCGATTCCCACTGTGATCTCGGGCATGGAGTCGCTGCAGCGGGTGGAGGCGCTGCTCGACGCCGAGGCAGCCGAGCCCTACCGCGGCGTCCGCAAGATCCAGTTCGACGGTGCGGTTCAGGTCGAGGAAGTGTGCTTCTCCTACGCGGGAGGGGAGGAGGTGCTCACCGACTTTTCGCTGGAGCTCGGCAGCGGCGAGACCGTCGCGGTGATTGGCCCCAACGGCGCCGGCAAGAGCACACTGGTCAGCTTGATTCTCGGTCTCTACCGCCCCGATTCGGGTCGCCTTTGCGCTTCGGGCGTGCCCTTCGACGAGATCGACTTACGCCACCTTCGCAGCCGGATCGGAACGGTCTTTCAGAGCCCGATCCTCTTCTCGGCGACGGTGCGGGAGAACATCGCTTACGCGACACCCGAGGCTTCGGAGGAAGAGTTGCGCCGCGCCGCCGCCTCTGGCGCGGGTGGACGAGTTCGTCGAGCACCTTCCACGCGGCTACGAGACCCAGATCGGAGACGAGGGCATCCTTCTTTCCGGCGGACAGCGGCAGCGGGTCGCGATCGCGCGAGCTCTGCTGCGCAGACCCGTCCTGCTGATCCTCGACGAGCCGACCACTCACCTGGACTTGGAGTCAGCGGCGAGCCTTATGGACGGCCTGCGAACGATCGACCCTTCCCCGACGCTTCTCATTGTCACCCACGATTTGCCGATCGCGGCGGAGGCGGATCGCGTCGTCGAGCTGCGCGAAGGGCGCCTGGCTGGGGAGGGGGCGCGGCTTTGACCGGGATGGGCTACCTGCCGGGTCCGCGCCACGCGGCCTTGCTGCACGCCGCTCTCGACGAGGGCGACGCCGCGTCGGCGGCCTGGCGACGCTGGCGAGAAGCAGTCGAATTCGACGAGATCGACGAGGTCGAGCACCGCCTCTTGCCGCTCGCTTGGCGCAATCTCGGCGAGCGCCTGGAGGGCGACCCCGTGGCCGGTCGGGTCCGCGGCCTCTACCGGATGACCTGGACGCGCAACCAGTTGCTCTTTGCCGGTGCGGCCGATGCTGTCCGCGCGCTGGATGCCGAGGGAATTTCATTCCTGCTCTTGAAGGGAGCCCCGCTCTGTCTCCTGCACTACCGCGACATCGGGGTGCGGCCGATGGCGGACGTCGATGTTCTGGTCCACCCGGCACAGGCCGAGGCGGCGATGGAGTGTCTCCTCTCCGGCGGTTGGCGGGGGCGGGTCGGGAATCCGGCACGGATGATCCCCGTACACCACTCATACGAAGTCGCCAAGCCACCACATAGCCGCGTCGATCTGCACTGGTTCTCGCTCTGGGCCAGCAGCGGCGACTCTCCACTTTGGGAGGCAGCAGTGCCGGTGTCGATTGGCGACGAGACGGCGCTGGCCCCGTGCCCGGCCGACGCTTTGTTGAACGTCTGTGCGCACGGATCTCCGCGTCAGCCGATTCCAGCCTTCCGCTGGATCGCCGATGCGGTCGCGATCGTTCGCTCGAGTTCGCCGGACTGGGAGCGCCTCGTCGCCGAAGCGGGTCGCCGCCGGCTTACGGTCACGGCGGCCGGAGCCCTCTCCTACTTGCGAGAGGAGTTCGCGCTCGAGGTCCCGGACGAGGCGCTCGCATCTCTCGCCGTTTCGCCGGCGCCTCGATGGGAGCGGGCGGGATTTCGGGCGGCCACACGGCCGCGAACGCCGTGGGGGACGCTGACCCTGCTGTGGGAACGGCACCGGCGCATGCGCGCCCTCGCCCATGAGGCGCCCTGGCACCCCGGCTTTTTCGCTTTCGCGGCGTCGATCTGGGGCTTCGACCGGCGTCGACAACTGATCGCCCACGGCTTCCGCCGCAGCATGATCTTCGGCTTCAATCGTTGCCGCGCCGCTCTCCGGAGCCTTGTTGCCGGGCGCGATGTCGGTCAACTCGGGCCTTGAAGGTGCGCAGCAGCGCTCTTTGGGCCGCCTCGTGATCCTGCGTCATGTTGCCGGGGTGGACCCGCCGCCGCACCACGATCTCCGAGTGTCGCGAGATCTCTATTCCCGCCTCCATCAGTCGGAAGAGGAAGTCGACGTCTTCGGTGTAGCTCAGCCTCTCGTCAAAGCCGCCGAGCTCCTCGAAGAGGGCTCTGGTCAGCACCATCGACATCGTGTAGATGTACGGAAACTCCTCTTCCAGCAACTCCGGGGGCAGCGCGAAATCTTCCGTCCCAGGAGCCCCGAAGGGCAGCTCGGCCCCCTCTTCGACCACCAGCTCCTGGGAGGCGAGCACGCAGCAGGCGCTGTCGCGGGCGCATAGCTCCGACGTTTGGAAGGCCAGCTTGTGAGGGAGGAAGGCGTCGTCGGCATCGAGGAAGGCGAGGATCTCTCCGCGCGATGCGGCGACCCCGGCGTTCCGGGCCGCCGCTGCGCCGCGATTCTCACGGCGCAGCAATTTCACTCCGTCGCAGCGCTCGGCGATCGTCACCGTCGCGTCAGTTGAGCCGTCGTCGACGACGATCGTCTCCACCGGCGAGTAGGTCTGCGCCAGGACGCTTTCGATCGCCTCGCCGAGGAACCGCTCCGCATTGTGGGCGGGAATCACGACGCTGACCAGAGGAGCGCTCATGCGAGCTCAGCAATCAGCGCCGACCAGGCGAAGTCTCTGGCGCCCATGCCGCTGCCGTCGCGCGGGTCGTAGTACTCGCGTAGACCCTCTCTCTCGACGGCGCCGACCAGCCCCTCGGCCATGCGCGCGGCTTCTCTCTCGTAGCCGAGGCGACGCATTCCCAGCCAGACCATCCAGGCCGAGTTGATCCAGGTCGGGCCGCGCCAGTAGCGGCGAATCGGGCCGCGCCGCTCGCCGGGCTCGTAGCTGGGCTCCGAGGCCGCGACCGAGGGGGGCGCTACCGGCGTCAGGAACTCGCTTTCGCGCAGCAGGTGCTCCTCGACCAAGCGCCGGCCAATTTCCTCCGGCAGGTCGGGCAGGGCAAGGGGGGAGAGGGCGGCCCAGGTGACGACCTCCGGGCGCGCACCACCGGGCTGGGCCTCGTCGAGGAACAGGCCCCGCCGCTCGTCCCAGAGGCGGTCGATCAGCGCCGGGGTCGCCGACGGCCGTCCAAGCGCTTGCAGGGACAGGGACCAGAGCGTGTTGACCAGCGTTTCGCAGAGCACCGGTCCGCCGCGCTCGCGCACGCGCCTCGCGTCGAAGCCGAGCCGGCGATTGCGTCGCACAAGGCAGGGGAAGCCGATTCGCGAGTTGGCACGGCGTCCCCAGACCGGATCGAACTTGGGTGAGGCGTCGAGCCCCGACTCGTCGGGCTGCACGATCCAGAGCAAGCCGTCGCCTTCGAGATCGCGGTTGGCGGCCAGCCAGTCGACTTGAGCGGCGATCCGGGGCTCCGCGGCCGGGTCGCCGACGGCGATGCGCCAAGCCCAGGCGAGTAACGGCGGCTGAATCGTCTCGGTTTGAAACGACCTGCGTGAGGTGACGTTGTAGAAGGGGAGGCGGGACAGCGAGACCGGGCGGTCCCAGAAGATCGTGTGGCCGATGAAGCCGTCCGGTCGCTGAGCGTTGAGCAGGCTCTCCAGCTCTGCCCGCGAGCGCGCCGGGTCGAAGCGGCGCCAGACGATCGCCGCGAAGCAGGAGTCCCAGTACCACTGCCACGGGTAGCGGCTGGGGCTGGGTTGCGTATAGGCGTATGGGACGCCGTCCCGCTCGCCCTCCAGCCAGTTGCCGCGCAGGACGCTCTCGGCGATCTCGACGGCGGGCTTCACGTCAATTTTCGCGCTCAGACCCCTGTGCGGCGCATCTCACGCAGCGCCAGCGCGCCGAATAGGGCAAGCAGTCCGATCAGGGCGGCGACTCCGGGCCAGGTTCCCCCCAGGTGACGGGTCCGATGAAGCCCTGGCGCGCCGCGTCAACCACCTGCGTAACCGGGTTGACCCGCGCGACGTCCTGTAGCCAGCCCTGCAGCAGGGCGAGCGGCGCGTAGGCGGTGGTGGCGAGGATTAGGGCCATCATGCCCGCCTGCATCAGCGGGGCTGCCGATTGGCTCTTGTAGTGCAGTGCCAGCATCGACCCCCAGCAGGCGGCGACTGCCGCCATCGAGGCGACCATGAAGTAGGTCACGAGCAAGCCCGTCGATGCCGGGCCAGCCCGCCCCCAGCGCCAGCGCGACGCTGAGGACGAAGGTCGCGGGGATCAGCGCCCGGGCGCTGGCCGCGAGCACCGTCCCGGCGAGGAGCACCCAGCGTGGGGCGGGGGAGACGAGCAGGCGGTCGAGCCAACCCCCCTCGATGTCGCGGGCCAGATTCACCCCCGCCGCGGCGCCGGTGAACCCGGCTCCCTGCAGCATGCTGACCGGGACGACGAAGCTCTCGTAGGTGCTGGTGGTGAACCCTCTGAGCTGGGTAAGCGCACCGAAGACGCCGTTCAGCCCGAGGAAGAAGATGGTCGGCGCCAGCACGCCGGGGATCGCCGCGCCGGGGACCCTGATCAGCTCGTTCTTCGCTCGCACCATCAGGGCGGCTATCGCCGCCGCGTTTGCTTTCCACGCGGGCTCCGTCCCTACGCTGACCGATGCCGCCTCCATCAGCCGACCCTCACCCGGTGGCGCAGCGCCCGCGCGCTGAGGAGCAGGCCAAGCGCGGCGATGCCGGCGATAGCGAGGACCGCTTCGAGCGTCTCTTTGGCTGAGATCCCGGAGATCATCGGGTCGCGAATCCCATTGACGACGAAGCTCAGGGGGTTGTACTCGGCGATCGCCTTCGCGGGTTGGATCATCAGGTCCTGGGGGAAGAAGGCCGAGGAGAGGAAGAGGACGACGAGGACCAGCGGGAAGAGGCCCTGGACGACGCTGGCGCTGCCGGTTCGCAGCGCGATCGCGGCGCCGATGCCGCCGACCGCCATCGCGCAGGCGGTGACCAGGGCGATCGCGAGCAGCGCTCCGGCGACGCCCCCCTCGATCTGCGCGCCGAAGATCAGCCCGATCGCGAGGAACCAGAGCGCGGCGAAAAGGCCAAGCGCAGCGGTCCCCGCCAAGCGCCCGAGGACGATCGTGAAGCGGGGGATCGGCGCCGCGAAGAGGCGGTCGGTGAAGCCCATCTCGATGTCAACCGCAAGCGCGATTCCGCCGCTGTTGCCGGCCAGCATCAGGGACTGCATCATCGCTCCGGCCAGCATGAACTGGAGGAAGCTCTGCACCGGCGGAAAGCCGGGCAAGTCGATCGCGCCGCCGGCGCCGCCGGTCTGGATCGCCAACAGCAGCGTCGGGAAGACGACGATCGGCGCCATCAGTTGCGGGCGACGAAAGGTCTGGCGGACCGAGCGCAGCCCCAGGGCTCGCACCACCCGCAGGTTGTTCATCTCTCCTCCTGCTTCAGGTGATGACCCGTCTTCGCGACGAAGACGTCGTCGAGCGTGGGGTGGACCAGCTCCAGGGAGTCGACCGTGATCCCGGCCTCGTCGAGGGCGAGCACGACGCGAGGAATGTCGGCTGCGCCGTTCTCCACCTCGACCAGCACCGTCTTGGCGTCGACCGGGGGGAGCAGCTTGCCGATTCGCCCGCATACCTCTTCGGCTTGAGTGACGGACCCCGCCGCCAGTTGCAGCTGGATGTGGGGGTGGCCAACTTCGGCTTTGAGCGACTCCGGCGTTCCCTCGGCGACGATCTTGCCGCTGTCGATGATCCCGACGTTGTCGGCGAGCTGGTCGGCCTCCTCCAGATACTGGGTGGTGAGGAAGACGGTCGTGCCCTCGTTGTTCAGGGACCGCACCTCCTCCCAGATCGTTTTGCGGCTGACCGGATCGAGGCCGGTCGTCGGCTCGTCGAGGAAGAGGACGCGGGGCTCGTGGACGAGTGCGGCGGCGAGGTCGAGGCGGCGCTGCATGCCGCCCGAGTAGGTCCCCACTCGGCGGTCGGCGGCGGCGGCGAGGTCGACCCGCTCCAGCAGGTCGTCGGCGCGCCGCTTGCCCTCCGCGGTGGGGATTCCCTGCAGTGTCGCCTGCAGGCGGATCAGCTCGCGGCCGGTCATCAAGGGATCGAGCGCCGCCTCCTGGAGGGCGACGCCGATCGACGCCCGCACCGCGCGCGCGTCCTTGACCACGTCGTTTCCGGCGACGATCGCCCGTCCCCCCGTGGGCAGGAGCAGGGTCGTCAGCATCCGGACCGTCGTCGTCTTTCCGGCGCCGTTGGGGCCGAGGAATCCGTAGATCTCGCCCTCGTCGACCGCGAGGTCGACCCCCTGCACAGCGAAAACCTCGTCGAAGGCACGCTCGAGCCCCTCGACGACGATCGCCGGCATTTCTCTAGACCTCCGTCGGCTCTGCTTGGGCGAGGGGCGAGAGCTCCTCCACCCAGCGGCGCCCGTTGGCGCGCTCCAGCGCCTCAGCGGCGTCCAGCAACAACTCGTCCTCGCCCCAGGCGGCCTGTAGCTGCAGGCCGATGGGTAGGCCCTCGGAGAAGCCGACCGGGAGGTTGATTCCGGGTATCCCGGTCAAGTTCGCCAGGGCGCCTCCGCGCACGTTGGCCTGGTCGGCGGTGTGCGTGCCGGAGGGAAGCTCGACCAGCGGCGCGTCCAACGGCGGCGCGACCGTGGGGAGGGTCGGCCAGGCGATCACGTCGACTTCGGCGAAGATCGCCGCCAGGCGGCGGCGGGTCAGCGCGCGCATTCGTTTTGCCTGGACGATCGCCGCCGCCGGCAGCAGCATCCGGTACTTGACAAAGGCCTTGTTGATCGCGCTCAGCTCCGGGTCGATGCTGTTGAGCGTCGCCGGCGTCACCCCGTTCATCATCTCGGCGTTGATGATCAGGATCCCGGCCATCGTCGCCAATTCGAGGTCGGGAAGTTCGACCTCACGCACCTCACCGCCGGTCTCGCCGCGCAGTGCCTCGATCGCGGCTTCGCAGGCGTCGCGCACTTCGGGGGCGACGTCTTCGGAGACGGCGTCGCTAACCACTCCGATCCGCAAGCCCGCGGCGTCGCCGGAGGCAAGCTCTTCTCCGAGCAGGGCTGAGCCCAAGAGGCGGCAATCGGCGGCATCGGCACAGAGCGGGCCGGAGACGATCGTCTCGGTATACGCCGCCGCGTGGTGCCCGGCGAGAGCCGAGCGGCCGAAGGTCGGCTTCAGGCCGGTCAGTCCGCAGTAGCCGGCGGGGAAGCGGACCGAGCCGAGGCCGTCTGCGCCGACCGCGCCGGCGACCAGTCGCGCGGCGACCGAGGCGGCGGGGCCGCTGGAGGAGCCGCCCGGGCAGCGCTCGGTGTTCCAGGGGTTGCGGGCCGCGCCGTAGACGGAGGTATTGCCGGTGCTGCTGGCGCCCAACTCGTGCATGTTGCCCGACCCCGACGATCACCGCGCCGGCGTCGCGCAGGGCGAGGTAGGGGCCGGATTCACCCGGCTCGGCGGGGGCAAGCATGTCCGCGGCGCCGAAGCGCTGCGCCCGCCAGGGCAGCGGCCACTCGTCCTTGATCACGACGGGGACGCCGTGCAGCGGCCCTCTGGGCGCGGCTGCCAGCATCTCGCGGGAGCGCTCCGGGAAGGTTTCGACCACGGCGTTGATCGCCGGGTTGCGCTCCTCGATGCGCGCCAGGGTCGCGTCGAGCAGCTCCGCCGGGTCGAGATCGCCTCGGGCGATCGCCGCCGCTTGTTCGCGAAGGGGGAGGTCGAGCGCATTCATGGCGCCTTGGAGAGGTCGGGATCGCGCTCCGGCGTCACTTCGCCGAGGTCGGCCGAGATCAGGGCGAGGATTCCTGGCCAGAACATCTGGTGGGCCGCGCTGCATCACGGCCATGTCCATCTCATCGGCTTCGATTCCGAGAGAGGCGAGCCCGGCCGGGATGAACTCGTCTGCGGGATTCGAAGCCTCCATTTCGGCTGGCAACCCTACCGGGGTGAGTTGGCCGGGTTCGTGCAGAGGCACCCCCGCGCCGCATTCCCCCGACGCTGACGGCAGAATCGGGGGCCGCAACCGGGCGGTGCCAGCCCGTGTTTGCCTGGAGACATGCCTACAGCTGGACAAATCAGACGGGCAGGAACCGCGCGCTCATAGCGGCAGCGGCAGCCTGCATGCTCGCCGCTCTCGTTGCCGTTGCCTGGCCCGGCGTCGCCGGCTCGGCCCCGCCTCGCTCCGTCGTCCTCGGTCAGACCGCGTAGACGCCGCCCGCGTCATGTCCCGGAAAGATCGTCAACGACGTCGAAGTGATTCCGTGCCGGGTTGAGGGTCACGTGACCGGCTTCCAGGCGATCGCCGACGGCGTCTCCCGTCCTTACGAGGCGCCGTTCGACGGCAAACTCGTTGCTTGGTCGATCACGCTGGCCAGGCCCTCGACCAAGGACGGCGCCACCACGACGGACGAGGTCGGCTTCTTCAATGACTTCCTCGGGCAGCCCGCAAAGGCCCGGGTCGGGGTCCTGCGACCGATCAAGAGGCTCGAAGCCCCCCAGATACACGCTGGTCCGTCAGGGCCCGATCGAGGTGCTCAACCACTATTTCGGCAGCACCGTCATCTTCGCCCTCGACCATCCGCTCACCGTTCTGCGCGGACAGGTCGTCGCGCTCACGATTCCCACCTGGGCGCCGATGTTCGCCTTCAACGTCGAGGCGGACAACACCTGGCGCGGCAGTCGCCTGCCCGGCAACTGCTCGTCGAAGGCGGATATCCAGGGCGGCCATCCCCAGCAGGGCGTTAAAAAGACGAAGACCTACGGCTGCTACTACAGCAACGCGCGCCTGCTCTACACGGCGACGCTGGTCAAGCGGCCGTAGCTAGGCGCTTCCTGGCGCAGACCGCAGTAGGGGCAGTCGCTGACATCCAGCCCGATCAGCTGGTCGCAACGACGGCAGGCGCGCAGGTTGTCCGGCGTGCGAGGCAGGGCTGAGTCCGAAGGGGCGAGCGGCAGGACCATCGCCACCGGCTCCATCTCCTCGCCGGTCTCCCGGTCGACGTAGACGTCGCCCGGCTCGGCATATGCAAGGGCCTCGCGGCCAGAGGCCGGTGCGCGCATCCGATAGAGCTGCTTCGAGTTCACCGGCCGGCGAACGACTAATAGCTTGACCGCGGACACCGATGCGTGTACTTCATCTTCCACGGCTACATGCTGCGCGGCACGGGCAGCAACATCTACAACGCCAATCTGGCTCGGGCGCTGGCCAGCCTGGGCCACGAGGTCCATCTCCTCTGCCAGGACCGCGAGGTCGAAGATCGAGGGCGTGGAGATCCACAACCCCGACATCGGCGGCCTGCTGCCCGTCTACGTCAAAGACCCCTACGAGGGCTTCGAGGTCAGAAGCTTTCCGGAGCTGACCGACGCGGAGCTCGATCGCTACATCGACACCAATGTCACCGCGGTACGAGAGGTCGCGGAACAGGCAGGAGGGATGGACGTGGCCTTGGCCAACCACCTCGTAATGGGCCCGGCGATCCTCGCCCGCGCCGACGTCGCGCCCTTCGCCGCCAAGGTCCACGGCTCCGCCCTCGAGTACACGGTCAAACCCGCATGCTCGCTTCCTTCCCTACGCACCGATGGGATGGAGGCCGCCTCCGGAGTCCTCGTCGGCTCCCGCCATACCGCCGAGTCCCTCTGGGCCGCGCTTCCCGATGTCCCTCACTTGAAGAGAAGACCCGATTGGGGCCACCCGGCGTTGACACAGAGACCTTCACGCCGAGAGGGCCGGGTGGGGGTGGAGCGTCTTGTACTTTTTCGCGAGAAGACGATCGGGCGACAGCCGGCGAAGGCAGCTCGAAAAAGTTAAGCGGAACCCCCACCCGGCCCTCTCGGCCACGGATCGTCTTCGTCGGGAAGCTGATCGTCTCCAAGGGCGTGGATCTGCTGATAGCCGCGTGGCCGCTGGTAAGGAAGGCCAGCACCCGGAAGCGCAGCTGCAGATCGCGGGATTCGGGGAGTACGAAGACGGGCTGCGTCGCTTGCTTGCGGCGCTGGAGCGGGGGATCTCGGACGAGGCACGCGAGGTGGCTCGCCTTGGATGGGCGCTGGAGGGTGGGGAGGAGAAGTCGTTGCCGATCCTTGGTGCGTTTCTCGCCGATCCGCCTGAGGGCTACGCGAGGCCGCGAAAGCGTCCGCGGGATCGGTCGAGTTCATCGGGCGCTTGGAGCACTCGCGAGGTCGCCGAGTTGCTGCCCGGGGCAGAGGCGCTGGTCATGCCCAGCACCTTTCCCGAGGCGTTCGGGATGGTCGCCGCCGAGGCGGCCGCCTGCGGGGTGCTGCCGGTCTCCGCCGGTCATTCCGGGATGCGGGAGGTGTCCCGGCAACTGGCCGCCGCGCTGCCCCCGGAGGTTGGCCGGCTGACCTCGTTTCCGGTCGAGGAAGGGGCGATGGAAGCGATTGCCGAGCGACTCAACGGTTGGCTCGGCTTCCTGAGGAGGAGACGGGCGGCGGCTCGAGAGAGCTTGGTTGAGACGGTCGCTCGGCTGTGGAGCTGGGAGGGGGTGGCCCGCGGGGTCATCTCTGCCGCGCGGGGCGAGCTTGACCGTCTCCCGGATGCATAGAATGCGCCCCCGCCGATGATGGGCCGCCTGCCGATAGCGAAGATGCTTGCCGCCACCGCCGTGCTGACCGCGGTGATTTGCGCGGTGATGCTGCCGATCAATTGGGACGGCCAGCAGGCCTCCACCGCGGCGCCGAAGATCGATCACCTGCTGAACATCATGATCGTCCTCTCGTCCTTCGTCTTCTCTCTGGTGATGGTGATGCTCTTCTACGCGCTGTGGAAATTCAGAGCCAAGCCCGGCGACGAGTCCGACGGCGAGCCGATTCACGGCAATACCCGTCTCGAGGTCGCTTGGACGTTGATTCCGACGATCATCGTGCTCTTCGCCGGCGGCTACAGCTGGAAGGTGCTGGATGAGATCGAGAAGCCGGCCAAGGACCCGCTCACGGTCCAGGTCTTTTCCCAGCAGTACGCCTGGAGCTTCGGCTACCCCGGGAAGGACGAGGCCTGGTCTCAGGGAGAGCTGCACGTGCCCGTCAATCGCCAGGTTCAGTTCAAAATGCACGCTCAGGACGTGATCCACTCTTTCTGGGTGCAGGAGTGGCGGATCAAGAAAGACAACGTGCCCGGCATCACGACGACGGCGATCGTCACGCCCAACAAGGTCGGCACCTATCAGCTCATCTGCACCGAGCTCTGCGGCTTTGGCCACGCCACGATGCGCGCCAAGGTCGTCGTCGAGCCGCCGGCCGAGTTCCGTAAGTGGATCGCCGGCCTTAGAGACACAGTGCCCTCCGACTTGATGGAGTCTGTCGTCCAGGACACCGAAACCGACCCGATCCCAGTGGGGACCGGCGGGGCATAATGGAGGAGAACTGATGGTGGCGGCGATCAAGCAACCAGGGTGGATCCGCGGGATCCTCGGCGCGATCCTCGCCGCCGCTTTCGGCTTTGGCCTTGTGATTGCTCTGCGCGCGATCTCCGGACCTGCCGCTCTACCAGACCGAGCAGACCGGCTACCCGCATGTGGTCGTGCCCCTGATCACCGGCCCACTCGGCTTCCTGGCCGGCTTCGGTTGCTTTGACTACTGGCTGCGCTGGGCGGTCGGTGCGCCCACGGTCCCCGAGGATCACTCCCAGCACGGCGCCAAGAGCTGGAAGGACTACTTCCGCTTCAACACCGATCACAAGGTGATCGGCATCCAGTACA
Organism: uncultured Solirubrobacterales bacterium; assembly: GCA_963740065.1. GTDB lineage: Bacteria > Actinomycetota > Thermoleophilia > Solirubrobacterales > 70-9 > DASVDE01. Next base: position 332,422 of record CAVUCS010000001.1, read on the forward strand.
TCTGCACCACCTTCTTTTTCTTCTTCATCGGCGGCCTGATGGCGATGCTGATCCGGGCCGAGCTGGCCCAGCCCGGCACCCAGATCGTCGACGCCGCCGCTTACAACAGCCTCTTCTCCACCCACGCGGTATTGATGATCTTCGTCTTCGTGATCCCGGTTTTCGCCGGCATCGCTAACTACGTCCTGCCGCTGATGATCGGCGCGCCGGACATGGCCTTCCCGCGGCTCAACGCCCTCAGCTTCTGGATGCTGCCGCTCGCCGGGCTGCTTTTCATCGGCAGCTTTCTCGCTCCAGGCGGCGCTTTTGACGCCGGCTGGACGGGCTACGCGCCGCTCTCGACGGGGGCGCCGTTAGGCCAGTCGTTCTTCAACTTGGGCGTGCAGTTCGCCGGTGCGTCGTCGATCGCTACCGCGCTCAACTTCCTGGTCACGATCATCACCATGCGTGCGCCCGGGATGAACTTCTGGCGGATGCCGCTGCTGGTCTGGGCCAACCTCTCGACTTCGCTTCTGGTCGTCGCCGCGACGCCATTCATCGCCGGCGCCCAGTTCATGGTGCTCTTCGATCGCGCTCTCGGCACCCAGTTCTTCCAGTTCGCCGGCGGTGGCGACGTGATCAGCTACCAGCACATCTTCTGGTTCTACTCGCACCCGGCCGTCTACATCATGATGTTGCCCGGGTTCGGGATCATCAGCGAAGTCATCTCTACTCACGCCCGTAAACCGATCTTCGGTTACCGGTTGATGGCTCTGGCGCTAATCGGGATCGTCGTGCTCAGCTACTCGGTCTGGGCCCACCACATGTTCGTCGCCGGCATGTTCAGCTGGCTGCGGGTGCCGATGATGATCACCACGCTGCTGATCGCGGTGCCGACGGGGATCAAGATCTTCTCCTGGCTGGGCACCCTCTATTTCGGCAAGATCCATACCTATTCGACCTCGATGCTGTTCGCGCTGGCTTTCATCGTCACCTTTACGATCGGCGGCATCAGTGGCGTGATGTTGGGCATGGTGCCGATCGACATCCACGTCTCCGACACCTACTTCATCGTCGCCCACATCCACTTCGTCCTCTTCGGCGGCTCGGTCTTCACGATCTTCGCCGGCATCTACCACTGGTTCCCGAAGATGACGGGGCGGATGTACGACGAGAAACTGGGCCGCGTCCACTTCTGGGGGACGGTTGTTGGCACCTGGGGCACCTTCATCCCGATGCACTGGATCGGGATGGACGGGATGCCGCGACGGGTCGCCGACTACGCCGAGCAGTTCGGCAACTGGAACCTGCTGATCAGCGTCTTCGCCTTCATGCTCGGCGCCGTGCAGCTCGTCTTCCTCTACAACATGATCGTCAGCTGGCGCTTCGGCCCGCGGGCGGAGGCCAACCCCTGGCGCGCCAACACGATCGAGTGGCAGGTTTCCTCGCCGCCGCCGATCTTCAACTTCGATGAGATCCCGCGCGTGGTCGGCGGCCCGTATGAGTTCGGGGTGCCCGGCGCTCGGCACGCGATCATGGCCGGCGAGGGCGCCGAGGTGCCCGAGGCGGAGCCGAGCGTGGTGGGGTCGTCATGAGCGAGGCGACCGAGGCGCGTCCCCTGCTGGTCTTCCTCAATGAGGTCGCGGGTGGGCGAAAGCTGCTGGCGGCGGTTCGCGAGCGGGCGCGAGAAGGCTCCCTTCGTGGCTGTCGCGGCGCCGCAGAACCAGCCGGCGGTCGGCCAGCTGATCGATTCCAGCGAGCTGCGCGAAGCGGCGCGCGCTCGGGTCGAGGTGACGATGGCGATTCTCGCGGAGTTCGGGATCAAGTCGGTCGGCGAAGTGATGGACCCCGACTCGGCGCTGGCGCTCGACGACGCCGTTCGTGCCCACGAGCCGAGCGAGGTTCTGCTCTCCTGCCTCTACGAAACCCGCTTTGGCATCAAACGCAAGGATCTGGTCGAGTGGGCCCGCGACCGCTTTGAGCCCGATGTGGCGGTCACCCACATCCCGGTGCGGATCGAGGACGACTCGGTCCGCTGGGACCTCAACCACACCCTCGTCGTCGCCACTCAGACCGTGGCCACGCCGGACCTGATCAAGCGGTTGAAGGATCGCGCCGCCGAGCGCCCGCACCGCTACACGATCGTCTGCCCGCGCTCCGACGACATGACCGAGGCCGAGATCGTCCGCGCCCTCGCCGCGACCATGGCTGAGCTCTATCGCGCCGATGTCGACGCCACCGGCCAGCCGATGAGCCCGGATCCGTTTCACGCCGTGCAGAACGCGATCGAGCACTACCGCGTCGACGAGGTGCTGATCTCGACCTTCGCCGGTGAGATGTCGCACTGGCTGGGGGAGGACTTGCTCGGCCGCGTTCGCGAGATCACCGACAAGCCGGTCGAGCACCTTGAGGTGGGACGTCCCGCCGAGGCTGTGGCGGCCGCCGTGGCGGAAGAGGGAGGCGCCTGATGGAGAGCGCATCTGTGGCACTCGGCCACGCCCATGAAGAGCACCACGGCCCGCCCGAGGCCAACCAGAGCTCGCGCATGGATCGCCAGACGCTCGGGATCTTTCTCTTCATCGTCTCGGAGATCATGCTCTTCGGCGCCTTCTTCGCGGCGTACTTCTTCCTCCGCGTAGTCGTCCACCCGCCGACCTGGCCACCGGAGCCTTACGAGCTGCCGGTCGCGGTCGCCGGCATCAACACGGCGATCCTCGTCTCCTCCAGCTTCACGATCCATTACGCGCTGGAGTCGATTCGGCGCGGCAACAAGACCGGGCTCAAACTCGGCCTCGTCCTCACCTGGATGCTGGGCGCGACCTTCCTCTTCATCCAGCTCAACGAGTACGTCAATATCGGCTTCAGCGCCCGCGATCTCGCCTTCGGCTCGATCTTCTACGGCCTTACCGGCCTCCATGGCGCCCACGTCTTCGTCGGCCTGATGTTGCTTAGCTTCGCCACGATCCGAGCTTTCCGCGGCCATTTCGGCCCCAAGGCCGAGGATCACCTGGGCGTTGAAGTTCCCGGGCATCTACTGGCACTTCGTAGACGTGATGTGGATCGTCGTCTACGTAACCGTCTACATCCTCTAGTCCAGCTCTGGAGCGGCGCGGCAGATGCGCATCTCCGAAGAGGCAGTATTCAGATGGGTTGTGATCGTCGGCGTGGCCGCCGCCTCGGTGATCGCCTTGACGCTGCTGACTAAGCCGTTGGTTGGGGCGATTTGGGGGTTGCTGCTGGTCTGCGCCGGGGCGCTCCATGCGTATCGCTGGTGGAGGACGCGCTCCTAGGCTCAAGGCGGCCCGCCGTGGCCACTGTCAGGAGCATCGCCAGCCACGTGACCGTGGCCAGGGACACGTGGACCCAGACGACCTCGGAGGGAAGCTCCAGAGCCCACTGAACGCCTCCCACGACGCCCTGTAGGCCCAGGAGGGCAATAACGGCGGTGAGGGGCCGCACAGCGCGGCTGTCGCCTCCCTCGCGTCGCAGGAGCAGCCAGACGGCGATGGCGGCCAGGCCGAAGAAAGCGGCGATCGCGCTGTGGCGCTGCACCACCCATTCCAGCGTTCCCGTGCCCTCGAAGGTGAAGCGGTGGACCAGCTCCCCCTCGTGTGCTCCCGCGTGGGGACCCGAGGCGGTCGCGATCGTGCCGGCGAGGATCGTCAGCTGACCGATCGGGATCAGCGCCCGGACCGCCCAGACGCCGAGGCGGTCGCTCGAAAAGCGCCGCTCCCCCGGCTCATAGCGCGAGCACCAGGCGAGGGCGAAGGAGGCGTCGAGCAGCAGCATCGAGAGGATGAAGTGGCTCATCACCAACCCCGGGGCGAGGTGGTATCTGACGACCAGGGCGCCGAGGATTGCCTGCCCCAGCACACCCAGGGGCAGGAGGGCGCCGAATAGCGCCAGGTGGCCGCGGAAGGGCACGCGGAACCAGGCACCAAGGCTGGCGGCGATCACCGCGAAGCCGACGAACCCGGTGAGCAGCCGGTTGCCGTACTCGATCACCGCGTGAGTCTCGAGCGGAGGCACAGTGCCGCCGTAGCATTTGGGCCAGTCCGGACAGCCGAGGCCTGAGCCGGTGAGGCGAACCGCTGCGCCGGTGAGAACGATCAGGGAAAGCGCGCCGAGTGCGACCAGCGTCACTTGGGCGTAGCGCTCCGGCGTGATCGTCAGGCGTCTAATTGCCGTTTTATTTGCCGCCGGCGGGCGTTGAGTCGATCAGGAACTGGACTAGCTGGTTGAGCTCTTCAGGAGTGATCATCTCACCGTAGTTAAGCGGCATCACATTGGCCGGGAAGCCCTTGACGATTTCGGCATTGGGGTCGACGATCATCTCTCTGATCGCAGCCGCGTCATCGTTGGGCGCCAGGAACTCATCCAAGTTGGGTCCGACGGTACCGCCGGAGTTGGCCGCCGCGAGCGTGTGGCAGGTGCCACAGCCGTTGTTGGCGAAGACCTGGGCGCCTGGGCCACCGGGGACCTTGGGTGGCGCCGCGCCGGGGACGCCCGCGTAGCGAGCCATGTAGGCGGCGACGTCCTCGAGGTCCTGGCCGCTGACCAGATCCGCCGGCATCGAAACCCCCGGATCGCCGTTGCTGGGACGTGGGTTCTCCACCTGGGCCTTGACCACACCGGCGACCGTGTCGCCGTCCTGGCCGACGGCACGCCCGGCGGCAAAGGCGTCATCGAGGTTGGGGCCGATCGTCGCAGTGGTGCCGGCCTGCGCCATCGTGTGGCAGGTGCCGCAGTTCTGTCTGAAGAGGATGCGGCCGCGATCGACATCCGCGGTGGTCGTCCCGCAGCCGCTCGAGCCAAGCGCGATAGCCGCAAGAGCGGCGAGGGCAAGCAGGGGACGAGTGGGGTTGGGCGGTTTGAACATTGCGGAGCGTGAAGCGCGCCGGATTCTATATGTCTGGGCCGGGTAGAAGCGCCTTGTCAGGCGCGGATCGTGGGATAGTCTTGAGGCGATCCGCACTAACGTCGAAACACCGGAAAGTAGGGGATGCCGATGCAGGTGAGTGAAGGGATGTCCGATGTGGTTCTCACCGTGGGTCCCTCGCACACCCTGCGCGAAGCGGCGCGGATGATGGTGGAGAAAAGAACCGGCGCGGCGCTGGTTACCGACGAGGAGTCGCCAGTCCCACGGATCGTTACCGAGCGCGACCTCCTGCTTTCAGTTGGCAGCGGAGAGGATCCCGACTCTGAGCGGGTCGTCGACCACATGAGCGACAGCGTGATTTCGGCCGCGCCCGATTGGAGTCTGGAGCGCGCCGCCGCCGAGATGTCGCGACGTGGCGTCCGACACCTCGTCGTCTTCGATGAAGGGGAGGTCATCGGCGTGCTCTCTATACGCGACATCGTCCGCGTCTGGACGAGCGACGGAGCAACTTCGGGAATGAGTCCCGACTGATTCAGTCCTGAGGGACTGAGATCTTCTCGACCGGGAGAACCGCGCCGCGGGTCTTCTGCGCCCGGGGCAGGCGGTAGTAGTCGCGAATGGCGCCCCTGACGAGGCTGCGGAAAGCGAAGAGGAAGACGATCGCGCCGATGATCGAGTAGATCCAGCCGCGGACCATGAAGCCCTCGGCGTAGATCCCACAGACCATCACGGCGATGCTCGCGACCAAGGCGATGGCCGCCCAGGAGGGGCGAGGCGCGTAGACAAGCTCGCCGGGCTCGGGGATGTCTCGGTGCTCGGCGCTCATGAGGCGATGTAGAGCATTGCGGCGATGAAGCAGAGGGCGAATACGCCGGCGGCGATGCCCCCGGCCATCAGGCCTGCGCTCATGTTGCGCTTTGCGGTCTCGCGATCCACGGCCGGAGTTCTATCAGGGACGCCGGTCTCAGACGTTGGCGTCGACGGCCATCGCCAGGAAGAGCAGCGCCAGGTAGGAGAGGGAGTAGAGGTAGGTCCGCAGCGCCCAGCGATTGTCTCTTGCGCGCAGCAGTTTGACCGCGCAGAAGATGAAGCCGGCGCCGAGCGCCATCGAGGGGATCAGGTAGCTGATGCCCATGCCACCCGCGCAGAAAGGCAGCTGCGTCACCGCGTAGAGCAGGATTGTGTAGAGGAGGATCTGGCGCCTTGTCTCGTCCTCTCCTCGCACCACCGGCAACATCGGCACGCCCGCCTTGGCGTACTCGTCCTTCATCAGCAGAGAGAGCGCCCAGAAGTGGGGCGGGGTCCAGAAGAAGACGATCGCGAAGAGGTAGAGGGCCGTGCCGCTGAGCCCACCGGTGACCGCCGCCCAGGCGACCAGCGGCGGTACCGCACCCGCGGCGCCGCCGATCACGATGTTCTGCGGCGTCGAGCGCTTCAGCCAGAGCGTGTAGACGCAGACGTAGCCGAGCAGGCCGGAGAGCGAGAGCGCTGCCGCCAGCGGGTTGACCGTGAGCGAGAGCAGCGCGAAGGAGGCGCAGCCGAGGGCGACACCGAAGGCGATCGCCGCGACGGGGGAGATCCGTCCGGCGGCAACGGGGCGGTTGGCGGTGCGGGTCATCGTGCGGTCGATGTCACGGTCAATCGCGTGGTTGATCGCCCCCGCTCCGCCGGCGGAGAGGGCTCCTCCCAGGCAGGTGAGGAAGACGAGCCCGATCGAGGGGTCTCCCGCCACATACATCGTGGTGACGGTGGTGAAGAGCAGCAGGGACTGGACCTTCGGCTTGGTCAGCGTGAGGTAATCGCGCAGGACCGTGAGTGCCGCTGGCCGCCTGGAGACCGCCGCTGCCGTTGCTTCCATCGTGCTCAGGCTACTGGCTGGGACTCGCCCGCCGGTTGGCGGTCGCGCTCGGTGCGGTGGGCGATCGCCTCGCGGATGTCACGCATCGGCTGAGCGCTGCGCACGTCAGGCAGGACATCGAAGTTGTGCGGCTCCGGCGGCGAGAGCGCGAACCACTCGAGCGACTCTCCGCCCCAGTGGTCATGGCCCGCCTCCGGGCCGCCGTTGCGGCTGAGCAGCGCGTTGGCGAGGGTGAGAATGATTCCGATCGCCAGCACCAAGGAGCCGACCGAGGCAATCAGGTTGTACGCGTTGACGCCGGTGCCGTCGAAGAACTTGTAGGCGTCGATCACCTGGCCCTCTTCGCCACCGGAGAGGAAGAGCGGCACGAAGGCAAGCAGGGCGCCAAAGACGATCGTCCAGAAGGAGATCCGGGCCAGGCTTTCGCCCATCGTGCGGCCGGTCATCTTCGGGAACCAGTAGTGCAGCGCCGCGAAGCCCCCGAATACCGCGCCGCCGACGAGGGCGAGGTGAGTCGCCGCGGTGGAGTCGGTCGTGTTCTTCAGGTTCCAGGCAGCGGCTACGAGCGAGTGCGAGATCTCGGAAGCGAGGCCGAGGGCGATGAAGGAGAGGGCTCCCAGCGCGAAGAGCAGTGGCGCCCGCATCCGCAAGGTGCCGCCGACCATCGTCGCGATCAGGTTGAAGAAAATCAGCCCGACCGGGACGATCAGCGCCAGCGACATCAGCATCGCGAAGTACATCCAGCCGACCCCGATCGGCGCGGTCAGCATGTTCTGCATCCAGGCGAGGGTGCCTATTACCGCGATCGCGATCAGCGAGCCGATCACCGCGCCTCGGTTGAAAAGCGGTTTGCGGGAGAAGGTGGAGACGATCTCCGCGATCGCGCCAAAGGCCGTGATCAGGATCAGCATGTAGGCGCCGCTGTAGAAGATCCAGCTGAGGTGCTGCCAGAGGAGGGGCGCTCCACCGGAACCGTCGGCGAAGAAGATCCCGTCGAAGTTGCGATCGATCATCAACATCGTGATCGCTGCCAGCATCACCGGGCCGATAAAGAGCATCAGCCAAGAGGAGATCGCCGCCGCCCAGGAGAAGATCGGCAGCCGCCGCCAGGCCATGCCGGGCGCGCGCATGTTGCGCAGGGTCGTCACCAGATCGATCGCGATCAGGACGAAGCCGAGGGTCGAAAGCCCCGTTGCCGTCGCCCAGGCGTCGACGCCGTTGTTGGCGAGGAAGGTCAGCTCGGAAAGCGGGGCGAGCGGGTTGACCCCGGCCTCCGAAGGCGTGTAGAGGAACCCGGTGTAGAGGACCGTCGCGCCGGCGATGAAGAGCCAGGCGCCGATTTGGCCGAGGCGGGGCAAGGCCGTGCCGCGAGCGCCGATCTGAAGCGGCGTTACGTAGTAGAAGAGCCCCAGCGCCAGCGGCAGCGCGAAGAGGAAGATCGCCGTCGCTCCATACATGGAGAGCATGCGGTTGAAGGCGACGGGGGAGAGGAAGCTGTTCTCGGGGATCGCCAGCTGCAGTCGCATTATCAGCAGCTCAATCAAGGCGATAAAGAGGAAGCCGAGGGCGCCGCTTATGAGAAGGCGGCCGATGTCCTTGTGGTCGCCGCTGGTCGCAATCTCGACCCAGCGCGGGCGGCGGCGCGGGAAGCCTTCGGTGACGACCTCGGGACGGCGTCCTCCGCTCATGGCGTCTCCCCGCTTTCGATCAGCTTCACGACCCGGTCCTGAGCCGCTTGGATGTCGGTCTTCTGGCTCTTCAGGAAGGCCTCGTACTCCTCGGGGGAAACGACCTGGACTTCGGTTCGCATCGCTGCGTAGGCCTGGCCGGAGAGGGTGGCCGCCTGGCCGTCGTAGACGCCCTCTTCGTCGGCGCGGAAGACGACCTTGTTGACCTTGCCCGGGACCGCGTCGCGCTTCCCCGCCAGCTCCGGCACGTCCCAGGTGTGGATGACGTCGGTGGAGACCAGGTTCAAGACGACGGTGGTGTCGACGGGAACGACAAGCTTGTAATAGGAGAAGGCCTGGTTGGGATAGTTGTAGCGCCACAGCCACTGCTGGCCGGTCGCCTCGATTGTCAACGGCGCTTTGCTGGCCGCCTGGAGCCCGGTCGCGGTGGTGGCCGGGACCTCGCGGGCGCGCTCGGTGAAGACGATGCCGACGACGAAGAGGACGGCGGCAAAAACACCGAGTAGGGCGCCTACCCGGACTTGGATCCGTCGCGAGCCGCGAATCTGGCGAGGCTCGGCGCCGCGCTCGGAGCGGTATTTGCGCGCGACGAAGAGCAGGCCGCCGACGGCCACGACCACGATGATGGTCGCGGCGACGAAGCCGATCCACAGCAGGGTGTCGATCTGGTCAGTGCCAGGGGAGTGGGGACTCATCACGACGCCCCCCGCGCACGCCTGGCGGCGGCGGACCGGCGCAGTGCGGCGTCCTCAGTCGGCCAAATAGCGCTGCTATTCGGCCTCCCTGCGTCCTTGCCCCGCTTGGTCCGGCGCGCGCCAGTCGCACACGCGGGGCATCGTGATGAGTCCTTGGGCGCCAAAGCGCGGCCATTCTAATCACGCCGGGCGGCGCGCCGCCGCTGGGCTCCACGCAGCGCGGCCTATACTCGCGCGCTCTATGCGGAGGCGAACCCGGCCATCTCCGGCATTGCGCACGGCCGTGCGCGCCGGAGCGGCGGCCACGGTCGCCGCCGCGGTGGTCGTTCCACTGGTCCGTCGCCGCTTTCGCATCCCCGCGCCGGTTTCGGTTGCCGCTTGCGCCGGAGGCCCGTTGGCGCTCGCCGTCCTTTACCCGCGTTCGAAAAAGCGCGACGTCGCGCTGTTCGCGATGCAGATGTGGGCTTTCACAATGGTCCACGAGTTCCCGTATGACGATCCCGATCGCCTGCGCGCTCGGCTTCGCACGCGCTACCCGATCGCGATCGACCGGGTGATCGGCGGCGGCAGGCTTCCCAATGTGCGTCTGCAGCACGCCCTCTCTCGCCTCTCGCGGGTCGGAGCGATCAATCGCTTTCTAGCCTGGGTTCACTGGCTCTGGTTCCTTGAGCCCTACATCGTCCTGCTCTTCATCCTCGTTCACCACAACGAGCGCTTCCCGCGCTCCGCGCGCCAGGTTGCCGCGGTCTTCGACATCGGCTGCGCCATCTATTTCCTGGCGCCGACTGCCCCACCATGGTGGTCCTCACGGGAAGGGCTCACCGGCGAGGAAGTACGGCGGGTGATGGTCGAAGTGGGAGAGGAGACCTGGGGTTCCGCCTGGCCTCGGATGTACGACACCCTGGGCGGCAACCCCTGGGCGGCGATGCCCTCGCTGCACTTCGCCACCTCGGTGATGGCGGCGATCTCCCTTGCCGAAGCGGGCAAGGTCGAAGGGGCGGTCGGCTGGGGATACGCGCTCACACTCGGCTTCGGCCTCGTCTATCTAGGGGAGCACTACGTCACCGACTTGATCGCCGGCGCGACGCTGGTCGCCGTGGTTCGCCGCGGAGAGCCGCTTGCCGAGCCGCTCGTCTTGGGCGTCAACCGGGGACTGAGGCGCTTGGAGCGCCTCGCGAGCGGGTAGCTTCTGCGGAGTGTCCGAGGAGGATCCGGCGAACGGCCGCGAGACGGCTGAGCTGCCGCAGTTCACGCCGCGGCGGATGATTCAGACGACGATCGTCGTCCTCCTGCTTCTGGGTGCCATCTATTTCCTCTTCCCAAAGCTGGTCGGGCTTGGGGATGCGTTGAGCAAGCTCGGCGACGCCGATCCGGTATGGATCGTCATCGCGATCGGCTTCAACATCGTCGCCATAGCCACCTACATCGCGCTGTTCAAGGCTGTGGTCGGCGGAGACGCGCTGCGGCTGACTTGGAGTGAGACCTATGAGATCAATATGGCCGGCGTCGCGGCAACGCTGTTGTTTTCCGCCGGCGGGGCCGGAGGGATCGCGCTTACATACTGGGCGCTGCGCAAAGCCGGGATGGTGCGCCGCGAGGTGGCGAAACGAATGGTCGCCTTCCTCACCCTCCACTACGCCTTCTACCCGCTGGCGCTGATCGTCTTCGGAGTGTTGCTGCGCACCGGTGTGCTGCCGGGGGAGGACTCGGTTGAGCTGACGATTGTTCCCGCCGGCGTAGCCGGCCTGCTGCTGATTCTGGGAATCCTGATCGCGCTGATCCCTCCCGACCTGGGACGCCGGGCGTCCCGTTTCGTACACGGGGATCGGAGCCAGACGATCGCCGAAAACATCGCCAAAGTCCCGGCCACGGTGGGGGAGGGGTTCCGCTTCGCGCTGGGGCTCTTCGCCCATCCTTCGCGCGGCGGGCTGGCGGTGATCGGCGCGGCCGGGTTCTGGGCCGCGAACATCGGCATCCTCTGGGCGTCGTTCCAGGCCTTCAACGTCAGCGTGCCGATCGCCGTCGTCGTTCAGGGCTTCTTTCTCGGCATGGTCGCCAACCTCTTTCCTCTGGCGCCGGCCGGCGTGGGGGCGGTCGACGCCGGGATGATCGGCGCCTTCGTCCTCTTCGGCCTACCGGAGGAGACGGTCTTCCCGGCGATCCTGATCTACCGCCTGGTCGCTTTCTGGATGCCGATTCCGTTTGGGGTCGTCGCCTTCCTGCAACTGCGGAGAACCGTTGGGCGCTGGGAAGAGGAGGGGCAACCGATTGACCGAGGCGTTACTATAAAAAGTAAAGTAATAGACTTCGAGGCGGCGAAAGATGGCTGAGAAGAAGGTCGAAAACGTGATCATCGTCGGCGGTGGCCCCGCCGGCTACACGGCTGCGCTCTACACGGCGCGGGCCAACCTCGAGCCCCTCGTTTTCGAGGGCTTCCAGTGGGGCGGCCAGCTGCAGAACACGACTGACGTAGAGAACTACCCCGGCTATCCCGAGGGGATCATGGGCCCGGAGATGATGAGCCAGTTCCGCGCTCAGGCCGAGCGTTTCGGCACGCGGTTCGTGACCGACGATGTCGACCGCGTCGAGCTTTCCGACGGCGGCGTGCAAAAGGTCTACCTCGGCGACGAGGAGCACCTGGCGAGAGCGGTGATCCTGGCGATGGGCGCCGAGCCGCGACGGATCGGGGTTCCGGGTGAGCTGGAACTTGGCGGCCGCGGGGTCTCGACCTGCGGCGTCTGCGACGGAGCCTTCTTCAGAGACCAGAGAGTGATCGTGATCGGCGGCGGCGACTCGGCGATGGAGGACTCGATCTTCATCTCCAAGTTCGCGAGCGAGCTGACCGTGGTCAATCGCCGCGACGAGTTCCGCGCCTCGAAGATCATGTTCGATCGCGTCAAGGAGCAGTCCAACATCAACTTCAAGACTCCCTTCGTGCCCGAGGAGTTCGTCGCAGGCGATGACGGCAAGCTCGGCCACGTGCGCCTCCGCAACGCTGAGACGGGGGAGACGGAGGACGTCGCCACCGACGGCGCCTTCATCGCCATCGGCCATATCCCCAAATCGGAAATCGTCAAGGGCAGAGTCGACACCGACGAGGACGGCTACATCGTCACCGAGCATGGCTCGACTCGAACCAACCTCGCCGGCGTCTTCGCCGTCGGCGACGTAGTCGACCACACCTACCGCCAGGCGGTCACCGCCGCCGGCACAGGCTGCATGGGCGCCCTCGACGCCGAGTGGTACCTACGCGACACCCCACCCTCGCCCGAGGCCCACTGGGCGCCCGGCGGCGAACCCACCGAAGTAGCCCCGACTCCGGGCTCATAACCCGAAGGTCGCGGGTTCGAATCCCGCCCCCGCTATTTGAGAAAGCCCCGGAAATGGGGCTTTTTCTATGCGCCCGCTGGGCCTGTGGAGCGGGTGCGCAGGTACCAATTTCCTCCGATCAAGCTGCGACTCTCGGCTTCAAAAGACTGCCGTCTTCAGTTCGGGGGCCGAACGGACGATGCTGCGGTGGATGGCTTATCGAGGATCCGCTACCTGGCATCGCGTTGTCGGGTCGAAGCGGATCATCGGCCCGTAGTGGCTGCACCACTCCTCGATCGTCAGGTGCACGCGATCGGTCCGGCGCAGCTGATGCGCGTTGCCGATCAGCGGCAGGCGGGCCCGACAGATCGGAGATCGAGCGCGTCGCGGTCATTCCGCTTCAGGCGCTCCGTGGGAGTCGACGGGGCGGCCAGCTCCTATAGGGTTTCCGAGCCTTGACCGGAGGCGCGGTAATGCAGGAGTACCTACGGATCTCAACGGCGTCGGGAGACGCATGCGCGGGGACGTTCTATCGTCCGGACGGTGCGACTGGTGCGATCCCTTGCGTCGTCATGGGCGCTGGCGGAACACTTACGCAGCGAGACGGGATTCCCGCTTACGCCGAACGGTTCGCCGATGCCGGGTTCGCGGCGCTTTCCTTCGACTACCGCCATTGGGGCGACAGCGATGGGGAGCCGCGGCGCCTGGTTTCGGTCCCTCGCCAGCTCGAGGACTGGCGCGCAGCCGTGTCATGCGCTCGCGGCCTTGAGGGTGTCGACCCGGATCGCATCGCGACGTGGGGAATGTCCTCCGGCGGAGGACATTCTCTGAGTGCCGCCGTCGCCGATCCGCGTGTGGCGGCCGTCATCGCGCTGGTCCCGATGGCCGACGGCCTGGCGTTTGCGCTGGGACCGGCCCGATTGCGGGTTACCTGGAGCAACCTGGCTGCCGTGATGAGACGGGGAACCGCGACCTTCGCCGCCGCAGGCCCGCGCGGGGCGCAGGCGCTCTTCGACGAGCCCGAGGCGCTGCCTGGCTTCGAACGGCTGGCCGCACCCAACGGGTGGCGCAATGAGGTAACGATGGATTACGGGGGCATGCCCGCCCTCTACCGGCCGGTGCGTCAAGCCACGCGGATCCAGGCGCCAGTGCTCGTCCAGCTCGGCGAGCGCGACGCGATGGCGCCACGCCGCGCCGTCGAAAGGACGGCGGCCCGGGCGCCACGCGGCGAGTTGAAGCGCTACCCGATCGACCACTTCGGCTGCTTCTGGCCCGAGCACATCGACGAGGTTGCCGGCGACCAGGTTGACTTCTTGCGCCGCAAGCTCGTTCCCGAAATCGCCCAAATGGACGGCGATTAGAGCGGCCTTGCCCAGTCCCGCCTTCTTGTACGTCGTGTGCCCTTGCGTGTACCCGAGGGTTATGGCCGAGCGAAACCGTCGCATCAACGTCACCCTCGAGCCGGACTATGCGCAGAAGCTGGCGAGCCTGGCTGAGCGCACGCACGTTCAGGAGGGGACGCTCGCTCGCTCGCTCCTTTCCAGCGCGCTTGACGAAGCCGACCCCGATGCTTCGCGGATCACCGAAGTCCTCGACGGGATTCCTGGGGCATGGGAGAGGGCGCAGAATTCGATCGAGCAGGCTCGGCGCGGCGAAACGGTTCCGCTCTCGGAGCTCTAGTCGATGGCGACGATCGAGGTCACGCGCTTGGCGCGTGATGAGCTTCGTGACCTGATCGAGACCCGCCGGCTTCCAGCCGACACGCGTGAACGGGTCTCGCGCACGCTGCTCACCCTGGAAGAGCTCCCGCGCGCCGGCAAGCAGCTATCTGGCGTCTGGCGAGATTGCCGGGCGCTGATCGGTCCATGGGGCTGGTTGATCATCGTCTACATGCACATCGAGTCTGAGGATCGAGTCGTCGTCATTGCCTTCCATGATGCGCGGACGTCGGATGCCGCGATCGCTCGCTCTTGAAGCCACTCGGCATTCGCGCGGGTACTAAGTGGGTACTAAGTTGAGCGAAACTGGGTCCAACTCGGACCAACTCGAACCGCTTGAACAAGCCAAAAACCAGCCTGGCCAACCCCGCCTAGAAATCTCATAACCCGAAGGTCGCGGTCGGGCTTGCCTGAGAAACGCTAAGGGCGGGATCTGATGAAGGAGCCGGCGAGTGCCGCGATCACGATGGCGGCGACGAGGAGACCGACCAGTACGTCATAACCATCAGGCATGAGAACCTCCTTGTGACTTTTGTTACTTTAGCACCTGTGGATTAACCAAGGCCCGAGCGGTCGCCGGCTATCGCGTTAGGGTCGGTTTGTGCGAGCCAAGATCCTCAGCAAGGCCGAGTACGAGAAGGAGCTTGCCCGCTTGCAGGTCGAGCTTGTGCGCCTGCAGGACTGGATCGTTCAGGAGGGCCTCAGAGTCGTCGTATTGTTCGAGGGCCGGGACACCGCCGGCAAGGGCGGGGTGATTCGCCGCATCGCCGAGCGGACCAATCCGCGGGTGATTCACGTTGCGGCGCTCGCCAAGCCCAGTGACCGTGAGCGCAGCCAGTGGTATTTCCAGCGCTACGTCGCTCACCTGCCCGCGGCCGGCGAAATGGTCCTGTTTGATCGCAGTTGGTACAACCGCGCCGGGGTCGAGCGGGTAATGGGCTTTTGCACCGACGCCGAGTACGAGGAGTTCATGCGCACCTGCCCGCAGTTCGAGCGCATCATTCAGCACTCGGGAGTGGTCCTTTTGAAGTACTGGCTTTCGGTCAGCGACGAGGAGCAGGAGCGGCGCTTCAAGGCTCGCCAGAAGGACCCCGCGAAGCTGTGGAAGCTCAGCCCGGTCGATGTCGAGGCGCGGGCCCGCTGGGTTGACTACGCCGAGGCGAAGGACGAGATGTTCGCCTACACAGACACCAGAGACTCACCCTGGTACGTGGTCGAGGCGGACGACAAGCGCACTGCGCGCCTGAACCTGATCGCCCACCTGCTCGACCAGATTCCCTACCAGCCGGTCGATCACAAAAAGGTCAAGTTCCCTCCGCGCCAGGAGCGCGCCTACGTGCGTCCACCCGCCGACACCCAGACCTACGTCCCGGAGCGCTACCGGGTGGAGTGATTTGTTTGGGGCGAGAGGGCTACGGCAAGCGGTGGTGCTTTTTGCCCGTTCTCTTGGGCAGCCGAACGATGAGTCGCTTTATCGAGGTCTTTGCTCTGCCCCCGGTAGGGGTGAATCTGAACTTCAGCCTGAGCTTCAGCTTGTGATTCTTCTTCAGCTTCTTGAAGCCGGTGGCCGTCAGCTTCAGCCTCAGGGTGTTGGCTCCTTTGTGGACCTTCTTCTTGAGCGTTTTGACCTGTCGCTTTGACTTCTTTGTCTTCTTGCGAGGTGCAGCGCCTGAGCTCAAGGGACGTTGCTGACCGGGAAGCACCTCTTCGATAACGACCCGACCGGCGCTGTCGAAGACGATCCTGATTAGGATCACGCGGCAGGTGCCGGCGCAGGTGATGCGCGGCACAACCGTGAAGCGGTTGCTCGGAGCCTGTTCACCCTCGACTCCCGAGCACTGTGCGTCGGTTGTGATTCGGCCGATGCTTGGGGGGTCCTGGTAGGTGAACCAGATGGCTCCATCTGGCCCTGAGGTGATGTGGTCGGGGTTGTTGTTGCCGCCTGTGATTGGGAACCCTGTGTAGGAACCGTCGGTGGTAAGTCGCCCGATCTGGTTGGTGGCTCCTTGGGTGAACCAAAGGGCTCCGTCGCATCCGGCGGCGATCCTCGCGGGATCGCTGGGGACGGGGAACTCGGTTAGGACTCCACCGGTAGTGATTCGCCCGACCTTGGCTGCGTTGTGCTCCGTGAACCAGAGGGCGCCGTCTGACCCCGAGGCGATGCTGAGCACCTCGGGATTCGACGTCGGGACCGGGAAGTCGGTCGGGGTCGCTCCATCGGCAGTGATCCGTCCGATCGCTCCACCGGTGGCGCCGTTCTCCGTGAACCAAAGGGCTCCATCGGAGCCGGTCACGATCTCATCGGGGAAGGTTGGCTCCAGGGGCGTCAGAAAGCTGTTGAGGGTCCCGGTTGTGGTCAGGCGCCCAATTGCGTCCGCCCCGTTCTCGGCGAACCAGAGGTTGCCGTCGGGGCCGGTGGCAATGCCAAGCGGGTTGGCGCCGTTTAGGCGTCCAATCCTTGGCTGGGGCACCGGGAATTCGTTGGTCACGGCCCCGCCGATCGTCATGCGGCCGATTCTGGCGGCGCCGTTTTCGCTGAACCAGAGGGCACCGTCGGGACCTGTGGTGATGCGCTGGGGATTGCTGTTTGGCGTGGGGATCGGGTAGTCGGTGATCGTTCCGTCGGTGGCAATGCGCCCGATCCTGTTTACACCGTTCTCAACAAACCAAACCGCCCCATCGGGCCCGGCGGCGATCCCGATTGGGACAATGTTTCTGGCGAGTGGGAAGAGAGTGATCTGACCGTTCGCAGACGCGCCCGCCGGCGCCATCAAGGACACGCAGAAAAGGGCGGCGGCAAGCGCAAGGCGGGCCATCGGGCGGCGGGCGCGGAGGGCGCCGATCGCTGCCAGGAATTCACTCCGGACGGACACCAGAAAGTCTGCGGGCACTATACCGGCGACTTTGCGCTTGGCAATCGGCAAAATTCGAGTCTCGCTCAGCCGACGAGCTTTTGAACCTTGAAGGTGCGCTTGCCTTTGGGAGTCTCGATCTCGACCGACTCACCGACCTTGCGGTCGCGTAGGGCGCGGCCAATCGGCGATTCGGCGGAGAGGCGGCCGGCGGTGAGGTCCGCCTCGGTCGAGCCGACCAGGGTCCAGGTCTGGACCTTGTCGGCGCCCTCGTCGTGGACCTCGGCGGTGCGGCCGAAGGCAAATGAGTCGGAGTCGCCGTCGACCTCCACAACCTCGGCGTTTCTCAGGCGCTCGCGAAGGCGCTTGATCTTCGTCTCCAGATGCGCCTGATCCTCCTTGGCGATGTGGTAATCGGCGTTCTCCTTTAGATCGCCAAGCTCCCGCGCGGCCTTGATCCGCGCCGCCATCTCGGTGCGGGCGGGTCCCTCCAGCTGCGCGATCTCCTCGCGCAGGGCCTCGATGCCCTCGGCGGTGATCGCTTCTCTGCCCAAATCTGCGCCACTCATTCCGCGCAGCCTTGCAGATGGCTAAGGTGAGTGGACGGCCGCCGACTGCACCCATATCGACTCGATTCAGCGCTTCGACCCACCGGCGGAGATCGCCGGATGCGAGGAGTGCTTGGCACTGGGAATGCAGTGGGTGCATTTGCGCATGTGCCAGGCCTGCGGGCACATCGGCTGTTGCGACAACTCACAAGGGAAACATGCGACGGGACACCATCGGGAGACCGGGCACCCGATCGCCCGCTCGGTCGAGCCCGGCGAGGACTGGAGTTGGTGCTACGTCGATGAGTTGATGTTTCGCTTGACGCGCTGATGGCGTGGCGCGCGCTCAGTCGGGAGTGACGATGGCGAAGCCGAAGTCGGGCTCGTCGAGCAGGCCGAGCAACTCTCCCAGTTTGGCACCGTCGCCCGTCAGTCTCAGGCGACCGCTCTCGGCCAGCTCACCGAGATCGGCGGTTCTAAGTAGCAGCAGATTGAGAGCCTCGCGCTCCACGACCAGGCCGGCGTCGGCTTCGGGGTCGTGCGTACCCGGGCGGTGGCGCAGAACTCCGTTGCGCACGGTGATTGCGTGCTGCTCATCGGGGTCGGTAACGACCCAGTCGATCCGCAGCTGTTGCTCCGATGCGCGCGGACCGTCGAGGCGAATTGCCATCGCGTCGAGCAACTGGCTGACCGTGAGTCGGCGCAGGATGTCCGGGGGAGCGGTCGCCGTTGGCGTGCCGGCGACGCCCTCGCGCAACTCTCTGGCACCCATCAAGAAGAAGTTGCGCCAAGTTGCGTTTTCAGCGCCGTAGCCGAGTCGCTCCAGCGTGTCCGCTTGCAGCTCCCTGGCCTCGCGGTTTTCGGGCTCGGCGAAGACAAGGTGGTTGACCACCTCGGCGACCCAGCGGTAGTCCCCCGCTTCGAAGGAGGCCCGCGCCTTCTCCAGTACGGCTCTGCCGCCACCCATGAATTTGACGTAACGCCGGGCTTGCTCCTCCGGCGGGTGCTCCCAGAGGTGGGCTGGGTTGCCGTCGAACCAGCCCATGTAGCGCTGGTAGATCGCCTTCGTGTTATGGCTGATCGAGCCGTAGTACTCGCGGCAGTGCCATTCGCCGGCGAGGCTCGGGGGGAGTTCGATCTCTTCGGCGATCTCCGGCCCGGTGCGGCCCCTGTTCAACAGTCGCAGGGTCTGGTCGTGGAGATAGGTGTAGAGGTCTCGCTGCTTTTCGAGGAAGTCGACTATCCGCTCGCTCCCCCGGCGGGCCCAGTGGTGACCTCCGAAGAGGACGTCGGATTTCCCGCCAAAGAGTTCGATCGCCTCGTCGAGGTAGTGCGCCCAGGTACGCGGATCGCGGACTAGTGCGCCGCGCGGGGTGAGGATGTTGTGCATTGCGTGAACGGCGTTGTCGGCGATGCACAGCGCCCGGCTGTCGGGAAAGTGGATGTTCATTTCCGCCGGTGCCTCTGTGCCGGGGGTGAGCTGAAAGGTCATCCGCACGCCGTCGACGACTTCCTCTTGGCCCGTCTCGACAATGTCGAGGTTGGGTGGGATCAGGGTGATCGTGCCGAGTGAGGTTGTCTGTCCCAGCCCCGCGCCGACCTGCCCCTCCGGTCCGCGGTCGAGCAGCGCGCCGAACATGTAACCGGCACGGCGACCCATCGCGATCCCGGCGAATACGTTCTCGCTGACCGCATGGTGGAGGAAGCCCGCCGGCGCGATTATGGGTATCCCGTGCGCCTCGATTTCCTCCTCGGCGACGATTCCTTTTGCGCCGCCGAAGTGATCGACGTGACTGTGGGTGTAAATCAGCCCGGTCACGGGACGCTCGCCCCGGTGTTCGCGGTAGAGCGCCAGCGCCGCGGCGGCAGTCTCAGCCGAGACGAGGGGGTCGACCACGACGATCCCCTCGTCACCTTCGATCACATGCATGTTCGAGAGGTCGAAGCCACGCAGCTGGAAGAGGCCCGGCGCCAACTCAAAAAGGCCCGCGATGCGGGTCAGCTTGCTTTGCCGCCATAGGCTGGTGTTGACCGTGTCCGGCGCTTCCCCCGCGAGGAAGTCATAGGAGCGCAGGTCCCAGACCACGCGGCCATTCTCGTCCTCGACCACCGGTGGGTCGAAGGGGGCCACCAGGCCCTGGCTCGCCTCTTCGAAGTCCCGGTCCCCCGCCATGCCGCAGAGTCTTTCACCCCGAATCGAGTTGGGGGCTCAGTGAGAAGCGAGCTATTCGGCGTTGAGCAGCGGCGCGGGGCGGTAGGCCTCGCCGTGACGCGTGCGCAGCTCTTGCAGCAGAACCAGGGCGCGATCGGCGCCGATCAGGTCGGTGAACTCGAGCGGGCCGAGGGGCCAGTTGAAGCCGAGGCGCATCGCGGTATCCATGTCGTCGGGGGAACCGATCTCTTCCTCCAGCGCGTAGGCGGCCTCGTTGGCGATCTGGGCGATCAGTCGCGGCAGGATCTCCGGCGCGGCCGGGTCGATCTCAGCCAGTTCCGCGGGATCGAGCGTTGGTTCGACCGTTCCGCTGCGACTTTTCCTCGTATGTCGAGGATAAGTCGCAGCGGAAGCTGGCTTTGAATCGCTGGAGGTCTCGTCGTAGTCGTAGAAGCCGCCCCCAGACTTGCGGCCGAGGCGGCCTTCGGCGACCAGGCGCTCCTGGATTTGGCTTGGGCGCCAGCGCTCCGGCTCGCCTCCCTGGGCATAGAAGGAGCGGGCGACGCTGAGATTGACGTCGAGGCCGATCAGGTCGATCAACTCGAACGGCCCCATTCTGAAGCCGCCGCCGAGACGGCAGACGCGGTCGATCGTCTCGACGTCGGCCACGCCGTCGGCGAGCATTCGCAGCGACTCCAGCGAGAACGGACGGGCGAGGCGGTTGGCGATGAAGCCCGGGCTGTCCTTTGCCCGGATCGGCGTGCGGCCCATGCGCTCGCCGACCTCCGTGGTGGCGTCGAGCGCTTCCGGGCTCGATTCGGCGGTGGCGACGACTTCGACCAGTTTCATCAGGGCGGGCGGGTTGAAGAAGTGCATGCCGACGACGCGCTCGGGGTGCGGCACCAGTGCGGCGATCGCCGTCACTGGCAGCGAGGAGGTGTTGGTGGCGAGGATTGTGTTTGGCCCACAGGCCTCGGCCACGGCCGCAAACAGCTCTCGCTTCAGCCCCAGGTCCTCAGGTGCCGCCTCGATCACCAGGTCGCATCCGTGGAGATCGGAAAGGCTTGGAGCGGCGCCGGTTCCCGCGCTCGCCGTCGCGGCGTCTTCTTCGCTCCACATCTCCTTCGAGGCGCCTTTCGTCAGGGCGCCTCGAAGCCGCTCTATTCCGGCGTCGAGCGCGGCCGGGATCGGATCGTGTAGTCGGGTTTCGTAGCCGCCGAGCGCGGCGATCTGGGCGATCCCGGCCCCCATCGTCCCGGCGCCGACGACGCCGACCCGTTCTACGGTCATTTCCCTTCGAACTTCGGCTCGCGCTTCTCGAGAAAGGCCTCCATGCCCTCGACTCGATCCTCAGTCGCCATCGAGATCTCATACAGCCGCCGCTCGGTATCCAGCCCCGCCGAGAGGCCCGACTCGTCGGCGGCGAGCACCGCTTGCTTGGCGAGCCGCGCCGCGATCGGCGGACGCTCGGCGACGGTGTGGGCAAGCGCCAGCGCCTCTTCCAGCCACTGCTTTTTCTTCACGACTTTGTTGACGAGGCCCATCGCCAGCGCCATGTCGGCGTCGAAAAGGCGCCCGGTCAGCACGTACTCCATCGCGCGCTGCTTGCCGAGGACCCGCGCCAGGCGCTGCGTCCCGCCGCCGCCGGGGATGATCCCCAAGGTGATCTCCGGTTGGCCGAAACGCGCCGTGTCGGAGGCGACGATCATGTCGCAGGCCAGCGCAAGCTCACAGCCTCCGCCCAGGGCGTAACCGGAGACCGCGGCGATCATCGGCGTCTTCACTCTCGCCAGGCGCTTCCAGAACTCGGCGGCGGGGTGGTAGAGCGCTTCGGCGAAGCTGCGCTCGCTCATCGCTTTGATGTCGGCGCCGGCGGCGAAGACCGAGTCGGAGCCGGCAATCACGATGCAGCGGACCTCGGGGTCGGGGTCCATTCGCTCCAGCTCGGAGGCGAGCAGATCCATCACCTCCGGCGAGAGAGCGTTACGCACCTCCGGCCGGTTCAGCCGCAGCAGCGCGACGCCCCCGTCGCGCGAGCTCTCGACGACTTTGCTCACGCCCTACTCGGCCACCATCGGCGTCATCGCGTTCTCTCCCGTAACCGCGCGGCCGATGATCAGCTTCTGGATCTGAGAGGTGCCCTCGTAGAGAGTGGTGACCCGCGCGTCGCGCAGGTAGCGCTCGACCGGATAGTCGTCGACGTAGCCGGCGCCGCCGTGTACCTGGATCGCCAGGTTGGCGCACTCGACCGCCGACTCCGTCGCGTAGAGCTTCGCCACCGAGGTCTCCGTCGTGTTCGGCTTGCCCTGGTCCTTCAGCACCCCAGCGCGGTAGACCAGCATCCGGGAGGCGTCGCGCTTGAGGATCATGTCGGCGATCATCTCCTGTACGAGCTGGAAGCGGGCGAGGGGAACGCCGAACTGCTTGCGCTCTTTCGCGTACTGCACCGAGGCGTCGACGCAGCCGTCGCAGATGCCGACGCAGCCGGCGGCGACGCTGTAGCGGCCGTTGTCGAGCGCGCTCATCGCCACCTTGAAGCCGTCGCCGATCTCACCGAGCATCGCGTCATCGTCGACCTCGACCTGGTCGAGGGACAGCTCCGCCGTGTCGGACGAGCGCAGGCCGAGCTTGCCGTGGATCTCCTGCGTCGTGAAGCCCTCGCTCGCGGTTGGGACGAGGAAGCAGGCGAGCCCGCGGTGCTTCTTGGCCGGATCGGTCTGGGCGAAGATCAGCGCCACTTCGGAGAAGTTGCCGAGGGAGATCCACATCTTCTGGCCGCTGATCGACCAGCCCGAGTCGGTCTTGGTCGCGCGGGTCCGCAGGTTGGCGGCGTCGGAGCCGGTGTCGGGCTCGGTCAGGCCGAAACAGCCCAGCGCCTCGCCCGAGCAGAGCCGCGGCAGCCACTTCTGCTTCTGCTCCTCCGTGCCCCACTTCTCGATCGAACCGGCGACCAGGGAGGTCTGCACCGAAACCACGGTGCGGGCGGAGGAGTCGGCGCGGCCAACCTGCTCGACGATCAACCCGTAGCCGATGTAGTCGAGCCCTCGACCGCCGTACTGCTCGGAAACGGGCGCACCGAGGTAGCCGACCTCTCCCAACTTGCTCGCCAGCTCGCGGTCGAATCTGCAGGCGCGATCGTTGTCGCGCACCCGCGGGATGATCTCCCGGTCGGCAAAATCACGCGCTGTTTCGGAGATCAGTCGCTGTTCGTCGGTCAGCTCGAAGTCCAAGGTCAAAGCTCCTTTCCAAGGGTGGCCGCAAAGGCTTCTTGCGCTTCGCGGGTGCGGGGCCCGGGGGCCTGGGGAAGTTCGGCGCCGTCGATCGCGGAGACGGCTTGGATCTCCCGCGTGGTCGAGGCGAGGAAAGCCTCGCTTGCGGCGCGTAGGTCGGCGACGGGCCAGGCGCCCTCCTCGACGTGCAGGGCCTTGACCAGGCGGTCGCGGGTGATTGACTCGAGCACCCCATTGTCGAGCGCGGGCGTACGCAGCGCGCCCTGTGGGGAGACCCAGAAGATCGCTGAGGTCGGCGGCTCCAGCACGATTCCATCCGGCTGTACGAGCACTGCCTCATCAGCGCCCTGGGATTTGGCGATCCGCGTCGCCTGCATGTTCGCCGCGTAGGAGAGCGACTTGACTCCGTTGAGGATCACCGTGGGGCAGTAGGTGACGGTGGCGAGCTTCAGCGCCTCGGCATGAGCGGGGAGCGGCTCGATCATTGCCAGCCGCCGTCCGCCGCGAGTGACGATTAGCCGCAGCTGGCCGTCCGCGTCGCCGGCCTCGGCAAGCAAGGCTTCAATTTCGCGCTCGAGCGCGGTGCGGTCGAACTCGAGCTGGATTGCGCTTGCGGAGCGCTGCAGCCGGTCGATGTGGTCGCTCAGCGCGAAGAGCTTGCCGCTGTAGATGCGAATCACCTCGAAGGCGCCGTCGCCGCGGTAGAGGCCATCATCCTTGAGCGGCACGACCGCTTCACCGGTCGGAGTGATCGACCCGTCGACGCTGGCCAGCTCGGAAACCGTGCTCATCGGACCGGCGAGGCTATCTCAGACGCGCTCGAACACTGTCGCCAGCCCTTGGCCGACGCCGACGCAGAGGGTGGCGACGCCGTAGCGGGCATTGCGGCGCTCCATCTCTCGTACGAGGGTTGTCGTCAGGCGAGCGCCGGAGCAGCCGAGTGGGTGGCCGAGGGCGATCGCGCCACCGTTGACGTTGAGGCGCTCCTCATCGATACCCAGTTCCCTCGCACAGGCCAGGACCTGGGCGGCGAAGGCCTCGTTGAGTTCGATCAGGTCGACGTCTTCGAGGGAAATTCCGGCGGCAGTGAGGGCCTTGGGGACGGCCTCAACTGGCCCAATACCCATGTAGGCGGGGTCGACTCCGGCGACGCCGGTGGAGACGATTCGCGCCAGCGGTTCGGCGCCAAGGCGCTCGGCACCCGCTTCCGAAGCGATCAACAGGCAGGCGGCGCCGTCATTGAGGGTCGAGGCGTTGCCGGCGGTGACCGTGCCGCCCTCGCGGAAGACGGGACGCAAGGAGGCGAGCTTTTCGGCCGAAGCGTCGGGCCGCGGGCCCTCGTCGGCCGCGACGGTGACGGTTTCCCGCCCGCGCGGCGCCTCTATTGGGGCGATCTCCTCTTCGAACAGCCCCGCTTCGACTGCCGCCACCGCTCGTTGGTGGCTGCGCAGCGCGTATGCGTCCTGGTCTTCGCGGCTTATCCCGTAGCGCTCGGCGACGTTCTCGGCGGTCTCGCCCATCGCTTCGGTTGAGACGCCCAACTCGGCCATCCGCGGGTTGATCATGCGCCAGCCCAAGGTGGTGTCGTGCATCGTCTGCGCGCCGCGAGGCAGACCGCGTTCGGGCTTCTCGACGACCCAGGGGGCGCGACTCATCGACTCGACTCCGCCCGCCAAGTAGTAGTCGCCCTCGCCCGCCTTGACCGCGCGGGCGGCGCAGTTGACCGCCTCCAATCCGGAGGCACAGAGCCTGTTGATCGTCGCTCCCGGCACGCTTGCCGGCAGCCCGGCGAGCAGCGCCGCCATCCGGGCAACGTCGCGGTTGTCTTCTCCCGACTGGTTGGCGGCGCCGAAGTAGATGTCGGTGATCTGCTCGGGGTCAACGCCGACGCGGTCGACGAGGGCGCTAATCGCGTGAGCGGCGAGGTCATCGGGCCGCACGCCGGAAAGCGCTCCGCGATAAGCGCCCATCGGAGTCCGCGCCGCATCGACTACATAGGCCTCGGGCATGGCCGCGGATTAAACAACGCCGCGGTGGCGGGCGCGCGTATCCTCTGCCACGTGGCCTTCGTCCTGGCAACCATCGCCATGCTCGCTGTCGTCGTCGGAGTGTTGGTCGTCGTCGGCCGCTTCTATCCGGGCAGCGACGCCGAACTGATCGACTGGGTCCCGACTCGCTCTCCGGAGGTTGAGGCTCAAAACGAGATCGACGACATCCGCCAGATGATGGATGCGCAGAATGAAATGCGCCGCCGCCGCGGCGCTCCCGAGATGACCGCCGAGGACTTGCGCCGCAAGGTCGCCGAGGACGAGGAGATCCGCCTGCGCGGGCGCGGCCCGTTCGCTCCCGAGTAGCGAGGGCCGCGGATGGCGAGGGCGCTGATCGTCGGTTGTGGCTGTCGTGGGCGAGAGCTCGGGAGGCGCTTGATGGATGAGGGCTGGGCGGTGCGCGGCACCAGTCGGCGTGAAGATGGCCTGGCGCCGATTGAGGCGACCGGAATCGAGCCTGCCCTGGCCGACCCTGAGCGCCCCGGAACGGTGCTGGAATTGGTCGGAGACGTCACCGCCGTCTACTGGCTGCTGGGATCGGCGCAGGGGGATGCCGAAACGATCGCCGCGATTCACGGTCCTCGCCTGGAGCGCTTGATGGAGAGACTGGTCGACACGCCCGTGCGCCGCTTCGTCTACGAAGCCGAGGGCAGCGTTGAATCCCGGCATTTGGCGCGGGGAGAGGAGATCGTTCGCGTCGCGGGGCGCACCTGGCGGATCCCGATCGAGATAGTGGGGCGAGCCGGCGAGCCCAAATAGCTAAACTCTGATGGGAATTTAGGAATATTCGACGATCAGTATCGAGAGGAGCGGTTCATGGCTCTGCAGCTTGGCGACATAGCACCCGATTTCGAGGCCGACACGACCCAGGGCCGAATCAGTTTCCACGACTGGATCGGTGACTCTTGGGCTGTCCTGTTCTCCCATCCGAAGGACTTCACCCCGGTCTGCACGACCGAGCTCGGCTACATGGCGAACATCGAGCCGGAGTTCGAGAAGCGCGGCGTGAAGGTCATTGGCCTCTCGGTCGACCCCCTCGGCAAACACGAGGAGTGGGTGAGGGATATCGAGGAGACCCAGGGGACGGCGCCGGGCTACCCGATCATCAGCGACGCCAACTTTGAGATCTCAAAGCTCTACGGAATGCTGCCGGCCGATGTCTCCGGCGATCCCGGCGACCGCACCCCCGCTGACAACCAGACCGTGCGCAACGTCTTCGTCGTCGGCCCCGACAAGAAGGTCAGATTGATCCTGGTCTACCCGATGACGACCGGGCGGAACTTTGACGAGGTGCTGCGGGTGATCGATTCACTCCAGCTCACTGCCAATCACAAAGTCGCGACTCCGGCCCAGTGGCAGCAGGGCGACGACGTGATCATCGGCGGTTCGGTCTCCAACGAGGAAGCGAAGGAGATCTACCCGGACGGCTGGGAGGAACCGCGTCCCTATATCCGTATCGTGCCGCAGCCGAACGGGGCCGGAAATTAGCTGAGGCGATCCAGCAGGTCGCCGAGGATCCGCGCGGTGGCTCCCCAGATTAGGTGCCCCTCCACTTCGTAAGTGGCGGTGTGAATGGGGACGCCACGCCGGATCAAGCGCCGGATTTCGTAGCTCTCTCGCAGCGCTTCGAGGGAGAAGGTGAGGACCGTCTCGACCTCGGCGGGGTTGGGTGTGAGCGCGAGCTCTTTGGGGTGGGGGATGCGCCCGACGAACGGGTGGATGCGGTAGCCGGTGACGAAGGTCGCGGTGGGGGGCAGTGCCTCCCCGAGTTCGACCGCCGCGGGATCGAGCCCGATCTCCTCCTCCGCTTCGCGCAGGGCGGTGGCGGAGAGGTCGGCGTCCTCTTCGTCTCGGCGCCCGCCGGGGAATGAGATCTCACCGGCGTGTCTGCGCATGTCGGCGCGGCGCTCGGTGAAGATCAAGCCTGGATCGTTGGGCCAGTCGTAGAGCGGCAACAGCACCGCCGCGTCGGTTTGGCGGATCAGATGATCACCTGGACGGTGCCGCCATCCACGGACCAGGCGGCGCCACTGACGTAGGAGGCGCGCTCCGAGCAGAGGAAGACGATCGCGCCGGCGATCTCACCGACCTCGGCGAGGCGGCCGATTGGGCGCTTCGAGCCGGCGGCCGCAAGCGCTTCCCCCCGACTGGCGGCGCCGCTCATCTCCTGCGATTGGTCGAGTAGGCCGCCCGGCTCCATCCACATCTCCGAGGTGGCGGGGCCGGGGCAGACCGCGTTGACCAGGACGCCGCGCTTGGCGTAGCGGTCGGCGAAGAGGCGAGACAGGGAAAGCTCGGCGGCCTTGGCGACCGAGTACTCGGGCATCGCCGAGGAAGGCCGCTTTCCCGCGGTTGAGCAGACATTGACCACCCGGCCCCAGCCGCGCTCGGCCATCGCCGGGGCGGCGGCTCGCATCGCGCGCAGCGGCGCCATCACGTTCAGCTCGTACTGGGCGCGCCAATCCTCATCGGGGACATCGTCGAGGTCGCGCCATCTGGCGACGCCGGCGTTATTGACCAACACGTCGAGGGAGCCGAAGCGCTCGCTCGCCTCCGCCAGCATCCGTTCGCCGGCTCCCTCCTCGGTGACATCGAGGGCGAGATGCGCGGCCCGCCCGCCCAGGGCGGCACCGGCCACTTCGGCTTCATGCGCGGCGGCGGCGACCCTTTCTTCGTTGCGCGCGATCAGCAACACGCTCGCCCCTTCCTCACAAAGCATCCGGGCCGTCTCACGACCGATCCCACGACCGGCGCCGGTGACGACGCAGCCCCGTCCTCTCAGGCCAAGGTCCATTGCTCGCAGGCCTAGCTTTTGCGTCGGCCCTCAAACAAGGCCGGGTTGTCGACGTCGGCGAAGCGGGCCATCGCGTAGACGAGGTCGGAGGCGCGATTGACGAAGTGGATCACGGTCTCGCTCGCCAGCTCTCCCGCCTCGTTGAGGGCGCTGATGTGGCGCTCGGCGCGGCGCACGGTAGTCCTCGCCACATCGAGCTGGGCCGAAAGCTGATTACCGCCCGGGATGACGAATTGCGGCGGCAGCTCCACCTGATCCATGTAGTGGTCGATCCGCTCTTCCAGAGTGGCGACCATCTCCTCGGTGGTGCGGCTGACTCCGTCCTCGAGGCGTTCGGCCGCCTCCGGCGCCGTCGCCAGCTCGGCGCCGGCGACGAAGAGGTCGTCCTGAAGGCGAAGGATGTCGGCGGCCAACCCGGCGTTTTCATTTCCGCAGAGCGCCCGCGCCACGCCCAGCTCAGAACAGGCTTCGTCGAGTGAGCCGTACGCCTCGGTGCGGCCGTGGTGCTTGGGAACGCGCCCGCCGTACCAGAGCGAAGTCGAGCCGTCGTCGCCCTTCTTGGTGTAGATCTTCATTACGCGCTCATCCTAAGCGCGCGGCCTTTGGGCCCGTCTCAGCCGACTGGGTTGAAGACGATGCCGGTGAGGATCTTCGGGAAGAAGTAGGTGGACTTCGGCGGCATGATCTCGCCGGCGCCCGCCACCTCGCGGACCTGATCTATCGGGGTGGGGCGGAGGATGAAGGCGACATCGTGGGACCCATCCTCGAGCCGGGCGAGCGAGTCGGGAATGCTCTTCGCGTAGTCGATGCCGCGCCGGGCGGCGATGTCGTCCTTTGTCATCCCGAGGATTCCCTCAAAGACGAGCGCCTCGAGGATCGCCGAGTCGAGGCGGCGATAGGCCTCGGTTTTGCCGTCGAGGATGCGGTCCAGCTCGGCGGTGTCCTTCAGCCGCAGGCGGAAGCCCTTTCTGTGGTGGGAGTCGTAGAGGCCGAAGACGCCGGCGCCGTTTTCGCCGGCCGGGTCGATGTCGTCGACTTCGGCGACGTCGAACAGCTCGCGCAGGCCGTTCCCGAGGAGTTGCTGGCGCTCCGGGTTATCGGCAAAGCCGGAGAGCAGGCGGTGGGTGGGGAAGACGGTGAGGCCGGGGTCGTCAAGGCCGGTCAGCGCCATCAAGGTGTAGTTGTGGTCGCCCTCGCCGCCGATCTCGTCGCGGTAGGCGCGCGCGGTCTCGTAGCGATGGTGGCCGTCGGCGATCAGCAGCTCGGCGCCGGTGAGGCGCTCGTGGACCGCGGCGTGGATCTCCGGGTCGGCGACGCGCCAGACGCGGTGCACGGTCCCGTCGGCGTCGGTCACCTCGGCCCAAGGCTCGCCCGCGGTGGCGGGCTCGACCAGCGGCCAGGCGTCCTCTGTGGTGAGCGAAAAGATCGGAGAGAGGTTGAGCTTGGTGGCGCGGGTCAGGTCCAGCCGGTCCTTCTTCGGCCCCGGCAGGGTGCGCTCGTGGGCGCGAATCTTTCCCGCCCCGTAGTCCTCTACCCGGACCCGGGCGAGGACGCCATGGCGGGTGTTGGTCGATCCATCGGGCGCGGTGTAGTCCTGCGTCATCGCCCAGAGTGCCGGCTCGGGATCGTCGACCAGTGCCCCCTTGGCCTTCCAGGCCGCCACCGTCTCCGCCGCTCGCGCGTATGGGTCGCCTTCGCCTCTGCCGATCTCCTCGTAGGGCTGCGGCAGATCGACCTCGACCACGTTGAAGGGGGAGCGCTCCAGTAGCTCCTCGCGCAGCGCCGCGTCGATCACGTCATAGGGCGGAGAGACGACATCAGCCGCCCCGACCGCGTCGAGGTCATAGCGCAGGGAGTTGAGGGGTCGGACGTCGGCCACGGCGGCGAAACCTAGCGGTTGCGCCCCGGTGAAACGCGTTGACCGCCAAATAGCCCGCTTTTGCGTTTCACCGCGGAGTGGTTGGGGCCGTAGACTGGCCCGGTTCGGGGCGTGGCGCAGCCTGGTAGCGCGCCGCCTTTGGGTGGCGGAGGTCCCCGGTTCAAATCCGGGCGCCCCGATTTTTCTAAGTTCGGCTCCCTGGCCTGTCGATCGCTCCCTAGTAGGGAGCGCCGACCGCTTTGGCCCAGGACTCGTCGACGTGGAGCTGACCCTTTGCGTCGGTGTCGACGATCACCACGGTGGCGGGCTGTCGGTTGCCGTTCTGGGGGTCAATCGTCACCGAGCCGGTCCAGCCCTTCCAGTTCTTGACGCCGTCAAGGGCATCTGTGAGTCCATTGGCGGCGGTCCCGCCCGATCTCTCTACGCCGTCGGCTAGGAAGTTGAGCGAGTCGTAGGTATATGGGCTCCAGGTGCCGGGGGCCTCGCCGAACTTGTCTTGGTACTCGCCGACTACGCCGGCCGCGCCGGAAAAGTCCTCGGGGGCTGGGACTCCCACCACGGGGCAGGCCCGGGCGGCAGGCACGCCCGCGGTGTCGACAAAGCCGGTGTCGTATGACGCGTAGTCGGCGATGCACTGCGATTGAACGTCGCCCTGGTGCATCTCCTTGGCGATCAGGCCACCTTCGGGAAAGTAGACGGCGGCGTAGATGACGTCCGGCTTGCCCGCCGCGACTTTGTCGATCACGTCGGTGTAGGAGTCCTTGCCGGGTTGCACCTTTTCGTAGGCGGTGATCTTCACGCCCGCCTTCTCGAGCGAGCTCTTCAAGGCCTTGGATACCGAGACCGTGTAGTTCTGGGTTGGGTCGTAGGCGATCGCCACGGTCTTGACGTCGAGCCAGTCGGTCAGTGCCTTCGAGGCGACCGGCGCGATTTGGTAGCTCATCGGCTGCAAGGTGAAGCCGAGGCCGTTGGTCGAGTTATCTGAGGTAAGCCGAACCGGCACCAAGCCCGCGTCAATGTAAAGCGGCAGGGTCTCGATTCCGACTCCGGAGTTGTAGGGCCCGACGATGCCATCAAGGCCATCGGCGATCGCAGACTTTGCAGCCTTCACTCCGGTTGCGGGGTCGGCTGCGTCATCGATCGGAACGATCTCAACCGACCTGCCGAGAATTCCGCCCTGCGCGGCGTTCAGTTGTTCCGCGGCCAGCTGCGCCCCCTTCAGCATTCCCTGGCCGATGGTTGCCTGCTCGCCGGAAAGCGGCGCCTCTAATCCGACTCGGAACTGACTCGAAGAAGCGCTGTCGTCGCTGCTGGAGCTGCCGCAGCTCGCTGCAAAGAGGGCGAGCGCCAGCAGCGAGATCGCGGTTGCCAGACGGGCTTTATATGTGTGCGCGGAGTCGATTTGACGCATTCTTTCCGGTTGGGACGGCCCCGTCATCCCGACTATTTGGCTTTCCAGAGGTGGTTTGGCTGTCTAAGTTCCGCCCTGGACGGTTATCGGGGTTGGGGAAATCGAGATCCGGGTCGATAGTTGCAGGGAATGAACACTCGGGTAGACATGATGAGCGGGAGAGGAGTCACGCCGGCAATGAACGGGGGAGCAAAAGTCGACCGACGAGTCGAGAGGGTGACGTTCGAGACCGACCGCTATGTGGTCGTCGGTGACGTGACCCTGCCGCCGGAGGGTTACCAGAGCCGGTTTTCGGATTCGATGAACCGCGATGACCTTCCCTTCGTTCCACTTGTCAACGTGGAGATCACCGAGCGGGAAACCGGCCGCGTTACCCAGCGGCCGTTCATCGTCCTCGGCAAGTCCAACGTCCACTTCGCGTTTCCCCTCTAGGGATCGTCGACTAAGCCGGTTGGCGTTGCCGGTCGCCCTGAGCGTAGGACGCCAGGTCGAAGAAGAAGAAGAGGGCGACGATGAACCACTCGAAGCCGACGACGCCGTCGGAAGAGGCCCACATCGCGGCGTAGGCCAGGGTCGTCCAGGGCAACAGGAAGAAGCCGAGGAAGGGGACGAACCAGCTCTCGAAGGCGCGGCTGAGCAGGTCGGTGAAGATCCACAGCACGAACAGCGCCAGTCGTGGCGAGATCAGCGCGAAGAGTGCGACGAGGCAGCCGATGGGGTCAAGTTACCCTGTATCCATGCTCGGTTTCAAGAAGGCCAAGATGCCGTCGCCCGAGGAAGCGCTTCCAGGTCGCAGTGAGCCGGCTTTCGATGTGCCCGAGCGCCACGCCGTCTTGGGCACGCCGCTGAAGCCTCCGTTCCCCGCCGGGATCGAGGTCGCCTACTTCGCCCTCGGCTGTTTCTGGGGAGCGGAGCGCCTTTTCTGGGGGATCGACGGCGTCTACACGACGGCGGTCGGCTACATGAACGGGACCACGCCGAACCCGACCTATGAGGAGGTCTGCAGCGGCAAGACCGGGCACACGGAGTCGGTGCTGGTCGCCTTCGACCCGACGCGCGTCTCCTACGCCGACCTGCTGAAGGTCTTCTTCGAGGAACACGACCCGACCCAGGGCATGCGCCAGGGCAACGATGTCGGCACCCAGTACCGCTCCGGGATCTATTTCGCCAACGACGCTCAGAAAGCGACCGCCGCGATGGCGCTGGGCGCCTACGACGAGGCTCTGCGCGCCGCCGGACACGCGCCGATCACCACAGAAGTCGAGCCCGCCGCTCCCTTCTACTACGCCGAGGAATACCACCAGCAGTACCTGCATAAGGTGCCGAACGGCTACTGCGGATTGGCGGGCACGGGCGTCTCCTGCAGCATCCCGGTCTCCGCCGACTAGCATCCCGCCCTTCGTGACGCCCTCTTTCGCCTCCTATATCGGCGGCTGCCTCGCCGTGGTCGGCATCCTCTCCGCCCTGGGCCTGGGTGGTTACTGGCTGCGGCGCTGGATCGTGCCCGAGTTCTCCGGCGCCCTGGCCCGGCTCGCCGATCTGACGATCGCCACCGCGCTGCTGATCCTCTCCCTGCAGTTGCTGGGGACGTTGAGCATCCTCACCCTCGGCTGGATCGTCGTCGGCTGCATCGCCGTCGGCTTGATTGCGGCTGCGATCGGCCGGCACTTCGCCCCGGCCCGGCGCCGGCGAGGTGGCGGCCCCGCGGGTGGGGAGAATCGCCTTCTGGATCGCCCTCGGCGTCGCCTCCTGGACGCTCGCCGAGTGGACGTTCCCGTCCCAGCTCAGCCTCGACCAGGGGATGTTCGGCGGCGACACCACCTGGTACCACATGCCCTTCGCCGCGCGGATCGCCCAGGAGGGGTCGATCGTCCACCTCCACTTCACCGACCCGCTGCGGCTTGCGGCCTGGTTCTACCCCGGAAGCTCAGAGCTGGTCCACGCGGCTGGGATCGTCCTCTTCAAGAGCGACTGGCTCTCGCCGCTGATCAACCTGGGCTGGCTTTCGATCGCCCTGCTCGCCGCCTGGTGCGTCGGCCGTCCTTACAAGGTTGGCCCAGCGACTCTGGTCGCGGGGGCGATCGTCCTTTCCGCGGGGGTGATGATCGAGACGCAGCCGGGGGAGGGGCGCAACGACATCATGGGCCTCGCCTTCCTGATCGCTTTTGCCGCCTTCCTAATCAACGGCCACCAGCGACGGGCGCCGGTCGAGGGCGCCGCGGTGCAGGACGTGCCGGAGCGCGACGCGCCGCTACTGGACAAGGGCCCCCTGGTGATGGCGGGGATCGCCGCCGGGCTGGCGATCTCGGTAAAGCTGCCACTGCTGGCCCCCGTTGGGGCGATCGCGGTCGGGATGGTCTTGGTCAGCGGACGCGGCCGGCGTTTGGTGACCGCCGCGTCGATCGGCATTTCCGCCTTCGTCGTTGGCGGGTACTGGTATGTGCGGGCGGCGATCCACTCCGGTGGCAACCCGATTCCGCAGATCGGCTGGGGGCCGCTGCACCTGCCGCGGCCGGACCAGATGCCGCTCGACCCGCGGCCGCGTTTCGCCGTCGCCCATTACCTCTTCGAGCCGACGATTTACCGCAAGTGGTTCTTTCCCCAGCTCGACAACGCGCTCGGCCCGCTCTTCCCCCTGATCCTGGTGATCGCGGTCGCCGCCGCGGTTTACATCGCCTTTCGCTCCCGCAACTTGATCTTGCGCGTGCTGGCCGCCGCGGCCCTGCTGACCGCCGCCGTCTACATCGTCACGCCGCTGACCGCCGCCGGGCAGGAGGGCTCGCCAACCGGCTTCTTCACCAATACCCGCTACCTGGTCCCCGGCCTGCTATTGGGGATGGTGATGCTGCCGATCGCGCGGCCTCTGCGCGCTCCCGACTCCCGCGCCCGGCAGACCCTGCTCTTCCTCACCGGGGTCTTCGCCATCTCCGTGTTGACGACGCCACGCTGGTATCCCGGCTTCATCGTCGGCACCGTCTTCCTCACCCTGGCTTTGGTCTGGGCGCCGACGGCGCTGTCGATGCTGCGCGGGCGCCGGGAGATCGGCCGCGGCGCTGTCGCCGCCGCTGTCGCTTCGATCGTCCTGCTCGCGGTCGTCCTCGGTCGCGCTCAGGAGGTTCAGTACTTCAAGCATCACTACACGAGAACGACTCTCTTTCTGCAGGACGGCGGACCCCAGAGAGCGTATGAGTTTGCCCACAAGCAGCACGACAAACGGATTGGCCTCGCCGGCTCGGGGGAGATCTTTTTCGGCCAGTACGGCTTTTATGGCGCCAACCTGGACAACTACGTCCAGTACATCGGCGTCCCGGGGCCGGATGGCACCTACCGGCTGGCGACAGACTGCGCCACCTTTCGCAGGCGGGTCAACGCGGGGAACTACGACTTCGTGATCACCAGCCGCTTCACGGCCGACTCATTCGATTCTCCCTACTGGTACCGGGTCTACTACTGGCTAAAAACCGATTCGGCGGTGAGAGAGATCCTCGCCGAGCCCGACATCACCCCCCAGCCGGACTACGTCTTCAAGGTCAACGGCGAGCTCGACCCGGCGTCCTGCCCGAGAAGCTGAGAGCCGCCGCCGCTTAAACCGGCGCCAGGGCGTGGTCGCGGATTAAGTCTGCGGAGCGCTCCGGTTGCTCCCACCAAAACATGTGCCCTGCGCCTTCGAGCAGCTCCAGCCGGTGGGAGTCATCCGGCAGCAGGGAGTCGATCTCATGGCCATTGACCGCGGGAAGCAGCCTGTCCTCGGTGCCGTGGATGACCAGAGTCGGGCTGCCGATCTGCCCAAGCCGGTCGCTTGTGTTGTGCGCCCCGCAAGCGCGCATTTGCTGGACGATGACCGCCGCCGGGGCCGGCAGCGCCTTCGCCATCTCTTCGAATGCGGCGAAGCGGGACTCGTCCTCGCGGAAGGTGGGGGAGAGGTTGATCTCCCACATCGCCCGACGGACGGCCTCGGGGTCTCTGGCGGCGAACGCCGCGCCGAGGCGCTGAAGGTCCTCGGGGTCCATTAGCTGCCCCTCCGGGCCGCCGCAGTATGTGGCGCCGATGGTGAGGGTGCGGATCCGATCGGGGTTGGCGAGGGTCAGCTCCTGGGCGATCATTCCCCCCATCGAGATCCCAACCACGTGGGCGCGATCGATCTCGAGCGCGTCGAGCAGGCCGACCGCGTCTTGGGCGAGGTCGGCGATCGTGAACGGCATCTCCGCCTTTCCCGAGTGGCCCATCCCGCGGTTGTCGAAGGCAATGCAGTCGAAGCTCTCCTCAAGCGAGGAGAGGAAAGGGCGTCCCCAGGTGAGGTGGGTCGCGCTCATGCCCTGGATCAACAGCATCGGCTCGCCGGCGCCCGCGCGGGCGTAGTGCAACTCGGTTCCTCCCACGTCGACGCTCGGCATCGCCGAAAGCCTATGAAAAACGGTCTGGCGTGTCCCGGCCCCGCTAGATTTCCTCGCCGTGGCAGAGCTCATCCTCTACGCGATTCCGGCCTTTGTCCTGTTGCTGGTCGCCGAGTTGCTCGCCTTTCGGTTCGCCGACGATCACGACCGCGACCTGGTCGGCTATGAGTCGAAGGACACCCGCACGAGTCTGACCATGGGCACCGGCAATGTTGCGATCAGCGCCCTCTGGAAGGCGGTCGTGGTCGTCGTCTACGCCGGCCTCTACGAGCTGACACCGCTGCGCATGCCGCCCGAGTTGTGGTGGACCTACGTGATCCTTTTCTTCGCCGAGGACCTCGCCTACTACTGGTTCCACCGGGTCCACCACGAGGTGCGGCTGTTCTGGGCGAGCCATGTCGTCCACCACTCCTCCGAGCACTACAACCTCTCGACCGCGTTGCGTCAAACCTGGACGCCGATGACCGCGCTGCCGTTCTGGGCGCCGCTGGCGCTACTCGGGTTCCCTCCCTGGATGATTCTCACCCAGCAAGCGATCAGCCTGATCTACCAGTTCTGGATCCATACCGAGCGGATCGGGAAGCTGCCCGCGCCGATCGAGTTCTTCTTCAACACGCCATCCCATCACCGCGTCCACCACGGTTCCAATGAGGAGTACCTGGACCGCAATTACGCCGGCATCCTGGTCATTTGGGACAGGATCTTCGGCAGCTTCCAGGGGGAGGCTGAGCGGCCCCGCTATGGCTTGACCCGGAACATCCGCACCTTCAAGCCGACTCGCGTCGCCTTCCATGAGTTTTCCGCGATCGCCCGCGACGTGCGCGCGGCCACGAGCTGGCGTCACAAGCTCGGTTACATGTTCCGTGGCCCAGGCTGGTCCCCGGACGGCAGCGGCGGCGGCTCGCGAGGTTGAAGGTCGAGCCGGTCGATCAAGAGGATCAGGGCGGGGATGGTCGGTGCCGCCACCGCCAGCAGGAACCAAAATTGCGCGGCGTCGGTCCCGGCGCCCAGAGAATGGATGAGGCCGAGTAGCCAGAAGATCGCTATGAAGCGGTGTACGAGTCGCCAGCGCGCCGCCCCAATCCTCGCGCGTGCGTAGTAGGTGAGTCCCAGCGCGGCGAGGCCCCAGCCGGCGAGGATCCCGAACCCGGTCCAGATCGGGCGGTAGGTGGATGCGAACGGGACCGAGATTTCGATGACCGTGGGATGGAGGTAGTGATCGCCGAGCAGTGCCAGGCCGTGAATCGCAACCGCGATCAATGTCGCCAGCGACAGCGCCTCGTGTAGGGGCTTGGCGTCGGTGCCCATAAGCGTGCCTCCTGTGCTGCCGCGGCGGGAGATCAGGAGACCGACGCAAACCGACGCGCCGGCAAGGAGGATCGCCGCTGTTCCGGCGGCGCGACTTGTGATCCAGAAGAGGTGCGGGCCGGTCGCCGTCACGAGGAGGCGGTGACTACCGGCGCGGGCGTCGACGCGGGCGGGGCGGCTGTCACCGGGGCAGTCTCGACTTGGACGGAATCGGCCGGCGGGGCCTGTGCAGTCACCGCGCCGCCAGGTCTAGGCGCGACCGCGCGGTTGTCGCTGAGGGCCGGGTCACGGCCGAGGGCCAGCTGTCCGAAGATGACCGTCCAGGCGATCGCGAACAGCGCCAGTGAGCCGCTGATCGTGCGCTGCCGGATCAGCGATATGCGACGGCGCCTGGATCGGACCTTGGCGCGGGCCAGCTGTCTTGCGTCAAGACGGCGGTATTCGTCCATCGCGGCATTCTCGGCCGCAAAGGCTAAGAACAGGCAAAGAGCCTCTAAAGAATTACTCACCCCGATGGTTTGGGGGGCTTGGCCCGCGGGTAGCTCAGGCCCATGGAACTCTCGATATTGCTGATTGTCATCGGGATCGTTTTGGCGATCCTCGTCCACTATGCCCTCGGGATCGTCGTGATCCTGATCGGCTTGGCAATGCTGATTTTGCCGCGCCTGGGGGGCCGAGGCTCGCGCGCTTAGGCGTCATCGACAAGACTTCCAGGGATGGCTCCCTGGAAGTTGCCGTTGGTGGTCGCCGCGCTCGCGGTGCCCATCGTCGCCGGCTTCATGCTCGCCGGCCCCGCGCTTGGGGTCGCGCTTGGAGCGTTGGCGGTGGTCGCGCTCTTGGTCATCGCCGCGCGCCAGCGCCCGCGGGGCCCGATTGGCTCTCCTTCCGGCGGGGAGCCGCGGCGTCACGTTCTGATCGTCATCACCTGCCCGGTCGAGGAGCCCGCCGCGGTGGCCGCGATCGCCCGCGCGGCGGGGGTAGATCGTGACGGTGGGGCGGAGGTCGATCTCCTCGTCCTGTCTCCGGCGAGCATTGGCTTCCTCGACCGCTGGGCTTCCGATGTCGAGGGGTCCCGGCGGCGGGCGCAGGAGAGGCTGGTCGTGACGGTGGCGGCGCTTGCGAAGGAGGGCATCGCGGCTGAGGCCAGGGTCGGGGACGAGGACGTCTTGCAAGCGGTTGAGGACCAACTGCAGAGCTACCCCGCCGATGAAGTGCTGCTGGTCAGCTCCGGCGCTGAAGACGCCGAGCGCTTGGCGCCGGCCGCGGCGGAGCTGGGCGCGCGCCTAAGGGCCGAGTTTCGGCATCTGGATCTCGGCGGAACCTGAGGTCGGAGCCGGCTCAGCAGACGTGGGTGTGGCCGGCGCTCTTGACGACTTGGAAGGCACTGCCGGGTATCCGCTTCAGCTGGTTGAGGCTGGGGTCACTCCAGCGTCGGTCGCTGGTGCCGCCGAAGTACCAGTTGGAGCCGTTGTCGGCGACGATCAGGCCGTAGTGCTTGAGCGCGACCGCGATCGTCTTCGCCTCGCCGCTGAAGTGACCCACCCCGTAGCCGGGCTTGAGTCGCAGCCGGGTGCCCATTGCCGGTGCGTTTGGGTTGGCGGTGTCGCCGGCGCAATGGGAGGCGGGATGGATCCAGGCGTTGCGCGTGCTCTCGAAAGTGACGCGGATCGCGTGCTCCACGCGGTGGTGGGCGACCTCGTTGTACTGGATCAGGCCGGGGAAGATCGGCAGCCCGGCGGCATCGGCCGATGTCCACGTGTCCGGACGCCGCGCAGTGGAACGCAGGTTCCATCTGGCTCCCGAGTCAGCGTTCCAGTGCGCATGCCGGCCGCCCTTGGAGAAGGCCCGGTAGAGCTCATACAACGTGCAGCTGGAGCGGTCGACGACAAGCACGTGTCGATCACCGTCGCTGCCCTGGCCACCTTCGACCGGCGCGCCCTTGGGAATCGGGAACGGTCCGCGGTCGCTCTCGCTGCCATAGGCGGTGTAGTGGACCGGCAGCTTGCGCTGCCCGGCGCCAACCACCGCGTAGGGGAAGCCGTAGGCCCGCGGCGAGCCGAAGTCGGGATGGAGCATGTTTCCGCCATGGGATTCGATGTAGCGGATGACCGCGCGCGAGTTACGCGCTACCGGCGCCTTGGAGATGTCCTGGTTCCAGGCGGCCTGGTTGGGCAGTGAAGCCGCCCGCGGCGAGAGCGAGGCGGGCGGATCGGGAAAGACCGGGCAATCGCTGAGGGTGGGGTAGGGACCAAGCGCCCCGGCCGAGCAAGCCCCAATCAGGGCGGTCGCACCCAGCGTCGCGGCGAAGCCGACGACCGCCGCAGCGCGTTTCACGTCTCAGGCGTCCGGTCGCGAATCGTCAGTTTCCCGACCTCAAGTTCCTTGACCTTCAATCTGCCAATCGATGCCCGCCCAATGGCGAGTCGCCCAACGCTCATCCGCCCAATCGCAAAGCCCCCAACCGCGGCCGCCCCAACGGCCAGCGCCCCCGCGGCAAGCGCCCCGCGCGCCTGCGCCCTGGTAGCGGCGGTAGGCCGAGCTCGCGACCGAAGAAGATCAGAGGATCGACGCCCAGACATCCCCCTCAACGCTATCGCTAGATTGAAGCGACGCGGTGGACGTAGCTCAATCGGTAGAGCCCCGGCTTGTGGTGCCGGATGTTGCGGGTTCGAGTCCCGTCGTCCACCCTCAGCGGTCTATTGGACTTGGAACTCGTTCGATTGCAGGTAGACACTCAGCAGCTTGAGCACATGTGCGGTGGGGGCGTGAATCGGGTCGGGAAGGTTGTCGAGCTCGACGAATTTGACCTCGATTGATTCTTCGTGGTCTGGGTGAGGGTCGCCCTGCCACCTCTCCGCCATGAAGCAGAGGGCGAAGCAGTGGGTGACGTCTCCGTTTGGGTAGTGGATCGTGTGTGCCTTGGCTTCGGAGAGGCAGCCGAAGGGGATCAGGTCGTTCTCGACGACCTTGACTCCGGCCTCCTCCTTTAGCTCCTCGATCGCCGTTCTGGCGAAGCTGCCGCCGGGTTCTGCTGCTCCCGCGGGGAGGCACCAGGTGCCGTCGTCGGCGCGCTTGGTGAGGAGGATCCGGCCGTCGCCCCGTCGTAGGGCAATCATCGCCCCGGGCATCAGCACCAGATCGTTGCCGATCGCATGACGCAATCTCCACAGATAGGAACCCGCGTATGGCATTCCAGAGAGACTAGATGCGGGCTTCAGATCTAGACGCTGCGAAGTTCGGCTAGGACGGCCTGGGGGGTGACGATTCGGGTCCCTTGGTGGATGCCGACCTGAAGCAGGTGTTGTCGGTCGCCCGATATGAGGGCATCCACTCTCGCTTCGACCGCGCAGGCGAGGATCAGGTCGTCGTCGGGGTCTCCGGTGACAGCTTCGGGGGGAGTTTGAGGTGGGGGCACTGTCTTGGTTGCCAGATCGATCAGCAGCTCTTCGACTTGATGCCAGTGCTTTGGGTCGAATCTGAGCTTGCCGGTGAGGACTCGCTTCAGCTCGTCCATCACCGGCTTTGCGAGGACAAGCTCCAGGCGACCGTCGATTGCTTCCTCGATGACACGACTTGGTGGGCCGGCCGCGATGAAGGCGGAGATCAGGACGTTGGTGTCGGGAAGGACGCGCAGGGTCAGTTGCGCTGGGCACGCGTTTCGTCGACCAGGGCTTCGCTGTCTTCGGGCCCGATCCCACGGGTCTCGGCGCGGTCGCGGCCATAGCGCTGAAGGGCGGCGAAGCGCTCTATCTGGACCTGACGACGCAGGGCGTCGCGGACGACTTCGCTCTTTGTCTTGCCCAGGCTTTGGGCGAGAGCGTCGGTCTCTTCAGCGAGATCGTCGGGCAGGGATACGGAGAGTAGGCGACTCATATGAAATCATCATATCGAGTAGATTCACTCGTCTGTGACCTCGATCGATGAGTTGATCGTTGCGGATGCGCCGGAGGCTTGGGCGGCGCTTGGGTTTGAGGTCGACGGCGATACCTGCGTGGTGGGGAATGTGCGAATCCGGTTGGCGGGTTCGGATGCGGGCAAGGGGTTGACCGGGTGGTCGCTACGCGATGTCGAGAGCACCGAGTTGGATGGGATCCCGACGACGCGGTCGGAGGCGGGCGTGTCCGGCGCGCCTTCGGCTCATTCCAACGGCATCACGGCGATTGATCACGTTGTTGCCATCACGCCTGCGCTTGACCGGACTGTCGCGGTATTGCAAGACGCTGGGCTCGACTTGCGCCGCCTCCGTGAGGAGCCGACGCCGGCGGGCGCTCCCCGGCAAGCGTTCTTCCGACTCGGCGCGACCATCCTCGAGGTCGTTCAGGAGCCTCCGGAGGCGATCGAGCGGGGTGGGGGAGTTGACCGATCCGCCTTCTTCTGGGGCCTCGCCTTCGTTGCACCCGATCTTGACGCGACGGTCGCTTCGCTCGGCGACGGTGTGAGTGAGATTCGCTCAGCGGTGCAGCCCGGCCGCCGTATCGCCACCTTGCGTCGTTCCGCCGGGCTTACCGTGCCGATCGCGCTGATGACGCCTCCGGTAAACCGGCCGGAAACCTCTTAGGCGACTTCCCGTTCCCGGAGCAGGTCGTGCCAATCTCTGCGGCTGACGCGAGCCGGTTTGGTTTCAGCAAGGAACGATTCGAGCGTGGTGACGAAATGCAGTGGCGCTTCGAGCTGGGGCAGGTGGCCGACGTCGTCGAAGATTTCGAGGCGGCTGCCGGGGAGTTGGCGGTGCGCGTCTTCTCCGTGATGGGCGGGGATGATCGGATCTCGCGCGCCCCAGAGAATCAGCACCGGTACGGCCTCGGCCAGGTAGAGGCGGTCGCCGGCATGTATGCGCTGGCCGCCGGTGCCGATCACCGCCCGCACGGTTCCGAGGAAGGCCGCGCGGCGGACTGGATCGGATAGGGAGCCGTAGCCCCGTGCGACTTCGGCGACGTCCGCGTTGGGGCGCAGGCCGACTGCCGAGAGGCCGCGGCCGACTGCCGACCCGACTCGGTGCCCGATGCCGGCCGTGGCCGAAATGAACAGGTCGGCGCCGGGAAGCGCGGCGGCGCGCAGGACGGGACTGACCTCGGGGCCGAGCCCGCCGCTTGAAACAAGGACCAGGCGCTCCACCATCTCCGGGAATTGGTAGGCGAACTGCATTGCGATCCCGCCCCCGAGCGAGTGTCCGACGAGGGTTGCCCGCTCATGGTTAAGAGCGACGAGAAGGTCGCGCAAGCCGGCGGCGAGCGCGCCGAGAGAGTAGTCGCCGCTGCCAGGCGCCGACACTCCGTGTCCGGGGAGATCCGGCGCGATCACGGTGTGGTGCTTGGCGAGGGGCTCGATCACCTCCTGCCAGTTCTCGAAGGTGCCACCCATGCCGTGAATCAGCAGCAAGACCGGGCCCTCGCCGGCTTCGGCGTAGGCCTGCGCTCGGCCGTGGAGCATTGCGGTCTTAGTTTCCATCGCTTGCACCAATAGGCAAGTCCGTTACTTGCCACAAATCTATGACGAGATTAGCCCCTCCGCATCGGGGGAAAACCGAGATTAGGCCTAAGGCTTAACCGTTGAGCGAGATTACGTGGGCGGCTTTCGGGGCTACATTGCCCTCGAGTACGTCCAGGTAGGCGTTCCGGACCCCGTTAAAGCCCTCCCCCGGGATCACCTCGAGCCAGCCGCCGGTCCACTCGCAGAATGGGTGCCAGGCGTCGGCGACGCGCCGCTCAAGCTCGGCCGGACCCCAATCGGAAGAGCGCTTGACGACTCGGTCCGGGGCGAAGAAGAATTTCGGCTTCGGCCCGGGCAGCTCTCCCTCTCCGATCCCCAGCTCCTCCCAGTGGGTCACGCCCACCGCCATGCTGTGGGCCAGCGTGTCGCCGAAGTGAGAGTGGACCGCACGGCGTACGGCTCCGTCACCGGCGATGTCGACGTAGGTGGTGGGGACTCTGTCGAGCGCGTCGATCTCCTCGTAAGTGACCGTGCGCCCGTAAATCCCCAGGCCTTCGACGAACTGCGCGTTTCCCGGCGAGGTCAGCCCGATCAGCTCGACTCCCTCACGCCGGGCGAGCAAGAAGGCCGCGGCGATTGCCGTCTTGCTTGACGCGCTGGAGATGGCGATCGGCCCGCTTCCGGTGAAGCCCTCATCGGCTAGCTGGTCGTCAATCAGGAACGATGTGAAGAAGAGCGGCCGCAGCAGCATCTGGATGTCCTCGGTGTCCCCTCTATAGAAGGGGTCGAGCCCGGTAGTCAGATAGCGGTGGTAAGCCGAAGGCAGGGCCGCCCGGTGCGCAGATCCGTCGAC
Source organism: uncultured Solirubrobacterales bacterium (assembly GCA_963740065.1). Taxonomy (GTDB): domain Bacteria; phylum Actinomycetota; class Thermoleophilia; order Solirubrobacterales; family 70-9; genus DASVDE01. The sequence goes on from CAVUCS010000001.1 coordinate 375,447, forward strand.
GAACCCCTTCTCGTTGATGCTGGTGGGCGTTACCAGCAGATGCGAGGAGGGCGGGATATATCCATAGACCCGCGTTCCCTCTTCGACACCTTCGGCCTCACTTCGCTCTATTTCCGCGAACCCCCACATCGGAACCCGACCCCAACCGTCTTCGGCGGGGAAGAAGTCCCAGTAGGACATCGCCTCGCCCATCACCGCATAGGTGACGTTGTTCGCGGTTAGGCCGAAGGAGTCGATCCGCAACAGCGCTTGACCCGGCTCGACTGCGAGCGGCTCCGACTCGGCGACGCGGCACTGGCGGAGATCGTCGCGCTTGACCAGGAATTCACTCATCGGCGTCGACCTGGACTTCGCGCAGCTGGTGGTTGTCAACGTCGTAAACGAAGCCGCGGACCTGGTCGCGGTGGAGAAGAAAGGGGGATTGGCGGACGCGGAGGATCGATTGACGGACGTCGGCTTCGACATCGCCGAAGGACTCGATTGCGAAGGAGGGGGAGACGCCGGTCTCCTCCTGCAGCTCGGCCCGGAAGCCGTCGTCGGTGATCTTCTGCATGCCGCAGTCGGTGTGGTGGATCAGCATCACCTCGCGGGTGCCGAGGCGACGTTGGGAGACGGACAGTGAGCGGATCACATCGTCGGTAATCACCCCACCGGCGTTGCGCAGCACGTGGGCCTCGCCGTCGCCCAGTCCCAGCGCGGCGAACACGTCCAGGCGCGAGTCCATACAGGTGACGATTGCCAGCCGCCGGCTCGGTCTGACGTCCAGGTGTCTCGCGGGCAGGGAATCCGCGAAGGTCCGATTGTTGGCCAGCAGCTCATCGATCGTGTTCACGGAAGAAACCCTATCTCCGCCCCTGTATCGCTCGCCGGTTGAGCTTGGCGATGTTCGGGTAGGCGTAGCCTGAAGCGCGATGCATGCCATCGATCGGTTTCAGCAGCGCCACGCCGTCCTCGCGGTGCCGGTGGCGGTGGCGAAGAAGTTCATCGATGACAAGGGAGGGAACCTCGCTGCGCTGATCGCCTACAGGGCGTTCTTCTCTCTCTTTCCGCTGCTGCTGGTGCTGACCACCGTGTTGGGCTACGTCCTGGCCGGCAACCCGGATCTGAGGCAAGAGGCCGTCGACTCGGTGCTGACGCAGTTCCCGGTGATCGGCGATCAGATCCAGGTGGGCTCGCTGGAAGGAAACGGCGTGGCCCTGGCCATCGGCATAGTCGGTTCGCTCTGGGCCGGGTTCGGAGTTGTGCTGGCGACCGAGCACGCGCTCGACCGCGTTTGGGCGGTGCCGCCCCGTGATCGGCGCGGCTTCTTCAGCTCGAGGCTGCGGGCGCTGGGGCTGCTCGTCCTCCTCGGCGCGCTGACGGTCGCCTCGACGATCGCATCCGGCTTGGTCGGTGGCGGCGCCGGGCCGCTGGGGGCGGTCGGAGGCATAGCCATCGCCGTCGCTCTCAACCTGCTCGTCTTCGGGGCCGTCTTCCTGCTCCTCGGCGCGCGATCCGCGCCGCTCGGCGCGTTGCTGCCGGGCGTGACGCTTGCCGCCGTCGGCTGGGTCGTCCTGCAGCTGGTCGGTGGGTACTTCGTCGCGCACCAGATCCGCAACGCGACTCCGGCCTATGGCACCTTCGCCCTGGTTTTGGGCCTGCTCGTCTGGATACAGCTCGGTGCGACGCTTGACCGTTGTCAGCGCCGAGCTGAACGTGGTACGGGCTCGCCGCCTATGGCCTCGAAGCCTGCGTCAGACGGACGATTGAGACTCGCCTGAAGCCGGCGGTCTAGACTTTCACCCCAGCGCTAGCTACTGTGTTTTTAGTAGAGACTGCGTGGGGGAAAGATGGGTTGGGTTGGAATAACCGAGGTGATTCTTGGCTCGCTGGCGTTGCTCGCCGCGGCGCTCACCGTGGTGGCCGTGAGGGAGCGCAAGGCGAGACGGCGCTTCCAGATTCTCGCTGATGTCGCAAGCGTCTCCGACGCCGCCGGGGACCTCGAAGAGACCTTCGACGCGATCTGCGACATCCTCGTGCCGGAGTTCGCGGACTTCTGCATGATCGACCTGATCGATGCCGGCGAGGCGGAGCGGGTCGCCGTGCGAGTGGCCCCCGGGGGGGATCCCGATGCGGAGAGGGGCTTGGCCGGGCGCCAACCCTCGCTGCCAACCCATATGGCTACGGACAATGGGCGGGAGTCGTTGGAGCCGCGCTTTTTCGAGCGCATGCCCGATCGAGTTCTCCGCGAGCTTGCCGACGGGCCTGAAGATCTCGCGCTGCTGCGGCGAATCGCCCCGCGCTCGGCGATCACCGTCGCGCTCAACGCGCGCGGCAGGGTTACCGGTGCGTTGACCGTCGGCGTCGCCTGGTCGAAGCGTCGGTATCGGCGTGAAGATGTCCGCTTCGCTTGGATTCTCTCCGGCCGCGTCGCTTTGGCGTTGGACAACAGCGGGCTCTTCGCCGACCTCGAGAAGGCCGAGCGGGCGCGCACCGAGATTGCGGAAACCTTGCAGCGCGGCCTGCTTCCTCCGCCCCTCCCGCACATCTCGGGCTGGTCGGTGGCCGCGATGTACCGCCCCGCCGGCTCCGAGAACGAGGTGGGTGGGGACTTCTACGATGTCTTTCGCGTGCCCGGCGGCTGGATGCTGGCGATTGGTGACGTCACCGGACGCGGCGCTCGCGCTGCCTCGATCACCGCCGTTGCTCGCTACACCTTGCGCACCGCCGCCATGTTGAGTGACGATCCTCAGGTGGCATTGAGAACGCTCAACCGCGCCCTCCTGGCTCGTGGTGACGCGGCCCTTTGCAGTCTTGCGACGGTGACTCTCAGCGATGATCCGGCGAGAGCCCGTGCGGCTGGTCGTCGCCGGCCACCCACCGCCCCTGCTTGTCGATGGCGAATCGGTCATCGAGACGGCGGGCGCAGACCCGGTGCTCGGCGCATTTGAGGACGCCGAGTGGAAGATCACCAACAGCGCGGTAGAGCCCGGCCAGCAGCTGATCATCGTGACCGACGGCGTCACAGAGGCCCAGGGCTCGGAGGGGCGCTTCGGTGAGGCGCGTCTCCATTCCGAGCTTCGTGGAGCCTCGAATCCGGCAATGGCAATGCAGCGGCTGGAGCGCTCGCTGCACGCCTTCACCGATGGGGGGTTCACCGACGACATCGCGATGCTGGCGATCTCTCGCGCGTCTCGCCGGGTGTCAGGCGGCGCCACTGTCGGAGGAAAGCCCACAGCCGCCGTGCTCAGCCTGGACAACGTCGATGTCTGATCCGGACATGGCGCTGGTCGAGCGCTTGTTCGATGCGTTCAACCGTCGTGACCTCGAGGAGATCGCCGGCGTCTGTGATGAGGAGATGGAGTTCTTTCCGGTGGGCACCGCGGAGGCGATTGGCCGCGAGGCACCTTATGTCGGCAGCGAGGGTCTGCGCGAGTACCTGACCGATGTGGCGGGGGCCTGGGATGAGCTGCAGATCACGCCCAGCGAGCTGGAGCGACGGGGGGAGAGGCTGCTCGTTTGGGGCCGCGTCTACGCCCGCAGCCGCGAGTTGGGGATTCGCGACATGCCGGTCGCCTGGATCTGGGAGGTCCGAGAAAAGCGGTTCATGCGCGGCGAGGTCTTTCCGGATCCCGAGCAAGCGGTTGCCCGCTTCAGCGGTGACAAATAGCGCGGCGCGATTCAGCCGCGAAGCTCGGCGAGGGCCGCGTCGCGCTGCTCATGCATCGGGATCGTGCCCTCGACGCCGGTGATTTTCAGCAGGCGTCGCACCTGATGATTGACGCAGCAAAGGACCAGCCTGCCGCTGCCTTCGCTGTCGATTTGCTGCCAAGCGCGCACGATCAGGGCAATCCCGGTCGAGTCGATGAACTCGCACTCGGAGAGGTCGAGCAGGATCGAGACGTCGCTCTGGGAAAGCGCGCTCTCGAGACCTCTCTCGAGTTCGGGGGCGGTGCCCATGTCCAGTTCGCCGCGGACGGTGAAGGCGCTGATTCCATCGTCGAGCTCTTCGCGCTTCACCTCGAAGGGGACCGGATTCACGGGCCGATCCTACATCAGGGGTAATGCTGGTTTGCCGTTCTGTCGGCGGGGGTAGCGAAGGGGTGCAAAAGCTTGATGACTATGCTCATTCCGCGAAGGAAAAATCACGCTTCGCGGTGAGGGATGCCGTCCACCTCAAACACTTCGGCGCTTCATGACCGGCCCAGGGGGCTGCAGATGGTTCTGCCCGCGAAACCCGAGAACGTCGCCGTTATCCGCCATGCGCTGGCCGGGCTGGCCGAGGAGATCGGAATGGACGAGCCCGGCTTGGCGGATCTGAAGACCGTAGTTACCGAAGCGTGTATGAACGTCGTCGTCCACGCCTACAAAGGTCATCCGGGGCCACTCAACGTCGAGGCGATGCCGGATGCCGACGGCCTGACCGTGGTTGTCCGCGACGAAGGGGTTGGGATCAGGCCGCAGGCGGCGGATGCCGACCGCGACAGCCTGCGACTGGGCCTTTCGCTGATAGCGGCGCTCTCGGGGAGCTTCTCGATTTCCGGTGGCCTCGATCAAGGGACCGAGATCACCATGAGGGTGCCGCTTAAGGGCGGCGGGGCGAGCGGCACCACCGACCCGGTCGAGATGAAGCCATTCCCAGCCGACCGTACCGAGGTAATCATCGATCGATCTGAGCTGCTCGGCCCCGTTTTAGCTCGGGTCGTCGGCGCTCTCGCCGCGCGGCGTGAACTCTCGGTGGATCGGGTCTCCGACGTTGTCCTCATCACCGATGCGATTGCCGCCTCGGCTCCGACGCGCTTCGAGGACGGTCGGGTGCGCCTCGGCCTTGAGGAACAACCCGGCGGGATCGACTTGCGGCTTGGTCCGATGGAGGCCGGCGCGGCGAGCCGAATTCGCGAGGAGCTTAAGGTTCCAGATGTCGGGGGCTCATTGGAGACCCTGGCCGATGAGCTCACCGTCGAGGAGTCCGACGACGGCGAGTACCTGATCATCCGCTTTGCTGTTGCTCCCTGATCTGTTCGCGAATCTTGGCGAGGGCGCGGCGCAGGATTCGCGAGACGTGCATCTGCGAGTTGCCGATCCGCTCCGCGATCTGCGATTGCGTCATGTCTTCGGCGAAGCGCAGGCGCAGGACCAGGCGCTCTCGCTCGTCGAGATGGGGTAGCGCCGCGTCGAGAGCGACCCGCCCCTCGACCAGCTCGTAGCCCTCGTCCTCCTCGCCGATCCATTCCGCCGCCGGAGACTCGTCGTCCTCCTCCAAGCCCGCCGGGCGATCGAGCGACAGGGGTCTGCGGTTGTGGTTTGCCTCCATCACCTCCAGCACGTCGGTCTGATCGATTTCCAAGCGGTCGGCGATCTCTCCAATCGAGGGGGATCGCTGCAGCTTCTCGGTCAACTCGGTGATCGCTTTATCGACTTTGGCCATCCGGTCGTGCAGGCCACGTGGCACCCGCACTGTCCAGACCCGGTCGCGAAAATGGCGTTTCAGCTCGCCGAGGATGGTCGGCGAGGCGAAGGCGGTAAAGGGGATGCCGCGCTCGGGCTCGAAGCGATCGATTGCGTTGAGCAGGCCGAGGTTCGCCACCTGAAGGAGATCGTCAAAGGACTCGCTGGCGCCGCGATAGCGCAAGGCAAGGCGCTTGGCGAACGGCAGGTTGCGCCGAACCAGCTCTTCGCGAATGGCCGGATCGCGACGTTCGACGAATCGGGCCCAGAGTTGATCGTCACTTGCCAGCTGTTCTTGCGGTCTCGTCACTTTCCGGCCGACCGTATCGCCACTCGGCTCGGTCTCCCTCGGAAAAGGCATACCCCGGACGCCATTCCGCCAAACGGAGCTAGACTCGACCGATGGCGGACGACTCCATTTCGCCTGAGTCTGAGTCACTGGCCGACGCCGCCGCGCGAAACGGCCGCCCGACGACGCTGCCTGGGCGGCTGATCGATACCGGCGCGCGTGGGGCCCGGCGAGTCGCCGGAGTCACCGGGCTGGACAGAGCGGTCGATTCGGTCGCCGAGGAGGCGATCGTGCGGGCGATCGAGAGTCCAGCTGTGGAGAGAGCGCTGGAGCGGGTGATGAGAGGCCCGATGGTCGAGGAGGCCGTCGGCGCCGCGATCAACAGCCCGGCCGTGGAGCGCTCGGTGATGGAGGCGCTCGACAGTGAGATGGTCGGTCGCGTCTGGGAGCGCCTGCTGGCCAGCGACGAGACGCAGAAACTTGTCGAGCGGATCGCCGAGGCGCCGGAGTTGCGGGCGGCGATCGCCGCGCAGAGCGTCGGCGTTTTCGAGGATCTCGCTCAGCAGGCTCGTGGGGTGGCACGCCGACTCGACAGCGCGGTAGAGCGTCCGACCCGATTCCTGGCGCGCCGTGGCCGCCGCGAGGGGACTCCCGCGCAGGCGGGGTTGGTGACGCGGACAATGGCGCTGATCGCGGACGCCGGCATCCTCAACGCCTTCTTCTTGGTCGCCACCGCGACTGGTCGCCTTCGCCACGTCCCTGGTTTCGCCCGATGAGTCAATCGGGCTGGCGGTCGGCGCCGGGCTATGGGTGGGCGCCGCGGCGCTGTACCTACTCGTCTTCTGGGCGGGGGGCGGTCAAACTCCCGGGGACCGGCTGATGGGAATTCGCCTTCACGTACGCGGCTCCCCGGAGATCAGCGGCGGTCAAGCGCTGGCCCGGGTGATCGGGGTGGGGCTCTGCTTCATGACGCTGGGCCTCGGCTTCCTGCCGATCCTCTTCACCAAGCGCCGCCGCGGGCTCGACGACTGGATGGCGGGCACGGAGGTCGTCTACTCCCTTTCCGCCGCTCGCGTCGCTCCCTGGGCTGAGCTGCCGGAAGAGGATGAGGTCACGGCTGAAGATGAGGCTCCGGCAGTTGCCTGAGGTGAGCTGAGTCGCTCCGCGCGCCCTGATCGCCGGGGCAACCGGGTTCGTCGGCTCGAGATTGGCCGCGGCGCTTGCGGACTCCGGGGTCGAGGTTCGCTGTCTCGCCCGCGACGTGTCGCGGGCCCAGGGTCTCGCCGAGCGAGGGCTTGAACTGCGCGAGGGGGACGTCACCGAAGCGCGGACCCTGGAGGGCCTGGGGGAGGGCGTTGACGTCGCCTACTTCCTCGTCCACTCGATGGCCGGCGGGGGCGGCTTCGAAGAGCGTGAGCGCCAGGGCGCGCGCAATTTCGCCCGAATGGCAAAGCGGGAGGGAGTCAAGCGGCTGGTCTACCTCGGTGGTCTCGGCGACGAGGGCACCTCCAAGCACTTGAGTAGCCGGCACGAGGCCGCCCGCATCCTTGCCGCCGAGGGTCCGCCGCTGACCTACTTCCGGGCGGCGATGGTGGTCGGCGCGGGCAGCGAGTCCTACCGGACTCTGCGCTACCTGGTGCGGCGGCTGCCGGTGATGATCGCCCCGGCCTGGCTGAAGACCGACACCCAGCCGATCGGCATCGACGACGCGGTCGAGTTCCTGCGGCGCGCTCCGGAAGTCCCCGAGTCGGAAGGCCGAGAGGTGCAGATCGGTGGTCCCGACGTCCTCTCCTACGGTGAGATGCTGGACCGGATGGCGATCGCGATGGGCAAGCGCCCGCGCACGATGATTCCCGTTCCCTTCATCACCCCGTGGCTCTCTGCGCTCTGGCTGGGGCTGGTCACCCCGGTCGACACCAATGTCGCGCGACCGCTTGTCGAGGGCTTGCGGACGGCGACCGTCGTCACCGACCCCTCCGGTGCCGAGCCCTTCGGCATCTCGCCGCTCACCTTCGACGAGACGCTGAGTCGCGCGCTGGCTAGCGATTGAGCAGCTCGTCGAAGCGCAGCGCAGCGCGGGTGGGGAGGATGAAGGAGTCGTGGATGTGGAGGAGACCGGCGCCGGTGAGGTCGCGCACCGCCCGCTCGATCGAGTCGCGGTCGGCGAACTCCTTGGAGGCGCCGGCTCACTTCGCGCGTCAGCTCGGCGACGGTCACCTGGGCGGGGTGGAGAGCGAGCACGTGCTGGAGGATCGCCGACTCGGTTGCCGCGTCCTCGCGGGCGGGGGTTCGGGTGTCGTCCATCTCGTTCACGGTTCGCGCCACTGTCCGACCTCAAGCGATGGGCGGGACGGTTTCCTCCCCCTTCCCGGCGCCATTTGACGCTTCTGTGACGTCCAGGCCAAGTGCGGTTCGTGCCCACTCGGGCTCCACGAGCCGCTCGGTAGAAGTGCTGGGTGGAGCCACGAACGGGTCTCGTCCCGACCAGCCTCAGCGCGTTGCATTCGGCCAGCACGCGCACGTGGTAGGCAACGTTGCTGAGCGGCTCGGAGAGGGTTTCCGCCAGGTCTCTGGGGCTGGACTCTTCCACTCGAGCCATCTCCCGCAGGATGCGCCGACGCATCGGGTGTCCGAGCGCGGTCAGGAGGTCATCAGTGGCGGCCGAGCCGTTGCGGCTGGTCACAGCAAGCAGCGAATATAGACCAAACGAAATGTTTTGTCTGTAGTGCTTCTGTCTTCATGGACAGAAGATTGACGGCTTGGAACCGCGCGACCGATTCGCCGCAAACCTGCGCCAAGCCCGGCTGAAGAAGGGGATCTCCCAAGAGGAGCTGGGCTTCCGCTGTGAGCTGCATCGGACCGAGATCTCCCTACTGGAGCGCGGCGGGCGAGAGCCGCGGCTGGGGACGATCGTCAAGCTCGCGGGCGCTCTCGGCACGACTCCGCAAAGACTTTGCGCCGGCATCGCCTGGGAGACGCCCCCGGGCCGCTTCAAGATCGAGGGGACCGCGTGGACTGAGGCGTCCTCGCGGACGCCGCCCATCTCGCTGAAGACCGCGGTCACGCCGCCGTCTTCGCGCTGCTCGTCGGCGATCACGTGGGAGACGGCATTGATCAGCGCCAGGTGGGTGAAGGCCTGGGGGTAGTTGCCGAGGTGCTGCCCGCTGGGGGCGTCCAGCTCCTCGGCGTAGAGGTCGAGCCAGCCGGATGACTCCAGCAGTCGCTCGCACAGCTTGCGGGCGCGGCGCTTCTCGCCGATCTCCGAGAGCGCCGAAACCAGCCAGAAGGAGCAGATCAGGAAGGTGCCCTCCTCGCCGCTTAGCCCGTCGTCGGTCTCATCGACCTTGTAGCGGAGGACGAGGCCGTGCTGCGTGAGGTCGTCGGCGATCGCGTTCACCGTCGCTCTTACCCGCGGGTCGTCGGGCGGGAGGAAGCGAAGCAAAGGGATGAGCAGGGTGGAGGCGTCCAACGCGTCGGTGTCGTAGTGCTGGCGGAAGATGCCGTCGCGGACGCCGCGCTCGAGGATCTCCGCGCGGATTCTCTCCGCCGTCTCCTCCCACTCGGCGGCGATCTCCTCGAAGCCGATGTCGCGGGCCAGTCGCGCTCCGCGATCGACCGCGACCCAGATCATCAGCTTCGAGGAAACGTAGTGCTGCGGCTCCCCGCGCGACTCCCAGATTCCCTGGTCGGGATGCGGCCAGGCGGCGATCGCCGCCTCGACCTGGTGGCGGATCAGCTGGCGGTCGGCCGGCGTCCCCGTGCCTCTCAGCGCTTTCTGGTGCAGGTAGATCGAGTCGAGAAGCGCCCCCCAAACATCGTGCTGGCGCTGGTCGAAGGCGCCGTTGCCGATCCGCACCGGCCGCGAGTCGGCGTAGCCGCTGAGGTGGTCCAGGGTGCTCTCGGTCAGGTCTTTCTCGCCGCCGATCCCGTACATGATCTGCAGGTCGGGGTTCTCGCGGCAGACACTGACGATGAAGCGCATGTAGTCGCGCGCCTCCTGGTCGAAGCCGAGTGTGTGCAGCGCCCAGAGGCTGAAGGTCGAGTCCCGGATCCAGGTGTAGCGGTAGTCCCAGTTGCGCTCGCCGCCGGGCGTCTCGGGCAGCGACGTTGTCGGCGCGGCCAGGATCGCTCCGGTGGGCGTGTAAGTGAGCCCCTTCAGCACCAGCGCCGAGCGCTGCAGGTGAATCCGCCAGGGGTGGTCGGGGAATTTGCCGTCGCGCAGCCAGTGTCGCCAGAACTCGCAGGTCGAGTCGAGCCGCTCCTGGGCCTCCGGGGCGCTGCGCGGCCCGCCGAGGCCACCGTCGTCCCAGGTGACCGCGCAGAAGCCGGACTCGTCCTCGCGCAGGCGGATCGTTCCGCGGGCGACTCCGTCCTCCAAGCTCAGCTCCATATCGCTGGTCAGCTGCAGCTCGACGCCGTCGGCGCCTCGGGCGTGGGCCTCGCCCAGCTCGCCGCCGCTCCAGGTCGCGTCCTCGGTCCCGTAGGCGAAGCGAGGCGCGCACTCCATCTCCAGGTCGACGTAGCCGTCGATGCAGGTCATCGTCCGCAGTAGGGAGCGGTCGGATTCGTGCGCGGTTTGGGGTCGGCTGCCTCTTCCTTCCGATGTCGCCCACTCGCCGATCGTCAGCGCGTCGTGGATCACGACCCAGCCGGTGTCGGTCACCCAGGTCGTCTCGACGATGAGCGTGCCCGGCTCGTAGCGGCGGCTGATCGGGACAACCAACCCTTTCGGCGCCAGCCTGAAATGGCCGGCGCCACGATCGAGCACGGCGCCAAAGGCGCTCGGAGAGTCGAAGCGGGGGAGGCAGAGCCACTCGATCGAGCCGTCGAAGGAGACGAGGGCGCTGGTATGGCAGTCCGAAAGGAAGCCGTAGCTGCCGATCGGGGGGAAGCGGTTCTGACCAGCGCTCACAGAGGTGCCAAGCTACCACCGTGAGCCTTCCCATCGCCCATGTCGCCGGCTCCTTCGTGCCGCTGGAGGTGTTCCCGCTGACCGTCGCCGGGATTCTCTACTGGCACCGAGCGATGGTCCTCTCCTGGGACGACCGCGCGGTTCCGGCCTGGCGCCAGGCGTGTTTCGCCGGCGGGTTGGCGTTGATCGCGATCGCGCTGTTCAGCCCCGTCGGCCACATCTCCGAGGAGCTGGTCATCGCCCACATGGTGGAGCACCTGCTGATCGGCGATCTCGCCTCGCTGCTGCTCGTCCTCGGCCTCACCCGCTCCCTGTTGCAGCCGATCCTCGCGATCCGACTTTTCAACCGGCTCCAGGTTCTCGCCCATCCGTTCGTCGCCCTGCCGCTTTGGGCGATCAACCTCTTCGCCTGGCATATCCCCGCCCTCTACCAGGACGCCTACGGTACGGCGCCGATCCACGCGATCGAGCATTCCGCCTTCCTCTTTTTCGGCTGCCTGATGTGGATGCCGGTTTTCGGCCCACTGCCGAAGCCGGAGTGGTTCGGCGCCGGGTGGAAGGTCGGCTACGTGATCGCGGTGCGCTTCACCGGGGCGATCCTCGGCAACGTGCTGATGTGGTCAGGAACGGTGCTCTATCCGATCTACGCCCAGGGGGAGCGCTACTGGGGGGTCTCGCCGCTGGCCGACCAGAGCACCGCCGGGGTGGTGATGATGATCGAGGGGACTTTTCTCGCCCTCGGCGTCCTCGCCTGGGTCTTCTTCCAGGTCTCCCGCGAGGGGATGGAGAAGCAGCGGCTGCTCGACCTCGCCCATGAGCGTGGCGTCGAGCTCGACGAGACCCGCGCGCAGCGAGCTGTCGCCGCCGGGCACGGAGCGCGGCTGGAGGAGCGGATCATGGGCGGGAGGACGGGAGATCGTGTCGGCACTCGATAGGGCCAAGGCCTGGCTGGTCACCGGGCCGGTCGGCCGCGGCCTCTCCTTCGCGCTCGACTTCGCGGTGGCGCTGCGCAAGGGCCTGCATCAACGCCGGGGCTAGATCGTCCGCTGTTCCTTTGTTCCCATATATGGAGCAAAGGCACAGCGGAAGCAGTTGTGATTCCTCTAGGGTCCGGCGCCGATGCAGACCACCGTCACAGAGCTTCCCGACTCCCGCGCGAGAGTCGAGGTCGAGGTTTCCGCCGGGGATGTCGACCGCGGTGCCCAGCGCGCCGCCCGCGCGATGGCTCGGGAAATGCGGATGCCGGGCTTCCGCAAGGGCAAGGCGCCGCCTTCGCTGGTGATTCAGCGGCTCGGCTTTGGCGCTGTGCTGGAAGAGGCGATCCGCGACTCACTGCCCGAGTGGTACGAGCGGGCTTTGCTCGCCTCCGGCATCAGCCCAGTCGGCGACCCCAGCATCGAGATCGTCTCCGCCCCCGAAGATGAGGGCGAGCCGCTCTCCTTCAAGTTCGAGGTGGGAGTGCGGCCGAAGGCGAAGCTGGGTGACTACAAGGGCCTGGAAGTCGGCAAGGCCGACACCGAGGTTCCCGACGACATCATCGAGCGTGAGATCGAGCGAGTTCGCGAGGGCTTCGCCCGGCTGGAGCCGGTGGAGCGGCCCGGGGCCGAGGGCGACGGACTGCTGATCGACTTCGAGGGCTCCGTCGACGGCGAGCCCTTCGAGGGGGGCAAGGCGACTGACTACCTGCTGCAGCTTGGCGGTGGCCAGTTGATCGAGGGCTTCGAGGAACAGCTGACCGGCGCCAGAGGCGGCGAGGAGCGCGAGGTCAAGGTCACCTTCCCCGCCGATTACCACGCCGAGCAGCTGGCCGGCGCAGATGCCGTATTCGCGGTCAGCGTCAAAGAGGTCCGCGAGAAAGTCCTCCCCGAGGTCGACGATGACTTCGCCTCCGAGGCTTCGGAGTTCGACACGGTCGAGGAGCTGCGGGCGGACATCCGCGAGAAACTTGCCGAGGCGGTTGGGGAGCGGATCGAACAGGACTTCCGGATGGCGGCGATCGACGCCGCGGTGGAGAAGGCGACGGTCGAGTTGCCCGACGAGCTTGCGACCGCCCGCTCGACGGAGCGCTGGGAGCGGGTCGAGCGCCAGATCGCCTCGCGCGGAATGGACCCCAACGCCTACCTGCAGATGCAGGGCAAAACGCGCGACGAGGTGATCGCCGAGGCCAAGCCCGACGCCGAGCAAGAGCTGAAGCGCGAGGCGGTCCTGACCGCGATCGCCGAGGCCGAGAGCATCGAGGTCTCCGATGAGGAGATGGTGGAGGCGCTGGAGCACACCGCCGAGCACGAGCGGACGACGCCCGCGAAGCTGCTGGAGCGCCTGCGCGAGAGCGGCCGCGACGTCCTGGTCAGCGAGGACATAAGGGTCCGCAAGGCGATCGACCTGGTCGCCGAGTCGGCGGAGCCGATCGCGATGGAACAGGCTGAGGTGCGCGAGAAACTTTGGACGCCGGAGAAGGAGCGCGAGGCGGCCGGCAACCTTTGGACCCCCGGTTCTGACTGAGCGACGAGCGCGCCTGGCGCCTTCTATAGAGTGCCGAGCATGAGTCCTCTGGTCCCAATGGTCGTCGAGCAGACCTCGCGTGGCGAGCGCTCCTTCGACATCTACTCGCGCCTGCTCAACGAGCGGATCATCTTCCTCGGCACCGAGGTGACACAGGACATCGCCAACCTGATTGTCGCCCAGTTGTTGCACCTCGAGTCCGAAGACCCGGACAAGGACATCAGCCTCTACATCAACTCCCCGGGCGGCTCCGTCTATGCCGGGCTGGCGATCTACGACACGATGCAGTTCATCAAGCCCGACGTGCAGACGATCTGCGTCGGCATCGCGATGAGCATGGGCGCCCTGTTGCTGGCCGGCGGCGCCGCCGGCAAGCGGATGTCGCTGCCCAACTCGAAGATCCTTATCCACCAGGTCTCATCCGGCTTCCAGGGTCAGGCGACCGACATCGAGATTCACGCCAGAGAGATCATCGACGTCCGCCGCCGCCTCGACGAGATCCTGGCCAAACACACCGGCCAGTCTTTCGAGAGAGTCACGAGAGACACTGATCGCGACTACTTCATGAGCGCCGACGAGGCGAAGGAGTACAACCTCGTCGACCGCGTCATCGAGCACCACTGAGTTCGCTGCCGCCTTCATCCGGCAGCCCCTCCGTCGAAGTCGCAATCGTCAACTGGAACACCGCCGGGTCGGCGCTTGCTGCGGCACGGGCGTTCCTCTCTTCGGCGGGCGTGGAGGCGAAGGTGACCATCGTCGACAACCTTTCGCGACCGCGGGAGCGCGCGATGCTGCGCCGGGATGCCGGCGACGCGAGGCTCCTGCTCGCCGATCGCAATCATGGCTATGGGGCCGCGGCGAACCTCGCCTTGCGCGATGGCGATTCAGAGTTGGTTTGCGTTAGTAACGGCGACCTGCTCCCGCACCCAACAGCGCTTGCCCGACTGGCCGACGCGGCCCGCGGGGACCCTGGCGTCGGCATGGTCGGCCCGGTGTTCGAGGGCGGAACTCAGGACTACCATGCCCGCCTGCCCGGACCCGGGATCCTGCTGGGCCGGACGCTGGTCGGCTCGTTCGGGCGCCGTCGGCAGAGGGTTCCGTCGCCGTCGGAGAAGATCGTTGTCGGCCAGGCTTCGGGTGCTTGTTTCGTGATGCGGCGAGAGCTTTGGGAGCGGCTCGGCGGCTTCGACGACGGCTTCTTCCTCTGGTACGACGACGTCGATCTCGCCAAGCGAATCGTCGACAGCGGCTACCGCAACCTCGTTGTCGGCTCGGCGGTCGTCAGGCACGCGGGGGCAGGCTCCTTCGTCCAGATCGAGCCGGCCACCGCCCAGGCGATCAGGCTCGACTCGCTCGAGCGTTTCATCGACAAGCACCACCCTCGCTGGATGCCGGTTGCGCGTCCCTTGCTCGCGGTCGCCCGGGCGCTCCGAGCCCGCGATGCCGCTTCTTGGAGGGGCTATCCCGGTTCGGTCGGGCGCCTAGACCGTGGTGAGCCGGTCAGCGGCGCCGCTCGCGGTCATGAACGTCATTCTGCGATGCCGCGCGAGATGCGTGAGGTTGGCCGCGACTACGTCCCATGAGTCGAGGGCGGCGTCGCTGCGCAGCACGAGCCCGATTACCGGCGGGGTCTGGCGAAACATTTCGAATGCGAGGCGGGAGACGAAGTGACCCGAGTCCGGCGGTAGCGGGAGTCGGTGTCGCCGTCGCATCGCGGGAGGACTGAACAGCGGGACGAGGAGTGGTCCCTTCCCACCGGCCTCCGGGGCTGGGAAGCGGGCGGGGTTGGAGCGGTAGGGCCGAAGCGGCACGGATTGAAAGTCGGGCAACATGCCGGCCGAGGGCTCGCCCCCCGGTGGGCCGACCGGTGGCCAGCCGGGCTCGATCGTCAAGTCCACTCTGACGCCGGCGCGCTCGAGACCCGAGAGCATCGAGCCGCAGAGGTAGTGGTCGCCGCCGCGATGCGCGAGGCAAGGACGGCCGAACGCGGACTCGAAGGCATCGAGGCCCATCGACAGGCAATGCTCCGCCCAGACTTCGTCCTGATAGTCGGCGACCCAGGTTCCGATGCCGTCGTCCCAGCGCCATGTGTGCGTGTGTAGGGCCAGTTCGTCGCCGCATGAGACGAACTCGGCGAGGGCATCTCCATAGGTCTCGGCAACCCAGGTGGGCGAGCCCCAGGTCTCAGCCACCTGTGGGTCCATGCGCAAGAACCATGTGAGGGAGACGGGAGTCTCGCTATGACGGGAAAGACAGTCACGCAGTTCCGGTACTCGCTCGACGAAGCGTTCGAACCCGGTCCACGGCTGTCGGTCTCCGCGGTCGAAGACGCGAAGGTCCGGCTCCACATCTACGCAGAGAACGATCGGGACTTCCGTGTGTCGACGCGCCCGATCGAGCAGCCGGCAAGCGGCCGCTACAGACACAACTCGTACTCGATCCACTCGCTGCGCTCGGCTCCGGTGGAGTCGTAGAGGCGCTGGGCGGATTTGTTGTCCGGGCTGGTGGACCATTCGAGATGGTGGGCACCGCGCTTGCGGGCAACTTCGGCGCTCGCGTTGATCAGAGCACGGCCGACGCCCTGCCGACGGGCCGACTCCACTACGTAGAGATCGTTCATCAGCACGGTCTCGACCGCTTGCGTCGATGAGAAGTGCCAGTAAAGACAGGCGTAGCCAAGCAGCTTGCCGTCGCGCCAGGCGCCAAGCAGCATGCCGTCGTCGCTGGGGGCGATGAAACGGGCGAAGAAGGAGCGGTTGCGCCCCTCATCGATCTCTGTGACCTCATAAAAGCGCTGGTAGGAGGCGATCAAAGGCAAAAGGGCCTCGAACTGAGACTCGACGATCGGCTCGATCCCCATTTCGCTCGCCATCCCCCAACTCTACGACGAGAACTCCCATATTCAGCTCAGGGATGAATAAGGGAGTTCTCGTCGCACGCAAGGCGTCGGTCAGAGGAAGGGACGGTCGCCCGGGCGGAGTAAACGACCGAACCGACAAGGCCGGCGCGCGAGTTCCCTAAGCTAGGAAGCCGCGACGCCGGTAGGCAACCACCCGCCCCGCAAGGAGGGGATTCCGCTGGCACGTCCCACAGACTCGAACGAGCAACTCCTCTGCAGCTTCTGCGGCAAGTCGCAGCGCCAGGTTAAGAAGCTGATCGCCGGCCCGGGCGTCTACATCTGCGACGAGTGCATCGACCTCTGCAACGAGATCATCGACGAGGAGCTGACTACGGCGCCGTCGATCGAGCTCGAGAACCTGCCGAAGCCGCGTGAGATCCACGAGGTGCTGCAGGAGTACGTCGTCGGCCAGGAAGCCGCCAAGCGGAATCTCTCAGTCGCTGTCTACAACCACTACAAGCGCGTCCAAATCGCCCAGAGCGAGGAAACGGACATCGAGCTGCAGAAGTCGAACATCATGCTGCTCGGCCCGACCGGCTGCGGCAAGACGTTGCTCGCCCAGACCCTGGCGCGGATCCTCAACGTCCCCTTCGCGATCGCCGACGCGACCGCGCTGACCGAGGCCGGCTATGTCGGCGAGGACGTCGAGAACATCCTTCTGAAGCTGATTCAAGCCGCCGATTTCGATGTGAAAAAAGCGGAGACCGGGATCATCTACATCGACGAGATCGACAAGATCGCGCGCAAGGCCGACAACCCGTCGATCACCCGCGACGTATCCGGCGAGGGCGTGCAGCAGGCGCTGCTGAAGATCCTTGAGGGCACGACCGCCTCAGTGCCTCCGCAGGGGGGGCGCAAGCACCCCCACCAGGAGTTCCTCACGATCGACACCACCAACATCCTCTTCATCTGCGGTGGCTCCTTCGCCGAGCTGGACAGAGTGATCGAGAAGCGAGTTGGCGACCAAGGCATGGGCTTCGGCGCCGCGATTACTTCGCGGGAGAACAAGGACACCGGCGAGTGGTTCGAACAGGTGCTGCCCGAGGACCTGATGGAGTACGGCTTGATTCCGGAGTTCATCGGCCGCCTGCCTGTCGTCACCGCGATCCACCAACTCAGCCGCGAGGACCTGATCACGATCCTGACCGAGCCGCGCAACGCGCTGACCAAACAGTTCCAGCGCTTCTTCAAATTCGACGACATCGAGCTGGTCTTCGCCGAGGACAGCCTCGACGCGATCGCCGACAAAGCCTTGGAACGGGAGACCGGGGCCCGCGGCCTGCGCTCGATCCTCGAGGAGACGCTGCTCGATGTGCAGTTCGAGTTGCCGTCACGTCGTGACGTCACCAAGTGCGTCGTCACCAAGGAGACGATCGCGCAAGGTCGTCGCCCGACCCTCGTAACCGAGGCCGCGCCGCAGGACATCGGCGCCGCCGAAGAGGAGCTGGGCGAAGAATCAGCCTAGACTCGCGCTCGTGAGCGACGAGCGGCGAGAGACGCTGGAGAAGACGACTCGCTACGACCCCACCGAGGTCGAGGGGCGGGTCTTTGCTGAGTGGATGGAGGCCGGCTATTTTCATCCGCGGGCGGAGGGGGCGCCGGAGGAGAACTTTTCGGTTGCGATCCCGCCGCCGAACGTGACCGGGGCGCTGCATATGGGCCACGCGCTGAACGGCTCGATGCAGGACGCGATGGTGCGGATGAACCGGATGCGCGGCCGCAACGCGCTCTGGATCCTCGGCACCGACCACGCCGGAATCGCCACCCAGTCGGTGGTCGAGAGAATGCTCCGCGCCGAGGGTGTCTCCCGTCACGACTTGGGTCGGGAGGAGTTCGTCAAGCGAGTCTGGGCCTGGAAAGAGGAGTACGGGTCGACGATCGTCGAGCAGTACAAGCGACTCGGCGCTTCCTGCGACTACGAGCGCGAGCGCTTCACTCTCGACGAGGGCTACGTCAAGGCCGTCTATCGCGTCTTCAAGCAGCTCTACGACAAGGGCTACATCTACCGCGACAACTACATGGTCAACTGGGACCCAGGGTCGCACTCGGCGATCTCCGATCTGGAGGTCGAGAACCGCGAGGTGGAGGACACGCTCTACTCGATCGATTACCCGGTCGAGGGATCCGATCGCGTCCTGACCGTCGCCACCGTGCGCCCGGAGACGATGCTCGCCGACACGGCGGTCGCGGTGAATCCGGACGACGAACGCTACGCCGATCTGGTTGGTGAGCACTGCGTCCTGCCGCTGGTTGGCCGCCGCTTGCCGATCATCGCCGACGAGCACGTCGATCCCGAGTTCGGCACCGGGGCGCTGAAGATCACGCCCGGTCACGACCCCAATGACTTTGAGATCGGCCGCAAGCACGGGCTGGAGGAAATCGGCGTGATCGGCCCCGACGGTCGGATGACCGAGGAGGCCGGGAGCTTCGCTGGGAAGACCGCCGCCGAAGCGCAGGAGGCCGTCGTCGCCGCTTTGCGCGAGGAGGGCCTGCTGCGTGCCGAGGAGCCCTACGTCCACTCGGTTCCCTTTTCCCATCGCTCGGGTGAGCGGATCGAGCCGCTGATCTCACTGCAGTGGTTCTGCCGCATGGACGAGCTTGCGCAGCCGGCGATCGAGGCGGTCGAGCGCGACGAGGTGCGGATTACGCCTCCGCAGTGGAAGCGGGTCTACCTCGATTGGATGCGGGAGATTCGCCCCTGGTGTATCTCCCGCCAGCTCTGGTGGGGGCACCGCATCCCAGTCTGGTACTGCGACCCGTGCGAAGAGACCTTCGTCGGCGAGGAGGCGCCCGAGAGATGTGGCGCCTGTGGTGGCGAGCTGCGCCAGGAGGAGGACGTGCTCGACACCTGGTTCAGCTCGGCGATCTGGCCTTTCGCGACCCTCGGCTGGCCCGATGACACACCCGAGCTGCGCGCCTTCTACCCGACCAGCTTCCTCACCACCGCGCGGGAGATCCTCTTCCTCTGGGTGGCGCGGATGATCATGACCGGGCTCGAGTTCCCCGGCGCGATTCCGTTCCGCGACGTCTACGTACACTCGGTGATCCAGGCCCGCGACGGACGGCGGATGTCGAAGAGCCTCGGCACCGGGATCGACCCGCTGGAGGAGATCGACGTGCACGGCGCTGACGCGCTGCGCTTCGGACTGTTGGCGATGTCCTCGACCCAGGACGTGCGCTACTCCGACGCCAAGGTCGAGCAGGGCCGCGACCTCGCGAACAAGCTTTGGAACGCATCGCGATTGATTCTGCTGAATGTCGCTGAGGTTGAAGCGGAGCCGCGCCCGCTACATGTCGAAGACCGCTGGCTTCTATCCCGACTCGAGCGGACGATCGCCTCGGTGACGGCGAAGTTGGAGGCATACGACTTCGCCCACGCGGCCCAGGAGGCCTACGCCTTCTTCTGGTCGGAGCTGTGCGACTGGTACCTGGAGATCGTCAAGCCGCGCCTCTACGAAGGCGAAGCCGAGGTCTCGGCGACGCTGCTCTGGGCACTGGAGCGCACGCTCGCCCTGCTCCACCCGATCATGCCGTTCGTCACCGAGGAGATCTGGTCCTACCACCCGGCGTCCAAGGGGCACTTGGCGGTCCACGCGTTCCCAGGCGCGGATCAAACCCTCTTTGACCCGGAGGCTGAAGCTGACGTGGAAGGGGGAATCGAGCTGACTCGTCGCCTCCGCGCTTGGCGAGACTTGGTCGAGGTGCCGGTGGCGAGCGTGCTGCCGGCACGAGTCGATGGAGTCGATCCGCAGGAGTTCGTCGGTCGCCTCTCCCGCTTTAAGTTCGTCGCCGACGGGGATGAGTCGGTTGCCTCCGTCGGCCCGGTCAGGGTTTTGCCTTCGGCGGAGATCGACGCCGGCGCGGTTGATTCTCGGTTGGAGAAGCGTCGCGCCGAGTTGCGCTCCGAGGTCGAGCGGGCGGAGAAGAAACTCGCCAACGAGCGCTTTGTAGCCAAGGCGCCCCCCAGAAGTCGTCGAGGAGGAGCGCGGCAAGCTCGAGCTCTACCGCGCCGAGCTCGAGGAGCTCTCCGAATAGACCCCGAGGCCTATCTCGACTCGCTGGAGCCGATCGGCTGGAAGCTTGGCCTCGATCGGATGCACAGGCTGACGACGGTGCTGGGCATGCCCCAGCACCGCTTCGCCTCGATCCACGTCGTCGGCACCAACGGCAAGTCCTCGGTTGCGCGAATGACCGCGGCGTTGCTGGAGGCGCATGGGGTGGGGACCGGGGCGAGTGTTTCCCCCCACGCCTCGCGTTGGTCGGAGCGCACACTTCTGCACGGGGAGGAAATCGGGAGGGATGAGTTCGCTGTCGCGGTGGCGCGGGTCGCCCAAGCCGCTGAGGTCGTCAATCGGGCGCTGGACGAAGGGGAAGCGGTCACCCAATTCGAGGCGGCCATGGCGGCATCCTTTGTCGCCCTCGCGGCGGCTCGCGCCCAGGCGGGAGTGATCGAAGCGGGACTGGGGGGGAGACTGGATGCGACCAACACAATTCCCTCGCGGATCACGGTGCTGACCTCGGTGGGGCTCGACCACACCGAGTGGCTGGGGGAGAGCGAGGTTGAGATCGCCGCCGAGAAGCTGGCGGTGCTGCGCGACCACTCCACTCTGGTTGTTGGCCGGGTGAGTCCGGAGGTCGCCCGTTTGGCTGAGCACGTTGCCCGCGAGCGTGGGGCGAAGCTGATCCATGCCCCCGAAGACCCGGGCTCCGATCTGAGCTTGCGCGCCGCCGGTGGGTTTCAGCGCCGAAACTTCGCCCTCGCGATGGCTGCCGCGGAGGCGTTCCTCGGCGAGATGGACCGTGAGAAGGTCGCCGATGTCGCCGCGACCCTGACGATTCCCGGTCGCCTGGAGCGGATCGCTGACGACCCGCCAACCTTCATTGATGCCGCCCACAATCCCGACGGCGCCGCCGCGCTGGCTGAGGCGCTGCCGGAGGTTACAGGTGGGGCCCCGGTTGTCGCCTGCCTGGCGATCCTCGGCGACAAGGACGCGGCCTCGATGGTTCAAGCCTTGGCCCCGGCGCTCGACCGGGTCGTCTGCGCGGAGCTTCCGGCCGAGGAGTTGGCGGCTCACGGACGGCCCGGCTCCGGCTCACGCTCCGCCGCCGAGTTGGCCCGTTTATGCGAGGCCGCCGGTGTCTCAGCCGAGGCCGAGCCCCGATTCGACGAAGCTCTGCGCCGAGCGCGCGAACTGGCCACCGGGGGGGTTCTTCTCGTCACCGGCTCCCACTATCTGCTCGCGCGTGCGAGGATTTCGGCGTGAATCGAAGCACCGGCCCCCAGCTTCTCTCGATGATGGCGCTTGTCGCCGCGGTGGTCGCCGCGGTGATCTTGATCTTCTTTGGTATCGGCTATCTGTTCGGGAGGCTCTTCCTTTGATCACCATCTTCACCCCCGAGACAGGGTTCGCGGCCTCGGCGGAGAAGTAGACTGCCGCTCCCGCTCAGGCGGCTATCCGACCATGTCACTAGCGATCTTCGGCATCAACAACGGCGGCCTCAACTTGGTCGTCTCCCTGCTCGTTTTGGGCTTCTTCGTCGTCTGGATGGCGTTGATCGTCTACACGTACCTCGATGCCAAGCGCCGCATCTCCGACCCGTTTCTGGTCGGCTGCGCGACGCTCGCTTCCTTTTTCCCCTACATCGGCACCGCCGTCTACGCGATCGTGCGTCCTCCCGAGTTCCTCGAGGACGCTCACGAGCGCGAGTTGGAGATCAAGGCCGCCGAGCTGCGTGTGCGCCAGTTGACCGAGCAGTCCTGCCCAAACTGTGAGTACCCGGTCGAGAAGAACTTCCTCCGCTGCCCCAACTGCCAGCGCCGGCTAAAGGACCCGTGCCCCACCTGCAAGAAACCGGTGGACCCGCGCTGGGCGCTCTGCCCATACTGCGAGACGTCCCTGCCCCGCGTGAGACGTCCTAAAAAACGGGGGCCGGACGCACGAAAGAAAGCGCCCGCGACCGTCAGAAGAGAATCGGCTCGCCCCGTTTCCAAAGAGACGGAAAGACCACAACGACCGCAAAGGAGCCCCGCACGTGAGCCGGACCCTGATCCTCGTCAAGCCTGACGCTTTTGAACGCGCCCTCACCGGCGAGGTGATTGCCCGCTTCGAGCGCAAGGGCCTCCGCATCGCGGCCCTGAAGAAGATGCAGGCCGACGAGGCGATCGCCAACGAGCACTACACCGAGCACTCCGAGAAGCCGTTCTTCGGCGAGCTGGTCAGCTTCATCACCGGCGGTCCGCTGGTGGCGATGGTGCTGGAGGGTCCCGAGGCGGTCCCCGCGGCGCGACAGCTGATCGGCGCGACCAACCCGGTCGAGGCCGCCCCCGGTTCGATCCGCGGCGACTTCGCGTTGGAGGTCACCTTCAACATGGTCCACGGCTCCGACTCCGATGAGTCGGCCGAACGCGAGATAGGCATCTGGTTCCCAGAGCTTGGTTAGGGGCCGGGGTGTGGGTAGGGGTTCCGCTTAACTTTTTCGAGAAGCGGCTCCGGCTATCCGCCTTTCGCAATAGCGAAAAAGTACAAGACGCTCCACCCCTACCCACACCCCGGCCATGAACGTGGTTCTGGCATCTGGATCGCCTCAACGAAGCGAGATCTTGCGGAAGCTCGGCGTTGAATTTGAGGTGATGGTGCCCGGGGTTCGCGAGCTTACGGGTGGGGATCCTGAGGTTGAGGTTGTCGAGAACGCTCGGCTTAAGGCGACAGTGGTCGATCGCAGCGATTTGGTGATTGCCTGCGACACGGATGTTGTTCTGGATGGCAAGGCCCTTGGGAAGCCCGCTGATGAAGCTCAGGCTCGTGAATACCTCGACCGGATGTCGGGACGCTCGCATGAGGTTCTGAGCGGGTTGGTGGTTCTCGCTGACGAGATGAGGAGCGGAGTGGGCTTGAGCGGACCACGCGTCGTCTTCAAGGAATTGAGTGAGGCGGAGAAGGAGCGGTACGTCGCTTTTGGGGAGTGGCGGGGGCGGTCCGGGGGATATGCGATTCAGACTCTGGGGTCAACCTTGGTCGAGCGGATCGAGGGGAGCGTCTCCAACGTCGTCGGTTTGCCGGTGGGGCTATTGCTGGAACTCGCCCCTGAGTTGTTCAGCGGCTGAGCCCCGGGCCGGGAAAGGGTCCGACCCGGGGCAACCGGGTCAGCCGCGAACAGTGAGCGCCTCGTCGAGGTGCTCGAGGAAGACGTCGGTGATATCCGGGTCGAAGTGGGTTCCTCTGCCCCGCTCGATGATCTCGATGGCATCTCCGATTGACATTGCCGGCCGGTAAGGGCGATCGCTGAGTAGGGCGTCGAAGACATCGGCGACGGCGACGATCCGTCCCTCCAGGGGAATCTCCTTGCCTCTCAGCCCCCTGGGGTAGCCGCTGCCGTCCCACCGCTCGTGGTGTGTGAGGGCGACCCTTGCGGCCATTTGGAGCAGAGCGCTCTCGGAGTCGGCGAGGATCTGGTGTCCGATGTTCGTGTGGTGCTCCATCACCTCGCGCTCATCAGGGGTGAGTGGACCCTCCTTGTGGAGGATCTCGTCCGGAGTGGCGATCTTGCCGACATCGTGCATTGGCGCAGCCGCTCGCAGGAGCAGGACCTGTTCGGAGTCCAGCCCCAGCTGCCTACCGAGGAAGCCGGCGATCGACGCCATCCGGTTGACGTGACGTCCGGTTTCGGCGTCGTGCATCTCGATCGCTCTGGCTAAGCGTTCGACCGTCTCTTGGCGCGAGGAGCGCAACTCATCGATCGCGGTTTGCTGGGCGTAGGTCAGTTCGTCGCGAAAGTGCTCCGCCCGTCTCTCGGCGCTGTCGAGGAGAATGCCGCTGCGCGCTCGTCTCCGCCATCTCCAGATCGCGCTGGCGCAGCGCGTTCATCGTCGTGATCAGAAGTTGGCCGGGCCAAAACGGCTTCACCAGGTAGCCATGGGCACCGAGTCGTAGAGTCTTCTCGGCCACCTTGGGGTCATCGACGCCAGTGACTAGGACGATTGCCATGTCCGGGTGGCGCTCGGCGATTTCTTCGACCAAGACGAGGCCGGATTCGCCGGGCATTTGGATGTCGCAGAGGGCCAGCTCGAACTCTTTCTCGATCAACTTTCTGCGTGCCTCGGCGACGCTGGACGCAAATTCGCAGCGGAACCTCTTGCCCAGCGTGCGGTCGATCAGTCGCAGCACTTCCGGCCTGTCGTCGGTCGCGAGGATGCGCGGGAGGTCGGTTTCCGCCGCGGGTGCCTCCGCTCCAAGCGACTCAGGCGGCATCGGCGGCGCCTCTTCCCCGATCGCTTTCGTCCAGCAGCCTCCGGACCGTCTTCAGCAGTTCGCGCGCGCTGAAAGGCTTTTCAAGGAAGGCGCTGCCGCCATTTCTCCCCAGGGCTTCGGGCGCCAGAACCTCATGGCTGTAGCCCGACATGTAGATGACTCGGATCCCCGGCCGGATCTCGCGTGCCTTCTCGACCAGCTCGGTGCCGAGCATCGCCGGCATGATCACGTCGGTCAGCATCAGATCGATCGGCTGGTCCTCGCGCTCGAACAGCGCAATCGCATCCAGCCCGTTGTCGATGCCGATTACCGCGTAGCCGCCCTTGGTCAGGATGCGCTCCGCCATGTGGCGCACGTCCGGCTCATCTTCGACCACCAGCACGACCTCTCCCTTTCCATCCGCTTCCTTTCGCGGGGGGTCCTCACTGGCGCGCACCGGCGCTGTGGTCGCGGGTAGGTGGATCTTCACCGTTGTCCCCATTTCGGGCTCCGAGTAGATGTCGATCTGACCGCCCGCTCCGGTAACGATCCCGTAGACGGTCGCGAGGCCCAGTCCCGTGCCCTCTCTCTTCGTCGTGTAGAAGGGCTCGAAGACTCGGTCGATCGTCTCCGCCGTCATTCCAATGCCCGTGTCGCTGACTTTGAGGCGCACGTAGTTGCCGGGCTCGGTGTCCGGGTGCATGTAGGCGTACTCGGCATCGAGCTCGGCGTTGTCCGCCTCGATGATCAGTCGCCCCCCGTCGGGCATCGCGTCGCGGGCGTTGACCGCCAGGTTGACCAGCACCTGCTCCATCTGGCCCGGGTCCGCCTCCACCGCCCACAGCTCTTCACTGAAGCGGACCTCCAGTTCGACCCGCTCGCCGAGGGCCCGTTCGAGCAGCCTCTCCAGCTCTTCGATCAGCTCGTTGAGGTCGAGCACTTCCGGCTTGACCACCTCGCGGCGGCTGAAGATCAGCAGCTGCCGGGTCAGCGCCGCCGCGCGCTCCGCTGCGCGGCGAATCTCCTCGACGTCCTGATGGGCCTGGGACTCGGCGTCGAGATCGTCGGCGACGAACTCGGCGTAGTTCATGATCACGCCGAGGATGTTGTTGAAGTCGTGGGCGATCCCGCCGGCGAGCTGGCCGACGCTCTCCAGCCGCCGCGCCCGGTCCAGCTGCTCCTGTAGGGCTTTCTCGCGCTCGCTTTCGGCCCGTTCGCTGATGTCGCGGATGGCCGCGGTGGCGATCCTCTCTCCTTCGATCTCAATGCTGGAGAGGCTGATCTCCACCGGGAACTCGGTGCCGTCTCTGCGCGCCGCGAACAGCTCGACGCCGGCGCCCATCGGTCGCGTCCGCGGCTCTTCGAAGTAGTTGCGCCGGTGGGAGGGGTGGAGCGCGTGGAAGCGTTCCGGCACCAGCATCTCGACGGTCTGGCCGATCAGCTTCTCGCGCGGGTAGCCGAACAGCTTTTCGGCCTGCGCGTTAACGAGAACCATCTTGCCCTCGGCACCGACCCCCACGATCGCATCGGGCACGAACTCCAGGAACTGCTCAAACGCCGAGCCGGCTCCTTCGGCTTTGGCTGCGCTTACTCCGGCATGCACGGGTTCTCTCCACCCGATTGTCCGAAACTGCTCTCAGCTTTCTGACTATAAACGCCCAATTCACGCTGATTTCCAGGGGCTCATCCATCGCTTTTGGGATGATCTTGGGGTCGATGGCTCACTACACGCACACATGGGCCTGTTCAGTCGCCTGAGGAGGCTAGGCGGCCGCGACATGGCCGTCGACCTCGGCACCGCCAACACGCTCGTATACGTGCGGGGCCGCGGCATCGTCCTCTCCGAGCCCTCGGTCGTCGCGATCGATTCGCGCAACGGACAGGTCCACGCGGTCGGGGCCGAGGCGAAGCGCATGCTCGGCCGGACGCCCGGCACGATCACCGCGATCCGCCCGCTCAAGGATGGGGTGATCGCCGACTTCGATGTCACCGAGCAGATGCTGCGCCACTTCATCAAGAAGGTGCACCAGAGCCGCTTCGCCCACCCGCGCGTCGTCGTCTGCGTTCCCTCGGGGGTGACTGGGGTCGAGAAGCGCGCCGTCGAGGAGGCTTGCCTCTCCGCCGGCGCCCGCCACGCCTACCTGATCGAGGAACCGATGGCGGCGGCGATCGGGGCCGGGCTGCCGGTGGCCGAGCCGACCGGCTCGATGATCGTCGACATCGGCGGCGGCACGACCGAGGTCGCGGTGATCTCCCTCGGTGGGATCGTCGCCTCGCAATCGATTCGCATCGGCGGCGACGAGCTCGACGAGGCGATCGTCAACCACTGCAAGCACGAGTACAAGCTGGCGATCGGCACCCAGACGGCGGAGGAGGTGAAGCTCGAGGCAGGCTCGGCGTCGGTGCTGCCCGAGGAGGTGCGCACCGAGATTCGAGGTAGGGACC
Source organism: uncultured Solirubrobacterales bacterium (assembly GCA_963740065.1). GTDB lineage: Bacteria > Actinomycetota > Thermoleophilia > Solirubrobacterales > 70-9 > DASVDE01. Next base: position 402,149 of record CAVUCS010000001.1, read on the forward strand.
TCGTTTCGGGCCTGCCCAGAACGGTCACTCTCACTTCGGAGGAGGTCCGCGAGGCGCTCGACGAGCCGGTCGGACACATCGTCGATGCGGTCAAGGACACCCTCGATCGTACGCCCCCGGAGCTGGCGGGTGACATCATGGACCGCGGCATCACTCTGGCCGGTGGCGGCGCGCTGCTGCAAGGACTCGAACAGCGGTTGCGAGACGAGTGCCAGATGCCCTGTCAACTGGCAGAGTCACCGCTCACGTGCGTGGCGATCGGCTCCGGCGTCTCCCTGGAGGAGTTTGAGGCCATCCATCGCGCCAGCAAGAAGTCGGGAGCGCGCGGGCTTGCGTAGCCGCCGCTCATCAAGTTTCGAACTTAGGCATCCATCGTGTATCGAAAGCAAGTACGCCGCCGCAGGGCGGTCTTGGCGCTACTCATCATCAGCTCCTTCGCGTTGCTGACGTTCACTTACGGGCAAAGCTCGAATGGCTTGCAGCGCACGGTGAGTGCCGTCTTCAGCCCGCTGGAAACGGTCGCCGACCGGGCGTTGAAGCCCGCCCGCGACCTGGTCAACTGGTTCGATGAGACCTTCGATGCGCGGGGGGACAACAAGCGGCTGGCCGCTGAGTTGGAGACCGCGCGGAAGCAGGCGGTCGCCGGCAAGGTGGCGGTGCAGGAGAACAGGCAGCTGCGCAAGCTTCTCGAGCTGGACCAAACCGGCGTACTCGCCGCCTCCACCTACAAGGCGGTCACAGGGCGAGTGATCCTCCGCTCGCCCACGATTCTGTACTCGACCGTGACGATCGATCTCGGCGCTGATGACGGCGTCCGGGCGGACGACCCGGTGATGAGCGGCGCCGGCCTCGTCGGCCAGATCGCATCGGTAAGCGGCGGCTCCTCTCAGGTGAGGCTGCTCACCGACCACACCAGCGCCGTTTCCGCAAAGGTCGTCCCGCAGGGGGTGCAGGGCCTGATTCGCCCCGACCTTGGCGATCCGGAGGATCTTGTCCTCGACTTCATCGATTCTTCGCGCAAGGTCGGCGTCGGCGATGCGGTCGTCACCTCCGGTTGGCGCGCGCAAGGCTATGCCTCGCAATTCCCGCCCGGCCTGCCGGTCGGCGAAGTCACCAAAGCCCCGATCGTCGAGCAGGAAGCGAGCCAGCAAGTGCACTTGCGGCCCTACGCCGATCTGCGCACACTCGACTTCGTCCAGGTCCTCACTGGAGGGTCGCGAGGGTGATCGTCACCCCAAAGATCTTCGTCCGACTGGCGGCGCTCGTTATTGGCGGGGTGCTGTTGCAGCTTTCCTTCTTCTCCCGGATCGAGCTGTTCCATGTCAGCCCCGACGTGCTTCCCGCATTGGTCGTCTCCCTGGGGTTGCTGGGCGGGACGATGACCGGAGCGATCGCCGGCTTCTCAATCGGCTTCTTGGTCAATTGCCTGCTGGTCGAGGCGCTTGGCGCCACCTCGTTGGTGCTGCTCGGCACCGGCTACCTGGCCGGCCTCTTCCGTGAACGAGTTGAGATTCAAAGCCCACTGGCCGCGCCGCTGCTCTGCATGGGGCTGACGCTCTTCGCCGAGCTTGGTTTTTTCGTCGTTCAACTCATGCTCGGTGTCGATGCGCCGGTCAGCGCCTTGATCGCTCGCGACATCCTGCTCAAGAGCATCTACGCGTTCTTCCTCGGTTGGCCGATTTTCCTCGGCGTGCGCCGAGTGCTGCGCCCCGCCTTGGTCGAGGAGACACGCGTGCGGCGCGGTAGGCAACCGACGGTGTTAGGAGCCCAATGAGCAACCGCCTGGCATTGCGGCTCGCGCTCTTTGGTGGCTTTGCGCTGGTTCTCTTCGCGATTCTCTTTTTCCGGCTTTGGCAGTTGCAGGTCCTCTCCGGCGAGGAATATCTGGCCGAAGCGAAGAACAACCGCACCAGGGAGTTCAGGGTCGAGCGCCCCACGCGGCGAAATCCTCGACCGCAACGGCAACGTCCTGGTTGGCAACCGAACCAGCCTTGCCCTTCAGGTCAACCTGCAGAGATTGCCGGCGGATAATGCGCAGCGGCGCGCTGAGTTGACCCGCCTCGGCGATCTGACCCACACCTCGCTGCGGGGGGTTCTCCGCAAGATCGCCGAGGGGCAGAAGGTGGCCGCCGGCGCCCCGGTCATCTTGCGCCACGACGTTGGCGCTTACCTCGTCTACTACCTGGAGGAGAACCAGGAGCGGTTCCCCGGGATCGAGGTGAAGCGCGTCTTCGTCCGTCGCTATCCCGACGGGACATTGGCGGCGCACACTCTCGGCAGCGTCGGCGAGATCAGCGAGAGACAACTGAGAGAGGCGCGCTACCGCGACCTCGAGCCCGGCGACGAGGTTGGGCAGGACGGCATCGAGTACAGCTACGACAAGTTCCTGCGCGGGCAACCGGGGGAAACCCGAATCCAGGTCGATGCATTCGGCCAACCGACTCCCGGCGGGCGGCTGGTCTCCCGGGACGCCGGTCCCCGGCAACAACTTGGAATTGACGATCGACTCCAACCTGCAGGCGGCCGGCGACGGGGCCCTTTCCAGCCAGGGCCTCTTCGGCGCCTACGTGGCAATGGACGTGAGAAGCGGGGAGATCCTCGCGATGGGCTCGAATCCGACATACGACCCGGCGCTCCTCACCCCTCCGATCAGCCAGGCGACCGTCGACCGGCTCTACTCCGAGGACTCGGGGGCGCCGTATCTGAATCGCGCGATCGCGGGCGCCTATCCGACCGGGTCCACCTTCAAGCCGATCACTTCGATCGCCGCGCTGGGTAGTGGCGCGGTGACGCCGACCGAGTCGATCTACGACGACGGGCTCTTCACTCTCGGCGGGATTGACTTCAGAAACGCCGGCGGCGGCGCCTACGGATCGCTCAGTATGCAGAGGGCGCTGGGGGTCTCCTCGGATGTCTTCTACTACACCCTCGGCGATCGGATGTACGAGATGCATCCGCGCACGGCGTTGCAGACGTGGGCGGGCCGGTTGGGCATCGGCAGAACGACCGGCATCGATTTGCCGGGGGAGCAACCCGGCTTGCTGCCGACGCCGGCCTGGCGCGACGAGCTCTACCGCAAGAGACTCACCGACCGACCCTGGTCGGCGGGTGACAACGTCAACCTCGCGGTCGGACAGGGCGACCTGCAGGCCGATCCGTTGCAGATGGCGGTCGCCTATTCGGCGATCGCCAATGGAGGTCGGATCCCGCGCCCCCACGTCGGCCTACAGGTCGAGGACGCGGCCGGGCGCGTCTTGCGTGAGGTGGAGCCGAAGCCGGCCGGCAAGGTGCGGATCGACCCGCAGTGGCGCGACACCATCCTCGCCGGCCTCCACGACGCGGCGCAGTCCTCGGAGGGAACCTCCTTCAGAGTTTTCGGCGGTTTCCCGATTCCCGTCGCCGGCAAGACCGGCACCGCGGAGCGCCCTCCGTACGCGGATCAGTCATGGTATGTCGTGCTTGCTCCCTATCCCGACCCAGAGATCGTCGTTGCCGTGACTTTTGAACAAGGTGGCTTTGGCGCCGACACGGCCGCCCCGGCCGCTCTCAAGATCCTCTCCGAGTACTTCGGCAAGAGCGCCCGTGCGGTTTCCGGCGGGGCGGGGGCGGTTGAGTAGTCGTGTACGCGACCCGCGCCCGTCACGCCGGTCCCGAATCGTTCGCCTTCCGCCCCAGCTTGGTGGAGCGACTCGGCCTTTCATATATGGACGGCACGCTGGCCTTTTCCGCGGTCGCCCTGGCCATCTTCAGTGTCTTTACCCTCGGCCAGGCGACCCTGCACGACGTGCCCGGCAATCCCAACTACTTCGTCGAGCGTCAGGGCATTTACATGCTCCTCGGGATCGCCGGCATGCTCCTGATCTCCCGCATCGACTACTCGCGCTTCCGCGAGCTGCGGGTCGGCATTTACACCTTCCTCTGCGTGAGTGTTTCGCTTGTATTCGTCTTTGGGTTTGCGGCGCGTGGCTCACGGCGCGCCTTTGAGCTCCCGTTTTTTAGTTTCCAGCCATCGGAGCTGGGCAAGCTCCTGCTTGTGCTCGCGCTTGCCGGGTTCGTCATCGATGGCGCCAGGCGAGGCTCGGCGAGGCAGCGCACAGTGCGCTATCTCTGTCTTGGCTTTGCCCCGGCTGCGCTTGTTTTCCTGCAGCCGGACCTGGGCACCTCTTTGGTGTTCGGGGCAATCACCCTCGCCGTGATGTACGTGGGGGGCGTCCCTTGGACGCACCTCCTCGCAATCGGCGCGGCCATCGTCGCTCTCATCGCCATGGTCCTTGTGGTCGCTCCCGCAGTCGGGACACCAATCCTCAAGGGCTATCAGGAGGAACGGCTCACCTCCTTTCTCAACCCCAACGAGCACTCGAGCGACGCCGGCTACCAGCAGAACCAGGCCAAAATCGCCATCGGATCCGGGGAGAAGACCGGCCGTGGCGACCGGGCCACACAAACGCGGCTCGACTTCGTTCCCGAGCGGCACACCGACTTCATCTTCGCGGTGATCGGTGAGCGCTACGGATTCGGGGGGGCCGCACTAGTCCTATCCCTCTACGCCCTGCTCATCTGGCGGGCGCTGCGGATTGTGACTCTCTCGAAGAACTCCTACGGGACCCTTGTGGCCGGCGGAATTGCCGCCATGCTGCTTTTCCAGGTCTTCGTAAACGTGGGAATGAACCTCGGGATCATGCCGATCACCGGGATCCCCTTACCGCTGATGAGCTACGGAGGTTCCTCCGTGCTCGCGACTTTCCTCGCGGTGGGAGTTCTTCAGAGCATTCACATGCAAGCGCGGCTCAGCCAGAGAGGCAGGTTCGCCTGGTGACTTCGTGAAGAAGCCTCGGGTGAATGCGTACCTATCTGAACTGAGCTGAAATGAAAAAGACAATTCTGGTTTCCGCGGACCGCGGCGAAACACGCGTGGCGGTCCTCGAATCGAAGACGAGAGGCGCCAACCGCGACGTGGCGGAGCTCTACATCGAGCGTCGCGGCCGCCGGTCGATCGTCGGCAACATCTACAAGGGGAAGGTTGACAACGTCCTTCCCGGCATGGAAGCCGCCTTTGTTGACATCGGCCTCGAGCGCAACGGCTTCCTCCACGTCGATGAGATCGTTCTGCCGAACGGGGAGCAGGCCCCTAAACGCGGCCGTGGCAGAGGCAGACGAATCGATGAGCTGATCAAGCCCGGGCAGGAGATCGTCGTCCAGGTCGTCAAGGACCCGCTGAAGACGAAGGGCGCGCGGCTCTCGATGAACGTCTCGATCGCCGGCCGCTACCTGGTCTACGCGCCGCAGGGTGGAGGCGTCGGCGTCAGCCGCCGGCTGGCCACCGCCGAGCGCGACCGACTGCGCAAGATGGTCGACCGCACCTACAGAGGGCCGGGCGGGCTGATCGTTCGAACCGCCGCCCACGGGGCGAAAAAAGCCGACTTCGTTCGGGAGGTCGGCTACCTGCACAAGCTCGCTGAGGTACTCGACCGGCGCACCGAGGAGACCAAGGCGCCGAACCTCGTTTTCCAGGAGGCCGACTTGCCGGTGCGCGTCATGCGCGACGTCTTCCTCAGTGATTTCGAGAGAGCGATCATCGACTCCCAGAAGCAGTTCGACCGGGTGACCAGCTTCTTCCAGCGCACCGCGCCGGAGTTGGTTGACGGGGTCGAGCTGTACGACGGCAAGAAACCGCTGTTTGAGAAATGGGGGGTCGACAAGGAGATCGAGTCGACGCTGAACAGGCGGGTCGACCTGCCTTCCGGCGGCTACCTGATCATCGACTACACCGAGGCGCTGACTGTGATCGACGTCAACAGCGGCAGCTTCACCGGTCGCGGCAGAGGCGGCCTTGAGGAGACGATCACCCGAGTCAACACCGAGGCGGCCGAAGAGGCCGTGCGCCAGTTGCGGTTGCGCGACATCGGCGGGATCATCGTCATCGACTTCATCGACATGGCCCGCGCGAGAAATCGCGACAGAGTGCTGAAGACGCTGCGCAAAGCGCTCGACACCGACAAGTCGAAGAGCTACGTAGTGGAGGTCTCACCGTTGGGCTTGGTCGAGATGACCCGGCAGAACGTGACCGACGGGGTGCGGGAGATCCTCACCGCGCCGTGTCCCACCTGCGAAGGGGAGGGCGTCGTGCTCTCCGCTGAGACGGTGGCGCTTGAGGGACTGCGCAAGCTGCCGGAGATCGTCGCCGATCAACCCGAGCCGGAGGCGTTCCTGCTGCGGGTCAACCCGAAGGTGGCGGCCGAGCTGACCGACTCCGACAGCGGCTTGGCTGCGTTTGAGGATTCGACCGGCAAGCAGTTCCACTTCGAAGGCGGCGACGCCCTCCCAGTCGACACCTTCAAGGTGGTCGAGGCGGGAACGCGTGCGGAGATCGAGGAGCGGGCGCTGCCGTTCAAGGTCGGCGAGGAGGTGCTGGTCAAGATCGACGAGCCGCACATGTACAACGCCGACGACGCGGTCGCCCGGGTTGATTCCTACATCGTCAGCGTCACCGGCGGTGGGCGGTTCGTGGGCGAGAGAAAGCTGGTGCGGATCGAGCGCGTAGAGCGCTCGGCGGCCGTGGCATCGCTAGACTCCTCCGGCTCCAGCAACGGCAGCAAGGATAAATAGAGCATGTACGCGGTAATCGAAACAGGCGGCAAGCAGTACAAGGTCGAGAAGGGCACCTCCCTGCTCGTCGATCGCCTCAGCGCCAAGGAGGGGGACAGAGTCTCCCTCCGCGCCGTCATGTTCCGTGACAGAGAGGTCGTCGCCGAGCCGAGAGAGCTGGAGAAGGTCAAGGTCGAAGCGACCGTAGCCGAGCATCTGCGCGGTCCGAAGATCAAAGTCTTCAAATACAAGCCGAAGAAGGGCTACCGCCGTCGCGCCGGGCACCGCTCTGAGCTGACCAAGCTTGAGGTGACCGAGATCAAAATGGGCGCGCGCAGAGCGGCGGCCAGAGCGAGAAGAGAGGCATCCGATGGCGCATAAGAAAGGGCTCGGCTCCAGTCGCAACGGGCGTGATTCCAACCCCAAGATGCTTGGGGTCAAGGTCTTTGCGGGGCAGAAGGTGAGCGGTGGCGAGATCATCGTTCGCCAGCGTGGCACTCGCTTCTGGCCCGGCGAGGGAACCGGTCTCGGCCGCGATCACACGATCTTCGCTAAGCAGGCTGGGACGGTGGAGTTCAAGCAGGCTCGCAAGGGCCGCACCATCAGCGTCCTTCAGGATTAGGAATCAGCGGGGAGGGGGTCGGGGGGTGTCTCCCGGGCGCTATCCCTTCGGGTAGCGCCGCGCCCGGGAGACACCCCCCGACCCCCTTGCTCAGGGTTCCTACAGAAGGACGAAGCGGTCTCGGTGGATCGCTTCTTCGGCGGCGTGCGGGAGGAGCTTCCTTACCTGCTTGCTGTTCATGCCTATGACACGCGTGAGCTCTTCCGCCGAGTAATCGGCGATGCCCTTTCCAATGACCGTTCCGTTGGCAGTGACCTCTACTGCATCGCCTGTGCCAAAGCTTCCCTCTACACCGGTGATCCCGACCGGCAAGAGGCTTGAGCCACTTTCCTTGAGCACGCGGGCGGCGCCGTCGTCGATGGCTAGCTTGCCTTTGGCCGGCTTGGCGTACTTGAGCCATAGCTTGAAGCTGGAGGCTTTGCTCGGTTGAGCGGTGAAGCTTGTGCCCCCCGGCTGGTCTCCGGCAGCCGCGGTGAGGGTTCCTTCGCTGGTGCCGTTGCAGATCACTGCCGGGATGCCGGCTTCGCTTGCCATTTCGGCGGCGGCTACCTTGCTTCGCATTCCTCCTGAGCCGAAGGCTGAGGTTCGGTCGCCTATTTCCAAGGCTTCGAGGTCGGCGAAGTTCTTGACCTCCGAGATGAGCTGAGCCTCCGAGTCGACGCGGGGGTCGGCGGTGTGGAGGCCGTCTATGTCCGTGAGCAGGACGATGAGCCGGGCGTCCAGGAGGATCGCTACCTGGGCGGCGAGGAAGTCGTTGTCGCCGAAGGTGATCTCGTCGGTTGCCGTGGTGTCGTTCTCGTTGACGACCGGGACCACGCCCCACTCAAGCAGGCGCTGAAGGGTCTGGCGGGCGTTGAGGTAGTTGGTGCGTGCGGCGATGTCGGCGGCGGTCAGCAGCACCTGGGCGGCGTGGGTTCCGTGGCCGGCGAGGCGGCTCTCGTAGGCGCGGAAGAGATCCCCTTGGCCGACGGCGGAAGCGGCCTGCAACTCGTCCATAGCCTTCGGTCGCTTTGCCAGTTCCATCAGCCGCATCCCGCGGGCGATCGCCCCGGAGGTGACCATCACCACTCGCTCGCCACCCTTCTCCAAAGCGGCGACCTGCTCGCAGACGGAATCGAGCACGTCGACGCGCAGCTCGCCGTCGTCGGCGGCGACAATTGAGGATCCGAGCTTTACGACGAGGGTCATGCGTCCACTCTTATATATGCAGCTCGAATTCATGCTCGCCGATGCGCACGTCATCGCCCGTCTCGAAGCCGGCGGCCTCGAGGGCGGAGATCACGCCGATTTCCTTGAGGCGGCTCTCCAGGTAACCCAAGGCTTCCTCGTTTCTGAGGTCATGGCGTTCTAAGAGCAGCTCGACGCCGCGACCGAGGACGCGGAAGCTGCCGTCGTCCTCGCGCTCAACCCAGTAGCCGCCCTCTCCCGCCGGTCTGTAGACCCGGTGTTCGGCCTCGAATTCCGAAGCGGGCTCTCCGAGGGTCTCGATCCGGGCCGGGGCTTCAGGCAGCTTTGTGAGGATCCGCCGGCGCAACTCGTCGAGTCCCTCGCCGGTGGCCGAAGAGACCGCCAGCACGTCGACGACCTGGTCCTCGAGTCGCTCTCTCCATGCCGCCACTGCCGCTTCCACCTGGTCCTCGGGGAGCAGATCTCGCTTGGAGAGGACGACCAGCTCCGGCAGCTGGTCGAGGTTCGCGCCATAAGAGGACAGCTCTTCGCGAATCGACTCGTAGTTCACCTCCGGCTCGCCCTCAAGTGGCGCTAGGTCGACCAAGTGCACGAGCACTGAACATCGCTCGACATGGGCAAGGAACTCGTGGCCAAGTCCGGCTCCTTCCGCGGCTCCCTCGATCAGACCGGGGATGTCGGCGATCACGGCTTGCCGATCGTGCCCCTCAATCGTCCCGAGCACGGGCGAGAGCGTTGTGAAGGGGTAGTCGGCCACCTTCGGCGCCGCCCGCGTCAGCCGACTGAGCAGTGACGACTTGCCCGCGTTCGGCAACCCGACCAGTCCGACATCCGCCAGCAGTTTCAGTTGCAGCTCGATCCATCCCGACTCGCCCGCCGTCCCCTTTTCGGCGAAGCGGGGGGCCTGGCGTGTGGAGGTGGTGAAGCGCTTGTTCCCATGCCCGCCGCGGCCGCCATGGGCGAGGATCGCTCGCTGCCCGGGCTCGACCAGGTCGACTCGACTGCCATCGACCGCGGTCGCTTGCGTTCCGGCGGGGACGGGGATCTCCCGATCTTCCCCCCGTGCCCCGTGCTTGTTTGATCCTTCGCCGTGTCGTCCCCGTCCGGCCCGGAAGTGCTTGCTCCCTCGATGCGCGCCCAGATCCCTTCGCGACGAGTCGCAGACGAGCACGACGTCGCCGCCATGCCCGCCGTCTCCACCGTCGGGACCTCCCTTTGGCACGTGGGCCTCTCGGCGAAATGAGATGCATCCGTTCCCGCCGGCTCCACCCTCGACCCAGATTTTCGCCTTGTCGTACATCGTGGCCAAGAGCGTAGGGGAGGGAGGGTGGGGCACCCCTCCCGCTGCGCTGGGTTTTTCGCCACGGGCGTCACTGGCTCGCCGCGAGGGTGGGTGGGGCGAAAAACTAGCGCCGCTTGCGGGAGGGGAACCCCACCCTCCTAGCTACCCTTAGCGCTTATGACGACAACTACGACCAGCATTGCGGAGACGTGTGTCGCCGCGCGGCGTGCGGCGCGGGAGCTGGCGGGGGTTTCGACTGATGTCAAGAACGCCGCGCTTGAGGCGACCGCCCGGCTGCTTGGCGAGCGGGCTTCGGAGATTCTTGAGGCGAATGCGGCCGATCTTGCCGATGAGCGGGCCGCTGGGCTGAGCGAGGCTCTGCGGGACCGGTTGACCCTGACCGCGGATCGAGTTGCTGCGATGGCGGAAGGGGTGCGGGCGGTGTTGGCTCTGCCCGATCCGATCGGGGAAGAGCTGGAGCACCGGACGCTGGAGAGCGGGCTGGACCTGCGCAAGCTGCGGGTGCCGCTCGGAGTTGTCGCGGTTGTCTACGAGGCCCGGCCCAACGTGACGATCGACTGCGCCGCGCTGACGATCAAGAGCGGCAACGCGATTGTGCTGCGCGGATCGAGCTATGCGGAGCGGTCGAATGGAGCGCTGGCGGCGGTCGCCCGCGAGGCGCTCGTCGAGGCTGGACTGCCCGAGGACGCGGTTCTGCTGCTTGCCGGCGGCGGGCGCGAGGACCTGGCCGAGCTGGCGACGCAGGACGGTCTCGTCGATCTGTTGATCCCGCGCGGGGGGGAGGGGCTGAAGAACGCCTTGAAGGATGTGGCGACGGTGCCGGTGATGTACGCCGCCGCGGGCAACTGCCACGTGTACGTGCACTCCGACGCCGATCTGGAGATGGCGCGGCGGATCGCGGTCAACGCGAAGACGCAGCGCCCGGGGGTCTGCAACGCGGCGGAGACGTTGCTGGTCAGCGCTGAGGTAGCCGCCGAATTTCTTCCCCCCGCCCTCACCGACCTGCGCGATGCGGGGGTGCTGCTTGTCGGCGACCAGCGCGCGCGAGAGCTGGCCGGCGATGTCGAGATCGGTACCGCGGCGGATGAGGATTGGGACACGGAGTACCTCGACCTGAAGATGGCGGTTGGAGTGGTGGATTCCCTCGATCAGGCCATCGAGCACGTCAACTCCCATGGCACCGGCCATTCGGAGGCGATTGTCACCTCGTCGATGGAGGCCTCAGAGCGCTTCGCCGGCGGCGTCGACGCTGCCGTCGTCTACACCAACGCTTCCACTCGATTCACCGATGGCTTCGAGTTTGGGATGGGCGCTGAGATCGGCAACTCGACCCAGAAGCTGCACGCGCGCGGCCCGATCGGCATGCGTGAGCTGACGACCTTCAAGTACGTCGTGCGCGGCGACGGCCAGGTACGTGAGTAACGCGTCCGGCGGCGTTGGGGTCCTCGGCTCGGCGTTCAACCCGCCGCACCTGGGACATCTGGCGTTAGCTCAAGAGGCTCTTTGGCAGCTGGGGCTGAGCGAAGTGATCCTCGTCCCGACGGGTGAGGCCCCGCATAAGCGCATCCTCGACGACCCCGGGCGGGAGCTGCGCTTGGCGATGACGCGACTTGCCGCCGCTGACGATTCGCGCTTCTCCGTCTCCACCGTTGAGGTCGACCGCGACGGGCCGTCCTACACATATGAAACCTTGGAGCTGCTTGCGAATGAGAAGCCTGATACGGAGTTGGTGTTCGTGATGGGGGCGGACGCCGCCGTCGGACTGGAAAGCTGGCGCAACCCGGACCGGGTGGTGGAGCGAGCCCGGCTGGCCGTGGCCCGTCGTGCCGGTGTCTCAGATGCCGAGGTCGCAGCGGTGATGCGCAGTCTTGACGCCGACGGCCGGGCGACGATGCTGGAGATGCCGCAGTTCGGTGTCTCCTCTTCCGCCGTGCGTGAGCGCGCGGCCGCCGGGCGGCCGCTGCGCTATCTGGTGCCCGAGCCAGTCGCGCGGTTTATCGAAGAGAAGGGGGTTTACGCGTGAGTGAGTTCGATTCCGAGGCATTGACGCGGAGGGTCGCGGAACTCGCCGACTCAAAAGGGGCGGAGGAGATTGTCGTCCTGGACATGCGGGGGCTCGTTTCCTACACGGACTTCCTGGCGATCTGCACGGCGCGCAACGAGCGCCAGGCACGGGCGATCGTCGACGAGGTGAGGTTGCGGGTGAAGAACGAGGATGAGTTGCTGCCCGGCGGTGTCGATGGGGAGGGGGCCGCGGGGTGGGTGGTGCTCGATTACCTGGACTGCTTGCTGCACGTCTTCACTGAGGAGGCAAGGCAGCGTTATCGGTTGGAGGAACTGTGGCGGGAGGCTCCTAAGCTCGAGTTGCAGCTCGCACAAGATGGCGTCCGGCGGCACCTCTACGGTGCCGCGCATGGGTAGCTTCAAGAGGGCGTTTTTCGGCTACCGCCGCGCCGAAGTAGATGCGGCGTTTGTCGCGCGGAACGCGCAGATTAGGAAGCTCAGACGCGATGTGGGTGAGGCGGAGAACGCCACGGCCGAAATCGAATGTGAGCTGACCTCGCTTTCCGGCATGGTGCTGGAGCGCGAGCGTGAGATCCGCGGCCTGACCGAGCGGCTGCGCGAGGCAAACGAGCGCCACGACCGCAGCATCGCGTCCTTGGACTCGATTTCGGCCCGACTGGAGGAAATTCAGTCTCAGGCGCGCGGTCAAGCGACGCGGATTCGGATGAAGGCGCTGCGCGAAGCGGTGGAAGTCAGCCGTCGGGCGCAGGAGCTGGTCGAGGCCCAGGAACCGGCGGGCGAAGCGGCACCGAGCGCCAACGGCCACGCCTCGATTGAGCCTAAAAGTCTCTTCGAGGGGCTGGTGAGAGTCGATATCGGGCCACTCGGAGATTTCTCTCAGCTGGTCGGCTTCGAAGACGCGATCGGCCAACTCGGCGCCACCTCCGAGATTTCCATCGAGCGATTCTCCGAGGGCCGCGCCACGCTTTCAATGCGCCTCGATGAGCCGATCGAGCTCCTCCGCGAGCTGGAAGCCCGCTCGCCGGTCGACTTCAGAGTTCGCCGCACCGCGGACGACAACCTGATCCTCGACGTAGACGAGGATCAGGGCCCAGAGCAGCAAGCCGCTTAGCCGCGGCAATTTGTTGCACTTTTGTCACGTTTTACCGCTTGTTCCGCATTCCTCTGTCTGCGAACATATGTTCGATGGACAACCCCAACCACAAGGGAAATGTTGCTGAGTTGGCTATCGCAACCGAGGCGGCTCGCCTCGGTCTCTCTGTCCTCAAGCCTCTAACCGAGCACGAGCGCTATGACCTTGTGATTGGAGTAGCTGATCGACTGCTTCGGGTCCAATGCAAGTGGGGGGCACATCAAGGGGATGTCATTACTGTGCGTCTGAGTTCCAGTTATCACTCGCCTACTCGAGGCTATGTCAAGGGCACCTACACGGCGTCGGAGGTTGATGTCTTCGCCGTCTACTGTCAGGAGTTGAATCGGTGCTATCTGCTCCCGATGGATTTGGTTGCAGGTCAGAGCACTCTGCACCTTCGCCTTGAGCCAGCGAAGAACAACCAGCGCGCAGCGCTAAACTGGGCGTCCGATTACGAGTTCCGCGGGGCTGTAGCTCAGTTGGCAGAGCGTTCGAATGGCATTCGAAAGGCCGAGGGTTCGAATCCCTCCAGCTCCACTCCCCAGTTGACTCGTGCGGCGGAGTTTGTTTTTACCGAGCGCAAAGACTTCGCTGACCTCGAGGAGACAGTCGGCATGGACGAGTTCTACGCCAAGCTCGCGCAGTACGTCCGCCGCGCCGAAGCCGGCCAGGAAACCGCGATCACTCGCTGGGGCAGGCCCGTGGCCAGGCTGGTTCCAGTGATGGTGGGCTGACACCGACCGGTGTTCTTCGTCGCCGTCCGGCGCGGAATTCAGGATGAGCCGGTGATCAGAGAGTTACTTCCACCCGATACGCGCCTTGGGTTCGCGGCGATGAAGGCGCTGCGGTCGGGGCTTGCCGACGTGGAGTCGTTCGTGCGTCAAGTCAACGAGGTTCAGCGGCCCCAGAGATACCGTCTTGTCGGCGCCTTCCAAGAAGGCGGTTCCGAGGCTGTCGCCGTGGCTGGCTTCCGGATTATCGACACGCTCGCCTGGGGGCATTGCCTCTACGTCGATGATCTCTCGACCCTGCCCGACGCAAGGCGTAGGGGGCATGCTGGGGCACTGCTGAAGTGGCTACATGAGGAAGCGCAGCGTTTCGGCTGTGGTCAGCTTCATCTCGACTCCGGCGTCGAAATCGATCGCGCCGACGCTCACAGGCTCTACTTGAACAGCGGCCTGGTCATAGCCGCGCACCACTTTGCCCGCTACGTCGGCGACTGATCGCACCGTCTGCGTCCAGCGTCGAGAGGAAGTCCTTGAGGCGACGTTCGTAGAGCTTCGGGTTGACGTTCCAGGATTCGGTGTGGCCGGCGCGAGGGGCTTTGAAGTAGGTGACCCAGCGGGGCAGCTCGCCGGCGAACTCGTCGCTCGTTGAGATTGGGACCACCTTGTCGTCGAGACCGTGGAAGAGAAGGATCGGTAGGTGGAAGTCCTCGGGATGGTCCGCTGCGTCGAGGTTGTTCCAGTCGACGTCTATGCGTGCCCCAATTGCCCATTCGACCGGAATGGTCGAGAAGGCAGGCATGCCCATCTCGGTTGCGTTGAATTTGATCGTTTCCCTCCAGTTGAGGGCGGGCGCGTCGAGGACGAGACCCGCTACCCGTGAGGCTAGATCAGAGTTCTGCATGAACTGGGCGACGATTGAGCCGCCCATCGAGTAGCCGGCCAGGACGAGACGCTTGGCCCCGTGGGCGAGCGCATAGCGCGCGGCGGCTTCCAGGTCCCGCCACTCGGTCTGGCCCATGTGGTGGAGGCCATCGGGGCTGGGGGGTGCGCCCAGATCCTCGCGGTATGTGATCAGCAGGATTGGCAGCCCGGCACGGTGCAGGGTCGGCGCGATTCGGAGGCCGGCGGTGGGATCGTCATTGATTCCGTGTACGGCGATTGCCCAGGTGTGGCTTCGTCCAGGGATCTGCCAGGCGGGCATTGAGCCCAGCTCTCCCGGGACGGCAACGTTGGCGAAAGGCAACCCGAGCGTCTGGCGTGGATTGCCGGCGTAGGTCGTCGCGTCAACGGCGACCTTCATACCCGGCGCCAGGTGGCCACGCGCCGAGCGCAACTGCCTGGTCACGGTCTCCCCGTTGCGCCCGGTCTCGGCGCCGATGATCGCCGACCCACCCTGCCAGACGAGCCCGTAGACGCCCGGCCTCTCGGTGTCCGCGGAGCGCGAGAGCGCGATCTGTCCGGGCGTCAGTCCCTTGACGGTTACGTCCTCGGGCCAATTGGAGTGGTTCGGAACCAGCACCGCGGAAGAGAAGTGCCAGCTCACCGCCGCGCCCAGCAAGGCAAGCGCGACCAGCGTCAGGGTCGTGGCGCATAAAAGACGCCAGTGCCGCCGCGGCCAGGCCGTCGCCGTCGATTTTTGCGCCTCCCCCGCCTGCATGCGGCAAACCTATCGCGGCGCCCATCGTTCAATGGACACCGCCTTCCTGCCGATGAGTCAGCGATGGACGCCGTCAACGAGCACGTTTTCTCGCATGGGATGCGGGATACCCGCGAGACCCTTGAGGCTTGGGACGGGGAGTCCTGGGCGGTGCTTCGGGGGTGGCTGGCGCTCAGCGTGGCGATCGCGCTGGCGCTGCTGGGGGCAGTGTGGGTCGTCGCCGGGTTCTTGACCCCGGACATAACGCCAATTCACTTGCCCGGCGTCACCGAACCGAGCGAACCGAGCGACCTGTTGCCGATCCTTTGGCGCAACTCGCTGGTTCTTGCCCTGCACGGCACCGCCTGCGTGGCGGGCTTCATCGCCGGCGCCTCGATGCCGATCGCCGCCGCTCAGCGGTCCGGCTTTTCCCGCTGGGTTCACGTCAAAGCGGGGGAGCTGGCGATCCTCTTCGTCGCCGCGGTCACCCTCTTCTCCCTCTCAACCCAGGCTCTCTACCTCGGCTTCCAGGGCGCGACGATCGCCTACCAGCTCGATATTTCCCACGCGACCCTCATCCTCAGCGTTCTCCCACACGCCCTCCCTGAGCTGACGGCCCTGTTCTTGCCCCTCGCCGCCTGGCTGATCGCCAGCCGCCGCGGCGAGTGGAACCAGCTCCTCGCCGCGACCTTCATCACCGTCGCCTTGGCGGTTCCCGTGCTTCTCGTCTCGGCCACAATCGAGGTCTATCTCTGGCCGCACATCCTGGAGACCCTCTCACCTGTGGTGTAGAGGGGGTCGGGTGCCGCTCTCCGCGGCTTGTACTTTTTCGTCAGGTCCACTCGCGGACAGCCGCTAACTCCCCCTCGAAAAAGTTGAGCGGGGAGTGGCACCCGACCCCCTCCGACCGCCCCTCGTAAGATCGCGCTCCATGGCTGGCTACGACCCAAAGGCGATCGAATCGAAGTGGCAGCAGGTCTGGGCTGAGGAGAAGACCTGGGAGGTTGCCAATCCGGGACAGCCCGGCTTCGACGATTCGAAGCCCAAGTCCTACGTGCTGGAGATGCTTCCCTATCCCTCCGGCGAACCCCATGTAGGCCACCTCAAGTGCTACGCCGTCGGCGACGCGATCGCCCACTTCCGGCGCCGCCATGGCTTTGAGGTAATCCACCCGATGGGCTATGACGCCTTCGGCCTGCCGGCGGAGAACAACGCGATCAAGACCGGGGAGCCGCCGCGCGAGGCGACCGAGCGCTCGATCGCTTCCTTCCGCCGCCAGTTCCGCGAGTGGGGAATCTCGATCGACTGGTCTCGGGAGCTCGGAACCCACACGCCCGAGTACTACCGCTGGACGCAGTGGATCTTCTTGCAGCTTTTTGAGCGCGGCCTCGCCTATCGCGAAGAGGCGCCCGTGCAGTGGTGCCCGAAGGACGCGACGGTGCTCGCCAATGAGCAGGTCGTCGATGGGCGCTGCGAGCGCTGCGGAACGCAGGTCGTGCAGCGCAAGCTCGAGCAGTGGTTCTTCAAGATCACCGACTATGCCGAGCGCCTGCTCGCCGACTTCGACCTGCTCGAGTCCTGGCCCGAGCACGTGATCACGATGCAGCGCAACTGGATCGGCCGCTCCGAGGGCGCCGAGGTCGTCTTTCGCTGCGAGGAGCTGGACCTTGATTTCCCGGTCTTCACCACCCGCCCCGACACTCTGTTCGGCGCCACCTTCTTCGTCCTTGCCCCGGAGCATCCCGAGCTGGAGCGCCTCGTCGCCGGCACCCCCAACGAGGAGGCCGTGCGCGAGTACGTCAACCGGGTCGCCCGCGAGTCGGCCGAAGAGCGTGGCGCCGAGGATCGCGAGAAGACCGGCGTGCCGCTAGGGCGCAGCGTGGTCAACCCGGTCAACGGCGAGGAGATCCCGATGTTCGTCGCCGACTACGTGCTGATGGAGTACGGGACCGGAGCGATCATGGCCGTGCCTGGCCACGACACTCGCGACTATGAGTTCGCTGTTGCATTCGACCTGCCTGTCGTGCGGGTGATCGAAGGGGAGGACCCGGAGGTAGCTCGCGACGAGCAGGGCCTTCCCTACCCGGGCGAGGGACCGATGACGGGCTCGGGCCGCTTCGACGGGGTGGGCAATCGCGAGGCTTACAAGGAAATCGTCGAGTGGCTGAAGGCCGAAGATAGGGGGCAGGCGTCGGTCAACTACCGCCTGCGCGATTGGTTGGTTTCTCGCCAGCGCTATTGGGGGGCGCCGATCCCAATCATTCATTGCGACGGGTGCGGCCTCGTGCCCGTTCCCGACGACCAGCTTCCGGTCGAGCTGCCCGAAGTCGACGACTACTCCCCGCAGGGTCGCAGCCCACTGGCCGCCGCCGAGGAGTGGGTCGCGACCGAGTGCCCGCGGTGTGGTGCTCCGGCCCGGCGGGAGACCGACACGATGGACACCTTTGTCGACTCCTCCTGGTACTTCATCCGCTACCTCGACGCCCACAACGACGAAGCGGCCTGGGACCGCGAGGCGGCCGCTCATTGGCTCCCCGTCGACCAGTACATCGGCGGCGTCGAGCACGCGATTCTGCACCTGATGTACGCGCGCTTCTTCACCAAGGCGCTCGCCGACATCGGCCACATCGATGTGCAGGAGCCGTTCGCCAACCTCTTCGCCCAGGGGATGATCACCCGCGACGGGGCGAAGATGTCGAAGTCAAAGGGCAACACGGTCAGCCCGGCCGAGTACGTCGAGCGCTACGGAGCCGACACCGCTCGCACCTACGTTTGCTTCATGGGTCCCCCGGAGCGCGGCGGCGACTGGGCCGACGAGGGCGTCGAGGGGGTCAACCGCTTTCTCTCGCGGCTCTGGCGGCTTTGCGAGGAGGTGGAGGACAGGGACGGGCCGGAAATCGAATTCACCGAGGCAAGCGGCGAGGGTCGCGAGCTACTCGCCAAGGCGCACTGGGCGATCGACAAGGCAACCCGGGACTTCCAGCGTGGCTTCCAGTTCAACACCGCGATCGCGGCCGTGATGGAGCTCGTAAACGAGGCCTACCGGGTCAAGGACGGCCTCTACGGAGACCCGGTGGGGGTCTTTGCCGTCCGCTTCGCCACCGCGACCGCCGCTTCGCTGATTTACCCCTTCGCGCCGCACTTGGGAGCGGAGGTGTGGGAGCGATTGAACGGTGGAAGGGTGTGGGAGCAGCCCTGGCCCGAAGCCGATTCGGCGTTGCTCGCCAGCGACACGGTGACCCTCGTCGTCCAGGTCAACGGAAAGCTGCGCGACCGGATCGAGGCCGCGGCCGACGCACCAAAGGACGAGTTGCTGCGCCTTGCTCGGGAGAGCGAAAAGGTGGTCAGACACCTCGACGGCAAAGAGGTCGTCAAGGAAGTGGTCGTCCCCGGCAAGTTGGTCAATTTCGTCGTGCGTTAGCCGGTGTTTCCCCCGCACTAGGCCCGGGTTTGGTACAAAGCGCCCGTGCTGGTCCGCCGTCTTGAGCAAGCTCCCGTCGAGGAGTGGCATCGCCTCCGCTCCCATGTCCTGATGGACGCCGGGGAGCTGGGCTCCCGCAATCTCTCGGTCAACTGGCTGGAAGTCCCGGCCGGCGCCGAGCAAACGCTTCGCTCTCACGAGGAGGCGGAACAGGCTTATGTCGTGGTCCGCGGGTCGGGGACGATGTCTGTCGCCGGCGACACTCAGCAGGTGGGAGAGGGAGACCTGATCCTGGTGCCACCCGCCACCGACCACGCGATTTCCAACAACGGCGAAAGCGATCTTGCCCTGGTCTCGGTGCAGTCGCCTCCCGTGTCTGCCGCGGAGCTTTACAGCGACCAGTTAGCCGAAGTAGCCGGTTACGGAGACGACGAAGATCTGTAACCAAATCGTTTGAATCCGCGCGCCACTCGCGCGCGATGGGCGTTCACCCTCGGGCGGTGCCCGAGATATCCCGCCCTCAGGTCTTCGTTTATGGCGCCATCGCCATCGCTTTGCTCTTCATCGGCGCACGGGCGATTCGGGGGGAGGGTGGCGCTGCACCGCCAGTCGCCGAAGCGGCGTCGACGGCCGGCTCCAGCGATGGATTTAGCTTCAGAAGCAATGGGGGGTCCGTGGTCGTCGACGTCGCCGGAGCGGTGCGCAGTCCCGGCGTGTACAACCTTCCGGAAGGAGCGCGGGTCAAGGATGCGATCGCGCGAGCCGGCGGTCCCACTGGCAGCGCCCAGCTTGAGGCGATCAATCGCGCCGCCCGGGTAGCCGACGGACAGCAGGTGGTGGTTCCGGCGACGGGACCTGGAGGGGCGCCTTTAGGAGTCTCCGGCGTGGCATCGGAGGATGGGCCGATCAGTCTCGGTGCGGCGACCGTCGAACAACTCGACACTATTGAGGGGATCGGGCCAGTGACGGCGCAGAACATCGTCGACTTTCGCGACGAGCACGGTGGCCTCTCTTCGATCGACCAGCTCGATCAGATCAGCGGAATCGGGCCGGCCACGATGGACGCCTTGCGCGCTCGTCTCCAGCCGTAGTGGACGATGGGTGAGCGCCGCCCATCCGTGCCGGTCCTGCTCGGCATAGCCGCGCTGGTAGTCGTCGCCCTACTGAGCACCTCTCAGGTCCGTGCGCGGGCGGAGGGCGCGCTCGGCAGGGGGATGCCGCCGCGCGAAGGGGAACTGGCTCGCGGCTTCGTCCTCGGTGAAGACGATGAGATCGACGAGCGGACCGTTGAGGACTTCCGCCGCTCCGGTCTCTCGCACCTTCTCGCTGTCAGCGGTCAGAACGTGATGTTGCTCGCGCTCCTTGCCTCGCCGATCCTCGCCGCTTTCGGCATCCCGCTTCGCACTCGGCTGGTTTGGCTCCTCGGCCTGATTGCCGTCTATGTGCCTCTCGCCGGCGCCGGACCGTCGATTCAACGGGCGGGAGTGATGGGCGCCCTCGGGGTTCTGGCGACGCTTGCCGGCCGCCGAGCCTCCCGCTTCTACGCCCTCGTGGTTGCCGCGGTGGTGACTTTGGCGGTTGACCCTGGGATCGCCGCCGATGTTGGTTGGCAGCTCAGCTTTGCCGCCGTGGTCGGGATCCTTCTACTCGCCGCGCCGCTACGAGAGGCGATCTCGGGGCGGGCGGGGTCATCGAGCGGTTGGCGCCATACGCTCGCCGAAGGTGCCGCGGTGACGATCGCCGCCACCCTCGCCACCGCGCCGTTGATCGCCTTCCACTTCGAAGCGATTTCGACCACCACGCTCGCCGCCAACCTGCTGGCGCTGCCCGCGGTCGCTCCGGCGATGTGGCTGGGGATGCTGGTGGCGGCCGCGGGGCAGGTCCCGGCCTTACCGGTCGAGCCTCTCAACTGGCTCAACGCCTTGCTCCTCGCGTACATCGCCCAGGTGGCGGCCTGGTGCGGCCGGCCGAGTTGGGCTTACCTGGATGTGCGGCTGAGCTTCGCCGGTCTGGTCGCTTCCTACGCCACGATTGCCGCGACAGCGGTTCTTAGCCTCCGCCTCATCCGCCATCGCCGGATCGCCTCATTGCGGCGGAATTCAACGCGGTCGCCTCCGCGGTGCAACGCAAACGACAGGAGATGGCTGTCAAATGCGTTGCACCACAGGTTCGGGCCGCGAATGGGGGCGGTTGTGGGCGTGGTGGTGGCGGCTCTTGCGATGGTGGGGTTGGCTTGGGTGTCGGGGAGGGACGGCGCTGGGGCCGCCGAACCCGTCCGAGGCCTGCGGGTCTCGGTGTTGGATGTCGGCCAGGGCGACGCGATTCTGATTCAGCCCGCCGGGGCGCCCGCGGTCCTGGTCGACGGTGGGCCGCCGGGGGACGACTTAGCTCACAAGTTGCGCGCCGCCGGGGTGGGGTCGCTGGGAGCCGCGATCGTCACCCATGACCAGTCCGACCACGCCGGTGGGATTGAGGAACTGTTCGGAGCGATGCCGGTGGGCCGTCTCGTCTTCGGCCGCCTCAGCCGATCCTTCCTCGCCGATGCTCGTAGCGCCGGCGCGACACCGGTGCGGGTTGCGGCAGGGGCTGTGGTGCGCGACAGGGGGCTGCAACTCAAGATCCTCTGGCCCCCGCGCGAGGCGCTGGCCGAACCCCTCGGCGGCGTCGATCCCAACTCGCAGGCGTTAGTGATACTTGCCCGTTGGCGACACTTTTCGATGTTGCTGACTGCCGATGCTGAAGCTGAGGCCGTGCCGATCGATTCCGGCCCGGTCGATGTCCTCAAGGTCGCCCACCACGGCAGCGACGACGCCGGCCTGGCATCACTCCTCGACCGAGCCACCCCAAGACTTGCCGTGATCTCCGTCGGCGCAGACAACACCTACGGCCACCCAACTCCAAGAACCCTCGCAACCCTCTCCACTCACGGCGTGCCAACCATGCGCACCGACCTCCATGGCTCTGTCGTCTTCGAGGTCAATCGCAGGGGCTTTGGGGTGGAAGGGGCGTCCCCCGGTCGGGCGCATACTCAGAGCAGTCCAGCTAATTAGCTGGACGCGGACCGGGGGACGCCCCTTCCACCCCTAGACTCACCCCCGATGACCGACCTGCGACCGCTCTACCTAATCGCCGGCACCGATCAGGCAAAGATCGATGCGACTCGCGCTCGCCTTCGGGCTCGCGCGGAGCGAGACGGCGGGATAGCGGCGCTGGAGATCTTCGAGGCCAGTGAGGGGAAAGGCGCCCCCGACCATGAGGCGCTGCTGAATGCAATCCCGGCGATGTCTCTGACTGAGACCCGCCGCTATCTGCTCGCCGACGGTGTGGAGCGGTGGCGTGACCGGCAGCTTGACGCCGTCGTGGCGGCGATTGCGGACTTGCCGCCGGATCTCACAGTGGTTCTGATCGCTCGCGACAAGGCGCCGGCGAAGCTGGTCAAAGCGGTGAAGTCGGCACAGGGCGAGGCCCACCACTTCGAAGCTCCAAGCGCGCGCCAGATGCCGCGCGCCCTGGTCGCTGAAGCGGGGCAGCGCGGCTTCCGCCTCGACCCGGAGGCGGCGCGGATGCTGGTTGACCGCATGGGCTCCAACCCGGTTCGCCTCGGCCATGAGTTGGATCGTTTGGCGCTTTGGGCGGAGGACGGTGGAGAGGTGACGGCCGCTGATCTCGACGCGATGATCGCCGACACGTCCGAGGCGATCGTCTGGTCCTTAGCCGACGCGATACAGGCGCAGGATTCCGCCGCCGCCCTGGAGATCGCTGAGCGGCTGATTGCTCAGGGCGAGAACGTCACGGGACTGATTTACGCACTGGCCTCGCGCATGCGCCGAGGGCGTGCCGACCTACAGGACGCCACCGTTGCTCTGGCCGACCTGGAGGTCTGGTGCCGCGGCGGAGCGGATTACGGCAACGAGTTGGCGCTCACCCTCGCCCTCAGGCAAGCGGCCGGCGCTGTCGCCTAATTACTTGGAGGAGCCGGCGACCAGGCGAGCCGCCCTGGCCTTCTTGCGCGCGCCCGTGTTCTTGTGTAGCGCGCCCTTCTGGATGGCCTTGTCGATGCGTGAGACGAGCGAGCGATGCTCGGCTTCGGCGGCACTCGCGTCCCCGCCCTCCACAGCGCTCTCCAGACGACGGAAATGGGTCTTCACCGAGCTGGTGACCAGCCGGTTCTCTGTGCGCTCGCGCTCGCTGCGCAGTATCCGCTTCTTCTGTGAGGCTATGTTGGCCATGTTTCGGGCGGCCGACTATACCGAGTGAGAACTAGCTTGGAGACTCCCGAAGCTTCTGAGGCTCCCCCGCGCAGCGGGCGCATAGCCCGTTCGACCGCGTTCTTCTCGGCCGCGACCGCCGCTTCGCGCGTCGCCGGCCTCGCCCGCGAAGTCGTCGCTGCGGGCTACTACGGCGTCAACGGCCCGATGTCCGCCTTCACGATCGCCTTCCAGGTTCCCAACCTGGTTCGCAGCCTCTTCGCCGACGCCGCACTGCAACCGGCCTTCGTCCCGATCTTCACCGAGCAGCTCGAGAAGAAGAACTACAGAGAGGCTTTCCGCCTCGCCTCGACCATGCTGCTTTTGGTCACTCTGGTCCTCGGCGCGATCACGGCTCTGTTCGTGCTGGTCGCGCCGGTGCTGATGCCGATCTTTGCGCCCGGCTTCAAGGACAACAGAGAGTTGCTCTCTCTCACGGTCACCCTCTCCCAGATCCTCTTCCCGATCCTGATCCTGCTCGGGGTCAGCGGTGTCGTCGTCGGCATCCTCAACAGCTACGACCGATTTGGTGCCTTCGCGATCGCGCCTCTGTTTTGGAACCTGACGATCATCCTGCTGCTGATCGTTCTGGTGCCGATGTTCCACGGTCAGAACCGGATCTACGCCTACGCGATCGGCATCCTCGTCGGCACGTTGGTGCAGCTGCTGATTCCGGTTTTCGACCTGCGCAATACCCCGTTCAAGTTCGGTTGGACCTTTGACTGGCGCAATCGCGACGTGCGGCGCGTTCTGCTGCTGATGTTGCCGGTGACGCTCAGCCTGGGGCTGGTCAACTTCAACCTGATCATCAACAGCCTCTTCGGCACCCTGGTCAGCGACCAGGGGCCGGCCGCAATCGACAAGGCGTTTCGTATCTACCAGCTGCCGCAGGGAATCTTCTCGGTCGCGATCGCCACCGTCCTCTTTCCGACCCTCGCCCGCTTCGCCTCACGCGGCGACATCGACAGCCTGCGCGCAACGATGGCGAACGGGATGCGGCAAATCCTTTTCGTATTGGTTCCCGCCGCCGCGGCAATCCTCGTCCTCTCGGAGCCGATGATTCGCCTCATCTATCAGCGCGGCGAGTTCACCCCCGAGCAGACGACCTTGGTCGCCACCGCCCTCTTCTGGTTCGCGTTCTCGTTGCCCACCAACGGCCTCTTCCTGCTCCTGACCCGCACCTTTTTCAGCTTGCAGCGCCCCTGGGTGCCCACCGCGATCGCGGTGGGCAACCTGTCGGTGACCGCGCTGGCGGCCCTCGGCCTGTACCACCTGGGAGTGGGGGGGATTGTCGCTTCAACCGCGATCGCCACCGGCGTCAGCGTCATCGCCCAGTGCGTGATCCTGCGCCGCTTGCTCCATGGCCTCGAGTTGGGCCGCCTGCTTGAGACGGCAATTCGGATAACCCTCGCCGCCGCCGCCCTGGCCGTCGTCAGCTTCGGCATCTGGGATCTCCTCGACCACGCTCTGGGTCGCGGCCTCATTGGCCAGATCGCCTCTCTAGGCATCGCGCTGGGAATCGGCGGGCTGGTCTATGTGGGGGCGGCGAAGCTGATGAGAATCGCCGAGCTGGAGCAGATCATGCGCCTCGTCCGCCGCGGCTAGATGCTCAGCTTGGGCAACTACCTGCTCGGGGTCGCCTACCTGGCAGCGCTTTGGACTTTTGGGGTGCTGGGGGCCCATCAAACTCGCAAACGGTTGCTGCCGGACTGGTCTGGCGCCCCGGCGTGGCTGGCGACGGCGGTCATTGCGCTGGCGCTTTTGATCCTCGTCGCTGAGCTTCTCGGCACGTTTGGCCTCTTCGCACCGGTGCCTTATGTGGTGATGGTGAGCGTGGTCGGGCTCGGGCTTTGGGGCGTAGGAGAAGGGAGGGGGGGTCCCTCCCGCTTGCTGGGTTTTTCGCCTGGGGAGTCTGTGGCTGTCCGCGGTCGGAGGCGGGGCGAAAAACAGGACGCCGCTGCGCAGGAGGGACCCCCCCTCCCTTCTTTTGCGACCCTGGTTGCGCTCGCAGTCGCCGCGGTTGCCGTCGTGGGGTTCGGCCTCGACGTGCGGCTGAAGTTGGGCACAGGGATGACCGGGTTCGATTCGACCTGGTACCACGGGCCGTTCGCTGCCGGGTTCTTTCAGACGGGCAATACCTGGGACCTGCATTTCATCGCGCCACAGTTTCTGGCCTGGTTCTATCCGGCGAACTCGGAGGTTTTCCACGCGATTGGAATGACGGCATTCGATCGTGATGTCGTTTCCCCGCTGCTGAACCTCGGTTGGTTCGTGGGATGTCTGGTGGCGTGTTGGTGCATTGGGCGCCCGTTCGGGGTTGCGCCGTATTCGCTGGCTCTCGGTGCAGTCGCCCTCAGCGTCCCCGCATTCGCCGACCAAGCGGGTGAGGCGCGCAATGACATCGTCGGCCTCTTTTTCCTACTTGCCGCTGTTGCGATTGCCCTCAACGCTTGGGAGCAGGGTGAGCGGCGCCTGTCGACGGGGGCATTGGTCGTCTCCGGCCTGGCGATGGGCTTGGCCGCCGGCACCAAGCTCAATTTCCTCCTACCCGCCGCTGTCTTCGTTGGTGGACTCGTCGCCATCGCGCCGCGGGGGCAACGGTGGCGCGCCCTCGCCGCCGCCGGATTGCCGGCGCTGGCGGGTGGCGGCTACTGGTACCTGCGCAACCTTGCCCACACCGGCAATCCGTTGCCCTGGATCGACCACATCGGGCCGATCTCACTCCCGGCTCCAAACCAGGCGTTGGGAGGCCGAGACGCCCACAGCGTCCTGAGCTACCTCACCGATGGCTCGGTCTGGTCGGACTGGTTCCTGCCCGGGCTGCACGCCGGCTTCGGCCTCCTCTGGCCCCTGCTCCTCGTCGCGGCGCTTGCCGGCCTCCTCCTCTCGCTCCGCTGCGACTTATCTATGCATGTCAGGGATAAGTCGCAGCGGAAGCTTGGGCTTGGGGTGTTGGGGGTTGCCGGCGTTACCGGCCTCGCGATCGTCGTCGCATGGCTGATTGCTCCCACCTCAGCTTCCGGCCCGGAGGGAATGCCCAACGGCTTCGAATCCGGTCTGCGCTACCTGGTTCCAGCCCTCGTCCTCAGCTTTGCTCTGTTTCCAGTCGCGTTTTCTGACCGCTTTCGGGTGGCGGGTATGGGACATCCCCCGAACGGGCGGATACTCAAAGTGCCGCCCTTATTAGGGCGGCACTTGTCCGGGCGGGGGATGTCCCATACCCGTATTGCTGCGCTACTGGCCCTAATCGCGATCATCGCGATCGGCTATCCGGTGCAGCGCCACTACCTGAAGGGTCGCTACGCCGATCCTGCCTTCACGACTCCCGGCCTCAACGCCGCCTTCAAGTGGTCACGCTCGATCTCCGGCGCCCGCATCGCCACCACCAGCACTCGCCAATACCCCCTCTTCGGCACCAACCTCTCCAATCACGTCGAGTACATCGGGGTGGAGCAGCCCAACGGCGGCTTCACGGCCCCGACAACCTGTCGCACCTGGCGCCGCCTCATCAACGAAGGCGACTACGACTACGTAGTCGCCAGCTACGACCGAACAGCAGCGGGCGGGGGGCAGTACCCACCCTCCGCAGCTTGGACCTCAGACGAAAACGCCACCCTCCTCCTAAGCAAGCCCCCGACAAAGGTCTTCAAGCTAAAGGGACCCCTGGATCCATCGGCGTGCCGGTGACCGCTGTCGCCTAGGAGATGATCGGGTCTGCCTCGACGGCGCCTCCCCCGGCACCGCGGAGTGAGGTTTGCCCCGAAGGGGCACTCAATTCGTCCGCCGAAGGCGGACATAGGCGTCCGGCGAGGCAGGCCCGATCCTCTCCCACCCAGCCGCCATACTCCGGCACCCCGATGGACCGCATTCGCAACTTCTCAATCATCGCCCACATAGACCACGGCAAGTCAACGCTGGCCGACCGCATTCTCGAGATCACCGGAGCCGTTGACCCAAAGAGAATGCGGGCGCAGCTGCTCGACTCGATGGACCTTGAGCGTGAGCGGGGGATCACGATCAAGGCACAGGCGGTCCGCGTCGACTACAGAGCTTCTGACGGGCAGACCTACCATCTGCACTTGATCGACACCCCCGGCCACGTCGACTTCTCCTATGAAGTGTCGCGTAGCCTCGCCGCCTGCGAGGGTGCCCTGCTCGTCGTCGATGCCGCGCAGGGAGTTGAAGCTCAGACCGTCGCCAATACCTACCTGGCGATCGAGAACGGGCTGGAGCTGATCCCGGTGATCAACAAGGTCGATCTCCCCGGCGCTGAGCCGGAGCGGGTAGCGACCGAGATCGCCGACTTGCTGGGCAGCGAACCGGGCGATGCGCTCCACATCTCGGCTAAGACTGGGGAAGGTGTGGTCGAGGTGCTGGAGGCGATAGTTGCCCGCATCCCCTCGCCTACGGGAACCCCCTCCGCGCCGCCCCGTGCCCTGATCTTCGACTCCGAGTTCGACCAGTACCGCGGGGTGATTGCCTACGTGCGGATGTTCGACGGCTCCTTCAAAAAGGGACAGCAGATCACCGCGATGCAGAACGGCACCGAGGCCGACATCGACGACATCGGCTTCTTCCGGCCACAGATGGCGCCGGTCCAGGGTATGGACGCGGGAGAGGTGGGCTACCTGATCACCGGCATCAAGGACGTCGCCAAGCTGCGAGTCGGCGACACGCTGACCGCCCGCGAACGGGTCGCCGCCGAGCCGCTGGAGGGGTACCGCGAGGTCCGTCCGATGGTCTTCTGCGGCCTCTTCCCGATCGTCACCGACCGCTACGAGGACCTGCGGGACGCGCTCGAAAAGTTGGCGCTCAACGACGCCGCCCTCTCCTGGGAACCGGAAACCTCCGATGCGCTCGGCTTCGGTTTTCGCTGCGGCTTCCTCGGCTTGCTCCACATGGAGATCGTGCGCGAGCGGTTGGAGCGCGAGTACGACCTGGAGCTGCTGGCGACGACGCCGAACGTGCGCTACGAAGTCCACCTCACCGATGGCACCGATGTCGAGGTCCGCAGCCCGACGGAGATGCCCGACCCCGGAATCATCGACTCGATCGAGGAGCCCTACATCCGCGCCACCGTGATTGCTCCGTCGGAATACGTGGGCGCGGTGATGGAGCTTTGCCAAGCCCGTCGCGGCACCCATATCGACATGCACTACCTCAGTCCCCAGCGGGTTCAGATCCGCTACGACCTGCCTCTCGCCGAGATCGTCCTCGACTTCTTTGACCTGCTCAAGTCCACCACTCGCGGCTATGCCTCGCTCGACTATGAGCCGATCGGCAATCTTCCGGGGGACTTGGTCAAGCTGGACATTCTGCTCGCCAACGAGAAGGTCGACGCGCTCTCTATCGTCGTCCACCGCGACTTCGCCTACGAACAAGGGAAAAACCTTGTCGAGCGCCTGAGAAGAACGATCCCGCGCCAGCTCTTCGACATCCCGGTGCAGGCGGCGGTCGGCTCTCGCGTCCTCTCGCGCGAGACCGTCAAGGCCCTGCGTAAGGACGTCACCGCGAAGCTCTACGGCGGCGATGTCACCCGCAAGCAGAAGCTTCTGAAGAAGCAGAAAGCGGGCAAGAGACGGATGAAGCAGGTGGGCCGGGTCGAGGTTCCGCAGGAGGCTTTCCTCGCGGTCTTGGAAATCGACGAGTAGGTAGGGTGCGCGCCCATGGCGATCAAGACTGAAGCGATAGGCAAGGAATGGCCCGCTACGACTTATGAGGTGGGCGTGGAAAAGATTCGCGAATACGCGACGGTGATCGGGCTGGACAACCCGGTCTACCTCGACCGCGAAGCCGCGAAGGCAGCGGGCTACCGCGACGTCGTCGCGCCGCCGATGTTCTGCGTCGTCTACAGCGCCCCGGCGCTGGCCCCGGCGATCTTCGACCCCGAGGTTGAGATGAACTTCGCCGCGATGGTGCATGGCGGGCAGGAGTTTGAGTGGGACGAGCCGGCCTGCTCCGGCGACGAGATCACGACCACCGCCAAGTGCATGGATATCCACGAGAAGGACGGCAAGGGCTTCTATATCTTTGAGACCGTCTCCGTCAATCAGGACGGTAAGCGGGTCGTGCGCGGCACCTGGACCAACATCGTCAGGGGGGTATGAGATGGCCGAGTTGAACGTCGGAGACACAATCGCGGGTCTTAAGGTGACTCCGGACAAGTACCTGCCGCACCGCTACGCGGGCGCCTCGGGAGACTTCAACCCGATCCATATCGATGCCGAGCTCGCGAACGCGGTCGGCCTGCCCGGCAACATCTTGCACGGCCTCTACATGATGGGCCTCGTCGCTCGGGCGGCAACCGATGTCGCCGATGGCGACCCGAAAGCGCTGAAGCGGCTCTCGGTCCAGTTTCGCGGCATGGGGGCGCCGGAGCAGGAGATCGCCGTGACGGGCACCGTCAAGGCGGTTGAGGGCGACCGGGTCACGATCGACACCGTTGCCGCGCAGGGCGAGAATCAGACGATTCGCAACGCGGAGGCTGAGATTCAGCTTTAGCGGGGCGGGACCGGGTACCCCTCCCGGCTCAACTTTTTCGGCGGGCGGGACCGGGTACCCCTCCCGGCTCAACTTTTTCGAGGGGAGTTTGCGGCTTGCCGCGGGCGGTTGCGTCGAAAAAGTACAAGCCGCCGGGAGGGGCACCCGGTCCCGCTTCTAGACTTCGGATGATGATCTCTCCACGGCAAGAACTCATTTTGCGGTTGGTTGTCGACTCCTATCTCGGGTCGGCGAGGCCCGTTGCGTCCAAGGAGATTGCCGAGAAGGCCGAGGTTGAATGGGGCGCCTCGACGGTTAGGGCAGAGCTTGCGGCCCTCGAGTCTGAGGGGTATTTGACGCATCCGCATACCTCGGCCGGGCGGGTTCCCACGGATGCGGGATACCGGCGCTACGTCGATGTGCTGGTCGAGTCGGGGGCGCCGGCCGCTGACGCTCGGGTCGAGTTGGAACTGTCCCGTCTGCGGCGAGAGGTCGATGGGGCGATGCGGGAGACGACTACCGCCCTTGCCCATGTGACCGATCTGATGGCCCTGGCCACCGCGCCACCCCACGGGGAGACCCTTTACGTGCATGGCATTGCGCGACTCCTCTCCGAAGCCCATTTCTCCGACCTGCCCCGAGTCGATGAGCTGGTCTCTGCGCTGGAGGATCGCGCCGACGTACTCGGGATGCTGCACTCGGCGCTGGAAGAGCGCTCCGTCTTCTGCTGGATCGGCGAGGAGAACCCACAGCCCGGCCTGCGCTCGGTCAGCGTCGTTGGCGCCAACTTCGGGTTGGGCCACCGCAATCTCGGCTCGGTTGGGGTCGTAGGCCCGTTGCGCATGGACTACGCCGTCGCGATCGCTTCTGTGAGCGAAGCGGCGCGTGAGCTGTCGCGCTACTGCGAAACCGTCTACGACGCTTAGCTGATGCCGCGCGACTACTACGAGGTCCTCGGCGTCGGTAGAGGTGCTTCTGAGGCCGAGGTGAAGAAGGCGTTCCGGCGGCTCGCGCGCGAGTTGCACCCCGACGTCAACGCCCACGATCCCGATGCGGAGGAAAAGTTCAAGCAGGCGGCGGAGGCCTATGAGGTTCTCTCCGATCCCGATCGGCGCCACACCTACGACACCTTCGGCCACGAGGGCCTGCGGACGAGTGGCGGATTCCCCCCCGGCGGCGCCGGCTTCGGCTCGATCGAAGACATCTTCGAAGCCTTCTTCAGCGGTCAGGGCGTCCGTTTCACCACGCGGCGCGGGCCGATACGGGGTCAGGACCTGATGCACTCGGTCGAGTTGACCGCGGTCGAGGCGATGCTCGGCAAGCCGGTGAAGATTCCCAGTCACGAAGGGGAGCGTGAAATCGAGATTCCAGCCGGGACTCAGCATGGGACGCAGTTCGCGCTTCGCGGTCACGGCTTGCCGGGGTCGAACGGCGGCCCTCCGGGGGACATGGTGATCGTCGTCCAGGTGATCGTTCCGGCCAATCTCTCAGAGGAACAGCGCGAGTTGGCGGAGAAGCTGGGGGAAACGATCGGACCGGAGAACCTGCGCGACTCCCAAAACGGCGAAAGTTTCTTCAGCCGCGTGCGTCACTCGTTCTTCGGATAGGGATTCCGCCCGCCCAGTGGGCTATGTTTCCGTCCAATGCTGGCGACGATCGTCGACCCCGGTTACAAGTTCGCGCTCTTCCTCCACATCCTGGCGGTGGTGCTCGCGTTCGGCCCGACCTTTGGCTACGCCTTCTTCTTCTCGGTGACGCCGCAGCATCCGCGGGCGACACCGGCCATCCTCGCCGGCATCCAGAAGACGGACCGCTTCCTCGTCAACCCGGGGATGATCGTCCTGCTGCTCGCCGGGATCTACCTGCTCGCCGACGGCCCCTGGGAGACGAGCGACGCGTTCATCAGCGTCGGCTTCCTCGCGATCATCGCTCTCTTCGGCCTTCAGCACGGCTTCTTCCGGCCAAAGACGGCCGAGGCGAAGGCGCTGGCCGAGCGTGACCTTCAAGCCGGCGACGAGTTCAGCGCCGAATTCGTGTCCCTCTCGGAGCGAATCAGCAAAGTCGGCACTCTCGCCGGGTTGATCGTGATCGTGACGGTTTTCTTCATGGCGTACAAACCCTTCCTATAGACGCCTCTCCCCCCATCGCCATGTTCGACTCCGGGGTCGGCGGGCTGACGGTGTTGCACGAGTGCCTCGTTTCCCTGCCCGAGGAGGATTTCGTCTACCTCGGAGACACGGCGATGTTCCCCTACGGGACCCGGGACCCTGAGCTCCTTCGGGAGCGGATTCGCCATATCGCCGAGCTGCTGTTGGACGGCGGCGCCAAGCTGTTGGTGATTGCCTGTAATACGGCGACCTCGATCGGCGAGGACGTTGTGCGCGAGGTTGCGGGGGAGCGTGGGGTGGATGTCGTTCCCGTAGTCGAGCCGCAGGCCGAGATCGCCGCCGCGATTACGGACAGCGGCAAGGTCGGCGTTCTGGCAACCCCGAACACCGTGGAAAGCGGCGCCTACCGGCGGGCGCTCGAGGCCCAAGGGCGGGCCCTCGAAGTGACCGAGGTGGAGGCGCCCGACCTGGCGCCCTTCATCCAAAACGGTTCCCCCTTTGATGACGACGTGATGGCGATGGCGCGCGACTATTGCGA
Source organism: uncultured Solirubrobacterales bacterium (assembly GCA_963740065.1). Classification (GTDB taxonomy): domain Bacteria; phylum Actinomycetota; class Thermoleophilia; order Solirubrobacterales; family 70-9; genus DASVDE01. Next base: position 434,162 of record CAVUCS010000001.1, read on the forward strand.
GCCGCTGATGCGCGCCGAAGTCGACACGCTGATCCTCGGCTGCACCCACTACCCACTGGTGGCGCCGATGCTGCAGCGGATCCTCGGCCGCAACGTTCGCTTGGTCAGCGGCGGGCACGCGGTCGCCGCCGCCGCGCAGCGTTCGCTTGAGCGTCGCGGCCTCGCCCGCGATCCCGGCCGCGAGGGGGCATATCGCTTCCTCTGCACCGGCGAGGTCGACTCCTTCCGCGAACTTGGCACCCGGTTCTTGCAAATGCCCCTGGGCAGAGTGGAGCGGATAGAACCGCCCGTGGCCGACTACCCTTTGACTGGATGAGCGTTCTCGAGCAAATTCAGGCAGACGTGCGCACGGCGATGAAAGCCGGCGATCGCGAGCGCGCCGCGGCCCTGCGGATGATCGTCGATGCCCTCCAGCAGGACGCCAAGCTGGGGGACGGCGACGAGGTCGCGGTGCTGCAGCGTGAGCGCAAGAAGCGGCTCGAGGCCGCGGAGGCCTTTGGCGATGCCGGCCGCGAGGAGCAAGCGGGCGCCGAGCGCTCCGAGGCCGACCTGATCGAGGCCTACCTGCCCCAACAGCTCTCCGACGAGGAGCTTGCCGAGCTGGTCGAGGCGGCGCTTGCGGAGACCGGAGCGACCGAACAGAAGCAGATGGGGCAAGTGATGTCGGCGTTGATGCCGAAGCTGGGGGGCCGCGCCGACGGCAAGCGGGTCAGCGCCGCGGTGCGAGAGAAGCTTGGCGCGTAGGCAGGTAACCCTCGATAACACCGTCGCCGCCGAGCTGGCGGGATCCGAGGACGCCGTGTTGCGCGCCCTACGGGGGCGCCTCGACTGCGATTTCCATCTTCGCGGCAACGTTCTCACTCTCGACGGGGAGGGCGACGACCTGCAAACCGCCGCGACCGTGGTCGACGAGCTGGTTGACCTGATCGAGGGTGGGCACGAGATCGCTCCCGGCACGATCGAAGCCGTGACCGGTGCGCTCGATGCGCACGAAAGCCCGGCGGAGATCCTCGAAGACGTGGTCTGGCGCCACCGCGGCACCAAGGTCGCGCCGAAGACGCTCAATCAAAAACGCTACGTCGACTCGATTCGCAAGCACACGATCACCTTCGGTGTCGGCCCGGCCGGAACCGGAAAGACGTTCCTCGCCGTGGCGATGGCCGCCGCGGCACTGGCCGAGCGAGAGGTGCAGCGGATCATCCTCACCCGTCCCGCGGTCGAGGCGGGGGAGCGCCTCGGCTTCCTGCCCGGTGACATCCAGGCCAAGGTTGACCCATACCTGCGCCCGCTCTTCGACGCGCTCTACGACATGCTCGACCCCGATCGCGTCAACGGCTACTTCGAGCGCGGCGTGATCGAGGTCGCCCCGCTCGCCTTCATGCGCGGCCGCACCCTCAATGACTCCTTCGTCATTCTCGACGAGGCGCAGAACACCAGCCCGGAGCAGATGAAGATGTTCTTGACGCGGCTTGGATTCAACTCGCGGATGGTGGTCACCGGCGACGTCACCCAGGTCGATCTTCCGGCTGACCAGCGCTCCGGCTTGATCGTCGTCAGAGACATTCTCGATGCGGTTCAGGACATCTCTTTTGTCCACTTCGGCGGCGATGACGTCGTCCGCCACAAGCTGGTCCAACGCATCGTCGCCGCCTACGGCGAGCACGCCGAGCGCGAGCGAAGTTGAGCGTCGACCTTTCCGATGTTCCTGCCGAGTTGCGCGACGCGGTCGCGGCGGCGCTCGACGCGGCGGGCGTCGCCGACGGTCACCTGGCGGTAGAGCTGCTCGGCGCCGAGCGCATCCGCGAGCTCAACCGTGAGCACCGCGGCAAAGACGCGCCGACCGACGTGCTCGCCTTCCCGATCGATGAGGTCGCTCCGACGCCCGGCCCCCGGGAGTTGGGCGATGTAGTGATCTGTCCCGAGCACTGCTCCGACGTGACCGAGGCCGCCGTCCATGGCGCCCTGCACCTCTGCGGCTACGACCACGAGGTCGATCAGGGCGAGATGCTCGCCCTGCAGGCTCAGGTCATGGAGGCGCTGTGACGCGCAGTGGCTTCATCGGGCTCGCCGGCCGTCCCAACGTGGGCAAGTCGACGCTGGTCAATTCGATCGTCGGCGGCCACGTCGCGATCGTCTCGATGCGGCCGCAGACGACGCGCCGCGCGATCCGCGGCGTCGCGACCGACACGGTGGCCGGTCACCAACTCGTCCTCGTCGACCTGCCCGGTGTGCAGCGACCCCGCGATGTACTCACCGAGAGGATGCAACGCCGGGTCGAGCGCGAATTGGCCGACTCCGACGTCGCCCTTTTTGTGATCAACGGCGAGCAAGGAGTCGGTCCGGGGGACCGTTTCATCGCTCGAGCACTTCTAGGTGCCGGCGCCGACATGCCGGTGATCTGTGTCGTCAACAAGGCTGACCTACTGGGGCCGAACGAACTGGTCCCGGTACTGGCTGAAGCAGCCGAGTTGGGCGGGGTGGACGAGGTTTTCCCAATCAGCGCCCGCACCGGGGAGGGGCTGAAGCCACTGGTTGCGCGCCTGGGTGAATTGGTCCCCGAGGGGGCCTATCTCTATCCGCCTGAGGACAGCAGTGACCAGTCCAGTGAGGTCTTGCTTGCCGAGTTGATCCGCGAACAGGTGCTCAACCGCACCCGGGAAGAGATTCCGCACTCGGTTGAGGTCTCGGTCAGAGAGATTTCGACCCGCGAGGACGGCCTTATTACTGTCGCCGCCGAAATTTGGGCGGAGACCGAATCGCAAAAGGGCATCCTGATCGGCAAGGGCGGCGCCAAGATCGGCGAGGTCGGCGCCGCCGCCCGTCGCTCGCTCGAGCAGGAGCTGGGCGCCCAGGTCCACCTCGACCTCCAGGTCAGGGTCAAACGCCGCTGGCGCCGGGACAAAGATCTGTTGGATCGGTTGGGGATTGAGTAGACAATTACGATGCGTTGATGTTTCCCGAGGTCAATTTCGATCAGCGCGGCCTGGCGCCGTGCGTTGCGCAGGACTTCGCCACCGGCGAGGTGCTGACGCTTGCCTATGTCAACGAGGAGTCCCTGCGTCTGAGCGTGGAGACGGGAGACCTGCACTTCTACAGCCGCTCGCGCGAGGAGATTTGGCGCAAAGGCGAGACTTCCGGCAACTTCCTGCGACTGCGCCAGCTTCGCTACGACTGCGACGGGGACGCGATCGTCGCATTGGTCCAGCCCACCGGCCCCGCCTGTCACACGGGCGAGCGCAGCTGCTTTTATCGCGAGCTGGGCGACGGTGAACGCGCGCCGGTCGCCCACGAGGCATTGGCGGAACTGGAGCGCACGCTGCGCGCTCGCGCGGCCGAGCGTCCCGAGGGCAGCTACACCGTGAAGCTGCTCGATGATCCGGCGCTGATCGGCGAGAAGGTCGAGGAGGAGGCCGAGGAAGTGGTGCGCGCCGCTCGCGAGGAGTCCGACGAGCGCGTTGCAGAGGAGGCCGCCGACCTGCTCTACCACTTGAGTGTGCTGCTGGCCGCGCGCGAGGTTCCCCAGTCCGCCGTGATGGAAGTGCTTAATGGCCGTCGCCGCTGAAAGCGAGCTGCGACTTGAGCCGAGCCTCGACGAGGCGCGGGAGTTGGCCGAAGAAGGCAACGTCGTCCCGATCAGGGCGCGGTTCATCGACGACTGCGAGACGCCGGTCTCCGCCTTCCTCAAGCTCCGCGCCGGGGAGCCGGATGGGGCGCCTTGTTTCCTGTTGGAGTCAGCCGAGCAGGGCCAGGTCGGCCGCTACTCGTTCGTCGGGCTGAGGCCGCGGGCGTTGTTGCGCTGGAGCGACGGAGTGCTTTCGGAGTGGAGCGGTGAAGCGCCGCCCGACGGCCCGACCCGCAGCGATCCTGCACCGGACCCTTACGCGGCCGTCGCCGCCCGTCTTGGCGAGTACCAGCCGGCGCCGGTCGAGGGTCTGCCGCCCTTCGTCGGCGGCGCCGTCGGCCTCTTCGGCTACGACCTGGTCCGAACGGTGGAGCCGCTCGGGGAGCCAAATCCCGACCCGCTTGGGCTGCCCGACCTGGCGCTGATGGTGACCGACGCGATGGTGATCTTCGACCACTTGCAGCATGAGTTGACGATCCTCGCCTGCGCCTTCACGGACGACGAGGGCGGAATCGACGCCGCCTATGAGCGGGCCGCCGCGACAATCGCCGAGATGCAAGGCAGGCTGCGCGGTGCGGTGCCGGCCCCGGAGCACTCCACGGTCTCCGAGGCGCCGGAGTTCGTTTCCAACATGAAGCGCGAGGAGTTTGAGGCCGCGGTCGCGCGGATCATCGAGTACGTGCATGCCGGCGATGCCTTTCAGGTCGTTCCCTCGCAGCGCTTCTCGGCCCCGGCACCGGTCGAGGCCTTCTCGGTATACCGCGGCCTGCGGGCGGTTAACCCATCGCCCTACATGTACTTCCTTGAATTCGGTGACTTCCAGATCGCCGGCGCCTCACCGGAGCCGCTGGTCAAGGTCAGCGGCAACCGGGTCGAGGCGCGGCCGATTGCCGGCACCTCGCCCCGCGGTCGTAGCGCGGATGAGGATCGCCGCCTCGCCGAGAAGTTGATCAATGACCCGAAGGAGCGGGCCGAGCACGTGATGCTGGTCGACCTCGGCCGCAATGACCTGGGCCGCGTCTGCGAATACGGCAGCGTCAATGTCGACGAGCTGATGGTGGTCGAGACCTACTCTCACGTTCTTCACATCGTCAGTCAGGTCTCCGGCACCCTGCGCCAAGGTGTCAGCGCCCTCGACGTCCTGCGCTCGACTCTGCCGGTGGGAACTCTCTCGGGGGCGCCGAAGGTGCGGGCGATGCAGATCATCGACGAGCTTGAGCCAGTCAAGCGCTGCGGCTACGGCGGCGCGATCGGCTACCTCGCCTGGGACGGTGACCTCGATACCGCGGTCCACATCCGCACTGTCGTCGTCAAGGACGGTCAACTGCATGTGCAGGCCGGCGGCGGCACCGTTGCCGATGCCAAACCAGCGAACGAGTACAACGAGTCGGTGAACAAGGCTAGGGCTGTCTTTCGCGCCGTCCAAGTCGCCTGCGAACAGCCGGATTGGGCATGACCATGCGCGTGCTCGTAATCGACAATTACGACTCTTTCACCTACAACCTCGTCCAGTATCTGGGCGAGCTTGGGGCGGAGATCGAGGTCGTCCGCAACGACAAGGCTGAGGTCGGAGACCTGCTTGAGCGTGGTGCTGAGCGCTTGGTGGTCTCTCCGGGACCCTGCACCCCAGCTGAGGCCGGGATTTCCGGCGCCGCGATCCGCGCCTTCGCCGAGGCCGGCACGCCGGTGCTCGGAGTCTGTCTCGGCCATCAGGCGATGGTCGAGGTCTTCGGCGGTAAAGTCGTCCAGGGCGAGCCGATCCACGGCAAGGACGCCGAGATCAAACACGACGGCAAGACGATCTACGCCGGCCTACCGAGCCCGATGGTCGCCGGCCGCTACCACTCGCTTGTCGCCGATCCCGACCTTCCCGATGAGCTTGAGCTGACCGCCACTCTGGGCGAGATTGTGATGGGCGCCCGTCATCGGGAGCTGCCGGCCGAGGGGGTTCAGTTCCATCCTGAGTCGGTGCTGACCCCGCAAGGGAAACACCTGCTGAAGAACTTCCTCGGGGAGGGCTGATGCCGAACGAGGTCGTGACCCGGGCGATCGACGCGGTGTGCCGCGGCGACCATCTCACCTCCGACCACGCATCGGCGGTCCTCTCGGAGATCATGGAGGGGCGAACCGACCCGGTCCAGACCGGCGCTTTTTTGATCGCCCTGCGGGCGAAGGGGGAGACGGTTCCTGAGCTGGTCGGCCTGGCGCGGACGATGCGCCGGCTGGCCTCCCACGTGCACACCGAGCGCGCCGAGCTGGTGGATACCGCCGGCACCGGCGGCGGGCCGTCAACCTTCAACGTCTCGACCACCGCGGCGCTCGTCGCCGCCGGCGCCGGTTGCGCGGTCGCCAAGCACGGCAATCGCTCCAACACCAGCAAATGCGGCTCCGCCGATCTGCTGGAAGCGCTCGGCGTCAATATCGACCTCGAGCCCGATGCCGTTGCCCGCTGTATCGAGGAGATCGGGTTCGGCTTCATGTTCGCGCCACGCCACCACGCCGCGATGGCCCACGTCGTTCCGGTCCGCAAAGAGTTGGGAGTGCGGACGATCTTTAACTTCCTCGGGCCGCTGACCAACCCGGCCGGCGCCGATCGACAGCTACTTGGAGTCTCCGATCGCCATTACCAAGAGACGATCGCCGAGGCGCTGGTGACGCTGGGGAGCGAACGAGCGATGGTCGTCGCCGCTGACGACGGACTGGACGAGCTCTCGATCGCGTCGCGGACGCGGGTGATCGAGGTCGTCGACGGGGGAACAGCTGAGTGGTTCGTCGAGCCCGGCGATTTTGGCCTCGGTGAGGCGACGTTGGAGGAGGTTGCCGGAGGCACACCGGAAGAGAACGCCGCCGCCTCTCGCGGGGTATTGGACGGCGAAAGTGGCCCGCGCCGTGACTTGGTCATGCTCAATGCGGGTGCTGCGATCTACGTCGGCGGGGGAGCGGAAAGCCTCGAGGATGGGATCGTCAAGGCGGTCGATGCAGTTGATTCGGGCGCGGCTGGCGGCATCCTCGACCGGCTTATCGCTGCGACCGCCGCCTCCGCCGACTAATCTCTGCTCCCTCAAGTGGGAATGATCGAGCAGCTCATCTCCGCGGCGCGTGAGGGGGTGGATGACCGCCGTAAGGCGGTTCCACAAGCCGACCTCGAGTCGCAGCTCCATGCTCGCGGCGAGGATCGTCCCTTCAGCGAGGCGCTGGTGCGCCCTGGGCTTTCCTTGATCGCCGAGTTCAAGCGGCGTTCTCCGAGCGCCGGTGAGATCTCCGCCTCGGCGACGATCGCCGATCAGGTCACCGCTTACGAGCGTGGTGGCGCGGCCGCTCTCTCGGTACTCACCGACGAGCGGCATTTCGGTGGCTCACTGGAGGACCTGCGCGCGGCGCGTGCCGCCTGTGACCTGCCGATCCTGCGCAAGGACTTCATCGTCGATCCCTACCAGCTGTATGAGGCGGCGGTGAATGGCGCTGACGCGGTGCTGCTGATCGCTTGGGCGCTCGACGACCACCGACTGCGAGCGCTCTACGACGAGGCGCGGGCGCTGGACCTCGACTGCCTTGTAGAGGTCCACGACGAGGGGGAGCTGCAGCGGGCGCTGAAGCTTGACGCCGAAGTGATCGGGATCAATAACCGCAACCTCGACCAAGGGACCGTCGACATCGCGACCACCTATGAGCTGATGCCGGACGTGCCGGCCGGCAAGACAGTGGTCGCCGAGAGCGGCATCTCGACCCGCGCCGAGCTGGAGGAACTTGAGCGCGTCGGCGTCGACGCGGTGTTGATCGGCTCGGCGCTGATGACGGTCGACGATCCCGAGGGCAAGGTTCGCGAGCTGACCGGCGCCGACGAGAGCACTCGCGAGCACCATCTTCCGTAGTGAATTTAAAGAGCCTTAGGTAGGTCTTTAGAGAAGGCTCAACGGCGCTGCGCATGATCACCGCAATGCGCAAGGCACGACGCTTCCTCCGCTCCTCCTTCGGTTCCGCGATGCTCGGTGGCTTCGTCGTGGCGGCCTTTGGTTGGGTGGCGATCTCGGCCGGCTGGGTCGCGGCGGATGGGAGTTCGACGACTTCGATTGCCGCCCCCCTGGCGACTCCGGTCGCCGCCAAGGACAACTCCAATCTCGTCAATGAGATCTACCGCCACGACGGGCAGGGGGTCGCCTTCATCCAGGCGGAGCAACCCGCCCAGGCGCCATCGCCGTTCGATCCCTTCGGCCAGTCGCAGGGGGGCGGGGTGGCGACCGGCTCGGGTTTCGTCACCGACACCGAGGGCCACGTCCTCACGAACAACCATGTGGTGGAGGGAGCCAAGAGCATTGAGGTAAAGCTCGGCTCCTCCGACGCGACTCACTCGGCCGAGGTGGTCGGCGTTGATCCCGCCACCGACCTGGCGTTGCTCAAGGTCGATGCTCCCGCCGACCAGCTTCATCCACTCGCTCTTGGCAGGTCTTCGAAGGTGCAGGTCGGCGACCCCGTGGTCGCGATCGGCAACCCCTTCGGCTTGGACCGAACCGTCACCAGCGGCATCGTCTCGGCACTGCAGCGCCAAATTCAGGCGCCCAACGGCTTCGCCATCTCCAACGTGATTCAGACCGACGCCGCGATCAACCCGGGCAACTCAGGTGGCCCGCTGATCGACTCCTCCGGCAGCGTGATCGGCATCAACTCCCAGATTGAGACCGGGGGAGGGAGCAACGGCAACGTCGGCATTGGCTTTGCCGTCCCGATTGACACCGCCCGCAGCGTGGTCGAGCAGCTGAAGAGCGGGGGGACCGTTGAGCACGCCTATCTTGGCGTTCAGGGCGCCACCATCAACCAGACGACGATCGTCAAAGAGGCGGTCGCGGGGGGCCCAGCGGCAAGAGCCGGGATCGAGGCCGGCGACGTCATCGCCAAGGTCAACGGCGAGCGGGTTTCCTCGATGAATGAGGTGATCGACGCGGTCAATTCCGCCGAACCCGGCGACGAGCTGGACCTGACCGTGTTGCGAGGCGGCGACGAAAAGTCGTTCACGGTCACGCTCGGCAACCGGCCCAAGTAGGGCTCCCGTACCCTGGTGGGGTGCGGGTAAAGATCTGCGGAATCACCAATCTCGACGACGCGGCGGAGGCTGTGCGCCTTGGCGCGTGGGCGATCGGGCTGATCCACTACCAGAAGAGCCCACGGGCTTGCGATCCGGCTGAGGCGGTGCGGATTGCCGCGGCGTTCCGGCGCAAGTGCGAGGTCGTCGGCGTCTTCGTCAATCCCGAGCTGGACGAGGTCGACAAGGCGGTTGAGGACGCCGGGTTGACGATGGTGCAGCTGAACGGGCAAGAAGGGCAGTCGTTCTGCGCCGAGGTCGCGCGGCGGACGGGGGTGAAGGTGATCAAGGCGATTCATGTGGCCAGTGCCGCCGATGTTCACAACGCCGAGGCCTTCCGCACCGACTTTCATCTCTTTGATCGCAAAGGCAGAGGGCTCTGGGGTGGGACTGGTGAGAGCTTTGACTGGGGACTGCTGGCGGAGCATCGCTCACAGGTGCCGGCGATTGTCGCCGGCGGCCTGCGCCCCGAGAACGTCGCCGAGGCGATCGCCGTCGCCCATCCGTATGCCGTCGACGTCGCCAGCGGAGTGGAGGCCGAGCCCGGCCGCAAGGACCATGCCGCGATGACGGCCTTCTTCGAGGCCGCCGGTGTGGTTAGCGTTCCGGCTCCATGAGCACGCCGACTGAAACCGATGTTCGGTTTGGGCCCTACGGGGGCCGCTACGTTCCGGAGACGCTGATCGCGGCGCTCGATGAGTTGACCGCCGCCTGGGCGGAGGCGCGCGAGGACTCCGAGTTCCAGGAACGGCTGGCGCACCTGCACCGCGACTTCATCGGCCGCCCAACGCCGCTGTACCGGGCGGACCGGCTGAGCGAGCGAGTTGAACGGACGGTCTACCTGAAGCGCGAAGACCTCGCCCACACCGGCGCGCACAAGATCAACAACGCAATCGGCCAGGCCCTCTTGGCCCAGCGGATGGGCAAGCCGCGGGTGATCGCGGAGACGGGAGCCGGCCAGCACGGGGTGGCAACGGCGACCGCCTGCGCGCTGTTCGGCCTCGAGTGCGTCGTCTACATGGGGACGGAGGACATTCGTCGTCAGGCTCCAAATGTCGAGCGGATGAAGCTGCTGGGAGCCGAAGTGAGCCCGGTCGATGCCGGCGCGCGGACGCTGAAGGAGGCCGTCAGCGCGGCGATTCGCGACTGGGTCGCGAACGTCGAGACAACCCATTACGTGATCGGCTCCGCCGTCGGTCCGGCGCCCTTCCCGGCGCTGGTGCGCGACCTTCAACGGGTGATCGGCGACGAAACCCGTGAGCAGGCGCTGGCGGCTGAAGACTCGTTGCCCGCGCGAGCGATTGCTTGCGTCGGCGGTGGCTCCAACTCGATTGGCCTCTTTGTCCCCTTTCTTGACGACGACGTCGAGTTGATCGGAGTCGAGGCCGCCGGGGAAGGCTTGGATAGCGGCCGCCACGGCGCATCGCTCCAGAGAGGCGCCACCGGTGTCCTGCACGGCTCGCTTTCTTCGATCATCGCCGACGACGAGGGTCAGGTCATGGAAGCCCACTCGATCTCCGCCGGTCTCGATTACCCGGGCGTCGGGCCCGAGCACGCCCACCTGCGCGACACCGGCCGTGCCACCTATGTCGCGGTCACGGACGCCCAAGCTTTAGCTGCCTTCGCGGAACTCTCGCGTCTCGAGGGCATCATCCCCGCCCTCGAGTCCTCCCACGCAATCGCATGGCTGCTTGAGAACGGCGGGGGAGATGGGTACGACGTCCTCTGTCTCTCGGGGCGCGGGGATAAGGATTTGGCTGAGGTCATTGAGCGCACTGGTGGGGGGAGCGTCGGGGAATGACTCGGCGGAGCAACAGCGGGGAGGCTCCGGCGAGTCATTCCCCGACGCTCCCCGCCGGAGCGGTAACCGACCCTGAGCTGACGCTGACCGGAGCTGAGCGGATCTCCGGTGCCTTCGCAAAGGCGCATGCGGAGGGCAGGTCCGCGCTGATGCCGTACATGATGGCCGGGTATCCCGATCGCGAGGCCTCGTTGGCGATTGCTGCCGCTTATGTTGAGGCCGGGGCCGACTTAATTGAGCTTGGCGTTCCTTTTTCCGATCCTCTGGCCGATGGGCCGGTCATCCATGCTGCCGCGACTGCCGCGCTTGAGAGTGGGGCGACGCTTGCGACGGCGCTGGAGATTTGCGAGTCGGTTGGCCGGCGGGTGCCGGTCATCCTCATGGCCTACGTGAACATGGTGCTTGCGCATGGTGGAGCGGCCGAATTTGCCCGTCGTGCGGCTGATGTCGGGGCTGCCGGGATCATCGTTCCCGACCTGCCTCTGGGGGAGGCTGAAGATGTCCGCGAAGCGTTTACCGCTGCCGGTTTGGCGTTGGTGCCGCTCGTCGCCCCGACGACGCCGCCGGAGCGCCTCGCCGCGATTTGCGCTGTCGCTCGTGGATTCGTCTATGTCGTTTCCACGGTTGGGACGACGGGTGAGCGAGCAGAGATTCCAGCCGCCCTCGCCGATCTGGTCGCGGCGACCAAGGTTGAAGCCGATGTTCCCGTCGCCGTTGGCTTCGGGATCGGGACTCCAGAGCAGGCCGCTGAGGTGGGGAGGATTGCCGACGGCGTGATCATCGGTAGCCGTCTCGTCCGCGCCGCCGGTGAGGCCGGTTCGGCCGAGGGTGCCGCGGAGGCGGTCTCGGAATTCCTGCGCGAGACACGCGCTTCTCTGGCCAGTTAGGATTCGCGCCGCATGGGACTTGTAGTCAGCCTCTTCCTGGCACTCGCCGCGATGACGATCTCCTACGCCTTCGGGCAAGGGGGCCCGGTGGCCGGGCTCGTCTTCCTCACGGTTCTCTTTACCGGGGCCGCGATTCGCGTTGCCCGCAACACGCTTTCTTCTTAGCCTTCAGCCGAAGAAGAGCTTCGCGATCTCCAACATCTCGAGGTCGACCTTCTTGATGCTGGCGGCCGATGGCAGCGGAATCGCGACCATCTCTGAGCCACGCAGGGCGACCATCTTGCCGAGCTCGCCGGCCTGGGCCAATCTGTAGGCGTGGACGCCGTAGCGCGTGGCGAGGATGCGATCGGTTGAAGTCGGCGTGCCACCACGTTGCACGTGGCCGAGGACGGTGACCCGGGTTTCGTATCCGGTCCGGGTTTCGAGCTCGGTCGCCAGCGCCGCCCCGATTCCGCCCAGTCGGGGGTAGCCGTACTCGTCGCTGTCCTTCACCGGTTGGATCAGGCGCTCCTCGCCACCGGCGAAGGCCAGTTTCGCTCCCTCGGCGACGACGATTATCGAGAAGTCCTTGCCGCGCTCGTGTCGCCGCGAAATGCCTGCGGCGACGTCCTCGACCGTGGTGATCACCTCCGGTATGACGATGCCGTCGGCGCCGCCCGCCAGTCCCGCGTAGGCGGCGATCCAACCGGTATTGCGGCCCATCACCTCGACGACCATCACCCGGTCGTGGGACTGGGCGGTGGTGTGGAGGCGGTCGATCGCATCGGTGACGATCTGCACGGCGGTGTCGAACCCGAAGGTGAAGTCGGTTCCCGAGACATCGTTGTCGATCGTCTTCGGCACCCCGATCAGGGGCATGTCGAACTCGTCGTGTAGCCGGCGAGTGATCTCCATCGTGTGCTCGCCGCCAATCGCGACGACCGCGTCGAGTCCCTCGTCGACGAAAGCCTTCTTAACCCGGTCAACCGCTCCCTCGCGGATCGGCTCGAAGCTGGAGGTGCCGAGGATCGTCCCACCCAGGTGGAGGATTCCCGAGACCGTGCGCATGTCCAACGGGAGATAATCGCCCTCGGCCAAGCCACGGTAGCCGTGGCGGATGCCCACCGCCTCGTCACCGTTTTCCATCGCCGAACGGGCGACCGCCCGAATCACGGCGTTGAGGCCGGGGCAGTCGCCCCCCGCTGTCAAGACTCCGATCCTCATTCGTCCCGAGTCTATGATCGCGAGCCCGTGCGCCGCGTCACCTTCATCACACTCGCTTGCGCCTGGGGGGTGCTTGCTGTCGGATGCGGGGAGACGGGCGTCTCTTCCGGCGCCACTGTGACCGTCTACGTAAGCGGTGAAGCCCTGTGTAAGGGCGCCCAGCGTGAACTCGACGACAGCGGGGGGAGAGCCGGGGGCTTCCGAGTGCGGATGATCTGCCTCGACGACCCTGGAACCCTCGCCGCGAGGGGCGCCAACGCCCGTCGTGCCACAGAGGACTCGAGCACCGTCGGCTACATAGGCGAGTCGAACACCATCGTCGAAGCCGCCGGCATCGCTCAGCTCTCAGCAATCTCAGGAGCAAACGCGATGGCGCGCCTGCTTGAGGCGATCGAGCGTGCGGACGGCAACAGCAACCTGCGGGAAGTGGTCCTAGAGGAGATCGGCTAGCGCTTCGTTCAGCTCAGGGTGCTGGAATTCATAACCGAGGTCCAGCGCGCGCCGCGGCATTACCCGCTGCCCGCCGCGCAGCACCTTGCCGAACTCTCCGCCGAATTTGAGATCGAGGACGAACCCGGGAACCGGGACGATCGCCGGCCGCCCGATCGCTCTACCGATCGCCTTTGAGAAGTCGCGATTGGTTGCCGGGTTCGGCGCGGTCGAGTTGACGACGCCGCTCACCTGGTCGTTGCCGAGCGCCCAGAGCAGGATTCCGACCTCATCGTCGATGTGGATCCACGACATGTATTGGTCGCCGCCCGCGAGTGGGCCGCCGACGCCGAGCTTGAAAGGCGTCAGCAGCTCTGCCAGCAGCCCGTCGCCGGGGTCGAGCACGTGGCCGGTGCGGACGACTACAAGCCGCACTCCGCTGTTCTCAACCTCGCGAGCCGCCTTCTCCCACTCCCGCACGACCTCGGAGTCGAAGCCTTCGCCGCGTTCGGAAGACTCGTCGACCAACGCCTCCCCGCGGTCGCCGTAGAAGCCGATCGCCGACTGGCTGACCAGCACCTTCGGCTTGCTCTTCAGCCCCGCGATCGTTCCCACCAAGTTGTGAGTGCCGGTTCGGCGGCTCTCCATGATCCGGTGCTTGGACTCGTCGGTCCAGCGTTGGTTGATCTTCTCGCCGAGCAGATTGACGACGCCATCGACGCCGTCGAACGCCTCGACCGGCGGTCGCTCCAGCGTCGGCTCCCAGGCGTGCCAGGTCACCGTCGGGTTGGTTCCGCGCGCTTTCGCCGGGTCACGCGTCAGCCCGACAACCTCATCGCCCCTCGCCAGCAGCGCGTCGCAGACCGCCGACCCGATGAATCCGCTGGCTCCGGTGACGAGTACCCGCACGCTAGGTCGCGTCCTCCACGGTGGAGAAGGTCCCGGTCTCCTGGCTGAAGCGGGCGATGCCGGCGCGTCGCGCCTCCTCGACCACGGCTTGGGCGACCGCGGGTGCGACATCTCGATTGAAGACGCTGGGGATGATGTAGTCCTCTGAAAGGTCTTCGTCGGTGACCGTTTCGGCGATCCCCTGGGCGGCGGCCAGCTTCATTTCCTCGGTGATGCGGGGGGCACCGGCGTCCAGCGCGCCACGGAATATCCCGGGAAAGCAGAGCACGTTGTTGATCTGGTTTGGGTAGTCGGAGCGCCCCGTGGCCATGATCCGAACGTGGGGGGCGGCGTCTTCGGGCATCACCTCGGGGTTGGGGTTGGCCATCGCGAAGACGATCGCGTCGTCGTTCATCTTGCCCAGGGCTTCCGGCTGGATGATCCCAGGGCCGGAGAGGCCGACGAAGAGATCCATTCCCTCGATTACATCGGCTGGTTGGCCCGTCAGGTGTTCGGGGTTCGAGATTTCTGCGTACCAGCGCTTGATCCCGCTCATCTCGCCGGACTGGTAGTCCTCACGAGTGGTGGAGAGGGCGCCGCGTCGGTCACAGCCGACTATGTGGGTCACCCCGGAGGCGAGCATCATCTTCGTCACCGCGACCCCGGCGGCACCGAGCCCGACCACCAGGACTCGCAGGTCCTCGATCGGCTTGCCGGTGATCTTCAGCGCGTTGAACAGCGCCGCCATGGTGACCACCGCGGTTCCGTGCTGGTCGTCGTGAAAGACGGGAATGTCGATCGATTCCTTCAGTCGGTCCTCGATTTCGAAGCAGCGCGGGGCGGAGATGTCCTCGAGGTTGATGCCGCCGAAGGTGGGGGCGATCAGCTCCACCGCCTTGACGATCTCATCGGCGTCCTGGGTGTCGAGGCAGATCGGGAATGCGTCGACGTCGGCGAACTCCTTGAAAAGCATCGCCTTGCCCTCCATCACCGGCATCGCCGCTTCCGGCCCGATGTTCCCCAGGCCCAGCACGGCGCTGCCGTCGGAGACGACGGCGACCATGTTCTTCTTGATCGTGTACTCGAAGGCGCGGCTGCGGTCGGCATGGATGTCTTGGCAGACGCGGGCGACGCCGGGCGTGTAGGCCATCGAGAGGTCGTCGCGGGTCTTTAGCGGGTACTTGTTGTTGATCTCGATCTTGCCGCCTCGGTGCATCTGCATCGTGCGGTCGACGTAGTCGAGGACCTTCGCCCCTCGGGTTGACCCGATCCCGCGCAGGATCTGCTCCCAGTGCTCGCGGTCCTGGGCGTCGATCGTGAATTCACGCACCCGCTTCCCCTCGCCGCCGGCGCCGGGCACGAGGTCGACGCCCTGTAGTTGCCCGCCCGCCTCGGCGATCGCGGCGGTCAGTTTGCCCAAGGGCTCCTGCCGCGCGTCGAGCTCAACGCGGATGGTGACGCTGTACTGGGCGCTCACTGCCATGGGCAGCTATCGAATCAGATTCCCTCCGCGCGCACCTTTGCGCGGTTTCGGCGCTAGCGTCTATTGGAGATGCTCCGCTTTTCGATCTTTGTCTGCGCGCTGGCGCTGGCGTTGGCCTCGTGCTCGGCGGCGAGCGCCGCCGACCCCCCGTCGGATGCCGCGTGGCTGTTTGATCCCGACGCCGTGGTCGTGATCGACCTGACCCTGCCCCAGGAGTCGATCGACGCCCTCGCGATCGATCCCGGGGAGTATCAACCTGGGACGTTTGGCTGACCGGGCGGGCAGTCCTATGGGCCGCTGGATGTCGGCATTCGCCTCAAGGGTGGGTACGGATCGTTCAGACTCCGTCAGCGGCGTTCAAGGTCAAGTTCAACTACGGGGTAACAACAGAGTCGACTTTCTCCGGCCTCGAGATGACCATCTGGTCGGTTCGATGGTCACGGCTTGCCTCGAAGCGTTTCGCCGGTGGATCCCGCTTCACGGACCGGCTATGCCTACGTTCGGGTGAATGGAGACGGCTATGGCGTCTATCTCAACGTAGGCCTGGACAAGATCGCCTGGCGCCGGTCGCTCACGACCGACACTGGGGCTCACGGCGCGGATGTTGTCGCCTCGGACGTGCGGTTCGAAGCCGACGGGGAAGCCGAGATGAAGAGCCTCGAAGCACTGGGCGGCGGCGGCCGAAGCGACAGGTCAGGGATCGAGCTTCTCGCCGCCCGGCGCTCCTGGAGAGTCAGAGCACGAAGCGACGCGGCAATCCCGTAACGACTCCCGCGGGGACGGTCGCCGACCTCCGCCGAGTCATCCCGGCCTGGAAATGGCAGGCGCGCGGTGCGCCAAGCGGAGTTTCGGATCCAAGTCGGGACCGGAGATCGTCCCGACGGCACTCGCAGCGATCCTGAACGCGACCCGCGCTTGTCGTCGCTTCGGGCGCCCGGCCCCCGAAGCCAGTCGGGTCGGCCTCTGGACCGTCGACTTCCTCTGGAGAGCTCAACGACTGGTCGTGGAAACCGACAGCTACCGCCACCACCGGGGAAGCAACGCGTTCGAGGACGATCGCGCTTGCGCGCTCGATCGGCGGTCGAGCGGTGGACTCTGCGGTGCCGCGTTCCACTCACCGCCACGTCGACGGAGGAGTCACGCCTCTGTCCTGCGCCGACCTGCGAGGCGCGCTGGCCCGCGCCTTAGAGTGGCGTCGATGTCTGACGCGCGAGAGCTTTTCCTGCTCGACGGGAATTCGCTGGCCTACCGGGCGTACTTCGCGCTGCCGGAGTCGATCGCTACCGCGGATGGGCGGCCGACCAACGCGATCTACGGATTGGCCTCGATGCTGGTCAAAATCATCGACGAGCACCGGCCGGCCGGGGTGGTCGTCGCCTGGGATGCCGGGATGTCCGGGCGGGAGGTTGCCTACAAGGAATACAAGGCCGGACGCCCGTCGCGGCCGGATCTGCTTGCGAGAGCAATGGCCGAACCTGATGCCGTTGGTCGAGGCCTTCGGCTACACCAATGTCAAGGTCGAGGGCTACGAGGCCGACGACGTGATCGCCTCGTTGGCGCGACTGGCGCAGGAGCAGAAGATCCCGGTGATGGTCGTCTCCGGCGACCGCGACGTCTACCAGATGGTCGGCGACGGGATTCGGGTGATGAGCAATTCAAGAGGGATCTCGGAGACAAAGGTCTACGACCGTGAGGCGGTGATCGAACGCTACGGAGTGCCGCCCGAGCTGATCACCGACCTGATGGGCCTGCGGGGCGATACGTCCGACAACATTCCCGGCGTCCCCGGGATCGGCGAGAAAACGGCGACGCAGCTGCTGCAGAGATTCGGCTCGATGGAGACTGTGCTGGAGAGCGTCGATGAGATCTCCGGCGCCAAACGCAAGCAGAACCTGGTCGAGCACGCCGACGACGCTCGTATCTCCAAGCAGTTGGCGACGCTTCAGTACGACATCGAGACCGGGGTGGACCTGGCCGAGGTGATGGGCGCCGTTCCCGACCGCACCGCATTGCGCGAGTTCATGCGCGAGTTCGAGCTGCGCGCGGTTCTGGAGCGCCTGGAAGAGGCGCTCGGCGACGAGGAGGCGCTGCCGGGTCGCCGGGTGGAGACGGAGCTGGAGATCGAGGCGGTCGAGGGGTCCCCCGCCGACCTCCCTGACGGTCCCACCGCATTGGCGATCGCCGGCGATCGCTGGGCCGGCGCCGACGGCGCTCGCGTCCTCACCGGATCATCGACCCTGGATGAGCTGGCCGTTGCCTTCAACGGCCGACCCCTTACTGCCCACGACGCCAAGTCACTCGGCGGCGGCCGTCACGGCCTCTTGGCCGCCGCGGCTCGCGAAGGAGTCGAGCTGACGCTTGACCACGACACGTTGGTCGCCGCCTACCTGCTCGAGCCCCAGCGCCGCACCTACGACTTGACCGAGCTGGCGGCGGATGCCGGCATCGGCTTGGCAGAAGAGGTGTCCAAGGCGGGCGACGACGATGACGGCCAGCTCTCCCTCGGCGAAGGAGACGGGGAGGCGGGCCTCGACCCCGCTGACGAGGCGCAACTGGTCGCCGCGCTGGCCGAGAAGCAACGGCCGCGGTTGCGAGAGCTTGAGCTTGAGCCTCTCCTGCGGGACGTCGAGCTGCCGCTTGTCCATGTCCTCGCCGCGATGGAGCGCGAGGGATTAAAGCTTGACGCGGAACGCCTCGCTGAAGTCGGCGCCGGCTTCGGCGAGCGGATCGACACCCTGGAGAAGGAGATCTACGAGCTGGCCGGTCATGAGTTCACGATCGGCTCCCCGCAGCAGGTCGGTCAGGTCCTCTTCGAGGAGCTTGGACTGACCCGCAAGCGCCGAGGCAAAACCGGCTTCTCGACCGATGCGCGCGTCCTCGCCCAGATCAGCGACGAGCACCCGATCGTGGAGAAAATCGAATCTTGGCGGGAGCTGACCAAGCTGAAGAACACCTACCTCGACTCGTTGCCGGAGTTGATCGACGCCGAGACGGGTCGCATCCACACCACCTTCAGCCAGACAACAGCGGCGACCGGGCGCCTCTCAAGCACCAACCCCAATCTGCAGAACATCCCGATCCGAACCGAGCTGGGGCGGCCCGGTCCGCGCCTGCTTCGTCGCCGATCGCGGCGCTCGCCTGCTCTCCGCCGACTACAGCCAGGTCGAGTTGCGCGTGCTGGCCCACGTCGCCGACGAGGAGGTGCTGAAAGAGGTCTTCCGGGCCGGCGACGACGTGCACGCGGCGACCGCGGCTGAGGTCTTCAACATCTCCCGCGAGGAGGTCGATATCGGCCAGCGCTCGAAGGCGAAGATGGTCAACTTCGGGATCGTCTACGGGTTGACCGGGTTCGGGCTAGCCGACCGCCTCAACATTCCCCGCAAGGAAGGGGAGGAGTTCGTCGCTCGCTACCTGGAGCGCTTCCCGGCGGTGCGCGCATTCCGCACCAGCGTGGTCGAGCGTGCCCAGGAAGAGGGCCATGTGACGACGCTAATGGGTCGCCGCCGGGCGATTCCGGAGTTGCGCTCAAGCAACCCCAATACCCGCAGGCTCGGCGAGCGCCTCGCCGTCAACACCGTGATTCAGGGCACCGCCGCCGACATCATCAAGGTGGCGATGGTTCGCTGTAACCGCGCCCTTGCGGAGGCCGGGACAAAGACCCGCCTCGTCCTTCAGATCCACGACGAGTTGTTGTTCGAGGGTCCGGCGGAGGAGATGGACGACGCGGTCGAGCTGGTGCGGCGCGAAATGTGCGCCGCGTACCAGCTCGACCCGCCGCTTGAGGTAGACGTTGGCGTCGGCGGAGATTGGCTCGACGCCAAGTAGCCGCTAGCTCGCGTCGTCGGCCGGCGGCGAATCGTCGGCCGGTGGTGCGTCACCACTCGGCGGAGCCTGCCTCGGCAGCCCCACCAATCTGTAGTAGGCGTTGCCGTTGGCCAGGAACAGCTCAGCGACCTTCACAGTCGCTCCCGGGACCAGATCATCGATGTTGCAACGGGAGGATTTATCGGCGCCTTTGCCGGGGTCTTCGCTTCTACCTGGGGCGGTGCCATCGTTGCCGGGTGGGTCTTCGCCGGCGCTGGGACCGCGACCTGGCTGCACGCCCTCCGGGCGGCCTCGGCGTGAGGAGGCGGATGCGGAACCTTTACGGCGAGCGCGGTGCCTGCCGTGGTGGCGTCTCCCATGCCCACAACGAATGTGGGTTCGATCGCCGACGAGGCCGCTGATCGATCCACCGTTCGCCAGGTCGATGACCAAAGTTCCCGTGTCGGGATCGAACGATTGGATCGTGCCGGCGTCGCCCGGGGGCTCATGGTTGCGGTTGTGGCTTGCGGCGAGGCCTGGCAGTGCCAGGATCGCCAGGGCCGCGACGATGGCGAGAAGCATCCCGCCGAGCCGAGCCCGCTTGCCGTGCGGACGGTTCATGTCTCCTCCTTGGTTGAGAAAAAGCACCTGCATGTCCTCTCAACCCGAGGCGGGGGTAAAGATCACGGAAGGTCGTCGCCGCTGCCCGAAAAGCCCGAGCGTGATCCGTCGCCTTCACCACTCGAGTCGTCTCCGGGAGTGGGACGGGGAGGGGGAGGTTGTATAGACCCCGAGCTTCCGTCGCCGCCGGGCCCACGATTTCCGGCTCTACCGCCTCCGGGCCCGTTCGGGGCTCCCTGGTCGCCGGGCGCCCCCAGGTGCCCCCCGCGCGGCCCCGGCCCCGATTTCGTCCCTCCTCCTTCTCTACGGTGAATTGGCCTTGGGCCACTCGGGCCATCGCTGTGCCCAGGGTGACGTGACCCACGATGGGCGGATGCCGGCGAGGGTCCAGGGCCGCGGCCTATCCCATTGCCGCCGGCGGCTTGGACGACATTGCCATTGAGGCCGTCTCTGCCGCCGCTCTTTCCTCGCTCTCCGCCTCCACTGTCTTCGGCCACTCCGGTCCCGACCGCGACCGCGGCATTGGTTCTGGGCGGCGGGCCAGAAGAGGTCGATCCGCCGGGCTCTTCACCGGAGGCGGGCGCCGTCGCGGCCGCATTGGCGTGAGCGCCGTCGCGATTCTCGTGCAGGGCGACGCCGGTTCCAACCGAGCCGGCGAGCACCGCCGTCACCACGCCCGCTTTGAGCAGGGCGCCCGCGCCCGCGCCGCTCACCGCTCCTCCCGCCACCGTCGCGGTGCCGACGCTCGCCCCCGCCGTGGCCGCGTCGGCGTGATCGATCAGGAAGCGCATCAGCGGCAACGGAAGCAGTAGCCCGGCCCCGTTGCGCAGCGCCGTTCGCGCCCGGTGGATGGCCTGCCGTGCCGCGCCGCCGCTCAAGCCCAACGCCGCCGCGATCTCCTCGTGGCTGAGCCCCTCCAGCTCCCGCATCACGATCGCCGCCCGCTGGGATTCCGGCAGCGCCCGCAGGCGCTTCATCAGGTCGGCAAGCTCTTCGCGCTGCTCCAGTTCTTCGGCAGGGTTGTTGCCTCCGGCGATCGCATCGGCCAGCTCTTCGGCTGCCGCCGGCCGGTCCCGCAAGTCGTTGAGCGCCGTATTGCGAACGATCCGGTAGAGCCAGGGCCGCAGCTCGATCTCGGCATCGTCACGGCGCAGCGCCAGCAGCGCCTTGGAAAACGCATCCTGGGTCACATCTTCTGAGCGACCCCCCACGATCGCCGCCGCGTAGCGCCCAAGGGCCTTGTCGTAGCGACGGACGATCTCCTCGAAGGCCGCCTCGTAGCCCTCGCGGACCAAGGCGACCAGCCGCTTGTCCGGCTGCGTGCGCAGCGCCGGCCCGAGCACGATGCGGGCAGCGAATCCTTCAGCTGGCGGGGGCATCTACCCGGTGTAACACACGCAACCCACGAAAATCACGATTTCCCTACTGCCCGCCGAGTTCGCCCTTATTCCCGCTATCCGGGAATAAGGGCGAACTCGGCGCTCGATTTGGGGCCGGCCTGATATGACGGTGGCGTGGATCGGGGATTCGCAGTGGTATTAACCGCGGTCGCGGGAGGGTTGATCGCCTTGCAGGCGCCGATCAACGCCGGGCTGGGCCGGGCGACCGGGAGCCTGCCCGCGGCGCTTGTCTCCTTCGTGGTGGGGACGTTGGCGCTGGGGGCGATCGTCGTGCTCAGCGGCAAGGCGGGCGGCCTCACCTCGACCTTCGACGTCAGTTGGTACTACCTGCTCGGCGGCCTGCTGGGAGCCGTCTATGTCGCCAACGCGCTGATCGTGGTCGGCACGATCGGGGCGGGTGGGGTCGCCGCGGCGACGATCACCGGCCAGCTTGTCGCCTCGCTTGCGATTGACCGCTTAGGCCTGTTTGGCCTGAACGAGATCCCGCTCACTCCCGAGCGGCTCGTCGGCGTGGCGCTGCTGTTGGCCGGGACCGTCCTCGTCGTTCGCTGAGTCGGCGAACCCCGGCGGCGCGATCTCCAGGTAGTGACCGAAGGACCAGTTGATGAAGCGCTTGGCTCCCATCAGGCGAATCAGTCCCGCCAGCAGGCGCGGGGGGACGCGGGGGACGAGTCTCTGCACGCGCAGCATCCAACGGAACTTCCACTCGTGGGAGTCGTTGAACTCGGCGTAGCGCGCTGCTGCTTCCTCTCGGCTTTGCCGCCCCTCGACGACGCCACGTAACTCCCGTCCCAGCGCGATCCCAAAATAGAGTGCGGTGCGGATTCCCTCGGCGCTGAGCGGCAGGCAGTGGCCGGCGGAATCGCCGGCGAAGAAAACACCGCCCTCGGTCGCGCGCCGCAGCTTGTGGGGGATCCAGTTGCCCTGGTACTCGTTCGGCTCCTTGCCCAGGTCCTCGGTAAGCAGAACCGTCGTGTCCTTGACGTGGAAGCGGGGGTCGAAGGAGCCGACGCCGATGCGCAGCTCATCGCGGGCGGGGAAGGACCAGCCGTAGCCGGCGGGCACGTACCGGCGGTCGATCCAGATTTCCAGATCCTCGCTCTCCCCGCTCGGATGAACCTCAAGTCCTCGGGAGAGCGGCGCATCCGGTGGTTGGTAGCCGTCGCCCGCGGCGAGGACGCGGCGCCAGCCGAGCGCGTCAACGACCAGCCGAGAGCCGAGCACGCCGCGGTCGGTCTCGACCCGGATCACCCCGTCGCCGTCGCCGTCGGCGGCCGGCGCGCGGCCGTTGACCTTGGCGGTCTCAAAGGTCGCGTCGCAGTCGCGCCAGAGCAGCTCGCACATCTGCCTGTAGTCAAAGGTGGAGAAGGTCCAGGGAAGGCGGTAGCGGGAAGTGCCGTGGGGCGTGTTCATCACCAGCGTGTCGAAGCGCTGCCGCTCGGCGTCCATCAGATCGAGCTTCCGCATCCACTCGGTGGGGATGCCGCAGGCGGATGTTTGTCGCTCGCCGATCTCGTAGCGATCGACGATCAACACGTCGGCCCCCGACCCCGCCAGCTCGCGCGCGATGGCCAGCCCGGCAAAGCTGGCTCCGCATATCAGCACGTCGTGCGTTCCGTCGAGCGGAGTGCGCTCGTCGCCGCGTTTCGTGGCCCGGACCGGCATCGCGCACGATTCTGCCATTATTCGCCGCCGTGTCCGCCGCCGACACATTGACCGCCCCTGCGACCCCGGCTCCCGAGGGCACTCCCGTCGAGGGCTCAAACGGCCTGCTGCTGCAGGTCAACGGCCATGTCGTGCCCAACTACGCGGCGACGATGGTCTCCTTTGAAGAGGGGGATGTGGTCAACGGCAAGGTCGTTCGCATCGACAAGGACGAGGTCCTGGTCGACATCGGCTACAAGTCGGAAGGGGTCATCCCCTCAAACGAACTTTCGATTCGCAAGTCCGTCGATCCCGCCGAGGAAGTAGAGATCGGCGAGGAGATCGACGCCCTGGTCCTCACCAGAGAGGACCAAGAAGGGCGACTGATCCTCTCCAAGAAGCGCGCCCGCTTTGAGAAGGCCTGGCGTCGCATCGAGGCCGCCGCCGAATCCGGTGTGCCGGTCGAAGGCTCCGTGATTGAGGTGGTCAAGGGCGGCCTCATCCTCGACCTCGGCGTCCGCGGCTTCCTGCCCGCTTCGCTGGTCGACATCCGCCGCGTCCACAACCTCGAGGAGTTCACCGGCCAAACGCTCGAGTGCAAAGTGATCGAACTCAACCGCAGCCGCAACAACGTGGTGCTGTCGCGGCGCGCCGTGCTGGAGGAGGAGCGCAAGGAGGTTCGCGAGGAGATCCTCGGCAACCTCGCGCCCGGCCAGGTGGTCGAAGGCAAGATCTCCAACATCGTCGACTTCGGCGCCTTCGTCGACCTCGACGGGATCGACGGCCTGATCCACATCTCAGAGCTTTCCTGGAGCCACGTCAACCATCCCTCCGAGGTGGTCGCGATCGGTGATGACGTGCGGATCAAAGTGCTGGACATCGACCGCGATCGCCAGCGCATCTCCCTGGGGCTCAAGCAGACCCAGGAAGACCCATGGCAGCGCGTGATCAGCACCCATCGCCCGGGCAACGTGCTCGAAGGGACGGTGACCAAGGTCGTCGCCTTCGGCGCCTTCGTCGAGATCTTGCCCGGCGTCGAGGGACTGGTCCACATCTCCGAGCTGGCCGACCGCCACGTCGAGAACCCGAGCGAAGTGGTCGAGCCGGGCGCGAAGCTGAACGTGAAGATCCTCGAGATCGACGAAGAGCGTCGTCGCCTCTCGCTCAGCATCAAGCAGGTCGAGGATCAGAACATGCCGATGAGCGATCTTGGGGCGCAGCTCGCTGCCGCCAACGGTGGGGATCAGGACGAAGATTCTTCAGAGGTATCGGCCGAGGGGCCCGTCGCGGAGTCAGAGGGGCCTGCGGGCGGGGGCGAAGCCTCCGTTCTCGACCCCTCCGACTCCACGCCACCCGCGGAGGAGTCGCCTGAGGAGCCCACCGCTGAGGTCGAAGCGGATGAAGCTGACGCTGTAGTTGAAGCTGATGAGGCTGAAGCCGCCGAAGTTGAAGCTGAGCCCGAGGCGGAGCAGGTTGAGCCTGCCGTCGAAGAGCCTGAGGCGGAAGAGTCCGTCGCGCAGGACGAAGCAGACGACTCCTAGGCGGTCCCCATGCCGTTGACGATCGGCCTCACCGGGGGGATCGCGGCGGGGAAGTCAGAGGCACTTGCGGCTTTCAAGCGTCTGGGAGCGGCGACAATCTCCAGCGACGCCGTTGTGCATGAGCTTCTCGACTCGCAGCCCCTGCTGGGACGCATCACCGAGCGCTGGGGCGCGGAGGTTGCGCCCGACGGCCGGGTCGATCGCGCCAAGGTCGGCGAGGTTGTCTTCGCCAGTCCCGATGAGCTGAGATGGCTGGAAGCGCAGATCCATCCCCTGGTGGGGGAGAGAATTGGCGCTTGGCTGGCGTCTCTTCCCGCCGACGCCGAGTGCGCCGTGATCGAGGTGCCGCTGCTGTTCGAGACGGAGATGGAGAAGATCTTCGACACCACCGTCGCGATCGTTAGCTCCGACGAGGTGCGGCGCGAGCGCGCCGAAGCGCGGGGACATGCGCTGGTCGGCGAGCGCGAAGCGCGACAGCTTCCTCAAGACGAAAAGGCGTCGCGCGCCGGCCACGTCGTCGAAAACGACGGCTCGATCGAGGACCTTGAGCGGCGACTGTCCGCGCTGATCGACACCCTGCGGGGATGAAACGCAAGCAGAGGCGCCGTCGACGTTTGGCGATTGGGGCTGTGGTGGTTGCGGCCGGGGTCCTGGCTGGGATTGGACTGGGGCTGTTCGGCAAGGTCGATGACGTGATCCAGCAGCTGACCTTGCCGTTGCGCCACGAGGACATCATCCGCCAGCAGGCGAGCGACAAGAACGTCGATGCGTCGTTGATCGCCGCGGTGATCTATGCCGAGTCTCGCTTCAGCGACCAGACCTCCCACGCGGGCGCGCGGGGCTTAATGCAAATTACGCCCCAGACCGCCCGCGAGATAGAGAAGCTGAGCGGGGGATCGACCTTCAAGATCAATGACCTCTCCAACCCCGATCTCAACATTCGCTACGGAACCTTTTATCTGCGCGAGTTGCTCAACCGATACGACGGCAACGAGGTCGCGGCCCTGGCCGCCTACAACGCCGGGCCGGCGAACGCCGAAGCGTGGGGTGGGGCGAACCTGACCGTGGACGACATCCAGCTGGATGAGACGCGCGGTTATGTCGTCGAAGTGCTCGACAAGCGCCGCAAGTACCGCAGCGAATACGGCCGGGAGCTGGGCTATGGCCGCTGAGGCTCCCAGGCCGCGCGTCGCCGCTCTGGCTCTCGCCGTCGGGCTGGTGCTGGCCGACTCTTCGGTCGTCGTTTTGGCGCTGCCGCAGATCTACCGCGAGCTGGACACCAGCGTCGCCGGCGTCACCTGGGTATTGGTCTCCTTCAATCTGGTCATGGCCCTCGCCGCGGTGCCGGCGGCGCACCTCGCGCGTCGAGTCGGGCCGGGACGCGCCGCCGCCGTAGGGCTGGCGGTCTTTGCCGGCGCTAGCCTCGCCTGCGGCGTCTCGGCGCACCTCTCGACGCTGATCGCCGCTCGCTGCGTGCAGGCGCTCGGAGGTGCCGTTGCGGTCACCGCCGTGCTGGAGCTACTGCCGGCGACGGTGGGTTCCGAGCGCCGCGCCACCGCGGTTTGGGCGAGCGCGGGGGCAGCGGGCGCGGCATTGGGGCCGGCGGTCGGCGGCTTGCTCACCGAGCTGGTCTCCTGGCAGTCGATCTTCCTCCTCCAGGTGCCGGTTGCGATCGCGGCCGCGGTGCCGATCCTCGCTGTCGCCAAACACGAGGCCGCGACGGGGATCGTCTCGACCGAGTTGCGCCGGACCGGCCGACCGCACCTCCTGGCAAACCTGGCGCTGGCGATGGTCTCGGCGGCGATCGCCGCGGCTCTGTTCCTTCTCGTTTTGCTGCTGATCGAAGGCTGGCGATTGACGCCGATTGGAGCGGCGATCGTGGTCAGCGTGATGCCGCTTTCCGCGTTGGCGGGCAGCCGTTTGGGGCCGGTGGTTCCCAGCGCCCGGGCGCGCGCCGCGGCGGGGGCGATCCTCGTCTCCGGAGGCCTTGCCGGGCTGGCCCTGTTGCCCCACGCGGAGGTGGCGTTGACGGTGCCGCCCCAGATCCTGGTCGGCATCGGGCTCTCTCTGGTTCTCTCCGCGCTAACGGAGACGGCGCTGCACGGGAGGGCTCCGCAGGCGATTCACGGCGGCTGGACGATCTCCGCCCGCCACGTCGGCGTCGTCATCGGGCTCTTGGCGCTGACGCCGATCTTTACCGCCGACATCGCCGACCAACGTCAAGATGCGATCGCGGCCGGGACCGCGGTCGTCCTTGACGCGCGGGTCGATCCGCTGCTGAAGCTCGACTTGGCGCAGAGAATCAGCGATCGGCTGGAAGGGGAGCGGGGGAGGGTGCCCACGGTCGCCCCGGCCTTTGAGCCGCTGCCGGAGGATCCGGGGGATCGCGCCGACGTGGTCAAGTTGCGTGACGATCTTCAGGAGCAGCTCAACCGCGGCGCCACCCATGCCTTTAGCCCGTCATTCGGGCTCGGCGCCGCCCTCGGTCTGCTCGCCCTGATCCCGATCGGCCTGGCGAGGAGAATCGAGCTGTGAACGAGGCGATGCGAGGCAAAGCGCTGGTCGGCGGCGCGATCGCCGCCGCGGTGCTGCTGTCCGGGATCTACCTGGCGGCCGGCGGATCTTCGTATGCGCCGGCGAAGCCCCAGAGCCCCTGCCAGGATCGCCCCTGGCGCAATCCGCAGAGCATCCAGGCGATAGCGGAGCAGTTCTCCCTCTCCGCCCTCGACGGCGCGGCCTGCCAACTGGGCGTGTCGCGCGAGGCGCTGGCTCGGGCGCTGGCCACTCCGGAATCGCGCAAGCGGTTCACCGAGCGCTACGGCATTGAGGACCCCGAGCTTGCCCGTGCAATCCGCGCCGGATTGGTCCGGGCGGTCAACGATGCCGAGGAGGCCGGCGCTCTCAGCCCCCTCATCGCCGGACCCCTGCGTGAGACGGTCCAGCAGATCCCCCTCGACCAGGCAATCGCCCTAATCCAAGACGCCCGCACCCTCCTAGACCAAACCCAGAGCATCCTCGGCCCGGCGCAAGGAATCCTCGACCAGTTTTTGCCTTAGCGGGTAGCGCGCCAGACCCAGAGCATCGCCAGCGGCTGCAGCGGTAGCCGCGCCCAGAGGGCCCAGCGGGGGATTTTGTTCAGGTCGAGTCCCTTGATCTGCTCGGCGTTGACCGCCATGTGGACGTTGGCGGGGAAAACGGCGAGAAGGAGAGCGAGGAGCCACCAGCGACCGAGGCGGCGGGTGCGCGGGTGGAGGACCGCAACGCCGCCGGCGATCTCGGCGATGCCGCTGAGGGCAACCGCTTCTCTGTGGCTGGGCAGCGAGGGCGGCATCATCGCCTCGTAGCTGCGCGGGATGACGAAGTGCATCGCCCCCGCGAAGGCGAAGAACCCGGCGAGTGTTTTTCGAGAGCGGCTCATCGGTCGCGCAGTCTCCCACGACCCGCGCCTGTGTCGCCTTTGTTTCGCATAGCGAAACAAAGGCGACACAGGCGGCCGCTATGTTGATCTGGTGCCCGAGTTTGAGCTGAACCCCGGCTACACGCCGACCGCCGACCAGCCGAAGGCGATCGCCGGGCTGGTCGAGGGCTTGGAGGCGGGCGACAGATTCCAGACGCTGCTGGGGGCGACCGGCACCGGCAAGACCTTCACGATGGCGGCGACGATCGCCGAGGTGCAGCGACCCTCACTGGTGATCGCCCACAACAAGACGTTGGCGGCGCAGCTCTGCAACGAGTTCCGCGAGTTCTTCCCCGACAACGCGGTCGAGTACTTCGTCTCCTACTACGACTACTACCAACCCGAGGCCTACGTCCCGGCGCAGGACCTCTACATCGAGAAGGACTCATCGATCAACGACGAGATCGACCGCCTGCGCCATGCGGCGACGGCGGCGCTCTTCGCCCGCCGCGATGTGATCATCGTCGCCTCGGTCTCCTGCATCTACGGGATCGGCTCACCCCAGGTCTACAACGAGAAAATGCAGCTGTTCAGAGTCGGCGGCCAGCTCGATCGCGACGATGTGCTGCGCAAGCTGATCAAGATGCAGTACCAGCGCAACGACGCGGTGCTCGGCCGCGGCTCCTTCCGGGCACGCGGGGAGGTGCTGGAGATCATGCCCGCCTACGCGGAGTCGGCTTACCGGATCTCCCTCTTCGGCGATGAGATCGAGGGGATCCAGCACTTCGATCCACTGACCGGTGAGGTGCTGGACACGATCGATCACGTCTCGGTCTGGCCCGCCTCTCACTACGTGACCAAAGACGAGACCGTCGAGCGCGCGGTCGAGGAGATCCGCGCCGAGCTGAGCGCGCGGACCGCCGAACTTGAGGCCGAAGGCAAGCAGCTTGAGGCGCATCGTCTGCATCAGCGCACCGCTTACGACCTCGAGATGATCAGAGAGATCGGCTTCACCTCGGGGATCGAGAACTACTCACGCATCCTCGACGGCCGCCCCGAGGGCAGCCCGCCGCACACGCTGATCGACTACTTCCCGGACGACTTCGTCGTCTTCGTCGACGAGTCCCACCAGACGATCCCCCAGATAGGGGGGATGTATGAGGGGGACAGGTCGCGCAAGAAGACGCTGATCGACTACGGCTTCCGCCTGCCGTCGGCGATCGACAACCGGCCGCTTAAGTTCGATGAATTCCTCGAGCGGGTCCCGCGGCTGGTGATGGTCTCGGCGACCCCGGGGCCGTTTGAGCGGGCCGAGTCGACCCGGATCGTTGAACAGATAGTGCGCCCGACGGGGATCATCGAGCCCGAGATCGAGGTCCGGGAGACGAGAAACCAGATCGACGACCTGATGAACGAGATTAGATTGCGCGCGGACGCCGGCGACCGCGTCTTGGTCACCACCCTGACCAAGAAGATGGCCGAGGACCTGACCAGCTACCTGCTCGAGTACGGGATGAAGGTCCGCTACTTGCACTCCGAAGTCGACACCCTGGAGCGGATCCAGATCATTCGCGACCTGCGCTTGGGCGAGTACGACGTGTTGGTTGGGGTCAACCTGTTGCGCGAAGGGCTCGACCTGCCCGAGGTGTCACTGGTCGCGATTCTCGACGCCGACAAGGAGGGCTTTCTGCGGGGAGAGACCAGTTTGGTGCAGACGATCGGCCGTGCCGCCCGCAACGTCAATGGGCGAGTGCTGATGTACGCCGACCGGGAGACCGACTCGATGCGCGCGGCGCTTACAGAGACCGACCGGCGACGCGCGATCCAGCTCGCCTACAACGAGGAGCACGGGATCACTCCGGCAACAGTCCGCAAGGGCATCTCCGAGATGTCCGAATTCCTGGCGATGGAAGACCGGGCGCCACGTAAACGCCGCCGCGGCCGGGCCGAAACGGTCAGCGACCCCGAGGAGTTGGAGCGCACGATCGTCGCCCTCGAAGAGGAGATGCTCGCGGCCGCCGATGACCTTCGCTTCGAGGAGGCGGGCCGCATCCGCGACGAGCTGAAGGAGCTACGCCGCGACCTCGACGGGATGCGGGCCGGGGCCTAGGAGCGGCTCAGCCGGGCTGGTCGAGGAACCGCAGCACCGCGAGGACGCGGCGGTGATCATCGGGTCCCGGCGCCAGTCGCAACTTGCCGAAGATGCCGGTGACGTGCTTTTCGACGGCGCGCTCGCTTACCACCAGCTCGGCGGCGATCGCCGCGTTTGAGCGTCCCTCGGCCATCAGCCCGAGCACCTCGCGCTCGCGCGGCGTCAGCTCCTCCAACGGGTCGTCTTGGCGGCTGCGCCCGAGCATTTGCGAGACGACCTCGGGATCGAGGGCCGAGCCGCCTCCGCCCACCCTGCGCACCGCGTCGGCCAGGGCTTCGACATCGGCAACCCGGTCCTTGAGCAGGTACCCGAGCCCCTCGGCGCTCTCGGCGAGTAGGTCGCGGGCGTAGGCGACCTCGACATATTGGGAGAGGACCAGGACTCCCACCTCCGGTAGCTCGGCGCGGATCTCGCGCGCCGCCCGCAGCCCCTCGTCGGTGTGGGTCGGCGGCATTCGCACGTCGACCACGGCGACATCGGGCTTGTGGGCGCGCACCTTGCGCAGCAGCTCCTCGGCATCGCCGGCCTGGCCGACCACCTCAAGCTCCGCCTCCTCAAGCAACCGCACCACGCCCTCTCGGAGGAGGGTCGAATCGTCGGCGACGACTACGCGCATGGGGGAGAAGCTATCCGCCGAGCGGGATCCGGGCCCGCACTGTCGTTCCCTCGCCGGCGGGGCTGATCACGACCAGTTCACCATCGAGGGCGGTAACCCGATCTTCGAGCCCGCGCAAGCCGGTGCCGACCGCCGCGTCGGCGCCGCCGACGCCGTCGTCGCGCACCTCGATCTCAACGGCGCCGCCGTTGCGCGCGACCCGCACCTGGGCGCTCTCCGCCTGCGCGTAGCGGGCGATATTGGTCAGCGCCTCGGCGACGACGAAGTAGGTCGCCGACTCGACCCGCGTCGGCAACCGCTTCGACGGCGTCTCGAGAATCTCGACCGGCACCGGTGAGCGGTCCGCCAGCCCGCTGATGGCCGCCTCGAGGCCGTGGTCGCTGAGGACCGCCGGGTGGATGCCACGGGCGAGCTCACGCAGCTCGCGGGTCGCCTCGCTCAGCTCCACCATCGCCTCGTCGAGCAGCTCGGTTGCGCCCTGTGGGTCGGACTCGATCTTGCCGTGAATGAGGCGCAGGCTCATGGTCAGCGCGACCAAGCCGTTGCTGCGCCCCGTCGTGGAGGTCGCGCTCGACCCTCCGCCGCTCCTCGTAGCCGGCCTCGACTATGCGAGTTCGCGAGGCGCGCAGCTCCGCGACCTTGGCCTGCAGTTGCTCGGTGAGCTGCTTCGTTCTCGGCGGTGAGGGCCGTGCGGATCTCCTCGTCGCGTCCCATTCGCGATCGCAGCAGGCCGATCAGGAAGGCGAAGGGAAGGCAGGCGAAGACGGCGACCGTGGCGATGAAGGCGCTGCTCTCGATCGCATCGGACGCGCCGATTCCGTTTGCCGCCAGCTGGACCACGAGCAGCCCGAACGCGAGGCCGCCGGTCGCCAGGACCGGGGTCAGCGCGCGCCGCTGGTCGGCGGCGCTGTCCCGCCAGCGTCGGTAGAGGAGCCAAACGACAGAGACGATCACCCCGATCGAGACCAGGATCTGGGCGCCGTTGATGATGTCGCCGACGCTCTGGTGTCCCTCGATCAGGATCGGGTTGTCCGGGCACCCGTCGCAGCCCTCACTGCCCGGGTCGATAAACAGCCCCCAGGCGATTTGGACCACTGTGGTGAGGAAGTAGGTGGTCGCGACCAGTGCTTTTTGCAGGCGGCTCTCCAGCTTTCCGGACGGAAAGGTGACCAGGAGGTGGATGAGGACGGCGAAGGGAAGCGCGGAGCCGAGCACGCCGATCGCGAAGACCACCTCGTTGTCGGAAGAGCTGAGCGCCTCGAGGAACCAGGTAAACCCGACGGCGGTCATCAGTGGGCCGATGTTGTTACGCGGCCGCCGGTCCCAGGCGTAGAGCCCGGTCCCCACGAATCCCCAGGCGGATGCCAGGACGAGCGCGATGACCAGCCCCCGGGTTTCCTGGTGGCCGCTGTTGAGGACCAGGACGACGATCCCGATCCCGAGCGCGAAGGCGAGCGCTCCGATGCCGATCAGCGCGCGGCGCAGTCCGGTCATCCGATCAGAGCCGCCAATGCGGGACCGCTCAATTCGCCCTTGGTGACGAATCCTTGGGTTGGGCTGGCGGCCAGTTGCTCACCGAAGTCGGAGCTCTCGCGCGTGGAGGTAAGGATGATCGCCGGGTTCTCCCCGGCAGCGCGAAGGCGTTCTGCCACCTCGAAGCCGTCGATGTCCGGTAGCTGCACGTCGAGCAGGACCAGGTCCGGGCTCAGCTCGACCGCGGCGGCGATCGCCGCCTTGCCGTCGGCCGCCTCGCCGACCACGGTGTAGCCGTCGGCTTCGAGCATGCGCCGGGCGCTGAGCCGGAAGCTCGGGTGGTCATCGACTATGAGGACCGAAGTGGCCATGCGGCGATTCTCCTGCATCGGGGGCGGTTCGGGGGTACGGCTAACCCCCCATTTGACTGCGGCGGACCGCCCTCCAAGACGCCTGCCAGCCGCATTGGAATGGGGTTTGCGCATTGGGAATCTGGACGCATCGCATTCACCCCGATCGAAAGGAATCCCATGCAGTCCAAAAAGAACATCGCAGCCCGCGCCGCCCGTTGGAGCGCGACACATCGCAAGATCGCCATCTTCGGATGGTTGGCTTTCGTGGTCGCCTCGCTTTTCATCGGCGGTTCGGTCGGTCTCAAGGAACTGTCCAACTCCGAGTCCGTCCCGGGCGAGTCCGGGCGAGCAGAAGTTGCGCTCGAGCGCTCGAAGCTGCAGCCGAACGGTGAGCTCGTGTTGATCCAAAGCAAGCAGTTGAGTGCCGACGACCCCGCTTTCGAGGCGGTTCTGGCTGATGTGACCGGAAGCCTGGGAAAGCTGTCCTCGGTAACCGCGCTCAGATCGCCGCTGAACGGCGGAGGTCAGGTTTCCGCCGACGGTCACTCGGCATTGGTTGAGTTCGAGGTTCCCGGCACCGCCGACCAGGCCACGGAGAAGATCGACGAGAGCCTCACCGCCGTCGCCGCCGCGCAGAAGCGCCATCCGGGCTTCGGCGTCGAGCAGTTCGGCGACACCAGTGCCAACAAAGCACTCGAGGCCGTCTTCGGCGATGACCTGAAAAAGGCGGAGACGACGTCCCTGCCGATCACGCTGGTCATCCTGTTGCTCGCCTTCGGGGCGCTGGTCGCGGCACTCGTGCCGCTGCTGATCGCCTTCTCGGCGGTAATGGCGACAATGGGCCTACTGGCGCTGCCCAGCCAGTTGGTCCCGATGGACCCCAACGTCTCGGCGGTGGTTGTCCTCGTCGGTCTCGCGGTGGGCGTCGACTACTCGCTGTTCTACCTGCGCCGCGAGCGTGAGGAACGGCACGCGGGTCGTTCGGCCTCGGCGGCGCTCGACGCGGCCGCGGCCACTTCGGGCCGGGCGGTTCTGATCTCCGGCCTGACCGTGATCACGGCGATGGCGGGAATGCTGCTCAGCGGCGACCCGACCTTCACCTCGTTCGCGGTGGGGACGATGACCGTGGTCGCTGTAGCGATGTTCGCATCGCTGACGGTGCTGCCGGCGGTCCTTTCCGGCCTTGGCGACAAGGTCGAGCTGGGGCGGATTCCGTTCCTGCGTCGCATCCGCGGGCGTCGCGCCGGCCGCTCCGTCTGGGGCTCGGTCGTCGATCGGGTCATGCGTCGTCCGCTGGCGGCGATCGTCGTCTCGGCCGGCGTTCTGGTTGCGTTGGCTGTGCCGGCTCTCGGCATGCATACGAAGGACAGCGGTCCCGAAGACCTGCCGCGGGACGTTCCCGTCGTGCAGACCTACGATCGCGTGACCACCGCCTTCCCCAGCGAGGGAGCGGGGGCGAGAGTCGTGGTCGAGGCCGATGACGTGACCGCCGGCCCAGTCGCGGCCGCGATTGCCGGCCTGCGGGACGAGGCCTCCTCTGACCGTGTGGTCAATGGCCCGGTTACGGTCACGAAGAGCGCCGACGGCAGCGTCGCGGCGATTGCTCTGCCGACTGTCGGTAACGGCAGCGACGAGGTCGCGACAGCGGCTCTGGAGCGGATCCGGGAGCGGATCGTGCCGGGAGCGTTTGCCGGTGTGAGTGGCGCGGAGGTCAACGTCACCGGGATGGCCGCCCAGTCGAAGGATTTCGGCGAACTGCTGGCACAGCGCCTGCCGCTCGTCTTTGCCTTCGTCCTCGGGCTGGCATTCCTACTGTTGCTGGTCACCTTCCGCTCGATCGTCGTTCCGATCAAGGCGATCGTGCTCAACCTGCTCTCCGTTGGCGCTGCCTACGGGGTGCTGGTGCTGGTGTTCCAGAAGGGGCTGGGCGAGTCATTGCTCGGCTTCCACTCGAACGGAGGCGTCAGCTCTTGGCTGCCGATGTTCTTGTTCGTGATCCTGTTCGGCCTCTCGATGGACTACCACGTGCTGATCCTCAGCCGGGTCCGCGAGGGCGTCGACCGGGGAATGAGCAGCGACGAGGCGGTTCGCCACGGGATCGCGTCGACGGCCGGGACGGTGACTAGCGCCGCAGTGGTGATGGTCGCCGTCTTCTCGGTCTTCGCAACGCTCAGCATCCTCGACATGAAGGAGATGGGAGTCGGCCTTGCCGTCGCGGTCCTGATCGACGCGACCCTGGTTCGGGCGATCCTGTTGCCGGCGTCGATGAAGCTGCTCGGCGATCGCAACTGGTATCTGCCGAACGCGCTCGGTTGGCTGCCGAAGGTGCGTCACTCCGAGCCGGAGGTCGATCCGGCCCGGGCGTAGCGCAAGCCGGCGGGAGGCAACCTCCCGCCCCTGGTCCCAACGGGCGTCGTGGCATTTGCCGCGGCGCCCGTTGGTCTTGGGAGAGCCGTTAGGCCAGCAGCTTCGCCGCCTTGGCGCTGTCGGCGTGGAACTCGCCGCGCACGACTTTGCCGTCCTCAAACTTCATCACGTGCGCGAACGGCGACTCGAAGCTGCCGCTGTCGTTCCCGGCGCGCTGTGTGCCCAGGACAACGACGTAGTCGCCTCCGTCGATGAACTCCTCGGGCTCTACGACAAACGATGTCCAGTAGTTGGGGATCTGAGCGAAGTTCCCCATGATCTCGTCGCGGCCTCGGGTCTCGCCTCCGAGCGGCAGCGCATCCGATGTCACCCAGACGGCGTCCTCGGCGAACTCTTCTTGCAGGGCGCCCAGGTCGCCGCGGCCAAAGGCCTCATAGGCGGACCGGGCGGTGTCGACGTTCGACATATCTCTCTCCTTGGGTCTTGAATTGACCCTGCCCAAGTCAGACCGTACGCCGATCGCAGTGGCTTCGCAACGCCATCAAGGGTCTGCGTAGCGCCCCGTCGACGTTCTCACTAAGTCCGACCCGTCCCCCAGGTTCCGCCGAGTTCGTCCTTGTTCCCGCTATGCGGGAACAAGGACGAACTCGGCGGGACTTATGCGGTGCGGCCCAGATCCCGACGCCGCTGGGCGAGTAGCCGATGGAGACGGTTAACCACTGCTTTTGGCTCATGATCGAGCCGAAAGCCGGTGATCCGGATCGTCTCGATGCCGGCGAGCTTGAGGTCCTCCTGCTTGACCCGGTCTGATTCGAACGATTGATGACCGCCGTGATGGTCATAGGTGTCAAGTTCGACCCCGAAGCGCTCCGCCTCCCAGTAGGCGTCGACCTCATAACCGGCGATGAAGAAGTTGGTCGCCGGTCGGGGAAGGTTTGCGTCGCGCACAAGCTTCAGGAACTTGCGTTCCAAGCCCGAGCGGGTGTATCCGGGAAGACGGTAAATCTCGAGCGCCGTGCGGAGTCGGGCGACGCCGCGAAGGCCGCGACTGCGGGCAAGCAACTCGTCGATCGCGATGAGATCGAGTAGTCCCAACCGCTCGGCCCGTTCCAAAACCCAGCCGAGGTAGCGCGGTTCGACCGCCGCGAAGTCGAGCAGCGTTCGAGGCACCGCAGTCACGGGAACCCCCTCCGTGCGATCCCGGTCATCAGGCAGGAGGGTTTCGGCGCTATGGACGCGCACCTCATCCCGGGAGTCCAGTGGGGTTGCGGCGGTGACCTCGATCGGCACGTGCCAGCGGGTGGCCATGCCCCATAGCCAGGCGGCGGATCGGTGGCTCAGCAGCGCTCCCTCTCCGCAGCCAAGCACTGCAGCCAAGCACTGACCTTCTTTGGAGATGGCCGCGTGCCCCACCGCATAAACACCGAGATGAAGTGGATGCAGCCACCCACTTTCAACACCGCGACCGATAGCGCTGGTTGAGAAACCATGGCCTCGCAACTGCAAGCTCGACACGACGCCGTGCTGGGTTGCAGCCAGCTCCGCCACACCTCGTCGAGTTCGTCTTTGTTCCCGCATAGCGGGAATAAGGGCGAAGTCGGCGAGGAATCTCCCCCGGGAACATCTGTTCGGGTGCGTAGAATCGCTGGCGATGGCTGCTTCGGAGCGAATCGTCATCTCGGGGGCTCGTGAGCACAACCTCAAAGGGGTCGATGTCACGTTGCCGCGGGATGCGCTGATCGTGATCACCGGGCTCTCCGGGTCCGGCAAGTCGAGCCTCGCTTTCGACACGATCTACGCCGAGGGGCAGCGACGCTATGTCGAGTCGCTCTCCGCCTATGCGCGTCAATTCCTCGGCCTGATGGAGAAGCCCGATGTCGACTCGATCGAGGGGCTTTCGCCGGCGATCTCGATCGACCAGAAGACGACCTCGCGCAATCCGCGCTCGACGGTCGGCACGGTGACCGAGATCTACGACTACCTGCGCTTGCTCTGGGCGCGGATTGGCGTGCCTCACTGTCCCGAGTGCGGCGAGGAGATCACCGGACAGACGCAGGAGCAGATTGTCGACCGGCTGATGACGCTCGACGAGAGAACGAAATTCATGGTGATGGCGCCGGTCGTGCGTGGGCGCAAAGGCGAATACGGCAGATTGCTCGAGCAGATGCGCCTCGAGGGCTATTCGAGGGCGAAGGTGAACGGCGAGCTGCGCCGGCTCGACGAGGAGATTGTCCTCGACAAGAAATTCAGACACGACATCTCCGTCGTCGTCGACCGCCTGGTGATGAAGCCGGACCTGCGGCGGCGCCTCTCGGAGTCGGTCGAGGCCGCCGCAGGCATCGCTGCCGGCCTGGTCGAGGTTGAGATCGTCGACGGCAAAACGATGCTTTTCAGCGAGAGATTTGCCTGTCTCAATTGCGGCACTTCGATCCCGGAGCTGGAGCCGCGGATCTTCTCTTTCAACTCACCGCATGGCGCCTGCGACCGCTGCCACGGGCTTGGCTTCCAGCGGGTGATCGACCCGGAGTTGGTCGTTCCCGACCCGACTCTCTCCCTGGCCGAGGGCGCGCTGCAGCCGTGGAACCGGGGAGTGACCGCCTACTGGAGGCGCTTGATTGCCGCCGTCGCCGAAGAGAACGGCATCGACATCGAAAAGCCTTGGTCGAAGTTGAAGAAAGCCGAGAGAGAGATCTTCCTCTACGGCACTGGAGGGGAGCGCCACAGAGTTACCTACACCAACCGCTTCGGCCGTCGCCGCTCCTACAGAGTTCGCTTCGAGGGGATCGTCAACCAGCTCCAGCGTCGCTACGAAGAGACCGATTCCGAGGTCAATCGAGAGCGGATCGAGGGCTACATGGCGGAGCAGCCCTGCCCCGCTTGCGAGGGTGCGCGCCTGCGGCCGGAGAGCCTCGCGGTCAAGGTTGGCGGCATCTCCATCGCCGAGTACAGCGCGAAGTCGGCGCAGGCGGCAGCTGAATGGATCGCCTCGTTGGAGATGACAGAGACGGAGCGGGCGATCGCGCGGCTGATTGTGCGTGAGATCCGCGAGCGCCTCGCCTTCCTCGAGAACGTCGGGATCGGGTACCTCTCGCTGGGACGCTCGGCGCGCTCTCTTTCGGGTGGCGAAGCGCAGCGGATTCGCTTGGCGACCCAGATCGGCTCTCACCTGGTCGGTGTGATGTATGTGCTGGACGAGCCCTCGATCGGGCTGCACCAGCGCGACAACGAGAAGCTGATCGCGACGCTCGATCGCCTACGCGACCTCGGTAACACGGTGATCGTGGTCGAGCACGACGAGGGGACGATGATGGCCGCCGACCACCTCGTCGACCTCGGGCCCGGCGCGGGTGAGCACGGTGGTCACGTGATCGCCGAGGGAACCCCGGCGAAAGTCGCCAAGAACCCAGCCTCGTTGACCGGGCAGTACCTCTCCGGGAAGCGCAGAATCGAGGTCCCCGCCGAGCGCCGTGAGCCGCGCGGCGAGCTGGTCGTGCGCGGCGCTCGCCAGCACAACTTGAAGGACGTCGACGCGGCCTTCCCGCTCGGCGTCTTCTGCTGCGTCACCGGCGTTTCCGGATCGGGCAAGTCGACCCTGGTCAATGAGACCCTGCACCACGCGGTCGCCAACCGCCTGCACCAGTCGAAGCTGCGCCCCGGCGCACACGACGGGATCGATGGCCTCGGGCCAGATCGACAAGATCATCAACATCGACCAGTCGCCGATCGGGCGCACGCCACGCTCCAACCCCGCGACTTATACCGGCGTCTTCGACCATATCCGCCAGCTCTTCGCCCAGACGCAGGAGTCGCGGGCGCGCGGCTATAAGCCCGGGCGGTTCAGCTTCAACGTCAAAGGCGGGCGCTGTGAGGTCTGTAGAGGCGACGGCCAGATCAAGATCGAGATGCACTTCCTACCCGACGTCTACGTCCCCTGCGAGCAATGCCACGGCAAGCGCTACAACCGCGAGACGCTCGAGGTTCGCTTCAAGGGAAAGAGCATCGCCGACGTACTCGAGATGTCGGTCGAGGACGGGGTCGGGTTCTTCGAGAACGTGCCAAAGATCGCCCGCCGCCTGCGCACCCTGCACGACGTCGGGCTCGACTACATCCGCCTCGGCCAGCCGGCGACGACGCTCTCCGGCGGTGAGGCACAGCGGGTGAAGCTGGCGACCGAGCTGGCCAAAGTGGCGACCGGCAACACCCTCTACATCCTCGACGAGCCCACCACCGGCCTCCACTTCGCCGACGTCCAGCGGCTGCTCGACGTATTGGGCCGCCTGGTTGACGCCGGCAACACGATCGTCGTGATCGAGCACAACCTCGACGTGATCAAGACCGCCGATCGGCTGATCGACCTCGGTCCCGAAGGCGGGGACGAGGGCGGCCGTATCGTCGCCACCGGCACCCCCGAGGATGTGGCAGCGGTCGACTTCTCCTACACCGGCCGCTTTCTGGCCGACTTGGTCGAGCTACCGCGCAAACAGCAGCGACGCGCCGATCGCGCCGCCTAGGTCGCCGAGTGCGGCGACGCGCACGGCGGGGGGTCGCTCGTCGAGGAAGAGGTGCTTGTGCATCTCCTTCGTCAGCTGCTCCATATAGCGATCGCCAAAGCGCACCCCCAGGCCGCCGCCGATTATCACGGCCTCGGGGTCAAGAAGATTGACCGCGGAGGCAATGCCGGTGCCGAGCATCTCAACCGCACGATCGATCAGCTGCTCGGCGAGGTGA
The DNA here is from genome assembly GCA_963740065.1 of uncultured Solirubrobacterales bacterium. GTDB lineage: Bacteria > Actinomycetota > Thermoleophilia > Solirubrobacterales > 70-9 > DASVDE01. The sequence goes on from CAVUCS010000001.1 coordinate 473,648, forward strand.
TCCCCGTGGTCGATCGCTCGCTCCCAGATGCCGCTGGTCAAGCGCTCACGGTCGTGCTTGCGCATCAGCTTGAAGAGGTCGGTCTTATGACCCTCCTCGTGTTGGCGTCGAGCTTCGGCTTCCATCGCGGCGCGCCCCGCGTAGGCCTCCAGGCAGCCCTTGCGCCCGCAGGGGCACTTGGCCCCGCCGCGCTTGACGACCGTGTGGCCGATCTCCCCAGCGGCGCCGCGGCCGAGCCAGGGCTTGCCGTCGAGCACGAGGCCGCCTCCCACGCCCGTGCCCCAGAAAACGCCGATAAGGCTGGAGAACTCGCGGCCGGCGCCCAGGTGGAACTCGGCCTCGGTCGCGACCTGGACGTCGTTGCCCACGCGGATTTCGGCGCCGAGGTCCTTCTTGAGGGTCTCGGCGAGAGCAAAGCTGCCGTCCCAACCGGGAAGGTTGCGAGCGCCGGAAACGACCCCGGTGCGCTCATCTACGTCGCCGGGTGAGCCGACGCCTACCCCTCCAAGCGAACTCGTTTCAACCCCGGCTTCACCGGCGGCCTCGCGCAGCGCCGCCGCCATTTCGTCGGCCACGTCTTGCGGAGTGCCTCTGGTCGGTGTCGGTCGCCGCGATTCCCCCAGCACCTTGCCGCCCGTGTCGACGATCGCGGTCTGGATCTTGGTGCCGCCGAGGTCGATTCCGCCGCGAGTTTCAGCCACGGCTGCTCAGTCTATGCGCGCGGCCTCCGTGTGTCGCCTTTGTTTCGGTATACCGAAACAAAGGCGACACAGGCGGGGCTTTTGGGAAGCTTGGGGAGTGGCCGGGCAAAGAGGGTGGAGAACGTGGTGGCGCAAGCGCCGGTGGTACGAGCGCAATCGGCGCCCGCTGCGCCGCTGGCGCCTCAATCGCCACGCGGCTCGCGGCGGTTTCTTCATCCGCCGGCCGGTCGAGGGCGAGATCCTCGAAGCGCTTGACGACGGTCGGTTGGCGATCGGGGAGGGGACCCTGCTCGAGCCGGGCTGCTGGCTGACCCTGGCGCCCGAGGCGCGGATCGTGATCGGAGAGGGCTGTTTCCTCAACCGCAACACGATGTTCGCCGCCTACGATCGGATTGAAGTCGGCGATCACACGATGTTCGCCAACGGCTGTTTCGTCGGTGACGCCGACCACCGCTTCGATGACCCCGATACCCCGGTCACCTGGCAGGGCTTCGCTTCCAAGGGGCCGGTCCGGATCGGCTCCAACTGCTGGTTCGGGGTTAACTGCGTCGTCACCAGCGGCGTCACAATCGGCGATCGCTGCGTAATCGGCGCCAACTCGGTGGTAACACGGGACATCCCTCCGGGCTCGATCGCCGCCGGCGCTCCGGCGAGTGTGATCAAGCCCATCGAGTTCTCCGGGTGAATGCCTATAATCCGTGGTCGGCCGTGACCCCAAGGGCATGGACCAAATGGACACAGCACTCGCGAATCCTCCGCAACCCACAGACGGCGGCGTGACGGTCTTCCGCGGTAAGGAAGAGCTTCGCTCTGCCCTGTTCGAAGCGCGCCGCGCCGGGGAGACGGTTGGCCTGGTGCCGACGATGGGCTATCTGCACGAAGGCCATCTCTCGCTTTTGCGCGCCGCCCGCGCCGAGTGTGACCGGGTAGTCATGAGCCTCTTCGTCAACCCTTCGCAGTTCGGCCCTGGGGAGGATCTGGCCCGCTATCCGCGCGACGAAGTGCGTGACCTGCGACTCGCCGCCGAGACCGGTGTCGACTTCGTCTACGCGCCCCCGGCCGAGGCGGTCTACCCGGCCGGCTTCATCACCTACGTTGAGGTGGAGGGTCTGACCGACGTCCTCTGCGGCGACCCCTCGCGGCGTGGCTCAAGCCACTTCCGCGGCGTCACCACGGTGGTCGCCAAGCTTTTCAACTCGATCCAGCCCGACGTTGCCTACTTCGGCCAGAAGGACGCCCAGCAGGCGACTGTGATCCGTCGCATGGTTCTGCGACCTCGACTTTCCGGTGAGGATCGAGGTGCTGCCGACCGTGCGCGAGGCCGACGGCCTGGCGATGAGCTCTCGCAACGCGTATCTGAGCGTCGACGACCGGCAGCGGGCCACGGCACTCTCCCGCGCGCTTCGCGTCGCCGAGGAGACCGCTCAAGTCGAGTCCCTCGGGGCCGGCCTCGAAGCGGCCCGCGCCGAGCTTGCCGTCGCCGGAATCGACCCCGAGTACCTGGAGGCGCGTGACGCGGAAGATCTTTCTCCGGTCGCCATCCTCAATCGCCGCCCGGTCCTGGTCGCCGTCGCCGCTCAGGTCGGCGCCGCGCGGCTGATCGACAACGTCTTGATCCAACCTTGACCAGTTTCAACGACCGCGACATGGAGGCCCAATGCAACGGCAGATGCTGAAGTCGAAGATTCACCGGGCGACGGTGACCGACTGCGACGTCGACTACATCGGCAGCATCACGATCGACACGGAACTGATGGCCGGCGCCGACTTGATCACCAACGAACAGGTCCACGTCTGGGATATCGACAACGGCGCTCGCTTCGTCACCTACGTGATCGATGGCGAGCCGGGGTCGGGGACGATGCAGGTCAACGGCGCCGCCGCGCATCTGACCCAGCCCGGCCACAAGATCATCGTCGCCTCCTTCGGCGCCTACGACGAGAGCGACCTGGAGGCCTACTCCCCGATTGTCGTCCACGTCGATGACGCAAATAGTGCCGTCGCGGTCGATTCCCACCCGGAGGTGTTGCTCTCATGAGCTCCGGCGGTCGCTCACACACGGCACCACCACCCGGGGAGCCCGAGCGGATCCCGGTGACCCTGCCGCGCCTGGCCGAAATGAAGGCGGCGGGCGAGCCGATCGTGATGGTCACCGCCTACGACTACTCCTCGGCGCAGGTGGCCGAAGAGGCGGGCGTCGATGTCGTCCTGGTCGGCGACTCGGCGGCGATGGTCGTGCTCGGCTATCCGGGCACCGAGGCGGTCTCGATGGACGAGATGGTCATGCTCGGCAAGGCCGTGCGCCGCGGGCTGAAGACGCCGCTGATGGTTGGTGACATGCCGATGGGCAGCTACGAGGCGAGCAACGAACTTGCGGTGAGCAACGCCCAACGCTTCGTCAAGGAGACCGGTTGCCAGGTGGTGAAGCTGGAGGCCGGAGGAACTTCCGTGGAGCGGGCTCGCGCAATCATCCGCTCAGGCATCCCGGTCATGGGCCACGTCGGCCTCACCCCTCAGACCGCCACCGCGCTCGGCGGATACAAGGCCCAGGGCAAGACCGCCCAGGGCGCGATCCAGCTCTGTGAGGACGCCCTTGCGCTGCAGTCGGTCGGCTGCTTCGCGATCGTCTTCGAAGCCGTTCCCGCGGCGATCACCGAGGCGATCACTGAAAAGCTCGAGGTGCCGGTCATTGGTATCGGCGCCGGCCCGGCTACGGCCGGCCAGGTGCTCGTCTTCCATGATCTGCTCGGGATCACCACCGGCCGGATGGCGAGATTCGTCAAGCGCTACGCCGACGTCCACGAGACAATGGTTGGCGCGGTTAAGGAATACGCGGACGAAGTTCGCGCACGCCACTTCCCCGAGCCCGACCACGTTTACGGCGTCGAGCCCGCCGAGCTGGCGGAGTTTCGGCACTACCTCGACCAGGAGAGCCTCACCTCGCAGAAGGCCTGGGATTGGGAGCCGCTTTCCTAGATTCACTCTAAATAGGCGTAGCATTGAAATACCGTGACCTCATCGGCCGATGCCGGGGCGGCACGGCGCGGGTCTGACAGCTCCGCTGACCGCCTTTCTCGCAGCTACCAGGAAGCAATCGCTGCCGGGGATGCCTCGGGCGCGGAAAGCATTGCGCAGGCGACGCTGAACGAGGGCTTTGGCGTCGCGGACCTGTATCGGCGTGTGATCGCCCCGGCGATGTGGAGGATCGGCGCACTGTGGGAGCGGGGGGCCATCTCGGTTGCCGATGAGCACCTCGCAACCGCCCTCACACACCAGGTGATGGCTGCCATCTACGGGTCGAACCTCAGCCATAAGCGTGTGCCCGGACGGTTGCTGCTCGCCGCGGTAGAGGGTGAGCAGCACGCGCTGGGACTGAGGATGGCCGCCGATGTGGTCGAGCTGGCCGGCTACAAGACGATCTATCTGGGAGCCGATGTCCCCCTCGATGACCTGCTTCAAGCTATTGCGACGCGCCGCCCCGACCTGGTCCTCCTGGGGGCAACGATGCCGCACTCCAGATCCGAGCTAGAGAGCTCCATAGGCGCGATTCAACACTTCGACCCCAACTTGGTCGTTCTGTACGACGGACAGGGAGCGCGGCCACTTCCGGAGAGCTCGCAGGCCGTGTTCGTCCAAGGCCTCGAGCACTTGTTGGGTGCCGTTCGGTCTGCGCTCGGAGACTCTGCATCGGGCGCGAGGTCCACGCCTGAGCAGGTGACCACTTTGGCCGGGCAACCGGTCGCGACGGTCCCGGAATCGAAGGACCGTTCCCATGCCGAAACGGAGAGCGGAGGATGAGTCGGTCGAGCACGGCCTCTCCGGGATCGCCGCGGATACTGCCGACCTCGCCCGGGCCTTCGCTCGGCAAGCGAGCACCTACAAGGATCTCGCCTACACCGACATGCTCAGCGGCTTGCCCAACAGGCGGGCGTTCGAGGACCACGCGATTCAGCTCATGGACCGCACCGAGGCCAAGCCGGCAGCAGTGCTGATGATGGACCTGGATCGCTTTAAGCAGGTGAACGATTCAAAAGGTCATGAGGCCGGAGACCGGGTCCTGGCGCAGATGGCCCGAACCATCGCCGAGTGCCTTCGGGACGGCGACTTCATCGCCCGCTTTGGTGGCGACGAGTTTGCCGCTCTCTTGCCGGGTACCGGCCTGAAGGAAGCGGAGGCAATGGCAGAGCGGATACGGAAAGGCGTTGAGGAGACGGGGTCCGAGGACTCCGTGACCGCGAGCATCGGCATCGCAATGCTTGAGAACGACATCCGGGGGGCGCTGCTGCAGGCGGACATCGCCCTATACGAGGCCAAGAGGCTGGGTCGCAATGCCGTTGGGCTCGGTTCGCAGCCAATCGAATCTTCGGAGGTAGCGGCGCGGGGCGAATCGAATTCGATCGAGGAGCCAGTCGACGTTCGCATCCTCGTCACCGATGATCGCCCCGAGATGCGGGAGCTGGTCGATCGCGCCCTAGGCGATCATTTTGAGTGCCAGTTCGCGAGCAGCGTCAGACAAGCTCACGCGAGGCTCGCTGCCGATCAATTTCGAGATAGCCCTATGTCACCTCGAAAGCGCGGATGAGTCAGGGATGGAGCTCGCCGCGGAGATCGTTCGCGACTATCCGTCAACGGCAGCGGTTGTCCTTGTCACCGGCGAGGACGACCCGGGAGCCGCGAAGCGGGCATTTGACCTCGGCGTCTACGGCTATTTGGTCGAGCCGTTTTTGCCCGGGCAGCTTCTGATCACCGTCCTCAGCGCCCAGCGACGTCGCCGGCTCGAAATCATCGCGAAGGCCCACAGCCAAAACCTGGAAGACCGTCGGCAAACGATCATCGATATGGCGCCGGTTGGCATCTATGCCAAAGACACATCCGGCCGCTATGTCGTCGCGAACAAGATGGCGGATGAGCTCGCGGGGCTGAAGCCGGGCGAGCTGATGGGACTGACCGACGATGCGTTCATGCCCGCTGAGCAGGCGCGCCTTGGCCCCGACAGCGACCGCGCGGTGTTCGAGAAGGGGGAAGTCCAGGAGAGGGAGGACACCGTCGTCCTCGGCGGGGTGGAGAAAACCTTCAAGACGATCAGGTTCCCGCTCCTCGACGAGGAGGGCGAGGTCACCGCTGCCGGGGGGATCTCGGTTGACATCAGCGAAGAGCGCGAGGCGATCCGCCTCCGCGATGAGCTGGCGGATACCCAGCACAAGGCGATTGAGGAGTTACAACACTCTCGCCTGGAGACGATCGAAGGACTTGCGAGGGCGATCGAGCTGCATGACTCCCCGACCGCGGATCACGTCAGGCGAATGGGCGCCATTGCCGCCTTCCTAGGCCACCATCTGGGGCTCGACGCCGACCACGTCCAGCTCCTACGCGCCGCCGCCCCGATGCATGACATCGGAAAGATCGGGACTCCCGCCGAGATCCTTCGCAAGGCCGGACCCCTGACCGCGGAGGAGCGCACCGAGATGGAGCGCCACACGGTGACCGGGTACGAGATCCTCAAAGATTTCGACAGCGATCTGGCCCGACTGGCCGCGGTGATCGCCTTCACCCATCACGAGCGCTTCGACGGCAGCGGCTATCCCCGTGGGCTGGCCGGCGAGGAGATTCCACTCGATGGTCGGATCGCGGCCGTCGCCGACGTCTTCGATGCCCTCCTCTGTGACCGCAGCTACAGGCCGGCGATGTCTTTGGACGATGCGATAGCGGTGATCAGAAAGGGACGGGGAACCCATTTCGATCCTCAAATCGTCGACATCCTCCTCGGCCATCTCGAGGCTGCGCTCCAGATTCGCGCTTAGATAGAGGCCGCCCCGACCTTCCCGCTCATGGGAAAGTAGGTCGATGCCCATCTATGAGTTTGAGTGTGAGAAGTGTGGGGAGCGCTTTGAGGATCTGGTCGCAGTGGGGGTTGAGAGCGTCGCCTGTCCCTCCTGCGGCGCTCGCGACTCTCGTCGCATCCTCTCTTCGCTGGCGCCTCCGGGGCGCCAGCCGCGAGGAGCGAAGGTTCGCTCCGATGAGTCCAGGCGGCGGGACAAGGAGGCGGCGCGGGGGGAGCGTCTGGCCGAGACGAAGCGCAAGCGTGCCGCGGGTGAGCTGTGACGTCCTTGTCCGTCGAGGAGCGCCGGGCCAAGCTCGTCGAACTGTACGAGCAGGTTGGGGCCTGCACTAGATGTCCCCTGCATGAGACTCGCGACAAAGCTGTGTTCGGGGCGGGTCATGCCAATGCCGACCTGATGTTCGTCGGCGAAGCGCCCGGGGCTGAAGAGGATCGCCAGGGCCTTCCCTTTGTTGGCCGCGCCGGCCAGTTGCTCAACCAGCTCCTCGGGGAGATCGGAATGTCTCGGGAGGACGTGTTTATCGCCAACGTGCTCAAGTCACGGCCACCCGACAACCGCGATCCCCAGCCGCTGGAAATTGAAGCTTGTCGCCCCTACCTGTTCGAGCAGGTGCGGCTGATCGAGCCGAAAGTCGTCTGCACGCTGGGCAATTTCGCGACCAAACTGTTGAGCGGCAGCCCGGTTGGCATCACCAAGGTGCGGGGCGCGCCGCAGGTGCACGAGTTGGGACAGCGCACCGTCTTCCTGCTTCCCCTCTTCCACCCGGCGGCCGCATTGCGCACTCCGGCCGTGAAAGAGACCCTGCGCGGCGACTTCAAAAAACTTCCGGAGCTCCTTGCCACCCCCTTGCCCGGAGCCGACCAGCTTGATTTCTTTGGTTGAGATGGAGAGATTTGCCAGTCACTCCGCCGCCGAAACGGAGGCGCTCGGCGCTCGGATCGCCGAGCGGCTCAACCCGGGTGACGTTGTCGTCGTCAGCGGGGAGGTTGGGGCTGGAAAGACGACGTTGATTCGCGGGGCCTGCCGCGCCCTCGGCATCGCCGGCCCGGTCACCTCTCCAACCTTCACGATTGGCCAGCGCTACACCGGCGGCCGCATGCCCGTCTCCCACCTTGATCTCTACCGGCTGGAGGACATGGCGGACGAAGACCCGGCCCTGCTGGAGGACTACCTCAGCCCCGAAGGCATCGCCTTCGTCGAGTGGCCCGCGGTGGCGGAACCGCACCTGGCGCGCCGGGCGCTGGAGGTGCGGCTCCGCCACACGGGTGGAGACAGCCGGTCCGTCGAGTTTGTTGAGGACTCCTAGTAGCCGGAGTCGTTCAGCTGCTTCTTGGCTTCCGCCGAAGCGTCGTTGACCTTGTCCTGGGCCTGATCCAGCTTCTTGTTGGCCTCGTTTACCTTGTCCTGTGTCTGGCCGGGGATATCGGCCTCGTTGAGGTTCTTCTTGGCCTTATTGATCGCTTCATTGGCCTGCTTCTGGGCGTTGTCGACTGCATCGCTGGCCTGCTTCTTCAGATCGTTGGCCTGATCCGTGACGCTGTTGATCTGATCGCTGGCGCTGTCGGAGCTGCCACTGTCGCCGCAACCGGCCCAGACGGCGCCGCCGGCCGCGAGGGCCAGCACGACAACTATTGGCGCCGAACGGTGTTTGAATTTGCTCACCGAGTCTCCTTTTCGAGGGGGATGTAGCATCACCGTAACTGCGATCGAGACGGGAAGGAAGCGCCGAATGAGGGGAATAAAGACGCTTGCGGCACTGCTGTCCGTGGCCGCGCTGCTGGCCGCTGTTGTGCCCGCTATCGCCGGGGCGGCCCCATACAGGCATTACGTCGGCTGTGGCGCCTCCCAGAACGCGAGACCGTCACATACCTGCCCCAAGGCGGGTAAGAAGGGCGCCTTCTTCCGCGCCAGTCGCGGCAAGTCTTGTGTCGACCCTCAAGGGAACGCCGTTATCTGCGTGTATTACAAGGTCTGTGTCCGGTTCCCCGACAAGAGACACCTATGCGCGAATCGCCAACAGGCGATCAAGGGGGTGCTCTACGTCAACAAGATCACTTCCACCATCGTTGGTAAGCACAGGGTGACCTGGTTTGTCGGCGGCAAGAGAGTCGGGACTTTCATCTTCAAGGTCAACGGCTAGCGGCGGCCCAAGCTGGTTGTAGTCGGCTTCGACACGGCGACCGACGACACCGCTGTCTGCGCCGCGCGCGACGGCGAGGTTCTGTTCGAAACGCAACTTGGCCCCGTCCCCGGCGGCCGGCCCCGGCACGCCACGGGCCTGCTCGATCAGGTGGAAATGGCCGCCGACGTTGTCGGGGGCTGGGGGCAGGTCGACCGGATCGCCGTCGGATTGGGCCCCGGGTCTTTCACCGGGCTCCGGATAGGCATCGCAACCGCGCGAGCGCTTGGTTCCAGTCTCGGGCTGCCGGTTGTGGGTGCTTGCACGCTTGACGCTCTGGGGCGAGGGATCGGAGAGGAGAATGGCGAGAGGCCCGCTCTCGCCGTGCTGGACGCTCGCCGCGGTGAGGTGTTCGCGGCGCTCTACTCGCCCGAGGGTCAGCGCCTTTGGGAACCGCTGGCCTTGTCTCCGCCGGACCTAGTCGAGCGCGTAGCGGCGCTGCCCGATCCTCCGCCGGCCGCCGGATCGGGGGCGGTACGATTTCGAGATGAGCTGGTTGGGTGTGGTGTCGAGGTTCCTGGCGATGCCGATCCCAGACACCGGGTCGCCGCGCGGCACATCTGCGCCGTCGCGACGGCGGTCGGAAGTTCGGGCGACGGCGACCCGGCCCCGATCTATTTGAGGCCCCCAGACGCAGAGCGGTGGCGTGAGCGAGACACTTTCCAAAGATCCAAGTGAGGTAGCTCGGGAGATCGAGGTGCGGCGGCTTGCCTACAGTGACCTGCCCGCTGTGATCGCGATCGAGCGCCGCTCCTTCCCAACCCCGTGGTCGCTGGCGATGTTCGTGCTGGAGCTGTCGAAGCCGTCGGGGATCTGCCTCGCGGCGACCGCCGGGGATGAGTTGCTGGGGTATCTCGTTTGTTCCCGCTATGCCCAGGTTTGGCACCTGATGAACGTTGCGGTGGCGCCGGAGCGCCGCCGCGCGGGGGTTGCGGGGAGATTAATCACGCGCCTTTTCGAGGAGGCCAGAGGTGAGCTTCCCTTCACCCTCGAAGTGCGCGTGTCCAACGGCCAGGCGATCACGATGTATGAGCGCCTTGGCTTCCGCTCCGCGGGAGTGCGTCCCCGTTATTACCACGACAATGGCGAGGACGCGCTCATTATGTGGTTGGACTGAGGCTGCCTTGATCCTGGCGATCGAAACATCCTGTGATGACACCTGCGCCGCCGTTCTCGATGGGCCGCGAATTCTTTCCAACGTGATCTCCTCCCAGGCCGATCACGAGCGCTTCGGCGGGGTCGTGCCGGAAGTGGCGTCGCGACGCCACCTGGAGTTGGCGACGCCGGTGATCGATATGGCTCTGGGCGAGGCGAACGTCTCGCTCGACCAGGTTGAGGCGGTCGCCGTGACCGCCGGGCCCGGCTTGATCGGCGCTCTCCTGGTCGGAGTCAGCACGGCAAAGGCGATCGCCGCCTCGCGGCGGCTGCCGCTGACGCCAGTCGATCACCTGCAGGGGCATGTCGCCGCGAACTTCCTCGAGCCGGAGCCCTTGGAGCCACCATTCATCTGCTTGCTGGCGAGTGGCGGGCACACATTGCTGGCCGCGGTTCGCGACCACGAGGGCCATCAGGTCCTTGGCCAGACCCTCGACGACGCCGCCGGCGAGGCTTTCGACAAGGTCGCGCGAATGCTTGGCCTCGGCTTTCCCGGCGGTCCGGCGCTGCAGCGACTTGCCGAGGAGGGCGACCCGAACGCGTTTGAGATGCCGGTGGCGATGACGCGGGATCCCGGCCTTGATTTCAGCTTCAGCGGGCTGAAGACGGCGCTGGCCTATCGCTGCCGCGAGCTGGGGCCGGATGGAGTGGTGGAGCGCCGCGCCGATCTCGCCGCCGGCTTCCAAGCGGCGGCGGTTGGACAGCTGACTGCGAAGCTGGAGCGGGCATTGGCCCGTGGAGAGTGGGGGGCGGTCGCGCTCGGAGGCGGCGTCGCCGCCAACGGGCCACTGCGCGAAGCCGTCGCGACGCTTTGCGAGGAGCGAGGCTTGAAGTTGAAGCTGGTGCCGATCGAGCTCTGCACCGACAACGCGGCGATGATCGGCTCCGCTTCGCGCTTCGCGCCGTCAATCCCGTATCCCGATTACCTCTCCTACGACGCCTTCGCGACAGGCGAAACGCCCGTGATGGTGTGAGGTGGCGGAGGTCGTCGTCTACTCCCGGCCCGGTTGTCACCTTTGCGAGGAGGCGGTCGAGCGGATCATCGCCCTGCATGAGGAGGGCTATCGGTTCGGCTTGCATGAGGTGGACATCGAGAGCGACGACCTACTGCTGCGGCGCCACCTCGAGCGCATCCCTGTAGTCGAAGTCGACGGTCTGGTCGTCTCCGAGCTGCTCCTCGATGAAGCCGGCCTGCGGGCGAGGCTCGATACTGTGGGGGCGCATGGAGATCATTGAGGGCCGTGAAGTGGGGAACGGGTTGATCGTCGACGGCGAGCGACTCTCGCTCGGCGTCGCGGCGCGCCTGTCGCGCTATCTGCAGGTGCTCACCCAAGCGCGGAAGATGGGACGAGAAACGATCTCCTCCCAGGAGCTCTCTGAGTACACGCACATCAACCCGACTCAGATTCGGCGCGATCTTTCCGGCTTCGGCAAGTTCGGCAAGCGCGGCGTCGGCTACAACGTCGAATCCCTGGTCTTGGAGATCCGCAAGATCCTTCGTACCTCGGGCCAGCACAACATCGCCCTTTTCGGCGCCGGAAACCTCGGCCAGGCGATCGCCAGCTCCGACATTTTCGCCGACCACGGCTTCCAGATCGTCGCCATGTTCGACGTTGACCCGTCCGTCGTCGGCACCCAGGTCGGTGAGCTGTCGGTGCGGGACTTCGGCGAGCTGGAGGCGGTGGTGTCCGATGATGAGATCGTCGTGGGTGTCCTCGCCGTTCCGGCCGGGGCCGCCCAGGACGTCGCCGATCGTCTTGTTGAAGCCGGCGTAAAAATCATCTTCAACTACTCCGAGCAGCTGCTTCAGGTGCCGCCGGAGGTGACGGTGCACGCGTCCAGCCCGGCCGTCGACCTCCTCTACGCGCTCTACTTCTACTTGGCCTGAGGGCTGAGCCTTGTCCCTGGATCTGAACCTCGTTCGGGAGAGATTCGAGAACTCCACCGACTTCACGATCGGGCTGGAGGAGGAGTTCGCGATTCTCGATCCGGCGACGCTGGAGCTGGAGCACCGTTTCGAGGACGTCTATGCCGCTTGCCGCGCCGACGAAGTGCTGGCCGAGTCGGCGGCCGGAGAGTTGATTGCCTCAGAGATTGAGATTCGCTCGGGTCGCTCGGAGAGCTTTGCCGAAGCGGTCGAGAGGCAACGAGAGCGTCGCGCGCGGCTGTTTGAGCTGGTCGATGGGATGGGATTGGCCCTGGGCGCGACCGGGACACACCCTTGGGCGAGCTACCTCGACCAGCGAATCATCGACACGCCGCATTACCGGCGCCTCCAGCACGAGCTCGGCTGGGTCGCGCAGCGCAATAACACCTGGAGCATGCACGTCCATATGGGGGTCCGCGGTGCCGACCGGGCAGTCGCCGTCTGCGACTGGATGCGGGAGCTGCTGCCCCTGCTGCTGGCCGTTTCGGCCAACTCGCCTTTCCTCGACCGGCGCGATACCGGACTGCACACCGCCCGCACGGAGATCTTCACTCGCACCTTTCCGCGCTGCGGCATCCCGAGTCCGTTCGTCGACTGGGACACGTACGCCGACTTCGTCGGGATGCTGGAGCGGACGGGGACGATTGTCGAGTCGACCCAGCTTTGGTGGAGCGTGCGCCCGCATCACCATTTCGGCACGGTCGAGGTGCGGATCTGCGATGCACAGACCAGGGGGGATGAGTCTTTTGCTCTGGCCGGATTGATCGCGGCTTGCATCGCGCAGACGTCGATGGACTACGACGAGCACGGCTATGACGGGGCCGGGAGACCGCTGCTCGACCGTGAAATTGAGGAGAACCTTTGGCGGGCCATTCGCTATGGGATGAGCGGCAGACTGATCGATTTCCGCCGGGGCGCCGTGGTCGAGGCGCGGGAGGCGCTGGAGGGGGTTTTGGCCTGGACCGAGCCGGCGCGCTCACGCCTCGGGATCGATGTGGAGTTGCCTGAGCGAAACGGCGCCCAGCGAGCGCGGGAGGCGCTGGATAACGGGGTCTCAATCGAGGAGATCTACGGAGATGCCGTGAAGGAGACAAGGCGTACCTACACCGCTGCGAAGCAGGCCGCGTAAACGGCATCAACAGTGGGACAGCGCTCGCGCCGCGCTCATAGATAAACTCCCGCGCCGCTAAAAACAGCCGGAGGATTAACTTGACCAGTTTCTTGACCGATCATGGAGTTGTCGTCGCGCTCGTCTGCGCAGCAACGGCAGTCGTATATGGCTTGGTGGTTACCCAGCGCCTTCTGAAGAAGTCGCCTGGCAACGACCGTATGCAGGAGATTTCGGGCGCTGTCCAGGAGGGCGCCAGCGCCTACCTGCGTCGCCAGTACCTGATCATCACCGCGGTCGCGGTGCCCCTCGCAATCGTCTTGTGGATCCTGCAGGACTACAAGACCGCGATCGGATTCGTGATCGGTGGCGTTCTCTCCGGCGCGACTGGGTTCATTGGCATGAATCTGTCGGTGCGGGCAAACTCGCGGGTCGCCGAGGCGGCGCGCGGAGGAGTTCCCCCGGCGCTCGACGTTGCTTTCAAGGGTGGCTCGGTCACCGGAATGCTGGTCGTCGGCTTGGCGCTGTTTGGCGTTGCCGGCTACTACGGCATCCTGACCGTCACCGGCAGCACCGATAAGGAGGCCGTTGACGCGCTGATCGGCCTTGGCTTCGGAGGCTCCCTGATCTCAGTCTTCGCCCGACTGGGCGGCGGCATCTTCACCAAGGCCGCCGATGTCGGCGCCGACCTGGTCGGCAAGGTCGAGGCGGGGATCCCCGAGGACGATCCTCGCAACCCGGCTGTGATCGCCGACAACGTCGGCGACAACGTCGGCGATTGCGCCGGCATGGCCGCCGACCTCTTCGAGACTTACGCGGTCACCTCGGTTGCGGTGATGCTGCTCGGCGTGCTCACCTTCACGGGCGCGGCCGGCGACTACGCGGGTGAGGTGGCGATCTTCCCGCTGGTGATCGGCGGCGTCGCGATTCTCGCCTCGATCGTCGGAGCGCTCTCCGTGCGGACCAAGTCCGATCGGGTCGAGGGCGCGCTGTACCAGGGGATGATCGTCTCCGGGATCCTCTCGATCGCGGCCTTCTACCCGATCACTGAGTGGCTGATGGGTGACGCGCTGCAGTTCGGCCTCAGCGCCACGGCTGATGCCGTCAGCGTTACCGACCTTTGGCTATGCGCCGTGATCGGGGTCGCAGTTACAGCTCTGCTGTTCGTAATTACGGACTACTACACATCGACCCGCTTCCGCCCGGTTAAGACGATTGCCCGGGCATCGGAGACCGGTCACGCGACCAACATCATCCAGGGCCTCGCCCAGGGGTTCCAGTCCACCGCCGCTCCGGCGTTGGTGCTGGCCCTGGCGATCCTTGCTGCCAACGAGTTGGCGGGGATTTACGGGATCGGCGTCGCTGTCATGGCGCAGCTTTCGCTCTGTGGCTTGATCGTCGCGCTCGATGCTTTCGGGCCGATCACCGACAACGCCGGCGGCATCGCCGAGATGGCGGATCTGCCCGAAGATGTCCGCAACGTGACCGATCCGCTCGACGCGGTAGGCAACACGACCAAGGCTGTGACCAAGGGGTACGCGATCGGCTCCGCCGCGCTTGCCGCGCTGGTTCTGTTCGCGGCCTTCAAGAGCGAGTTGAGAGCGGAGGCGCCGGCCGGCTTCGATCTCAACAGCCTCTTCAATCTCTCCAGCCCTGACGTGCTGATCGGGCTGATCATCGGCGGCATGATGGTCTACCTGTTTGCCGCCCTGGCGATCGAAGCGGTCGGCCGTGCCGGCGGTCAGGTGGTCGAAGAGGTGCGCAAACAGTTCCGCGAGCACCCGGGGATCATGGAAGGCACCGAGAAGCCGGAGTACGGCAAGACGGTGAGCATTGTCACCCTGGCCGCTCAGAAGGAGATGATCCTTCCCTCCCTGATTCCGATTGTCGTGCCGGTGGTCGTCGGCCTGCTCAGCGTCGACGCGCTCGGCGGCCTGTTGATCGGCGTCATCGTCGTTGGCCTCTTCGCCGCGATTTCGATGACCGCAGGCGGTGGCGCCTGGGACAACGCGAAGAAGTTGATCGAGGACGGCGCCCACGGCGGCAAGGGCTCCGAAGCCCACGCTGCCTCGGTCACCGGCGACACCGTCGGCGACCCCTACAAGGACACCGCTGGTCCGGCGATCAACCCAATGATCAAGGTCGCGAACATCGTCGCGATCCTGATCATTCCGATAGTCCACTTTTAAGGGACGGGGGCGGAGAGGGGCATTCTGCCTCTCTCCGCCAGTGCCCTGGCAATCAGCCGCATCCCGCGCCCAGCGTCTTTTTCTAGCTGGCGGTCAGAGAGTCGGATTACCTCGTAGCCAAGTTCCTGCAGCCTGAGTTCACGGGTGTGGTCGTTCTCAAAAGCCACTCGCCCCCGATGGTATTTGTAGCTGTTGGTCTCGACAGCGACGCGCTCGCTTCGCCATAGGAAATCGACTTCGATCCCGTCAATTTTCTGGTTGACCTCAGGACCGGGCAAGCCGTGCCGACGACAGAGTCGGAGGAAGAGGAGCTCCAGGTCGCTTCGGGTGCGCTTGGTCAGGTCTTCGGCGCCGGTTGGCAGACCCAGCGCCTCAGCTTGCCGGATCGCTCGTCGCAGCTCCCACACCGGAATCGCCGCGGGGCACCCCTTCGTGCGCGCGGACCTTCGCAGATCCTCGATGGTGCGCGCCACCGTGGTGACCGGTATGCGTCGGATGCTTGTCACAAGCTCGAGGTCGAGCGTCCTGGAGCGATGGATGTGAATCCCTCGTTGCCTCTTCTTCCCTCTGATTCCCGGCGCCGAGACGTGAATCAGGCCGTCTTTTGGTGGCAGCAATTGCCATAGCGCCGCCGCGCTGCGGTGGCTGAGGGCGACGCCCCAGTGGTCGAGGACGCTCTGAGCCGGCGTTGGACCGACGTGTCCATTCTGCGGAGCGGCTGGAGCCTGGCTCCTATAGGCGAGAACCGCCGCCATCCAACGTCCCTCTGTAGCCAGGCCCCTGTGCCCCACGGCGTAGACCCCGCGATGGATGGAGTGAAGCCGCCCCGCCTCCACACGCCGCGCAATTCCCGCCCGCGTCAATCCCGCTTCCAGAAGTTGCCGGGACGAAACCACCCCATGCTGGCGCGCGGCAACGTCCGCAACCCGCACCTCCACCTTCCCCTCGCCTGTGTCGCCTTTGTTTCGGATACCGAAACAAAGGCGACACAGCGGCGCGGTTCTCCCCCCTGGAAGTCGGCTAGGGTCGCGTGGCGTGGGCGACGAGGCGGCGAACTTGGCGGGACTGGTCAACGTTGCCGACTTTGAGCGCCTAGCTGAAGAAATTCTCGACGGTGGTGTGGCGGGCTACTTCTTTGGCGGTGCGGGGGACGAGCTGACGCTGCGGGAGAACGTGGCTGCCTGGAGTGGTTGGAGGCTGCGACCTCGAGTGCTTGCCGGGCTTGAGGAGTGGCGGACCGAGGTTGAGCTGTTGGGCGGCGATGTGTCGATGCCGGTTCTGGTCGCGCCGGTCGCCTACCAGGGGCTGGTCGATCCGGAGGGCGAGGTGGCAATGGCCAAGGCGGCGGCTGCCGCCGGGACTGTGATGTGCCTCTCGACGCTGGCGACCCGACGTCCGAGCGAGGTTGCTGCTGGGGCGCCCGAAGGGCGACGCTGGTTCCAGCTCTATTGCTTCAAGGATGCGGCGGTCACCGATGCGCTGGTGGCGGAGGCGGTCGAGTCTGGTTTTGAGGCGCTGGTGGTCACCGTCGACGCCCCGCGGGGAGGCAACCGCGAGCGTGACCTGCGGACCGGCTTCAAGATCCCCGAGGAGGTTGGTGTGCCCAGTGTCACGGCAGCCCTCGGTTCGGACCGGGCGGTGACGATTGAGGAAACCTTTGACCTGATGAATCCGGCTCTGAGCTGGCCTGACCTTGAGGCTTTGGCGGCGACGTGTGGGGTCCCCGTCTTCGTCAAGGGCATCGTGACCGGAGAGGATGCGGCGCTCGCGGTCGAACACGGGGCGGCCGGGGTAATCGTCTCCAACCATGGTGGCCGCCAGCTTGATCGCTGCGTGGCGACGGCAGATGCGCTGCCGGAAGTAGTCGATGCGGTTGCAGAGCGCGCCGCGGTTCTCGTCGATGGCGGCATTAGGCGGGGTATCGACGTCGCGGTTGCCTTGGCGCTGGGAGCCAACGCTGTTCTGGTGGGACGACCGGCGCTTTGGGGGCTGGCGGCCGGAGGAGAGAGAGGCGCGCGCCGGGTGCTGGAGTTGTTGCGCGGCGAGCTGGAGCTGGCGCTTGCCCTCTGTGGCTGCACGGCACCGGACGAGTTGGGCCGGACCCACGTGCAGAGGGCACCGGCCACGTCCGTATATTCGGGCTGATGCCCGCCCCTATCAGCGTCTAGATGGCCCAGCGAATCCCCAAGGACGAGTCGCTGAGCCGCGTCCACGGCGTCGGAGCGCTGTTCTCCGCCGCCTACGGCAACGTCGGCTCCTCGATCTACTACGCCCTTGGCGTCACCGCCGCCTTCGCGCTCGGCTTGACCCCGATCGCCTTCGTCATCTCCGGCCTGATCTTCGCCGCCACCGCCGCCACCTACGCGGAGGCGACCGTGATGTTCCCCGAGGCGGGCGGCTCTTCGAGCTTCGCCCGCCACGCCTTCAACGAGCTGGTCAGCTTCATCGCCGCCTGGGGGCAGATGCTCAACTACACGATCACGGTCGCGATCTCGGCCTACTTCGTGCCCCACTACCTGGCGGTCTTCTGGGAGCCGCTCGGCCACGCGCCGGGGGACATCATCGGCGGCGCCGTCCTGATCGGCGCGCTTGCTCTGCTCAACATCCGCGGCTCTCAGGAGTCGGCGAAACTCAACCTCGTCCTCGCGATCGCCGACCTCGCCACCCAGGTGGTGCTGGTCGGGATCGGCCTGTTCCTGGTCTTCAGCCCGCAGGTCCTGGCCGACAACGTCCACCTCGGCGTCGCGCCGACATGGAGCGACTTCGCCTTGGGCGTCGCGGTCGGGATGATCGCCTACACCGGGATCGAGACGATCTCCAACATGGCCGAGGAGGCGAAGGACGCCTCGCGGACTATCCCCCGCAGCGTCGGCCTCACCGTGATCGCGGTGCTCGGCCTCTACCTACTGATCCCGGTGGTGGCGCTCTCGGCGATGCCCGTCACCGAGACCGCCGGGCAGTTCTCGACGCCGCTCGGCACCGAGTTCGCGAACGACCCGATCCTCGGCATCGTCGAGAACTTGGGGTTGGGGGCGGGAATGACCGACGCGCTGCGCGCCTATGTCGGCGTCCTCGCCGCCGTGATCCTGCTGATCGCGACCAATGCCGGGCTGATCGGAGTCTCCCGCCTCACCTACTCGATGGGCCAGCACCGGCAACTTCCGGAGGTGTTGCGCCAGGTCCACCCGCGCTACCGCACCCCTTACGTCGCGATCGGGATCTTCTCGGTGGTGGCGGCGATCACCCTGCTGCCGGGCCAGACCGACTTCTTGGCGACGATGTACTCGTTCGGCGCGATGCTCTCCTTCACGATCGCCCATGTCGCGGTGATTCAGCTGCGGCGCAACAGCGGCGACGTGGATCGCCCCTGGAAGCCGCCCCTGAACATTCGGGTCTTCGGCGTTGACATCCCGCCCACGGCCGTGTTGGGAGGCCTGGGCACCTTCACCGCCTGGATCGTGGTGATGGCGCTCAACCCGCGCACCCTGGTGGTCGGGATCGGCTGGATGGTGTTCGGCATCGTTATCTACGTCCTCTACCGGCGCAACCAGAGACTGCCTCTCACCGAGACGGTGAAGGTGCTGTTGCCCGAGCCGCTCGGGGTTGAGGAGATCGAGTACCGCAGCGTCCTGGTCGGCTTTGAGGACGGCGAGCCGTTCTCCGAGGAGATGGTCGCGACCGCGGTGAAGTTGGCCTCCAAACGTCGCCGCGGCATCCACGTCCACTCGATGATGACGGTGCCGACTCACCTGCCATTGGGAGCCGACCTGCCCGAGCAAGAGGCCGAGGCGCAGAGCAAGATCGAGGGGGCGAAGCTGATTGGCGGACAGCGGGTGACGGGGCACGTCGAGCGAGTGCGGCCGGGGCAGGCCGGGTATGCGATCTCCGACGAGGCAACGTTGGTCAAGGCCGCCGCCGTCGTCATCGGTCTTCGCTACCGCAATGGGGCGCCGCTTTACAACAAGACGCTGCAGACTGTTCTCGGCGAGCGGCCATGCCGGGTAATCGTCGTTTCCGAGCGAAGCCTAGAATCGCCAGAGTGGCCTCGCCCGAACGGATCTACAGTGGCTCCGTCCGCATCTTCTCGTTCGCCTTCCTCATCATCGGAGCGGTGATCCTCGTCACCACGCTCGTCGCCGGCGGTGGGCCGCTCTCAGTCGGGGTAGTGCTCGGTATTGCCTTCCTCGTCGTCGGAGGCGGACGGCTCTGGGCGTCGTCCCGGATGAGCGGGTGAGCGCCCCCGAACAGCCCAAAGGGCCCGATCAGACGCAGTCCGCGCCGCTGATCCAGCGCGGCCTCGGCGTTCCCTGGCTGTTTGCCGCTGCCTACTCGGCAGTCGGCTTCTCGATCTACTTCGCCCTCGGCGTGGTCGCCGATCGCGGCCTCGGCCTAACGCCGCTGATCTTCCTCGGCGCGGGGCTCCTTTTCGTCTTGACCACGCTCAGCTATGTCGAGGGTGGGGCGATGTTCCGCGAGCGTGGCGGCTCATCGACCTTCGCCCGCCACGCCTTCAACGAGTTGATCGCCTTCATCGCCGGCTGGGCGATCCTGATCGACTACCTGATCGTGATCGCCCTGGCGGCGATCTCCGTGCCCCACTACCTGGAGCCGATATCTGCCGAGCTTGCCGAGCCCGGGTGGGAGATCGGCGTTGCCGCTCTGGTGATCGTCGCCGCATGTGGGCTCAACATCCTCAACATCACTGGCCGGGGGCGAGGGAGGGCGCTCGCCACCCTGGCGCTGGCCGATGGGGTGCTGCAGGTCGCGGTAATCCTCGTCGGCGTGCTCGCCGTTTGGCACCCCGACCGCCTTACCGCGGAGCTGGACCTCTTCACCGACCCCAACTTCACCGACGTGATCTACGCCTCAGTGGTCGCGATGCTCGCTTATGCCGGGATCGAAGCGGCCTCCGATCTGGCTCCGGACATCAACGTCCACCCACGGGACCTGAAGCGGGTGGTCTCGTTGGGGGCGATCGCAGTCCCCCTCGTTTACGCCGGGATGGCGGCTATCGCGCTGATGGCGGTGCCGGTGATCGCGGGGCCGCAGGGCCCGGAGACGGCGCTCGGCAACAGATTCGTCGAGGAGCCGATCTTGGGGGTCGTATCCGCCTACCACCCGGCCTGGGTCGCGGACACGATGCGGTGGATGGTGGCCTTGATCGCCGCACCGGTTCTCTTCTGGGCGGCGAATACGTCGATGCTAGGCGTCTCTCGCCATATCTACACCCTGGCGATCAACCGGCAGATACCCAGCTGGCTCGGCAAGCTCGGCAAGCGCCACGCCACGCCTTATGTGGCGATCGTGCTCTCCGGACTGATTGCCATGGGCCTGGTGATGCCGACGAACGTGAAGCTGTTGGCGGGCATTTACGCTTTCGGCGCGACGCTGGCGATCACCATCGCTCACCTCTCAATTGTGCGCTTGCGGGTCAGCTCGCCCGAGCTCGCCCGTCCGTTCCGCGTTCCCTGGAACGTCGCTTGGCGTGGCGCCGAACTGCCGGTTCCGGCGATCTTCGCGGCGCTTGTCAGCGGCCTCGCCTTCCTCAGCGTGCTCGCCTACCACGACACCGCGCGCTGGGTCGGTGGCGGCTGGATGATTTTCGGGCTGGTTTTCTACGTCACCTATCGCAAGGTGTTCGAGGGGACGACGCTGACCAAGCGCGTCTCGGTGAGCGAGAAGGCGCTGACCAAGCAGGTTCCCGAGGTCGCCTTCCGCAAGATCCTCGTGCCGATTTTCGGCAGCAAGCTCGACGACGACATCGTCGCGACCGCCGGACGACTGGCGGCTGCCGAGCAGGAGGAGGCCGATGGGGCGGCCGGGGACACTTCCGTGGCGCTTGTCTATGTGATTCCGATTCCGTTGACGCTGCCACTGGGGGCGGTGCTGCCGCCGGAGATGGAGGCCGAGGCGGTACGGGCGCTGGGGCGGGCCAAGGACGTGGGCGAGGAGTACGAAGACGTCGAGGTCGGCTCCGAGGTGGTCCGCTCACGCGAAGTGGGCGCGGGGATCGTCGAGGCGGCCAGGCGCCACGGCTCTGAGGTGATCGTGATGGGGGCGGAGCCGCCAACCAAAATCCGCGGCGGCGCGGTGCTGGGAGGGATAGGCGCCGCGCGGCCCGCCGAGGTCGGCGCCGTAACCGAATACGTGCTGAAGAAAGCGCCGTGCCGGGTCCTGCTCACCGCGCCCCCGGATACACCCGCAGAGGCGCCCGCCGAGGCGCCGGCCGGCCACTCGGCCATCTAGTATCAAGACCATGTTCATCTTGATCGTCGGCTGCGGCCGAGTCGGGTCGTCCGTGGCGCGGACGATGTTGCAGGAGGGCCATCAGGTCTCCTGCCTCGACGAGGACCCCGAGTCCCACGCCCGCCTTGAGGTTGGGCTTGAGAAGAGCTGGGAAGACCTCGGTGGCCAGTTCACTGTCGGGGCCGGACTGGAGACCGATGCGCTTGTGGCTGCCGGGATCGAAAGAGCGGACGCCTTCATCGCCTCCACAGACGGCGACAACACCAACATCGTGATCGCCCAGATTGCGCAGCGCCGCTACGAGGTGCCGACCGTGATCGCGCGGATCCTCGATCCGTTGCGCGCCGAGTGGTACGAGCGCCAGGGCGTGAGCACGATCTGCCCGACCCGCGTCGCGATCGACATGCTGGAGAGCGCGGTGCGCGAGGGCGCGCCCCGCGAGGCCGCCTGACATGTACATCATCGTCGTCGGAGCGGGCAAGGTGGGTTGGAACCTGGCGCGTGAGCTGCTCGAGAAGAACCACGAGGTAACCGTGATCGAGAGCAACCGTCGGCGCTACCTGACCGTCGAGCAGGAGCTGGAGCACAACGTCTCCTACGGCGATGCTTCCGAGCTTTGGGTGCTGGAGCGGGCGGGGATTCAGCGCGCCGACATGGTGATCGCGGTGACCGGCGACGATGAGGACAACATGCTGATCTGCCAGGTCGCGCGAGAGAAGTACCTCGTCGACCAGGTGATCGCCCGGGTCAACAACCCGCGCAACAAAGAGCACTTCGAGCTGCTGGGGATTCGCCCGACGGTCTCCGCCACCGACCTGATCTTGCGCCTGATCGAGCACGAAGTGCCCGAGTACGGCCTTGTCCACCTGCTCGACCTGCAGGAGGAGCAACTGGAGATCATCGAGATGCTGCTGGGACAGGACTGCGCTGTCAACGGAAGGCGGGTCGGCGATCTGCAGATGCCGGACGGCAGCCTGTTGATCTCCGTTTTGCGCGACGGCAAGGGTTTTGTCCCCAGTGCCGACACGGTGCTGGAACCGGGCGACGAGGTGCTCGCGGTGCTCGACCCGGGCAAGGAGGATGATTTGAAGACGCTTTTCGGGCCCGCGAGCAACGGTGACGGCAGCGCTTCCGACGATGCCTGACCGGGAGGTCGACTTTCTTCTGATCGGCGGCGGTATGGCTTCCGCTCACTGCGCGGCGGAGCTGCGCAAGCGCGGGGCCCAGGGCTCGATCCTGTTGGTCGGACGCGAGCCCGAGCCGCCCTACGAGCGCCCGCCTCTCTCCAAGGAGTATTTGCGTGGCGACGCCGAGCGAGCGGATGCCTACGTCAACCCACCCTCGTGGTACGAGGAGAACGAAGTAGAGCTGGCAACCGGCCGCAACGTGATGTCGCTTGATCCGGAAGCGCGGACGGCGAAGCTCCAGGGTGGGGAGGAGGTGTCCTTCGGCGCGGCCCTGCTCGGCACCGGAGCGATGGTCAACATCCTGCGGGTCGAGGGCGCCGAAAACGAGGGCATCCACTACCTGCGCGCCTTCGGCAACTCCGACGCGATTCGAGCGGATGCCGAAGCGGCCGAGCATGTGGTCCTCGTGGGCGGCAGCTACATCGGCACCGAGGTCGCCGCTTCGCTTACCGCGAAGGGAACGAAGTGCACGATCGTGATGATGGAAGACGCCGCCCTGTCGCGAACCTTCGGCGAGGACGCCGGGCGCTGGTTCCAGGCCCAGCTCGAGTCACGCGGCGTTGAGGTATTCGGCGGCGAGGAGTTGGAGGCCTTCGAGGGTGACGGCCGGGTAAACGCGGTGCTGACCAAGAGCGGCAGGGCGATCGAGTGCGACGCGGTCGTGGTCGGCGCCGGCGTCAGGGCCGACGCGATGCTCGCCCAGCGCGCCGGCTTGGAGGTCGACGACGGCATCGTTTGCGACTCCAAGTTGCGGACCTCAGCCGAAGGGATCTACGCGGCCGGCGACTGCTGTTCTTACGACAGCGTCATCCATGGTCGGCGCCTGCGAGTAGAGCACTGGGACGTGGCGATGCAGCAAGGAATGCATGCGGCGGGGAACATGCTCGGCGACGATCGCGACTACGACGTCGTCCCCTATTTCTTCAGCGATCTCGCCGATTGGGCGAGCCTGGAATACGTGGGACCGGCCAAGGACTGGGACGAGGAGATTTGGCGCGGCGACCGCGAGAGCGGCAAATTCTCCGTCTGGTACTTGAAGGACGCCAAGGTGGCGGGATGCCTCAGCGTCGACCGCCCCGAAGACCTGGCCGAAGCCCGCCGTCTGCTGGCCGACAGAGTGGACATCTCAGCCGCCAAAGGTCAGATCGCCGATCCCAATAGCGACCTCTCGGCCGTCGGCTAGGCCTTCATCGATTTGGATAGCCTCTTGGGGGCAGGTCGCCTGTCGTATTGCCCGGTCGTCTAGTGGCAAGACACTCGGCTCTGGACCGAGGAACGGTGGTTCGAATCCATCCCGGGCAGTTCGTTCCGCATTGAGATTCCGTCCGATCCATCATCGAACGTATGTTCGATGAGAAGACGGGTGGAGAAGTTGCTGAAGGCAGGGTGGTCACGACGGAGAATCGCTCGTGAACTCGACGTCGACCCATCGACCGTCACTCGTTGCGCTCGCTTGCTCGGCTACCCGGATGTGGTTCCGCGCGGATCTCTGTTCGACTGGCAGGCAATCCAGGAGTACTACGACCAGGGACACACGATCGATGAGTGCAAGGCGCTCTTTGGTGTCTCGTATGGAGCTTGGGACAAGGCAACCGTGCGAGGGGACATCGTCACTCGCCGACGCTCCAAGCGACAACTCTCACACGAGACGCGCGACCGGGTCGAAGCTCTGTTAGCCGATGGGTTGAAGCCGGCTGAGATCGCCCGGAAATTGGATCTCACAAAGTCGACAGTCGCGTTTCATTGCCGGAAGCTCGGCTATCGGGCAGATGTGCGGTTCGCACGCAGGTACGACTGGTCGGAGGTTCAGCGTGCAATCGATGAAGACGGGCTTTCGATGACCCAATGCAAAAAGCGCTTCGGTTTCTGTTCGGCTGCCTGGGCATGACGCGGTGAAGCGAGGTGTCATCGTTCCCCGCCCGGCGGTGATTCCCATGAATCACCTGCTCGTTGTGGGGCGGAAAGGCACAAATCGCACCCACCTCAAGAGCCGCCTGATCAAGGAAGGGCTCAAGGGAGAAAGTTGCGAGATATGCGGTCTCGGTGAGTGGCTCGGCAGACCGCTCGGTCTCGAACTCCATCACGTAAACGGGCGTGGCAACGACAACCGGCTTGAGAATCTCCAACTCCTCTGCGGCAACTGCCACTCGCAAACCGATAACTGGGGCGGTCGAGGCATCGGGCGGAAGGCGAAGTCGGAAGAACAAGCTGCTTAGACGCACAGGGCGTCTAAGGGCTCTGGTAGGTTCGCCACCCTCATGTGCGCTCGAAACTTCCTGATCGCGGCTCTACTGGCCGCTTTGGCGCTCGCCGGTTGTGGCGGTGGCGGTGGAGGCGATACGAGCGAATCAACCGCGACCGTCGCTACCACCACTGCGACGCCTTCATTGAGCAAGGAGGAGTTGATTTCCCAAGGGGACGCGATTTGCGCTGAGGTGAATGCCGCTCTCGCCTCGGTTAGCGCCAACACGACCAGCTCCGAGAGCCAGGTCGGTCAGGTCGCCGATCTCTATATCGGGATGGTTGACAGCCTGCAGGGGTTGGGCACGCCCGATGACGCCACCGGCTACAGCGAGGTGACTTCGGCCGCCGATGACCTCGCGCAGGCCGAAAGCGACGCCAAGCTGGCCGATGAGCGCGGCGACAGCGCCGCTCTCAGCACCGCGCAGACCGAGGCCACCTCGGCGATCGTCGCTTTCCAGACCGCGGCGGGGTCTTACGGGTTCACCGAATGCAGCCAGTCGCCCGGCGTTGCGGCTGCGGCGACCGATCCATCGGCAACCGCGACCGCGCCGACCACTACAACCCCCGCTCCCAGCGCGACTCCGGCGACTCCGACGCCGACTCCAAACACCGGTGGTGCCGGCGGCACGGCTGGAAGCACCGGCGGCGGATCGGCCGGCGGTGGCACGGCGGGAAGCACCGGCGGCACGACCGGCGGGTCGTCCGGCGGCATCGGCCCAGGCTAAGCGGCCGAGGAGTCTGCCCAGGCCCCGTATAGGCGGGAGTAGGGCCCGCCCGCGTCGATCAATTCCTCGTGTGTGCCGGCTTCGGCAATTCGGCCCTTGTCGAGCACGACGATCTTGCCCGCGCGGCGAATCGTCGAGAGGCGGTGAGCGATGACGATCGCGGTCCGTCCCGCCAGCAGGCGCTCCAGCCCTTTCTCAATCGTCTTTTCGGTGCGCACGTCGACGTTCGAGGTCGCTTCATCGAGGATCAGGATGCCCGGCTCGGCGAGCAGCGCTCGCGCGAACGCGACCAGTTGGCGCTGGCCGGCGGAAAGCTGCACGCCGCGCTCGCCTACCTCCGTCTCGATCCCTTCCGGCAGCGCCTCGATGAACGCGGTCGCGCCGACTGCGGCCGCGGCGGCCTCGATCTCTTCCAGGGTCGCCTCCGGGCGGCCGAAGGCGATGTTCTCCCGGACGCTGCCGGAGAAGAGGAAACCCTCCTGCGGAACGATCCCGAGCCGGCGGCGAAGCGCCCGCTGCTGCATCTCACGCAGGTCGCGTCCGTCGATCGAAACCGTCCCCTCTTGCGGGTCATAGAAGCGGGCGACCAGCTTGGCGAACGTCGACTTGCCGGCCCCGGTTGAGCCGACCAGCGCGAGCGTTTGCCCCGGCGGCACGTGCAGGTCCACTTCGCGCAGCGCCCAGTCTTCATCTGAGTAGGCGAACGACACTCCCCGCATCTCAATTTCCCCCCGCAGCGCCCCTGGGTCGATCGCGCCGGGCACATCGATCATGTCGGGTTCGGTGTCGAGCAGGTCGAAGATCTTGTCCAGCGCCGCCATTCCCTGCTGGTAGGTGGTGTAGAGCTGGGAGAGCTGCTGGATTGGGTCGAAGAAGGTGGCCAGGTAGCCGATGAAAGCGACGATCGTGCCGATCTGGATCGCTCTGTCGATCGCCTGGGTGCCGCCGTAGAGGATGATCGCCGCGGTGCCGATGGCGGCGAGCAGCTCGACCGCCGGAAAGTAAGAGGCATTGAGGTAGACGGTCTTCATGTTCGCCTCGCGGTTTGCCTCGTTCAGCCCTGTCATCGCCGTCGCGTGGCGGGGCTCCTGCCCGAAGCTGCGCACCACCCGCACTCCACTCAGCGTCTCCTGCAGGTAGGAGGTGATCGCCGCGATCCGCTCCCGGGTCGCCTTATAGGCGCCGTGGGAGGCGATCCGGAAGACAACGCTGGCCGCGGCCAGTAACGGGAAGGTGAGGAAGGTGACCAGCGCCAGCTTCACGTCGAGCACCAGCAGAATGACGACGACGCCGATCAGGGTCAGGACGCTGGAGAACATCGTCACCACGCCGCCGGTGACGAGCTGGTTGAGCGCCTCGATGTCGTTCGTCATGCGGCTGATCAAGACGCCGGGGCTGCGTCGCGTGAAGAAGCCGATCGACATTCTCTGCAGGTGGGCGAAGACGCGCTCGCGCAGGTCCTGCAGGGCGCGCGTCCCGACCCAGCCGACCAGGTATGTCTGCAGGAAGGTGGCGGTCGCGAAGACGACGGCGACGCCGACGAAGGCAACGACGATCCGGTCCAATGCGCCGACGTCGCCGGCGACGATCCCCTGGTCGACGGCGAGGCCCGCGAGGTAAGGGGGCGCGAGGCCCGCGGCGGTGGCGAACAGCAGTGCGATGAACATCAGCGCCACCTTGCCGCGGTAGGGACGCAGCAAGCCGATCATCCATCGCACCTTGCGGCCGCGCTGGTCCTCACCGCGGAGCAATCTCCAGATGGACCCGAGGAGGCGGAGCGCGTCCCTCATAGCTTCGCCATCTCCTCGCGCTCTTCGAGGTCGCGCTGGAGGAAAACGGAGTCGGCGAGCCCATGCTCGGCAATCTCGCGATAGAAGCCGCAGCCCTCGAGTAGGTCCTCATGGGTGCCGCGGTCGACGATCGTCCCGCCGTCCATCACAACCACCTCATCGGCCAAGGAGACGGTTGAGAGGCGGTGGGCGATGATGAAAGTGGTGCGCCCGGCCATCGCTTCGCGCAGGCCCCCCTTGATCGCCGCCTCGGTCGTCGCGTCGACCGAAGAGGTCGCGTCGTCGAGGATCAGGATGCGGGGATCGGCGAGCAGCGCCCGGGCGATTGCGATGCGCTGGCGCTGTCCGCCGGAGAGAGTGAGCCCGCGCTCTCCGACCATCGTCTCGTAGCCGCCGGGCAGGTCCTCGATGAACTCGGCGGCCTGGGCTCGCCGCGCCGCCAGCTCGATCTCTTCGCGGCTGGCGCCCGGCCTGGCGTAGGCGATGTTGTCGGCGACCGTGGCGCTGAAGAGGAAGCTGTCGTCGGCGACGAAGGCGACCTCGGAACGCAGCGAGCTGACGTCGATCGCGCGCGCGTCGACGCCGTCGACCAGCACCCGCCCCTCGCTGGGGTCGTAAAGCCGCGCGATCAGCGCGACCAGGCTGGTCTTGCCCGACCCCGATGGGCCGACCAGGGCGACGGTGCGTCCCGCCTCGACATCAAGGTCGACGCCGCTGAGAGCCGCACCCGACTTTGACCCCACCCCAGTGTGGTCATAGTCGGGTGCGTTCCGATCCGCCTCGTCGTAGCGCAACGACACGCCCTCCATCCGAACGTGCCCGCCGCCGGCGGGCAGCGCCGGCGCCCCGGGTGGGCTTTCGATCCGCGGCTCGCGATCGAGGATCTCGAACAGGCGGTTGCCCGAGGCAATCGCCCGCTGCGCCATTCCCATCGCGATCCCCAGCATCCGCATCGGTGCCGCCAGCATCACCATGTAGGTGTAGAAGGCGGTGAAGTTGCCGAGACTGAGGTTGCCGGCGATCACCTGGCGGCCGCCGATCAGCAGCACGAGCGCGATGCCAAGTTGCGGCAAGAGCCCGATCAGCGGCGAGAAGAAGGCCTGCAGCTTGGTTGAGTAGATGCTTTGGTCGAAGACGCGGGAAACGGAGCGGCGGAAGCGGTGAAGCTGGTGCTCCTCACGGGCAAAGGCCTTGACGATGCGGATGCCGGAGACGTTCTCCTCGGCTTCGGCGGTCAGCTCCGCCAGTCGTTGCTGCACCTCTTGGAGGGCGGGGCGGGAGACGCGGTTGTAGCGGGAGGCGGTGTAGATGACGAAGGGGGCGGGCACCAGAGCAAGCAATGCCAGCCACGGCTCGATCGCGATCATCACCGCGGTGGCGAGGACGATCGTCAGAAGGTTCTGGGTGATGAAGATCAGCCCGTAGCCGAGGAAGAAGCGGATCGATTGCAGGTCCACCGTCGCCCGCGACATCAGCTGCCCCGTTTGCTGGGAGTCGAAAAAGCCCAGCTCGAGGCGTTGCAGGTGGGCGTAAAAGAGCTCGCGCAGATCGAACTCGACCGCGAGCGACACTTTGCCTGCGACCACCCGCCGCACCATGGTCAGCCCAAGGCGGAGGATTCCGGCGCCAACGATCGCCAGCGCCAGGGGCAGGAGGTCGGGCTGCTCGCCACTCTCGATCGCGTTGATTGCGCGGCCGATCAGCCACGGGATCAGCACCGTCATTCCCATCGCGGCCCAGGCAAAAGCCAGCGAGCCCCAGAGTTGGCGGCGGTAGGGGCGCAGGAACCCCATCAGGCGGCGGTAAGTCCGCATCACCTGACTATACAAAGTGAAGTATTGGAAACGGAACGGCTAATGAAAAGCCGCGGCCGCCTTGGCGCTGGAGACTTTGCCTCCCTTGCACGGGCCCGGCCCGTGTCCGGGGCGGGGCAGGATCTCGAAGTTGGTGACAGCGTGGAAGGGTGTCGTCGCCCCGCTGTTCTGCGCCAGGTTGACGACCAGTCGGTAAAAGCCGGGAGGGAGATTGCTGTAGTAGATCTCCGGCCTGGTCGCCGGCGAGTAGCTGCCCTTGGAGTGGACCTGCGCGGCCAGTACTCCGTTGGGCCCGGAGTAGGGGGGGAAGTCGAAAGAGCGGCCGGTCAGGCGTCCGTTGCCGAAGGGGCTGTCGAGCGCTCTCTGCAGTTTTCTGGGGTCGACGCAGTTGGGAACCCGATTGAGGCTGAAGCGGATGTGTCCTTCGCCGAGTTGCGGCTCGTCACCGAAGTGATGCGGAGCGAGGCTGAAATTCTGAATATCGACCTTGACCACAACGGCGTGGCTTGCCTGGCGGGCGCCGTTGCGCGGGGAGATGACGTCGACGGCAGGTTCCCCCGGCACCGTCACTTGGTCCACGGCCGGCGCCCTCGACCCTGTGTTGCTCAGCACCAAGCAAGGACGAGCGCGACGGCCGCGATGGCGACGGCCGCGAGGATGGCGATTCTGCCCCGCATGGAGCGGAGACATTACGTTAGGAACATTGCGCCGGAGCTGGTGGGGCAGGGACAAGCCGACCCGTAACGTGTAGATCTCGTGCGTAGAGCGGGAATCCTCACCATCGTGACGTCGCTGCTCCTTGCCCTGGCGGCTTCGATGGCGCTCGCGGCGGGCCCGGCCGACCGCGTCAGCGTTTTCGCCGGAACTCGACCGGGTCCCGGAACCTTCGGCGGCGGCCACAATTTCCCGGGCGCGGCCCTGCCGTTCGGAACGGTGCAGTGGAGCCCAGACACGACACCATCGGACCTCCACGCCGGCGGCTACGACTACCGCGACAACCACCTCACCGGCTTCAGTCTCACCCACCTGAGCGGCGCCGGCTGTTCTCTGTACGGGGACTTCCCTTTCCTGCCGACGACTGAGCCGCTGACAGTCTCACCGGCCCCTCACGGAGGGGCTGGGCTTGCCGGCAAGTTCGAGCCCGGTTTCTCCCATGCGGGCGAAAGGGGGAGCCCGGGTCGCTATTCGGTCCGCCTCAACCCGGCCGGCGGTGGAGCTATCGATGCCGCGTTGACCGCGACCACCCGCACCGGAATGGCGCGCTTCGTCTTCCCTCGCAATCCGCACTCGAGCGTCCTGATCGACGCCGGCGGCAGCGCCAAAGCAAACGATCTGGCGGAAGTGCGGATCGACCCCGCTCGGGGTGAGATCTCCGGCGCGGCCTCCAGCGGCTACTTCTGCGCCCAGCGACCCCGTTACAAGATCTACTTCGCGGCAAGGTTCGACCGGCGCTTCGACCGCTACGGCACCTGGACGCGGCAGAGACTGACGCCCAGGTCGACGGCCGCCGCCGACGTACGGCGGCCCTCCGCGGACCCGTCCAACACCGCGCAGGCCGGGGCCTACGCCACCTTCGACACGCGTCGCCGGCGGGCGGTGATCGTCCGCGTCGGCATCTCCTTCGTCAGCGTCGCCAACGCTCGCGCCAATCTTGCCGCGGAGAACGCCGGCGGGCGCTTCCGCGGCGTCGCCGCCGCGGCGGAGCGTGTCTGGAACCGCGCCCTCGGCCGAATTCAGGTGAGCGATCCCGCCGTGCACAGCGTCCGCACCTTCTACACCGCGCTCTACCACGCGCTGCTGGCGCCGCGCACGTTCAACGACGCCAACGGCGAATACATCGGGATGGACGGGGAGGTCCACAACGCCGGAGGGCGAACCAGGTACGCCGACTTCTCGGGTTGGGATGTCTACCGCACGCAGGTTCCGCTTTTGGCGATGCTGATGCCCCACCGGGCGAGCGACATCGTCGCTTCCTTGCTGGCGGGCGCGGCACAGAGCGGCTGCCTGCCGCGCTGGTCTTATGCCAACGGGCAGAGCATGACCATGGTCGGTGATCCGGCCGACGCGGCGATCGCTTCCGCCTCGGCTTTCGGCGCCGGTGGATTCGACCGGCGAGCGGCGCTGGCGGCGATGCTGAGAGGCGCGCGGGAAGGCTGCCGCAGTTATGACGGAGGCTACGTCCAGCGCCAGGGCCTCTCCCGGTACAAGGCGCTCGGCTACCTGCCCTACGACCTCGACGTCAATCGTCGCAACGCCAACTCGCTGTTCGGCGATCCCGAAGCCGTCTGGGCCTCGGCGGCGGCCACTCTCGAGTACGCGGTCGCCGACTTCTCGATTGCCCAGTTCGCGGCGCGCGCTCTGGGCGATGCGGGGACTTACCGGTCTTTCACCTCGCGCTCGGGTAACTGGCGCAAGCTCTTCAATCCCAAGAGCCGCCAGATCGAGCCGCGCTACGAGAACGGGGCCTTCGTCGCGCGCTACGACAACCTGCGCGGCGGCGGCTTCGTCGAGGGCAACTCGGCGCAGTACACATGGATGGTGCCCCATGACCCGGCCGGCCTGTTCGCGGCGATGGGCGGGCGCGCCCGTGCGGCGGGCCGGCTCGATCGCTTCCTGCGCAAGCTGAACGGCGGTGGCGGCGCCACCCATGCCGGCCATGCCCTGCTTGGCAATGAGCCCAATCTCAACGTGCCCTGGCTCTACAACTGGATCGGTCGCCCCTTCAAGACCCAAGAGGCCGTGCGCAGGGCTTTGCTCACCCTCTACGGCGCATCTCCGTCGGGATACCCCGGCAACGATGACCTCGGCACGCTCTCCTCCTGGTACGTGCTCGGGGCCCTTGGCCTCTACCCGGAAGTGCCCGGCGTCGGCCTGCTGGCGATCGGCAGCCCGCTGTTCCGGGGCGCGACTGTGCGGCTTGGCAACGGCCACAAGCTGCGGATCTCCACATCCGCGTTTGGGCCTTCGCGAGGGAGGGGTAAAAAACGTCGCATCGCGCCGCTCTCCCCCTCCAAGGCCCCCTACATAGAGGGCATGCGCTTCAACGGCCATGCCTACGGGCGGCCCTGGACCACCTTCTGCGCCTTGGCCAAGGGCGCAGACCTCCGCTACCGCCTCGGAACGCGTCCCAACCGCGCTTGGGGCGCCTCGGCCGCCGCGCTGCCTCCTTCTTTCGGGCTGGGCCAGGCGATGCCCAGAGGTCGCTGCTCCCTGTGATGCAGGCGCCGCTACGCTCTCGCGTCTTCTGGGCGCTCGGCGGGCTGACCGCGCTCGGCCTCGCGGTCCGCTTCGTCAGCCTCGACCTGCAGAGCTACCACCACGACGAAGTGATCACCGCGGCGCGGGTGATCCCCGGCAGCTTCGGGCAGATGCTGCACGAGGTGAAGGCGAGCGAGTCCAATCCGCCGCTTTACTACGTTCTGGCCTGGGCCTGGGCCAGAGCCTTTGGCACAGGCGAGGTCGGGTTGCGCTCGCTCAGCGCCCTGTTCGGCGCCGCCACCGTGCCGGTCGCCTACCTGATCGGGCGGGAGCTCGCGAGCCGCCGGGCCGGTCTGATCACCGCGGCCCTCGTCGCCGTCAACCCGATGCTGATCTGGTACTCGCAGGAGGCGCGCTCCTACGCGCTGCTCGTCTTCTTCGGCGCCCTTGCTCTGTTCTTCTTCGCGCGGGCGCTGAACACCCGGCGCGGGAGCGACCTGGCTCTCTGGGCGCTGGCCTCGGCGCTGGCCCTCTGCAGCCACTACTTCGCGGGCTTCGCGATCGCGATCGAGGCGGTTTGGCTGGCGGTCGCGCTGCGCTCACGCTGGCGGGTCGTGTTGCCGGCGATCGGCGGGGTGGTCGCCGTCGGCCTGGCGCTGCTGCCGTTGATCGGCGCCCAGGTGGATCCCACGCACATCGGTTGGATCGATCAGAGTCCTTTGGGCACCCGGCTGCTGGAGACCGGAGGTAGCTTCCTGGCGGGGGAGACCGGTCACGTAATCGCCGAGCCGCCACGTGAGCGGTTCGCGCTGATCCCCGCCGCATTGATCGGAATCGGCCTGTTGCTGGCTTTGGCGCGCGGCAACCGACGGGAACGACGCGGCGCCCTCATCGCCCTCTCGGTCGGCCTGGGAGTGGTGGCCATCGCGACCGTCGCGGCGCTTGCCGGCAAGGACTACATCGTCGAGCGCAACCTGCTCCCCGCCCTGATTCCGATCGGCGTGGTGGCGGCGATCGGGTTTGGCGCCGACGGCGTGCGCCGCGTCGGGCTGGTCCTGGCGACGGCGCTGTGCGTGTACTGGCTCGGTTTCGGCATATATGTGACCCAGACCGAGAACCTGCAGCGGCCCGACTTTCGCGAGCTGACCGAGAAGGCCGGGTTGCCGCAGCGGCCGCGCGCGATCGTCACCTGGGTGCTCGCCGCCGATGGGGTCCAGTTCTACCTGGAGGGAAAGTCCGAGCGCATCTACAGCGGCCCGCATCGAGTGCGTGAGGTGGACGTGGTCAGCAAGCCGGTTGTGGCGGGCCGTTCGGTTCCACTTCCGCCTTCGTTTCACCCCGCAGAGCGGCTGCGGCTGAAGCGCCTTACTCTTATCCGCTACGTGTCGAGGCAACCGCGGGAGATCTGGTTCCACACACTGCGTGATCTGCCGACCGGCTTCGGCGCAACTCGGTCATCCTGGACGGGGGCGCTGGGTGAGCGAAACCTCGGAGCTCGCGTACAGGATGCGCGTCGGCATGCGGGAGCCCGCGAACTGGCTGCAGCTGCTCAAGTTCGCCGTGGTCGGCGGATCGGGATACCTGATCAACCTTGCCGTCTTCGCGGTGCTGGCCGGCAACCTTGGCATCCATCACCTCGTCGCCGCGGTCGGCGCCTTCTGCGTCGCCGTCACCAACAACTTCCTCTGGAATCGCTACTGGACCTTTGCGGCGGCAGGCGGGCCGGCGGGCTTTCAGGCAGTGCGCTTTTTCGTCGTCAGCATCGCCTCCCTGCTTCTCAATCTCGCCGTGCTGGAGGTCCTGGTGACGGGGACCTCGCTGGGCGAGCTATCGGCGCAGGCAATCGCGGTCGCGGTTGCGATGCCCTTCAACTTTCTCGGCAACCGGCTCTGGACATTCGCTAACTAAGGGGGAGTACCGATGGAGAACGACAACCGCCAGTCATGGGTGTTGATTGCGATTGCGGGTGTGGGCCTCGCTCTGGGCGTGTTCGCGCTGATCGTCGCCTTCAACGCTAAGAGCGCCAGCGACGATGCCGCCAGCCAGCAGTCTGTGGATCAAATCCAAACCGAGCTATCCAACCTGGTCGACAAGCTCGGCATCGCCGAGGCGACCCTCACCGGAGAGCAGGGCAAGACGAAGAAGGCCGCGGAGCAATCCCAAAATGCAGTGAGCAACCTCTCTAACCGCCTCGACAAGCTGGAGAAGCAGACGAAGTCACTGGAAGGCAACGACAAGCAGACTGCGGCGCTGCAGAGACAGGTCGCGTCCCTCAATCAGCAGGTGGGCTCCCTCAACAACCGCGTCACTTCGACCAACCAACGAGTCACCTCATTGACCAAGAGGGTCAACCAACTCAGCAACGAGGTGAATTCGGGCGGCTAGTTAGTCGCGGCGTCCCGGCTACTCGCCGAGGGCCTCGCGGAGCTTGGCGACTTGTTCGCGAAGCTCCGCGAGCTCCGTTTCAAGACGGCTGATGCGGTCCCCCTCTTCTGCCGGAGGAGGGGGAGGAGAGGTTGATGGTGCTTCGTCGGGCTGATCGCCGGGCTCGGGCTGGTCGTCAAGATCGGCGCCCCCGCCGAGCAGGTGGCGATAGCGCTCCTCCTTTTGCCCAGGCCGCCGGGCCAGGCGTTCAATTGCCCCCCGAGCGATCAATCTCTCCAGCGTTTCGTTGACCGCCGCCAGGTCCGGAAAGCCTTGCATCCGCTCGGTCCGCTGCTTCAGCTCGCCCGGCGTCTGGGTGCCGCGCAGCATCAGCACTGCGAGCACGGCGGTTTCGTCCGGTGTGTGGCTGTCGTCAAGTAGGTGGCGGTACTTACGCGCGCGGCTGCCCGCGTTGCTGGCGAGTCGGGTCCAGCCGCGCAGTGCCGACCGGCGCAGGGCCTCGCGCACTGTCCCCTCGTCGTAGTCGACCACGGGGTCGCGGTTCGTCGCCTGGTTGCACGCCAGGCGCAGCGCGTTGAGCGAGAGGGGGTAGACGTCGGGGGTGGTCCGTTGCTTCTCGATCAAGCAGCCGAGGACTCGGATTTCTGTCGCGTCGGGCTCCATGGCGCGGCAGCCTATTTTGCGGCGATGCCTTCGTGACGAGCGGCGATGTCGAAGTAGAGGAGCGTGCGGCCGACGGCTACGTAGGGGACGAGAAGGGCGAAGACAGTCGAGCCGAGCAGGTCGATCGCGTTGGGGGAGAGGGGGGTAAAGATCAAGGCGATCACCAGGGCCGGGCCGGTGATGACACTGATCAGCCAGAAGAAGCCGGCGCCGCGGACGGTACGCCACCAGTGCCCGCGCACGATTCGCGAGCTGTTCCGGAAGGCGTCACGCACCGAGCGGTCCTCAAAGAGGATCTCCTGTTGGACGAACTGCCAGGCGACGTACTTCCAAATCGCGAAAGGGATGCCGACGATCGTCAAAAGCATCAGGACGACGGCGACGGTGGCGAGGATCTGCCCCCACACGACTCGCCAGAAGCGTTTGAACAGCGCTGCGTATGAGTCCTTGAACCCGATCTTCGCTCCGCTCTCCAAGAGGCGCATGAAGGCGATCGCCGCTCCGGCGACGACGGCGAACCCAATCGCGCGGCCGAGGCCGGCGAAGGAGCCCGAGAACTCGAGGTGCACGGACGGGGTGTCGAGAGCAATCGGACCGTCGAGGCCGAGCGCTCGCAGCGGCAGGTCGATCGCGACGACGATCGGGATCGCGGTTAGCCCGATTGACCCCAGCACTCGCCAGTGGCGGGTGTAGAGCCGGGCGGCGCCGGCGATCAGCTGGCCCGCGGCGCGCGGGCGTCGCAGGTGCTCCAGGTCGGTCGGCCGCCAGCGGGTCAGCGCGATCGGCGTGACGATGAGCAGGAGCAGGGCCAGGCCGAGCCCCAGCGCGCCCAGTTGCGTGCGCGCTTGCAGGTTGATGAACCCGGAGACGGTCGCGATCGTGCCGCAGAAGGCGTTGGTCACCGCCGGCCCGAGGGTTACCCCGTCGGGCAGCTTCGGGCTCGTCGTCCGCGTTCCCGCCATCCAGGTGAACGGCTCCAGCCACTGGGTCTTCGTGTTGGGGCCGGTCGGGCCGTTGTTGAAGCCGTCCTCGCGCTGGCCCCAGCGCCCCTCGTAGGTGAGCCACTGGAAGGGGCCGCCGGGCGCCGGGTCGGTTGGGATCTCGACCGCCCGCGGAGCCAGCCGCCGCAGGGGCTCGGAAGTGTTGTCGCAGCCGACGCCGGATCCGTTCTGGCCGTTCTCGATGTAGACGGCGGAGTCATAGAAAGTGGCGTGGGAGCCGGCGGCGGGATAGACCACCGGGTGGGTTCCCTCTTTTTCGACCTTCTTGTCGTTCCAATCGGCCCGCTCTCCGCCGGCATGCTGGAAGAGGACGATTTCCGAGGGGCCACGGGCAAGTGCCCCCCGGGCGTTGCTCGCCTTGAAGGAGATTTGCATCCCCTCCCAGTCGCTCTCGTGCAAATCGTTGAACTGGTTGTAGTAGTAGAAGAACCAGTATTGGAGGGCGAAGCCGGAACGGCCGGGCTGGCGGGCGATGTGGGCGTAGGTGACGGCCGGAGCGTGGCCGGTGCGCTTCAACTCGGCGAAGTCGCGTGAGTAATCGCAACCGGGGCTGAGCGGATCGCCGGGGAGGTCGAGGTAGTAGCCGTCCCCGAGGCCGGCGATGTCGGCGGCCGTGGGCGCTCGCTTAATCGTCTTCAGGTCGCTCCCCGATCCAGCGGGCCCCTTCAGCTCGACCTGCGGGTTGCCCAGGACAGTGTCGACCGTCGTCGGCTGGTACTGCTCCTCAGTCGGGTCGCAGATCCCTCTCTCCTGGGAGCGCAGCATCGTGATCGGCGAATAGGCGTCGATCAGCCGTTGGGATGGCGAGGGATTGGCTCCCGCCGCCGGCGTCGCGGCAAACAGCCCCACGCCCGCGACGAGCCCGATCACCAACCGCTGCGCCGCACGGCACATGGGGGCGAACGTAACAGAGCGGGGCGAAGACGCCGACGAGGACTCCGACCTCGTGGCCGACCGAGCCCGAGAGTTCTTCCGTCCGGCGGCGTAACATTGGGCACATGGCTTCCCGAACTCGCCCGCTGCTCGCTCCCGGGAATGAGATCGAGTGGGCGCGTATCAACCGCGAAGAGGCAGAGCAGTTGCGCGCGTTGAACATGGAGCTCTCTCCGGTCCAGCGACTCGAGCAGGGTCAAAAGCTTTCCCAGCAGGCAGTGTCGCTTCTCGTCGCATCGGTAAAGGCAGGGCATGCCCCCAGACGAGCTCTCTGGTCCTAACCTGGCCGGCGTCGTAGCTGATGCCAACGCCGTTGGCTTGGATCACGTTGTGATCGGTGGCTTCAGCGTGATCTACCACGGATACATACGCGCGACCAAGGATTCCGACCTATTGGTCCCGGACGGTCCTGATGCGGACGCCGCCGTGCTGCGCTTCCTCGAACGCATTGGCGCGAGACGCGTTCGGGACGACAAAGTCCTGTCTCTCGAGGACATCACCAGTGTGGACAGCTTCCGAGTGAACAGCCGTCACGGCATCGTCGACATAGTGCGCGGAGGCTTGCCGCCACTTGACTATGAAACCGTTTCCCGGCGGGCCGACGTAACTGAGTGGGACGGACAGACCGTGCGCGTCGCGGCTCTCCCCAGCATCGTAGGTTTCAAGCGACTCGCAGGCAGGCCCCAGGACAAGATGGACCTCAACGAATTGGAAGCGATCTACGGCGAACTGCCGGTTGAACCGATTCCCAGCGTTGACGATTAGAGCCGATTCAAGCGCCTATTAGTTCGATGCGATAGCCGTCCGGGTCGCGGACGAAGCAGATGCGGTGGCCTTCGGTGCGGCCGCCGGGGCGGTAGGGGGGCTTCTCCGGCTCGATCCCCTGGCTGGTGAGGCCTTCCAGTGTTTCATCCAGGTCCTCGACGAGCAGGGCGATGTGGTTGTAGCCGGTGCCGAGGTCGTAGGAGTCGACACCGTGGTTGTAGGTCAGCTCCAGCCGTGGATCCTCGCCCGGCAGCGCCATGAAGACGTTGATCGCCTCGTCGCCGATCGGCATCCGGCGGACCTCCTCGAATCCCAGCTTCTCGTAGAAGGCGACCGAGCGGTCGATGTCGCCGATTCGGTAGCAGGTGTGGAGGAAGGTGGGCATCGCCTGGGTTGGTCTATTTGAGTCCTTGGGGTTCTATCTCGACCGGGAAGTTGACGCTGTTGGAGATGAAGCAGCGCTCGTGCGCTTGGTGGTGGAGTTCGCGGATCGTCTCGGCGTCGGTGTCGTCGTCGAACTCGGCCCGCGGGCGCAGGATGGCACCGGTGAAACGGGTGCCGTCCAGGATTCCCCCCGCGTCGTCCTCATACGCGGTGAGGCTCAATCGCTTGGCCCGGGCGAGCGCGACGAACCAGAGCATGTGGCAGCTGGAGAGGGAGCCGATCAGCATCTCTTCGGGGTCGGCCTTGGTCGGGTCGCCCTTGTAGTGGGGCGCGCCGGAGGCAGGCAGGGTTTGCTCCCCAAGCTTGATCGTGTGCGCCCGGCTGTCCTCCCCGCTGGGGGTCCACTTCAACCGCGCGCGATGCGTGCTCTCAAGCGCCACGTCGCTACTCGTCGCGTGGGGTGATCCGAAAGATCGAGACGACCTCCGCGTTGTGGGCTTCGGGATGAACCACATACGCGCTTGGCCCACCGCCGAACCATCCCGCTGCCTCGTTGTCGCCGACGAAGACGCCGGAGTGGTGCTTGCCGTCGCCGTCTTCGACCCAGACGGGGTCTCCCTCTCTGAATCCATGTTCGATCGCGTCACTCATCGTCGCCAGACTACAGCGGGAGCGGCGTGAGCCGGTCGACTGAACCGTTTGCCCACATATACGGTGGGAAAGGGTTCAGTCGACGACGATAGGATCGCCTCATGGAACTCGGCTGCGACACCAAAGCGATCCTCCTGCTCGCCGCGACGATGTTCCTTTGGGCGCTGCTGCTTGGGGTCTGGAAGTACCGAGGAATGGCCACCTCCGAAGACAATCTGGCGCACCCGTACGTGGACACCGCCCACCGCGCGGCGCTCCTCTACAGCTTCGCCCTGCTCCTCGTCGCCACTTTCGTCGAGCTGAGCGGCTGGAGCACTCTCGTCAACCTGCTCGCCGCGGGGGCGATGGCCTTCTACTTCTACGCCGCCGTCGTCGGCTACGCCATCCACGGATGGCGGCAGGACACGGACAACCAGTTCCGCGACCCGGTCAGCGGAACCCACGCCTTCATGGTCGCCTTGATCGTCGCCGAGATCGGCGGCTGGCTGGTCCTGATCGCCGGCTTTCTCGACGCGCAGGTCTTCTAGGGCAGCAGGGGCCGGGGTGTGCCGATCAGGGAGTCCTGACCCGGCGACCTGACATGGCGCGAACCCGGCCGACGGCATAGAGTCGGGCCATGATGAGCATTCATCGGCCGAGCGTCGCGGGCAGTGGGCGCCCCGCGGTCATCTCACTCATCGTCCTGGCGGCGATCGGGTGCGCGATCGCCCTGTTGCTTGCGCTCGGAGTCGCCGGCGCCGCCGGTCAGCGACAGGCCCGGGCTGGCGCCCATACGCGAATCGTCCATCTGACCACTCGCCGCGATGCCGGCATCTTCACGATGAAGCCGAACGGCAGGGGTCGTCACAGGCTGCAAAAAGGACTGGTCGACGGCGTCTCCCTCTCCGCCAGTGGCCGCCGGATGGCCTTCGCCAACTCCATGGCGACGCCATGCAGCCGCTGCGGGGCGGACTTCTTCGTCGAGGTTTTCGTCGCCGACGGTAACGCTCGCCACGCGAAGAAGATCAAGCGCTTCCGCCACGCGAACCTCTTCTCGCTGTCGATGTCGTTCGACGGCCGCTGGGTGGTCCTCTCGATCTACAAGGGCGGGGACGCTGACCTGTATCTGATGCGCTCCGACGGCAGCCACGCCCGGCGCCTCACCAACGACGACGTGGACCAGGCGGGCGCCTCGTTCTCCCCGAACGGCAAGCGGATCGTCTTCTCTCAGGAGGATCGCGGCGGCTCGCAGCTTTACACCATGCGAGCCAAGGGAGGTGGGAAACGCCGGCTCACCCATGTCCGGAGCGGTCCCGGGTCCCCGGTCTACTCGCCCAACGGCCAATGGATCGCCTTCGACGGCGTTACGGATCGTCAAAGCGGGATCTTCCTGATGCGCAGCGACGGCAGCGGCGTTCGTCGTTTGACCAGCTCCGGCCTCAACGATTCCACGCCCGACTTCTCGCCCAACGGTCGCAGCATCGCCTTCGCGCACGGCGCTGGGCTCGACTTCGACATCATCACGATCCGAACCAATGGAAGCAACATGCGGCGCATCCGCCACAGCGGCAACGGATTGATCGAGCCCGTTTGGACTCGCGCTCCCTGACGGCAGGGGGACCCGGTCGTGCAGCCTTCTCGCGTTGACTATGAGCAGCACGGGCGCACCTATGCGCGGCATCGCCGGGCGGATCCGAGGATTGAGGCCCGCATTCACGCGGCATTGGGCGATGCGCATACGGTGGTCAACGTGGGCGCCGGGTCCGGCTCCTATGAGCCGCGCGATCGCTGGCTGCTGGCGGTCGAGCCGAGCGCGACGATGCGGGCCCAGCGCCCGGAAGGCGCGGCGCCGGCAATAGACGCGCGGGCCGAGGCGCTGCCTCTCGATGACGATTCGGTCGACGCGGCGATGGCCTGCGTCACGATCCACCACTGGGAGCCGGTTGAGGCGGGTCTGGCCGAGATGCGCCGCGTCGCGCGCGGACCGGTAGTCGTCTTCACCTTCGAGCTCGAATTCCTCCCTGACTGGCAGCAGGAGTTCCTGCGCGAGGGGCTTGAGATCGAGTTGCCGCGCTTCCCGGCGATCGACGATGTCGCGACAGCGCTCGGTGGCCGTACGCGGGTCGAGCGAATCCCGACGCCCGCCGACTGCGAGGACGGCTTCTTCGAAGCTTTCTGGAACCGACCGGAGGCGTTGCTCGACCCCGCGATCCGCGCCTCGCAGTCGATGTGGGCGCTCCTGGGTCCAGGTGTGGAGGAGCAGATGGTGTCTCGCCTCGAGGCCGCGCTGGAGTCCGGCGCCTGGGACGCCGAGCACGGGCATTTGAGGGATCGACAATCCGTCGAGGGCGCGCTCCGTCTGGTTATTTCGGAGCCGTGAGCGCATAGGATCGGCGCGATGAAGCGGCTTGCGGCAATTGCGCTCGTTGGGCTCGGCCTTGCCGGGCTCGCCGGATGCGGCGGCTCCGACAACTCAGCGTCAACCGTGACGTCGACGGTCACCGTCACGTCCGGTTCCTCGCCATCGGGAACCCGCACCTACACCGGCACCACCGACCAGGATTTGCCGATCACGCTGACGGCGACCCAGGACGCAGTTCTCTCGCTCACGTTCGGGTGGCGAGCGCCATGCGACGACGGGAAGGAGCGCTCAAACTCGATTCGCATCGGCGGCGCGCCGATCCGCGACGGGTCCTTCTCCTTCGACAGCGTCCTCGAGACGGGCGGAGTCGCCCAGGTCGAGGGGAAGATCGAAGGCGACAGCGCGTCCGGAACGCTCTCGCGCAGCAAGGGAACCGCCTTCGGAATCAACTGCGAGGTGACCGGCGTCGCCTGGCAGGCCGACGCCGGCTAGCGTCAGGTGTTCTGGTAGAGGGGGCCGTCGCCGCCCTCTGGAGTGGTGAGGCGGCCGCCCTTGGCGGTGATCGCGCCGCACTGAACGCAGTTGGTGTAGTTGACGATCACCTCGACGTCCCCCTCTTCGGGCGCGTCCTCGGGGATCTCGTAGACCCCGGCGGGGCACATCCAGGCCCACGTCTCGGCGACCTCCCGCGGCACTCTCTTCTGCACGCGGATGTGGTTCGGCGCGTCGTCGCGGGTCGCATTGCCGGTGATGAAGACGCTTGAGAGCTTGTCGAAGGTGTACTTGCCGTCCGGCTGCGGGTAGCTGTCCTTGGTCTTGCCGACGAACATCGGCTGGGCGTCGTTGCGGTGCAGCTTCCAGCGCCCGCCGGGGAAGCGTCCCTTGGTGGCGATCATCAGGTTGACCAGCGGCCCGCCTTTGAGCAGCCCCTTCTGGAACGGCTGGCGCGTGTTGCGCTGCTCGTAGAGGTCCACGCCGATCTCCGACTCTTCGACCGCCTGCTCATATGGGGAGAAGTCGCTGCTTCCCTCCTTCAGCGAGGCGTAGATCTGCTCCGCGGCGAGCATCCCCGAGCGGATCGCGTAGTTGACGCCCTTCAGCGCCGCCAGGTTGAGCATGCCGGCGCCGTCGCCGACGAGCAGCGCGCCGGGGGTGGTCAGTTTCGGCATCGCCCAGTAGCCGCCGGCGGGGATCGCCTTCGCGCCCCAGCTGACCCGCTCGCCGCCGTCGAGGATCTTGCGGACCATCGGGTGCGTCTTGAACTTCTGCAGCAGGTCGTGGGCCGAGGTCGTCGCGTCGGCGTAGTCGAGGTCGAGGACGAAGCCGATCGAGACCAGGTCGTCGCCCGTCTTCTCGTCCTTCATCGGGTAGATCCAGGAGCCGCCGATCTGGTGGTATCTGGCGGAGATCTTCAGCGGCCAGCCGGCGAGCGTGTGGATCACACGGTTAAGCGGCTTCGGCACCTTCCAGACCTCTTTCACGCCCAGCTCCCAGACCTGCGGCTCGCGTCCCTCGCTGAGGTCGAACTCGCGCACCGCGGCGTCGGTCAGGTGCCCCCAGCAGCCCTCGGCCAGCACCGTCGCCTGCGCGGCGATGTCGGTGCCGGGCTCGAAGTTGCCGAGCGGCTCGCCGTCTTTGCCGCGGCCTTTGTCGCCGGAGCGCACGCCTTTGACGGCACCGTCCTCGACGATCAGCTGCGTCGCCGCCGTCTCGGTCAGCAGGTAGGCGCCCGCCTCCTCGGCCTGCTGCTGCATGTAGCGGCAGAGGGCGGAGACGGAGATCACTTCGTTGCCGTGGTTTTTCTGCGGCGGGGGAGGGGGGATGCGGAGCTTGGTCTTGCCGTTGGGCAGGACGTAGATCGCCTCCTTCTTCACTTCGCCGAAAGCGAAGCCCTCCTGGCGCCACTGCTCCCGAGTCATCTCGGGGAACAGCTCCTGCAGCGGGCCGGGCCGCATCACCGCGCCGGACAGGTTGTGCCCGCCGCAGGTCTTGGCCTTCTCGATCACCGCGACGGGGACCTCGCCAAGCTTCTCCATCGTCTCCGGATCGTCGGCCAGCAGCTGCAACAACCGATTGGCGCAAGCAAGCCCGGCCGTCCCACCACCGACGATCGCAACCCCAATCTCGATCCGCTCGTCCTCCCCGTCAAGCCCCCGCTTCACAAACTCCTTCTGCGAGTCGACGGGAGGCGGAAAGTCCGCCGGAACGATCTTGCCATTAGAAGATCCCATGCTTAGAACGGAACTATATCGGACTGATTGACTTGTCAATCAGTCACCGAATCCTGGATAATCAAGCGATGAGTCGCTGGGAGACGACGAGCACACTGGAGGTCGACGCGCCACCTCTCGCCGTTTGGGGTTCGGCCTATGCAGATGTCGCTGCGTGGCCCAAATGGAATGCCGAAATCAAGCGCGCGAGCATCGACGGGCCACTCGCCCTCGGCGCCAAGGCCAAGATCGTGTTCCGCACCGGCCTTCGTCTGCGCTTCCACGTCGTCGAGTACGAGGAAGGCCGCCTCTTCACCGATGAGTCTCGGCTTCCCGGTTCCCGCATGGGGCATCGCCACCTGGTCGAGCCCGTCGAGGGCGGCGGTAGCCGCCTCACCAACACGATCTACATCGAAGGCGCACTCGCGCCACTGTGGCGACGGATCA
The DNA here is from genome assembly GCA_963740065.1 of uncultured Solirubrobacterales bacterium. Lineage (GTDB taxonomy): Bacteria > Actinomycetota > Thermoleophilia > Solirubrobacterales > 70-9 > DASVDE01. Next base: position 517,731 of record CAVUCS010000001.1, read on the forward strand.
TGGGACCGGCGGCGACACGGTCTCTCCCGGACGCTCAGCGCACAATCGCCGAGTTGGCCTCCTAAGTCGAGCCGCTACCGGTCTTCGCCAAGTGATCTAAATTTAGATCACTCAACCTACTTTTAGTTCGCTTGCTCTATATTTAGAACACGCAGATGGATGTCTCGAAACCCTTCACGGCCCTATCTTCCGGCGTCGACGCTGACGTGCTTGTCGTGCTGGCTGGTTCCACCAAGCCCCGCAGCGGTCGCGAGCTGGCCCGCAGGGCGGGGCGCTCCAATACCGGCGTCCAGCATGTGCTGGGCCGCCTCGTGGAGCACGGGCTGGTCAACCGTGACGAGGTGGGACGCACCTTCCTCTATGAACTGAATCGCGACCACCTGTTGGCCCCGACCGTCGAACAGATGGCTGGGGCGCGAACAGAGTTGATTCGCCGGCTTCGTGATGCGATCGGAGGCTGGGGGGTTCCGCCGGTCCACGCCTCCCTGTTCGGTAGCGCGGCTCGCGGTGACGGGGACGCGAGTAGCGACATCGACCTTCTCATCGTGCGACCGGCCGATGTTGATCCCGACGACTCGACCTGGCGCGATCAGCTCGACAGACTCGCCGACTTGGTGCGCCGCTGGACGGGCAACAACACCGGTATCGCTGAGGTTCCCGAAGGCGAACTCCCGCGCCTGCGCAAGGACCGTCCACCCATCGTCGAGGAGGTCGGCGAGGACGCCGTCGATCTTGTCGGTGAGTCCGTGCGGAAACTGCTCAGCCGGTTGTGATGGCGCGCAAGCAACCACGGACCCAGGCGTGCGGAGAGCCCCAGGCGCGGCAACGCCTCGGGCACGCGAGGAGCTTCCTCGAAGTCGCCGAGCTGGCCGCGGACGTGAGCGATCCCTCGCTCGAGTACGGAAGCGTGGCGGCCTCCGTCGCCATCCTCGCCGGGATCGCAGCCGCCGACGCCGCCTGCTGCAAGGAGCTTGGGCAACGGTCCCGCTCCGAAAATCATCATGACGCCGAGGCCCTGCTCGAACAGATAACTCCCGGCGGCAAGCGAGCGGCCAGCCAACTCCGCCAGCTGATCGACATCAAGGACACGGCCCACTACGGGTTCATCAACGTCGGTGCCCCGCAGCTCAAACGATCTCTGCGCCAAGCCCGTCAACTCGTCGAGTTCGCCGAGGAAGTTCTGCGCCGGTAATGATGCTGACAGACTGAGCACCCATGCCGAACATCTACAGACCCACGTTTGAGGAAGGCGAGCGCCCGGAGGGTTTCCGCGGCCGCCGCGCCCGGATCGGATACGAGGTGGGCGCGGAGTTGATCGGCGCCAGCCTCTGGGAGGTGCCTCCTGGAGAAGCGGCCTACCCGTACCACTTCCACTACTCCGACGAGGAACTGGTGATCGTCCTCTCAGGACGCCCCTGCCTCCGCACCCCGGAAGGAACTCGGGAACTGGAAACGGGCGAGGCTGTGCGCTTCCCCCTCGGTGAAGAAGGGGCGCACCAGATCCTCAATCGAACCGACGAGGTAGCGACGTTCCTGGCCGTCAGCAGCCACGGCCGCCCGGATGTCGTGGTCTACCCGGACTCGGACAAGATTGGTGTCGGCGAGCGCCTTCCCAGAGGCGGAGGCATGCGCGCCTTCTTCCGCCGCGATTCCGCCGTCAACTACTGGACCGACGAGGAGCCTCCGGCATCCGGCGTTGACAACGCATGAAGCCGACAATCGACGTCGACGAGCAAGACCGCAGGGCCCAAAAGACATCGGAGGACGACGCTACGGCCTATTGAGCGCTGGTTATTGCGGTCACTCACACCCCACGCCGTCCCCATCTGCATCCAGACCGTGGGGATCTGAGCCATAGACCTGCACCGGTCCGCTGACGTCGGCACAGTCAACGTCCGGCGGGTAGGGAGGTACACATCCGGAGTAGTTGGGGTCGCAGGTGGAGGATGCGTCTGTAGGTGGCGTGTCGCCAATTACTGGCGCTTGGGTCTCGGCCGTGACTGACGATTGAGCGCGCGCCACGGCGCGCCTCTTGGCCCTGATGGCTTGCCTCGTGCGACGACGTGCTGCAGCCGCACTTTCCCGCTGGCGCTCCATCTGCGCCCGCAGGCGGTCCACCTGCTCCATCTGTTGGCTGGTCGACGCGTCTCTGTCTGAGCTCTCTCCGCCGGAGGCAGCCCCTATGACAACCAAGACAACAAGGATTGGGATCCCCCATTGAGCCCAGGCGGGAAGACGCCGATACCCGGTGACGAAACCCTCACCCGGTCGCCTCCGAGTCTGTACGGCCCACCGTTCCCCATCCCAGTAGCGGTCCCTGGAGGGATCGCGAGGATCGGGGTACCAACCTGCCGGCGCAGCCACAGCGAAACACTATCTACGCGCCATACACAGCGCCAGGGCGACTGGGTGATGCCGGAGGAGGGACTCGAACCCCCGACACGCGGATTATGATTCCGCTGCTCTAACCAGCTGAGCTACTCCGGCGGGGACGGGATCGTAGCGATGGCGGGGTGGTCGGCGGGGGCTGCGATCCTTGGGGCCGTGGGCTCTCGCGGGACTGGATGGGCAGCTATGCGGCCGGTGCTGGTTGGGTTCCTGCTTGCCGCGGATGCGTTTGTGGTGCCGGTGCTTGCGATTGCCCGGCCCGGCGGGTGGTTTCCGCCGTTTCTCGCCTTCGGCTCGATCTTGGTCGGGCTCATCTGGTTTGAGGCCTGGGCCGTGCGGCACCGGCACGACGACGACTGAGCGCTTCGCCGCTCCTGCGCTCGCCGGTTAGCCTTCGCCTCCATGAGTGACGATCTTGAACGGGCGGTGCGGGCGGTTGTGCGCGACTGCCTCGGCGTCGCCGAGGGTGAGGAGGTGCTCGTCGTTTGCAATCCCGCCACTCAGGGGCTGGGGGAGCGGATGCGGGTTGAGGCCCAGGAGGCGGGCGCCGACGCGACGCTGACGGTGATCGCCGAGCGCGACTCGCACGCGGCCGAGCCGCCGCGCCCCGTCGGCGCCGCGATGGCCGCCGCCGATGTCGTCCTCGCGCCGACTGATCCAGTCGCTTTCGCACACTGCCTCTCGCAAAGCCGCCAGCGAGGCCGGGGTGCGCATCGCCACCCTTCCCGGCGTCACCGAGGAGATGCTCTCCCGGGTGATGAGCGCCGACATGGCGGAGCTGCGCCGCCGGGGCGCCGCCGTCGCCGCCGCGCTCGACGCCGGCCAGGAGGCGCGGATCACCTGCGCTCGGGGCAGCGACTTGCGGCTCGGCCTTGAGGGGCGGACGGCGATCCCCGACGCCGGCGAGCTGACCGCCCGTGGCGCCTTCGGCAACCTGCCCTGCGGCGAGGGGTTCATCGCGCCGCTGGAGGGGACCGGGGAGGGGACGCTGGTCGTCGATGGCTCGATCGCCGGGGTTGGACTGGTCTCCGAGCCGGTCACGCTCACCGTTCGCGAAGGGCACCTCACCGAGGCCGACAACGCCGACGGCATAGCCCTGCTTGAGCTGCTCACCGCTCACGGCTCAGATGGGACCAACGTCGCCGAGCTGGGGATCGGGACCAACGAGAAGGCGATCCTGACCGGCGAGATCCTCGAGGACGAGAAGATCCTCGGCACCGCTCACATTGCTTTCGGCGCCTCCGCGGCAATCGGCGGCACGGTCCAGGTTCCGGTCCACCTCGACTGCGTGGTGCTCGAGCCGACGGTGGAGATCGACGGCGAGCCACTCGTCCGCGCCGGCGAGCTCCTGGTCTGAGCCGTATGCCCCTGCTCGCCGTCCCCAACGTTTCCGAGGGGCGCGACGCCGGTCGCATCGATGCGCTGGAGAAGGCCTTCTCACGCGGGGCCACCCTGCTCGACCGCCACTCCGACGCCGATCACAATCGCACCGTCTTCACTCTCGCCGGCTCGCCCGGCGCGCTGCTCGACGCCCTCGCCTGCGGCGCGGAGGAAGCGGCCGCGACGCTCGACATGAGCTCGCACGAGGGCCTGCACCCGGCAATCGGCGCTCTCGATGTCTGCCCGGTGGTCTGGCTCGATCCCGCCGATCGCGCCGCCGCGCGCATCGAGGCGGTCGAGGTGGCCGATCAAATTGGTGGGCTCGATATCCCGGTCTTTCTCTACGGCGAGCTGGCGACCCGCCCCGAACACGCCGAGCGCGCCTACTTTCGCAATGGCGGGCTCGCTGAGTTGTGGCTGCGGATGGAGGGGGGAGGGTTGAGATCCGACCGGGGTCCCGACCTGCCGCACCGCACCGCCGGCGTCACCCTGGTCACCGCCCGCCCGCCGCTCGCCGCCTTCAACGTCGAGCTGGAGGGGGGCGATCTCGACGCCGCCCGCGCCGTCGCCGCCGGGCTGCGGGAGTCGGGTGGGGGATTGCCCGGCGTGCGGGCGATCGGGCTGCCGATCGCCGGCGGTCGCACTCAGGTCTCGACCAACGTCCACGATCCTTTGGCGGTGCCGCTGGCGCGCGTGGTCGAGCGGGTGCGCGACCTCGCCGCGCCACTCGACGCCCGCCCGGTCGAGGCAGAGCTGATCGGCCTCATCCCTGAGGCCGCCCTCATCGACTATCCGGATGAGGTGCCGATTCGAGGCTTCGACCCCGCCCTGCACACGATCGAGCAGCGGCTTCCGGCGGGCCCTCGGTAGATTCCAAGGCGATGGCCCAGACCAAGAAGAAGCGCCGCCGCAAGCGCCGTGGCACCCAGGGGGGGCGCGTCGACACCAGACGCCGCGCTTCCCGTCCCCGCACCCGCGAGGAGGCAAAAGCCCGCGCCCGCTCCGGCCGCAACACGCCGCGAATCGACTCGCCGCCGACCTGGCGCAGCTCGGTCCTCCGCGGCGTTATCGCCGCCGTCATCTTCTTCGTATTGCTGCTGGTTCTCTTCAAACGCCCGATTGGCGCGTCACTCGCCCTCGGCGCCTTCATGCTCGTCTTCTACATCCCCGCCGGCTACTACATCGACTCGATGATGTGGCGCCGCCGGGAGCGAGCCAAACTGCGCGCGCGGGAGAAGTAGTGGCGCTCGGCGTCGAGATGCTCACCGTCGGGCAGATCGCCGAAAACTGTTTCCTGTTTCGCAAAGAGGGCTCCGAGAAGGCGCTGATCGTCGACCCGGGCGAGGAGCCCGAGCGCATTCTCGCCGCGGTTGAGGAGATGGGAGTGAGCGTCGAGGCGATCCTCCTCACCCACTGCCATTTCGACCACATCGGCGCCGTCACACCGGTGGCGAAGGCGACGGGCGCTCCGGTCTACTGCCCGGAGATCGAGGTACCGATCCTGGCGGACATCATGACCTTCGTCCCCTGGCCCGGATTTGGCCCCTACGAGAGCTACGACGCGGACCACACGGTCAGAGGCGGGGAGACGTTGGAGCTGGCGGGGCTGGAGCTCGACGTGATCTTCACCCCCGGCCACAGTCCCGGCCACGTCACCTACTCGGTGCGGGGCGAGGACACCCTCTTCTCCGGCGACGTTCTCTTTCAGGGGTCGGTGGGGCGCGTCGACTTGCCCGGCGGCGACGGGCCGACGCTGATGCGCTCGATCCAAGGCCTGCTCGACTCCCACCCCGACCAAACCACGGTCTACCCGGGGCACATGGGGATCACCACCCTGGGCGCCGAGCGAGCCTCCAATCCGTTCTTGCTGGAACTGGCGCGGTAGCGCCCGCGCCGCGCAGGTAAGGTCGCGCCCGTGAGCGCCAAGTACCAGGCACCCCGCGGCACCTTCGACGTCCTGCCCGAGACCGCCCGCGCCCGCGCCCGCGTGCAGGGCGCCGCCGAGGCGATTTTCGCCCGCGCCGGCTATGAGGCGATCGCCACGCCCGCCTTCGAGGACACCGAGCTGTTCGAGCGCGGGGTCGGGCGCTCCACCGACATCGTCCGCAAGGAGATGTTCACCTTCGAGGACAAGGGAGGGCGCAGCATCACCCTGCGCCCGGAGGGGACGGCGCCGATCTGCCGCGCCTACCTCGAGCACGGGATGCACAAGCTGGCGCAGCCGGTGAAGCTCTCCTACGTCGGCCCCTTCTTCCGCCACGAGCGCCCCCAGGCCGGCCGCTACCGCCAGTTCCACCAGATCGGCGCCGAGTGCATCGGGAGCGACTCGCCACTGGCCGACGCCGAGACGATCATGTTGCTCGCCGACCTCTTGGCCGAGCTGGGTGTGCCCGGGGTGGAGCTGCGGCTGGGGAGTCTCGGGTCGCTCGATGCGCGCCGCGCCTACCTGGAGGAGTTGAAGGCGCACCTGCACGCGCACGAGGGAGAGCTGTCGCGAGACGTTCGCGAGCGGATCGACGTCAACCCGCTGCGCGCCTTCGACTCCGACGACGAGGGGACGCGGGGGGTGATGGCGAGCGCGCCGACGATCGTCGACGGGCTCGAGGGCGAGGATGCCGAGCACTTCGCCGAGGTTCGCGCGCTGCTCGATTCCGCCGGGGTCGCCTATGAGATCGACCCGACCCTGGTCCGCGGCCTCGACTACTACACGCGCACGATCTTCTCCTTCGTTTGCGACGCGCTCGGCGCCCAGTCCGAAATCGGCGGAGGCGGCCGCTACGACGGTTTGATCGAGCAGCTCGGCGGCCCCGCCACACCGGCGGTGGGATGGGCGGCGGGGATCGAGCGGATCCTGCTCGCCCTCGGCGAGGAAGCCGAGGCGCCTGGGCGCGACGCCTTCGTCGCGGTCGCCGACGACGGCCAGCGGCAGCGAGCGATGGCGCTGGTCGGCGAGCTTCGCCACGCCGGGCTTTCGGCCGAGGTCGACCTCGGCGGGCGCGCGATGAAGGGACAGCTGAAACACGCCGATCGGATCGGCGCCCGGCGCGTCGTCATCCTTGAGGCCGACGGCTCGGCGCAGTTGCGTGAGATGGAATCCGGCGAACAGCGCGAAGTCGACACCGCAAAGCTGATCGACGAGCTGACAGGGGGAGAGGCATGAGTGAGTTCCCGGCGCTGAGCGCCAACGGTTACCGCGACACCTGGTGTGGGCAAGTGCTGGGCGAGCGGGTCGATTCCGAGGCGCGAGTCGCCGGCTGGGTCCACCGCCGGCGCGACCACGGCGGGCTGATCTTCATTGACCTGCGCGACCGCACCGGCATAGTCCAGCTCGTCTTCAACCCCGACACCTCCGGCGAGTCGTTCGAGCTGGCTCACAAGCTGCGCGCCGAAGACGTGCTGAGCGCGGCGGGGCAAGTCGTCCGGCGCTCCGAGGAAACGATCAACCGGGACCTGCCGACCGGGGAGGTCGAGCTACAGGTAGCCACCGCCGAGCTTCTCGCCGACGCCGAGACGCCTCCCTTCCAGATAGAGGGGTTCTCCGGGCGAGGTTGGGGAGGACGCGCGCTTGCGCTACCGCTATCTCGATCTTCGCCGCGAGCAGATGCGCGACGCGATGGTGCTGCGCCACAAGGTAACCGCGGCGATGCGCGAGTTCCTCGACGCCGAGGGGTTCCTCGACATCGAGACCCCGGTGCTGACCCGCTCCACTCCGGAGGGCGCCCGCGACTTCCTCGTCCCCAGTCGCCTTCAGTCCGGCTCCTTCTACGCGCTGCCGCAATCGCCCCAGCTGTTCAAGCAGATGCTGATGGTGGCCGGGTTCGAGCGTTACTACCAGGTGGCCCGCTGCTTTCGCGACGAGGATCTGCGCGCCGACCGCCAGCCCGACTTCACCCAGCTCGACATCGAGATGTCCTTCGTCGACGGCGAGGACGTCATCGCCCTCAATGAGCGGCTGTTGAAGCACGTTTTCGAGAAGGCCGGGGGGCCGGATATCGAGCTCCCCATCCCACGCATGTGCCACGCCGAGGCGATGGGTCGCTTCGGCACCGACCGGCCCGACCTGCGCTTCGGCCTGGAGTTGGTTGACCTCGGCGACGCCCTGCGCGAGACCGAGTTCAAGGTCTTCCGCTCGGTGTTGGATGGCGGCGGCTCGATTCGCGGCATCAACGCCGGCCGCCGGGAGATGCCGCGCTCGGAGCTGGACGGGCTGATCTCCCGCGCTCAGGAGCTGGGGGCGAAGGGGCTGGTCTGGGCCTTCCGCGAGGGCGACGGCTGGCGCTCGCCGACCGCAAAGTTCCTCAGCGAGGCGGAGTTGGCCGGCCTGAACGAGCGTCTCGGCGCCGAGGAAGGGGACCTGCTGCTGCTGGTCGCCGATGAGCGCAGGGTCACCGATGCCGTTCTCGGACAGATGCGGCTCGACCTGGCCGAGCGCTTCGGCCTGATCGACGAGAGAGAGCACCAGCTGGTCTGGATCGTCGATTGGCCCCTGATGGAGTGGAACGACGACGAGCGTCGCTGGGACGCGCTGCACCACCCCTTCACGGCTTCCGCCGGGGACTTCGACCCGGAGAGCCCCGGGGATGCTCGTGCCCTCGCCTACGACATCGTCTGGAACGGCCAGGAGATGGGGGGCGGCTCGATCCGTATCCACGACGCCGAGGTTCAGCAGAAGGTTTTCGCCGCGCTCGGCATTGACGCTGAGGAAGCCGAGGCGCGCTTCGGCTTCCTGCTGGAGGCGCTGCGCTATGGCGCGCCGCCTCATGGCGGCATCGCCTACGGGCTGGACCGGATCGTCCAGAAGCTCGCCGGCGCCGACTCAATCCGCGATGTGATCGCCTTCCCGAAGACGGCATCCGGCACCGACGCGCTTACGGGCGCGCCCGCCCCGGTGGGGGAGATTCAATTGCGCGACCTCGGGATCGCTCTGCACAAGAGAGGCCTCGCCGGGCACTGATGGGCCTCCGGGACTGGCTTCCGCGCTCCTGGCGTCCCGCGCCTGGCCCCGGGCAGACCCCCGTCCACGTAGACGACCCCGCCTTCGATTCCTGGGAGGTTGTTCGCGACTTCGGCGACGTGAAGACGGCACGGGCGTGGCACCAGGCTTTGGCCGATGTCGGCATCGAGGCGACGCTCACCGCCGACTGGCCACTCGACCGTTTCGGCCGCGGCGACATCGCCCTCCGGGTCCTCCCCGAGGACTGGAGCGAGGCGGAATTGCTGCTCTCAAATCTCGACTAAAAATGGGTGGCCGCAGCGCCCCCGCGGTGGTACGGTTGAACCGAGGCTCGAGCCCGTACGAGAGCCGTCTCACCGTTTGACCCAACACAAACGGCGCGGGAGCCGAATGTCTTCCCTCCCCTTGGGGTTTGGAAGCGGGCACCCACCTTCATTGAAGGGATCAAAGCCAGAGGCGGCAACGGCGGGCTGGAGCCTCTTTTTGCGAGCTCGATTACTTTGTGATTGAACCCTTTACTGCGCGATCTGCTGGATCGATGAATCGAGAATTCTTTGAGCATTACCTGCGGGACCAGACGCGCCTCGGTGCTCCTCCCGACGGCGCCTTTACGGGGGCGGCCGGGGGGGCGGCATGTGGGGATCTTTCGCGGATTTCGCTTGTCTTGAGCGAGGGCCGGGTCGTCGATGCGACTTTCGATGCCGAGGGGTGCGGGGCGACCCGGGCGGCTACGGCTGCCGCCGTCGACCTCGTTTGCGGCGAGTCGGTGATTGAGGCCGCGCGGATCGGCATCGATGAAGTCGATGCCGCTGTCGGGGGGTTGACTCCCGCCAAGCGGCACGCGGCGCAGCTGGCCGCCGATGCGCTGCACCGGGCGCTGGCCGCGGCTGCCGCTTCGGATGAGCGTCTGGCGGCGCCGTCTGGCGAGCGGGTTCTCGTCGCCCTGTCGGGCGGCGTTGACAGCGCCGTCGCCGCTTTGCTGGAGCGCGAGCGTGGGGCGGAGGTCATCGGCGTGACGCTGAAGCTCTGGGCCGATCCGGAAACCGACGGGGCCAAGGCCTGCTGTTCGCCGGAAGCTGTCATCGGGGCGCGGTCGCTTGCCCACTCGCTCGGCATCCCTCACTTCACCCTCGACCTGGAGGAGGAGTTCCGCCGCCGGGTCGTCGGCGAGTTCATCTCCGGCTACGCCGCCGGGAGCACGCCCAACCCCTGCATCCTCTGCAACGGCGAGGTGCGGATCGCGGCGATGATCGATCTCGCCGACCGGCTCGGCGCTACCCATCTGGTCACCGGCCACTACGCGCGGATCGTCAATGACGGCGCCGGTCCGTTGCTCGCCGCCGCCGCCGACGAGGCCAAGGATCAGAGCTACATGCTCGCCGCGCTCCCACCCGCCCTGCTGGACAAACTGCGCTTCCCCCTGGTCGAGATGACCAAGCCCGAAGTGCGTGAGGTCGCCGCCCGCCATGACCTCGCCGTCGCTCAAAAGGCCGAGAGCCAGGACCTCTGTTTTCTCGCCGGACAGGGCAAGGGGAAGTTTCTGCGCCGCCACGGCGGTCTGCGCGACCGCGACGGCGAGATCATCGACCGCTCAGGGCGCACCCTCGGCCGTCATCGAGGCCATCACCATTACACCGTCGGCCAGCGACGCGGGATCGGCGGCGGCTCGACCGAGCCACGCTACGTCCTCGCCATCGACGCCGCGACGAACACGGTCACAATCGGCGCCAAAGACGAGCTTGCGACCCAATCGGTGCGCATTCGCGACGCCGTTCTCCACCGCGACGGGAGGGAGGTCGACGCCGTTCGCCTGCGCTACCACTCGCGCACTTTGCCCGCCACGGGGCCGGCGGCTGTAAGCGGTCGACATTCCTCCCTGGAGGTGGCGCTGAAGGAGCCTTTTGCCGGCGCCGCTCCGGGTCAAACCGCCGTGTTGCTCGCGGGAGAGGCGATCGTCGGCCACGGCACGATCGTCGCGGCTGCCTGACGCCGTACGCCTCGCATTAGGCTCTCACCCTGATGAAGGCAACCGAGATCCGCCGGACGTACCTCTCCTTCTTTGAAGAGCGAGGGCACAAGATCGTGCCCTCGGCGTCGCTCGTTCCCTCCGTCCACGACCCCTCGGTGCTGCTGACCACCGCCGGGATGCAGCCGTTCAAGCCCTACTTCCTGGGACGCGAGGAGCCGCCGGCGCCGCGCCTCGCCGACGTGCAGAAGTGCTTCCGCACCACCGATATCGGCGAAGTTGGGACCACCGCCCGTCACCTCACCTTCTTCGAGATGCTCGGCAACTGGAGCTTTGGCGACTACTTCAAGGAGGAGTCGATCCCTTGGGGCTGGGAGCTGTCAACGCAGGGGTTCGGGATGGATCCCGAGCGGATTTGGGTGACGGTCTTTGGCGGCGATGAGGAGCTTGGACTGGGCCCCGACGAGGAGGCGATCGCAATCTGGCGGGGCGTCGGGGTGCCGGACGAGCGGATCGTGCGACTCGGGCGTGCGGACAACTTTTGGCAGGCGGGACCGAGCGGGCCCTGCGGTCCCTGTTCGGAGCTCTACCTCGATCGCGGCGAGGATTTCGGCGCCGCCGGCGAGCGTCCCGGCGACGACACCGACCGTTTCCTCGAGTTCTGGAACCACGTCTTCATGACCTACGACCTCGCCGAGGACGGGACGCTGACGCCGCTGCCGATGCGCAACATCGATACCGGCATGGGGCTGGACCGGATGGCGGCAATCCTCCAAGACGTCCCCTCCGTCTTTGAGACCGACCTGGTTCGGCCGCTCATCGACCTCGCGGAGGAGATCTCCGGCCGCTCCTACGATGAGGGCGGAGCGGTGACGCGAGCGATGCGGATCGTCGCTGACCACTCGCGCGGCGCCGCTTTCCTGATCGCCGACGGCGTCGTCCCCTCCAACGAGGATCGTGGCTACATCCTGCGCCGGATCATGCGGCGTGCGATTCAACAGGGGCGGACACTCGGCTTGGAGGCGCCATGGCTGGGCCGTTTCGCCGAGCGCGCGATCGAGATCATGGGAGAGGCTTACCCCGAGCTCGTCGCCGAGCGCGAGACGATCGCCCGCTGGGTCGGTGACGAGGAGGAAAGCTTCGGCCGCACGCTGGAGCGCGGGACCGAGTTGCTCGAGCGGCTCGTCACCGAAGCGAAGGAGGGGGAGACCTCGTGGATCGACGCCGCCGACGCCTTCAAGTTGCATGACACATACGGCTTTCCCTATGACCTCAGCGTGGAGTTGCTCGCCGAGCAGGGGCTCTCCGTCGACGATTCCGGCTTCGAGGAGCTGATGGAGGAGCAGCGCCAGCGGGCGCGGACGGGCGCCGCCACCGCCCACGGCTCCGAGAACACCCACGAGCGCGTCGCGGCATTCGCCGGAGGGGCGCCGCCGACTCGGTTCGTCGGCTACGAGACCTTGCGCGCGACCACCGGCCTCGCCGCGGTCGAACCGATCGACGGCCGGGCGCTGGTGAAGCTGGAGGAGAGCCCCTTCTATGCCGAAGGTGGTGGCCAAGTCGCCGACTCGGGAGTGCTGCGATGGGGGGGTGACGAGGCGCGCGTCGTCGACGTCTACCGAGTCGGTGAGGACCAGGCGCTGGAGGTCGAGCCGAGTGGGGCGGCGATTGAGCCCGGCGTCGCGGTTGAGGCCGAAGTTGACCATGAGGCGCGGCACGCGACGATGCGCAACCACACCGCGACGCACCTCCTGCACGCCGCGCTGCGCGAGCGCCTCGGCACCCACGTCCGCCAGGCGGGTTCCGCCGTACGCCCCGACAAGCTGCGCTTCGACTTCACCCACGGCGCGGCGCTCAGCGCCGAGGAGTTGCGCGCCGTTGAGGAGCGCGTCAACGAGTGGATCAAGGCGAGCCGCCCGGTCCGCTGGATGAATATGAACCGCGAGGAGGCAGAGCGGCTCGGGGCGATGGCCCTGTTCGGCGAGAAATACGGCGAATGGGTGCGGGTGGTCGAGGTTGACGAGGTCTCGCGCGAGCTCTGCGGTGGCACCCACGTCGCCAACACGGCCGAGATCGGGATCTTCAAGATTGCCTCCGAAGGGTCGAGCGCCGCAAACGTGCGCCGGGTCGAGGCGATCACCGGCCCCGCCGCCATCGACTTTTTCCGGGAGCGCGAGGCGCAGTTGCGCGAGACCGGGGAGCTACTGGGGAATCCGCAAGATCCCGTCGGCGGCGCCCGGCGCGCGGCCGAGCGCCTGCGCGAAGCCGGAAAAGGGGCGGAGCAGGCGGCGAAGGAGCTCTTGGGGGACGAAGCAAACCGCCTCGTCGAGGAGGCCGGCGATGCGGACGGGGTCAAGGTCGTCGCCTCGATCGCTCCGATCGCCGACCAAAAGCAGCTTCTCGATCTCGCCAACCGCGTGCAGTCGAAGCTGGGCGGCGACTCCGCCATCGCGCTCGGCGGCGCCGAGGGAAGCAGAGTCGGCCTCGTCGTCCTCGTCTCCAAGGGCGCGGTGCAACGCGGAGTCGCCGCAATGGAGGTCGTTCGCGTTGCAGCACCCGTCATTGGCGGCGGCGGGGGCGGACGCGAGGAGATGGCGCAGGCCGGGGGTAAGGACCCGGCCAAGCTCGACGCGGCACTGGCGACCGCACGGAGAGCGATCGAGGAAGCGCTGAGCTAGTCGTGCGAGTGCTGGCCCTCGACCACGGGACCGCGCGGATCGGTTGCGCGCTCTCCGATCCCAGCGGCACGCTGGCGACGCCGCTGCCGGTGATCGAGCCTCCCGAGTCTCGGGTGGTGGCCGAGTTGGTTGCCCAATACGAGGTCGAGCGCGTCGTCGTCGGCTTGCCGCTTCACCTCAGCGGCGAGGAGGGAAGCCAGGCGGCCCTGGTCCGCACTTTCTGCGCCGAGTTGGAGAAGGTCCTCGACGTCCCGGTCGAGACGTACGACGAGCGCCTGACGACCCGGATGGCGGAAGCCAGTCGCCGCCAGGGCGCCGCCGCCGCTCCCGACTCGCTCGCCGCGGCGCATCTGTTGCAGGCTTACCTCGCCGGCCAGGCCGCGGTCGAGGACGCTGAGGATGAGTGACGAGCGGCTCGCGCGAAGGCGAGCCGAGCGCAAAGCGAAGGTTCGTCGTCGTCGCATCGTCGCCATCGCGGTGGCCATCGTTGGGCTGGGCGTCCTCGCGGCCGGCGCGCTCGCCTATCGCCATTTCCACAGAGATACGCCGCCGCCGGTCGTCGTCAGAACGATCACGGTGACGGTCCCCGAGGGCTACGACCGCGCTCAAACGGCCGAGCTGGCTAAGCAGGAGGGTTTGCGCGGGGACTACATGAAGGCGAGCGTGGGACACGAGGGCTTCCTCTTCCCCGACACCTTCGAGCTGTTGAGGAACGCGCCCGCGGCCGACCTCGTCAAGCTTCAGCTCGACGACTTCAAGACGCGGATCAGAGGCGTGGACATGAGCTACGCGAAATCGAAGAACCTGACCGTGGACGACGTGGTCACGATCGCCTCGATGGTCGAGCGCGAAGCCCAACTCGACAGCGAGCGTAAGCTGATCGCCGCCGTCATCTACAACCGCTTGCGCGAGGGGATCCCGCTGGGAATCGACGCGACGATTCGCTTCGCCGTCGGCAACTACGACAAGCCGCTGACGACCTCAGAGCTGGCGACCGACTCCCCCTACAACACGCGCCTCAACTCAGGCCTGCCGCCGGGGCCAATCGGCAGCCCGGGGCTCGCTTCGATTGAGGCGGCCGCCCACCCGGCCAAGGTCGACTATCTCTATTACGTGGTCAAGCCCGGAACCTGCGGCGAGCACGCCTTCTCCTCCACCGACGCCAAGTTCCAAGCCGATGTCGCCGCCTACAACGCCGCCCGCGACGCGGCCGGCGGCCAGTCCCCGGACACCTGCGGTTGATGGGGCGCCTGGCCGTCCTCGGGTATCCGGTCGGGCACTCGCGCTCTCCCGCAATGCAGAGAGCGGCGCTTGCGGCCCTGGGGATGGCTGACTGGACCTACGAGGCGATCGAAGTCGCCCCCGACGCCTTCGAAGAGCGAGTGCGGGGAATGGCGAGGGATGGATTCGTCGGCGCCAACGTCACCGTGCCGCATAAGGGGGCAGCGCTCGCCGTCGCCGACGAGCTTTCCGCGACAGCGCGGGAGGTCGGCGCCGCCAACACCTTGACCTTTGCCGGCGGCGAAATTCGCGCCGACAACACCGACGCCCAGGGTCTTCTCAGCGCGCTTCCTGATTCCCCGGCGGACGCCGCGCCCTGGTGCTGGGCGCCGGCGGCGCGGCGCGAGCAGTGGTCTGGGCGCTGGTCGGCGAGGGGGCCGAGGTCGAAGTCTGGAACCGAACCGAACTGCGCTCCCGCCACCTCTGCGAGGAGCTGGGAGGCAAGCCAGTCGAGAAGCCGGTGCAAGCGGACTATGAGCTCATCGTCAATTCGACCGCGGTAGGGCTGGGCGGAGAGGATCCATTCGAGGAGTTGCCGCTGTCCGCCTCGAGCTTCGTCCCCGGCCAGGTCGTGGTAGACATGGTCTACGGCGACGAGCCAACCAAGCTTTCAACCGCCGCAGAGTCCGCCGGCGCCACAGTGGTCAACGGCATCGAGATCCTCGTCCAACAGGGCGCCCTCTCGCTCGAGATCTGGACAAGCTGTAAGCCACCGCTCGACGTAATGCGCACAGCCGCCCGCGCTTAGGGCCTATCCCGGTAGGGGTGAAGCGTCTTGTACTTTTTCGCGACCGACGATCGGGCGACAGCCACAAACGCCCCTCGAAAAAGTTAAGCGAAACCCCTACCGGGATAGGCCCTGAGTCCACGCCCGCCTATAGCCTTGCGGCGATGAGTACGAGCTTCCGCTTCACAACCGCAGGAGAGTCGCACGGCCCAGGCCTGGTAGCGATCGTCGAGGGCATGCCCGCCGGGCTGAATCTCGAGCGTGAGGCGCTCGACCGCGACATGGCGCGACGCCAGCTCGGCCACGGGCGCGGAGGCCGGATGAGAATCGAGACCGATACGGCCGAAATCCGCTCTGGAGTGCGTCACGGGCGAACCCTCGGCAGCCCGATCGCCGTCCTCGTCGCCAACCGCGACTACGCCAACTGGGAGGAGCGGATGAACCCCTGGCCGGTTGAGGGGTTCGAGCCCGACGAGGTGCATCTGCCGCGACCCGGTCACGCCGACCTGGTCGGCGCCCAGAAGTACGGCCACGCAGACATTCGCAATGTTCTTGAGCGAGCGAGTGCCCGTGAGACCGCCGCCCGCGTCGCCGCCGGCGGGCTGGCCCGCGGCTTCCTCACCGCGCTCGGCGTCAGCGTCCACAGCCACGTGACCCAGATCGCCTCGGTGACGGCGCCGGAGCGCGACGACCTCGGCCCCGATGACTTTGCCGGCGTCGACGAGGACCCGGTGCGCTGTCTCGACGCCGAGACGAGCGCGGCGATGGTCGAGGAGATCAACAAGCTGCGCAAGGCCAACGAGAGCCTCGGCGGCAGCTTCGAGGTGCGGGCATTCGGCCTCGTCCCCGGGCTTGGCTCCCACATCTCATGGGAAGATCGCCTCGACGGACGGCTGGCCGGCGCCGTCGCCTCGATCCAGTCGGTGAAGGGCGTCGCGATCGGCGAGGCCTGGGACGTCGCCGGGCGACCCGGGTCCGAGGCCCACGATGAGATCTTTTGGTCCGAAGAGCGCGGCTACTACCGCGAGAGCAACCATGCCGGTGGTCTCGAGGGCGGGATGACCAACGGTCTGCCGCTCTCGGTACGCGCCGCGATCAAGCCGATCTCCACCCTGACCAAACCGCTGCGCTCGGTCGACACCGAGACCAAGGAGCCGGCGCAGGCGCTGCGCGAACGCACCGACTCGACTGTGGTCCCCGCCGCGGCGGTCGTCGCCGAGGCGATGGTCTGCCTGACGCTGGCCCGCTGCTACCGCGAAAAGTTCGGTGGCGATCACATTGACGACGTGCTGGCCGCCGTGGACGCGTACAAGAAGCGCATCGACTTTCGTGGCTGAGCGGCCGGCACTCGTATTCATCGGCTTCATGGGGGCCGGCAAGTCCTCCGCCCTTCAGGCAGCTCATAGCGCCGGGTTGGAGACGACCGAGGTGGACGACTTGATGGAGAGAGAGCTGGGGATGCCGATCGCCGAAGCGTTTGAGCGCGACGGCGAAGAGGCCTTCCGCGCCCGTGAGGCCGAGGTCGTCACCTCACTGCTGGAGAAAGCCGACGGCGGCGCGATCGCGCTCGGCGGCGGCAGCGTCCTCTCCGCGAGAATCCGCGACGCGCTCGCTCGCCACACCGTCGTTTGGCTACAGGTCGACGCCGCCGAGGCGTGGCGCCGAATCGCTCGCAGCAATCGCCCCCTGGCGAGAAGCGCCGAGGACGTGGCGCGACTCTTGGCCGAGCGGCTGCCTTTGTATGAAGCGCTCGCCGACGCGATCGTTACCTCGGGGGATCGCGCTGCCGTCGGCCGTGCGCTGCCGGCGATCCAGGCGCTTGCCGACTTGCCCGAGGGGACGCGAATGCTCTGGGCCGCCAGCCCATCCGGCGAGTACCCGGTCTTCGTCGGCAAGGGATTGCTCGGCGCCGAGTGGTGGCCTTTGCGCAGCCGCCGCTTCTGCGTCAGCGATAAGAACGTGGGCAGCGTCTACGGCGACTCAATCGGCCCGCTGGCGGCGCGAGTCGAGGTCGATCCCGGCGAGGGAGCGAAGACGATGGCGGAGGCCGAACGCGTGCTGCGCGAGCTGGCGGGGGCCGAAATGACCCGCGAGGACCATGTCGTCGCGCTCGGCGGCGGTGTCGTCGGCGACCTTGCCGGATTTTGCGCCGCGACCTACCAGCGTGGCGTTCCGGTCGTGCAGGTTCCAACGACGCTCGTCGCCCAGGTCGATTCCGCCTACGGCGGCAAGACCGGCGTCGATCTTCCCGAGGGGAAGAATTACGCGGGCGCCTACCACCTGCCCGCCGCGGTGCTCGCCGACACGTCTGCGCTGGCGACCTTGCCTCGCGAGGAGTTGGCCGCGGGCTTCGTCGAGGCGCTGAAGACGGGACTTCTGGCCGGCGGCGAGCTCTGGGAGCGGGTCAGGTCAATCGAGTCGCTTGACCCCGCCGCCCTTGACGACGTCGTCTTCGCTTGCGCCCGCTACAAGTGCGAGGTAGTCGCCGCGGACGAGCGCGACATCGGCTTGCGCGCGGCGCTCAACCTCGGTCATACGGTCGGTCACGCGATTGAGGCGGCAAGCGGCTACTCCCGCTATCGCCACGGCGAGGCGGTGGGCCTTGGTCTCTTGGCGGCTTTGCGGCTCTCCGATGCGGGGGCGCTTCGCGACGAGTCCGAGGCGATCCTTGCTCGCCACGGTCTACCGGTCACGCTCGACCCGGCGATCGACATCGAAGCGACCTTGGACGCCCTTCAGCGCGACAAGAAGCGAACCTCGGCCGGTGTGGGTTTCGTCCTCCTCGCCGAGCCCGGCGCCCCTCGCACCGGCCAGATAGTCGACCCGGATAAGGTCCGAGCCGCCGTGGAGGAGCTACGCAGATGACGACTTCCCACAATCGTGTGGCGGTCTTGCACGGGGTCAATTTCGACATTCTCGACCGTCGCGATCCGGAGATCTACGGTGGCCTCTCCCTCAACGAGCTGGAGATGAAGGTCAAAGGCTGGGCGAGAGAGTTCGGATTGGAGACGATCTTCTTCCAGACAAACTCCGAAGGGGAGTTCGTCGAGTATCTCCACCGGTTGCCGGAGTTGGCCGACGCGACTTTGATTAACGCCGGCGCCTGGACTCACTACAGCCGCGCGATCGCCGACGCCCTCGATGTCGCGGGCCTGCCCGCGGTTGAGGTCCACCTCTCCGATGTCGAGTCTCGCGACGACTGGCGCAAGGTGTCCGTCTTCGATGGCTTGGTTCTGGCAAAGATTTCCGGCAAAGGCCCCGACGGCTACCGCGAAGCGCTGGATGAGCTGGCTCGCGAGCTCGGCTCAGTCGACGGCTGATGCGCGTGCGGGGGGATCGCTTGGCGGATTTGTTCGCTGAGCTTGAGGTCGAGCAAATGCTCGTCACGGATCTCGTCAACGTTCGTTACCTGACCGGCTTCACCGGGACGAACGGGGTATGTGTCTGCAGCCCGGAGGAGCGCCTCCTTCTAACCGACTTTCGCTACACCGAGCGCGCCGCCGAGGAAACCGAAGGCGAAGATTGGGATGTCGTGACGATCACCGACGACTGGCTGGGCGGGGTCGCGAGACGCCTCTCGGGGCGGGTTGGCTTTGAGGACGACCAGATGTCGGTTCGCACTCGGGAGAGACTGGGCGTGAGACTCTCCGACGGGGTTGAGCTGGTGCCCGCGGGAGGGACGGTCGAAAAGCTGCGCCGGGTCAAGGATGCGAGCGAGCTGGCGGCGATTGCGGCCGCGGCCGAGCTGTCCGATGACGTTTGGCGCTGGAGTTTGGAGCGTGGATTCGTCGGGCGGACCGAGCGTGCGGTCGCTCGCGCGGCCGAGGCGCGCATCCGCGAGTTGGGCGCCGATCCGTCCTTTCCGGCGATTGTCGCCGCTGGGCCCAACGGCGCGTTGCCGCACGCCGAGCCCGCCGAGCGGGAGATCGAGCGCGACGAACTGGTCGTCTTTGACATGGGCGCCAAGCTCGACGGCTACTGCTCTGACGGCACCCGCACCTTCGCCACCGGCGATCCGGGCGAAGAGGCGCGCTCGGTCTACGAAACGGTTCGTGAGGCCCAGGCGGCAGCGCTCGGTGCAGTCGAAGCCGGCGTCGGTGGAGAGGCGGTCGACGCCGTCGCCCGCAAGATCATCGATGCCGCCGGTCACGGCGATCACTTCGGCCACGGACTCGGCCATGGAGTCGGGCTTGAGGTGCATGAGTCCCCTCGCGTTTCGCCCCGCTCCGAAGACACGCTTGAAGCAGGCGAAGTGATCACGGTGGAGCCCGGTGTCTACCTGCCAGGCAATCTGGGCGTCCGCATCGAGGATCTCGTCGTCGTCACCGAGGATGGCAGCCGCAACCTCAGCGCCCTGCCAAAGGAACTCCAGATAATCGACTAATTGGCTGACCGCGCCGATTCAGATTTAAGTCGGGGGAGGGTCCCCGCCGATGGGCGGTTGTGGCATCGAATCCTCACACCCTTCGTCCCGTTCGGCATCGTGCCGACGACGTTCCCCCGCCGCAGTCACTGGAAACTCTTGCGGCCATCCATGAGGATGCCCGTCGCGAACGCCTACTCGACATGGAGCGTCGCGTTCAGCGCTATCGCGCCGGCTGTTTCGCGATCCTCGCGCTGGCGCTCACCGTAGTTGGTCCCCAGGTTGGTTGGTGGTGGCTGGTGCCCCTCGCGGCCGGCTTCGCCGGTTTCGCGATCGCCGACCGATTCATGCAGAACAGCCGGCGTCCCCAGCTGTGGATCGCGGGTGCTTGGAGTGCGCTTCCGCTGTTGCTGGCCGGGGCGGTCGTCGCCACCGGAGGCCCGGAAAGTCCTGTTGTGGTCTGGTTCGCGCTTCCCGCCGTTACCTTGGGCGTCCGCTTCGAGCCCTGGGGCATGATCGTCGGCACCGCCTACATCGTCGCCCTCTTCCTGCTCAGCACGGTCGCTCTCGACCCGGCTGCCGCCTCTGACCACAGCCAGATTCTGGTTGCCGCGATGGCGTTGATCCTCAGCACCGTGATCCTCTCCGGAGCCCTGGTCGAGTCCGATCGCGCCCACCGCCGTCGCTCGACGCTGGATCCGCTGACGGGACTGTTCAATCGCAATGCGCTGGAACAGCGCCTCTCTGAGCTGGAGGGACAGCCCGCGAATGTCGAGGAGGGCCTTTCGCACGCCCTGTTGCTCTGCGATTTGGACCACTTCAAGCGGGTTAATGACCAGCTTGGCCACGCCGCCGGCGATGCCGTTCTTCAGGATGTCGCCTACGTAATGCGCGCCACGCTGCGAGCCGGCGACTCGATTTACCGGGTCGGCGGCGAAGAGATCCTGGTCGTCCTGCCCGGCGCCGATCGGGAGGATGCAGTCGAGATCGCCGAACGCTTGCGGGTCGCCGTCCGTGAACGGCGGCCGGTGGGGGTCATGGTGACCGTCAGCATCGGGGTCTCCGTCTCACGGCCAGGGAAAGTCAGCACCGACGATCTCATCGCTCGAGCCGACGCCGCTCTCTACGCGGCGAAGGAAGGCGGGCGAGACGCGGTCAGCGTCGACGACCCCACTCTCGAGCCGATCAGCGGCTGAGATCTACGTCGGCGCTGAGGCGCGAGGCGAAAGTCGCAATCAGCTCGACGGCGGCTTCGACATCGACCAGGTCGACCATCTCGACCGGGGAGTGCATGTAGCGCAGGGGAATCGAGACGAGGCCGGTCGGAATCCCGGAGCGGGAGATCTGGATCGCGTCCGCGTCGGTGCTGGTGCCCCGCCCACTGGCCGCGATCGTGTAGTCAATACCCGCTTCTTCCGCGGCTTCGACCAGTAGCTCAAAGACCTTTGGAGAGAGGGTCGAGCCGCGACCGATCACAGGGCCCGAGCCGAACGCGTGGCTGCCAAGCTCCTTCTCATCGACGCCGGGGGCGTCGGTCGCGTGGGTAACGTCGACCGCGATCGCCAGGTCGGGCCGGACCTCGAAAGCGGAGGTGCGGGAGCCGAAGAGGCCAATCTCTTCCTGCACCGCGGCGATCGCGGCGAAGCTCCCGGTGAGTCTGCCCCGTTCGTTGCAGCGGCGTAGGGACTCAAGCGCGACGTAGGCGCCGAGGCGGTTGTCCATTGCCCGGGAGACCAGTCGGCTGCCGACCATCTCGACCGGCTCAGCGGCGATCGTCACCGGGTCTCCAACCCGGATCAGCGCTGCCGCCTCGTCGCGGTCCTCGGCGCCGACATCGATGTGCAGGCCCTTCAGCTCAACGACCTTCTTGCGCTGCTCGGCTTCAAGCAGGTGGATTGGCTTGCGGCCGACGACGCCGGGAACCAGACCGTCGGGCCCGCGCACCTCGACTCGCTGGCCGACCAGGATCTGCGGATCCCAGCCGCCGATCGATTTGAAGTAGAGGAAGCCTCTCTCATCGATGTGGGTGATGACGAGGCCGATCTCGTCGATGTGGCCGACGACGGTGAGTAGCGGAGCCGCGTCCCCGACTCGGGCGATCGAAGACCCGAGGCCGTCGCTTGAGAGCTCGGCGAACGATGCCGCCTCGCGCCAGACTTCCGCTGCTGGGCCTTCGTACCCAGAGGGAGCGGCGCTACGCAGCAGCTTGTCGAGTAGCTCAGGGGTGCCCATTCGCGCGCAGTTTAAGCGGACGCGTGTTCGACTGCGTCGGGACGGCGCACCCGACTGCGTCCCTCGCCGTATTTTCGCGTCTCGTAGACGACCATCGCCCAGATCAGAGCATTGGCGATCGCCAGGCTGAGCAGCGCCGGCATCTCCACGGCGACCGGCACCAGAGCGAGCAGCACTACCGCCAACAGCAGGCGCTGGCGATTGATCGTGTGCACATGGCGGTAGCGGAAGGCGACGTGGCCGAGCAGGTAGAGGGCCAGCCCTCCCATTAGCGCGAAAGCGATCTCGGCTCTGAGGTGCTCATCGACGTGCCCGATCGTTTTCTTCATGCCGAGGGCGACGAGGACAATTCCGGCGACCATCGGCAGGTGAAGGTAGGAGTAGGAATCTCGAGCCATCGTGTTGCGCTCCCGGCCCTCTCTGGCCTCGACCAGGCGTCGCCCCGCGACCAGCGCGACGACGTCGAAGTAGACCCACCACATCGCGGCCGTCAACCCGACTCCGAGTACCGCCGCGGCGATCACTCCCCAGTCGACGACCCCGGCGGCGCCCACCCCGACTGCGACGATCGACTCGCCCAGCGCGATGATCACGATCAGCCCGTGGCGCTCAGCAAAGTGCTCGGGAACCAGTCTCCAGCCGTCGGGGCGGATGAGGTACGGCCCGGCCATGTCGAGGAAGAGGGCCAGGGCCCAGAGGGATCCCTGGGCCAACCCGTCGAAGAGCGAAGCCGCGATCAGCAAAAAGACCGCGACCGCGGTGCTCAGCGCTAATCCAAGGACCGAGTGACGTAGCGCGTCATCTTCCGGGCTGGCGAGGATGAAGAGGGCGATGTGGGCAGCGCGGACGAAGCCGAAGGCGAGGGCGAAGGCGAGGGCGAGGTTGTCGAAGGCTTCGGGAATGCAGAGGGAGACGACGAGCAGTCCTGCCATCGCCGCGAACATCACCATCCGCACGGCGCCTTCTTCCGGATCGATGACGCTGGTAAGCCAGGCGTAGCCCACCCACGACCACCAGACCACCCCCAATACGAGCAAACCCTGAACCAGCCCCGACCAAGTCGGGTGGTGGGACATCAGCGCTGTGCACTGGGTGATCGCCAGCACAAAGACGAGGTCGAAGAACAGCTCCAGCGGCGTAACTCGCTCGCCGTCACGCATCACGGCGCTGAGGCGGGAGGCGGGAGTTCCTGTTGGTGCGGCCATTCTCGGCAATCCTTGCAGTCCGGCAAGTCCACCCGGTTCGAATAGCCTTCCGGCTGTGAGCAGGATCGGGCTGATAACTGGAGCCTCAAGCGGCATCGGGGAGGCGACCGCCAAGCGGCTCGCCCGTGAGCCGGACATGGAGCTGGTCTTGGTTGCCCGCCGCGAGGAACGCTTGCGCGCCTTGGTCGAGGCGCTGCCCTGTCGCGCCACTTACGTCGCTGTCGACCTCACCGAAGCGGGTGCCCCTGAGCGCGTCAGGTCCCACGTCGAGGAGCATCACGCCGGTCGCCTCACCCTGCTGGTGAACAACGCCGGATCCGCTTGGCGCGGGACCTTTGCGGAGGGGGGGTACAGCAACGTTCAGCGCCACATGCAACTCAACTTCGAAGCGGTGGTCCGCCTCACCGAGGCACTGCTGCCGGTGTTGCGCGCGACCGCGCCGAGCTCGATCGTCAACGTCGCCAGCACCGCCGGCCGTGTTTCGCGCGCCGGCACCGGCTCATATTCGGCGAGCAAGTTCGCCCTGATCGGCTGGTCGGATTCCCTCTATGCGGAGGAGCGGCCGCACGGTGTCCACGTCGGGCTCGTCCTGCCCGGCTTCATTAAGACTGAGGGGTTCCCGGCGGCCGAGCTGCGCGAGAAGGCGCTCACCCGTTGGATCGTCTCCAGACCGGAGAAGGTCGCCGAAGCGATCGTCGAGACGGGCTTGCGCGGGAAGGCCGAGCGCTACGTGCCCCGCCCTTACGCGCTTGCGGCGATCGCGCGCATACTTCTACCCGGCCTGGTCCGCAAGACGCTGACCGGTGACTCCGCGGCGAGTCTCACCACCAGTACCGGCGCCGAGTCGGGCGCAGATTAGTCCTGCTTAGTTGAAGCGGGAAGCGGTCAGTCTGCAGTAGCGGAAGTCGAAGTCATAGACGACGTTGTTGGCGGCGAGGGCGCTGCTCCTCAGCTTCACCTCGCCAAGGATCGCCCTGGTCAGATTGTCCGCCTTCAGCGCCTTGCCCATCTTTTGCAGGTTGCCCTTAACGACCCCGAGGCGCCCGATCCATCTCTTCAATCTCACTTCATAGGCCGCCGGTCGCGGAATCTTGTTGATCGCCTTCGTCGCCTTGCCGAAGGCGACCGCGGCGCGCATGAACTGGCGCCCGGCGGCGGGCCTCTTGCCGTGGTTGGCTTTGTAGCGGGCGCCGGCGAGGATTCTTCTGCTGGCGAGCGTGTTCTGCTTGCAGATCGGCTCGACCTGGGCGATGTAGTCGATCTGCTCCGGCGTGTCGACGGCGCGAGCGATCGCGGCGAAGGCCAGCGTCACGACGCAGATCAAAGCGATTATCGAAAGTCCCCTACCCATATCCCTATCTAGAGAGTAGGGCGTGCCGCGGTTCGGGCCCGCTCTCGTAGGAGTCGCTGACCTTGATTAGCACCAACCAATTCAAGAACGGCAGCCATATCGAGATCGACGGGACGATTTTCCGGATCATCGAGTTCCAACACGTCAAGCCGGGCAAGGGCGGGGCGTTCGTGCGGACCAAACTGCGCAAGATCGAGGACGGCACGGTGCAGGACAAGACTTTCCGAGCGGGGGAGAAGTTCCGCCCGGTGCGGACCGAGTCGCGCAAGATGCAATACCTCTACGACTCCGGCGACGCCGCCGTCTTCATGGATAGCCGCGACTACGAGCAGATCGAGATTTCTCGCGAGTTCGCGGGAGAGGCGATGCAGTGGCTGCTGCCCAACGCCGAGGTCGACGTGCTCTTCGTTGATGAGCGGCCCAGCGATGTCCAGGTCGCCAGCGCGATCGACATGAAAGTCACCCAGACCGAGCCGGGCGTCAAGGGCGACACGGCTTCCGGCGGCGGCAGCAAGTCGGCGACGTTGGAGTCCGGGGTGACAGTCCAGGTCCCGCTCTTCATCGAAGAGGGCGAGACGATCCGCGTCGACACACGCACCGGCGAGTACGTCTCGCGGGCATAGCGCCTCGCGGCGCGCCAGAATAGGGCGTCGATGCGCCGATCCGACCAACGCCGCGACGCTGTCTTCGCCTGTTACCAGCGCGATGTGACCGGGCGTCCCCTTGGCGAGCTGGTCGAGGACTCCCGGCCTTTCACCAAGGAGCTCGCCGCCGGAGTGGAGGAGCATCGCGAGGAGCTCGACGCGACAATCGCGCGCCTGGCCAAGGGCTGGGACCTGGACCGGATCGCGCCGCTGGACCGCAACGTGATGCGGGTCGCGCTCTATGAGATGGAGCATGGCGAGGCGCCGACCGAGGTGGCGATTGACGAGGCGATTGAGATCGCCAAGGAGTTTTGCGGCGTCGACGCGCCCAAGTTCATCAACGGTGTCCTGGGCGCCGCGGCTCGCGAGCGGGAGGGCGTTAAGTGAGCCGCTTGCGCGAGATTTCCGAACGGCTGCAGGCGATCGCCGGGGAGCTGAAGTCCGAAGAGGTGGGCGACGAGCGCGCCGGAGAGCTGGCGCGCGAGGCCGCGGAGCTTTCCTCCGAGGCCGTCGAGGAGGCCAACCGCCGCGCGCGCGAGGCCGAGTGAGCTACCCGGAGGATCTGCGCTCCGCGGTCGATTCGGCGCTCGACGAACTGCGGTTCTCAGCCGCCCTCGCCACCGCGGGGCTTGAAGAGGCGATGCGTTATTCGCTGCTGGCGGGCGGCAAGCGAGTTCGCCCGGTGCTCGCCCTGGCGACGGCCCGCGCCCTCGGTGCCGATCCGCAGCGCTTCCTTCCCGCCGCGTGTGCGATCGAGTTGATCCACACCTACTCGTTAATCCACGATGACCTGCCGGCGATGGACGACGACGAGTTGCGTCGCGGGCAGCCGACCTCCCACGTCAAGTTCGGGGAGGACGTCGCGATTCTCGCCGGCGACGGTCTCTTCGCCGAGGCGGTTCGCATCTTCTGTGAGCAGCCAGGCGATCCCGCCTTGGTGCTCGCGGCACTGCGCGAGCTGGCCGCCGCGACCGGCGTCGACGGGATGGTCGGCGGCCAGTACGTGGACGTCGTCGGCGAGGAGGCGGATGCCGAGGGCCTGCGCGCCTTGCATGCGCTGAAGACGGGGCGATTGATCGCCGCCGCCGTCGGCGTCGTATTGACATTGGAGGGTCGCGGTGAGCCTGAGACAATTCCCTACCGTCGATTTGCCGGTGAGCTGGGCGTCCTCTTCCAGATCGTCGACGACATCCTCGATGTGACCGAGAGCGACGAACAGCTCGGCAAGCCCCACGGAAGCGATCAGCGACATGGCAAACTCACCTATGTCAGCCTCTTTGGCTTGGATCGAGCGCGTGAGCTCGCCGCCGAGTCCCACGCGCAAGCGACCGGGGCGCTCGCCGAGGCGAGCGGCGACACCGACGACCTGAGGCGAGTCGCCGACTACATCTTCACCAGGAACGAATGACCGACACACCGGACACCCCAGACAACGAGGCGCAGCCGCTGCTGGGCGGGATCGACTCGCCCACCGACCTGCACGAGCTGAGCGATGAGCAGCTGCAGGGAGCGGCGCAGGAGATGCGCGCCTACATAATCGACACGATCGGGGAGATCGGCGGCCACTTCGGCGCCAACCTCGGTACCTGTGAGCTGGCGGTCGCGCTACACAGCCTGCTCGACTCCCCGCGAGACAAGATCCTCTGGGACGTTGGCCACCAGGCCTACCCGCACAAGATCCTCACCGGTCGCCGCGAGGCGCTGCCGACGATCCGCCAGTACGAGGGTCTCGCTCCCTTCTGCTCGATCTTCGAGTCCGAGCACGACATCATGGGCGCCGGCCACGCCTCGACCTCGATCGGCTACGGGGTGGGGCTGAAAGAGGCGATGCGCAAGGGCATCGGCGAGGACGGCAAAGTCGTCGCCGTGATCGGCGACGGGGCGCTGACCGGCGGCGTCGCCTACGAGGCGCTGCACGCGGCAGGTGGATTCCAGACTCCGATGGTGATCGTCCTCAACGACAACGGGATGTCGATCTCCCCCAACGTCGGCGCGCTCTCGCGTTACTTCAACCGGGTGCGGCTCAACCCACGCCTTTACCACGCCCGCGAGGGGGTGGAGGACCGACTGACCAAGCTGCCGCTCGGACTCGGCAAGCGGATCGAGCGCCTCGGCCCGGAGATCAAGTCGGCAATCAAGGCCTACTGGGCGCCGGGCCTCTTCTTCGAGGAGCTTGACCTCGCCTACATGGGCGTGATCGACGGCCACGACGTGCACGCCCTGCGCGAGGCCTTCCGCGAGGCGTTCGAAGCCGACCGCCCGGTCGTCGTTCACGTCCACACGGTCAAGGGCAAGGGTTTCGCGCCCGCCGAGGAGGGCGGTCTGGAGGGGATGGAGAAATGGCACGCGGCGAAGCCGAACTCAATCGTCAACGGTGCCCCGGCCTCTAAGCCCGTCCCGGTGAAGGAGTCCGATTCGCCCGACGCGATCGCGCCCGAGCGGCTGGAGAAACCGCCCGCCGTCGGAGCGCCGCCCCAGTACACGCAGGTCTTCGCCGATGCGATGGTCGAGGAGGCGCGCCGCGACGACCGAGTGATCGGAATCACCGCGGCGATGGCGGGGGGGACCGGTCTGCAAAAGTTGGCCGACGAGGTTCCCGAGCGCTACTACGACGTGGGGATCGCCGAGCAGAACGCGGTGCTGCTCGCTTCGGGGCTGGCGATCCAGGGCGCGAAGCCGGTCTGCGCGATCTACTCGACCTTCCTCCAGCGCGCCTACGACCAGATCATCCACGACGTTTGCCTGCAGGAGCTCGACGTCACTTTCGCGATGGACCGCGCCGGCTTGGTCGGCGACGACGGGCCGACCCACCACGGCGTCTTCGACATCTCCTACTTCCGCCCGCTTCCGAACGTCGTCGTGATGGCGCCGCGCGATGAGGCGATGCTGATCCATATGCTGCGCACCGCAATTGCCCACGACGGGCCCGCGGCGCTGCGCTACCCGCGTGGAGCGGGGGAGGGGGTTGAGCTTCCAGGCGAAGCGAGAGAGATCCCGATCGGCAGCGGCGAGCTGCTCAGAAGCGGCGAGCGGGTCGCGCTGCTCGGCTACGGCTACGGGGTCGCGGTGGCGCTGGAGGCGGCCGAGATCCTCGCCGGCCACGACCTCAAAGCGACTGTCGCCGACGCCCGCTTCGCCAAGCCGCTCGACGAGGAGCTGCTCGAGCGGTTGGCGCTCAGCCACGACCTGGTGGTGACGATCGAGGAGAACGCCCTGCCGGGCGGCTTCGGCTCGGGAGTCCTTGAGCACCTCGAAGACGCCTTCGCCGACCGCCCCGCCGAGCGCGCCCGCGTCCTCCGGGTGGGCCTGCCGGATCGCTACGTGACCCACGGCAAGCCGGCGCTATTGCGCGAGGAAGCGGGCCTCACCGGCGAGTCCGTCGCCGACCGAGTTCTCGCCGCCCTAGGCGACCGCGAGCCGGTTGCCGGCTGAGCTTGCACCAAAGCGCTCAATCGGTTAGCCTGCCGCTGTCTCTTCTGGGGTTACTTCAGGGAGGAAGAGACATCTCTATGTATGTGGATCCGCACGGCAGGGGAATCCGTCGCGGCTTCCAAACCAGTCGTCGCGAACGAGTGCCGAAAGGCATGACTCGCGGCGCGCCAACAAAATTACCCAGGTCGCCTGACTGTTATGGATGCCATCACACTGCTGGATGAAATTGAGATGTGGCTTGAGGGGTTGATCGCCGACCCTGTGGCACTCGCTGTGTATCGAGCGGAGAGCGTAGAGATCGAAGCGGCCTTCGACGTCTCGATGTCTGAGTGGTAGACCGCAGCTCATCAGGCATGTCTACTGGACCGAGCCAGATCCGACTCGAGGAACCGAGCAGGCCAAGTCGACGCTCAGTGATCGCCTCGGTCGACCAAGCCGCCGGCTGGTCACGCTCCGCCCAAAGACGCTGGAGGAGCTCCTGAGACGCTGCCGAGTTCTCCTGCGCTGAGCCTCATAGCGTCCCCCCACAACAGAAAACGCCCCTCCGGGGAGGAGGGGCGCTATCTGGGGTTACTACAGGGAGGAGAGATATGTATCTCTATATATGTGGATCCGTGGGAGGTAGGTGGGCTCTTGAGTGCCGCGGGCGCTCATCATGGGAAGTGATGGGGGCCATAGAGGCGGCGTTGAACCCAACCAAGAAGTCTGGTGATGTGTTCATCGTCAACCTCCCTTGCATCCTTTAGGCAGCATACGAACGTATGTGCGATTTTAGTGTGACTGGGGTCACAGACCTGTGCCAGTTCAGCAGGGAAATCGAAAATTCCGGTTAAAAAGCGGTTTTTCGGCCGAACGAATGGCTGCTCGGCGGCCGGACGAACGGCCGATTGGCGGGGCGTCTGTACCGTTCCAGCCGTGAAGAAGGCCCGGATAGACGCGGTTTTGGCGGAGCGTGGGCTGTTCCCGTCGCGCACGGCCGCCGCCGGGGCGGTGCGGGCGGGCGAGGTACGCATCGGTGGCGCCGACGGGCCGGTCGCGCTGCGGCCCAGCCAGCTGGTCGAGCCCGAGGCGGCCCTGATTGTCGACGAGGGTCGGCGCTTCGTCTCACGCGGGGGGCAAAAGCTTGAGAACGCGCTCGACGCGCTTGGGATCGACGTCAGCGGGCGCCGCTGCCTCGACGTGGGCGCCTCGACCGGCGGTTTTACCGACTGCATGCTCCAGCGCGGAGCGACGCAGGTTGTCGCCCTCGATGTCGCCTACGGACAGATCTCGCAGTCTCTGCGCGACGATCCACGGGTGACCGTGATCGAACGACTCAACGCTCGCGAGCTGGAACCGGCCGATCTGCCCTTCGAGCCCGAGCTGGCGACGATCGACGTCTCCTTCATCTCACTGGAGAAGATCCTGCCCGCCGTGTCCCGTTGCCTGGCGCCCGGGGGTGAGATCCTGGCGATGGTCAAGCCGCAATTCGAGCTTGGCCGCGCCCGAGTCGGCAGGGGAGTTGTGCGCGACGCTGGCGATCGCCGCGAAGCGATCCTCGCGGTCGCCGGCGCCGCCCAGGAGATCGGCCTGCCGGTCACCGGATTCGCTTCGTCTGGCCTACCCGGGCCGAAGGGCAACCGCGAGACCTTCATCCGCTGCGGGGGCGAAAGCGAGCCGATCGATGACCTCAACGCGGCGATTCTGGGGGTCGAGATCTGATGGCCTGTGTCGCCTTTGTATCGGTATGCGAAACAAAAGCGCCACAGAGGGGGTGGGCGCGTGGCTGAGCGAGTCGCCGGGCTCATCACTCACTCTCATCCGCCGGCTGCCACGGAGGCCGTCGCGATTGCCGTTGAGGCAGCGCGCGAGGCCGGCTGGCGGCTGGTCGCGACGCCCGGGGAGCTGGCCAAGCATGGCGAGGGCGCGGCGGGCATTGAGAAGGCGGATTCGCTCCCGCATCAACTGGACCTCTGCCTGGTGCTCGGTGGGGACGGCTCGATCCTCTATGCGCTGCGCCACTTCGCTCGGACCGGCGTTCCCGTCTTCGGCGTCAACTTCGGCACGGTGGGATTCCTCGCCGCGGTCGAGCGCGATGAGGCGGCGGTGGGGATGCGCCGCGCCCTCTCCGGCGAAACCGAGGCAATCGACCTGCCCGGCCTGGAGGTGACGCTGGATGGAGAGAGCCGCGTCGCCCTCAACGACGTCACCTTCGCCCGCCGCCCCCACGACAGGGTCGCCGAGCTGAGTTACAAGATCGCCGGCGAGGAGGTCGGCCACGTTCGCTGCGACGGGCTTGTCGTCGCCACCCCGGTCGGGTCAACCGGCTACAACCTCGCTAACCAAGGGCCGATCCTCGCCTGGGGAGTGGAGGGCTACGTCGTTTCCTACATCGCCCCGCATTCGCTGACCGCGCGCGCCCTGGTCGTTGCTCCGACCGACGTATTGCACGTCGGCAATGCGGCCGGCCGCGAGGCGGTCGACGTCGCGATCGACGGCGAGCACGTCGGTGAGCTGGCCCCCGGGGACGCGCTGGAAGTTCGCTTCGCCAATGCCGTCGGACGTTTGGCTCAACTGCCCGGATCGAGCTTCTACCAACGCATACGCGAGAAGTTCGGCCACTTGGCCGTGTAGGCGCAACGCAAAAGAGGGGTATTTGCCCCTCTTTTGCGTTGCGGGCGGGCCAGCGGGGCCCTTCGCTAGGTTTTGGGCCGCATGGAGCGCAAGTGGTGGACCCTGGTTCTGATTTCGCTGGCGACGTTCATGTTGCTGCTGGACATCACGGTGGTGAACGTCGCGCTGCCGGACATCCAGCGAGACCTCAACGCCAGCCTCTCCAGCCTGCAGTGGGTCGTCGACGCCTACTCGTTGACTCTCGCCGCATTTCTCTTGACGGCGGGGTCGCTGGGGGATCGCCTGGGACGGCGCCGCGTCTTCTCGATCGGGTTCGGCATCTTCACCTTCGCCTCGTTCCTCTGCGGGATCGCCGGGGACCCGACCTTGCTCAACCTCGCCCGTGGCTTGCAGGGGATCGGCGGGGCGGCGATGTTCGCCACCTCGCTGGCCCTGATCGGCCAAGAGTTCCACGGCAAAGACCGCGCCACCGCCTTCGGCGTCTGGGGCGCGACGATCGGCGGCGCGGTGGCAATCGGCCCCCTGGTCGGCGGGTTGATTACCGAGCACCTCGGTTGGGAGTGGATCTTCTTCGTCAACATCCCGATTGGGCTGATCGCGATCGCGCTGACCGAGGTCCGCCTCGCCAACGTCGCCGCTCAGGATCCGGAGCGGATCGACATTCCCGGCCTCGTCACCTTCTCGTTGGCGCTCTTCCTCTTGATCTTCGGCTTGATTCGCGGCAACCCGGAAGGCTGGGGAAGCTCTCTGATCGTCGGCTCCCTGGGGGGCGCTGTGGCGCTGATGCTGGCCTTTATTGCAATCGAGGCACGCAGCGATCACCCGATGCTCGACCTCGCGCTCTTCCGCAAACCCGCCTTTAACGGCGTCTCCGCGGTCGCCTTCGGCCTCTCCGGGGGGATGTTCGCGATGTTCCTCTACCTGACGATCTACATGCAGGGCGTGCTCGACTTCTCCCCGCTGGAGGCGGGTTTGCACTTCCTCCCTCTAACCGTTCTCTCCTTCATCGCCTCGCCGATCGCCGGCGCGCTTTCGCATCGGATACCGATCCGGGTGCTGCTCGGGGTCGGGCTCACCCTCGTCGGAGTCGGCCTCTTGCTGATGCATGGCGTCAATGCCGACTCGAGCGTCTCATCCCTGCTGCCCGGGTTTCTCCTGGCGGGCATTGGGATCGGCACCGCCAACCCCGGCATCGGCCAAGCGGCAATCGCCGTGGTGCCGGTCGAGAAAGCGGGGATGGGCTCGGGTATCAACACGACGTTCCGGCAGGTCGGGATTGCGACCGGCGTGGCGTCGCTGGGGGCGATCTTTCAATCGCGGGTCGACTCGAAGCTGACGGAGTTGCTGCCGAACGCCCCGCACGGCCTGGCCGAGGTGGTCTCCTCAGGCGGCTCCCGCGCCGCGGCCGGCGCCGTGGCGCCCGGCCAACGCGCCGAGGCTACCCACGCAGCCACGGTGGCCTTCGTCAGCGGCTTCAACGAAATCCTCCTAATCAGCGCAATTCTCTCCTTCGTCGTCGCCGCGCTCGGCTTCCTCCTCGTCCGCCCTCGCGACTTCGTCCAATCTTCGGAGTCTGCGTAGCGCCTATCGCGGTGGGTGGCGCGGATTTGGGGGACCACCCCTGAGGACGCTTTAGCGACCGGAAGGGGTGGTGGTGCCAAATCCGTGACAGGACCCGCCGCGCCGGGTGCTAGAAGACTTGCGTGCTTCGAGAGCTTCGGATCGAGAACCTGCTGCTGATCGAAAGGGCCGAATTACGGCTCGGCGAAGGACTGAACGCGATCACCGGGGAGACCGGCGCCGGCAAGACCGTGCTGGCGCACTCGCTCGATCTGCTGATGGGCGGGAAGGCGCGCCCGCAGATCGTCCGGCCCGAGGCCGAGGAAGCCTGGGTCGAAGGCGCTTTCGACTTGCCCGAGGGTTTGCTCGATGAGCCGGAGATGGCGGAGTTGGCCGAGCGGCTGCCGGTGGAGGCGGAGGAGGTCGTGCTGGGGCGCCGAGTTTCCGCCGGCGGGCGGACCAGTGCCTTCGTCGCCGGCCGCGCCGCTTCCGCCTCCGACCTGAAGCTGCTCGGCGGGCGACTGCTCTCCTTCTATGGACAGCACGAGCACCGCAAGCTGACGATCTCCTCGGCGCAGATGGAGATCTTGGACGGCTTCGCCGGGGCGGCGCACCTGGAGGTGCGGCGGAAGTACCGCGATGCGCACCGAGAGTGCGGGCATCTCGCCGCCGAACTGGCCGAGCTGCGCGAGCGCGACGGTTCGCGCGAGCGGGACCTGGACCTGTACCGCTACGAGTTGTCGGAGATCGAGGAGGTGGCTCCCGACCCGGCCGAGAAAGCCGAGCTGGCGGCTGAGCGCGAGCGGCTGCGCCACGCCGAGGGGCTGCGCGAGGCCGCGGCGGGAGCGCATGCCGTGGTCGCCGGCTCCGACGAAGACGGCGGTGGCGCGGCGAGTGCCCTCGCCCAGGCAGAGGCACTGCTGGGGGGCGCCGCGGGGGTCGATGCCGAGCTCGACGCCGTCGCCGCGCGGATCAGCTCGCTCGCCGTCGAGCTGAGCGACGCGGCGTCGGGGTTGCGCGACTACGTCGAGGAGCTCGAGGCGGATCCCGGGCGATTGGCCACGGTCGAGGAGCGCCTCGACGCGCTCGACCGGCTGGAGCGCAAGCACGGCGGCAGCGTCGAGTCGGTGCTCGCCCATGCCGAGCGTTGCCGCGAGGAGATCGCGCGTCTGGAGAATGTCGAAGGGCGCGACGCCGAAGCGGCGGCCGCGCTTGCCGATGCCGAGCGCCTGCGCTCAGAACTGGGGCAGCGCCTCTCCAAAGGCCGCGCCAGAGCGGCCGGCCCGCTGGAGAAGAAGGTCGCGAAGGAGCTGGAGGGGCTGGCGATGCCCGGGGCGACTCTTGAGGTGGTTCTGGAGCCGCACCCAAATGGTTTCGGCGCCGGCGGCTGCGAGACGGTCGAGCTGCGGGTGGCGCCCAACCCGGGCATCGACCCGGCGCCGCTGCGCGACGCAGCCTCCGGTGGCGAGCTGTCCCGAGTGATGCTGGCGCTCAGCGGGCTCGGCGCGGGGGGCGGCGCGGGGACGCTCGTCTTCGATGAGATCGACGCCGGGGTCGGCGGCAACACCGCGCGGGTCGTCGGCGAGCGGCTGCGCGCGCTTGGCGCCGGCCGTCAGGTCGTCTGCATCACCCACCTGCCCCAGGTCGCTTCCCTGGCCGAGACTCACTTTCGGCTGGAGAAGGACGTCGGCGGCGAGCGCGCCACGGCGACGGTGGAGCGGCTTTCCGGCGAAGGGGTGGTCGAGGAGATTCGCCGCATGCTCGGCGGCGAGCGCAGCGACGACGCTGCCACCCGCCACGCGCGGGAGCTGTTGAAGGCCGCCTGACGCGGCCTGCGCCGCACGTTGGAGCGGTTAACCTGGGCCGATGGCCACCGCCAGTCGCCGTCGTTTCCCTGCGTTGCTCTCGCGTCGCAACGGAGCGTCCGCGGATGAGGAGATCGTCGGTATGGCGCGGTTGGGGCGGCGGACCAAGCACCTGGTCAAGCGACTGCGCCCCGGCGATATCGCCGTCATCGACCACGTCAACATCGACCGGATCGCAGCCGAAGAGCTGATCGCAACTGGGGCGAGGGCGGTGGTTAATGCCTCGGAATCATCCGACGGTCGCTATCCCAATGCCGGTCCCCTGCTGATCGCCCGTGCCGGGATCGCCCTTGTCGACGTTCCCGGCGAGGAGGTCTTTGAGCTGCTCCGCGACGGCGAGGAGGTTCGGATCGAGGGCGGCGTCGTCAGCGTCGCCGGCGAGGAGGTGCTGCGGGGGCGCGCCCTCGGGGTCGAGGAGTTGGAGCGTCGCTTCGATGAGCAACGCGAGCGAGTGGACGAGGCGCTCGCCGAGTTCGCCGAGAACACCGTCGCCCACGTCCGGCAGGAGACGGACCTGCTGACCGGCGCCATCGAGTTCCCCTCGACTCGGGTCTCCTTCCGCGACCGCCACGTGCTGATTGTCGTTCGCGGCGACCGCCACCGGCGCGACCTGAAGGCGCTGCGCGCCTACATCCGCGACGTCAACCCGATCATCGTCGCCGTCGACGGCGGCGCCGATGGCGTCTTGGCGGCGGGGATGAAGCCCGACTTGATCCTCGGCGACATGGATTCAGCGGGAGACGCCGCGCTGTGTTGCGGCGCCGAGCTGATCGTCCACGCCTATCCCGACGGTCGCGCGCCGGGCCGCGAGCGATTGCTGGAGATGGGCCTTAACCACACCCTGGTCCCCGCCGCCGGGACCAGCGAGGACGTGGCGATGCTGATGGCCTTCGAGAAGGGCGCGGCGCTGATCGTCAGCGTCGGCGCCCACTTCAACCTGATCGAGTTCCTCGACCGCAAGCGTGGCGGCATGTCGTCCACCTTCCTCACCCGCTTGCGGATCGGCGAGAAGCTGGTCGACGCGAAGGGGGTGAGCCGGCTCTACGCGTCGAGCTCCCCGTTTGGCCCCGCCGTCCTCTTTCTCGCGGCATTCACGATCCTGCTGGCGATCGTCGTCATCACCTCGCCGGTCCTCAACGACGTGGTCGAACTGGTCTGGCTGAAGATCAAGATTTGGCTGGGCCTGTAGCTCCGCTTTAGGCTTCCCGACTTATGGGTTACAGCGCGCGCTACCACGCGGTCTCGATGATCGCGATCTTCCTCGCCCTCGCGATCGGGATCCTGATCGGCGCCGCGCTCGGCGGCGACACGCTGACCGACACCCGCAGAAACCTCGAGAACAGCCTCAGAGGCAACCTGCAAGACGCGCGCGACCGCGCCGATGAGTTGAACGGTCAGCTGGGGCGGGCCAACCAGTTCGCCGACCGGGTTTACCCGGTGCTGGCTCGAAACCAACTGCATGGGAAGCGGATCGGCATCGTCGCCCTCGGCGACCTGCCCGGGGACGTCACGGACCGGGTCGAGGAGGCGCTGGGGCCGACCGGGGCGCGGTTGGTCGGGGTCGGGGTGGTGCGGGAGCCGGTCGACTTGGCGGCCCTGGGAGGCGACCTCTCCAGAACCCGCTTCGCCGACATTCGCGACAACCCCGACAACCAGACCGCCTTCGGCACCGGAGTGGGGCGGCAGATTGTCGTCGGCGGCGACCTGCTGGACCGCGTGCGCAGCCACCTCTTCGTGAGGGCGAGCGGCAACTTCGGCGGCCTCGACGGAGTGATCATTGTGCGCCGCCAGCCGGGAGACATGGGCCCGGTGCAGCGCGCGGCCGCGGCGCGGCTGGAATCGGCGCTTGTCGCGGGGATCGAGGCGACTCGAGCGCCGGCCGTTGGCGTCGAGCGATCGAGAGACGAGATCTCATCCGTCTCTTTCTTCCAGAGCAACGGGCTGTCAAGCGTCGATGATCTCGACCTGCCCTCGGGGCAGCTGGCGACTGTCTTCGCGCTGCTCGGTGCGGAAGGGAGCTTTGGCTCCAAGGGGAGCGCCGATCGTCTGCTGCCGGACCTGCTGGCGCCGCGCCGCGACAGATGACCTGGGTCGGCTTCCCGGTCGCGATTGCGGTTGCGCTGCTGGTGGTGCCGGCGGGGGTGCGCGGGCTCCTCGACGCGGGGCTTGTACGGGAGAACTATCGGGGCGCAGAGCTGGCCTTCCCGTTGGGGGCGGTGCTGGCGACCGCGGCTTTGGTAGCGCTGGCGCCGCTCGCCTTCCTCGATGACCGGGCGGAACTCGATCTGCTCGACCCGGACCTGCGCCGCTGGCTGCCCTACCTGCTCGGCATCGCCTTCCTCGGGTTCCTCGACGATTCCCTCGGGCGGGGAGAGGCGCGGGACGCGCCGCGGGGATGGCGCGGGCACGCGCGGGCGCTGCGCGAGGGTCGGCTGTCCACCGGCGCGATCAAGGCGATCGGGGCGCTGGCGCTCGCCGCCTACGTGGTTTCCGGGCGCGGGCTGGAGTCGGTGGCCTATCTGGCCGATGTCGCCCTGCTTGTTTTGGCGACGAACCTCTTCAACCTGATCGACCTGCGGCCCGGGCGGGCGGAGAAGGGGCTGGTCTTATTGGGCGCCGGGCTCTGCCTTGGCGCCTGGACTTTCGCTCCCTTCGACCTGCTGGGGATCTTTGTCGGCCCGGTCTTGGTCGGCGCCTGGTTCACCCTGCGCGAGCGGGCAATGCTGGGGGATACCGGGTCGAATTTGATCGGCGCGATCGCCGGGGTCTGGCTGCTGACTACGCTGGGGGGCGACGGCCGTCTCATCGCCCTCGCGGTCGTCGCGGGACTGACCATTTACGGGGAATTGCGTTCGATTTCCCAGACGATCGAATCGTTTCCGCCCCTGCGCTGGCTAGACTCGCTCGGCAGAGAATGAGTCGATCCAGCCAAGGAGATACCCGCTTCATCTTCGTCACCGGCGGGGTGGTCTCGGCTCTCGGCAAGGGGATTGCCGCCGCTTCGATCGGTCGCCTTCTCGTCTCTCGCGGCTACCGGGTCCAGTTGCAGAAGTTTGACCCGTACATCAACGTCGACCCGGGGACGATGAGCCCGTTCCAGCACGGCGAGGTCTTCGTCACCGAGGACGGCGCGGAGACCGATCTCGACCTCGGCCACTACGAGCGCTTCACCGACGAGAACACTTCGCGGGCGTCGAACGTGACCGCGGGGGCGGTCTACAACTCGGTGATCAAGCGCGAGCGGCGGGGCGATTACCTCGGCGCAACCGTGCAGGTGATCCCGCACATCACCGACGAGATCAAGAACCGGATTCTGATCGTCGCCGAGTCGCAGTCGGTCGATTTCGTTCTGACCGAGATCGGCGGCACGGTCGGCGACATCGAGTCGCTGCCCTTCCTCGAGTCGATTCGCCAGCTCTACACCGACCTTGGCCCGAAGCGGGCGATGTTCATGCACTTGACGTTGGTCCCCTACGTCGGGCACGCGGGGGAGTTGAAGACCAAGCCGACCCAGCACTCGGTAAACGAGCTGCGGCGGATCGGGATTCAGCCACACGCGCTTGTCTGCCGCTCCGAGGGGCGCTTGGATCGGGAGATCCGCGAGAAGATCGCGCTCTTCGCCAGCCTCCCCGTCGACGCGGTGATCTCCGCCAACGACGTCGACAACATCTACAAGGTCCCGCTCGTCTTCCGGGCTGAGGGGGTTGACGATTTGGTTCTCGATCACTTTGGGATGGAGGCGCCGACTCCCGACCTCGCCGAGTGGGAGGCGATGGTCAAGCGCGCCGACGCCGCCGAAGGCAAGGTGCGGATCGCCCTGGTCGGCAAGTACGTGCAACTCGCCGACGCCTACAAGTCGGTGATCGAGGCGCTTGAGCACGGTGGCTTCCACCACGGAGTGAACGTTGAGGTCGAGTTGGTCGACTCCGAAAACCTCGATCCGGAGCTCCTCGAGGGCGCCGACGGCATTCTGATCCCCGGCGGCTTTGGCGAGCGCGGAATCGAAGGCAAGGTGCAGGCGGCGAAGATCGCGCGCGAGCGCTCGATTCCCTATCTGGGGATCTGCCTCGGGATGCAGATCGCCGTGGTCGAGTTCGCGCGCTCGGTGGCGGGAATGGAGGGCGCCAACTCGGCCGAGTTCGACCCCGAGACACCGTTCCCGGTGGTCGACCTGCTGCCTGAGCAGAAGGAAGTCTCCGAGATGGGCGGCACGATGCGCCTTGGGGCCGACCCGGTGAAGCTCCACGAGGGCACGAAGGCGCGAGAGATCTTTGGCGAGGCGGTCATCTATAAGCGCCACCGGCACCGTTTTGAGGTCAACAACCAGTTGCGCCGGCGGATCGAGGACGAGGGCATGGTTTGCGGCGGCACCTCCCCAGACGAGCGCTTGGTCGAGATGGTCGAGCTGCCCGATCACCCCTTCTTCGTCGCCTCCCAGTTCCACCCCGAGTTCAACTCCCGTCCCAACCGCCCGGAGCCGCTCTTCCGCGAGTTCGTCGGCGCGGCGGCGCGTCAGGCTGGCGAGCGCCCGGCGGATGGGGGAGAGTTGGAGGACGATGGAGAAGCTGCAGGAGACGTTCGCTCGGCTCTGCGAGATTCGTAGCCCGACGGGAGAGGAGCGCGAAGTAGCTGACTCGGTTGCCGCCGAGTTGCGCGCGCTGGGGCTGGAAGTGAGCGAAGACGACGCCGCCGGGCCGGCTGGGGCCGGGGCCGGCAACCTGCTCGCCAGGCTGCCCGGGCGCAGCGACGAGTGGGTGATGTTCTGCGCCCACCTGGACACGGTTCCCCACGCCGGGCAGGTCGAGGTCGTCCGTGGGGAGGATGGGGTCTTTCGCAGCCGAGGCGAGACGATTCTCGGCGCCGACAACAAGGCAGCGGTCGCGGTCTTCATGGAACTGGTGGCCCGCCATGCGGACGAGCCGCCCCCTGTCGGGATCGAGCTGCTACTTACCGTCGCCGAAGAGCAGGGGCTGCGGGGGGCGAAGGCATTCGACGTCTCCGCGCTGCGATCCAGAGTCGGCTTCGTGCTCGATCACGCCGGGCCGGTCGGCGAGGTGATCGTCGCCACGCCGACCCAGCAGAAGATCCTCGCCGACTTTCACGGCGTCGAGGCGCACGCGGGGATTCGCCCCGAGGACGGCAGCAGCGCGATCGCCGCGGCGTCCGCCGCGGTCAGCCGCATGGATCTGGGCCGGCTCGACCAAGAGACGACCGCCAACGTCGGGCTGATCTCGGGAGGGACTTCCGGCAACGTGGTCCCGGGTCACTGCTTCATCCATGCTGAGGCGCGCAGTCTCGATTCCGGTCGCGCCGGGGAGGTGGCGGCCGCGATCTCGGACGCCTGTGCCTGGGGCGCGAGCGAGCACGGCTGCGATGTCGACGTGCGGATCGAGGAGCTGTTTCGCGGCTATCGCCTGCCCCCGTCATCTCCCGCGCTCGCCTTGGCGGAGGCCGGGTTGCGCGCCGCCGGGCAGGAACCGGCGCGGGTGGAGATCGGCGGCGGCAGCGACGCAAACGCGTTGCGGCTCATGGGCTTCGACAGTGTCCTGCTCTCCAACGGCACCGAGAACGTGCACACAGCCGATGAGAGCGTCTCCGCGCGCAACCTCGACGCGATGCTCGATGTCTGCGAGCGGATCGTCGCGGCGGCGGGAGCCGGGTGAGTGGCAGGCTGAAGCTGCGTCGCGGGGTCGTCGTCGCCGAGAGCCCGCTGACCGTCGATGTAAGCGGGGAGCGCCGCCCGGCTTGGGCCGACACCGCGCTGCTCGGCGAGATGCGCGAGGGCGACGAGGTCGTCGTCAATACGGCCGCGCTCGACCTGGGACTCGGCTCGGGAGGCTTCGACGTGGTCCACGTCAACCTCACCCGCGGCCTGGAGGGCGGGAGCGAGAGTGACGAGCACGTAATAAAGCTCAACTACACCTCCCTCCAGCACCCGGTAGCCCCCGCCGAGGAGAGGTGCAACGCAAGCGACGGCAATGAGCCCTCAAATGCGTTGCACCGGGCGTTTGCGGTGGTCGTTTTGCCGCTACACGGGCACTTGGCGCCGGCGGCTTGGGCGGCGGCGCAGATCGCCGAGGATGACGGCGAGCCGGGGTTGAGGGTCGGTTACGTGCAGACCGGAGGAGGGGCCTTGCCGGGTTCGTTTTCCCGTGACGTGGCGGAGTTGCGCGAGCGCGGGCTGCTCTGCGGACACATCACCGCCGCGCCCGCCTACGGCGGTGAGTACGAGGCGCTCAGCGTCGCCGGTGCACTCGACGCGGCGGCTCGGCTTGGCTGGGACGCGATCCTCGCCGGACCGGGCCCGGGGATCATCGGTTCGGATACGCGCCTTGGCCATGGCGGCATGGCGGCCCTGGACACCGCCCACGCGTCTCTGTCACTGGGCCTTCCGACTTTGATTTCACCTCGTCTCTCCAGCGCCGACCCCCGCGAGCGGCATCGGGGCCTAAGCCACCACACCCTCACCGTCTTGGACCTGCTTCTGGCTCCGGTCGAGATCGCGATTCCCGAAGGCGAGGAAGAGATTGCCGCCACTCTCGAGCTTGCCGGCGCCGGAAGGCACGGGTTGCGGGTGGGGGCGGTGGACCTGGAGGGGTATGCCGCGACGGGCCTGCCCTCGCGGACGATGGGACGGGACCTCGCCGACGACCCACTCTTCTTCTCCGCCCCGCTGGCGGCGGGTGCCGCCTTGCGCCGAGAGGGATGACGAGCGGGCGGGAGAACCTCCCGCCATGGCGATCGCGTTCGAGCCACCACCCCCGCCGGCTGCACCGAGCCCTGGCGCCGAATCTCGCTTCCAGGGGTTGGTCCTCGACTTCCTCTCCTACCTTGAGCTGGAGCGCGGCCTCTCTCGCAACACGCTCAACGCGTACCGCACGGACCTCCTGCAGTACGGCGAGTACCTCACTGAGCATGATGTGGATGCGCTCAAGGCGCGCCCCGCCGACATCGGCGATTTCCTCGCCGACTTGGCTACCGGCGACGGGCGCCCGGCCTGCTCGGCGGCGACGATCCACCGCAAGGCGGCATGCCTGCGCTCTTTCTATAAGCACCTGCGCCGCGACGAGCTGATCGCGGACGACCCAACGGCCGCGCTGAGCGCCCCCCGTCGAGCCAAGAAGCTTCCCCAGGTCCTCAACTACTCCGAAGTGCAGAAGCTGCTGGCTGCGCCGCGCGGCGACGAGCCGACGACTGTGCGCGACCGGGCGTTGCTGGAGGTGATGTATGCCTGCGGGCTGCGGGCCTCGGAGACGATTGGGCTGGAGATCGCCGATATCGACCTTCACGAGGGCTTCCTGCGCGCTCGCGGTAAGGGCTCGAAGGAGCGGCTGGTGCCGTTGGGCAGCAAAGCGATTGCCGCAATCAGCGTTTACATCCGCGGCGCCCGACCGAAGCTAGTCGGCGATCGCCATGAGCCAAAGCTCTTCGTCAACTTCCGCGGCGGGCCGCTGACTCGCCAAGGGCTCTACAGAATCGTCCAACGCCACGCTCGCG
Source organism: uncultured Solirubrobacterales bacterium (assembly GCA_963740065.1). Taxonomy (GTDB): domain Bacteria; phylum Actinomycetota; class Thermoleophilia; order Solirubrobacterales; family 70-9; genus DASVDE01. Next base: position 559,867 of record CAVUCS010000001.1, read on the forward strand.
CCGCCGGACTGGCGGGGCAGATGAGCCCTCACACCCTGCGCCACAGCTTCGCCACCCACCTGCTTGCCGGCGGCTGCGACCTGCGCGCGGTGCAGGAGATGCTCGGCCACGCCGACATCGCCACCACGCAGATGTACACGCACCTCTCGGGCGACCGCCTCAAGGAGGTCTATTTCGAGTCCCACCCCCGCGCCACCGCCGACTGAGCGTCGCGCCGCGGCGCTGTGTCGCCTTTGTATCGGTATGCGAAACAAAGGCGACACAGCGCTGATAGAACCGGGGGGTGCCGGAGCTGCCCGAGGTCGAGACCGTTTGTCGCCAGCTTGAGCCGGAGCTGGAGGGACGGCTGATCGAGCGGCTGGAGGTGCTGGATGAGCGTTGGTCCCGCCCCGTTGCGCCCGCGAAGCTGGAGGATGCGGTTGACGGCAGCACCATCGAGGGGCTTGAGCGGCGAGGGAAGTACCTGCTGCTGAGACTTGACCGTGGGCGGACCCTGGTTATGCACCTGCGGATGACCGGGAATCTGGTTTTGGTCGAGGGGGAGGACGTGGTCGATCCCTCGGAGGGGCGGCGGTTGTACGAGGGGGAGCGCTCGACCTCCGAGCGCCACCTTCGCGCCCGCTTTGTCCTGGACGACGGCCGCGAGGTCTGGTTCACCGATCCGCGCCGCTTCGGCGAGGCGTTTCTGATCGACGACGCCGACCTGGGGAGACGCTTCGAGCGACTCGGGCCAGAGCCGCTCTCCACGGAGTTCACCCCGGAGGTCCTGGGAGATATGGCGGCCGGCCGAACCGCACCCCTGAAGTCCTTTCTGCTCGACCAGTCGCGAGTGGCTGGGGTCGGCAACATCTACGCCGACGAGGCCCTCTTCAGGGCGAGATTGCATCCGCTCTCACCCGCCGGATCGATGAAGCCGGAGCATCTCGAGACGCTGCGCGACGCGATTGTCGCTGCCCTGGAGACTGGGATCGACGGCGGCGGCGCTTCGATCGACGACTATCGCGACGGGCGCGGTGAGAGAGGCACGATGCAGGACGAGTTCCTCGTCCACACCCGCGAGGGTGAGCCCTGCCCTTCTTGCGGCGGCGCGATCGCGCGGATCGTCGTCAGCGGCCGCTCGACCTACTACTGCCCCAGTTGCCAGGTGCGCCTGCGGAGACGACCCCGTCGCCGTCCGGGCCGCCGGTCAACTTAGGAGGGTGGCCGGAAAGACCCTGAAGACGGAAGCGGTGGTCCTGCGCAGCATTCGCTACGGCGAGGCAGACCGCATCCTCCACCTCTACTCGACCGCGCGCGGTCGGATCAACGCGATCGCGAAGGGCGCGCGCAAACCGAAATCCCGCTTCGGCGGCCGTTTGGAGCCGTTCTTCCGCCTCGACTTGCTTTTACACGAGGGACGCAGTGAGCTACTCACGGTCACCAATGCCGCCACCCTCGCCGGCTACCCGCGGCTGCGCTCCTCCGGTCCGGCGCTGAGCGCCGGCGCCCGCGCCTGCGACGCGGTGCTGCGCCTGCTCGACTCGGCCGAGCCCAATCCGCCCGCCTACAACCTCCTCTGCCGCTACCTGGGGATGCTCGACGATCCCTCCCTGCCCCGTGCGGCCGGGGTTGAGACGGCGCTCTCTTTCCGCTTGAAGCTGGCGCTCGCCGCGGGCTTCGCTCCGGAGATGGGCTCCTGTGCGCGTTGCGGTGAGGCCGAGCACCTGACCGGCTTCTCCGGCGCCGCCGGTGGGGTGGTCTGCGCCGGCTGCGAAGCCGGATCGTTTGAGCTCTCCGAGGAGGCCCATCGCTTCATCGTCGACGCGATCGCGAGTCCCCTGGCCGCGGCTCCTGAGGGAAGCGAGAGGGCGCTGCGCCAGGTCGAGAGGGCGATTGGCGAGACGCTCGAGCATCACGCGCACGTGCGTCTGCGCGCCGCCGCCTAGGAGGAGATGGGGAGGGACTCGCCGGAGCAACAGCGGGGAGGCTCCGGCGAGTCCCTCCCCATCTCCTTATGATCGCCGGGTGTCCGCAACCGCCGACTTCAAGGACCGCATCTTCGCCTGGGAGGAGCAGTTCTTGGCTCCGGAGGCGGCCAGGTCATACCCGGCTAGACGGCAGGTCGAGGAGCCGGATAGCCCGCTTCGCACGCCTTTCCAGCGAGACCGCGACCGGATTGTTCACTCCAAGGCCTTCCGCCGCCTCAAGCACAAGACCCAGGTCTTCGTCGCCCCCGAGGGCGATCACTACCGGACCCGCCTCACCCACACGCTGGAGGCTTGCGGGATCGCTCGCACCGTAGCCCGCGCCCTCGCTCTCAACGAGGACCTGACCGAGGCGATCGGCCTCGGCCATGACCTCGGCCACCCGCCCTTCGGCCACATCGGCGAGGAGGTCCTCGACGAGGCGATGCGCGAGCGCTGCGGCGCCGGCTTCAAGCACAACGAGCACTCTCTGCGGGTGGTCGACGCGTTGGAGCGCGACGGGCAGGGACTGAACCTCACCGAACAGGTCCGCGACGGAATCCTCAACCACACCGGATCGAGAAAGCCGGCGACGCTGGAGGGCCGGATCGTGAAGCTGGTCGACCGCGTCGCCTACATCAACCACGACATCGACGACGCCCTGCGGGCCGGGATCCTCGACCCGACGGACCTGCCCGCCAGAGAGATCGAGCTGCTCGGCCCGACCGGCTCGGCGCGCATCGACACGCTGGTCCGCGACATCGTCACTCGCTCCACGGTGGACGGGGATATCGCGCAAAGCGAGGAGGTCGGCGGCGCGATGCTGCGCCTGCGCAAGTTCATGTTCGACCGCGTCTACCTCGGCCGGGATGCCCGCCATGAGCACGAGCGCGTGCGCCGCACGGTGCGCGGCCTCTTCGACCATTACATGGAGCATCCCGAAGAGGCGCCGGAGTCCGAGCCGGGCGCGGACGAGTGCCGCCGCGTCGCCGACTACATCGCCGGAATGACCGACCGTTTCTGCATCGCCAGGTTCACGGAACTGTCAATTCCCGAAGCCACGCGGTTTTGAGCCGCGCCGCGACGCTACGGTGACCCCATGGCGCTGATCTCAACCGAGAGTCTCGAGCGGGTCAAGCAAACCGCCGACATCGTCGAGGTCATCTCCGCCCACACGGACCTGCGCCGCCAAGGCGCCCGCTGGGTCGGCCTTTGCCCGTTCCACGATGAGCGCACCCCGTCGTTCTCGGTCGACGCACAGGACAAGCTCTACCACTGCTTCGGCTGTGGGGTGGGCGGCGACGTGATCAAGTTCGTCGAGGAGAAGGAGGGGCTGGGCTTCGCCGATGCGGTCGAGCTGCTCGCCGATCGCTACGGGGTCGAGCTGGAGCGCGAGAGAGAGGACCCGCGCGCCGAGGCGAGGCGGCAGCAGCGCCGCCGCCTGGAGGAGTTGCTCGACCGCACGGCCGCCTTCTACGCCGGCTTCCTCTGGGACTCCGATGAGGCCCGTAGAGCCCGCGAGTACCTCGCCGAACGAGGGCTAGGGGAGGAGGCGCTGCGCGCCTTCGGCGTCGGCTACGCGCCGAGCGCTTGGGACAAGGTGCTGGTGCGCGGCCAGCGGGCCGGTTTCAGCGTCGATGAGATGCGCGGCGTCGGGCTGGTGCAGCGGGGAAAGGGAGGAGGCGAGTACGACCGCTTCCGCTCCCGAATCATGTTTCCGATCCGCGACCGCCGCGGGCGAACGCTGGGCTTCGGCGGCCGGGCGATGCGCTCCGACCAAGGCGCCAAGTACGTCAACACCGCCGAGACCGACTTCTTCCACAAGAGCAAAATCCTCTACGGGATCGACCGGGCGAAAGCGGCGATCGCCAAGGCGGGGCGGGCGGTCGTGGTCGAGGGCTACACCGACGTCCTGGCGCTGCACCAAGCGGGGATCGAGGAGGCCGTAGGAGTGATGGGAACGGCGATCACCGAAGAGCAGGTGGCGACTCTTTCGGGGATGGTCGAAGAGGTCGTGCTCGCCCTCGATGCCGACTCGGCTGGGCAGGAGGCGATGCTGCGCGCGCAGCGGGTCGCGGCGGGGCGGAAGATGCGGATCCTGGTCGCGGCGATGCCGGCCGGTGAGGACCCGGCCGAGATGATGGCCGCCGAAGGTGGCGCCGAGCGCTTCCGCGCGCTGGTCGACGGCGCGGTGGAGCTGGCGGCGTTCCAGGTCGGGCTGGTGCTGGACCGGACCGACTCCGGCTCACCTACGGAGCGCGACCGGGCGTTGAACGAGGTGGCGCCGATCCTGGGCGGGATGGGGGAGTCGGTGAGCCGCGATGACCTCGTGCGGCGCGTGGCCGAACAGCTCGACGTCGAGCCGGCGATGGTGATGGGAAGGCTGGTGGCGGCGCGTCCGGTAAGCGGCGGCCCGGCGGCGCCCCGGGCGCCGGGCAACGGCGCCCCCGCGGCGACGCCGCGGCGGCGACCGGCCGAGCTGACCTCGCGCGAGCGGCGTGAGCGCGCCTTGCTGGCGATGTGCATCGCTCTGCCCAGAGAGGGGAGCGGTTACCTCGATCGCCTCAGCGAAGAGCACCTCTCACCGACCGGAGCCCGCGCCGCCGCCTGGCTGCGCAGACACCCCGAGGACGCCGCTTCGAATCTCCCCCACGACGACGATGAGCTTGCCGGGCTGATTGCGGAGCTCGTGATCCTCGCCCACGACGAGCCGGCTTCAGCCGAGGCGATGGAGCTCAATTTCCTCCTCCTGGAGCAGCGCCGCCTCGAAGGTCAGATCGCCGAAGCGGGCGAGAGAGATGACTACGAGCGTCGCGCCGCCCTCAGTCAAGAGCGCGCCGCGCTGGTCGAACGCATAGCCCGCACCGAGCGCGTCACCGGCTGATCAGTAAATTCCGTCCCGCCGTTCCGGGGTAGCTCAATGGCAGAGCATTCGGCTGTTAACCGAAGGGTTGTGGGTTCGAGTCCCACCCCCGGAGCTTTTACTTCGCGGCGGCTTTGACGCGCGCCAGTTGCTCGATCAGCTCGGCGCCCCGCTTGGCGCCGTCGTTCTCCTTGGCCCAGGCGGCCAGTCTCTCGGCTTGCCGGGTGAACGAGGCGTCGCCGAGTAGGCGGTGGGCGGCCCAGCGCAGGGGGCGCGGTTCACACAGGCGCCAGGGGAGGGAGAGGCCCACCTTCGCCCAGTCGACGCGCATCGCGGTTTCGCTCATGTCGCCGGTGAAGGGGCAGATCAGGACCGGGGTGCCGGCCCCCAGAGCGCGGGCGACGGTGCCGTGGCCGCCGTGGGAGATGACCAGCGACGCGGCCGGCATCAGCTGGCTATAGCTGAGCCAGTCGACCAGGGTCGCGTTGGGGGGAACCTCGATCGGGCTTTGGGGGACGACGCGGTTGGTCGTCGCCACTATGCGCACCGGCTCGTCGGCCAGCGCTCTCAGCGCGGTGCGCACCAGGTGGTTGTTCGAGTCGTGCGCGGTGCTCGGCGCGACCAGGACCAGCGGGGCGTCGCCGGGCGGCAACTCGATGTCGGGATGGGGGACCTCGAAGGTCATCGGCCCGGTGATCTCGACCCCACTCGGCCAGCGCCGCGGGTACTCGAGCTGCGGGAAGGTCGCCACCAGCGCCAGATCTGGACTGATTCCGCCGTGGAATCGCTCCACCGGCGGCAAGTCGAGGCGCGCCCGCTGCAGGTTGAGGTCGCGCCGCCCGTGCTCCAAGCCGACGTTCAGCGCCCGCTGCCCGGTCCGCCAGACCCCCCGCCCGATTGGGGTACGCGGTGGTCGCAGCCCGATCGCGAAAAACGGCATCCCGGTCTCCACCACCGGGTAGATGTGGGGGATCAGGGTCGCCAGCGGCACCCCGGCCTTCTCCGCCGCCAGCGACGGCGCCAGGGTGAGGATGTCGCTGACGGCGACATGGGGACGGAAGTCCTCCAGCAGCGGCAGCAGTGCCCGCGCCGCCTCCGCCGCGTGGTCGCCGTCGGCCGAATTGGGGTCCGGCGGGGGGAACATCCGGTACTCCTCGGCCGCGGTGAAGCCGAGGCCGGCCCCCTCGACCGCCTCGCGCCGCTCCTCCCAGGTCTCGACGACGACCTCGTGCCCCCGCTCGGCCAGCGCCCGGCCGAGGGAGATGGCGGGGAAGACGTGCCCCGGATCGCCAAAGGCGGCGACCAGGACGCGGAGGCTAGGGCGTGTCAAGTCCCTCGCTGGGGCGCGTGAAGACGATCTCGGGCACATGGCAGTTGCGCGAGGTGCGCAGCAGGAACTTGACGGCCTCGCCCAGATCCTCCGGGCGGATCATCTCCTCACCCGGCACCTGTCCCTTGGCGAACTCGGTCATCGGCGTGTCGACGAAGCCGGGGGCAAGCGCCGTGCACTGGATCCCGTCGCCGCCCGTCTCGCGGTGAGTCGACTGGCTGAAGTTGATCACCGCGGCCTTGGTCGCCGCGTAGATCGAGAGCCAGGCCTGCCCGCCTTTGCCGGCGATCGAAGCTGTGTTGACGATCAGCGCCTTGCCGTGCTCGGCGCCGGCCTCGCGCAGCATCGGCAGGCCTTCGCGAGTGCCGAGGATCAAGGCGCGCAGGTTGACCGCGAGCTGCATGTCCAGGTGCTTGGTCTGGATCTCCGCCATCGGCGCGCCGATCCCGACCCCCGCGTTATTGACCAGGGCGTCGAGCCGGCCGTAGGTCTCCCGATGCTTGGCGAAGACGCCGATGACGTCGTCCTCCTCGGTCATGCTCGCCGGGACGCTCAGGACCTCGAGGCCCTCGCCGCGCAGACCTTCGGCCGCGGCCTCCAGCTTCTCCGGGCGACGAGCGGAAACGGTCAGCGCGTAGCCCTCTTCGCCGAGGGCGCGAGCGATCGCCAGCCCAATCCCGCTTGAGGCCCCCGTTATCAACGCCGCTTTCTCCGCCACTCGCTCTCCTTCCGCTCCGCTACCGGTCGCGGGGCACCCTATATGCCGTGCCTGGGAGAGGAAGCTGAGGCGCCACCGTCAATAACATGCCGCGGATGCGCCTCCGCCGAACCTTGCCGGTCCTCGCCTGCCTGCTCGCCGCAGTGAGTCTGCTGGCCGGTTGCGGCAGCGGATCGGACTCGGGTGGCGACTCCGGATCGGGCACCGCCAAGAGCCGTCCCGCCCCGCCAAAGAGCGACTTCCCCAGCGCAAAGGGCAAGACGCTCGCCGAAGTTCTCGACGCGGCCGATGGCCCCTCCGACCTCGTCGTCTCCCCGGCGGCGCAGGTCTTCTACACGGGGAAGAACCGCTATCCGTTTGGCGTCTTTCACCGCGATGGCAGTCAGGTCTCCGACGCCAAGGTCGCGCTCTACTTTGCGAAGTTCCCGTCACTGAGAAGACTCAGGGCGGCGAACGGAAAACCCGCCGGCTCGCAGCCGACCGACTCCACAACCAGTGCCCAACCGCGCGATGAGCCCGCCGTTGGTCCCTTCCCGGCGGCAATCGAGAGCCTGCAGACGAAACCCGCCTTCCGCGCCCTGACGACGACCAACGATCCGGACGCCGCGTCGGTCGTCTACGTGACGAACATCAATTTCCCCAGCGCAGGGGAGTGGCGCATCGCCGCCCTGATCAAGCAAGGCGGGGAGACGACCACTGCGCTGCTGCCGAGCGCCGTGGTCGGCGAATTCACAAGCATTCCTCGCCCCGGTGATAGAGCGCCGGAAATCCACACGCCGACCGCGGCCGACGTCGGAAACGACCTCTCCAAGATCACCACGCGGGTTCCGCCGGACACTCAAAACAAGGTCGACTACGCCGACGCTTTAGGCGAGGAACCGATCATCCTCTTGTTTGCGACCCCCCAGTTCTGCCAGAGTCGGGTCTGCGGCCCCGTTGTTGACGAGGCTGAGCAGGTAAAACAGCTCTACGGCGACAAGGCAGCGTTCATCCATATGGAGATCTACAAGAACAACGATCCGGGGACTGGGGGCGCAAATGTGCGCTCGCAGGTGAAGGCATTTCACCTACCGACCGAGCCATGGCTCTTCGCGATCGACCGTCACGGTACGGTCCGCGCCACGCTGGAGGGGGCCTTCGGCATAAATGAGCTGGTTCGCGTCGTAAGAGAGGTGACGGGGGGATGAGCGACAAAACTGAGAGAAAGGCGCCGGATCCCGAGCTGCTGGAGTCCTTTGCCGCCGAGGCTCGCCGCCGCTGCGACGTGATCGCGGCCGGCCTGGCGACCGAGACCAGCGACTTTGAGACGATGCGCGCCGAGGCCCACGCCCTAAAGGGGACCGCCGCCGTCGTCGGCCTGCGCCGCCTGGCCGAGCTGGCCGGGCTGATGGAGTCCGACCTGGCCGAGGCGAAAAAGACCGGCATCATCCGCGGCGGCCGAGCCCACCAGATTGCCGACGCGGCTAGAGCCCTTGCCGAGGGCGCCGCGGCAGCCGCGCAGAACCAGGAGGAGCCGCCCGACGTGGGCCGCTCCCTGGCACAGCTCTTCAGCGCCTGAGCCTTGCTGGGTCAGGCCCTCGGAGACCTCACGCTGGCCGGGGTCGCCGTCGCCCTCAGTCCGATCCCGATCGTCGGTGTGGTCCTCATCCTCGGATCTCCGAAGGCGCGGACGTCGGGGCCGGCGTTCGCGTTGGGCTGGGTCGGGGGCTTGGTCGTTGTCAGTCTCCTTGCCTTGATCGTTTTCAACGGCGCCGACGATCCCAACAGCGACACGGCGACGGGGATCGACTGGCTCAAGGTGGCGATGGGAGTCCTGTTCCTGGCGATGGCGGTAAAACGCCTGCGGCGGCATAGGACGGGTGAGCCTCCTGGGCCGCCGAGATGGTTAGCCAGGGTCGATTCCCTGGATTCGGGGAGAGCGGCACTGCTGGGCGCGGCGCTCTCGGGCGCCAACCCGAAGAACTTCGTGCTCACCCTGGCCGCCATGACGTCGATCGCCGAAGCGGGGTTGAGCGGGGTCGACACTTCCGATCTCCGTCGCCGTCTTCGTTCTCCTGGGGTCGATCACGGTCGCCGGCGCGGTGCTCTTCTTCATCTTCGACTCCGAGCGGGCGACGCGTCCCCTGCAGGCCACCAAGCAATTCATGGCCGCCAACAACGACGTGATCATGATGGTCATCCTGCTTCTGCTGGGCGTCAAACTCCTCGGCAACGGGCTGGGCGGAGGCCTCTGGGGTTGAGGCAGCTCGGAGTAGTGTCGAGGGCATGAGCACGCGAGTTGTGATCCTCGGGGCCGGCTTTGGAGGGCTGGAGCTGGCCACTTCTCTGTCGGAGGCGCTAGGCGACGAGGTCGATGTTGCCCTGATCGACAAGAGCGACTCTTTCGTCTTCGGCTTCTCGAAGCTCGAGGTGATGTTTGGCCACAAGCCGGCGGAGGCGGTCCGCCTCCCCTACAGCGACTTCGTCAAGCCAGGGGTGCGGCTGCTGCGGGAGACGGTCGTCGCGATCGATCCGGAGGCACGATCCGTCACCACCGACGCCGCCGTCCATGAAGCCGATTTTCTCGTCGTGGCGCTCGGCGCCGACTACGACATCGACGCAACGCCGGGCCTGGCCGAGGACGGGAACGAGTTCTACTCCGTCCCCGGCGCCGAGCGGGTGGCCGGGCGTGCTGCCGGGGTTCTCGGGCGGCCGGGCCGTAATCGGCGTCTGCGGAGCCCCCTTCAAGTGCCCGCCCGCGCCGAGCGAAGCGGCGCTGCTGCTGCACGACTACCTGGTGGAGCGCGGCATCCGCGGCGACTCTCAAATCACCTTTCTGATGCCACTGCCGAGCCCGGTGCCGCCGTCTCCCGAGACCTCGGAGGCGCTGCTCGCCGCTTTCGCCGAGCGCGACATCGATTTCCGGGGCGGCGCCCGGATCGCCTCACTCGACCCGGCCCGCAAGGTCGCTGTGCTCAAAGACGGCGAAGAGGTGCCCTACGACCTCTTCCTCGGCGTTCCCAAGCACCGCGCGCCGGATGTGGTGATCGAGAGCGGGATGACGGTCGACGGCTACGTGCCGGTGGAGTCGGGGACGCTGAAGACGAGATACCCCGGGGTCTATGCGGTGGGTGACGTGGCCACCGTCGGCGTCCCCAAGGCGGGCGTCTTTTCCGAGGGGGCGGCGAGAGTGGTTGCCGAGTCGCTGATCGACAGCATCCGCGGCAACGAGGGATCGAGCGAATTCGACGGCCTCGGCTCCTGTTACGTCGAGTTCGGCGGGGGCCGCGTCGGCCGCGTCGACGTCGACTTCCTCTCCGGGCCGAGAGCGACCGGCGTCTTCCACGAGCCCTCAGAGGCACTCGTCGCCGAGAAGGAGCACTTCGGCGCCGTCCGCCGCGCCCGCTGGTTCGGCGCCGTCGAGTTAGGCCCGCCGCGCCCGCTCTCTTCTTTTCAGCTCGAGGCTCTTCTCTTTCGCGTCTCTGTAGGAGGACTTGACCAGCGCCTTCCCTCCGGTCCAGCCGAAGACCCAGGAGACGAGGATGACGGCGAAGATCACGTCCCAGGCGGAGATCACCAGCTGCTGGCCGATCGAGTAGGCGGTCGCGGTCGTCGCGTCGGTCGAGCCGGAGAGAGCGGTCGCGTTCAGCGCCTGGGTCACGCCGACTCCGCCCGGCGTCGCCGAGACGCTGTTGGAGATCGAGTTGGAGGCGGTGACGGTGGCGATGTTGTGGAAGGAGACGGGGATTCCGTAGGCGCCGAGGAAGACGCCGACGATCGCCAGCCGCGCGATGTAGCTGCCGAGCACCGGCAGGCCGAGCCGGGTGAGCGCGCCGCGCGGAGAGCGCAGGATCGCGCCGCCGGCGATCAGCTGCGCCCGCAGTCCCTCCAGTCGCTCCCAGAAGATCCGCGCGAGGAGGACGAGCAGGACGATCGCGCCCCCGGCGAGCAGGACGACCAAGCCGGTGTGGTCGGAGAGCAAGCCCAATTTGACCGAGAACGACCCGCCCACCGTGAGGAAGAGGTAGAGGTAGAGCGCGACGTTTAGGACCGTGAACGGGATCTTCTCGACCAGCAGCCCGGAGAAGACCATCGTGAACGTCGCCCCCGCGATCAGCGTCGCGAACATCACCAGCATCACGAAGGTGCCGATGTTGGCGGGCAGGAAGCTGTTCATCGCGACCGCCGCCGCGTAGGAGGCGAGCACCAGCCGGTACGGGAAGACCGCTCTGGGCAGCGCCGCCCGCAGGATCCCGAACCAGGCCAGCGCGGCCAAGCTCGTCTGCGCGCTCTCCAGCAGGACCCCGGCGACGATCGCCCAGGCCGGCACATCGCCGACCTGATCGAACAGGTCCCTGATCCACTCCGAAGCGGGCACCCCAAGCAGATCCAGCACCCCGACAAGAACCACGACCCCGCCGATCCAAGCCCCGATCCGCGCCAGCCGCCGCCCGAGCGAAGCCCCCACATTCCCTTCGCCAATAGCCACGCCGCCACCCTAGCCATCCCGCTAGGCTCGGGCCTCCGGGGCGGTAGCTCAGTTGGTTAGAGCAGCGGACTCATAATCCGTCGGTCGAAGGTTCGAGTCCTTCCCGCCCCATTTGCCCGCATATCTCGCCTATCTGCGGCAGGCGGAGACAGTTTCCGCTATCCAGAGCGGAATACCAGCGCTCTGGGCGACAGCTGAAGACAGCCCATACCTTCGCTGGACAGACAGCGTAGATCGGTTGGGAGGTAACTGGGAGGCAGGCAGGACATGGATAGGAGGCAGCGCCTCGCCGCGCGGGCACCGGGGATCGACGCACGCCGGATGGGCACTCGGCGCCGTCTGCGGGCGTGAACGGCCCCCTGGCGCCACCGCGCCCACGCTGTCGCTGGCGTCCCGACGACGTACGTCGTCTCCGTCGTCTTGCGGGAGGGCGCAGCCCCGACCTGCCTGCTCAAAGCCGGGCGCTTTGGCCGGTGATCGTGGGCAGCAGGCCCGACCCTTAGCGGGTTGACGACCAGTCGAGTGCTCCGCTACCTGGCGCACCTTGTCCTGCTTCCAGGGCTGCTGTGCTGCGGGCTCGACCTCGTATGTCACCGCAGTCCCGGCAACAAGGTTCTGAGGGGGCTTGTTGAGTTGGCCCTGACAGCAGAGAAGCCGCATCCAGGAAACAAAAATGGATTTGCATCAGCGGGCGGTGCAACGCAATAAATTGTGGATAACAAGATCCTCGTCCCAGATCAGATATAAGTGGCACATGACAGGAGTGCTTAAAGATATAGCTGAGTTTGGTCGGATCGACGCGGAGTCTGAGCGCCAGCTGGGCGAGTTCTTTCTGCGAACAGACGCCTATAGTCGAATCGAGGATCAAAAGCACATAGTTGTTACCGGGCGGAAGGGGACGGGAAAGACCGCGATTTACCGAGCACTGCATGGGCGACCGGATGACTTCACCAATGTATTGGTAGCGGGCCTCGAATTCCGCAATTACCCCTGGGCGGTGCATAGCGAGGTCAAGGACACGACCGCCGCACCCATTGAAACCTATTTTAATTCGTGGAAGTTTTTCATACTTGTCGAGCTTACAAAGTTAGTGCTTACAACTGTCGACCACCAGACTCCGGACACCGATGAGGCTGCGAAGGCGACAAAGGTCTTGACAGAGTTTATTGAAACAAATTGGGGAGATCTAGATTTCAAATTTCGGGACATTTTCACCAAGCGCAAGTTTTCTTTTAAATTTGAGCCTAAGGTTTTTGGAATATCGCTCGGCGCACTTGAACTCGACAAGATTCCCCGCAATAAGCTCGCAGGAGTTCTCGAGGAGGCAAATAGGTGGCTCCTGCAATGCCTGTCCTACGTCCTAACACCCGACCATTGGTATTTCGTACTCTTCGATGACCTGGATATCGCTTATGACCCCCACGACAAAGAATATTCCGCACGGCTAATTGGCTTACTGTTAGCGGCGCGGGATATATTCAATTGGGCTCATGATCGTGGTCATGATGAGCCAATCAATATGGCGCCCATCATCATGATCCGAAGCGACATCTATGAATCCTTGCGCTTTCCAGATAAGAACAAGATCACCCGCAACCTTGTCGAGCCACTAACCTGGAATGACGATACTGAAGGAGAAAACAGCCTAAAAACACTCATCAATCAACGTATCAAGGTGATCCTTGAAGACCAGTCTGCCGATTGGGACCTAGTGTTCGAGGATCAGCTCATGCGGGGGCGACAATCCAAGTTCAAGCATATGGCCGTGCGCACATATCTTCGGCCTAGGGACATGATTTTTTTTGCGAACCAGTGTCTAAGATGTGCGCACTCGGCTGGTGTGGACAAGATTAGCAACCAAAACGTTGTAGAGGCCCGCCCGGCATACTCAGAATTTCTGGTTGACGAGCTAGACGATGAGATTCACCCGGTATTTGAAGAATGGAAAGGGTATATGGATGCTCTTCGACGGGTTCACAGAATGAGGTTCGGGCGCGATGCATTCAAGGATGTGTTTGCGGATCTTGATTTGCAATCTCGCCTAGGGCTGACCTTTGACGAGACATTGGAGCTTCTTTATAGGTTCAGTATTGTGGGCTTCACGAAGATTGGTGGAGCTGGCTATGGTGGCTCAGATGTTGCCTTCCGGTACAAGAATCCGGGCATTAGTTTTGACCCAGCAGCGACGAGTCTCACGGTGCACCCGGGACTTAAGGAGGCGTTGGAGCTCGTTGAGACTGGGGACGACGCGACATAGCGATCGGTTTGCTCACGAGAGTGCGTTGGCTACGGATCCTGATAATCCGTAGGTCGAAGGTTCGAGTCCTTCCCGCCCCGTCGTGAGGCTGTTGCGTCCCGGCGTTTGGCCGAGAAGTTCCGCTGTACTCGAGTCAGCGGCCGATTGCATCGCGGCGGTCTAGGGTGTTGCCATGCGACGGCTGACGGTAGCCGCCTTCCTCGGCGTCCTGGCCGCCAGCGCATGGGTGAGCCTGGCGAGCGCCCCTGCCGAGGGGCGCGACTACGACTGCGCGGATTTCACTTCGCAGGCCGAGGCTCAGCGTCAACTACTGCCTGGCGATCCCTATCAGCTCGACGGCGACGGCGATGGTGTTGCCTGTGAGTCGCTGCCCTGTCCCTGCTCAAGGCGGCGGACGGCGGCGGCGAATCTACGCCGCCGATCCCGTCGGGGCGACGGATCAAGGCGCTGGTCATTCGCGCCGTCGATGGCGACACTCTCAGGGTCCGCATCCTCGTCGACCGGCGCTGAGATCGATGTGCGCATGGTCGGGATAGACACTCCCGAGACTCACCGGCCAGACACCCCGATTGAGTGCGGCGCGCTCAAGGCGTCGAAGTCCATGCACCGACTGGCGGACGGGCGCCGCATCACTCTCGTCACGGACCCAGCCAGGATCGCTTCGATCGGTTTGGACGGCTGCTCGCCTACGCGATTCGGGGGCATGTCGACCTCAACCGCGCGCAGGTACGGCGCGGCTGGGCCAAGGTCTACGTGTATGGGGGCGTTCCGTTCCGCCGGGTGGGCGCCTATCGCCGTGCCGCGGCGCGGGCTCGCGCGAAGCGTCAGGGAGTGTGGGGGCACTGCGGGGGCGACTTTCATCGCGGTGGTCGCTGAAGTTTGAGCATTTGAGGAACCGGGGAGTAGCCTGAAGTGATCGGTCGTTGATTACCCCGACCTGCCGTTGCTGCCGGTCTCGCCGTCGCCGCGACTTGCCGTTCTTGGTTGACCTCCGTGACTGATTGATCCCAATGGGGATCGGAAGCTCCTCCCGGGCGTTGCTCGGGAGACACAGTGCCCACCGTGGAAGGCCTCATCGATGGTCTCATCTCGCCCCGAAGGCGGGCAACGGCGTCGCCATCACCTTGATGCGATTCGCGTCTCGGCGATCCTCTTGCTGATCCCGTATCACGCGGCGCGCTATATCCAGAAGGGCGTCGGGGAAAACAGGCCGGTCGATGCTGCCGTCTGGTTCGTCCATGCCTGGCACATGCCTCTGTTCTTTGCGATTTCGGGCTTTCTTTTTGCCAGTGTTCTGAGGAGGTCCAGCGCTGCCAGACAGGTTCGCTCTCGGCTTCGACGACTGGGCGTGCCTCTGGTCATCGGGATGTTGACGGTGGTGCCACTCGCCAACTTCTTCGTGATCCAGGCAGCGGCAATCTGGCCGCGCTACCAGAAGATCCCGGCCAAGCGCGAGCTGACTTTCGACCACGTCTTCAACCTGACCCCCCAGCACCTGTGGTTCATCGCCTACCTGCTGGTGATCTCCCTGGCCGCGATCGGAGTGTGGTTGGCGATTCAGCAGGCGCCTAGGGTGGGGGAGACGATCAAGCGCTGCTTTCGCGCGCTGATGAAGTCATGGTGGGGAGTGCCGGCCCTTGCTTCGCTCTCAGCCCTGATCCTGATTACGAAGGCCGGGTGGGTCGCCGGCGGGACCATGTCGGACTCGTTGATTCCGGTCCCGACCCTGTTCGCATATTTCAGCCTCTTCTTCGCCTTCGGCTGGTTGCTCAGCAGCCAAGACGACCTTCTCGACGTGCTCAAGCGGGGGGCTTGGCTGAGGTTCGCGGCGGGGCTGTTGATCGCGATTCCAGCCTTCGCCCTCTTCTACGACAACGCTGACTTCACCGGGAACGTCGGCACAGCCGGAGTCCTGGCCGGAGATAGTCAGTTAAGGCCCTTGGGCCTGTTCGCGGTTGGGCTCGTTTGCTGGCTGATGTTGTTCGGGGTGTGGGGGCTTCTCGCCCGATATGTGAACAAGGAGTCGCGCGTTTTGCGTTATCTCGCAGCCGCAAGCTTCTGGATCTATCTCGTCCACATTCCCTTCCTCGTCGCAATCCAGAGTTCACTCGCCCAGACCCACCTGGAGGTCGTGCTTCGCTACACCCTGACCGTTACCGGCACCTTGGCCCTGGCGATTGGGAGCTATGCCCTCGTGCGGGGCGGTCGTAGGCTTTGGATCAGGATTTTGCGACGACCTGGCGCAAAGCGGCTGCGAACCACCCCGGCGCAGGCGGCGATCCTCGCCGTGACTGTCGCGTTTGCCCTGCAATTGGCCGCGCCCGCCGGAGCCCGCAGTCAAAGAGCGCCGCCCAGCGGACCGTCGCCACAACTCCTGATGATCCATGGGGGCTCCTTCCTCTTCGACGATCCGCTCTTTGAGGCGAGGACCAAAGCCCTGGCGACCGCCGCCGGCTTCGTTCCGCACTACGTGAGCTATCCGGTCGGCGATCTCCCCGGAGCCGTCCTGGCCGCCAGGGCGGAAGCGGCGCGATTGCGCGCGCGGTTCGGCCGCGATCACGTGTACGCGTACGGTTCCTCCGCCGGAGGGACGCTGGCGGCCCTGCTTGCCGGCGATGGCCTTGTTTCCGCCGCGGTCGCCAAGGCGCCGCCATCTGATCTGGTCGGTTGGCAATGGCCGCTCGGCGCCTACGGCATCGACTACTACGCCCGGATCGGCGCCGACCCCGCGGCACGTCAACGGCTTTCGCCCTTGCGCCGCCGGATGAGGCAGCCGCTGCTCGTCGTGCAAGGCCGCCGCGACCGGGTCGTGCCGCTTGCCATGAGCGAAGCGTTCGCGGCCAAGTTTCGCCTCGTTCGCCTCTGGGTGGTTCCGGGAGGGCACGGCACGGACTGGGTGCGCCCGTGGGTGACGCGGCGGGCAATGCGATGGCTCGCCCGCACCGCCGATCGTCCATAAGCTGGCGCTTGGATGAAAGCGCGTCTGGCGGTCTGCCTTGGCTTAGGGGCCCTCTTCCTGGGGTGCGGTCAGAGTTCGGCTGAGCCGTTTCGGGCCCAGGTGCGGTTTGTTCGGACCGATGGCACCAGGATCGCTTGGTACGAGCGCGGGGAGGGGCCGCCGCTGGTGATGCTGATCGGGACCGGGTCGACGATGGCCGAGTGGGATCCGGCGCTGCTGCGGCTGCTGGCGCGGGAGCATCGCTTGATCCTTTTCGACTACCCCGGGGTGGGGCGGTCCGGGCCGTGGCGTGGGCGCTCCTTCGACTCGCTCGCTGACGCGACGGCCGGCTTGATGGGCGCGATCAATCTGCCCGAGGCGGATGTTCTCGGTTGGTCGATGGGCGGTTTCGTCGCTCAGCGTCTGGCGATTGACTACCCGGATCAGGTCTCGCACTTGATCCTGGCCGGGACCAACCCCGGCGGAACTCGAGCGGTCCTCGGCACGAAGAAGGCTCAGGCGATCGACAGCGATCCCAATCCCTCGGACGCTGACATCTTGCGGGAGCTCTACCCGCCCGACCGCCAGGGCGAGGGTCGCCGGTTTCTGCGCCGCCTCGAGCGCGCGAGCCAGAGCGGCGAGATCCCAGACGATTTCAAGGTGCCGGCGGCGACCGTTCGAGCTCAGGTCGCGGCCGAGGACCCTTGGCTGCGGAGCAATCGCAACTACCGTCAGTTGGCAAGCGTCGCGGCGCCCACACTTGCCGCAGCCGGGGCCGACGACCCGGTCGTGCCGCCGCTGAACCTGCGGCGGATCGCCGACCGGGTCCCTCACTCCAGGTTTGCCGTCTTCCCCGGCGCCCACGCTTTTCTCTTTCAGGCGCGGCGCTCGTTCACGCGGGCCGTCGACCGGTTCCTGCGCCACTGAGCCGGGAAGGCTCAGCCTCTACGGTTTGGGCATGCCCGACGAGCGGGATCTGGATCGAGTTCGAGTCGTTGGTCGCCGACGCGATCGACGGGCTGCCTGGCGAATTCCAAAGAGTCCTGGAAACCGTGCCGGTCGTCGTCTCCGACCTTGGCGCGGAGGCTCATGCATATGGCATGTACTTCGGCGACACGATCGCCCGGGAGCGCTACGAGGATCGGATCGTCATCTATCGCGACACCCTGGAGCGCGACTTCGGCCACGACCGCGAGCTGTTGGCGAAACAGGTCGAGCGCACCCTTCGCCATGAGCTTGCCCATCACCTGGGCTGGGATGAGCCAGGCGTAGGCGGCCTCGGCCTCTAAAACTTCACTTGAGAGCGGGACCCTCCCGCTAAGGTTGCGCCACAGCATCCCGCTGTTCCGTTCCTGGAAGGAGAGAAGTTGAGCGACATCACTGAGATGGGTCCCGTCGATTACCTGTTGGTCGAGTGGCCCGATCGGCAGCCGACCGGGGAGGCCGCGCCTTATCTGGTTGACCTCGTCGAGCGCGGACTGATTCGGATTCTCGACTTGGTCTTCATGGCCAAGGGCGAGGACGGCTCCGTCGTTCGGCTCGAGATTGCCGATCTGGGGGACGAGGTCGGTTCCTTCGCCATGTTCGAGGGCGCTTCTTCGGGTCTGCTTTCCGATGAGGACATGGGAGAGGCCGCGCAGGCGCTCGAGCCGGGGACGTCGGCCGCGCTGCTCGTCTTCGAGAACAGCTGGGCGGCGCCGTTCGCCACCGCCATGCGCCGCTCCGGCGGCCAGCTGGTCGCCAGCGGACGCATTCCAATCCAAGACATCCTCGCCGCTCTCGACGCGGTCGAGGCGGAAGCCTGAGGAGGGACAGATATGCCTGGTCTGGTTCGAGGAGTCGCGCGGACGGCAGTCATCGCCGGTACCGCCACCGCAGTGAGCAATCGCGTTTCGCGCCGCCAAGGTGAGCGCTGGGCGCAGCAAGAGGGATACCCCCAGGAGCCCGCGCCCGCCGCACCGGCGCCTGCTCAGGCGGCTCCGCCCGCGGGCGGCGGTTCGATGATCGATCAGCTGAAGGAGCTCGGCGAGCTGAAAAGCCAAGGAATCCTCACCGAAGAGGAGTTTGAGGCTCAGAAGGCCAAGCTGCTGGCGTCTTAGGGTCGATGGTTCGGAGGGGGCGACTTATGAGGGGCGCTTTGCTTGTGACCGCGTCGCTGGCGCTCTTGGCCCTCCCCGCGTCGGCAAACGCGGCTCTTTGGCTGCAGGCGCCCGGCAGCCAAATCTACGTGTCCGCGGTGGGGCCGAACCCGGATGACGTCGTGACCGTGTCCGGCGAAGGGGTTGGGCCGGCGGCCGTATATGTGTTCAGCGACCCCGCCGGCATGACGGTGACCAGCCCTTGCGTGCTGCGCAGCCCGACCGAAGGACAGTGCCCGGCTGAAGGTCGCACGAAGATGACGGTTGAGCTGGGCAATGGGAAAAATCGGTTTACGCCGCTGCTGTCGGATGCGGGAGAGGGCTTCGCGCTGAGATACGTCAGCGTCAACGGCGGTCGCGAGCGCGATGTCGTCAACCTGCGGGGCCTGCCCGCGGGTGTGCGCTTCGCGCAGGTACTCGGGGGTAATGGCCCGGATGTGATCTTCGCCGGGCCGGCCAAGATCGATCGCATGAACGGGGCGTTCGGCGACGACCGGCTGATCGGAGCCGCCGGCCGGGACGTGCAGGTCGGTGGGCCTGACGACGACGTGCTGATCGGCCGCGGAGGGCGCGATCGCCAGACCGGCGGGACGGGTAGAGACAGGCTCAACGGAGGTGCGGGACCCGATGTCCTCGATGCCGGCAGCGGCGCCGACCTGCTGATCGGTGGGACTGGATTCGATCAGCTGCTTGGGGGTGGCGGATTCGATCGCGCTCAAGCTCCCGTCACCACTGCCGAGCAGCGCCGGGCGAGATCGGTCGAGCGCTTTCCCTAAGCGAGGCGGCGCGCTGAGGGTCACATAGGGTGGCCCCGGTGAGCATCGGGCGCCGACACTTGTTCGTGGCCTTTGCCTTCACGGTGATGGCCGACCCGGTCTCCTCGGTCGCCTACGCGATCGAGGCGGCGCTGCGGGCGCTCGACGGCAACCCCGCGAGCCTGGTGGCGACGATGGGGCTGGTGGTGGGGATCATCATCGTCGTCTCGGCTACTTATCACCAGTTGATCGGCCGCTTTCCCTCCGGCGGGGGCGGCCCGGAGGGGATCGCCGAGGCTTTTGGCGAGGGCTGGGCCTTCTTTCCGCTGGGCGCCCTGCTGGTCGACTTCACCCTGACCGTTGCCGTCAGCAGCGCGGCCGGCGCCGCGGCGGTGATCGCCTATGTCCCGGGGTTGGCCGCGGCCCGTCTGCTGATCGCGCTGGGGCTCGCCGTTGCCGTCGCCCTCGGGGTGATGCTTGGGCATCGCGGCAGGATCGGCTTTGCACTTGCCACTCAGGCCTTTTTGCTGGTGGCGGCGGTGGTGATCGTCGCCGGTCTCTTCGCCGAGCCCGCCTCGGTCGCGCCGGGGGCGGGGGCTGGGCATGGCGGAAATCTGCTGGGCAACGCCTCCCTGGCCGCCATGCTGACGGCGCTGCCGCTGGGGATGGCCCTGGCCACTGGGGTCGAGGCGCCCTCGAACGCGATCGCCCAGCTTCCACAGTTGCAAGACCGTGGACGCCGCCGGTTCGGCCGCATGACGCTGTGGTTGATGGTGGCGGTTGTCGGATCCTTGACGCTGTGCTTCGCGGCGCTGGCCGTCCGCCTTCACGTCGGCCTGCCGGACGGCGATTCAACCCTGCTGGCGGAGGTGGCGCGCCGCGCGGTCGGCGGCGGTCCCGCGTTCGCCTCCTTCCAGGCTCTGAGCGCGCTGCTCCTGCTCGCCGCCGCCGCCTCGTCCTACCTGGCGGGCTCGGGGGTGCTGAAGGCCCTCGCCGGAATCGGTCAAGACGGTGGGGAGGGGTTGCTGCCGACGCGATTTCACCGGCAGAATCGCTTTCTGGTGGCGTACTGGGGAGTCATACTCATGCTTGGCGTCGCCGTCGCGATGATCCTCGCCGCGGGCGGGCATGAGCAGGAGCTGGTCCAGTTCTACGCCGTCTCGGTCTTCGCCAGCTTCCTCGCCGCGACGCTGGGATGCGCTCGACTCTCCATTCGCGATGGAAGAGGGTTGGCGGCGGCGGTCAATCTGTTCGGAGCTGCTTTGGTGGCGCTCGTCCTCGCGCTCAACCTGACCCGGATGGACTCGGTCATTGCCCTACTCGCCTCGCTCGCCACGGCTCTCTACCTGTGGCGGGCCTGGGTCGCTCGCGGCCGGCCCGGCGGGGTGGTCGCGGCCGGTACGGGCTAGCGTCGCGCGGGACGGTCGGAGGCGCTTATCGCCTGACCCGGCAGTCGCGGATCAAGGATGTGCTCAGGGTTTGGCCGTTGGAAAAATCGAACGTTCCCTTGGCAAAGGGAAAGGTCGCGCCCGGGAAGCCGGCCGGCGCGGCGCAGCTGGCGCTGAGGAAGCTGCGCTGCTTGCCCGCGTAGCGGTATCGGCGCCCGATCGTGAGGCTGATGTCGGTCACATACCCCAGCTCCGAGGCGATGTTCGGCAGCTTGGTGGAGAACAAGGTCCCAAAGGTGCCGCCTCTTCCCTTTGCGATCTTCAACGGAAGGATGAAGGTCAGCGGGGTGGGGGTGGTGTCGTAGACATGGATGAGGATCGCCTGCTTCCCGCCAGAGCGACCGTTGAAGGCGAGGACCTTGCCACCGGCCGTGAATGGGGCGGTGTCCGGGAATGCGACGTTAGCCTTGAGGTGGCCGTGCCCAACCAAAGCGGGGCGGCAGGCGTCGAGCGCTTTCCGGGTGCTGGTCTGTTGCAGCTGCCCGGCGGTGCAGCGCGGGAGGCCTCGGGTGTACAGCCTGCCCTGGCTGTTGAGGGCGATCGCCAACCGCTCCAGCTCGGGCGGCTGAGTTCCATTCAGTGACTTCACGTGCCCTTCGACGTGCACTCTGACCGGCGCCAGCCGCTCACGCGGGAGGGTGCGGGGAAGGATGTCGCCCTGCAGGGCGACGATCAGATCGCCCTTACGGGTCAGCTCTCCATGGGCGACGCCGGCGCCGGCGGCCACCGCCACCGCGAGGACCCCGGCGAAGAGCCGAAGCGCGCGTCTTGTGCGTCGTGGGTTCACCCGTCGATGGTCCCACAGGTCCGGTTAAGCGCAGGTTGTGTGGCTGCGGCTCTCAGGTGCCGGGTGGGCCGCCGGGGGGCGCCTCGCCCTCGGGCAGTCCGGCTCCGGGAGCACCGATCGCGAGGCCGTCGGCTTCGGTGATCGCGGTGCCTCTGTAGCAGGAGACCATGTACGGGAAGTCCAGCGTGGCGACGTAGTGGTAGATGCGCTGCGTCACGCCGTTCCACTCGACGGAGCTGGTGCGCCCGTGGCAGGAATCGAGGTCGGCGCTGGAGAGCATCGTTCCCTTCGGAGTCGCGCTCGGCGTAGATCCCAAACCCGTCGAGAGCCCAGCCGAGCAGCTCCGACTGCGCGGCGTTCTTCTGTTGGTAGAGGCAGCTGGAAAGCCCGTGGTAGTGGTACTGGCCGGTTTTCTCGGGATGGGCGTCGCAGCGATCCTGGATCTCGGTCGCCACCGCATCGCGGCCGCCGGCGTCGAAGGCGCTGAACAAGGGCACTCCGTTCTTCATCACCCCGACCGTGCCGCCTACGCAGCTTGCCTTGCCGGCGCGCTTGGGGTTGGCGGGCAGCGCCGCCTTCAGCTCATAGCTGGAGATCGAGTTCGGGTTGCGGTCGTAGGAGTAGGCGGGGTCGGATGAGGAGACCGGGAACTCGCCGGAGGGCTGGGGCGGCAGGCCGTTGCCCTTGAGGTTGCGTTCACCGCCGGAGACGCTTTGGTTGAACTCGGAGTCCCAGTCGACCTTGCCCTGGACGTAGATCTTCTCGGTCAGGTCCCAGGTGCCGGCGTTGGCATCGATCCAAGGACCCTGTTCGAAGGCGCCGCTGCCGTTGAAGTCGGAGATGCAGGAGTAGACGTAGCCCTTCCTCGGGCCGCTTTCCTCGTACATGTCGTCCCCGAGCGGCAACTTGTGGACGTTGACCGGGGTCGCGGTGAAGTTGGCCTGCGTCGTCGTCTCGGTGCTCTTCGCGCCGTTGCTGTAGCCGCCGTCCGAGGAGCCGCCGCAGCCGCTCAGCAGCGCCACTGCGGCCAGCGGCATCGCCAACGCGATGGTTCCGCGCTTAAAAGTCTTTCCCCGCACGATAGGCCGCAGCGTAAATCACGCTTCGGACCGTTAGGCGAATGTGGCGCCGTTCCGCGGCTTGGCTCAGTGACTTATCGCAAGGGCGCCCGGCGCCGGCGGTCCGTTTGTAACGACCACGCAGTTGCGCCCGCTTTGCTTGGCGCTGTACATCGCTTCGTCGGATCGCTCGATCAGCGCCTGGGCCTCTAAAGCATCGGCCGGGTAACTGGCGATGCCGATCGAGCAGGTGATTGATTCATCCCATTCGTGGGGTAAGCGGCTCTCCTCGACCACGGCCCGGATTCGCTCCGCGGTGCGCAAGGCCTCCACCGCGCCCGCTTCCGGAAGCAGCGCCAAGAACTCCTCGCCACCCCAGCGACTGAGAACGTCGGTCGGCCGCAGGGCACCGCCGACGACTGCAGAGAACTCGCGCAAGACTCGATCTCCGGCCGCGTGCCCATCGCGGTCGTTGACCTCCTTGAAGTGGTCGATGTCGATGAAGAGGATTGAGAGGTGGCGGTCGTAGCGCTGCGCGCGCCGGATCTCGTTCGCCAGGATCGCTCCGACCGCGCGGCGGTTGGCGAGCTCGGTCAGAGAGTCTCGGTTGGCGAGCTGGGAAAGCTGGTCGTGCGCGATCTGTAGCTCGCGCTGCAGCCGCAAGGTTTCTCGCTGGGAGAAGAACTGCCGGGAGGTGACCAGCGCGCCGAGCATCAGCGCCGCCAGCACGAGGACGATGTCCGGGAAGAACGGGTTTCCCCACTGGGTGGCGAGCACGCTGGCGCCGCCAACCAGGAGTGCCAACAGCGGTATGACGGTTGGGCGTCGCTCGTCCTCGACCAGCGCCGGAGAGCCGGTCTCGGGCTCGACCGGGCGCTGCTCGGCTGCGCCCAGCGCGAGCAGGACCAGGGCGAGGAACCAGAAAATGTCAATCGGGTCACCCCCTGTGTATGCATCGCGCAACACCGCGTCGGCATAAGCGATGTCGGCGATGATGAAGAGCAGGATGCCGGCCGTAACCAGAGCCAGTGGACGTCTGAAGGCGGGAGGGTTCCAGTGCAGCAGTACCGCGGAAAGGCCGGCGAGCAGGACGATGTCCCCGACCGGGTAAGCGGCGGAGATCACCGCTTGCACGGCGCTTTGACCACCTTCGGTGATCGCCGGCTCGAGAGCCAGGAGCAAGATAATCATCGAGCCGCCGAGGATCACGGTCCCCATGTCGAGGGCGACCGTCGCCCGTCGGACTCGGCTGCCTCGCTCGAGGGGCACGGATAGAAGCGCCGCGAACATGAATACGTATAGAGAGAGGTAGGGGAAGTCGGCAAGCGAGGGGAAGGGGATCGGCTCCGCCCGCACGTCGTAGAGCAGGGTGATCAGGTCACCGCCCGCCTGTCCGGTCAAGGCGAGCGCGATGAAGAGCCAGAACCAGCGTAGGGGCGATGACTTTGGGCAGCGCCGAGAGGCGCGCCATGACAGGTAGATGGCGAGCCCGCCCAAGGTGACGAAGAAGAGATCGCCGATCACTTCTCGGTCGCCGGGCAGCCAGTGCAGCGCCTGCCAGCTGAGGTAGGCGGCGAGGAAGACGGCTATTCCGACTGTCAAGCGTCTAATAGGGAAAGAATCGGTTGGCTACCGCGCGGGCGCCACCGTAGAACGCCGCAATCGTCGCCCGGCGTGGGGGGCGTTCCGGGCTAGGGTTGCGGCCATGGCCGATGCAGATCGCTGGATTGAGCTTGCCGAGGGCGTCGAGTTCGCCGGCTACAGGATCGAGCGCAGGCTCGGGCGTGGAGGGATGGGCATCCTCTACCTGGCGATCGAGCCGGGGTTGGAGCGCCGGGTGGCGCTGAAGCTGATCGCCCCCGAGGCCGCCGCCGATGAGGTCTTCCGCAAGCGCTTTGCCGAGGAGTCGAAGATCGCCGCTTCGATCGAGCATCCAAACGTGGTACCGATTTACGCCGCCGGGGAGGAGGGGGGAGTCCCCTACATCGCGATGCGCTACGTCGCCGGCTCCGATCTGGCGCGGCGGGTTGCGGCGGAGGGTCGGCTGGAGCCGGTGGAAGCCGCGACATTGATCGCTCAGGTTGGAAACGGGCTCGACGCGATCCATGCCGCCGGTCTAGTCCACCGTGACGTGAAGCCCGCCAACGTCCTGCTCAGCGGCGGGGAGGGAGAGCCCCACGCTTACATCACCGACTTCGGTGTAGCCCGCAACGTCGCCACCAACTCCGGCATCACCCAGACCGGCCGCTTCGTCGGCACCCTCGACTACGTCGCGCCGGAGCAGATCTCCGGCGGCGAGGTCGACGCTCGTGCCGATGTCTATGCGCTCGGCTGCCTGCTGTTCAAGCTGCTGACCGGGGAGGTCCCCTATCCGAAGGACGGGGAGGCCGCTCGCCTCTACGCCCACCTCAATGACCCGCCCCCGGCGCCCTCGCTGTACGCGACGAGAGTGCCGATGGCGCTCGATGACGTCGCGATCCGGGCGATGTCGAAGACGCCGGAGGACCGCTACCTCTCGGCGGGCGACCTCGGCCGCGCGGCGTTGGCGGCGGTGGGCGGGGAGAGCATTGCGGTGCCGGAGCGCACGGTGGCCACCGGGGCGGCGGCGACGCGGACCGCGGAGACGATTTCTCCCACAGAGCTCCGCGAGGAGTCGGCGCCGGCGAAGCCGCCCACCTCACCGACTCGGCGCCTGCCTCCCGACCAGCCAAGACGAGGGAGCCGCCGCCGCCTCGCGATCGCCGGTGGGTTCGTCGCGGTGCTGCTGGCGGCGGTCGCCGCGGTCGTGGCCCTCGGCGGATCGGGTGGGGGAGGGAGCGGCGGTGGGGGAGCGGCCACGACCGCGGCCAAGACGAACCCCAAGACAGACCCGAAGCCCAAGGCGCTGTCCGCGGGCGAGTTGGTCGGGAAGGCCGATGCGATCTGCACCGACAGCCAAAGCTCGTACAGAGAAGCGCTGGCTCGGTTCCCCGACGGGGAGACCACGGCGGACCCCATCTACTCACGTGAGCTCTATTTCGGAATCTCGATTCCGGCGGTCCGGCACTTCAACTCACTCACGCCTCCGTCTTCCCTGCGCTCGGACTACGAGGCTTATGTAGAGACGCAGAGGAGAGTGAAGGCCTACGACCGCGAAGCCCTACGCGCTGCCAAGAAGGGGGACACCAAGGCGTATCTCGCCGCCCGGGAGAGACGGAATGCCGAACAGCCGGAGCGCTACCGGCTCGCCCGCGCGATCGGCTTGCAAGCCTGCAGCCTCAGCCCGGAGTAGCTACGAGTCTTCTCTGCCGCCGGTTCGCGTCACTCGCTCGGCGCGCTGGCGCATCTCCGCCGTCGCCTCGCGGGTGGCGGCGAAAGCCTCGTCTTTGACCGCCGAGAGTCCCTCGCTCGGCTTGCCGCCGATGATGTCGCGGAAGGCGTTCTTGAAGCGATCCGTATGGCGATCCGGCGGGAAGCGACCCTCGGCCTTCTCTTGCTTGGACGGGCGCCGCTCGCCGTAGCGCTTGCGCGCCCAGGGCGACCCGGGCTTGCCGATTCGCGCCGCACCATAGATCGCGATTGGGAAGACGAAGAAGCCCACCGTCCCGTGCATCACTCGCTGCTTGGCGAAGCAGATTGCGACCAGGGAAAAGACGAAAGCCGCGGCGGTGATACTGCCCACCGTCTCCCCGAGGGAGCCGGTCTCAAAGCTGAAGGGGCTGAACCCGAGCAGGATTAAGAACATCGCCGCGGCGGCGATCACTGTGGCGTCGATCGAGCTGCGCCCTTCCTCGGCCCAGTAGACATCGTCCAAGTAGACCCAGAGGGCGAACTCGTCGATCGTCAGTCCGGCGCCGACCCCGAAGAGGAAGGCGCAGATCTCGGCGTAGGGGCTGTCGCCCAAGACGGTGAACCCCACCGCCCCGGCGATCATCATCGTCACGATCCCAAAAACGAGGTGGTGGAGGTGGACACCGCTGTCGCTGACGACGCTGCCGGGCCACCAGGGCACGCGCGGGCTGCGCATCAGGCGAGTGCTCATGCGGATGAAGCCGAAGGAGAGCAGGAACCCGACCAGGACCAGGAAAAGGCCCTGCTTCTGGTTGGCCAGGATCTGGTCGTTCCAGAAGTCGCTGAAGATGGAGGCGACGATCACGTGCGCACCGGCTTCGAGTGTAGTTCGATGTCCTCGCCCTTCTCGCGGATCAGCTTCACCGTGATCAGCACCGCCGCCACCGCGTAGAACGGCGTGAAGGCAATATTGGCGAGGAAGTCGGCCAGCCACTCGGCCCAGAACGACTCGCCGAGCAGGTTGTGGGCTATGCCGGAGGCGAGTCGGGTTATGGCGTCACTCGCCAGCTCGATCGGGATCAGCACCGCCGCGACGGTCCAGAAGCACCCGCGAACCAGGCGGAAGCTACGGACGAAGGCATCTCTCACACCGCGCTTTTCGATTTCCACCACCGGCGCCGCGAGGCCGAAGAAGACAAACGCCGCCGCTCCCGGGGCGACCAACAGCAGCAGTCCGATGGTGACGACGGCGCCGTAGATCAGGTCGACCGCGATCAGCCGCCGGTAGGCGATCATGCGCGCGATCTGCCGCAGCGTAGGGGGCCGGCCGTCGTGGGGGTGGGTGAGGGAGATCGCTACCGCGCCGGTGTAGAAGACCTCGCCGAGCAGCCCGGTGATCGCCAGCAGGGATGCCGCGAGGACCGTGGCGAAGATTTGCAGGCTGCCTTCAAAGTTCAGCGCATCGACATCGATGCCGACCGTCAGCGAGTGGATCAGTCCCAGCGGTGCGAAGACGATCACGGCGAGGAGAACCAGCGACGGCGCCCAGCGCAGGTAGGTCCAAAGAACCTCTCTATATATGGAAGCGACGCGCTTCACCCGGCGAGACTCTAGGCGCGCTTAGAGAGCCAGGCGAATCCGCCGGCCATTGCCAGATTGGCGGCGCCGGCGAGGCGCAGTCCCAGCTTCGCGCCCGGCCTGCTGACTGCCGGTGACTCCGACCACAGCGCGTCGGTGGCGATCTCGGTCCCTCGCAGCCAGGCCAGCGCCCACCAGTCTTGGCCGGTTCCGCGCCGGTCCGCCACAGCGTGGGCCGCGGCGAAGGTGAGCCAGATCGGCCCGCAGCGCCGGAAGAGGTGCTTGGCGTCGGGCGAGGGCTCGTCGTGGCCGAGCACCTTCAATGTCGCTTCCGGAGCCAAGATCGCGGCGCTCCCCAGCACCAAGTCGAAGGCGATCATGTTGCGGTTGGTGAGGCGCAGCGCCTCTTCGAAGTCCATCGCGGCGCCCATCCAACCAGATCGCGGAAGGGAAAGTGTCGGCCCCGGCGAAATGGATCGCCGTGACCAAGACTGCGACGAAGACCCAGCCCGAACTCAAAAGCCTCTCCGATTACATCCAGGAGCGATTTGACGAGTTTTCCCGCTCCCAGAGAGATGTGGCCCGCTACATCGTCGACCATCTCGACGAAGCGGCCTTCCTCACCGCCGAGGAGTTGGCGCGCCGCGCCAGCACCTCCTCCTCGACCGTGGTGCGCTTCTCCCAGGCGCTTGGCTTCGAGGGTTATCCCGAACTTCAGCAAGCCGCGATCGAGGAATACCGCAACTCGATCGCCGGCAACAGCAACGGTGCCGCTCCCAGAAGTGGAGGAGCGCTCTTCTCCTTCGACCACTCCGAGCTGGAGGGGTCGCTGGGCGCCGATTACGCCAACCTTGAAGAGACCGCCCGCAACCTCACACGCGAGCAGGTCGACGGCGCCGTCGTCGCCCTTGCCGAGGCGCAGCGCGTCGTCATCGTCGGCGTCGATCAGATGGCTTTCTTCGCCAGCTACCTGCGTCACACGCTCTCCCTGCTGGACATTCGCGCTGAGATCGTCGCCAGCACCGGCGGCGAATCACTGCAGCGCCTGGGTCGGATCGACGAGGACACGTTGGTCATCGTGCTCTCAACCGGGCGCGCCCACCCGCTGCTGCTGCGGGCGATGAAGCTGGCGGTGCACCGCAGCGCCAGAACCCTGGCGATCTCCGACGCCTCGATGTCGGAAGTCGGCGAGCACGCCGAGCAGACCCTCTACTTCTCTTCGAACAGCCCTTCCTTCGCCCGCTCCAACACGGCGCTGATGGCGCTCGTTCAGGGTTTGGCGCATGGTCTCTATGCGCGCGACGAAGCCGCGCACAAAGACCGCATCCGCGCCTACAAACTGAAGTAGCAGCCGCCCCGTAATATTGAGCGCGTGACCGAGCGCGCCACCTTCCGGATCAAGACCGGCCTCGCCGAGATGTTGAAGGGCGGGGTGATCATGGATGTGGTCACGCCGGAGCAGGCGAAGATCGCCGAGGAAGCCGGCGCCTGCGCCGTGATGGCGCTGGAACGCGTGCCGGCCGACATTCGCAGGGACGGTGGAGTGGCGCGGATGTCCGACCCGGCGATGATCAAGGGGATCCAGGAGGCCGTGACGATCCCGGTGATGGCGAAGGCGCGGATCGGGCACTTTGCCGAAGCCCAGATTTTGCAGTCCCTCGAGGTCGACTACATCGACGAGTCGGAGGTTCTGACTCCGGCCGATGAGAGCAACCACATCGACAAGTTCGCCTTTGAAGTGCCTTTCGTCTGCGGCGCCACAAACCTCGGTGAGGCGCTGCGGCGGCTCGGCGAGGGCGCCGCGATGATCCGCTCCAAGGGGGAGGCGGGAACCGGCAACATCGTCGAGGCGGTCCGCCATATGCGGGAGATCACCAGCGGGATCAAGCGTCTCTCCCAACTCGGCCCGGAAGAGCTGGCGGGCGCCGCCAAGGAGCATCAGGCGCCGCTGGAGGTCGTTCGCGAGGTGGCCGAGAAGGGGCGCCTGCCGGTGCCCCTGTTCTGCGCCGGCGGCATCGCCACCCCCGCAGACGCGGCGCTGATGATGCAGCTCGGCGCTGAGGGCAACTTCGTCGGCTCCGGGATCTTCAAGAGCTCCGATCCCGATCGACGCGCCCGCGCGATCGTCGAGGCGACGACTCACTTCAGCGATCCCGAGCGGGTCGCGGCGGCCTCGATCGGATTGGGCGAGGCGATGCCGGGGCTGGAGATTTCCGAGCTGGCCGCCGCGGACGCGCTGCTGCAGGATCGCGGTGCCTGAGCTGCGGATCGGCGTACTCGCGGTTCAAGGCGATTTCGAAGCCCATGCCGAGATGTTGCGCCAGCTCGGCGCCGCGGCTACAGAGGTGCGCACGCCGGAGGACCTGGACGGGCTCGACGGGCTGGTGATTCCCGGTGGGGAGAGCACCACGATCTCGATGGGGATCGCCTCGGGCGGGTTGGAGGCGTCGATTCGCGAGCACCACGAGGCGGGACGGCCGATCCTCGGGACCTGCGCCGGGATGATCGTCTGCGATGACGACCACTTGGAGCTGATCGACGCGACCGCTGAGCGCAACGCCTACGGGCGCCAGCTGCAGAGCTTCGAAGCCGACCTCCGAGTAGAGGGAATCGGCGAGGAGCCGTTACGCGCCGTCTTCATCCGCGCGCCTTGGATCAAGCGGCATGGCCCCGCTGTGGAAGTGCTCGCCGAACTTGAGGGTCACCCGGTCGCGATCCGAGAGGGGACGGTGCTGGCTTGCGCCTTCCATCCGGAGCTGACCGACGACCCTCGCATCCACGCGCTTTTCATGGCAATGACAACGGCGGCCGCGGAGCGCCGCGAGGAGGCAAGGCGTTGAGGGACCCACGAGTCGAGGCTTTGGCGAAAATCCTGGTCGGATACTCGACCGAGGTGAAGGAGGGGGAGGTCGTCGCGATCGACGGCGAGAGCGCCGCCGAGCCATTGCTGATGGCGGTCTATGAGGAGGTGCTGAGCGCCGGCGCCAACCCAATCCTCAACGTCTCCCTCGAGGGTCAGTCCGCGACCTATTTCAAGCACGCATCCGACGCCCAGCTCGATTGGGTCTCTCCCGTCTCCGAGTGGATGGTCGAGAACGCCGACGTGCGAATCGCGGTTGGCGCCAGCACCAACACGCGGGAGCTCTCGGCCGTGCCGCCAGAGCGCCAGACCCGCCGCCAGATGGCGACCGGCGACCTGATGGCGCGGGCGATGGAGCGCAGCGCCGACGGCTCGTTCCGCTGGTGCTACACGCTCTTCCCGACCGCCGCCTACGCCTCGGAGGCGGAGATGAGCCTCGCCGACTACGAGGACTTCTACTTCGGCGCCTGTTTGGCGACGGGCGATGGAGACCCGCTGACCGCTTGGCAGAAGGCTTCAGCCGAGACCGTGCGCCTCGCGGAGTGGATTGAGGGTCGCGAGGAGGTCCATGTGATTGCTCCCGGCACCGACATCAGACTGGGAATCGCCGGCCGCAGATTCATCCCCTGCGATGGCCGCCACAACATGCCCGACGGTGAGTTCTTCACCGGCCCGATCGAGGACTCGGTCGAAGGGGAAGTCACCTTTCACCTGCCGGCGGTGATTGGGGGCCGCGAGGTATCCGGCGTGCGCCTGCGTTTCGAGTCGGGGAAGGTCGTCGATGCGAGCGCCGACCGCGGCGAGGAATTCTTGATCAAGTTGCTCGACACCGATGAGGGCGCGCGCCGCCTCGGCGAGCTGGGGATCGGCACCAACTACGGGATCGATCGCGGCACCCGCGAGGTGCTTCTCGACGAAAAGATCGGCGGCACCGTTCACATGGCGGTCGGCCGCAGCTACCCGGAGTCCGGCGGGGTGAACGAGTCAGCCGTCCACACCGACCTCGTCTGCGACCTCCGCCTCGGCGGCAAACTGATCGTCGACGGCGAGGACTTCCAGATCGACGGCAGATTCGTGGTGTAGGCGCTACTGGTTCGGGAGGGGCGAGCCGGCGAGGAAGAAGAACCAGACTGTCAGCGCCAGTCCCGCCAGCATCACCGACCCCATCAGCACCGCTTCGACAACTGTCGTGGTGCCCTGGGCCGAGCCCGAGTCCCGCATGCTTTTCAGCCAGGTGGGGCGCATCGGCGAGAGGCGGTTGGTCCCGGTGACGTTCATGTAGAGCTGGTTGAGGCGGGCGATCAGCCAGGCGGCGGTCGCGATCGAGACGATGATCCCGATCGCGACGACGGCGTAGGGGCCGCTGCTGGGGAACTGCGTGCTGGAGAGCTTTGAGCCGATGTAGATCCAGCTGAGCGGGATCAGGGTCCACAGCGAGAGCGCGGCGAGCAGCATTGCGACAAAGATGGCGCTTGCCGCGATCCCCTTCGCCGCTGTGTGGCTTTGCGCGTCGGTTGCCATCCCCGTGCTCATACAATGACACGCATGTCCGGTCACTCGAAGTGGTCTTCGATTAAACACAAGAAGGCCGCCGCCGACGCCAAACGAGGCCAGCAGTTCACGAAGCTGGCGCGGGCGATCACCGTGGCGGCCCGCGAGGGTGGGGGTGACCCCGACGGCAATCCCACCCTGGCGACCGCGATCCAGAAGGCGCGCGACGCCTCGATGCCGAAGGACAACATCCAGCGTGCGGTCGATCGCGGGACCGGCGCGGGGGCTGACGCCGACGCGATCGAGCGGGTCGTCTTCGAGGGCTACGGGCCTGCCGGAGTCGCGGTCTTGGTCGAGGCGCTTACCGACAACCGCAACCGCACCAGCGCCGACGTTCGCCACGCCTTCACCCGTCACAACGGCAGCCTCGGCGAGCCGGGCTCCGTCGCTTGGATCTTCGAGAAGCGCGGCGCGATCGTCGTCGATGGCGGGCGATACGGAGAGGACGACCTGATCGCCGCGATCGACGCCGGCGCCGAGGACGTGCAAGAGGACGGCGACATCGTGCGCGTGATCACCGACCCGAGCGATCTCAGCGCGGTTCGCGCCGCTCTGGAGGAGTCGGGGGTGGAGATCCAGTCTTCCGATCTGGCGATGGAGCCAAGAAGCACGGTAGAGGTGGGTGAATCCGACGCCGGCGCCCTTCTGCGCCTGATCGACGCGCTCGAGGAGCACGACGACGTCAACGAGGTCCACGCTAACTTCGATATCCCCGACGAGATTCTCGAAAGAGCGGTCGCGTAGTCGCCCATTTGCTCCGCTGCGACTTATCTAGGCCTGACAGAGATAAGTCGCAGCGGAGCGAAGGCATCCGGTTGTAGAGCCAGAATCAATCCCCATGCAAGTCGTGATGGGGATCGACCCCGGCGCCGCCAACCTTGGATTTGGCGTCGTGCGGGTCGAGGGCAACCACATGGTCGCGCTCGACGGCGGTGTGGTGGAGACCACGCCTGAGTTGCCGATGGAGCGGCGCCTGGAGCGGATTCACTCAGCCCTGTCAGAGCTGATGGAGTGGCACGAGCCGAAGGCGATGGCGATCGAGGACCTCTACTTCGGCAAGAACGTCCACTCGGCGATGAACGTCGGTCGAGCCAGTGGCGTCGCGATGCTCGCAGCCGCCCAACGCGGCGTTTCTTGCTTTACCTACACGCCGCAGGCGATCAAGATGGCAGTTTGCGGCTCCGGCGGGGCCGGCAAGGACCAGGTGCAGCGGATGGTCGGGACGCTGCTTGGGCTGCCCGAGCCACCGGAGCCCGACCACGCCGCCGACGCCCTTGCGGTTGCGATTTGCCACGGCGGCAGCACCGGGCAGCGAGCCGCGGTCGAGTCCCTCGACGCGGCGGAGCCGCGGGAGCGTTTGGCGGGATGATCGCCGCGGTCCGCGGTGAGGTGATGGTCCGACGTCACGATCACGTGGTGATCGACGCCGGTGGTGTCGGCTACCGGCTGACGGTCTCCGCCGAAACCCTGAAGGCCGTTCCCGCCACCGGGCGCGAGGCGTTTCTACACGCGGAGCTGATCTCTCGCGACGATTCCCTTGCCCTCTTCGGCTTCTCCTCGGAGGAGGAGCGCGACCTATTCGGTGAGCTGATCTCGGTCAGCGGAGTTGGCCCGAAAGTGGCGATCGCGACACTCTCCGGTGGGCCGGCGCGGGAGCTACTGCGAGCGATCGCCGCGGGCGACGCGAGACGATTTCAGGCGGTGCCGGGGATCGGCAAACGAACTTCGGAGCGGATCATTGTCGAGCTGCGTGAGAAGGTCGCCGGAGCCCTGGAGGAAGAGGTCGCCGCCGCGATCGTCGAGGAAGGCGACGCGCGCGCCCTCGCTCGCGATGGGCTGGTCAACCTTGGCTATGCCCCGCTCGAGGCCGAGCAGCTGCTCGACGGGATTGAGAGTGATGATCCGGAGCGCCTGATCGCGGACGCTCTGCGCAAGGCCGCGGCGGGTAAAGCGGCATGAGCGACTCACCCGACATCGGTCCCAACAGGATCAGAACGCCCGGCGTCGGCGAGGAGGAGGCGATTCCGGTCGACGCCGAGGTGCGGGTCCACGACGCGCGCGCTGACGTCCCGGATGAGGACCTCGATCGCTCGCTTCGCCCGCCAACCCTCGCTGACTTCGTCAACCAAGAGCAGGTCACCGATCAGCTCGCGATCTTCATCGAGGCGGCCCGCGGCCGCGACGAGCCGCTCGACCATGTGCTCCTGGCCGGTCCGCCGGGGCTTGGCAAGACCTCACTGGCCCACATCGTCGCCGCCGAGATGGAAGTGCCGCTTGTTCAAACCGCCGGCCCGGCGCTGGAGCGCAAGGCTGACGTCGCCTCATTCCTGACAGCGCTGGAGCCCGGCAGCGTCTTCTTCATCGATGAGATTCATCGCCTCGGACGCGCCGTCGAGGAGACGCTCTACCCGGCGATGGAAGATGGCGAGCTGCCGGTCGTGCTCGGCCAGGGCGCCGGCGCTCGCACGGTGACCTTGCCACTGCCGCCATTCACTTTGATCGGAGCGACGACCCGGTCCGGGTTGCTGACGACGCCGCTGCGAGACCGCTTCGGTGTCTGCCACCGGCTCGAGCACTACAACAGCGATCACCTGGCGCTGATCATCGAGCGCTCGGCGGGGATCCTCGATGTCGAGATCGACGCCGAAGGGGCTCGCACGATCGCCGGTCGCTCACGCGGGACGCCCCGCGTCGCAAATCGGCTGTTGAAGCGGGTTCGCGACTTTGCACAGGTGAAGGGAAGTGGTGCGATCGACGCTGACGCCGCCGCCGCTGCGTTGGAGATGCTCGAGGTTGACGCCGGCGGCCTAGATCGCAGCGACCGCGCTCTGCTCGACACGATCGCGAGCAAGTTCGCCGGCGGCCCCGTCGGCCTTTCCACCTTGGCGGTCGCGATTGGCGAGGAGCAGGACACGATCGAGGACGTGCTCGAGCCCTACCTGCTTCAGCAGGGCATGCTGAAGCGCACTCCGCGCGGCCGCGTCCTCACCCAACGGGCCTTCGACCACCTCGGTATCCCCGCCCCCGAGGGCGCGGCGAGCCTCTTCTAACGAGGCGCCAAGCCGGCGCCCGCCGCACGCTTGTAGCCTGTCCGAGGATGCCGTTCTTCATCTGTCCCAACTGCGGCAACAGGGAGTCCGGCGGTGGCCGCACCGCCGGCTTCAGCGCGCGCCCAAAGGGCTGCTCCAGATGCGGCTTTGGCTTCGTCTTCGAGCTGCTCGACGACTATTACCCGGCGCCCAACGCCGCCTTCTTCGTCTGCGATCAAAGAGCGCGGGTTATCGACGCCGGTAAAGGCAGCTTCGAGTTGACCGGCCTTACCGATGAGGACGTGATCGGTCGCCCGGTTCAAGACGTCCTCGGCCTCAAGTGGATCGACAGAGGTAACGGTGGTGAGGAGGCCGACACCAACGGCGACGGCGTCACCGACCCGATCGAGACCTCACTCGAGTGGGGCGTTCGCTCGCTTGGCAAAAAGGTCGCCGTCCATGCCGAAGGGGACCTGCCGGCCAAAGCGGTCGCCGATGTCTTCCCCGCCTACGACGACGACGGCGGTTTGTTGATCGTCCTTACGCCGGAGGGTTAGCGGCACCATGGGAGGCAGGCGCAACCAATCCTTCGTCCTGCTCTTTGTGCTCGGCCTGCTCGTAGTCTCGGCGCTGGTCATCCTCAATAAGCCGACGCGCTTGGGCCTCGACCTCAAGGGTGGCGTTGAGCTGATCTACCAGGGGCAGCCGACCGGTCAGGTGAGAGAGGTCACTGGCGCCGACATCGACCGCTCGATCGAGATCATCCGCGAGCGGATCGACAAGCTCGGCGTCGCCGAGCCGGAGGTCTCCCGCCTGGGCACCGACAACATCTCGGTAAGCCTCCCCGACGTCACCGACGCCCAGCGCGCGATCGACCAGGTGGGGACGACGGCGCAGCTCTACTTCTACGACTGGGAGCCGAACCTGATCGGCTTGGAGAAGACGATCGGCGGGCACCCGGGCCAGCAGCCTCCGGCCGGCGCTTTGAGAGAGATGAGAGGCCTCTGGAGAGACGCCGGTCGCAACGTCAGAAGCATCGAGAACCAACAGCTGATCTTTTCCGGCGCCTTCCCCACCGCTTACGACGCCGTCCAGCTCGCCGCAGAGCAGAAGCCGGTCGAGAACTGCACCACCTGCTCGGCGGGGAAGCCTCGCTTCTACCTCTTCGACAAGAAGGCCCCGCACAAGCTGCTCGCCGGCCCCGAGGTGGCCAAAAGAGACCTCTACGTCACCCCGACCGGTCGCAGACGCCCCCACGACGGGATCGTCCTCGAGGTCCCGGTGGGCACGGTCGTCGTCTCCGAGCTGCCGTCTGACAACTCCGGCCAAGTCGATCCGACCGCCGAGCCGGGTTGGTACGCGATCAGAGACGATCCGGCGCTCTCCGGAACCGACATCACCAACCCGAAGCAGAACTTCGACCAGTTCAACCAAGCCACGGTCGACTTTGGCTTCACCGGCGGCGGCCGCCAGGCATTCCAGGACGTCACCCGCCGCATCGCGCAGCGCGGCCAGGCGCAGGCGATAGGCCCGGTCGGCACGGATCAGGCGTCGAACCTTTCAGGTCATTTCGCGGTCGTCCTCGACAACGAGGTCAAGACGCGCCCGATCATCAACTTCGTCGAGAACCCCGACGGGATCGACGGTCGCACAGGGGCGCAGATTTCCGGGGGCTTTTCCACCATCACCGAGGCTCAGGACCTGGCGACGATCCTGCAGATCGGCGCCCTGCCGATCAATCTGAAGCTGATCAGTCAGACGCAGGTCTCGGCGACGCTCGGCGACCAGGCGCTGCAAGCCGGTTTGAAGGCGGGGATCGTCGGCCTCTGCCTGGTCATCCTCTTCCTGCTGATCTTCTACCGCTTCCTCGGGTTGGTTGCGTCGGTTGCCCTTGGCGCCTACGGAATCATTTTCTTCGCGCTGATCAAATTAATCCCGATCACGCTGACGCTGCCGGGGATCGCTGGCCTGATCCTCACGATTGGGGTCGCGGCCGACTCCAACATCGTCATTTTTGAGCGAATAAAGGAAGAGGTCCGGGCTGGTCGCTCGATGTCGAGTGCGATCTCCGCCGGCTACAGACGGGGAATCGGCACGATCATCGACGCGAACGTCGTCACCCTGCTCACCGCCTTCATCCTTTTCGTGCTGGCGACCGCCGGGGTGAAGGGGTTCGCCTTCACGCTGGGCGTCGGGACGATCGTTTCCCTGCTCACCGCCGTCGTCTTCACCCAAGCGTTGCTGGGCAGCATGAGCCGCTCGCGCTTCCTCAACTCCCCCAGTGCGCTGGGCGCCGGGAGACAGGGAGTGCGCTGGCACTTCGACTTCATGGGGGCCAGTCGCTGGTTCTTCTCGGTTTCCGGCGTCATCCTGCTGGTCGGCGCGCTCTCGCTGTCGATCTCTCAGCTCAACTTCGGCATTGACTTCGAGTCGGGGACACGGATCAAGGTCGCATTGGTTAAGTCGACCGACGAGAACGGCGTGCGCGACACCCTCGATTCCGCAGGCATCAGCGGCGAGGAGATCCAACAGGTCTCCGACCCTGTGTTCGGCGACAACGTCTTCCAGATTCAGACCCGGGAGCTGGGCCCCAACCGGGTCAAAGAGGCGCAGGCTGCCCTCGTCGACCAGTACGGGATCGTCAACGAGGGCTTCGACGCCACCAGTGTTGGGCCGACTTTCGGCCAACAGGTGGCGAACAGCGCGCTGAAGGCGCTGATCTTCTCCCTCTTGGTGATCTGCGGCTACGTCGCGCTGCGATTCGACCCGAAGTTCGCGGTGCCGGTGCTGATCGCGATCTTCCACGACATCTTGATCACCGCGGGCGTCTACTCGCTTACCGGCCGGGAGGTGAGCAGCGGAACGGTCGCCGCCTTCCTCACCATTCTCGGCTACTCGCTCTACGACACGATCATCGTCTTTGACCGCATCCGCGAGAACATGCCGCGGATGCCGCGGGCAGCCTTCTCGCAGATCGTCAACCGGTCGATGAGTGAGGTGCTGACCCGCTCGCTGGCGACCAGTTTCTCGACCCTGCTCGGGGTGGTGGCGCTGCTGATCTTCGGCGGCGCGACGCTGAGAGACTTCGCCTTCGCGATGTTCGTCGGGATAGCTTCGGGAACATATTCCTCGATCTTCATCGCCTCCCCGGTGCTTACCGCTTGGAAGGAGCGCGAGCCTGGATTCGCTCGGCGCCGAGCGCGGATCGCCGAGGTTGATGGCACCGTGCCGGCATTCGCTGACGACATCGAGATGGCGAAGCTCAGCGAGGACGTCGAAAGCGACGAGGAAATTGCCGCCGGCATCGCCGCGCACTCGGAGGCCGCGGCGGTCGCCACGACTACTCCAACCATTGATGGGGAAGGCTCAAGACCGTCGGCGAACGGCGAGTCCACGGAGCCGGTTGATCAAGCCGCCGCTGAGCGCCGAGAACGCAACGAGAGCCGCCGCGCCCGTCGTCAACAGCGCCGCAAACACGGGAGGAATCGCTGATGGCTCTACTCGTCTGGTTCACGATGGGCATTGCCCTTTGGCACTTCACGGTTTTTCTCCCCGACCGCTTCTGGCAGGGAATCGTTGGCGCCTTCCTCGGCTCGACAATCGGCGCAGTCATCTTCGGAGCGATCGTCCAGACCGCCACCGGCCGCGGCCTCGGCGACACTGACCTGGCGACCGCCCTTATGGCCCTCCCGGGTATCGCGATTGGCCTCGGGATCGTCTACGCGATCGGCATCCGCGGCGAGCAGGAAGTCGCTTAGAGCCTGCATTTTGGGCTGAGGCACGGGAGCGAATCCGTCCAGCCGGCTTCTTAGCCTGATTGCGTGGCGGAATCTCTCAAGGCCTACAAGGCTGATCCCTATTCATACGAGGAAGCGCGGGACCTGGCAGATCAGCTGGGGCTTAGCGATCCGATCGCGATCACCCTGGTGCGGCGGGGCTATCGCACGCCCGAGGAGGCGCGCGCGTTTCTCGACGCCGACGAGTCTCATGAACCTTCGGAGTTCGATTCGATGGGAGCGGTTGTGGATTTGGTCATGGCCGCGATCCGTGAGAGACGGCAGATCACGGTCCACGGCGACTTCGACGTCGATGGTGTTTGTGCCACCACAATCTTGGTTGGGACGCTGCGTGAGCTGGGCGCCGAATGTGACTGGTTGATCCCTGACCGGCTCGCGGACGGCTACGGATTGAGCGAAGCCAACGTCCAGAAGCTGGCGGAGCGTGGCACCTCGCTCCTGATCACGGTCGACTGCGGGATCACGGCGGTTGAAGAAGTCGCCTTGGCTCGTTCCCTGGGCATGGAAGTCATCGTCACCGACCATCACCAGCCAGGCGAGGCGTTGCCGGACTGCCCAATCCTCCATCCGGCGATCAGCAGATATCCCTTCGAGAGTCTGTGTGGCACGGCGGTGGCATGGAAGCTGAGCTGCGCGCTGGGGGTTCCTGCCGACCTTGATTTGGTCGCCCTGGCAACCGTTGCCGATGTAGTGCCGCTGATCGGAGAGAACCGCTCACTGGTGAAGCGGGGGCTAGAGGAGGTGCGGCGCGCTCGCAGGCCCGGGATACGGGCGCTGCTGGATGCGGCGAAATGTGAACCCACGCATCTTGATGAGGGAGACCTGGCGTTCAAATTGGCGCCGCGGATTAATGCCGCGGGGCGGCTCTATCGGGCCGATGCGGGGGTGGAGCTATTTCTGACCGAAGATGAGGATCGGGCCAGAGAGATCGCGGTGGAGCTGAGTCGGGCCAACGGTGAGCGGCGGGCTGTGGAGCGGGGGGTGGATACGGCCGCTGAGGCAGCGCGGCGGGAGCTTTCGGATGAGCTTCGGGAGGCTCCTGGTCTGGTGCTGGCCGGCGAGGGTTGGCATCCCGGAGTGATCGGGATCGTTGCTTCGCGTTTGGTGGAACGACACCACCGGCCCACGATCGTGATCTCACTCGACGGCGAAGGTGGTGGGCGAGGGTCGGGCAGGAGCATTCCGGGCTTTGACTTGCTCGCAGGTTTGGAGGCCTGCGCCGAGCATTTGGAGAGCTACGGTGGGCACCGCGCCGCCGCCGGTTTGGAGCTGAGAGCGGAAAGACTCGATGCCTTTCGCGAGGCGTTCGCCGCGCATGCCACGACTGTTCTGGGCCCCGAGGACCTACGCCGCACCGAGCGGATCGACGCGATGGTCGGGGGACAGAGCCTGGGCCTCGACCTCGCCGAAGAGCTGTCGCGCCTGGCTCCGTTTGGAATGGGCAATCCCGGGGTGCGTCTGCTCGTCCCCTCGGCCAGGGTTCGCGATGTGCGGACGATGGGGGAGGGGAAGCACGCTCGATTCAGCTTGCACAGCGGTTCGCACCGGGCGCTCGGCGTCGCCTTCGGTCGCTCGCGGTTGGGCGTCGGCGACGATGACCCGGTCGACGCCGCGATCCGCCTCGAGGTCAACCACTGGAATGGAGCGGTGGAGCCGCGGGTCGTGCTGCGCGAGCTGTATCCGTGGGAGATAGAAGCGAACCGAAGCGACGATGAGCGGCAGGATGACGCCGCCGAGTGGTGGCGGCGTTTTGAGGCTGAGC
This sequence comes from uncultured Solirubrobacterales bacterium, assembly GCA_963740065.1. Lineage (GTDB taxonomy): Bacteria > Actinomycetota > Thermoleophilia > Solirubrobacterales > 70-9 > DASVDE01. The sequence goes on from CAVUCS010000001.1 coordinate 600,417, forward strand.
TGGTTGCCGACCTCGACGCGGGGTCTCCTCAAGATGAGGTCGACCCGCCCGCGGAGGAGCCCGCAAGGCGCGCGGTGCGGAGTGCTAATTCACCCGCCGCGACGGTCTTCGAGCTGCTCTCCAGCGGGTCCGGCGTCCTGGCCTTTGTCGCGGATACGTCGCGCCGCGTGGCATTGGCTCGCGACGGTCTCGCACTTGCCGACTACGAGGAGCTGGAGCGCCGACCTGATCTCTCCCGCGACTTCGCCCACGTTGTCCTCTTCGATCCCCCTCCCTCACATCGCCTGGAGATGCTCGCCTCCCGACCCTCCGTCGAAGGCGGCTACCTGCATCTCGCCTGGGGAGAGGCTGAACACCGCTTCGCGCTCGCCGTACTCGAGTCCCGCTGCGCCCAGCGCGCGGAGCTGGCCACGGTCTTTCGGGACCTTCGTGACGCCGGCGACGCGAGCGCCGAGGACCTGCGAGGCGCCCTGCTCGGCAGCGGCTCCCACCCACGTAACCCGGAATCCGCCGCTCGCTGTTTTCGCGTTCTTACCGAGCTCGGTGTGGTGCGTGGCGCGTCCGCCGGCGGTGCGGGCACGGTTGGGGTCGTATCCTCGGAGAGGACGGAACTGGAGCGCTCGGCCGCCTTTCGTGCCTATAGCGCCCGCTACGAGGAAGGCAAGCGATACCTCGAAAGACGCAAACACCCCTAGAGCAACGCGAGCTTCTCGCCGATCTCTTCGCCGTGGTCGAGGAGTTCGACTCGACCCCGAGTGGGAATGGCGCGGGCGCCGGCAACGGCGACACCGAGGTCAAGACGGTTGCGACGATTGATCATGAGGCGGTCGAGCGTGCCTTCGAGTTCGCCTGGGACCGCCACTCCGATCAGCTGCGCCACTCCGGTGACGAGTTCATCACCCATCCGGTCGGCGTCGCGCAGATCTGCGCCGGGATGCGCCTCGACACCGAGACGCTCTGCGCGGCCCTGCTTCACGACACGGTCGAGGACACCAGCGCCTCGCTCGACGACGTTCGCGCCGAATTTGGCGAGGAGATCGCCCAGCTCGTCGACGGCGTCACCAAGCTGACCGGGATCACCTTCGAGAGTCGCGACGAGCGCCAGGCCGAGAACTACCGAAAGATGATGGTGGCGATGGCCACCGACGTCAGGGTGATCCTGATCAAGCTGGCCGACCGTCTCCACAACATGCGCACGCTCGGTGCCCTGCCGAAGCAAAAGCAGACGGCGAAGTCCCGGGAGACGCTGGAAATCTACGCGCCACTCGCACACCGGCTGGGGATCCACGCCATTAAGTGGGAGCTGGAGGACCTTGCCTTCGCCACCCTGCACCCGCGCAAGTACGCCGAGATCAAGCAGCTCGTCGCTCAGCAACGCGATGAGCGCGAGAACTATGTGGAGGACGCGGGCCGGTTCCTCTCCGAGGAATTGAATGAGGTCGGGATCGAGGCCGAGATTTCTGGCCGCGCCAAGCACTTCTACTCGATCTACACAAAGATGACGAAGAAGGGGCGCGAGTTCAACGAGATCTTCGACCTCACCGCGATGCGAGTGATCGTCGGCTCGGTTAAGGACTGCTACGGAGCGATCGGCGTCATCCATTCGCTCTGGAAGCCGCTGCCCGGCCGCTTCAAGGACTGGGTCGCGATGCCCAAGGCCAACATGTACCAGGCCCTGCACACGACGGTGATCGGTCCCGAGGGTAAGCCGCTGGAAATTCAGATCCGAACCGATGAGATGCACAAGCTCGCCGAGTACGGGATCGCTGCCCACGTCGCCTACAAAGAAGGCGGCGCCACCGATCCACAGCGAGAGAAGATGACCTGGTTGCGGCAGTTGGTCGAGGCCGAAGGCGATCAGGACCCGACCGAGTTCCTCGAGTCGCTGAAGGTTGACCTGTTCGAGGATGAGGTCTTCGTCTTCACCCCGAAGGGCGAAGTGAAGAACCTCTCCGCCGGCTCAACGCCGCTCGACTTCGCATACGCCGTTCACACCGATGTCGGCCACCGCTGCGTCGGAGCCAAGATCAACGGAAACATCGTGCCGCTGCACTACCAACTGCGCTCCGGCGACATCGTCGAGGTGCTGACCGCGAAGCAGAAACGCGCCCCCTCCCGAGACTGGCTGAAGTTGGTGCGGACCAGCCGCGCCCGCAACAAGATTCGCGCCTTCTTCAAAGAGGAACGGCGCGAGGATGCTGAGCGCCACGGCCGCGAGGGGTTGGAGGATGCGCTGCGCAAGCGGGGCCTGCCGATGCAGAAGCTCGCGATGTCGCCGCTCCTCGCCGACGTGATCCGCGAGATGGGCTTCCGCAGAGCGAGCGAGTTCTACATCGCGCTGGGCCAGGGCAAGGTGTCCACGAAGACCGTCGCCAATAAGTTGATGCAGCGCCTGAAGGCGGGCGAAGCGGTCGAGGAAGCGCCGGCGGGGCTGAGCAGCGGTCGCGAAGACGAGCGCTCGCGCCGCACCCGAGAAGCCTCCAATTACGGGATCGTCGTCCAGGGCGCCGACAACGTCGCGGTGCGGCTCGCCAAGTGCTGCCGTCCAGTGCCCGGCGACAGAATCGCCGGCTACGTCTCACTCGGCCGCGGCATCACCATCCATCGCGAGGACTGCAAGAACGTGAAGGCGCTAAAGCGGGCCCCGGAGCGCTTCGTTCCCGTCTCCTGGGCCGGCGACAACGAGGCTTCCTACCGGGTCGAGTTGCAGGTCGACGCTTACGATCGCACCCGCCTGCTCGAGGACCTCTCGCGGACCTTCTCGGAGGTTGGAATCAACATCCTCGAAGCGAGTTGTTCGACAAAACACCCGATGGTTAAAAACCGCTTCGTCGTCGAGGTGGGGGACACCGAGCAGCTCAAACAGTGCATCTCCCGACTGCGCAATGTGGAGAGCGTCTTCGACGCCTACCGCATCACCCCGTCGGCTTGATCAGGCGACGACGGTGAGCGCTTGCGGGGCGACGCGGATCTCTACCCGCTCGCGCTCGCCGATGTAGTCGCCGTCGACCTGCACGGGGAAGGGGCGGACCGCGCCCGAGCGATCCTTAGATGCAGAAACGACCGTTGCCTGGAGCACGTCGTCGAAATGCACGATTTGTCGGTGGGCCGCGGTAGAGAGTTTCTCGCCCGCAAGGAGTCGGGCAACCAACGAAGGCATGTGGCGTTGGGCCGCGCGTCTGAGCACGGCCATCGAGAGGGTGCCATCGTCGATCTCGACTCCCTCGCAGACTTTGATCGGACGGCTGGCGAAGTAGGTGAAGGGGTCTGAGTTCTGGGCGAGGATGGTGACGCCCTCGACCGGCGAGTGCCCGGGAGTTTCGAATCTCATGCGCACCGGCCTGTAGATGTAGTGGCGGTAGAAGCTGGCGAGCCCAGCCCAGCTGTAGTAGTAAGGGCCGGCTTTCGCCTTCATCTTGGGATTGGCGTCGACCCGCTTGACGACGGTGGCGTCGATTCCCGCGCCGCAGGAGAAGACGAAGTAGCGCTCGTCAACGAGGCCGAGGTCGATCTTTCTCGGCGCCCAGTCATCGGCGAGAGAGAGCAGGTGCTCGGTCGCGTCGACCACGTTGTTGGGAATGCCGAGTGTGCGGCAGACGACGTTGGTGGAGCCTCCCGGCAAGGTCGTCAGCGGAACGTCTGACCCGGCCAGCCCGTTGGCTACCTCGTTCAGGGTGCCGTCCCCGCTGAAGGCGACGACGACGTCATATCTTCCGTCGCGGGCGTCGCGGCCGATCTCGATCGCATGATTCTGGGCCTCGGTCTGCACCGCCTCGACCTCGTAGCGGCCTTGCAGCGCGTAGACGACGAGATTCTTCAGCCGATCCGACACCGTCGTCGCGTACGGGTTGACGATCATCAGCATCCGTTTCTTGCCGCGGTGCCTAAGCCTCATAACGAATCACTTCCCCATCGTCGACCTCGCGGACGCGTCCTTCGTTGACCAGCAGGTCGGCGTGGCCGATCACCTCGGAGAGGGTGAGGAAGGCTTGGGTGACGGCGACGTTGCCCCAGATCGCTTGCGCGATCTCGTATCCGCTGCGGGGTTGCTCCGCGATCAGCTTGTAGATCTTCTCCTTGCGCCGCTCGTGCTTGGCGATTCGCTCGTCGATCAGCGCGACGTGGTCGACGATCGGCTCGCCGTGCCCGGAAAGGACAATCTCCGCCGGCATCTCCCTGGTCTTCTTCATCGACTCGATGTAGGTGACGAGCGCCTGGGTCCGCTGGTTTGAGCCATCCAATGGCCGGGAGATCAGCGGGTTCGAGGAGATGTGGGCGATCAGGTGGTCGGCCGCGATCAGGATCTTGCGGTCCTCGTCCCAGAAGACGGTGTCCGAAGGGCTGTGGCCCGGCCGGTGCAGAGCTTGTAGAACGCGGTCGCGGAAGGGCATCGACTGGCCGTCCACCAACGGTCGCGTCACTTCGGCGCGCGATCCCCAGCCACGGAAGCTGCGGCTGACGCTCTGCAGGGCGAAGGCAACCTCCTCCGGGATGCCGTTGCGCAACATCAACTCGACCGCGAAACCATCCTCGGCCTCGGAGTCCTGACTGAAGTTGGCGAGTCGATCGGCGGCGATGCCGAGAGCAGCGACCTCGGCGCCGGAGTGCTCGGCGACGATTTCGACCAGCCCGAGGTGGTCAATGTGCTGGTGGGTGACGATCACCAGCTCGAGATCGTCGATCGAGTGGCCGCGTTCTCCGAGCTGGGATTGGAGCTCGTCGAGCGCTTTGCCCGAGTTCGGGCCGGTGTCGATCAGGGTCAGCGGCTCGTCCTCGAGCAGGTAGCAGTTGACCCTCCCAACGGCGAAGGGAGTGGGAATGCGGAGGCAGTGGATGCCGGCCAGAGCGGCCTGCTCCAGCGCCTGCTCGGGAGTGAGCGTCACGCCCTGATCAACCCGAGCATCTCGTCTCGCTTCTCCTCCATGTGCTCCGGGGAGACGAGCGATTCGAGGTTGAGGCGCAGTAGTGGCTCGGTATTGGAGGGGCGGACATTGAAGTGCCAGTCGGGGTAGTCAACCGAAATGCCGTCGAGGGTCGTTTGCTCCCCGTCCGCGTAGCGATCGGCGATCTCCGCCAATTTCGCTTCGGGGTCGTCCACTTTGGAGTTGATCTCACCGGAGATGAAGTATTTGGATCGGAACTCGCTCATCAGTTCCGCCAGGCTGCGGCCGTCGACCGAGAGCAGCTCCAGCATCAGCAGGGCCGGGATCGTCCCCGAGTCGGCGCACCAGAAGTCGCGGAAGTAGTAGTGGCCGGAGACTTCGCCGCCAAAGACGGCGCCTTCCTCACGCATACGCAGCTTGAAGAAGGCGTGGCCGACGCGGGAGAGGGCGGAGCGCCCCCCTTCGGCGGCGACGAGGTCGGGAACGGCGCGGCTGGAGCGGGGGTCATAGAGGATCGTCGCGCCGGGATTCTTGGCCAGCGCCGCGCGGGCGAGCAGGGCGCAAATGAAATCGCCGTCGCAGAACTCGCCGTTGCCGTCGATGAAGAAGCAGCGGTCGGCGTCGCCGTCCCAGGCGATCCCGAGGTCGGCGCCGCTGGCCCGCACCCGTTCGATGATCATCCGGCGGTTCTCTTCGAGCAGCGGATTGGGCTCGTGGTCGGGGAACTCCCCGTCGGGCTCGAAGTACATCTCCTCCAGGTCGAGGCCGAGCTTGCGCAGCGTTGGGCCGACCATCGGGCCGGCCATGCCGTTGCCGCCGTCAACGACCACCTTCAACGGCCGCACCTTTGAGGGGTCGATGAACGAGAGCGCGTGGGAGCGATAGGCCTCCCAGATGTCGACTTCTTCGAAGGAGCCTCCGCCCGGCGCGTGTCCAAGGCCGGCCTCGATCTCTCGCTTCACATCGCCAATGCCGGCATCGCCGGAGAGGGCGAGGGCGCCCTCGCGGACGAGCTTGACGCCGGTGTAGGCCTTCGGGTTGTGCGAGGCGGTGACCATCGCGCCGCCGTCCAGACTCTGGGAGCCGACCAGGTGGTAGAGCATCTCGGTCGCGACCATGCCGGCGTCGAGCACCGTCGCCCCCTCGAAGATCAGCCCATCGCGCAGCTCCTCCGCCATCCGCGGCGCGGTCAGTCGCATGTCGCGGCCAAGGCCGACCCGCAGTTCGCTCGGGTCCTTGCCGCGCAGGCGCCCCAGCACTCGGGCAAAGGCACGGCCGATTGCGTGCGCGGTGGTCTCGTCCATCTCCTCGCCGTAGAGCCCGCGAATGTCATAGGCCTTGAAGATGCCCGGGGGCGCCAGGGTCGGCTGCTCGCTCAAAACGCCCCCTTCAAGGCTTCGTAGCTTTGTTCGAGTGTTTGCGGCATCACTTTCGTATCGGCGATGACGGGCATGAAGTTGGTGTCGCCGCCCCAGCGCGGGACGACGTGCATGTGGATGTGGTGCTCGACCCCGGCGCCGGCGACCCGCCCTTGGTTGAAGCCGACGTTGTAGCCATGCGGGTCGTAGACCTCCTCCAACCTGTCCATTGCCTTCTGGGCGAAGGCCATCATCTCCGCCAGCGTGTCCGGCGGCAGCTCCTGCAGCTTCCCGATGTGGTCGTAGGGCGCCACCATCAGGTGCCCGTTCGTGTACGGGAAGAGGTTGAGGATCACGAAGCTGTGCTCGCCGCGGTGGACGATCAGGCTCGCTTCGTCATCTCCCACAGCCGGCTTGGCGCAGAAGATGCACTCCTCTTCAATGTCCTTCGATGCGTCCTTCACGTAGGCGAGGCGCCAGGGCGCCCAGATCCGATCGTTGATCACTGACTGAGCATCCTATGAAAGACCGTGCCGCCCCCGGACGCGCTTGGCTACAACCAGCCGCGCTTGCGGAAGTAACCGACCAGGCCGACCAGCATCGCCACCATCGCTCCCAGCAGAATCCAGAAGGCGGTGGTGTCTCCCTCACCGGGGACATGGACGTTCGCCCCCCAGATGCTGGCGATCAGGGTCAGCGGCAAGACGATGACGCTGATTGAGGTCAGAACGCGGAGGATGTCGTTGACGCGATGGGAGAGGACCGACTCGTTGGTCTCCGCCAAGGCCTCGATCACTTCCTTGTAGTTCTCGAGCATGTCCCAGATCCGCTCGTGGGCGTCGACGATGTCGTCGAAATAGATCTCCAGGTCGAGGTTGGGGGCGAGGTAGCGGCCTTTGATCCGCTCGAGGTCGCGCAGCACCGGGCGCTGCGGCCGAATCACCTTGCGGAAGTTGATGATCTCCTGCTTGGCGTTGGAGATGTCGCGCACGACTTCCTCCGAGCGTCCCTCAAAGATGTCGTCCTCCAGCGCGTCGAGCTTGTTGCCGATCTTGCGCAGCATCGGGAAGCAGTAGTCGAAGCTGTCGTCGACGATCCGGTAGAGCAGATAGCCCGACCCACGTGCGAAGAGCTGCTCGCGCATCTCCTCCTTGGCGCGGCAGCGCTCAAACAGGTATTCGACCGGCTTCAGCGGCTGATTGGGGATGGTGACGACGTAGCCCGGCCCGACGAAGACGTCCAGCTCGCCGGTTCCCAGTCGCCCTACCGCGGGGTCAAAGACCGGGAGGTGAAGGACGATGAAGATGTAGTCGTCGTACTCATCGATCTTCGGCCGCTGGTTGCGGGAGAGCACGTCTTCGAGGTCGAGCGCATGGAAGTCGAAGTGCTCCTCCAGCCAGGCACGCTCCATCGCCCCCGGACGCTCGATGTTGACCCAGCGCAGGCCGGCGGCGTCGATCTGCTCGACGTTTGGCGTCTGTGGCTCAGCTTGTGAGGCCGGGGTGAGACTGTCGCCGCGCCGGGTAGCCCGCCGCAGCCTTGGCTTTGGAAGGTTCGGCATCGTTCGGGCTCATCATCTCGTCGGGTGGCGTCGGCACGGTGAACACAAGGTTAAACGGCCTGCTCGTACGCGGATGAACGAAATCGCCCCTGGTATGGTCTGCGGCACATAAGCGCCACATCTAGAGGGGTGGAGGGACTGGCCCAGTGAAGCCCCGGCAACCACCTCGGACCATCGGTTCGGGGAGAGGTGCCAACTCCAGCAGGTGCAGTGAAGGCCTGGAAGATGTGGGGAAGAGTCCGATCGGAACCTCTGCCCCACACAAGGCGGAGGTTTTTTTGTTGTCGAGGGAAGAAGGAAGATCGGATGTCACTTGAGAGCTTGAAGTGCAAGGAGTGCGGCACGGCGTTTGAGTTGGATGCCAGCTACTTCTGCGAGAACTGTTTCGGACCGTTGGAAGCGGTCTACGACCACTCGGGGCTCGATGCCGCCGAAGCGAAGCGCCGCATCCAGGCGGGCTCGCAGGGGATCTGGCGTTACGCCGACTTCCTGCCTTTCGCCGGGCGCCCCGGCGACCCGCTGGAGCCGGGCTTGACGCCGCTGCTGCGCGCCGACCGGTTGGCGGAGCGGCTGGGGCTGGACGCTGAGCTTTGGGTGAAGAACGACGCCGCCAATCCAACCCACTCCTTCAAGGATCGGGTCGTCGCCGTCGCCGTCGCCAAGGCGCGCGAGTTGGGCTTCGACACCGTCGCTTGCGCCTCGACCGGCAATCTCGCCAATGCCGTTGCCGCTCACGCGGCTGCCGCGGGTCTGGAGTCCTACGTCTTCGTCCCCGCCAACCTCGAGGAGCAGAAGCTGCTCGCGACCGGCATCTATGGGACGAACTTGGTCGGCGTGCGCGGCAACTACGACGACGTCAACCGGCTCTGCACGCAGCTGGCCGAGACCCGTCCATGGGCCTTCGTCAACGTCAACCTGCGGCCTTACTACGCGGAAGGGTCGAAGACGCTGGCCTACGAGACGGTCGAGCAGCTGGGCTGGGAGCTTCCCGATCGGGTTGTTTGCCCGATCGCTTCCGGGTCCCTTTTCACCAAGGTCGGCCGCGGCTTCCAGGAGTGGCTGGATATCGGCCTGGTGGACGGGTCGCAGCCGATCTTCAACGGCGCTCAGGCCGAGGGGTGCAGCCCCGTTGCCACTGCCTTCGCCGAGGGCTGGGAGGTCTGCAAACCGCAGAAGCCGGCGACGATCGCCAAAAGTCTGGCGATCGGCGACCCGGCCGACGGCCCTTACGCGTTGGAGCACGCGCGTAGAACCGGCGGTCGCGTCGACTCGGTCACCGACGAGGAGATAAAGGACGGGATCCGCCTGCTCGCCGAGACCACGGGAATCTTCACCGAGACCGCGGGTGGAGTGACGATGGGAGTGCTGCGCAAGCTCGCCGAGCGCGGCGATATCGGCTCCGGCGAGAGAGTCGTCATCTACATCACCGGCGAGGGGCTGAAGACCCTGGACGCCGCTCGCGATAGGTTCCAGATGCACGAGATAGACCCCGACCTTGAGAGCTTCGAGGCCGAGTTCCACCAGGAGGTAGCAGCCTGATGTCAGTCACCGTCAAGATCCCGACCCAACTCCGCGCCGCGACAGGGGGAGAGCCCGAAGTTGAGGTAGCCGGCTCCACCGTGGGCGAAGCGCTCGACGCTGTCTTCGAGGCCTACAGCGACCTGCGCGAGCGGATCACCCAGGACGGCGACTTGCGTCGCTTCGTCAACGTCTACGTCAGCGGCGAGGACATCCGCTTCCAGCAGGGTCTGGACACCGCGATCGACGATGGGGCCGAGGTGACGATCTTGCCAGCGGTTGCAGGTGGTTGAGCGGTCATCCCGGCAGGGGTTCCGCTTAACTTTTTCGGTGGAGAGTCTGGCCGCTGACGCCGCGAGGTTGGAGACGAAAAAGTACAAGACGCTCCACCCCTGCCGGGATGACCGCTAAGCCGCCCGTCGTCGTTCTCTGCGGCGGCCGGGGAACGCGGTTGAGGGAAAAGACCGAGAGCTTGCCCAAGGCATTGGTCGAGATTGGTGGGAGGCCGATTGTCGGCCACGTGATTGATATCTACGCGGCGCAGGGGTTTGATCGGTTTATCCTCGCGACCGGGTACCTGGGGGAGATGGTCGCCGAATACGTCGCCGGCGCGGAATGGCCGATGGGAGTCGAGATCGAGTGCGTCGACACCGGCCTCGACACGCCGACGGGCGGGCGGATCGCCCGGCTCGCCGATCGTTTCGGAGGCGAAGGCTTTTGTGCCACCTATGCCGATGGGGTCGCCGACATCGACCTGGGCGCCCTACTCCACTTTCACGAAAGCCATGGTGCCTTGGCGACGGTGACCGTGGCCCAACCCCACCTGCAATGGGGGGTGGCCCGTCTCAATGGCGATCGCGTCGATGGCTTCGTCGAGAAGCCGCGCTCCGAGCACTGGATCAACGGCGGCTTCTTCTGCTTTGAGTCCTCCGTCCTCGGCTATCTGGATGAGGACAGCATTCTCGAACGGGAGCCCCTGGAGCGCCTCGCCGCCGACGGCGAGCTGCGCGCCTACCGCCACGAGGGTTTCTGGGACTGCATGGACACATACAAGGATGCGGTGGTGCTGAACGACCTCTGGGAGAGCGGCGAGGCGCCCTGGCGTAGAAAGCCGGGCGAGGGAGAGGTCCGGTGAAGGCACTCGTCACTGGCGCGCACGGGTTCGTCGCCTCTCATCTGACGGCGGCGCTGCTCGAGCGCGGCGCGGAGGTGCGGATCCTCGATCGCCCGGCGCCGCGCATCGCCGACATCGGCGGCGAACGACGCTCGGCGCTGGATCTGCTCGGCCTGCGCGAAGAGGTGGAGATCGCTGAGGGCGATCTGCGCGACGCAGACGCGGTCGCGGCGGCAGTCGCCGGCTGCGACTCCGTCTTCCATCTGGCGGCGCAGACGATTGTCGGCGTCGCCCGTCGCGCCCCCACCGAGACCTTCGAGGTAAACGTGGGCGGCGCCTGGAACGTCTTCGAGGCCTGTCGCGAACACGGTGTGGAGCGGGTCGTCTTCGCCTCTTCTGACAAGGCCTACGGCGCCAGCCCTGAGCTGCCCTATCGCGAGGACTTCCCGCTGCGCGCGGTCAACCCATACGACGCCAGCAAGGCCGCCGCGGACATCGTCGCCCGCAGCTACGCCCATGCCTATGGCCTGCCCTTGGCGGTTACCCGATTCGCCAACGTCTATGGCGGTGGCGACCTCAACTTCTCACGGCTGGTTCCGGAGACGGTGGTGGCCGCGCTCGATGGGCGCCGACCCGTCATCCGCTCCGACGGCAGTCCCGAACGCGACTTCCTGCACGTTGCCGATGCCGTTGCCGCCTACCTGGCCCTCGACGAGCTTCTCGGCCGCGGTGTTGGAGTGGGGGAGGCTTTCAACGCCGGCGGCGAGCGCCCCCACTCGGTCCGCGAGGTGGTCGAGTTGATCGCCGCCGAGTCGGAGGGAGATGTGGAGCCCGATTTTCAGGGAGAGGGAACGCCCGAGGGAGAGATAGACCGCCAGTTCGTCGACTCGGCGAAGCTGCGCGAGGCCACCGGCTGGCAGCCACAGGTTGAACTGGGCGATGGTTTGCGCGACACGATCGAGTGGTACCGAGCCCATTCCGAGGCGCGGCCCGCCGCGCTCGCCGGGTAGGGAGGCCGACCGTGTGCGGGCGATTCACAGTCACGACCAGAGACACGAAGGACGTCGCCGATCGCTTCCAGGTCGAGCTGGAGAAAGCGCTGGAGCGGACCGCCGGAGGCAAGGCGCCGCCGCCTTCGAAAGAGCGCGCCAGAAGAACGGCGACCGGGTTGGGGCGCTTCAACGTCGCTCCCACTCAGGAGATTCTGACCGTGCGCTCCTCTCCCGAGCCCGAGGAAGCGGCGCGGGGAGAGCGCGAGGCGCGACTGATGCGCTGGGGTTTGGTGCCGCGATGGGCGAAGGACCTCAGAGTCGGCTACCGGATGATCAACGCAAAAGCGGAGAACCTCAGCTCCAGTCGCGCCTACTCACCGCTGATCGGCAAGTTTCGCCACCGCTGCCTGATCGTCGCCGACGGCTTCTACGAGTGGATGAAGGCGGAGGACCCGAAGCAGCCGCGCCAGCCCTGGCGCTTCACCGTTGACGGCGGCGAGCCGTTTGCCTTCGCCGGCATCTGCACCCGCAAAGAGTGGGAGGACCCCGAGGACCGCGGCTTCGACGACGGCTGGCTCTACAGCTGCACGATCGTCACCACTACCCCGAACGAGCTGGTTGCCAAGGTTCACGACCGGATGCCGGCGATTCTGCCGACCCCCGAAGCCGAAGCCGCTTGGCTACGGCCAGACCTGGAGCTGGAGGACGCCGTCGAGATGTGCGCGACGCTGCCGGCCGAGCGCATGCAAAGCGCCCCCGCCAACCCGAAGCTGAACAAGGTCGGCAAGGGGATGGAAGAAGGCCCCGACCTCCTGGTTGTGCCTTAGAGGGAGCCGGCAGTTCGGGTCGTTGCGGTGCCCGTGGCGGTCTCAATCGTGCAGGCGAGTCTGGCGGCTGGAGTCGTGGTCGTGCGCCAGATCGAGCCGAAGCCGAGCGTCAAGGGCTTGCCCGGGCGGCCGGTGGGCAGGCCCCAATCCCACCCTTGTTCCCCCGGGCGGTAGGGCGTCCACTCGACCGTGATGTCCGTTTTGCCGGTGTAGCGGTCGAAGGCATCCCCGAACTCGACTACGGCGAGGTCGCTGTTTTGGGCGCTGAACTCGACCAGCGAGGTTCTTGCGACGCCCTGTCTGATCAGGTCCGGGCTGGGACGCGGGTAGGCCGCCCGCTGTTTCGTCGTATGGGTGACGATCGCCCTGGTCGGGACTCTGGTCACACAGTGCACTCGCCCTTGCCCGACGGAGGCGCCCGTGCTGATGTTCAGCACTCCGACGGCGCGATAGAGGGTGTAGCCGCCGGCATTGGGCGCGGTGGCTCGCAGGCCGGCCCGCTCGATTCGCATCGTTCCCCCGCCGGGAATCTCCACCGGCTTGGAATCCGGCAGCGGCGCCATCTCCTCCCAGGTCAATTGCGCAGCGGTGAGCGGCTTATCCGTGCTCAGCAGCGCCGCCGCGACGCACCCGATCAGCCCAATGGCAATCACGGCAAGCGCCCCCCACGGCGGACGAGTTTCTTTGCCCGCTTCCATTACGCGCCCGGCAGGATTCGAACCTGGGCCTTCCGCCTCCGGAGGGCGGCGCTCTATCCAGCTGAGCTACGGGCGCGGAAGGGCCAGTCTAGCTTCGCGTAGGCTCGGGACCCATGGACCTTTCGGTGGCATTTCTCGGCACGGGCGGCGCCGTGCCTTCGGCGCGGCGGAACACGGCCAGCTTGCTGGTCGCGCGTGGGGGGGAGCGGCTGATGTTCGATTGCGGTGAGGGGACGCAGCGCCAGATGCAGCGTTCGCTGGGGCTGACTCAGGTCGACGACATCTTCCTCACGCACTTCCACGCCGACCACATCCTTGGGTTGCCGGGGCTGCTGAAGACCTGGGACCTGACCGATCGGGGGACGCCGCTTCGCATCTACGGCCCGCCCGGCCTTCAAGACCTCTTCAAGACCCTCTCTCGGCTCGTCGGCAGGACTGGCTACCCGCTGGAGCTGATCGAGCTTGAGCCCGGGGACTCGGTGCCGCTGGAGGACGCTGAGGTGCGGGCGTTCGAGGCTCGGCACAGCGCGCGCGCCAATGGCTACGCCTTGGTCGAGGAGGAGCGGCGCGGTCGCTTCGACCTTGAGGCCGCCAGACGGCTGGGCATCCCCGAAGGCCCGGCATTTGCCGCGCTACAGCGAGGAGAAGAGGTACAGGGCACCTCCGGCCCGGTCCGCCCAGAGGACGTGATCGGCGAGTCGAGGCCCGGTCGCACCGTGGTCATCACCGGCGACACGGCTCCCTGCCCGGCGACGGTTGCCGCCGCCGCCGACGCCGACCTTCTGGTTCACGACGCGAGCTTCTCCGAGGAGGAGGCTCAGCGCGCCGCCGACACGGGGCACTCGACCGTCGGCCAAGCGGCCGCCGTGGCGAGCGAAGCGCACGTGAAGCTCTTGGCTCTGGTGCACATCTCCTCCCGCTACCACGTGGGCAAGGTTCTGGACGAGGCCCGGGAGGTCTACGAGAACGTGATCGCCCCGCGCGACTTCGACCTGATTGAGATCCCGTACCCCGAGAAAGGCGAGCCCACCTTGATGCCCAACGGGGCGCGGGAGCGGGCGGAGCCCCAGTCAGACGGAGGCGGCTAGCGTCGCGATGGCGTCGGCTACGGCCGGCGCCTGGTCTTCCTGGAGAAAGTGCTTGGCCGGCAGCAGCGTCGGCCGCTCGACCGCGAGCGCCCGCATGACTTCTTTACGCCGCGTCTGACCCAGCATCCGGTCTCGATCTCCCCACACGACCTGCGCCGGGTAGGGCCGCCCGGCAAGTCCTTCGAAAAAAAAGCGCTCCTTCTCCGCGGTCAGCTCGAAGCCGCGCATGATTCGTAAGAAAGCGCGCCCGCCGTCGCCGCGGCGCAGCAGCGCATGGTGGGTATCGACCTCGGCGGCCGGCACGGCCGAGCGGTTGCCGACGCCGGTCAAGTAATAGAGCTGTCGAAAGAGCGGGCGCATCATGCTGCGCAGCCAGATCTCTCCGACTCCTTTGAATGAGAACGGGCGCATCGGCGGGGGTTGGTGGAACGTTGCCGTGTCGACCAGCGTGTTGAGCGCGGTCAGCGAGAGCAGGCGCTGCGGATTGCGAATCGCCCACTCGAAGCCGATCGGGCCGCCGATGTCGTGGACGACGAGGTGACAGCGCTCGATTCCCAACGCGTCGATCGCCTCGCCCGTCCACCGCGCCAGGCCGCTCCACGAGTAATCGAAGTCATCGGGCCGCGCGGCCAGGCCAAGTCCCGGAAAGTCAAAGGCGATCCCGCGTAGGCCGCGCGCCTCCAGTTCCGGCAGCACCTTGCGGTAGAGGAACGAGCTGACCGGCACCCCGTGCAGGCAGACCACCGCTTCGCCGTTCCCGACTTCCCGCACAAAGCTGCTCACGCCGCCGGCTTCGAAGCGCCTCCCAGCTCCTTCGTGCGCCTCAATAATTTGCCGAACTTCCGCCTTCACACCGCCAGGCTCTCACGAAACGTCGCTCGACGCTGGTAGGCTCGTCGCGTCCTTTAATCCGGTCCCGTGAGGCCAGTAAGGAGCATGAAGTGAGCGAGAAGATCGTGCTGGAGCACGATGATGTCAGGCGAACGCTGCGGCGGATCGCCCATGAGATCGCCGAGAAGAATCCCTCTCCCGAGGCTCTCGCGATCGTTGGGATCCACACTCGCGGCGCTCTACTAGCCCGTCGACTGCACTCGCTGGTCGCCGAGTTGACCGGCGCCGAGGTGCCGATCGGCGACATCGACATTTCTTTCTACCGCGACGACGTCGCCGCCAAGGCTCCCGACAGCCAGCCCGTCGTCCACGCCTCCCACATCAGCTTCGACCTCGCCGGGCGCACCGTGATCCTCGTCGACGACGTGCTCTTCACCGGCCGCACCGTGCGAGCCGCGATCGACGCGCTGTTCGACTACGGGCGTCCCGAGCGGGTGCAGCTGGCGGTGCTCTGCGACCGCGGCCATCGCGAGCTGCCGATCCGGCCCGACTACGTCGGCAAGAACCTGCCGACCGCCCGCGGGGAACGGGTCAACGTGCGGCTGGAGGAGGCGGATGAGGTAGATCAGGTGACGATCACCGAGCCGGTGGAGGTGCCGGCATGAGGCACTTGCTCGGCGTCGATCAACTTTCCCGCGATGAGATCGAGGCGATCCTCGAGCGCGCTGAGAGCTTCGCCGAGGTCGGTCGCCGCGACATCAAAAAAGTGCCGACTCTGCGCGGGCGCACCGTCGTCACCCTCTTTTATGAGTCGAGCACCCGCACCAGCTCTTCGTTCGAGCTGGCGGCGAAGCGGCTCTCCGCCGACCTCGTCTCGGTGAAGGCGGCAGGCTCCTCGGTGGACAAGGGAGAGTCGCTGAAGGACACGATCGCCACTCTTTCCGCCTACGACCCGGCGGCGATCGTCATCCGCCACCCCTACGCGGGGGCCGCCCAACTGGTCGCCGGATGGACCGAAGCCGCCGTCATCAACGCCGGCGACGGCAAGCACGAGCACCCCAGCCAAGCGTTGCTGGATGTCTTCACCCTGTGTCGCCGTCTGGACACATTGGAGGGGAAGCGAATCTGGATCGTCGGTGACGTTCTGCACAGCCGCGTGGCCCGCTCCAACCTGATCGCCTTTCGCAAGATGGGCGCCGAGGTGACCGTCTGCGGCCCGCCGACGCTGATCCCGCGTGGGATCGAGGAGCTCGACTGCAAGGTCGCTCACTCTCTGGAAGATCTTGGCGAAGCGGACGTCGTCTACGCGCTTCGCATGCAACACGAGCGGATGAGAGAGAGCTTCGTTCCCTCGCTGCGCGAGTACGCGACCCACTTCCAGATCGACTCGCGCCGTCTTGGCTCTCGCCAACTGCTGATGCACCCGGGCCCAGTCAACCGCGGGGTGGAGCTCTCGGCTGGGGCGATCGATTCGCCGCAGTCGCTGATCGCAGAGCAGGTCGCCTCCGGCCTGGTCGTGCGGATGGCGATTCTCTATGAGTTGCTTGCGGGCAGCGAACGGCCCGCGCCCGCCGAGGGCGAGGACGCCGCCGAGCGACCGTCCCCAACTTCCATAGGGCAGCCCGCGTGAGCCTCGCGGAAGCGCTCGACATGCGCTCCGGCGAGGGCGCCAACCTCGTTCTGCGCGGGGCCACCGTGCTCGACCCCGTCGCCGGGATCGATGGCTCCTACGATGTCGTGATCCGCGACGGCCGGGTCGCCGAGCTCTCATCTCCGGGGGCCGCCGAGGCAGACGGCCTTGAGGTCGTCGACGCCGAAAGCCTCCACGCCTTTCCCGGTTTCTTCGACCCGCATGTCCACCTGCGCACCCCGGGCCAGGAGTACAAAGAGGACATCGAGACGGGGACGCGCGCCGCCGCCGCCGGTGGCTACTGCGGCGTCCTCGCGATGGCCAATACCGATCCGACCGTTTCCACCGCCGCCGATGTCGAAGCTCTGCGCGAGCGAGCCCGCGCCGAGGCTTCGGTCCCGGTTGGATTCCTCGCCACCGTCACCCGCGGCATGGAAGGGGAAGAGCTGACCGAGATGGCGGAATTGCGGGATGCCGGCGCGGTCGGCTTTACCGATGACGGGCTGCCGATTCGAAGCGCCCGCATCCTGCGCCGCGCCCTCCAGTACCAGCGGCTCTGCGGAGGGGTCATCGCCCTGCACGAGGAGGACCCCGAGCTCTCCGGCGAGGGAGTCATGCACGAAGGGCCGGTCTCGGCCGCGCTCGGCTTGACCGGTATTCCCTCGGTCTCTGAGTCGACGATGATCGCCCGCGATGCCGCGCTCGCCGGCTATGAGGGAGGGCGGATCCACGTTCAGCACCTCTCGGCCGCCGAGTCGGTTGAGGCGGTGCGCACCGCCAAGGCCGCCGGCGTGCAAATCAGCTGCGAAGCCTCCCCGCACCATCTCTGCTTCACGGACGAGGAGGTGCGCAGTCTTGACGCTCGCCGCTCCAAGATGAACCCTCCCCTGCGCGCCGAGACCGATCGGGAAGCCTTGATCGCCGGCCTGCGCGACGGCACGATCGATTGCATCGCCACCGACCACGCGCCGCACGCGACTGAGGAAAAGGAAGTTCCCTTCGAACAGGCAGCGATGGGCGTGACCGGCCTGGAAACGGCTTTCGCCGCGATCCACACTGACCTCGTCCTGCCAGGCGCGCTCGACCTCGCTCTGGTGATCGAGCGAATGGCCGGCGGCGCCGAGCCCTTCGATTTGGAGCGCCCGAGCCTGGCGCCAGGCAGCGAGGCGAATATCGCCCTCTGCGACCTCAGCGCCGATTGGACGGTGGGGGAGGACGGATACGAGAGTCGCTCTCAAAACTCCTGGTGCGCCGGGCGCAGACTGAAGGGACGGGTGCTGATGACCGTCGCCGGTGGCCAGGTCGCCTATCGGCTGCGCAGCTTCTCTCTGGGGGTGGCGGCGTGAGTGCCTATGTCCTGCTGGAAGACGGCGCCCGCTTCGACGGCGAAGCTGTCGGCGCGCTCGAGGCGATCACCGGTGAGGTCGTCTTCAATACCTCGATGACCGGCTACCAGGAGTCGGTCACCGACCCCTCCTACGCGGGTCAGATCATCGTCTTCACCTATCCGCTAATCGGCAACTACGGCGTCTCGGCGGCGGCGATGGAGTCCGACCGCATCCACGCGCGCGGGGTCGTCATGCGCGACGCCCACAACGGCGAAGACGTAGCCACCGCCGAAGGCGGTTGGCTCGACTGGCTCGGCGACTGTGGAGTGCCGGGGATCACGGGAGTCGACACGCGAGCGTTGGTCCGCCACATTCGCGACGCCGGCTCGATGCGCGGCGGCATCTTCCCGGGCGAGATGGTCGAGTCCGAGGCGCGCGAGCGGGTCGCCGCGGAGCCCTCGATGGACGGCGCCGACCTGGCTCGCACGGTAACTCCGCCCGAGCCGATCCGCTTTGAGGGCGACGGCGCCCACGTCGTCGGCATCGACACCGGGATCAAGATGAGCATCGTCCGCCAATTACGCGAGCGCGGTTGCAGACTCACTCTGTTGCCCTGCACGACCGCCGCCGCGGACGTACTGGCGGAAGAGCCCGATCTCGTTTTCCTCGCCAACGGCCCAGGCGACCCCGCCGCCTTGGGCTACGTCGTCGACACCGTCCGCGAGTTAATCGGGGAGAAGCCCGTCTTCGGCATCTGCCTCGGCCACCAGCTGCTCTGTCGCTCAGTCGGATTGGAGACCTTCAAGCTTCCCTTCGGCCATCGAGGCGCCAACCACCCGGTCAAGGACCTGGCAACCGGCCAAATCGACATCACCTCCCAAAACCACGGCTTCGCCGTTCAGGGCCCCGGGGGCGAGTCGCGGATCGAGGGCGATGAACCGGTGCGCTGGGAAACCGACTTCGGCGCCGCCGAGCTTTCCCACCTCAATCTCTACGACCGCACGGTCGAGGGCCTGGTCTTGAAAGACGTCTCGGGGGCCACGGTCCAGTACCACCCCGAGGCAGGCCCGGGCCCGCACGACGCGCGCCATCTTTTCGACCGCTTCCTCGAGATGGCGGTGGCCTGATGCCCCGCCGCGATGACATCCAAAAGATCATGTTGATCGGCTCCGGGCCGATTGTGATCGGCCAGGCTGCCGAGTTCGACTACTCCGGTGCCCAAGCGTGCAAGGTGCTGCTGGAGGAGGGATACGAGGTCATTCTCGTCAATTCCAATCCGGCGACGATCATGACCGACCCCGAGTTCGCCACCGCCACCTACGTGGAGCCGCTGCTGCCCGGGCCGGTGGCGCGAATCATCGAGAAGGAGCGCCCCGATGCGCTGTTGCCGACGCTCGGCGGGCAGACCGCGCTCAACGTGGCAATGGCCCTGCACGACAACGGCACCCTGGAGCGCTTCGGGGTCGAGCTGATCGGTGCCGACTACGGAGCGATCCACCGCGCCGAAGACCGCGAGGAGTTCCGCCGCACGATGGAAGCGGCCAACCTTCGGGTGCCGTGGTCGATGACGGTCGAAAGCCTCACCGAGGTCGACGGGGCCCTTGCTGACGGCCGCATCGCGCTGCCGGCAATCGTTCGCCCTGCGTTCACCATGGGCGGCGAGGGCGGCGGCGTGGGGAATACCGAGACTGAGTTGCGCCAGGTCGTCTCCGAGGGCCTCGCCGCAAGCCCGATCAACCAGGTCCTGATTGAGGAGTCGGTGATCGGCTGGGGCGAGTTTGAGTTGGAGGTGATGCGCGATCGCAACGACAACGTCGTGATCATCTGTTCGATCGAGAACGTCGACCCAATGGGGGTCCACACCGGTGACTCGGTCACCGTCGCCCCGGCGCAGACGCTCACCGACCCGCTCTACCAGGAGCTGCGAGACCAGGCGATCAAGGTGATCCGCGCGGTCGGCGTTGAGACCGGCGGCTCCAACGTCCAGTTCGCGGTCAACCCGGAGAACGGCGCGATCGTCGTGATCGAGATGAACCCACGCGTCTCACGCTCTTCCGCGCTCGCCTCGAAGGCGACCGGCTTCCCGATCGCCAAGATGGCGGCGAAGCTGGCGGTCGGTTACGCCCTGGAGGAGATTCCCAACGACATCACCCGCGCCACGCCCGCCGCTTTCGAGCCGACGATCGACTACGTGGTAACCAAGATCCCGCGCTTCGCTTTCGAGAAGTTCCCGGGCGCCGAAGGCCGGCTCTCGACCTACATGCAGAGCGTCGGGGAGGCGATGGCGATCGGCCGCACCTTCCGCGAGTCCTTCGCCAAGGCGATGCGCTCGCGAGAGCTGGACGCGGCGCCGGATTTCCCCGAGTCCGACGAGGAGCTGTTGGGGCAGATCGCGATTCCCTGCGCGGAGCGCTTCGACCAGATTCACGAGGCCTTTCGCCGCGGGCTCGAAATCGAGGCGGTGCACGAGCGCTGCCTGGTCGACCGCTGGTTTTTGCGCGAGCTGCAGGCGCTCGCTATCGAAGGCGATGGCACCGAGGGGCTCGCTCGCGCTTACAAGGCGGTCGACACCTGCGCCGCTGAATTTGAGGCGGCGACCCCCTACTACTACTCAACGCACGAGCGACCCGGTCCCGACGGAGTTCCCGCCTCCGAAGTACGCCGTGGAGAGCGCGACTCGGTCGTCATCCTCGGCGCCGGCCCAAACCGAATTGGCCAGGGGATCGAGTTCGACTACTGCTGCGTGCACGCCGCGATGACCGCGCGTGAGCTGGGCCGCGACGCGGTGATGATCAACTGCAACCCGGAGACGGTCTCCACCGACTACGACACCTCCGATCGCCTCTATTTCGAGCCGTTGACGGCGGAAGATGTGCTGGCCGTCTGTGCGCAAGAGCGTCCCGAGGGGGTAATCGTCCAGTTCGGCGGCCAAACGCCGCTGAAGTTGGCGCGCGACCTGGAGGAGGCGGGCGTGCCGCTGCTCGGCACCCCGGTCGACGCAATCGACCTGGCCGAGGACCGCGGCCGCTTCGGCGCCTTGCTTCGGCGCCTCGACATCGCCCACCCGCCTTACGGCACCGCGCTCTCCGCCGATGAGGCGACGGTGATCGCCGAGGAGGTTGGATTCCCGCTGTTGGTGCGTCCCTCGTATGTCCTCGGGGGTAGGGCGATGGAGATTTGTTACTCGACGGATGACCTCTCGGCGTACCTCGATGCCCACGTCAAGGCGGATCAGGAACACCCACTCCTGCTCGACCGCTTCCTCGAGAACGCGATCGAGGTGGACGTTGACGCCCTCGCCGACGGCGAGGATGTCTGGGTCGCCGGGATCATGCAGCACGTCGAAGAGGCGGGCGTGCACTCCGGAGACTCCGCCTGCGTGATCCCGCCGATGAGCCTCGGCGAGGAGATGCTGGAGGAGATCCGCGCGACGACCAAGCTGATCGCCCTCGAGCTGGGCGTAATCGGCTTGATCAACATCCAGTACGCATTGGCGGGCTCAAAGCTGCACGTGATCGAGGCCAACCCCCGCGCCTCCCGAACGGTTCCGTTCGTTTCCAAGGCGATCGGCACGCCACTGGCCAAGGTCGCCGCCCGGCTGATGCTGGGAGAAAGACTCGCTGAGATGGAGCTGCCGGAGGCGCCTGCCGGCCACGTCAGCGTCAAGGAGGCGGTGTTGCCATTCGCCCGATTCGCCGGCGCCGATTCAGTTCTCGGGCCGGAAATGAAGAGCACCGGCGAAGTGATGGGGATCGCCGCCGACTTCCCGACGGCATTCGGCAAGGCGCAGGCCGCGGCGGGGGTGACGTTGCCGAGCGAAGGCTCCGTCTTCATTACCGTCACCGATACGGACAAGCCCGCCGCGACCCAGATCGCGGCACGTTTCCACGACCTCGGCTTCGAGGTGATTGCGACCGGGGGAACCGCGCAGGCGATCTCGGGAATGGGCGTCCCGGTGACGCCGATTAACAAAATCGCAGAGGGCTCTCCGCACGTCGTCGACTTGATCAGAGAGCGCCGCTGCGCCCTGGTGATCAATACCCCGACCGGCTCCGGCGCGCGCGCCGACGGCTATGAGATTCGCTCCGCCGCAGTGCGCCAGGGGATTCCGTGCGTGACGACAATGACCGGCGCCTCGGCGGCCGTCCGCGCGATCGCGGCGCAGAAGGAGCAGGCGGCCGAGGTGCGGTCACTGCAAGAGATCCACAGCGCCACCTCCTCCGCCCCTGTGGATGCCTGAGGAATCCAATCACCCACCATTCGGTCGTCGCCTTTGCCGGGTAACCGAGAGCCGGGCGTCCGGCGGCTACCGGGTTTTCTCCCTGCTCGATGAAGAGGGCCCGGCGCCCGAGCCAGGCCAGTTCTACATGCTCGCCACCAAGTCGCACTGGGAGCAGCGCGGCGGCCGCCCCTACCTCCCACGAGCCCTCTCCGTGGCCGACTGCCAGCCGAGTTCGTCTTTATTCCCGGATAGCGGGAATGAGGACGAACTCGGCGGGGCGCGGTTGGATTTTTTGATTGAGGGCATCGGCCCGGGGACCGATCGGCTCTGCGAGCTGGAGGTGGGGGAGGGGGTTTGGGTCAACGGGCCCCTCGGCAACGCCTTCTCGCCGCCCCGTGCACTTTCCTCCGGCGCCGCCGGCGCGATCCTCGTCGGCGGCGGAATCGGGATCGCGCCGCTCGCCCTTTTGCGCCGCCGCTTCGCCGAGCGCAACATTCCCTCCCGCGTCCTGCTCGGCTTTCGCGACGAGTCCCACTCGGGCGGCCTGGACGACCTCTTCTCCTGCTGCGAAATCCGCCTCGCCAGCGAGGATGGTCACGTCGGCCACAAGGGCTACGTAACCGACCTGCTCTCAACAATGCTCGACGGCGACGACGCCGGTAGCGCCGTCGTCTACGCCTGCGGCCCCCCGCCAATGCTCGACGCGGTCCAAGCTCTCTGCGGAGAGAGAGAAGTTCCTTGCGAGCTTGCCATGGAATCCCCAATGGCCTGCGGCTACGGAGCTTGTTACGGCTGTGCGGTGCCGAACCCGGACGGCGAGGGCTACATCCGCCTGTGCGTCGACGGCCCGGTGATACGCCATGCCTGAGTTCTGCGGGATTGACCTCGCGCATCCCGTGATCAACGCCTCGGGGACCTTCGATGCGATCGCGGCGCGCAAGGTCTACGGCGACGCCCTCCTCGACGACTTCCCCTTCTCGGCCTTCGTTTCGAAGACGATCACGCCGGAACCGCGGGTCGGTAACGAGCCGCAACGAATCTGGGAGACCCCGGCGGGGATGATCAACTCGATCGGGTTGCCAAACAAGGGGCTAGACGGCTTTCTCGCGGAGGATCTTCCTCAGTTGGCGGAATTGCCCGTTCCGCTGATCGTCTCGGTGATGGGCACCAGCCAAGAAGATTTCTCACGTCTGGTGGCTGGGGTTGGCGAGCGCAAAGAAGTGGCAGCGCTCGAGCTCAACGTCTCCTGCCCCAACGTCCATTCCGGCCTGATAGTCGGCGAGCAGCCGACCGAGACGGTCGCCCTACTGGAGGCGCTGCGTCCACTGACCGCGAAGCCGTTGATCGTGAAGCTGACTCCCAACGTGACCGACCCCGCAGCGGTCGCGGTCGCCGCCGAGGAAGGTGGGGCCGATGCGGTGTCGTTGATCAACACGCTGAAGGCGAGCGCGATGGATCCGGCCACCGGGCGGCCCGGGATCGCGGCTGGCCACGGCGGCCTCTCGGGTCCGGCCGTGCGACCGATCGCGGTCGCCCAGGTTCGCGCCGTCGCCGCCGCCATCAAGATCCCGATCGTCGGCATGGGGGGCGTCACGAGCGCAGCCGACGCGCGGGAATTCCTTGCCGCTGGGGCGACGTTGGTTGCGGTTGGCACGGAGAGTTTCAGGGACCCACGCGCCGGCGAACGGGTCGCGAAAGGGCTTTCCTCAGGATGAATAGAGCGGCATGGGGTCGCCGCCATCCTCGACCTCAACTCGAGGTCGAGGTGAATTTGCGCTGAATTGGGTCAAATGTCCTTGCACGCCAGTTGGCCGCGGCTATACTCGCCGCCCACATGCCTGCCCCAGTCAAGACCTCCGCAGCGGCCCCCGAGAGGTCGTTGGACCAACGGATGGATGCGTTGCGGCGGGCGAACGATATTCGCACCGCCCGCGCCAAGCTGAAGAAGGACCTGAAAGCGGGCAAGGCCAACATCCACACGCTCCTCCTCGACCCGCCGGAGTTCGTGATGACGGCGAAGGTCTTCGACATGCTGCTGGCCGTCCCCAAGTACGGCAGGGTGAAGACAAACCGCATCCTCAATCAGTGCCGGATCTCACCGTCGAAGACGATCGGCGGCCTCTCCGAGCGCCAACGGGCAGAGCTGGTAAGCCAGCTCCGTCGATAGCGCCGCCTGCCCGGTCAATATCTTCGCCCCATGGCGAAGGTCTTTGTAATCACCGGTCCGTCGGGCGTCGGCAAGGGGACGCTGATCTCCAGGCTGCTCGAGCGCGTACCCGACCTCGAGCTGTCCGTCTCGGCGACGACGCGGCAGCCCCGGGAGGGAGAGAAGGGCGGCCACGACTACCACTTCCTCACCTCTGAGGAATTCGATCAGCGAGTGGCGGAACAGGACTTCCTCGAATTTGCCACCTACAGCGGCAACCGCTACGGCACCCTGCGCTCTGAAGTGCAGCGGCGCCTCGATGCCGGTCGCTCTGTCCTGCTGGAGATCGAAGTCCAGGGTGCCCAGCAGGTTCGGGCCGCCCGCCCGGACTCGGTGCAGATCTTCATTGCCCCTTCCGATCCAGCCGTGCTTCGCGAGCGGTTGATCTCGCGCGGAACCGACAGCCCGGAAGCGATCGACTCTCGCCTCGAAGTCGCCAAGCAGGAATTGGCCGCAAAAGGTGACTTTGCCCACTGCGTCATCAACCAAGATTTTGAGCGCGCCGCGACCGAGCTGGAGGGGATCGTGCGCACCGAACTTGACTTACCTCTAGACTCCGCAGCCGAATGATCAAGCCACGCGTCGACAAACTGCTGGAGCACGCTGACTCGCACTACGCCGCTGTCGTAGTCGCGGCGAAGCGGGCGCGCCAGATCAACAGCTACTTCCACAATCTCGGCGAGGGCGGTTTCGGCGAGTACACGCCGCCGATGGTCGAGAACCAGGTCGGCAAGAACTATCTCTCGATGGCGCTTGAGGAGCTTGCCGACGGCAAGCTCAGATACGAATACCGCGCGTAGCCCCGTTCCCGGGCGGCCGGACCGCTAGGAGGAAACCGATGGCCAGGATCCTGCTTGGAGTAAGCGGTGGGATAGCCGCCTACAAGTCGCTGGAGCTGGCCCGGTTGGCGACCAAGGCCGGCCACGGAGTGCGAGTCGTAATGACCGAGAGCGCGACCCGTTTCGTCGGCGCCGCCTCCTTTGAGGGAATCGTCGGCTCTCCGGTGCTGATCTCCGAATTCGAACGCGACCCGATGGGCGGCGCCTTCCCCGGCGACCCCGCCCCGGAGCACGACCCGATCGGGCACCTCGAAGTCGCCGCCAATTGCGACGCCTTCCTCGTCGCGCCCGCCTCGGCCAACACAATCGCCAAGTTGGCGGCCGGCATGGCGGACTCGATGCTGACGACCTCCTTCCTTGCCTGCGCCGCGCCGCGCCTCATCGCACCGGCGATGAACGACCGTATGTACACGGACGCGGCGACCCAGGCGAATCTTGCGGCACTTCGCGAGCGCGGCGTCACCGTGATCGACCCCGAGGAGGGGCAGCTCGCCTCGCGCGGGGAATTCGGAGTGGGCAGGCTGCCCGACCCCGAGCAGTTGCTCGCCCGCATCGAGTCGTCCCTTCCCATCGGTCATCGCCCCTGGGACGGGCTGCGCGTCCTCGTCACCGCGGGCGGGACTCGGGAGCCGATCGACCCCGTTCGCTTCATCGGCAATCGCTCCAGTGGCCGCATGGGCATCGCCCTTGCCAGCGCCGCGGCGCGGCGGGGCGCCGACGTCACCTTGATAGCCGCCAACGTGTCCCTCCCAACGCCGGCGGGAGTCCACCGCGTCGACGTGGAGACCGTGGAGCAGCTGGCCGGCGCGGCCCAGGCTGAGTTTTCGACTGCCCACGTCCTGCTGATGGCTGCCGCCCCGGCCGACTTTCGGGCGAGCGAACCGGCAACGGGCAAGTTGAAGCGCCAAGACACACTCGAACTTCACTTGGAGCCGACCGAAGACATCCTCGCCGGCCTGGCCGCTTCCCGCAACGAGTCCCAAACCATCGTCGGCTTCGCCGCCGAGCACGGGGAAGAGGGCCTCGCCCGAGCCCGAGCCAAGCTAACTCGCAAGGGCGCCGATCTCATAGTCCTAAACGACGTATCCGACTCACGCATCGGCTTTGAAAGCACTCAGAACGCAGTGACCCTGATCGACGCAAGCTCCGAAACGGAGCTACCTCTCGACTCCAAGGACTCAATTGCCGGAGGGATCCTGGATCGAGTAGACGTCCTGAGGCGCGAGGGGGACCCCCCTCGACGGGCGGATACTCAAAGTCGTCGGCCTAATTAGCCCGACGACTTGTCCGGCGAGGGGGGTCCCCCTCGCGCCCCCGCCTGCCCTACGCACTGAGCGGGTTATACTCCGCTCAAGCTTTTACGTCCCTATCGGTGTCGAGAAGTGGGCCTGGCCCACTTTTTTTTCGCCCCGAATCAGGCATGGAAGACCTCAAAAACGATATCCAGCAGCAGTTGATCGAGCTCGACTCGGAGCTTGACCTGGTCGCTTTGGAGCGGCCGGGGACCGAGTCCCTGCGGCTCTTCATCGACCACCCGAGAGGGGTGGACCTGGCGCTCTGCGAGCAGGTCACCAGGCACCTCAATCACCTGCTGGCCGACTACACCCTCGAGGTTTCCTCGCCCGGGCCCAAGTACAGCCGCCCCAGTCCCATTTCCGAGACCAAGGAGTCGCAGTGAGCAAGGAGATCGTCGACGCAGTCAAAGCGCTCGAGCAGGAGAAGGGGATCTCCGCCGACAAGCTGATGGACGCCCTTGAGGACGCCCTCCTCTCGGCCTACAAGAAGACACCCGGCGCGGCCAAATATGCCCGCGTCGATCTCGATCACGAGACCGGCGACTTCCTCGTCTTCGAGCTGATCCTGCCGCCGGAGCTGGAGGAGAAGCTGCTGGCTGAGGCGGCTGAGGCCCAGGAGGAAGAGGAGCGCGAGATCGACCCGGAGACGGGGGAGCTGCGCGAGCCGGAGGATCCCGAGCTGGACCCGGAGATGATCGCTCCCTACGAGGATCAGATCCAGACCAGAGACGTCACCCCCGACGATTTCGGCCGGATCGCCGCCCAGACCGCCAAGCAGGTGATTCTGCAGCGGATTCGAGAGGCCGAGCGGCAGATGATGTACGACGAGTATCAGGACCGAGTCGGCGAGCTGATCACCGGGATCATCCAGCAGTCCGACAAGCGCTACACGCTGGTTCAGCTGCGCGAACGGGTCGAGGCGTTGCTGCCCAAGTCCGAGCAGGTCTATAACGAGCGCTACGACCACGGGATGCGGGTTAAGGCCGTGATCACCGATGTCTCCGACTCGACCAAAGGCCCGAGCATCGTCGTCTCCCGTCGAAGCCCTGAGCTGATTAAGAGCCTTTTCGAGCTTGAGGTGCCGGAGATCGCCGACAGACTGGTTGAGATCGTCGGCGTCGCCCGTGAGCCCGGCTACCGCTCGAAGATCGCGGTCATCTCCCACGCCGACGGCGTCGATCCGGTTGGCGCTTGCGTCGGCCCGCGCGGTTCACGCGTGCGGATGGTCGTCTCCGAGTTGCGCGGCGAGAAGATCGACATCATTCCCCATAACGACGAGCCCGCTCGCTTCGTCGCCAAGGCGCTGTCGCCGGCCCGCGTGCGCGAGGTGATCGTCGACGACGAGGAGCGTCAGGCAACGGTGATCGTCCCCGATGACCAGCTTTCGCTGGCGATCGGTCGCGATGGCCAAAACGCCCGCCTTGCCGCCCGCCTCACCGGTTGGCGCGTGGACATCAAGTCGGAGAGCGACTTCGCCGAGGAAGACCAGGACGTCGAGTACGAGGGTGAGGAGCAATCCGACGGCCGCTGCATGGCGGTGCTCTCGAATGGGCGGCGCTGCCCGAATGCCGCGATCGACGGCTCCACCTACTGCGGCCTCCCGGGGCACCAGGCGCTGAGTCGCTTCGAGACCAGTCAGGCCGCGATTCTGAGCCCGCTCGAAGAGGCCGAGATTGCGATCCTCGCCGACCCGGATGCCGACAGGGCCAGGTCTCCGAGATCGTCGCCAAGGCTGAGGCTGAGTTTGTCGAGGAGGAGCCGGAGGTCACCGAAGAGCCTGAAGCCGCCGAGGGGTCCTGAGGCCGAGGGCTCGGAGGCATCGGCCGCGGGGCCCGTCGCGGAGTCGGAGGGGCCTGCGGGCGGGGGCGAGGCCTCCGTTCTCGACCCCTCCGACTCCACGCCACCCGCGGAGGAAGCGTCTGAGGATCAGGGTTCGGACGAATCTGACGAGAGCACAGAAGCTGGAGATGAAGTCCCGGCCGTCGAGGAGACTGAGCAGGCTTAGTGGCTAAGAAGCGGGTTCACGAAATTGCGAGAGCTCAAGGGTCTGAGCAGTAGAGAGCTGCTCGCTGCGTTGAAGAGCCGCCGGCATCGAGGCGAAAGCTGCTGCTTCCAGCGTTGAGGAGGCCGATGCGCTGAAGGCGATCGCCGCCGCCAAAGGTGATGGGGGGGCCGCGACCAAGGCTGAGGCGAAGCCCAAAGCCAAGCCTGCCGCCAGAGCAGGACTCGACGTCCAGTAAGCCGGTGAAACCCGCCGAAGAAGCCCTCCAGAGCTCCGGCCGGCGGCGGGGGAGGCGCATCGGGGAAAAAACGGCGCGTCGTGATCGACTCTCAGGCTGCTCGCCGCGACCAGATGGGTGGGCCGCCGCCGCAGCGTCCACCGCGCCGCCGCGGAGGCCGCCGTCGCCGGCCGCTGCTCGAAGAGCCACCGCCCAGAGTCGAAGCGGCGGAGCCCGAGGCGACCAAGGTCAACTCCGGCGCGACCGTGCGCGAGGTCGCCGAGTCGCTTGGCCTCGGCAGCGCCGAGGTGATCAAGAAGCTGATGACGATGGGGGAGATGGCGACCCTCACGCAAACTCTGACCGACGACTCGATCCGGGCGATCGCCGACGAATACGACCGCAAGCTCGAGATCGTTACCGCTGCCGACGAGGAGCCGGAGGCGCCCGATTTTGAAGACGCCGAAGGCGATCTCGCCGACCGCCCGCCGGTCGTGACGATCATGGGTCACGTCGACCACGGCAAGACCTCGCTGCTCGACGCGATTCGCGAGACCGAGGTCGCCGCCGGTGAAGCGGGAGGCATCACCCAGCACATCGGCGCCTACCAGGTTCATCACGGCGAAAGGACGATCACCTTTCTCGACACGCCTGGCCACGCCGCCTTCACCGCGATGCGCGCCCGCGGCGCCAAGGTCACCGACGTGGCCGTCGTCGTCGTCGCCGCCGACGACGGAGTCATGCCACAGACCAAAGAGGCGATCGATCACGCCCGCGCCGCTGACGTGCCGATGCTGATCGCGGTCAACAAGATCGATAAGGAAGGCGCACAGCCCGACCGGATTCGTAACGAGCTCGCCCAGGACGGCCTCAATCCGGAGGAGTGGGGAGGGGAGACCGTTTATTGCGACGTCTCGGCCAAGACCCACGATGGCCTCGACAACCTGCTCGACATGATCCTCTTGGTCACCGAATTGGAAGAGCTTGGGGCCAACCCCGATGCTCCCGCCTCGGGAACCGTGATCGAGTCCCAGCTCGATCCCGGCCGCGGCCCAGTCGTCACCGTTTTGGTCCAGCGCGGCACGCTGAACGTAGGCGACGCGCTGGTCGCCGGGCCGCAGTGGGGCCGGGTCCGCGCGATGCAGGACTTCACCGGAGAGCGGGTCGAATCGGCCGGGCCGGGGATGCCGGTCGAGGTACTCGGCTTCGACGGCGTCTGCGAGGCCGGCGAGTTCGTCCAGGCCGTCGAAAACGATCGCCGCGCCCGCCAGCTCGCCCAGGAGCGCGCCAACCGCCTCAAGACCGAGGCGCTGGCTCGACGCCAGGCGCGCAAGGTCAGCCTTGAGGAGGTCTTCTCACGGGTCCAGGAAGGCGACATCAAGGAGCTCAACATCGTGCTCAAGGCCGATGTTGCCGGCTCGCTGGAGGCGCTCCAGGACGAGATCGCCAAGGTGCCGCAGGAGCAGGTCGCGATCAACATCATCCACTCGCAGACGGGTGGTATCAACGAGTCCGACGTGATGCTGGCATCGGCCTCCGACGCGATCATCATCGGCTTCAATGTCCGCCCGCTGGCGGACGCGCGCCGCGCCGCGGAGCGCGAAGGCGTCGACGTCCGCACCTACTCGGTCATCTACAAAATCACCGAGGACCTGCGCAACGCGATGGAGGGCATGCTGGAAGCGGTCGAGGTCGAAGAGACCCTTGGCGAAGCGGAGATCAAACAGACCTTCAAGGCCTCCAAGGTCGGGCGCATCGCCGGCTGCATCGTCACCGAAGGCAAGGCAGTGCGCACCGCGAGCGTTCGCTTGGTCCGCGAGGGCACGGTGATCTGGGACGGCAAACTCGGCTCGCTGCGGCGCTTCAGAGACAACGTCCAAGAGGTCGAAGAGGGACAGGAGTGCGGTGTTGTCCTCGACGGTTACGCCGACGTCAAGGAGGGCGACGTGCTCGAGTTCTTCCAGACGAAACAGGTCGAGCAGACGCTGAACTAGGATGCCGACCGCTCGCATGCGACGCATCAACGAGGTGCTTCGCGAGGTGGTAGGCGCGGCGATCGGCAACGAGCTGAGCGATCCCCGAATCGGCTTTGTGACCGTGACATCGGTTGAAACCAGCCCCGACTTGCGCACCGCGAAGGTGTTCGTCAGCGTGCTGGGGTCCGACGAGGAGCGGGAAGCGACCTTGATGGGGCTACGCTCTTCCAACGGTGTGCTCCAGGCAAAGATCGCCGCCGAGACGCGAATGAAGCGGACTCCGACACTCTCCTTTCACTACGACGAGACCGTCGCCACGGGCGTGCGGATTTCCCGCCTGCTCGAGGAGGAGCCTGAAGAGCTATGAGTGCGCCGACCGCTACCCAGGCGATCGAGGAGGTCGCCGATGAGCTGCGCACGAGGGACCGTTTTCTGCTGACGGCCCACGAGGGGCCCGATGGCGACGCCCTCGGATCGCTCCTCGGCATGCACCACCTGCTCAAAGGCCTCGGCAAGGACTCGGTGATGTTCATGGCGGCAAAGGAGTTCCCGCTGCCGATCGAATACCGATTCCTGCCGCTGGAGGAGGTCTTCCACGAAGAGCCGGCGGACATGGCCGATCGCACGGTGATCTTCCTCGACTGCGGGAACATCGACCGGATGCCGGTCGATTTCCTCAGCGACGGCGGCAACCGCATCATCAACATCGACCATCACCACGACAACACCCTCTTCGGCGACGTCAACCTGGTCGACACCGAAGCTTCCTGCACGGCGGAGATCGTCTACATGCTCGCTGAGCTGCTCGGGGTCAGAGTCGGCAAGGAGATGGCCTCGGCTCTGTATGTGGGCTTGATCACCGACACCGGCAAGTTCATGTACGAGAACACGGACGCTCGCACCCACCGGATCGCTGCCGACCTGATCGACGCCGGGGTGGAGGTGGACGACACCTACCGCCGACTCTACGAGCACGTGCCGATCGAGAAGCTGCGGCTGGTCTCCCGCGCCCTCGACGGCATACGGCGCGAGTGCGGCGAAAGGCTCGTTCTCACCTACGTGACCGCCGCCGACTATGAGGCGACCGGGGCGGGAGAGGAGATGACCGAAGGGATCATCGACCACCTACGTTCGGTCGAGGGTGCCCGGGTCGCCGCGCTGATCCGCGACCAGGGGGACCGCGGTCGCGCCGCGCGCAAGGTCAGCCTCCGTTCCAGCGACGGTTGCGTCGACGTATCCGCGATCGCCCGCAGTCATGGGGGAGGGGGGCACAAGCGCGCCGCCGGCTTCTCCACAGACCTTGAGCTGGACGAGCTGGTCGCCTTCCTCTGCGGTGAGGTCAGTGCCCAGCTCGACTCCTGACCGTGCCCGCGGAGGGGATCGAGGGCGCTGTGCTGATCTGCGATAAGCCCGCGGGGATAACCTCGCACGACATGGTGGCTCGAGTTCGACGGGAACGCGGCTGCAAGGCGGGTCACGCGGGAACGCTCGATCCGTTCGCGACTGGCTTGCTACTTGTCTTAACCGGCAGAGCGACGCGGCTCCAGCGCTTCCTCACCGGACTGTCGAAGACCTATGTTGCGAAAGCCCGGCTTGGCTGGCGCTCCAGCACCGGCGATCCCGACGGCGAACTGACCGAGACCGGCCGCGTCCCGGGGTCGTCTTGAATTGCCTACCGGGAAGGTGCGCCAACGCGTGCCGATGACTTCGGCTGTGCGGGTCAAAGGGGAGCGCCTTTACCGCAAGGCGCACCGTGGCGAGGTGGTTGAGACGCCGCGAGCGGGAGATAGACATTTACCGGGCGGACCTGCTCGAGAGGGATCGCGAGACGGCGACCTTTGAAGTTGAGTGCTCGGCCGGCACCTACATTCGCACGCTGCTCGAGACTCTCGACGATGCTTACTGCGCTGAGCTGCGACGTACCGCGATCGGACCGTTTAGGGTCGAGGACGCCGGCGAGGAGCTGAGCGTGGAGCGCGTCGCCGAGTTGGTCCCCGAAGTTGGGATGGCTCTGCGATGAGCATGCGAGTGACCAGTCTGCCCGATGTCTCTCCTCGTTCCCGCAAGGTCGCGATCGGGACCTTTGACGGCCTCCACCTCGGCCATCAGGCGGTGATTGACGACGCCGACACGGTCCTCACTTTCGACCCGCATCCACTGGAGATCCTCCACCCGGCGGCGCTGCCGAAGTTGATCACCCCCTTTGCCGTGAAGCGGGACGTGATTGCGGGTCTTGGTGTCGAGGAGCTGGTCGTGATCCCCTTCGATCGCGAGTTCGCGACGGTCACCGCCGAGCAGTTCATCGAGGACGTCCTGGTCGGCAAGCTCGACGCCGAGCGCGTTTCGGTCGGAGAGAACTTTCGCTTCGGCGCCAGAGCCAAAGGTGACGCCGAGATGCTCGCCGAGCATCGGGAGTTCGAAACCCGCGTCGTGCCCCTGGTCGAGGTCGACGGAGAAACCGTCTCCTCGACTCGAATCCGAGCCTTGATCGCAGCGGGGGAGGTTGATTCGGCGCAGCGCTGTCTGGGTGCGCCGTTCATGGTCGAAGGGACCGTGGTGAGCGGCGACCAGCGTGGTCGTGAGCTTGGCTTCCCGACTGCGAATCTAGTCCCCGACGATCGCTTGGCGATCCCCGGCCACGGGGTCTACGCCGCCTTCGCAAACGGCGTTCCGGCCGCCGTCAATGTCGGTGTGCGACCCACCTTCGAGAGCGGTCGCGGCGTCCTGATCGAGACCTATCTGATCGACCATGAGGTAGATCTCTATGGCACGACGCTGCGGGTCGCGTTCGTTGAGCGCCTGCGCGGTGAGAAACGCTTCGCCAGTGTCGAGGAGTTGATCGCCCAGATGCGCATCGACGTCGAAGATGCGAAGCGTGTCTGTGCTAGCTTCCAACGGCCGTGACCTCCGCCTGGGGGCCGGCACTTTTTTCGAGATGAGCCTGACTAAGGAAAAGAAGACCGAGCTGATCGGCAAGTACGGCCGCGACGACGGGGACACCGGTTCCGCCGAGGTCCAGGTCGCGCTGCTCACCGAGCGGATCAACGAGCTCACCGGCCATCTCAGAGAGCACGGCAAAGATCACCACTCGCGCCGCGGGCTGTTGATGCTCGTCGGCAAGCGCCGCCGCATGCTGCGCTACCTGGAGCGCAACGACCTGGAGCGCTACCGCGCCCTCGTCGCCGAGCTCGGCCTCCGCCGTTAACTCTGTAGTCTTTCGCGGGACAGAGAACGAGAGTTCTGAACGCAATAGGCCGCCAACCGGGTGGCCGGAGGTACAACATAGATGAGCATGTTTGACGTTAGCCGCGTTTCGGTGGATGTCGGCGACAGCCAGATTTCCTTCGAAACAGGCAAACTCGCGAAGCAGGCGGGTGGCGCGGTCGTGGTTCAGGCCGGCGACACGATGGTGCTGTGCACCGCAACCGTTGGAAGCTTGCGCGATGTGGACTTCCTTCCCCTCACCGTCGATATCGAAGAGCGGATGTACGCCGCGGGCAAAATCCCCGGCTCGTTCTTCCGACGCGAGGGCAAATCCAGCGAGAAGGCGACTCTGACCGCTCGCATGATCGACCGGCCGATCCGGCCGCTGTTCCCCAAGGGCTGGCATTACGAGACCCAGCTCGTCGCGATTCCGATGTCGGTGGACCAGGTCCACCCCTACGACATCCTCGCGATGAACGGCGCCTCCGCGGCGCTGGCGATCTCACCGGTTCCCGTCGCCGCTCACGTCGGCGCGGTGCGGGTCGGCAAGCTCGATGGCGACTTCGTCGTCAACCCCAGCGAGGAAGACCTCTCGGAGTTGGACCTCGACTTGATCGTGGCCGGCACCGACGAAGCGATCCTGATGGTGGAGGCCGGTGCCAATGGCGTTACCGAGCAGGAGA
Source organism: uncultured Solirubrobacterales bacterium (assembly GCA_963740065.1). Lineage (GTDB taxonomy): Bacteria > Actinomycetota > Thermoleophilia > Solirubrobacterales > 70-9 > DASVDE01. Next base: position 634,889 of record CAVUCS010000001.1, read on the forward strand.
TCCTCGACGCCTTGGACATCGCCCACAGCGAGATCAAGAAGCTGACGGCCGCGATGGATGAGCTGCAGCAGAAGGCCGGCAAGGAAAAGATCGAGATCGAGGCTCCCAAGATCGACGAGAGCCTGATCAGCGATATCCGCTCCTCCCACGGCCAAGCCCTGATCGATGCGATCGCAACCGAGGGCAAGCTCGAGCGCTACGAGGCGATCGACAACGTCAAGGACGAGGTGGTCGCCAAGTACGCCCCTGAGTCCGACGACGGCGAAACCGATGGAAAGCGCGTGGCTGAGGTTAAGGCCGCCTTCGGCTCAATCGAGAAGGACACAATCCGCAAGGCGATCGCCGTTGACAAGAAGCGCCCCGACGGCCGCGCCCAGGATGAGATCCGTCCGATCGAGACCGAGGTGGACATCTCACCCCGCGTTCACGGTTCGGCGCTCTTCACCCGCGGCGAGACTCAGATTCTCTCCAATGTCGCCCTCGGCACGACTCGCATGGACATGCGGATCGACACGCTGGGCCTGGAGACCTCGAAGAAGTTCTGGCATCACTACAACTTCCCGCCCTTCTCGGTCGGGGAGGCCGGCTTCATGCGCGGTCCCAAGCGGCGCGACATCGGCCACGGTGCGCTTGCCGAACGTGCCCTGGTGGCGACGATCCCGAGCGAGGAGGACTTCCCCTACGTGGTTCGGGTGGTCTCCGAGACACTGGAGTCCAACGGCTCCTCCTCGATGGGCTCGGTTTGCGCTTCTTCGATGGCGCTGCAGGCCGCCGGCGTACCCGTTTCCGCGCCGGTCGCCGGCGTCGCGATGGGCTTGATCAAGGAAGGCGATGACTACATCGTCCTCACAGACATTGCCGGCGTCGAGGATCACCTCGGCGACATGGACTTCAAGGTCGCCGGAACCGCAGAGGGCATCACCGCCCTGCAGATGGACATCAAGATCACCGGCGTCACCTTCGAGATCCTCACCGACGCTCTCGAGCAGGCCAACAAGGGCCGCCAGTTCATCCTCGGCAAGATGGCCGAGGCGATCGACGGCCCGCGGGAGAAGCTTTCCCAGCACGCGCCGCGGATCGAAGCGATCAAGATCGATCCAGAGAAGATCGGCGCGGTCATCGGCAAAGGCGGCGAGACGATTCGCGGCCTCTGCGAGGAGTTCGAGGCCGATATCGACGTCGAGGACGACGGCACCGTGCGCATCTACGCGCCGACCGGCGATCTGGTCGAGGCCTGTGTGGCTCGCATCGAGTCGATGACCAAGGAGGCCGAGGTCGGCGACAAGTACACCGGCGCCAAGGTTGTGAAGACGACCACATTCGGCGCCTTCGTCGAGCTGGTCAAGGGTACTGATGGCCTGCTTCACATCTCCAACGTGAAGCCGGGCGAGCGGGTCGACTCCGTCGACGACGTGTTGAGAGCCGGCGAGGAGATCGACGTCACCGTGGTCGAGGTCGACCGCGAGCGCGGACGGATCGGCTTGCGCCTCTCCGACGATCCCTCGGTTGAGGGCAAATCGCCGGAGGAGCTGGCCGCGGTCGGCTCCGGCGGCGATGGCGGTCCCCGCCGCAACGGCGGCGACCGTGGCCGTGAGGGTCGTGGCGGTCGCGAGCGTCGCCCGCGCAGGGAGCGCTGAGCGAGCAAAGGTGCATATCTGGTTCTTCGTGCAGCGAGCGAAGCGGGACCATTTGTGAGAAGCGTGACTAAGCATCGCCTGACCGAACTGGACTCGGGCGTCCGGGTCGTGACCGAGGAGGTTCCCTCGGTCCGATCCGTGGCGCTCGGGCTCTGGGTTCGCACCGGTTCACGCGACGAGACGCCCGCCCAGGCTGGGGTCTCCCACTTTCTGGAGCACTTGTTGTTCAAGGGGACCGAGCGCTTCTCGGCGATCGAGATCTCCGAGCGCTTCGACGGACTCGGCGCCTCGGTCAACGCGGCGACCGGCAAGGAGACGACCCACCTCTACGGGCGTTTCCTCGACGAGCACACCGACGCGGTCTTCGACCTGTTGGCGGAGATGTTTCTGGCGCCGACCTATCCCGAGGTCGATTCCGAGCGTGATGTCGTCTTGGAAGAGATCGCGATGTACGAGGACGAGCCCCAGGATCGCGTCCACGATTTCCTCGCCGACGCCGTCTTTGGCGAGCATCCTCTGGGGCGCCGGGTCTTGGGAGAGGCGGATGTGATCGCTTCGATTCCGATCCCGGACATCGATTCCTACCACCGCGCCCGCTACACCGGTGCCAATGTCGTTGTCGGCGCCGCGGGTCATCTCGATCACGAGCGAATTGCCGAGCTTGCGGGTCGGCTGATTTCTCCACCTTCGGGCGGGAACGGAACCCGCCCCGTCGAGATCGAGGCGCAGACCCGCTTTCGCTTCCACGCCAAGGACACCGAGCAGTACCACATCTGTTTTGGCGCGCCGGGCATCCGCCGCGAAGATGAGCGCCGCTATGCCCTCGCCGTGCTCGACTCGATCTTCGGCGGCTCCAGCTCTTCACGGCTCTTCCGCGAAGTGCGGGAGAAGCGCGGCCTCGCCTACTCGGTTGGCTCCTACAGCGATCAGTACACCGACTCCGGTCTGGTCGCGACTTACGTCGGGACGCGCGAGGACAACGTCGAAGAGGCCTGCTCGATCATCGGGGCCGAGCTGGCGCGACTGCGCACGGAGCCGGTTTCCGATGAGGAGCTGGCGCGGGCCAAGGAGAGCGTCAAGGGGCGTCTCGTTCTTTCTTCGGAGTCGACCGGAGCGCGGATGACTCGCATCTCCCGCGCGACTCTGTTCGGCTTGCCTATCGACACCCTGGACGAGATGCTTGCCAAAGTGAACGCCGTAACCGTCGATGAGTTGACCGAGCTGGCCGCCGAGCTCTATCGGGCCGAGCGCCTCTCAGCTGCCTGTGTCGGCCGCGACGAAGACCGCTTCCGTAGAGCATTGGCCCCGGTCAGCGAAGCCTTGGTCGCCGCGTGATCCGGGTCGTCGCATCCGGCGCCGCGGGGCGCATGGGCGAAGCGGTTTGCGAGGCGGTCGAGGGCGCCGAGGACATGACGCTCGTCAAGGCCGACCCCGCCCTCGGGGTCGAGTTGGGTGACGCTCTCGGGGATGCCGATGTCGTCGTCGACTTCACAACCCCCGACACCGCGCTGGCCAACGTTAGAGCCTGCCTGGAGGCGGGCGTCCACGTGGTGGTCGGCACGACGGGGTTCGACCTCGACGCCGCACATGAAGCAGCCGAGTCCTCGTCCGCGAACTGCTTTGTCGCTCCGAACTTCGCGATCGGCGCGGTGCTCCTGATGGAGGCCGCCCAGCTAGCCGCGCGGCATATGCCCGAGTGCGAAATCGTCGAGCTGCACCACGATCGCAAGCTCGACGCCCCCTCGGGGACGGCGAAGCGCACGGCTGAGCTGATCGAGGCGGCGGGCGGCAATGTCCACGAGCCGATTCACTCGGTGCGCTTGCCTGGTCTCGTCGCCCACCAGGAGGTCATCTTCGGTGGCGAGGGGCAGACGCTGAGCATCCGCCACGACTCGATCGACCGGCGCTCCTTCATGCCCGGCGTGCTGCTGGCCGTGCGCAGAGTCGCCGATCTTCCAGACCACTTCACTGTTGGCCTCGAGAAGCTGCTGTAGGTACGCTGGCTTCGATGACCGAGATCAAAGGCATATTGACGGCGATGGCGACGCCCTTCACGCCCGACGGCGGCGTGGACGAGGCGGCGACCCGCGACCTCGCCCGCTTCCTCCTCGAGAATGGATCACATGGCCTGGTCGCCGCGGCGACGACGGGCGAATCGACGACCCTCGACGACGCCGAGCATATCGGCGTGCTGCGCACCGTCGTCGATGAGGTCGGTGGCGCGGCGACGATTGTTTGCGGGACCGGGACCAATGACACTCGGCACACGATCGAGCTGACCAAGGCGGCAGCGGATGCCGGCGCGGAAGCCGCGCTCGTCGTCACTCCGTACTACAACAAGCCAAACTCGGCGGGGGTCATGGCCCATTTCGAAGCCGTCGCCTCGGCCGTGCCCGACCTGCCGCTGATCATCTACAACATCCCCTCTCGGGTGATTGTCAACGTCTCGCCGGCCGAACTGGCGGAGCTGGCGAAAATCGACAACGTGGTCGGAGTGAAGCAGGCCAACAACGACGATCTAGGCCCTATCGACGGTATGGCGGTGCTGTCCGGGAACGACGACATTTTTCTTCGCACCCTGGAGCTCGGGCTAGCCGGCGGAATCACCGTCGCATCGCACGTAGTCGGACCACAGATGAGGGAGATCTGGGACGCGGCCCAAGCCGGCGACCTCGATCGGGCCCGTGAGGTCGAGGCGACCTTGCGCCCGCTCTTCGATGCCCTCAGTCTCACCACCAACCCAATGCCAATCAAGGCTGCACTCGAGATGACGGGGACGATCCCCTCGGGCACGATGCGCCTACCGATGGTCCCGGTGAGCGCTGAACAGCGGACCACGATTCGCGAGGCGCTTGAAGGCGTCGGCGTGCTCGCCGCGCTGTAGAGACACAGACTTCAAATGAAAGATGGTGAATAGCTAGTGGCAGGAAAGAAATTACGCGTGCTCCCTCTCGGCGGTTTGGGGGAGATCGGCAAGAACATGACCGTGATCGAATACGACGGCAAAATCGTCGTCGTCGATACCGGTCTGATGTTCCCGACGCCCGAGATGCTCGGCGTCGACCTCGTCCTTCCGGACTTCTCCTATTTGCGCGACCGCGCGGATGACATCGAGGCGATCGTCCTCACCCATGGTCACGAAGACCACGTCGGGGCACTTCCTTACGTTCTGCGGGAGATCGGCTCGCCGCCGGTTATCTACGGCGGCCTGCTGACGATCGGGATGGTGCGCTCCAAGCTCGACGAGCACAAGCTCTCCGACGCTCCCTTGCAGGAGCTGCCGGTGGGGGAGAAGGCGAAAGCCGGCCCCTTTGAACTGGAGCTGGTCCACCTCTCGCACTCGATCCCCGACGCCCGAGGCGTCCTGATCACCACGGACCTGGGATCGATGTTGATGACCGGCGACTACAAGTTCGACCAGACCCCCGTCGATGGCAGACCAGCGGATATTTCCCGCTTGGCGGAGATTGGGCGCGATGGGCTGCTCCTGCTCTGCGGCGATTCGACCAACGCCGACCGGCCCGGGATCGCTCCCTCGGAGTCAAGCGTCGGCCCGGCGTTGCTGGAGACCTTCTCCAACTGCAAGGGGCGAATAGTCGTCACTTCGTTTGCTTCCAATATCCATCGCGTGCAGCAGGTGATCGACGCCGCGGTGAAGCTCGATCGCAGGGTGGCGCTGGTCGGCCGCTCGATGCGGAAGAACTTCAACATCGCGTCGAACCTGGGCATATCGCACGCCCCCAGAGGCCTCTTCATCCAGCCGCGTGAGATCGAGGACTTTCCCGACGAGAGAGTGGTGGTGATCTCCACCGGCAGCCAGGGGGAGCCGCTCTCGGCCCTGCGGCGGATGGCCAACAACGATCACCGCGACGTCGAGCTGCATTCCGGCGACACGGTGGTCTTCTCGGCGACTCCGGTACCCGGCAACGAGCGCGCGGTCAACGAGACGATCGACCGGATCTACGAAATTGGCGCCTCGGTCGTCACCGCCAAGGACGCGCCGATCCACGCGTCGGGCCACGGTTGGCAGGAAGAGCTGAAGCTGATGCTCAACCTGACCAAGCCGAGATACGTCCTGCCGGTGCATGGCGACTACCAACGCCTGCGCTTGCACGCCGAGCTGGCGCAGTCCCTCGGGATTGACCCGGAGAACATTTTCCAAGGTCGCAACGGACTACCGCTGGAGATCGACGAGAGAGGCGCCCGCTTCGGCGAGGACATTCACAACGGCGTGATGTTCGTCGATGGGGTCAATGTCGGAGAGCCCGACGACGTCGCCCTGCGCGACCGCCGCGAGATCTCCGCCGACGGCATCTTCATCGTCGTCGCGACAATCGCCGGCGACGACGGCAGCGTCGTAGCCGACCCCGAGGTGATCTTCCGCGGGGTCGCTTTCCTTGAAGAGGCAGACGCTCTGGTCGACGAGCTCAAGGACGTGGTCGAGGACCAGCTCGAGGACGCGGCCGACGCCGGCACCCGCGAGCTGCACTTGATCCAGGAGGACTTGCACGACGCGATCGGCAAGCTCGTCTACAACAAGTTGAGGCGACGCCCAATGATCCTGCCGGTCGTCGTCGAGGTCTGAGAAAAGCTAGGTCCGCCGGGGCGGTAAAGGGGGAGAGCCCCGGCGGACCTGTGTGTCTCGTCCGTTTGGGAAATTAGGAGACTGCTCTAAAGCCGTCTTAAAACGGACCCGGAAGAGTGCTCCTCCTGATGGAGACTCGGCCGCTTCGACCTTGGCGTCGTGGGAGTCGGCGACGGCGCGGACTATCGCCAGGCCGAGGCCGGTGCCGGGGGCGGGGGAGACATCGGCCGGGCCTTCCGCTCGGACGAAGCGGTCGAAGATCGCCTCGCGCTGCTCAGTCGGAATTCCCGGGCCGTCGTCGGCGACTTCAAGGATGGCGCCGCCACTCTCGGTCCGCAGGGTGAGATCGACGTGTGAGCTCGGCGGCGTGTGGTGGGCTGCGTTGTCGAGCAAGTTGACGATCAGCCGGTGCAGCTCGTCGGGGTTGCCCTCGATGAAGATCGGTCGCCCGTTGTCGATTTCAAGCTCGCGATCTCCCATCGTCGGTGCCACCTCCACCGCGGCGTTGCCGGCGATCTCGGCCAGATCGCAGCGCCGCCGCTCGCCCATTCGCCCGGCGTCGGCCCGAGCCAGCAGCAGCAGGTCGGCGACCAGCCGGCTCATCCGCTTAGACGAGCGAAGAGCCGAGTCGACCATCTCGCGCTCTTCCGCTTGGGCCGGCTCTCCCAGGGAGTCTTGGAGCAGCTCAAGATTGGCGAGGACGCTTGTCAGCGGGGTGCGCAGCTCGTGTGAAGCGTCGGCGACGAACTCGCGCTGCTTTTGCATCGCCCCCTCGCGCTCCGCGCGTGCGGCATCGAGCGATCGCAGCATCTGTTCCAGTGTCTCCGCCAGCTCTCCGACTTCGTCGTCGGCATTTGGCTGGGGCATGTTGCGGGAAGGATCGCGAGTTTCGGCAATTTCCCGCGCGCGTGCGGTGAGGGACGCGATAGGGCGCATTGCGCGATCGGCGACCGTCAGCCCGGCGAGGGTGGCGAGCAGGGTTCCGCCGAGGATCCCAGCGAAAATGAAAAGCCAGAACCGGTCGATGGTCGAGTCGACATGCTCGAGGCTGCGGCCGTATTGAACGTAGCCGGTCAAAGTGCCGCTGTCGTCATTCAGCGGCGCGGTCGCCACCCGCATACTGTCGTGGGTGGAGATGCCCGCTTTAGGGGGGCCTAGGGACAGGGCGCCATTGCTTTGACGCAGCAGGCTTCCGTTGACGTCGAAGATCCTCGCCGACGCATCGTCGGGAAGCACGAAGTCGTTGAGATGCGGAACCCGAATTGGGACCGGCGTGGGGGTGTAGACGACCCTCACCTCCGCAGCCAACGTTTGGGCTGCGCTCTGTACCTCGCCGTTGAAATCGCTGCGGATGCGATCGGTGGCGAGGCGGCCGATGATTCCGCCAAAGACGAGCAGGATGGCCAGGGTCAGCCCCGCCGAAGCGGCGGCGAGACGCCAGCGAACGGGCCAGCGGCCGGGGCGCATCGCTACTCCTTCAGCACGTAGCCGGCGCCACGTTTCGTGTGGAGAAGGCGCGGCTCGCCGTCGGCCTCCAGCTTGCGCCGGAGGTTGGAGACGAAGACGTCGATTGTGTTGGTCTCCGCCATCGGGTCATAGCCCCAAACTTCGTCGAGTAGACGCTCACGAGAGATCAACAAGCGCTGGTTGCGCATCAGGAACTCCAGCAACTCGAACTCGCGATTGGTCAATTCGATCTCCCGCCCTCCGCGATGCACTTCGCGGGTGTCGGGGTTGAGCTGCAGGTCGCCGACGCTGAGCGAAGCGGAGCCGCGCGGCGGCCGGCGCCGCAGCAGCGCCCGGATGCGCGCCAACAGCTCTTGACGCTCAAACGGCTTGACCAAATAGTCGTCGGCGCCGCTGTCGAGCCCGGCGACACGATCCTCGGTCTCGGCCCGCGCGGTCAGCATCAGGATCGGCACGTCGCCGTCGGCGCGCAGCTGCTTGCAGACTTCGACCCCATCCAGTTTCGGCAGGCCGAGGTCCAAGACCACCAGGTCGGGGACGAACCCCACGGCCGTGTCGAGCGCCTCGACTCCGTCGGCGGCGCTTTTCACCTCATAGCCCTCGTTGCGCAACGATCGGCGCAGGACATCCGCGATCTCGGCGTCGTCTTCTACGACCAGCACACGTCCCTCGGCGCGGTCACCATCGGTGAGCATCGACCGATGTTAGCCCCGCGATCTCCGGCCAGGCACGCTTTTAGCCCGGCTTTATGCCCATGACTGGAGCCGCCTCGTGGGTTGAAAGGATCGGATCGCAAGATCGTCGACGAATGGGGAGCAATGAAGACCAGTGTGATTACCGGGGCGTCAAGCGGAATCGGTGCCGCCACCGCGCGTCTGCTGGCAAATGACGGCTATCGCGTCATCCTGGGAGCCCGTCGACTTGATCGACTGCAGTCACTTGCCGACGAGCTCAATGGTGAGGCATTTTCCTTGGATGTCACCGACGCGGACTCGGTTGCCCGCTTCGCGGCTGAGATCGAAGGCTGCGACGTCTTGGTCAACAACGCAGGTGGCGCCCTGGGCCTTGAACCGTTGATCGATGCGGACGAGGAAAAGTGGCGCTGGATGTACGAGGCGAATGTGATGGGGACGATGCGAATGACTCGCGATCTATTACCAAAGCTGATCGCATCGAGAGGCGGCCACATCGTGACCGTGACGAGCATCGCCGCGTTTGAGAGCTATCGCGGCGGCAGCGGCTACTCAGCCGCGAAGCACGCACAGCGCGCAATGCTTCGGGCGCTCCGGCTGGAGTTGTTGGGTGAGCCAGTCAGGTTGACCGAGGTCGCTCCCGGCATGGTCGAAACGGAGTTCTCCCTGGTCCGCTTTGGCGGCGACGAGGAAGCGGCAAGACGCGTCTATGACGGCATGGAACCGCTTACCGCGGGCGATGTCGCGGAGTGCATTCGATGGTCGATTGCCCAGCCCGCACACGTCAACATCGACGAGATCGTTGTCAGGCCTCGCGACCAAGCCACGGCGACCGAGGTCCATCGGAACTCATGACCCGCGGGTTTTCGGCGCGGATTCGCGAACAACTGACTCTCGGGCCGAAGCCAAACTGCTACGGATGCCGACTGGGGCTCTGGCGCTATCGGGTGCGAGGAGTCGGCGCCGTTTCGCTGGGCTCGTGGCGGCCACCACGGTCACGGTTGCGCGTCATGGCTCCCGCGGTTCCACCCGGGCGGTATCTGGTCGCCCTGTTCGATGGTTCGGAGGGAGGGAGCCACTACACGTGGGATTTCGTTCAGATAGCGAGGCGGACTGGGGGAGGTGGCGATTCATCCGCCTGATCTGGCTCGCCGCGGGAGTCGCGGCTCTGGCGATGATCGCAGCCGCGATCTGGCGGAGGGTTCATCGGTGATGGCAGCGGGGGAGGGCTGGGCTCTCAGGTGTCGAACGGGTGCCTATGTTCGTGCGTAGAAAGCGCGGTAGAGCCGCGCGCCGTTCCAGAGGCAAGGCCAAAGCGCGACCGCGGGTTCCGCGGCCGCATCTGCCGGATGGGGTGCAGCAGCGACATTTGGACCTGATCGGGGTCTTCCTTGTCGCCGCCGGCGTCTACCTGGCCTTCGTGCTGTTTTTCGGCTGGGACGGGGGGAAGGTCGGGTACGGAGTTGAGACCGGACTCGAGTATGCCTTTGGGGCCGTTGGTGCGCGAATTGCTTGCGTCTTGATGCTTGTGGTTGGCGGGATGTTGCTCACCGGAACTTCTATTTCGGCTCTGTTCCAAGGGATTGGTCGTGGGCTGCGGCGCTTGTTCTTGGGCGGACGCGGCGTTGCGCAGACCGTGATCAAGAGTCGGGATGACAAGCGGGAGGAGAAGACCTACTCGTTCGAGACCCAGGCCGGCGAGACCGACGTGATGAGCGCATATCCGGAGGAGGATGAGTTCGAGCCGACCGTTGCGATCGTTGAGGACGAGGTCGCCGATGAGGTCGATCAGCCGGCGGAGCCGGCCACCGAGGACTTCGGCGCTATCGCCCAGGAGGTCGAGGTCCAGGGGGAGGAGGGGTTGGGCGTTGGCACGGACGCCGTCTCCAAGCAAGCCGCGTTGACTCCGATGGGCAACAAACGTGGCGTCACCACCTCGGAAGAGGTCAACTACCGCCCGCCTACGGCCAGAGTCCTGGAACGGGGCAAGGCTGACAGAGGACCGGATCCCCGCGATCACGAGATCATCGGCCGCAAGCTGGTCGAGACACTGGGGCACTTCGGGGTCGAGGCGAAGATCGTCGGCATCGTTAGCGGCCCGCACGTATCGCGCTTCGAGTTGCGGTTGGCCCCGGGAACCAAAGTGAAGAAAGTCACCGAGCTTGCCAACGACCTCGCTTACGCGCTTGCCTCCACGGACATTCGCATCCTGGCGCCGATCCCCGGCAAGCAGGCGGTTGGGGTCGAGGTTCCCAACACTCGACGTCGAATCGTCCGCCTCGGTGACATCTACGCGGGGCGCCCGGAAAAGACCTCGCCGCTGGTCGCCTGGCTGGGTAAGGGCATCGACGGCAACGCGGTTTGGACCGACCTGGCGAAGATGCCGCACGTGCTCGTCGCCGGCACCACCGGCTCGGGCAAGTCAGGCTGCGTCAACGCGATTCTCTCCTCGATCCTGATGCAGGCTTCGCCGAACGAGGTCCGTTTGGTCCTCGTCGATCCAAAGCAGGTCGAGCTGAACCACTACGAGAACGTTCCCCATCTTCTGACTCCGGTGGTCACGTCACCTCGCCTGGCCGCCAACGTTCTCTCCAATTTGATTGTCGAAATGGAGAGCCGCTACGGGATCATGGGCCAGGCACGCTGTCGCAACCTCGCCGAGCTGAATCGCGCTCGCGCCAAGGCGGGCGAGGCGCCGTTGCCGCACATTCTCTGCGTGATTGACGAGCTCGCCGACCTGATGATGGTCGCTCCAGCCGAGGTCGAAGACTCAATCATCCGCCTCGCTCAGAAGTCGCGGGCGACCGGCATCCACCTGGTGCTCGCGACGCAGCGTCCTTCCACCGACATCATCACCGGCACGATCAAGGTCAACATCCCGGCGCGGATCGCCTTCGCGGTCTCCTCCCAAACCGACTCTCGAGTGATTCTCGACCAGGGTGGGGCGGAAGCCCTTCTGGGCCAAGGAGACATGCTCTTTCGCGGCGCCGGAAGTTCAAAACTGCAGCGCGTCCAGGGAGCCTTCATCACTGAAGAGGAGATCGCGCGAATCACGGGTCATTGGGCAAAGCAGGGCACGCCAGAGTTCGAAGACGAGCTTCTGGAGACGCGCGAGGAGGTTCCCGACGAGGGAGCTGAAGGTGACTTCGACCCCGACAGCGACGAGCTGCTCGACGAGGCGATCCGCACGGTCGTGCAGACCGAGACCGCATCGGTTTCGATGATTCAGCGTCGCCTGCGAGTCGGCTATACGCGCGCCGGCCGCTTGATCGACATGCTCGAGCGACGCGGCGTCATCTCCGGCTACGAGGGGTCAAAGCCTCGTCAGGTGCTGATCACCGAAGCCGATCTCCCGCGCGTGCTTGGAGCGGCTGGCGATCCAGGTCCCAGCGACCCGCAGCTCGTCGTAGAACAATAGGCGGGTGTTCCCGCCACCAGCTTTGAAGAAGGCTTGCCGATGAGTGCGGTGCGGGCTGGGATCGTGGTGACCGGGACCGAGGTTCTGACAGGGCGGATCGTGGATCGCAATGGACCCTGGGTCTCCGAGCGACTGGCGGAGATGGGCATCGACGTAGCCCACATCCTCGTCGTCGGCGATCGCCCAGACGACCTCGAAGCCGCCCTGCGCTTCATGGCCTCCGAGGGGATGGACCTGATCGTCACCTCCGGCGGGCTGGGACCGACTGCAGACGACCTCACGGCGGAGACCGTCGCCCGCTTCGCGGGCGTGGAGCTGGTCCTCGACGAAGAGATGGAGGGGAAGATTTCGGCGATCTTGCGTGGCTTCGCCAGAAGCTTCGACTTCGATCAGGAGGCGTTGATGGCGGCGAACCGCAAGCAGGCGATGGTTCCCGAGGGCGCGGTTGCGCTGGATCCGATCGGCACCGCTCCCGGCCTGATCGTCACCGCCGGCGATAGCGTGGTCGCGGTACTTCCCGGCCCGCCACGCGAGTTGCGGCCGATGTGGTCGACCGCGATCGAGTCGCCCCCCATGAGGGCAGTGCTCGCCCGGGCAGCTCCGCTGCTGGGCTACACGTTGCGGATGTTCGGCGTCCCGGAGTCGGATATCGCCAAGAGCCTGCGTGAGATTGAGGCCGACGGGGTGGACCTGGAGACGGTTGAAGTGACCACCTGCCTGCGCCGCGGAGAGATCGAAATCGACGTCCGCTATCGAGCCGAGACCGGCCCCGTGGCCGAGTCGGTCAGAGCCGGTTTGATTGAGCGTCACCGGCAACACCTCTTCAGCGTCGACGGCGAGACCATCGACTCTCAGGTGGCAAAGCTGCTGAAGGGGCGCAGTCTCGCCCTCGCGGAGTCGTGCAGCGGCGGCCTGCTGGCCGCCCGGATCACCGACCTCCCCGGCGCCTCCGCGTATATGGCTGGAGGCGTCGTCGCCTACTCGAATCAAGCCAAGGCGCAGCTGCTGGGGGTCGATCCGAGCCTTATCGAGGAGTGGGGGGCGGTTTCCCCCAAGTCGCCGAGGCGATGGCGATCGGCGCGTTGGAGCGCTTTGACGCCGACGTGGCGGTCTCTGTGACCGGTATCGCCGGACCCGATGGAGGGACCGAGGAGAAGCCGGTCGGATATGTCTGCTTCAACGCGCGCCTAGCCGACGGCACCGCAATCGCCCGGGAGCCGGTGATCCCCGGTGGGCGTGAAGACATCCGCGAGCGCTCGGCGCTGGTCGGCATGCACCTATTGCGGACCCTGCTCGGCGGCGCGGAAGCGCCGCTCTAGCGCGAGTCACGCTTTCGGCTCATATGGGTCACAAAATCGGCGTGTTTTCGTCTTGTGACACGCGTCTTGCAGGCATACGGTCGCGTCCGATCGTCCCACTACCTTCGGAGACCATGGCTACAGACAAGAAAGCAAACTTGAAGGACGCCTCGGCGAAAGAAGCCAAGGCAAAAGACGCCGCCCTCGAAGCGGCCGTGACCCAGATCGAGCGGGATTTCGGCGCGGGCGCGCTGATGCGCCTAGGCGCCGACGCGACAGTGAGAGTGGCGGCTATACCCACTGGCTCGCTCGCGCTCGACCTTGCGCTGGGCATAGGCGGAGTGCCACGTGGGCGGATCGTCGAGATCTTTGGCCCCGAGTCGTCGGGAAAGACGACGCTGGTCAATCACATCATCGCCGAGGCCCAATCCCTCGGTGGCGTTTGCGCTTTCATCGACACCGAACATGCGCTGGACCCGGTCTACGCGCGCGCGATCGGCGTCGACACCGACGAGCTGCTGGTTTCCCAGCCCGACTTCGGCGAGCAGGCGCTGCAGATCGCGGACCGCTTGATCGCTTCCGGGGCAATCGATGTGGTCGCGATCGACTCGGTCGCGGCGCTGACCCCGAAAGCCGAGTTGGACGGGCAGATCGGCGACCAGACAGTCGGCCTCCAGGCTCGGCTGATGTCGCAGGCGCTGCGCAAACTCGCCGGCAACCTCAACCGCACCAACACGGTCTGCGTCTTCACCAACCAGATTCGAGAGAAAATCGGCGTTCAGTTCGGCTCGCCGGAGACGCAACCGGGCGGTCGCGCGTTGAAATTCTATGCCTCACAGCGACTCGATATACGCCGTATCGAGACTCTCAAAGAGGGGACCGAGGCGGTCGGCAACCGGGTTCGCGTCAAGGTGGTCAAGAACAAGGTCGCCTCTCCCTTCCGGCAGGCGGAGTTCGACATCGAGTACGGGGTCGGCATCTCCCGCGAAGGCGGACTACTCGACTTTGGGATCGAGCACGAGCTCGTCCAGAAGTCGGGCTCCTTCTTCTCCTACGGCGACACCAGGCTCGGTCAGGGGCGTAACAACGCCAAACAGTTCCTCGCCGAGAACGAGGCCATCGCCGGCGAGATCGAAGCGAAGATCCGCGCCAAGCTGGGCATCGACGGGGAAGTTGCCGAGATCACGCCGGAGCCCGAAGGCGAAGCCGCGCAGCAGGCTGCGTAAGGCCGCCTGCAGTCATTAGGATTGCCGCCGCATGAGCAACGGTGACTTTTTCTACGTCTGCGGGATCGCCCTCGCCGTCTCGGCGGTGGCGTTCAGCTTCATCGGGCTGCGCTCGGAGAAGTTCCCCGGTAAGGCGTTCCCCTTGGTGATCCTCTGGTTCGCGATCCTCGTCGGCGGGGCGACCACCTTCGCCGTCCTTCACGCTCAGGACGAGGAAGCCCACAGAGCCGCCGAGCTGCAGAAGGCCGGCGAAAACTTCACCAAGGAAGAAGCGCAGTAGAAGCCTCCCCGGCGCCTCGCTAGGCTGGGCCGATGCCCAGCTACCACGTCACCACGTTCGGGTGCCAGATGAACGTGCACGACTCCGAGCGGATGCAGGGAATGCTCGATTCGCTTGGCTATGAGCGCGCTGAGAGTCGCGACGACGCCGAACTGATCCTCTTCAACACTTGCTCGATCCGCGAGTCCGCGGATAACAAATTCGTCGCACATTTGGGCGAGGCGAAGCGGCTGAAGACGGAGAACCCCGAACGTGTGGTCGGCGTCGGCGGTTGCTGGGCGCAATCGGTGAAGGAGGAGGTATTCGAGCGATTTCCCTTCGTTGACGTTGCGTTCGGTCCCGGTCAGATCCACAAGCTGGCGGAATTCCTCAACTCTGACTCGCTCAGCGCCCAGGGCTATTTCGAGTTCGAGGATTTCTCCGGGCACTTGCCGACCAGGCGCGAGCGCGAGTTCCAGGGCTGGTTGCAGATCTCCCAGGGCTGTAACTGCAAGTGCGCCTATTGCATCGTTCCCTCGACCCGTGGGCGTGAGGTCAGCCGCGACCCCGACGAGCTGATCGTCGAGGCCGAGGCGCTGGCCGCCGACGGGGTGCGCGAGGTGACTCTGCTGGGGCAGAACGTCAACAGCTACGGGCGGGATCTGCAGGGGGAGACTCGGATTGGCTTTTCCGAGCTGTTGGCGCGGGTGGACGCAATAGAGGGGATCGACCGCATCCGCTACACCAGCCCACATCCGAAGGACATGAAGGAGGACGTGATTCGCGCCCATGCTGAGCTGCCGGCACTCTGTGAGCACATCCACTTGCCGTTGCAGTCGGGGTCGAGCGCGGTCCTCAAGCGGATGCGGCGCACCTACGACCGGCAGCGCTATATGGATCGGGTCGCCCTGATTCGTGAGCACGTCCCCGATTGCGCGATTACGACCGACATCATCGTCGGCTTCCCCGGGGAGACGGATGCTGATTTCGAGCAAACAATGCAGGTCGTCGACGAAGTGGGCTACGACAGCGCCTTCACCTTCGTCTTCTCGCCGCGGCGAGAGACCGAGGCGGCGGAGATGGACGGCCAGCTTTCACATGCTGTCAAGCGCGAGCGGATGAGACGTCTGGTCGAGCTGGTGCAGCGGCGGGCTACCGAGCGGGCGCAGCGGTTCGTCGGGCGGGAGATGGAGGTTCTCGTCGAGGGTCCGAGTCGTACGGATCCGACGCGGTTGCGGGGGCGTACTCGGCATAACAAGGCCGTTAACTTCGATGGGGTGGCCAGACCCGGTGATCTCGTTCATGGTCGAGATCACCAGCGCTACTTCGCAGACCCTGGGAGGGGTGGGGGTGCAACCCCTCCTTCAACTTTCCCGCCAGTAGTGGTGGCGTCTCTCGCTGAGGTGTCGGGGCGGGAAAGTACAAGCCAGTCGGGGCAGCACCCCCACCCCTCCTTGCGTAGATGAAGGTTCTGGCGATATTTGGCCCGACCGGGGTTGGGAAGACTGGCGTGGCCATCTCCGTTGCTGAGCTTCTGCGGGATGAGGCGGTGGCTATTTCTTGCGATGCGCTGCAGGTTTATGAGGGGCATGGGCACATTGACCGGGGCCGCATCCCGCGGAAGAGGGAGCAGACTTGAGCATAGGTTGGTGGGGGTTGTGCCGATTAGCCAGCCTTTTTCTGTGGGCGATTACATGCCTTTGGCGCATGCGGAGGTTGACGCTGCGCTTGAGAGTGGGAGGCAGCCGATTGTGGTGGGGGGGACCGGGTTGTATTTACGGGCTGCGTTGGCTGAGCTTTCGTTGGTGAAGGTGCCGCCGGGGACCGAGGACTCGGAGCTTTGGTCCTCCGAGACGCGTCATCCGACGCTGATCGTCGGGCTCGATATGGAGCGGCAACTTCTCTATGAGCGGATCGATGCTCGGACCGAGGCGATCGTCGCCTCCGGGGCGGAGGAGGAGGTGCGCCGAGCCGAGAGAGCCGGGCCGTCGCGCACCGCCCGCAAGGCGCTTGGATTCGACGAACTGCTCGGAGGCGATATTGAGCGGATGAAGCAGCGCTCCCGCAACTATGCCCGCCGCCAGCTCACCTGGATGCGCAAGATCCCGAACCTCCTCCGAATAGACCGCACCGACCGCCCGGACGAAGACATAGCCCTCGAAATCATCAGACACCTCCGCTGACTTTGTCGTTTGGGGGCATATGGACCCAAAAGGGCGAAGTCAGCGAGTGAGGGCGGGGAATAGGGTTCCGGGCGTGAGATTTGAGAAGTGGCAGGCGCTTGGAAACGACTACGTCATCGTCGAGGCGGAGGCGCTTCCGTGGGAGCTGACCGCCGCACGAGTACGGCTCATCTGCGATCCGCACTTCGGGGTTGGGTCCGATGGGATCCTGCTGCTCTCGCGCAGCGATGACCCGGCCTACGTCGCCGAGCTGCGGATCTTCAACCCCGACGGCTCCGAAGCTGAGCTGTCGGGCAACGGAGCGCGGGAGGCAATCCTCTATCTGCGTCGCCAAGGTTGGACCGACGAGGACACCTTCACGATCCGCACCGCCGCCGGGCCGATCACGCCGACGATCACTTCGGAGCGAACCTGCTCCGTTGACATGGGTCGTGCAGCGACTGAGTCGAAGGACTTCCCCGCGGGGGAGCGCCGACGGCAAGGGCAGCACTCAGCGCCGACGGTCGCGAGTGGGCCTTCCAGCACGTCTCCATCGGCAACCCGCAGTGCGCGATCGAAGTCGGCGACGAGCTTGAGGACTTGGACATTTCTTCGTTTGGGCCTGAAATTGAGGCCCACGCGCTGTTTCCGAATCGGACCAATGTCTCTTTCTTCCGCGTCGAGGGAAATCGAGTCCGGGCGAGGATCTTTGAGCGTGGGGTGGGGGAGACCCTCTCCTCCGGCACCGGGGCCAGCGGCGCTGCAATTGCCGCCTTTCTCTCAGGCGCTTCCAGCCCGATCGTGGTCGAACTGGATGGCGGAGAATTGGAGGTCGAGATCTCCGCGAATCTCGACGTGAGGCTGACCGGTTGGGCGGAGCCCATTTGCGCGGGTGAACTGTCCCCGGAGTTGGTGCGGGCGTTGTCCGGCCTGGACGGCTAGATTTCCGCGCCCATGGGAATCGCGGAACCGTCCAAGCGCCTGGAGGCAATGCCTCCGTACATGTTCGCCGAGCTGGAGCGGCGCGTTGCCGACAAGCGGGCCGCGGGCGTCGATGTGATCAGCCTCGGGATCGGCGATCCCGACGAGCCGACCTACCCGCACATCGTTGAGGCGATGCGGGACGCGGTCGCAGATCCCGCCAACCAGCAGTACCCGAGCAACCGCGGCCGTGCCGAGTTCCGGGAAGCATTCGCCGAGTTCTACGGCCGCCGCTTTGGGGTCGAGATCGACCCCGAGAGCGAAGTGATCCCGGCTATCGGCGCCAAGGAGTGCATCTACAACCTTTGCTTCGCCTTCCTCGATCCGGGGGGAGTGGCGCTCGCCTCTGATCCCGGCTATCCCGTTTACACCGGTGGCCCGATCCTCGCCGGCGCGACGGCGGAGTTGCTGCCGCTGGTTCCCGAGCTTGGCTTTGCGCCTGACCTAAGCGCTGTGCCGGCCGACGTCGCCGCCAAGGCGAGGTTGATGTTCCTCAACTACCCGAACAACCCCAGTGGCGCGATTGTGCCCGAGGGTTTCTTCGAGATGGTCGTCTCCTTCGCTCGCGAGCACGAAATCCTCGTCGTCCACGACAACGCCTATTCGGAGACGACCTACGACGGTTACGTCGCGCCCAGCTTCCTGGCGACACCCGGCGCCAAGGAGGTCGGGGTCGAGGTCTTCTCTCTCTCCAAGGGCTACAACATGACCGGCTGGCGCTGCGCCGCGATCCTCGGCAACGCCGAGGCGATCCAGACCTACTGGCGGCTGAAGACCAATGTTGACTCCGGCCTCTTCGAAGCCGTGCAGCTGGCCGGCGTCGCGGCGCTGCAAGGCCCGGCTGGGCCACTTGAGCGGATGAACGAGACCTACGCCCGTCGTCGCGACCTCGTCGTCGACGCTCTGCGCGAGATCGGGGTCGAAGTGGCGGCGCCGAAGGGCACGATCTACGTCTGGGCGCCGGTGCCGAAGGGCCACACCTCAACCTCGTTCGCCGAGCTGGTGCTGGAAGAGGCGGGCGTGATCGTCTCTCCGGGGTCTATGTATGGGCCCAGCGGCGAAGGCTTCTTCCGCATCTCGCTGACGACTCCCGATGATCGGATCACGGAGGCGGTTGAGCGGATGCGCGAGCATCTTGCGTGAGGGCCTATCCGGGTAGGGGTTCCACTTAACTTTTTTGAGGATCGTCCGCGTTTACCGCGGGCGGATGCGGCAAAAAAGTACAAGACGTTCCACCCCTACCCGGATAGGCCCTTTTCTTGAAGCTTGCTCCAGTAGCGATTCAGGCCGCGCCATTGGTATTCGGGTGGGACTGCCTGGAGTAGCTCCGATGCGGTTTCAGGGTTGAAGCTTGCGGCTACCCGCTCGCGGTGGTGGCGTTCGTAGGCATCCTCGGAGAGATCTTTGGCCAGATTCGCCTCCTCGCGCAGACGCTCGCGGAGTTCTGAGAGGTGTTCGGCGGGGCTTTCGACTGCTCCAAAGTGGGTTAGGGCCAGCTTCTTTGGGTTCCAGCTCTCGACGATTCCGATCGACTTCTCCCACAGCTCGATGTCGATGTCCGGGGGTGGGGTGGGTGGGACGACGAGGTTCGAAGGGTGGGATGCGGACCGCGGCGACGTCGCCCGTGAATGCCGTGCCGGAGTCTTCGTGGAAGTAGCAGACGTGGTGGGAGGCGTGGCCTGGGGTGTAGGCGACTCGCATCCCGAGGACGGTCTCGCCGCCGCTGAGCGCTCTTGACGTTCTCTTCGGGAACGGGGACGATCTCGCCCCAGAGGCGCTCCATCTGATCGCCGTAGAGGCGCTCGGCGCTGGCCAGTAGCTTCGAAGGGATCGATCAGGTGAGGAGCGCCGCGCTCGTGGACGTAGACCTCAAGCTCGGGCCAGCGCCGCACCAAAGCACCGGTCGCCGCCGCGTGGTCGAGGTGGATGTGGGTGAGGACGATCGCCCGCGGCTGCTCATCGTCGAGCGCCTCCAGGAGCGTGCCCATCGAGGACTGCGGCCCGGGGTCCACGAGGGCCCCATCGACCTCCCAGCAACCGATGACGTGCGGCCGCCCCAAGTGCATGACATCGATCACCCGCATCGCGGCAGCCTATGGGAGTCGGGGGAGGACTCGACGGAGCCTCCCCGCTGTTGCTCCGGCGAGTCCTCCCCCGACTGCCTCAGCCTGTCGGTGAAGGAAATCGGGGGTCGGCTTCGAGCGTCTGCCGCATCCCCTCTTCCATGCCGCGCGGAGCGTAGCCAAGCTCACGGCTCGCCTTTTCGTGGCTCGCCCAGAAGGTGACGCCGTCAGCGGAGGAAATCAGCTCGCGCAGGTTCGGCGGTTGGCCCATCAGCTTCCCGACCAGAGGGCCGATCGGGGTCATCGCCTTCATCAGTCCGGTCGGCATGGCGTGTCTGGGCGGCTTACGGCCGCTGATCGCGCCGACGGTCGCGATCGCCTCGCGCATGGTGGTCACCGGCCCGCTGATGACGTAGTCCTCGCCGGTCTTGCCCTTGTCGAGGGCAAGCAGAACGCCGCCCGCGATGTCCTCGACGTGGGTCATGCAGACACCCAGCTCAGGGAAGGGCAATAGCGGCAGCTTTCCATCGAGGAACTGCTCGAGCAGGTCGGCGACCTGCGAAGTGTCGCCGGGGCCGTAGACGCCGCCAGGCTGGACGATTGTGCAGGGCAGGCCGTCGGCCATCATCCGCAGGGCGACCTTGTGAGCCTCCCACTTGGTCTCCTCGTAGTAGGAGGTGAACTCCACGCCCGGGTGCTCGTAGGACTCATCGACGACTCTGCCGTGGGTGTTGCCGAAAGCGCCGACGGTGGAGACGTAGACGATCTTTTCGATCTGGGCGTCGCGGGCGGCGCCGAGGACGTTCTCGGTGCCGAGGACGTTCGCATCGCGCATCGCCTGGTGCTGGGACTTGGGGATCCCGACCTCGTACATCGCGGCGGCGTGAATGACGGCGTCGCAGCCCTCCATCCCGGTGCGGATCGCGTCGCGATCGCCGAGGTCGCCGGCCACCAGCTCACAACCCAGCGCGGCGACCTTCTTGCCCTTTCTCGGGATTGCGGACGAGACAGGCGACGTCGTCTCCGCGGGCGCGCAACTGGCGGACGACCTCGCCGCCGATGAACCCGGTGCCCCCTGTGACGAAAACCTTCACCGCCGCGAACCCTATCCAGACGGCACCCCTCCCTACAATCAGGGGGAGTGCAACGTTCGAGAAACGGCCGCAACACGCAGACGCGCTACGGCGGCAACGGGGCTGGGGTGTCGAATCCACGGGCGCGCCAGCGAGCGCTGGCGATTGGCATCTCCGACGGCCGCGAAAACGGCGATCCTCTGGTCGAGCTGAAGGAACTGCTGCGCACGGCCGGGGTCGCCACCGCCGGCGAGATGGTCCAGCAGCGCGACAGACCCGATCCCGATCGATATTTTGGCCGGGGCAAGCTGGCGGACCTCAAAGTCGAGATCGCCGCCTGCGATGCAAACGTGATCGCCTGCGACGACGAGCTTGCGCCTCGCCAAGAGCGCAACCTGGAGGCAGCGCTTGGCGTGCCGGTGATCGACCGCACCGCGGTGATCCTCGACATCTTCGCCGATCACGCACACTCCGCCGAAGGCAAGCTGCAAGTCGAGCTGGCCCAGCTCGAATACAACATGGCGCGCATGCGCGGTTTGTGGACGCACCTCGAGCGTCTTGGCGCCGGCAGGATGGACGGTGGGATCGGCACCCGAGGACCGGGTGAGTCACAGATCGAAACCGATCGACGCCTCGCCCGCGATCGAATCTCAGCGCTGCGCCGGCGCCTGGGGCGCTTGGAGAAGACCCGGCACACGATGCGAGCCCGTCGCGAGCGCTCCTCGGTCCCGCGCGTCGCCCTCGCCGGCTACACCAATGCCGGCAAGTCGACCTTGTTGAACGCCCTCACCGGCGCCGAGGTCGGAGTGGGGGACAGGCTCTTCCACACCCTCGATCCGACCACTCGCAGCTTCGAGCTTTCCGGCCGCAACTACCTTCTGACCGACACGGTGGGGTTCATCGAGAAGCTGCCCCATCAGCTTGTCGAAGCTTTCAAGGCGACGCTGGAGGAGACCGTCCTCGCCGACCTGATCTTGCACGTGGTCGACGCGGCGGCGGCGGAGGAGCGGAGGCTGGTCGACATGGGTGCGGTCGATGCCGTGCTGGAAGAGATCGGAGCCGGGGAGAAGCCACGGCTCTTGGTCCTCAACAAGGCCGACCTACTGGATGACGACGCCCGTCACGAAGTGGGGTTACGCCATCCCGACGCGGTGTTGGTATCGGCGCTGAGCGGCGACGGGTTGGAAACGCTTCGGGCGCGAATCGAAGTGGCCTTTGAGGAGACCCTGGCCGACGTTGAGCTCTTGGTTCCCTATTCGGAGGGAGCACTGCTGCATGAGCTCTATGAGGTGGCGGGAGATCTGGAGCGGACTGAGCGGGACGACGGCGTCCTGGTCCACGCGAAGGTTCCGATCGCCGAGCTGCATCGCTTCAGCGGCCACGCCGTCGTCTAGGGTGGCCGCCGTGGAATTGAAGGTGGCGCTACTCGAAGACGGGGCCAGGTTGCCGACGCGCGCCCATGAAGGGGATGCGGGCTTGGATCTATACGCCTGCGAGGAAGCTCATATCGGTCCCGGGGAGCGTTGGAGCGTTGGCACAGGGGTTGCCGCGGAGATTCCCCAAGGTCATGCCGGGCTGGTCCTGCCCAGGTCTGGGCTGGCGCGCAAGCATGGGATCGCGTTGGTCAACAGCCCCGGTCTGATCGACTCCGGATACCGGGGCGAGATCCGGGTGCTGTTGCTGAACACGGATCCCGCCGACACCTTCAGAGTCGAAGCCGGCGATCGAATCGCCCAGCTTGTGATCTCGCCGGTTTCCCTTGCGACGCCGGTCGAGGTCGAATCGCTCACCGATTCCGCCCGCGGCGACGGCGGTTTCGGGTCCAGCGGTCGCTAGCCGGTTTCGTAGACGGGCTCGGGGCCTTCTGCCCCTACGGTCTCGGAACTCATCTCGGGCGCCGGGGTGGGACGTAGCACCGTAAGCGTCACGATGATCGCGACGGAGACCAGCACGGCGCCGACGAGATAGGCGAGGTGATAGCCCCCATTGAGCGCGGTGGCCATCGACTCCCCTTGATCGAGGAGCGCGTCGGTGCGGTTGGTCGCCAGCGTCGCCAGCACGGCAAGACCGATGGCTCCGCCGATCTGCGGAGTCGTGTTGGCGAGGCCCGAGGCGAGGCCGGCATCGCTTGGCGTCGCGCCGGACATCGCAAGCTGCATCAGCGTTGGAAAGCCGAGGCCCGCGCCGAAGCCGAACAGCAGCATCAGTGGCAGCAGATCGACCCAGTAGCGCCCGTCGACCGGTGTGCGAGCGAACAACAGCAGGGCGGTGCCGATCGTCGCGAGGCTGACGACGAGGACCCGTCTGACGCCAAAGCGCATTGCCAGGGGACCCGCATAGCGCAGCGACATCGTGCCCATCACGATGGTCGCGGGCAGGAACGCCAAGCCCACCTCAAGTGGGTCGTAGTCGAGGATCAACTGCATGTAGAGGGCACCGAGGAAGAACATGCCGAACATTCCGACGACGAGCAGCATCAGCACGAGGTTCGCGCCGGTCACGTTGCGTGAGCGGAAGAGTCGCAGTGGCATCAGCGGGTTCGCGATCCGCGCTTGACGCAACACGAAGGCCGTCACCAACGAGAGCGAGACCGCTCCAAGCCCGAGCGTCGCGGTCGTGGCGCCATCCTCGCCGAACTGAAGGATCGCGTAGACGCCCAGCATCAATCCACTGGTGAGCAGTAATGCCCCCGGCAGGTCGGCACCGGCGGCAATGCCGATGCCGGGTCTGCTCTCAACCAGCTGCCGCGCAAGCAGGGCGGTCGCAATCCCAAGCGGCACGTTGATGAAGAAAATCCAGTGCCAGTTGATCGCTTCCGTCAGAAGGCCACCGGCGAGCAGTCCGATCGACCCGCCTGCCGAAGCTACAAAGCCGTAGACGCCGATCGCCTTCGCCTGTTCGCGAGGTTCGGGGAACATGGTGACGATCATTCCGAGCACAACAGCCGAGGCCATCGCGCCGCCGACGCCCTGGACGAAGCGGGCGCCGATCAGCATGCCCTGCGTCTGCGAGGTCGCGCACAGCAGCGAAGCGGTGGTGAAGATCGCGAGGCCGGTCAAGAAGATGCGCCGATGACCGAGCAGGTCGCCGATGCGGCCGCTGAGCAACAGCAGCCCACCAAATGCGATCAGGTAGGCGTTGACCACCCAGGCGAGGCTCGCCTGTGAGAAGCCGAGGTCATCCTGGATCGAAGGCAGGGCGACGTTGACCACCGTCATGTCGAGGACGATCATCAGCACGCCGGCGCAGAGCACGTAAAGCGCCAGCCAGCGTTTGCGGTCGTCTACTGCCATTGGGTCGGTCACCGCCTCAGTTTTGCAAAGCGGCCCGGCGGGCCGAGTGATGGGCCGCACTCTCCAGCGCGTCGTCCAGCGGCTCCAGCTCCGGACGGGTTCCGTAGCGGCGCTCGAGTGCGAGGGAAATCAAACGATCCGCCAGCCAGGCGTTCTTGGGGAGAAGCGGGCCATGTAGGTAGGTGCCAATCAGATTGCCGCGGCGCACACCCTCAAAGCCATCTACGCCGTTGTTGCCGAATCCCTTTGTGACTCTGCCGAGGGGCTTTGCTTCAGACCCCAGATAGGTACGCCCGCCGTGGTTCTCGAAGCCGGCGAGGACCTGAGCGCCGTCGCCGAGGTCCACTTCGATCGCCACGTTCCCGATTAGGCGCGGGCCCGGCTCGCGAATGGTCTCCAGATCGGCCAGACCGAGCCCGGGCAGCTTCTCTTCGCCGAGCTGGTAGCTGTGACCGAGGAGCTGGTAGCCCCCGCAGACCGCGAGGAGGACGGCGTCCTCGGCAACTGCCGAGCTCAGCGCCCCACGCTTGCTCGAAACCATGTCGGCGGCGACCAGGCGCTGGTCGCGGTCCTGCCCGCCGCCGATGTAGAAGAGGTCGTGCGCGCCGGGGTCGATCGACTCACCCGGCCCGGCGCCGGCGTAGGAGAAGTCGATGCCCCGCCACTCGCAGCGCCGTTGCAGGAAGACGATGTTGCCGCGATCGGCGTAGATGTTCATTTGGTCCGGGTAGAGGGCGAGGACGCGCAGTTCCATCAGGAGGCCTCCAGAAGGAGGACGGCGGCACCGACGTGGTCTTCGGTGTGGGGGATCGAGCGACGGTCGGCGACCGTCAAGCCCGCCGCGCGCCCCTCCGCTTCCAGGCTCTCGACCGACAGCACTCCCAGGACCACTTCGTCGAGCTCGCCGGTCAAGGCTCCCTCGGGGGAGACGCGCTCACGTCGCCGGCGAATCGTGATCTTTTCGGGGTCGACGAGAATTTCTCGAGTGTGGCTGGAGTAGACCCACCCGTCGACCTCGCGAACGTCGGGGGGGATCTCCATCGGATCGATGTCCTCCCCGGCCAGAATCTCTTCGACCGGCGCGATGGCAAGGGCGATCGTGCCTGCGGGGCGTAGATGGGAGGCGGCACTGGCGAGGCAGGCGATCCGCTCCGCCGGGCTCTCAATCAACTGCATCAGCTGCATCGGGGCGAGGACAGCCCGAACTCCTCCTCGATCTCAAAGCCGCGTGCGTCGCCAAGCGTCGCCTCCACGGGAAGGCCACCCGCTCGCTCCTCGAAAGCAGCCAACAGAGTCAGCGTCGGCGTCGAGCCCGACTACCCGATGTCCGCGTCGCGCCAGGTGCAGGGAGACGCGTCCGGTCCCGCAGCCGATGTCGAGCACCGGGCCTTCGGCCTTCTCGGCCAACTCTTCCCACAACTTCAGGTCCGCCGCGTAGCCCCCGCACTCGACGTCCTGCCAAATGACGACGCTCATTCCCAGAACTCCTTCGCCAGGCCGCGCGAGGCCAAGAGCTTGCGCAACTCGATCAACGCGGTGTAGGTGGGCAAAGCGAAAAGCCGTCCCGGGGCCGCCGCGACGGCGCGGTCGAGTGAGGCGGTGATCTCGGGCTCAACCTCGATCCGGTCCTCGGGCCATCCCGCGTATTTGAGGCGGAGTGCCATCTCCGGCGCCCGCGTACCCGCGCAGGTGACACGCCGGACGAGGCCGTCCAGCAGCTCGAAGTCGGCGTCCCAGACCCAGGAGACATCGCGGCCGTCGGCTATCCGATCGTTGAGCGCGATCCAAAGGTCAATGCCCTCATCATCGGCTTCAAGTTTCAGGGTGCGCAGGACCTCGTTGGCACCGGCGGGATTCTTGATCAAGAGGATCGAGACGGGTACGTCCGCGACCTCGATCGTCTCGACCCGGCCGAAGGCGGCGCGCATTTCGCCAAGCGCGGAGGCGATCCGCGCCGGCTCGACTCCGAGCTCCAACCCGGCGGCGATCGCCGCCAGCGCGTTGTAGACGTTGTAGAGGCCGGGGAGGGGGAGGGCGAGGGCGAGTTCCCCGGCGGGGGTGCGCACCGAAACCGTCGAGCCCTCCATCCCGCGCAGCTCGATTCTGGTTGCCGCGACATCGGGCGCGGGTCGCAGTGCTCCGCAGTTGGGGCAGGAGTAGTGGCCGAGGTGGCCGACGAAAGGCGCGCTCGTACTCGTAGGGGCTGCCGCAGCGGCGGCAGTGCTTGGCGTCAAAGGCGTGCTGCAGCTCGGGCAGGGCTTGCGAGTTGTCCTCGACGCCGAAGTAGACAACGCCCTCGCGGTCGCGCCCGAGGTCAGCGATCAGCGGGTCATCGGCGTTGAGGGCGAACCGGGTCCTCCCGGTGCGCGACTCGACCGTCCGCGCCCATTCGTCGGCGAGCGACTCCATCTCGCCGTAGCGATCGAGTTGATCGCGGAAGAGATTGCCGAGGACGATCAACGAGGGGCTGAGCTGCCCGGTTACCCGTGGCAGCCAGGCCTCGTCGACCTCGAAGAGCCCTTCGCGGCCCTTCTGCTCCAAGAGTGCCGTGGCGACTCCCCAGGTCATATTTGAGCCGGCGCGGTTGTGGACCGGCGAACGCCCATCGGCGGCGAGGATCGCGGCGATCATTCCCGTCGTGGTCGTCTTGCCGTTGGTAGCGCTGACGATCGTCGTCCCCACGTCGAGACCGGTTCCGAGGCGGGCGATCGCATCGGGAGCGAGGCGCAGCAGGACGCGTCCCGGCAGCGTCGTGCCGCCACCGCGGCCGCTGGCGCGGCTGGCGACGCCGAGTGCCGGGCGGCCGCGACCTTGGCGCCGAACATCGCCCCGCGGCTCACCCGGGTGGAGCCAGCACGCTCAGCGCGCGAGGAAGCAGGCGCAGCGAGACAGGCAGGTCGGTTAGGTGCTCACCATCGGCGTAGACCTCGAGTGGGCGGCTGGCGCTCAGCTCCAGAGTGGGGAGCGCGGAAGACACGCACCTCGTCCTCGTCGACGTGGGTGCCCTTGAACACCTTGGGCAGGTTACTCAGGAAGCGGAGCTTCCCCACCTCACCGACGGTGACGATGTCGAACTCGCCGTCGGCGAGGTCGGCGTCGGGGGCAATGAACATGCCGCCGCCGTAGGCGCGGTTGTTGGCGGCCGAAACCGAGTAACCGGCGAACCTGACTCGCTCCTCGTCGACGCGGATCGTGAAGCGAACCGGCTTCCAGCCCAGCAGCGCGCGCAGCGCCCCATAGGCGTAGACGAGGTTGCCGCGCAGAAAACGGGTTTCGTTGGCGATCCGGTTGGCCTCGGAGTCGAAGCCGATGCTGGCGATGCCGAGGAAGCGCTTGCCGTTGGCCTCGCCGACGTCGATCTGACGGGAGTTGCCGGAGAGGATCACTTCGACCGCCCCTTCGGGATCGTCGGGAATGTCCAGCACGCGGGCGAGGTCGTTGCCGCGCCCACCGGGGATGATGCCCAACGGCGTCTCGGCCCCCGCCAAGGCGCCGCCGATAGCCCCGACGAGACCGTCCCCGCTCATCACCACCGGAACCTCGCCGGCCTCGACCGCGTGCAGCGCCTGCGCGACCCCATGATCGAGTCCGCGGGTCTTCTGCACACGGAAGACAATCCGCCGCGCGTCGAGTGCCGCCTCCACTCGTGGCAACAGCTTCAGCGTCTTGCCGCCCGCGGAGTGCGGGTTGACGAGCAGCGCCAGCGGCATCCCTTCGATTTCCATCGAGTCGGCAGCCTAGTCGGGAGATGGGCCGCTAGGCTTCCGCGCGATGGAGGGGCAGAGAAGAGACCCGCGGCTGATCATTCTTGCCGTCTTCGCCCTGGTTGCGGTTGGCGTGGTCGCGGCGATCCTGATCTCCCGCGGCGGCGGGGAGGATTCGTCAACAGTGGCGAGCGCCGCCGGCTGCGAGCAGGTGGAAACGCCGAAGCCCAAGCAGGTGAGCCTGAGCGCGCCGAAGCAGACTCTGAAGAAGGGCGAGACGGTGACGGCCGTTGTCGACACCAGCTGCGGGACCTTTGAAATCGCGCTCGACACGACGCGTGCGCCTAAGACCTCCAACTCTTTCGCCTATCTCTCCGAGCAGGGCTTCTACGACGGCCTTCCCTTTCATCGGATCGTTCCCGGCTTCGTAATTCAGGGCGGCGACCCGCTTGGCACCGGCACCGGCGGCCCCGGCTATAGCGTCGATGAAAAGCCGCCTTCCAACCTCGCGTACACGAAGGGGATCGTTGCGATGGCAAAGAGCGCTGCGGAGCCCCCGGGCCGCTCGGGCAGCCAGTTCTACGTCGTCACCGGGGCCGACGCCGGTCTCCCCCCGACTACGCGCTGGTCGGCAAGGTGAGCGGCGGCATGGATGTCGTCGACCGGATCGGCAAGCTCGGTACGCCGACCGAAAGACCGAGACAAACCGTGATCATCAAAAAGATCACGATCGAAAAGGGCTGAGGCCCGCATCGTGGCCAAGGTCGACGTAGGAGACGCGGCACCGGACTTCGAGTTGCCGGGGACCGGCGGGAAGACATACAAGCTGTCCGACTATCGGGGGCGCAAGGTAATTCTCGCCTTCTACCCTGGTGATTTCACCGCGGTCTGCACGAAGCAGTTCTGTTCTTACCGCGACCAGGGTGAGCGGATGGACGGGCTAGGCGCCGAGGTGCTCGGGATCTCACCGCAATCGGTGGACTCCCACGAGCGCTTCACGGAAGAGAAGCGATTGAACGTGCCGCTGCTGGCCGACGAGGGCAAGAAGGTGGCGCGCGCCTACGGCATCGTCGCCGGGCCGTTGGTGCGACGAGCGACCTTCATCCTCGACGAGGAGGGCATCATCCGCCACCGCAACGTGACGATGGCGGGCCTCAGCTTCGACTCGGTCGACGATCTCGAAAAGGCGCTGGCCGCGATCGTTTGATGGCCGCTGGGGTGGGGGAGCCGCGGCTCTTCACGGCCGGCGACGGGTTACGGATCCGCGGCGAACTCGCGGGGGAGGGGATGCCGATCGTCCTCTGTCATGGGATTACGGCGACTCGCCGCTACCTGCTCCACGGCTCACGAGCCCTGGAGCGCGCCGGTCATCTCGTCGTCTCATACGACGCGCGGGCACATGGGGAGTCCGATCCCGCCCCAACCGGCCAGGGTTATGGATACCTGGAGCTGGTCGGCGACCTCGAGTCGGTGATCGCGGCAACCGTGGGGGAGGGGCGATTCGTCCTCGCCGGGCACTCGATGGGGGCCCACACCGCCGTTTCCTACGCATTGCGCCGGCCCGAGCGCGTCGCCGGCCTTGTCATCGTCGGCCCGGTGTACGCGGGGGAGATTCCGGATCAAACTTTGGAGTACTGGGACGGGTTGGCGGATGCACTGGAGGACGGGGGGGTCGACGGATTCGTCGGCTACATCGATCGAACCCAAGGGATCGATCCTGCTTGGCGGGACTCGGTGTTGCGATTCACCAGAGAGCGGATGCTGCGGCACAAACACCTGGATGCTCTCGTCGAAGCGCTGCGCCAGGTCCCACGCTCGCGTCCTTTCGAATCCATGGCGGAGTTGGAGTCCCTCGACATTCCGTGCCTTGTCGTTGCCAGCCACGACGCCGCCGATCCCGGTCATCCCTTCGAGGTGGCGCTGGCCTACGCCGAGCGCCTGCCGCGGTCTCGAGTGATTGGCGAATCCCCGGGCGAGTCCCCGCTTGCCTGGCAAGGAGGAAAGCTCTCCCGCGAGATCGCCGCGTTTTGCGCCGAGCCGCAGGTGGCGACGAGGCTGGCCGGGCACGAGGCCCAATAGCCTTTGGGCATGATCGACGACGGCAACGCGGTTCACTACACGGCTGTCCAGCCCAATACCCCCGTCTACAGTTCCGACGAAGTCGAAGTCGGGCGGGTGCGAGAGATCCTCGACAACCACCGGGAGCACATCTTCGACGGAATCGTCTTTGAGGACACGGGCGGGACGTTGCGTTTCGCCGACGCCCCCGAGGTCAGCAGGACGGCTGAGCGCGGAGTCACGCTGGGCATCGACGCGCACCAGGTCGGGGAACTACCGCCACCTGAAAATGGTCCGGCGAGCTTCAGTCCGAACCGAGCCGCCGGCAGGCTCGGGCGCTTGTTCGGCGGCGGCTGGAAGCGCAATTAGGACTCGACTTAGGCATGTACGGGAGACTTAGCCGACTGTGAAGCCGCCAGGGGAGGGGACATTGCGCCGTATCGCGACCTTCGCGGCGGCGTTTGGCCTTGGAGTCGCGACCTACATCGCGATCGTGGAGGCCGGTGGCGACGCGCCCGCCTGTATCGCCGGTGGCGGAGGCTGCGAAACCGTCGCTAACAGCTCCTACTCGCATCTGCTGGGGGTCAATGTGGCCGTCTTCGGGATGATCGGCTACGTAGTGCTCTTCGCGGCGGCGCTCCTACGCGGTGACGGCGCTCGGATGATCGGCTTCGCGACGGCGCTGGGGGGATTCGGTTTCAGCGTCTACCTCACTTACCTGGAGCTGTTCACCATCGACGCGATTTGCCAGTGGTGCGTTGCGAGCGCCCTGCTGATGACCATTCTCTTTGTTGTCAACACAATTCGCATGCTCGGCTATGTTGGGAGGCCACGATGAGCGGTAAGAGCGAAAGGGAGAAGCGCCGCGAGGAACGGCTTCGCCAAGACGAAGATGCCGTCGGTCAGGAGCGCCGCCAGCGCCTGATCAAGCTCGGCAGCGCCGCTGCCTTCTTGGCGATTGCCGCCGTCCTGGTGGCCGTCGTGATCAGCCAGAGCCAGAGCGATGGCGGCGATGCGAGCAATGTCACGGACACCTCGCTGGTCAACGATCAGCTTGCCGGCATTCCGCAAAAGGGCTTGGTGCTGGGCAAGGCGAGCGCCAAGCGGGCCGTGGTTGAGTTCGGCGACCTTCAGTGCCCGTTTTGCAAACAGTTCGCCGAGCAGGTGATTCCAGACTTCATCGCCGGCCCGGTCAGCCGCGGTGAAGCGAGGCTCGAGTTCCGCAACTTCGTGATCCTTGGCCCACAGTCAGACCTTGCCGCTGCCGCGGCGGTCGCGGCGGGCAGGCAGGCAAAGGGATGGGACTTCATCGAGCTCTTCTACCGCAATCAAGGCGTCGAAAACACCGGCTACGTCACCGATGACTTCCTGACGGCGATCGCCAGAGGCGCGGGAGTTCCCGATATAGCCCAGTGGAATACCGACCGTAAGAGCAAGTCGGTGCGCCGCGAGGTGGCGAAGACCACCAATCAGGCGTCGAACCTGGGCTTCAACAGCACACCATCGTTTGCCGTAGAGGGCCCGAGCGGAGGTTTGACCCCGATTGGCACCCCGAATTCGGCCGCGGAGCTCGAAGCGGCCCTCAATCAGGCCAACTAGGCCTGAGTTGACATAACCACCATTATCGTGCGTTGGATCGTTCCGTTGCGACTTATCCTCGAATACCAAGGAAAAGTCGCAACGGAAGCTATGCCGGGAGCGTGGCGCTGCCCCGCGCCAGGGGTCTGACGAGCGGCAGGGCTTTTGGCAGGTCGCCTCGCTCGACGCTCTCCAATCTCAGCGGCGAGGCCTCGATCGCGGCAACCGTGTCGCGATTGCAGTGACAGCCGTCCGCCAGGAAGCGCCAGGGCTTCTCAAGTCGGTCCTGCCAGCGGGCTAAACCGGACTCATCGGCGCGCACGTGCTCGACGAAAAGCAGCTTTCCTCCCGGGCGCAGCACGCGTGCCGCTTCCGCCAGGGCCGCCGCCGGATCCGGGACCGTGCAGAGCACCAAGGTGAAGACCGCGGTGTCGAAGCTCGAGTCTTCGTAAGGGAGACTCTGTGCCGACGCCTCGCTGATTTCGCCGCGCTCGCCCGACTCGGCCAGCTTCTCGCGCAGTCGCTTGGCCATGTGAGGATCGGGCTCGGCGTAGACCACTTCGGTGACCGCTTCCGGAAAGAGGCCGATGTTGGCGCCCGTGCCGGCGCCGAGGTCGATCGTGCGGCCGCTGGCCTCCGCCAGTACCGCGCGGCGCGTATCGCGCAGCCCGCCCTCTTCCGTCGCCTTCAGCCCGCGGTCATAAAGCGCCGCAAAGCCGCGTCCCCAGGTGGCGTCGTAGATCCGCCCCATTCGGGCGACCTAGACCTTCTCCTCGGTTGTAGCGCCGTCCGCGACGCGCGATTCGTAGGAGTCGCGAGTCGCGTGGTCGACTTCGATCATCAGCTTGTCGGTCTTCATCAGGCGCCCGATCGCTTCGCGCAGCGGTCGCGGCAGCATCGCGCCGAATTTGATCATCGCGCCGTTGGAGCGCGGCACGAACACGTCAAAGCGGGGAATTTCCAGCGCGTCGACGATCTCGTTGGCCACGTCCTCGGCCTCCACCGGTCTGATCAACCGCTGCCCGACGCCGGCGGTCAACTCGGTATTGACCACCGTCGGCATCACGCAAGCGACCTCGACGCCGCTGCCTCGCAGCTCGGCGCGGACTGCCTCGCTGACGCCTACCACTGCGTGCTTCGTCCCCGAGTAGGTGGCGATGCCGGGCAGGGCCGCCTTTCCGGCCTGGGAAGCGATGTTGACGATGTGGCCGCTCCCCCGCGGACGCATTCGCTCGATCGCCAACTGGGTTCCGACGATCACCCCGTAGACGTTGATGTCCAGCTGGCGACGGATCGAGTCGTCCGACTCTTCCACCAGCGGCGTGACCGGCATGATCCCGGCGTTGTTGATGACCACGTCGATCGGCCCGAGCTGGCGCTCGGCCTCGTCGAGGAAGGCGGTAAAGGAGCCGCGATCGGTGACGTCAAGCGGCAGGGCGATAGTTCTCCCCCCCAGGCTCGTCGCCGTCTGCTCGGCCAGCGACAGGTCGATGTCGCCGATCGCCACCCGGCAGCCCTTGCGGACCAGCGCCGTCGCGGTCGCCTTGCCGATTCCCTGGGCGCCGCCGGTGATCGCCACGACCTTGCCGCTCAGAATTCGCCGCTCCTTCGCCATCGTGCCCTCCTCCTCCGGTCGCCCTCTTAGGCGGCCGGCTTGTAGACGGTGACCACGGCGGCTCCACCGAGGCCGATGTTGTGCTGCAACGCCACCTTGGCGCCGTCGACCTGGCGCTTGTCCGCCTGGCCGCGCAGCTGCCAGGTCAACTCAGAGCACTGCGCGAGGCCGGTGGCCCCGAGCGGGTGTCCCTTGGAGATCAGCCCGCCGGAGGGGTTGACGACGACCTTGCCTCCGTACGTCGTCGCCTCCTCGTCGACCAGCTTGTGCCCCTCGCCCTCGGCGGCGAAGCCGAGCGCCTCGTAGGTGATCAGCTCGTTGGCGCTGAAGCAGTCGTGCAGCTCGCAGACGTCGACCTCTTCGGCGGCGATCTGCGCCTCCTCATATGCCTCGTTCGCCGCCTGCTTCGACATGTCGGATCCGACGATCGTCATGCAGTCGGCGTCCTCGCTGAAGGTGGAGCTGAGGTCGGTGACCATCGATTGGCCGGCGATCTCAATCGCCTGCCCCCAGAGGTCGTGCTCGTCGACGTATCTCTCCGAAGCGACGATCGCGCAGGCCGACCCGTCCGAGGTCGGCGAGCACTGGAGCTTGGTCAGCGGGTCGTGGATCATCTTCGCCGCCTTGATGTCCTCGATCGAGTACTCGTCCTGGAACTGGGCGTATGGGTTGTTGACCGAGTGCTTGTGGTTCTTCCAGCCGATCCAGGCGTAGTGGTCGGCGGTCGAGCCGTACTTCTCCATGTGGTCGCGCCCCGCGTTGCCGAACATCTGCGGCGCCGGCGGCGACTGCTCGGGATCGCGAATCTCGAACATCCGCATCGCGTGCTTGTCGAGCGCGTTGGTGCGGTCGGTGTACTTGACGCCGAGGCTGCCCGGCTCCATCTTCTCGAAGCCGAGCGCGAGCGCGCAGTCGACGAGTCCGCCTTTCACCGCCTGGCGCGCGAGGAACAGCGCCGAGGAGCCGGTCGAGCAGTTGTTGTTGACGTTGACGACCGGAATCCCGGTGAGGCCGAGCTGGTAGAGCGCGCGCTGGCCATAGGTCGAGTCGCCGTAGCAATAGCCGGCGTAGGCCTGCTCGACGTCGTCGTAGGAAATGCCGGCGTCAGAGAGAGCCTTCTCCCCCGCTTCCTTGGCCCAATCCGGGTAATCCCCCTCCTTGGTGCCGGGCTTCTCGAACTTGGTCATCCCGACCCCGATCACGAACGTGCGGTTGCTCAAAGTCTGCTCCTGTGTATTCCGCCACGGCCGGCGGTTTGGCTGCGTAGCCAGGAATCTACCCCAAACGGCCGTCTAGCCTTACGGGGAGATGAGAGCGCGCAGATCGACCTGGGCCGGGCTGGCGGCGATGACTCTCGCCGTCGCCGCGACGACGGCGGCGATCTTCGGCCTCCGTGAGTTGGTTCCGGTCGTCTCCACCGGCGTGCTTTACCTGCTCGCGGTGCTACTCGTCTCGACTTACTGGGGGCTGTGGCTGGGAGTTGCCACCGCGCTTCTCAGCGCCGCCGCCTTCAACTTCTTCCACCTCCCCCCCACCGGCCGCTTCACCATCGCCCACAGTGAGAACTGGGTGGCCCTCGGGGTATTCCTCGTCACGGCGCTGGTCGTGTCGACCCTCGCCGGCGCCGCCCGGGCGCGGGCGGAG
The DNA here is from genome assembly GCA_963740065.1 of uncultured Solirubrobacterales bacterium. Classification (GTDB taxonomy): domain Bacteria; phylum Actinomycetota; class Thermoleophilia; order Solirubrobacterales; family 70-9; genus DASVDE01. Next base: position 669,642 of record CAVUCS010000001.1, read on the forward strand.
GAGGCCGAGCGGAGGCGCGAGGAAACTGACCGGGCGATGGCGGAGATGGAGGCGCTGACGCGGGAGCGCGATCGGATGCGGGAGGAGGCCGTGGAGGCGGAGGCGCTGCGGCGCAGCGACGAGATGAAGACGGCGCTGCTGCGCGCGGTCTCCCATGACCTGCGCACGCCGCTGACCTCGATGATCGCCGCCGGCTCCGCGCTTGGCTCGGCGAACCTCACCGAAGCCGAGCGCGCGGAGTTGAGCGAAGCCGTGGTCGCCGAGGGGGATCGCCTCTCCCGCCTGGTCGAGAACTTGCTCGACATCTCCCGCTTGGAGGGGGGCGAAGCGGAGCCGCGCCAGGAGCAAATCGATATGGGCGAGGTGCTGGAGGCGGCACGCGACTCCCTTGGCGAAGAGCGCGATGAGGTCCGCCTCGTGCTCGGCGACGACCTGCCCACGCTGGAAGCCGACGCCGTCCAGCTGGAGCGCGCCTTCGCCAACATCATGGAGAACGGGGTGCGGCACGGCGGCGGCCGGTCGGTGCAGGCGCGCTGCCGCCTCGTCGGCTCCAATCTGGTGGTGCGCGTGGTCGACCAGGGAGTAGGGATTCCGGAGCCGGAGCGCAAGCGGATCTTCGAACCTTTTTACCGCGCCGGAAATGGAGCCGTGGCCCACGTCGGATCCGGATTGGGCTTGGCGATCGCCAAGGGCTTTGTAGAGGCGAACGGCGGCGAGATTGCGGTCGAGTCGATGCCGGGCCAGGGATCGAGCTTCGTCGTCTCCTTCCCGGCGCCGGCATGAACGCCGCTCTCCCCCGCATCCTGGTTTGCGACGACGAGCCTCAGATCCTCCGCGCCCTGCGGGTGATCCTGCGCGAGGCCGGCTACGAAGCGATCCCGGCGAGCTGCGGCGAGGAAGCTCTTGACCTCGCCGCGGTGAAGCCGCCGTCGGCGGCGATCGTCGATTTGATGCTTCCCGACATCGACGGCGTCGAAGTGACCGAGCGCCTGCGCGAGTGGAGCGAGATGCCGATCATCGTCCTTTCCGCGGTCGGCGAGGAAGAAGCGAAAGTGAAGGCTCTCGGCGCCGGCGCCGACGATTACGTGACCAAGCCTTTCGGCCCCCCGGAGCTGATCGCCCGGTTGGAGGCGGTGCTGCGCCGGGCCAAGCCCGCGGCGGGAGACCCCACGATCGCCGCCGACGGCCTCGAAATCGACCTCGCGGCGCGCAGCGTCAGGCGGGACGGCGAAGAGGTCCATCTGACGCCGACGGAGTTCGAACTACTCCGCGCGCTGGCGGGCAACCGTGGGCGACTGATGACCCACAGCGCTCTACTGCGCGAGGTCTGGGGACCCGCCTATGAGGACGACTTCCAGGTCTTGCGGGCGCATGTGGCGAACCTGCGGCGCAAGATCGAGCCGCCGGGCGACCCCCGCTACATCCGCACCGACCCCGGCGTCGGCTACCGCTTCGCCGCCTAGAAGACCTTCACAGGATCTGCATACCGAACGGTCTTCGCTTCACGCGATCTTGATGCGCCCGGGCGCACGATGGTCCCGTGACCTTCCAGGGCTGGGCGCAGATCGGGATCTATCTCGCCGTGCTGACCGCGCTCGTCCCACTGCTGGGGGGCTACATGGCGCGCGTCTATCAGGGCCGGCGGGTCTTCCTCACCCCTGTGGTCGGGCCGCTGGAGCGCTTCGTCTATCGCTGCCTCGGAGTCGACCCCGAGCGCCAGGGTCAGGACTGGAAGAGCTACGCGCGGACGACGATCGTCTTCAGCGCCGTCTTCTTCTTCTTCCTCTACGCGGTGCTGAGCGCGCAAGGGAGGTTGCCGCTCAACCCGGAGGGCTTCGGGGCGCCGCCTTGGGACCTGACGCTCAACACCGCCATCTCCTTCGTCACCAACACGAACTGGCAGTTCTACGGCGGCGAGACGACGCTCTCCTATTTCAGCCAGATGTTCGGGCTGGCGGTGCAGAACTTCATTTCCGCCGCGGTCGGGATGGCGGTGCTGGCGGCGGTGATTCGTGGCTTCGCCTCACGCGGCACCGGGGAGCTGGGCAACTTCTGGCAGGACGTGACCCGCTCAGTCCTCTACATCCTGCTGCCGCTCTCGATCCTCGGCTCCCTCATCCTCGTCTCCCAGGGGGCAATCCAGTCGCTTGCCGGCTCCTACGGCTTCAAGACGCTTGCCGGCTTCGACCAGACCCTGGCGCTGGGGCCTGGCGCCTCACAGATCGCGATCAAGCAGCTCGGCACCAACGGCGGCGGCTTCTTCAACGTCAACTCCTCCTTCCCCTTCGAGAACCCGACCGGCTTCGCCAACTTCGTCGAGAGCATCTTCATTCTGCTGATCCCCGCCGCGGCGACCGCCCAGTTCGGCCGCATGGTCGGCAGGCGCCGCCAGGGCTGGGCCCTCTACGCGGCGATGATCGCGATGCTGGTCGGCGGCATCGCCGTCTCATACGGCGCCGAGGGGAACGGCTCCCCCGCCCAGCACGCGGCCGGGATCGAAACCGCGGCCGCCGACGGCACCACCGGCGGCAACCTGGAGGGCAAGGAGCAGCGTTTCGGGATCGCCGATTCGACCCTGTGGGCGACGGCCACCACAGCCGCCTCCAACGGCTCGGTCAACTCGGCGCACGACTCCTACACCGGGCTCGGCGGCGCCGTGCCCCTGGCCAACATGATGACCGGCGAAGTGGTCTTCGGCGGTGTCGGCTCGGGCCTCTACGGAATGCTGCTCTTCGTCCTGCTCGCCGTCTTCTTGGCCGGGCTGATGGTCGGGCGAACGCCCGAGTTCCTGGGCAAGAAGATCGAGGCGCACGAGGTGAAACTGGTGCTGGTCGGCGTTCTCGTCGTGCCCCTGCTCGCCCTCTTCGCCACCGCGGTCGCCGTAGCGACCAAGTACGGGGAGCCGTCGATCTACAACCCTCTCCCCCAGGGCTTCTCGGAGACCCTCTACGCCTACACCTCGCAGGCCAACAACAACGGCTCCGCTTTCGCCGGCTTCGCCGGAGTCACCTTCGCTGAAGTGCTCGGCGGCGTCTCGATGCTGATCGGCCGCTTCGTTCCCCTGCTGGCGGCGCTCGCCGTCGCCGGCTCGCTGGCCGCCAAGCAACCCGCCCCGGTCGGGCTCGGCACGATGCGGACCGACAGCCCGACTTTCGTCGTCCTCCTCGTCGCGACCGTGCTGATCGTCGCCCTCCTGACCTTCGTGCCGGCGCTGCTGCTCGGCCCGGTCGTCCAGTCCCTCACCACCCAGCTCTTCTGATGCCGCTGCGCAGAGACACAGTCCGCTCGGTCGTCGCGGTAGTCGTCTTCAGTCTGCTGCTCGGACTCGCCTATCCGCTCGTAATGACCGGCGTTTCCCAGCTGCTGTTCCCGAACGCCGCCGACGGCAGCCGAATCGAGGTCGATGGGAGAGTCGTCGGCTCTGAGTTGATTGGGCAGGACTTCAAGGGGTCGCCGCGCTACTTCCAGAGCCGGCCTTCGGTCACCGGCTACAGCGCCAATGCCACCCACTTCAACAACCTCGGGCCCAACGACCGGGAGCTGTCGGACTTCTTCGCCGCGCGGCTCGATGCCTACCTGAAGCTGGAGCGCCCCTACAACCCGCGCCTGACCCGCGCCGACGTGCCGGTCGACGCGGTCACCACCTCAGCCTCCGGGGTCGACCCCCACATCTCCGAAGCCAATGCCCGCATCCAGGCTCGCCGCGTCGCCGCGGTCCGCCGGCAGCCGCTCGACCGGGTACTCCACTTGATCGCCGAGAACACCGACGGGCGCTTCCTAGGCGTCCTCGGCGAGCCCGGCGTCAACGTCCTCCGACTCAACCTCGCACTCGACACGGAAGCGCCGACACGATGACCAACGAGACCCTTCGCAACGAGCCCCATTCGCTGTTCGATCGCGCGATCGTGCTGCGGGCGATCCTCGACTCGCTGTCCAAGCTCGACCCTCGCCACCAGGTCCGCAACCCGGTGATGTTCGTGGTCGAGATCGGCGCCGTCGCCACCACCGGCGTTTGGCTGACACAGGTCTTCGGCGGCACCCCCCCTGGCGGCGGCGACGCGCCCGCCTGGTTCTCCTTTTCGATCGCTGTTTGGCTTTGGCTCACCGCGATCTTCGCCAACTTCGCGGAGGCGATTGCCGAGGGCCGCGGCAAGGCCCAGGCCGACGCGCTGCGCTCGATGCGCACCGAGACCGTGGCCCGACTTCGCGACGGAGGCGAGGTGCCGGCGTCGGAGCTGCGGCGTGGCGAGGTGGTCGTGGTCGAGGCGGGCGGGACGATCCCCGGCGATGGCACCGTGATTGAGGGGATCGCCTCGGTCGACGAGTCGGCGATCACCGGCGAGTCGGCGCCCGTCGTGCGTGAGTCCGGCGGCGACCGCAGCGCCGTCACCGGCGGCACTCGCGTCCTCTCCGACCGCATCGTCGTGGAGATCACCCAGGACCCGGGCCAGAGCTTCCTCGACAAGATGATCGCCCTGGTCGAGGGCGCCGAGCGGCGCAAGACGCCGAATGAGATCGCCCTCAACATCCTGCTGGCCGGGCTCACCATCGTCTTCGTCGCGGTCGTCGCCTCCCTACGCCCCTTCGCCGACTTCTCCGGCACCAGCGTCTCGGTCGTTGCCCTGATCGCACTGCTGGTGGCGCTGATTCCGACCACGATTGGCGCCCTGCTCTCGGCGATCGGGATCGCGGGGATGGATCGCCTCGTCCGCCACAACGTCCTCGCCCTCTCGGGGCGGGCCGTGGAGGCCTCGGGAGACGTCGATGTGCTTCTGCTCGACAAGACCGGGACGATCACGCTCGGCAACCGCGAGGCGACGCTGTTGATCCCGATGCCGGGAATCGAAGAGAAGGAGCTGGCGAGGGCCGCTCAGCTGGCCTCGCTCGCCGACGAAACCCCGGAGGGGCGCTCCATAGTCGTCCTGGCGAAGGAGCGCTACGGGATCCGCGAAAGGGAGCTGGAGGCGCACGAGGCCCACTTCGTCCCCTTCTCCGCGGAGACGCGGATGAGCGGGGTCGACGTCGACGGCAACCGCTACCGCAAGGGCGCCGGCGACGCGATCGTCGCCTTCGTCAACGAACAGGGCGGCCGCCCGCCCGCCGAGTTGCGGGAGCAGCTCGACCTGGTCGGGCGCGAGGGAGGCACCCCGCTCGCCGTCTGCCGCGACAACCACGTGCTCGGCGTCGTCTACCTGAAGGACATCGTCAAGGAGGGGATGCGGGCTCGCTTCGACGAACTGCGACGGATGGGGATCAGCACCGTGATGGTGACCGGCGACAACCGTCTCACCGCGGCCAAGATCGCCGAGGAGTCCGGCGTCGACGACTTCCTTCCCGAGGCGACGCCGGAGCAGAAGCTGGAGCTGATCCGCTCCCACCAGGCCGAGGGCCGCATGGTGGCGATGGCCGGCGACGGCACCAATGACGCGCCTGCGCTGGCCCAGTCCGACGTCGGCGTGGCGATGAACACCGGCACCCAGGCCGCCCGCGAGGCCGGCAACATGGTCGACCTCGACTCCAATCCGACGAAGCTGATCGAAGTCGTGGAGATCGGCAAGCAGCTCCTGATCACCCGCGGCGCCCTGACCACGTTTTCGATCGCCAACGACGTCGCCAAGTACTTCGCGATCCTGCCGGCGATCTTCGCCTTCACCTACGCGGCCAACCCGGGCGAGCGCGGGCCTCTGGACGCGCTCAACATCATGTCGCTCGGCACCCCGCTCTCGGCGATCCTCTCGGCGATCGTCTTCAACGCGCTGGTCATCCCCCTGCTGGTCCCTCTCGCCCTGCGCGGCGTGCGCTACCGGCCGATCGGCGCGACGGCGCTGCTGCGCCGCAACATGCTGATCTACGGCCTCGGCGGGCTGATCGTCCCCTTCGTCGGGATCAAGCTGATCGACCTCGTGATCCACAATGGATTTGGGGCATGAGATGGGAGCAGGACAGCTAAAGGTCTTCATCGGGATGGCCGCGGGGGTCGGCAAGACCTACCGGATGCTGCAGGAGGGCCACGCCGAGCAGGAGGCGGGGCGCGATGTGGCGATCGGCTACATGGAGCCGCACAAGCGCTCGGAGACCTCGGCCCTGGCGGAGGGGTTGGAGACGATCCCCAGGCGTCAGGTCGAGCACCGAGAGGTGAAGCTCGATGAGATGGACCTGCCGGCGCTTTTGCGTCGCGCACCGGAGCTGGCGCTGATCGACGAACTGGCTCATTCCAACGCGCCGGGACTCGAGCACCAGAAGCGCTACGAGGACGTGCGCGACGTGTTGGCGGCCGGGATCGACGTCTTCTCCACCGTCAACGTCCAGCACCTGGAGTCCCTCAACGACCAGGTCACCGAGCTGACCGGGACGCGGGTGCGAGAGACGATCCCCGACGCGGTGCTGGAAGAGGCGGACGAGATCGTGCTCATCGACCTCACCCCGGAGGCGCTGATCGCCCGCCTCCAGGCGGGGAAGATCTACCCGGGCGAGAGCATCGAGGCCGCGCTGAACAACTTCTTCACGGTCGAGAACCTGTTGGCGCTGCGCGAAGTGGCCCTGCGCCAGGTGGCCCAGCAGGTGGAGGCGAGACGGCTGGTCGTCGAGGAGCCGCTTGGCACGCGCGAGGAGCGACTTTCCGCCACGGCAGTGCCGCAGGCGATCGGTGAGCACCTCCTGGCGCTGATCACTCCACGACCCAGCTCTCAGCGCCTCGTCCGCCGCGCGTGGCGCTCGGCCCAGCGGCTGGGAGCTCCGCTCGATCTGCTTTACGTGCAGCGTCGGCGAGCTGAGCGAAGAGGAGGCGCCACCAACTGCGCGCGCTGCGAAAGCTCGCCTCGGTTCTCGGCGCGCAGCTGCTGGTCGAGAGCCACGATGACCTGGCGGCGACGGTTGCCCGGGTCGCTCGCGAGCGCGGCGCCACCTACGTGCTGATCGGCCAGGCGGGCCCGCGTCGAGGTCTCGCTCGCCTGCGTGAGCCGCTCCCCAACTGCGCATCGTGAGATTGCTGCCGGGGGTCGACGTGCGAATCGTCGCCGATCGCGCCCTCCGCGACGAGGGGAGCGGCGATGAGCGCTAGTCGCGTCCTCTTCCCGTTTCTTGGCGACGCGATCTCAGAGCGCACCCTCGATGCCGCCTTGCGCTTGGCGCGCGCGGAAGGCGCCACGCTCGTTCCGGCCTATGTGGCCGAGGTCGATTGGAACCTGCCGCTCGACAGTCCTCTGCCGGCTCGTTGTGAGGCCGCGATGCCTCTGCTTGAGGCCGTCGAGCGACGCGCGGCCGAACGAGGGATCACGGTCGACTCGCGGATCGAGACCGGCAGGACGGCGCGCCACGCTCTGCGCCGGTTGCTGGAGGGGGAGCGCTACAACCAGGTCGTGGTGCCGGCCGCGACCTCGCGCAGCGAGGGGTTCGCTTCCGACGATGTCGCTTGGCTGCTGGAGAGAGCGCCGGGCGACGTGATCGTGATCCGCCCCAGCCCCACAGGGAAATAGCCAAGGCAGCCGACGTGGTCTCGCCGCGCCAGCGCCTCCGTGGCGTGCGTAGCGCAATGTCCGCCTCATTGCGAGGCGACGATATGTGCGAGCTCAGCGGTGCTCGGGATTGGGAAAGTCGGAGCGACAGCCCGCGTCCCAGGCGGTGCGTTGATTTCCGTGGGCGGGTATCGCCCCCGCGTCCTTGAGCATCCGCGCCAGGTGGAGCATGTTCCAGGTGGCAAAGGTCGTGTTGCGGTTGGTGAAGTCGTTCTCCGGCCCGCCCGAGCCCTCGTCGAGGTAGGACGGCCCGGGGCCGGCCTCACCGATCCAACCCGCGTCGGCCTGCGGCGGGATCACGTATCCGAGGTGCTGGAGCGAGTAGAGGGTGTTCATCGCGCAGTGCTTAACCCCGTCCTCGTTGCCGGTCACCAGACAGCCCCCGACCCGTCCGTAATACGCGTATTGCCCGGCCTCGTTGAGCAGGTGGGAGTTGCCGTAGAGGCGCTCGATCACCTTGGTCGCGACCGACGACTTTTCCCCCAGCCAGATCGGCATGCCCAGAACCAGGATGTCGGCCCCCATCACCTTCTCGAAGATCGCAGGCCACTCATCCTCCTTCCAGCCGTGCTCGGTCATATCCGGCCAGACGCCCGTGGCGATCTCGTGGTCGATCGCGCGAATGCCCTCGACCGAGACCCCGTTGCGACGCATGATCTCCATCGAGATGTCCATCAACCCCTGGGTGTTTGAAACCTCCGGGCTGCGCTTCAGCGTGCAGTTGATAAACAGGGCGCTGAGGTCCGAGAAATCGGTCTCGCTCGTCTCGCACAGCTCCGCCTGCATTTCGGTCAGCTCGGTCACTCGGCTTGATCTCCTCTTCTCGACTGGGTCGGTCATCTTCCCTTCCCCCGCGATCCGGCGCAAGTAGCCTGGAGGGTCGTGATCGACGCCGCGCTCAGCACGAACCCGACCGGGGTCGGCATTTTTGCCGCGCTCGCGGCGGGGATTGTCTCCTTCCTCTCCCCCTGCGTCTTGCCCCTTGTGCCGGGTTACCTCTCGGCCGTGACCGGGGTCTCCGCCAGCCAGCTGGAGAACGCGGACTGGCGCCGAGTCCTCGGCCCAAGCCTTCTTTTCGTCGCCAGCTTTTCGACCATCTTCATCCTGCTCGGGCTGACCGCGACCGGGCTCGGTTCGACCCTCCAGAATCACAAGGACCTCTTGATCAAGATCTCGGGCGCCTTGATCGTCTTTATGGGCGTGCTCTTCATCGCCTCGCTATTCGCCACCCGCCTCAACCGCGAATGGCATGTCGATGCTTTGATGGAGCGCGCCGGCACGGGAGGCCCGATAGTCGCCGGCGCCGCTTTCGCGATCGCCTGGACTCCATGTAGCAGCCCCACGCTGGGGGCGATCCTCGCCGCCGCCTCCCTGTCGGACTCCGCCGCGCGCGGCGCCTTCCTCCTCGCGGTCTACTCAGCCGGCTTGGCGATCCCCTTTCTGCTCACCGCTCTCGCCTTTTCTCGTATGACCACCGCCTTCGATGTGGTCAAACGCCACTATCAGGCGATCATCGCCACCGGCGGCGTGATTCTGATCGCGATGGGAATCTTGATCTGGACCGGCGAGCTGTTCCGCCTCAACATCGAAGCCCAGAACTGGCTCAATGGCATGGGGCTCGACTTCTTGAACTCGGTCTAGTTCTCGGCGGGCGCAACGGTCTGAAGCTCGCGGCCGACCGCCTCGACTTCTTCCAGCCGCTCGTCTTCGAGATCACGAGAACAGACGATCCGAAAGCGGCCAGTCCCGATCTCCGGGTCCGGCACCACCGGCAGTCCGCGAATGTGATCCCAGCCCAAGCGCTCGACCTCAAACGGGTTCATCCGCACCTCGGCCGCCGGGAACGGGCAGTTCGAGTTGTGCTGATCGATCGCCTTGGAGATCGCCTCTAGATTCTTCGCCTCGGGTGAAGCCACGTTTTGAAGTCTAGGTCGTTGCCTACCATCGGTCCTATGACCGGTCGCACCGTTGCTCACCTCGACATGGACGCGTTCTACGCGTCGGTTGAGTTGCGGCGGCGGCCTGAGTTGCGGGGGAAGCCGGTTGTGGTCTGCGGGTCCGGGCCGCGGGCCGTGGTGACCACCGCGAGTTATGAGGCCCGGAGACTTGGCGGAGTTCATTCGGCGATGCCGGCGGCGATCGCGCGGCGCAGACTGCCCGACGCCGTTTTCATTCAGCCGGATTTCAACGCCTACCGGGAGGCATCTCGGCGGGTGATGGAGATCTTGAGGCGTAATGCGGAGACGGTCGAAGTCGTGGGGTTGGACGAGGCCTACATCGAGCTGACCGGACTGTTCTCGCCGAAGGCGACGATGAGGCGGATCGCGGCGGAGATTCGCGAGGAGACCGGGCTGACCTGCTCGGTCGGGATTTCAGAGAACCGTTTGCTGGCGAAGATCACAAGCGAGTTGGGCAAGCCGGCCGGGCTGGTCGTGCTCTCGCGGGAGCGGGCGCTGGAGCGCTTTGCGGAGGACCCCCCCGGACTCGTTCCCGGAATCGGGCCAAAGACGGTGATCAAGCTGCAGAACATGGACATCCGCACCCTGACGGCGTTGCGCGCCGCAGACACGGCGCGACTGATTGATTCTTTCGGCCCTCGGATGGGCCGCTGGCTCCAAGCTCGCGCTCGCTTCGAAGACGACACCCCGCTCACCGTTCTTCGTGAGGCCAAGTCGCAGTCGGCGGAGACGACCTTCGACGTCGACGTGCGAGACCACGCCGAGCTTGCCGCCTCTCTGACCTCCCTCGCCGAAGAACTCTGCAAACGGCTGCGCTCCCGCGAGCTGGAAGGCCGCACGATCGGGATCAAGGTCCGCCTCGACGATTGGACCACCGTGACCCGCGCTCATACGGTCGAGCACCCGACCAACGCCCCGGCGATCGTCACCCCGGTCGCCCTTGACTTGTTGCGGGCCTACTCTCCCCCGCGCCCGGTGCGATTGCTCGGAGTCCGCGTCGCAGGCTTCTCCCGAGATGAGGCCGTCGAGTCGGACCCTCAAATGCAGCTCGGCGTTGGCTGAGACGACTCCTCATGCGAAGATGACCGCATGAGTGAAGATCGGCTCAGCGGGCTCGACTCTTCGTTCCTCCATATGGAGCGGGCGGGGGCCCACATGCACGTCGCCTCGACGATCATCTTCGAGGGGCCGACGCCGAGCCATCAAGAGTTCCGAGACCACATCGCGTCGCGCCTGCACCTGGTCCCCCGCTTTCGCCAGAAGCTGCGCTTCGTCCCCTTCAGCCAGGGCCGCCCGGTCTGGGTAGACGACCCCCACCTCAACCTCGAGTACCACGTGCGGCAAACCGCGCTGCCGGCCCCCGGGTCCGAAGAGCAGCTGCGCAACCTCGCGGCGCGGATCTTCTCCCAGCAACTCGATCGCAGCAAGCCGCTCTGGGAGCTTTGGCTGGTTGAGGGACTCGACGGCGACCGCTTCGCGGTGGTCGGCAAGAGTCACCACGCCCTGGTCGACGGCATCTCCGGGGTTGACATAACCACCGTCCTTTTCGACCTCGAACGGGAACCGGAAAACCCACCCGCGCGGCCCCCGCAGTGGGCCCCCCGCCCCGAGCCGACCGACCTGCAATTGCTGGGAGAGGCTCTGCGTGAGCGCGCGACCAGCCCGCGAGAGGTAGCGCGCGGCTTCCGGGCTGCGCTGCGCGGTCCACGTCAGGTCCTGCGCGGCCTCACCGCGACCGGAGAGATGATCGGGGCCGGCCTCTCCGCCCCAAGCACGCCCTTCAACGTTGAGATCGGTCCCCACCGTCGCATTGCCTTTGCCCGCGCCGACCTCGGCGCCTTGAAGCGGGTCAAGGACGAGCACGGCGGCACCGTCAACGACGTCGTCCTCTCGGTGGTCGCCGGTGCGCTCGGCAACTACCTGCGCGCCCGCGGCCACGACACCGAGGGCTTGGAGATGCGGGCGATGGTGCCGGTCAGCGTCCGCGCCGAAGAGGAGCGCGGTGCGCTCGGCAACCGGATCGCGGCGATGATGGCGCCGCTGCCGGTGGGCTGCGAGGACCCGGTCGAGCGGCTGCGTTTGGTCACCACGGCAATGGGAGACCTAAAGGGCTCCGGTCAAGCGGTCGGCGCCGAGATCCTCACTCGCGTCACCGACTTCGCGCCGCCGACGATTGCCGCTCAAGCGGCTCGCCTGCAACCGGCCCAGCGTTTCTTCAACTTGGTCGTCACCAATGTCCCCGGGCCTCAGTTCCCGCTCTACGTGCTGGGCCGCAAGATGGAGGCGATCTTCCCGATGGTGCCGCTGGCCCGTCGCCAGGCCCTCTGCGTCGGGATCATGTCTTACAACGGACAGGTCAACTTCGGTCTGGTCGGCGATTACGACGCGATGGCGGACCTCGACAGCTTTGGCCTAGACCTCGAAGGGGCGGTGCGGGAGATCGTCGCATCGACGCCGACGGGCGACCCCAAGAAAAAGGCTCAGCGCACGACGCGCGCCCGCACCTCGAACGGCGCCGTGTCGGTCAAGTAGTTCCAGTCGATCCGCCGAGCACTGAAGCCCGTCGCGGTGGCATCGGCGTTGACCAGTACCGCGGTGATTCGGTCGAAGCGACCGGGGCGAGGTAACCGCACCGCCATGCGCCCTCCGTCGCGCTTAAAGCGCAGGCGAGAAATGACCTTGCCGCCCCGCTCGGTGCCGATCCGGCCGACTAGCGCCAGGCCCGCGGCGGTCCCGCCCGGCGCCGTAACGTTGACCACCACCGCGCGCCCACCGCGCGCCCTGACCCGAAGCATTTGGAACGTGGTGTGGTTAAGCGAGCGGACGAGGGTCCGGCCGGTCGTGGGAAGGGAGCCTTGTCGCGAAACATTGGGGAAGGACGGTCCCTCGCGAAAGATCTTGCTGGTTCGCCACTCGGCGGTATCGCGTGAGAAGCGAGCGAAGTCAAGGCTGAAATCAGATTTGCTCGCGGTGCGAATTGCCCCGTCGTAGGCGGCGACGGAGAAGCCCCCCGGCCGGACGTGAATCGCCCGTGCCCAGGCCTTGCGCACGATCGCCTGCCCGTAGCGGTGCACCAGCCACTGATTCCAGACGGCGGAGCCGTATTCCTTGATCGAATTTGCGGTCAGCGGGGTCTCGTAGCGATGGACCCAACGCCGTACGTAGCGCAGGTAGTCGTTGATGCCATTGAAGACCTGGTCCTCCATCCAAACCGCGCTCGACTCGGCAAACCACGCGTCCTGGTAGGCGTCGTAGCCGAACTGGAGGATGTGGTTGTACTCATGGGCCAAGGTCACCTCGAGCGCTTCCTGGGGCTTGGTGCCCGGGAAATCGAACGTGCTGTAGTCGTTGTCGAGAACGAGGTAGCCGTAGAGGCGCCGCGGCAATTTCCCGCGCGCAGCCTGGTTGCGGTCGGGAGCGGCATAGCCAAACAGCGCCCTGCCGATCTGGGTCAGGTAAATGTCCGTCTTGCCGTTGCGCCCCCCTATGTGTCCGTCGGACTTCGGGTCCCGCCAGCCGAGCTTGCCGTTCTCGATCGAGTAGACACGCTCGGCGATGCGCTGCACTCTCTCTACGTAGTCGGGAACGCCGTCCTCATCGGCGGAGCCGTTGGCGTCGGCCAAGCTCGGCGCATCGATTCCCACCGCCACCCAGTGGACGCAGAAATTGCGAGTGCAAGCGGGTGACATCGGCGCCTCAGGCACGGCGTAGGAGTTGCGGTTGGGATCGTGGCGGTCGGTGGGTCGAGCCGAGTGATCCGTCGGGCGCGCGAGAGGTGCCCTGAATGGCTTTCCGGCTGCTGAAGAGGCAGCCGGGACGCTCGCGATCAAAATCAAGGTTGCAAGCGAGGCACCAAGGAGTAGGCGTCGCGCTCGCACGCTGAGCAGGCTACAGACCGCCTCGGCCCGCCCAAACGCCCTCGACGGCGATACTTCGACGCGATGCGTGTAGCTCTCGCCCAGATCGACCCCACCGTCGGCGACATCGACGGCAACGCCGCCAAGATCGCCGAGTGGATCGGCCGTGCCCGCGACGAAAGAGCCGAGCTGACGATCTTCCCCGAGCTCTGCCTCCCCGGATATCCGGCCGAGGACCTCTACCTCAAGCGTCACTTTGTCGAGGCGAACCGGCGCGCGATCGAGGAGATCGCCAGAGAGGTCAGCGGGACCGTGGCTCTGGTCGGCTTCGCCGAGCCGGCGGCCGGAGCCGGAGACCCTCGCCGCGCCCATAACTCGCTGGCTGCCCTCGCCGACGGAGAGATCAAGGCGATCTACCGCAAGAACCGCCTCCCCAACTACGCCGTCTTCGACGAGCAGCGTTACTTCATCCCCGGTGAGGAGGGGAAAACGATCGAGGTTGCGGGTGCGAAGGTGGGCCTGACCATCTGCGAAGACGTCTGGTCGGAGGGACCGCCGGCCGCGAGCGAGGTGGCGGCGGGCGCCAAGCTGATCGCGAATCCTTCGGGCTCGCCGTATCACCGCGGCAAGGGAAGGGAGCGCGAGGAGATGTTTGCGGCGCGCGCGAGTTCCTACGGCGCCCACTTCGCCTTCTGCAACCTGGTCGGCGGCCAGGATGAGCTGGTCTTCGACGGGCAGAGCTTCGCGGTCGACGCGACCGGCGAGGTGACTGCCCGCGCCTCCCAGTTCGAAGAGGAGTTGTTGGTCTTCGATCTCTCGGGGGCGCCGGGCCGAATCGCCGATCCACTGCCGGATCTGGCAGAGGTCTACGGCGCTCTTGTCCTCGGCCTGCGCGACTACGTTGCCAAGAACGGTTTCCGCCACGTCGGCTTGGCCCTCTCGGGCGGAATCGACTCCGCCCTGGTGGCGCTGCTCGCCGCCGATGCGGTCGGGCCGGAAAACGTCAGCTGTGTGGTGATGCCCTCGCCTCATTCCAGCGTTGAAACACAGGCGGACGCGAGGACTATCGCCGCCAACCTCGGTTGCGAGGCAATGGAAATTCCGATCGAGTCGGAGATGTCGGCCTACCAATCGTCCCTGGCCGAGTTCTTCGAGGGGAAGGGCGCAGGAGCCATGGCCGGACCGCTCCCCCACGACCCGGCGCGACCCTCGCCGGCCGATCTCACCGCGGAGAACATCCAGGCTCGGATTCGAGGCAACCTGATGATGGCCCTCTCAAACCGTCACGGCTGGCTGGTGCTGACCACCGGCAACAAGAGCGAGATGTCGGTCGGCTACGCCACCCTCTACGGCGATATGGCCGGTGGCTTCGCCGTGATCAAGGACGTGCCGAAGACCCTGGTCTACGAGTTGACCCGCCACCGCAACGCGGAGGCCGGCCGCGATCTCATCCCCGCGTCGGTTCTGGAGCGGCCGCCGTCGGCGGAGCTGCGCCCCGATCAACTCGACGAGGACTCGCTCCCCCCCTACGACCTGCTCGATCGGATCCTTGAGGCATACGTCGAGCGCGATCAGGGCCGTGAGGAGATGATCGCCGCGGGGATGCCCGCGGATGTCGTCGACGAGACGATCGGCATGGTCGACCGCTCCGAGTACAAGCGCCGTCAGGCGGCGCCGGGGATTCGCATCACCCCAAAGGCGTTCGGTCGCGACCGGCGCCTGCCTATCACCAATCGCTTCAGCGGCTAGGCCCCTCCGGCGCGGGCCTGATGGCGATGGTCATTTGCGCAAGCGCGCAGAGCCGTTCCTCCGCATCGCGAACTTCGGCGTCCCAGACCCAGGTCGTGCGGCCGCGGTGGCGGGCTCTCGCGTGGACCTCAGCATGACCTTCGGTGACCGGGCGGATGAAGCTAACGCTGATCGATTGGCCGATCGCCACCATCCCGTCGTCCATGACGGCGAGAGCCGTGGCGCGTGAGCAGACGCTTTCGACCAGGGTGGACAACACGCCCCCGTGCAGGAGGCCGAACGGTTGGCGCAGCTCGTCGCGCATTTGGACGCGAACTCGGGCGCTGTCGGGATTGTCATCGAGCCACTCGGTGCCGACGAGCGCGTCGAAATGGGAAAGGAGCCCGCGGGGGTCGTCTGCCATCGCGAGCACCTTAACCGGAGCACCCACATTCCATTTATCCGCGTGACGTAGGCTTCCGGCCCGTGGCATTGAGCGACGACCAGAAGGCGATGCTTCGACTGCTCGCCCAGCGCGAGCAGGGATACGACGACCTCGCCTCCCTGATGGGCCTTAGCGTCGACGAGGTTCGCGCGAGAGTTCAAGAGGCACTGGAGGAGATCGACAGCGACGAGGCGATCGCTCCCGCGCCGGAACCGGCGAAAGCCGAGCCCGTCGCCGCTCCGAAGGCGCCCGCTCCCGTCGCGGAAAAGCCGGTTGTCACTCCCAAGGCCACTCCCCCACCACCGGCGCCCGCCGCCAGAAGGAAGCCACCGAAGGTGTCGCTTCCGACCGATGGGCGAATGCGGATCGTCGCCGGCGCGGCGGCTACCCTCGCCATCATTCTTATCTTCGCGTTGGTCGCCGGTGTCTTCGGCGGAAGTGGAGGCGATGACGGGAATGACGCGTCGACCTCGACAACCGCCGATACGTCGACGACTACCGCCGATACCAGTGGAACAACCCAGGCAATCCTTTCGCCGCCGAACGGTGGCGACGCAAGCGGCGAAGCCCTTTTCGGAAAAGTTCGCAAGACCGCTGTGCTGCAGGTTCAGGCTGAGGGACTCACGCCCTCTCCGTCGGGTGAGCTCTACGCCGTCTGGCTCTACCACTCTCCGAGAATCGCGCTCCGGGTCGGCGCGGTGAGAGTCTCCGATTCCGGCGGCATCAACGCCCAATTCCCGCTCCCAACTGAGGTTCTGAGCTACGTCGCCGGCGGTGGCTTCGATCAGATCGATGTCTCGCTCACCTCAACCGCCGCCTACAACGCCGAAGTAGCAGCGGCGAAGAGAGATCAACGCCTTCCCGACTACACCGGCGAGAGCGTCCTCCGTGGCGAGATCACCGGCCGCCTGGTCGAAGCCGGAGCGAGAGCAAAGGCGCAAGCGAACGGCGGCTAGGGCAGCAGCTTCCCGGGGTTCATCACACCCGTCGGGTCGAGCCGCTCCTTCGCGCTTTGCAGTACCTCGATTCCCGTTCGCCCGATTTCGGCCTCCATGTATGGAGCGTGATCGCGGCCGACCGCGTGGTGGTGGGTGATCGTGCCCCCAGCGGCGACAATCGCCTCTGAGGCGGCGCGCTTTACCGCCCGCCACTGATCCACCTCCGCGCCTTGGCGCGAGCGAGAGATGAACGTGAAGTAGAGGGAAGCGCCGTCGGCATAGGCGTGGGAGAGGTGGCAGAAGACGAGGCCCGGGGTGCCCTGGGCTTCGAGAGAGCCGCGGATCGCATCCCCCACTGCCGTATGCAGCCGGCTCAGGTGTGACCAGATGTGGGAGGTCTCCACGGTCTCGACCATGGCGCCCATGTCCATCAACGCATCCCGCAGGTAGGGACCTTGAAAGCGGCCGTGCTCCCAAGAGCGCCCCGCCGATTGCCCGATGTAGGCGGCGCCTCCGGCTCGCAGCGTCCGCACAGTGAGCGCCCGCCGACGAGCGACTGACTCCTCATCGCCCTCGTGGCCGATCACAACGAGACAGCCGTCGCGCCTTCCTCGTAGACCGAGATAGCCGCCGAAGAGCGAACGTGCGAGCCCGCGCGGGCCCGAGAGCGCCAGTGAGACTCGTGTCTCCTCCTCGTCGGAGATGCGAATTACGTCGGGCAAGCCAGGGCCCTGGGCGAGGCTGCGGACGATCTCGGCGCCGGCTTCGAAACTCTCGGCGATCCAGGCTTCGTAGCGGCGGACCTTCGGAACCGGGCGAACCCGGACCGTCACCTCGGGGATAACCCCCAGGGTGCCTTCGGAGCCGATGATCAGCTCGCGCAACGCCGGGCCCGCGGCGGTGTGCGGAGTCTCCAGGGTGCGCATGTCGCCGGCGGGGGCAATCAACCGGACTGAGCTGACCAGGGCGTCGAAGCGGCCGTAGCCGCTAGAAGCTTGGCCGGCGGATCGGGTGGCGGCGAAGCCGCCGACCGTCGCGTACTCAAAGGACTGCGGGTAGTGGCCGAGGGTGACGCCGCGAGCCCCCAGCGCCGCCTCCGCCTCGGGGCCGCGCAACCCGGCGCCGAGGCGAGCGGTGAGAGAGCGCTCATCGACTTCGACGGCGCGGAGGCGACTGAGGTCGAGGCTGACCAGCCGCTCATGTCCGCCGCGCAGCGGCTCGACCCCCCCGACCACGCTTGTGCCGCCGCCATAGGGGACCACTGCAACGCCTTGTTCCCCGCATAGGTGGATAGCGCGTTTCACCTGCTCGGCGTCGGCGGGAAGGACGACGGCATCGGGGGCGTCTTCCAGTTGGCCGCTGCGCAAGCGGGCGAGGTCGGCGTAGCCGCAGCCGGTCGCGTGGCGCAGGCGATCTTCGGTGGTGGTGTAAACGTTCTCCTCGCCGACCGCTTCGATGATTGGTTGAGGGAGCGGCATAGCGGCAGGTAAGGAAAAGTCAGCGGGTGAGGCGACCGTTCGGGTTGTGGGCTCCAGCTCGCCGATGTACTCGCGCAGGGTTCCCAGCGCCTCCGCGTCCAGGCTGGGCTCAACCGAGGGATCGCCCCATCCCCACCACTTCGAGTCGCGTCGCGGTTCCATTTCTAGCTCGCTCCCAACCTTTCCCCCACCCCAGTGGGGTAAATGCTGGGAGCGGTCACTGATCGCCTCACGTCAAGACTCGCTCGAGGTTGTCGAGAGCCTCGTCGAGGATTCGGCCCTGGCCTTTGCCCATCAATGGGGAGCCGAGGCGGGAGAGTCCTTTCAGGGTCTGCTTGGCGAAGATTGTCACTCCCGTCCCGTCTCCTTCGGGGCCAAGCTTGATCTCTATTTCGGAAGCGCGCAGGTGGCGCTCGAAGGGAGTCCCGGCCAGCTGTTGCTCCCAGGCGTACCGTTCTCCCTCGGTCGAGCCCGTACAACGGAAATCGGCGCGTACTCCCCGCCCCTCCGCGGTCTCGAGAACCTTCGTCCACTGGCTGCGCTTTCCGCCGCTCTTGTTGTCGACGTTCTCCACCCGCCCCGTCCGTGGCCACCAGCGAGGGAGGCTGTAGGGGTCGGAGACGAGCGCCCAGACCTCGCTTGGAGGCGCGGCGATCGTACGGCGGCGGGTCGCCCGAGGCACCGGCGCCGTCAGTCGCCGGCGAGGCGGCGAAGATCCCTGATCAAGAGCAGGTGCTTGAGGTGGCTGACGGTCGCCGCCAGGCTTTCCAGGCTTTCCAGAGCCTCCTTGCGACGCTCGGGGTTGCGCGAGCGCAGGGACGGCCCCAACAGCGCTTCCAACAGATTGGCTTCGCGATCGGCGGAGGAGCGGAAGACACGCAGGTTGCGGGCGCCGACGCCGACGCGGGAAAGCTCGTTGGCCGAACGAATGATCTCGCGGTCGGTCTCGTCGTAGACGGTCTTACCGTCTCGTCTCTCGGGTTGAACGATTCCGAAGTTCTCCAGCTCGGAAATCAGCTCCTGGCGGGCGCCGGTCTCCTCGATCACCTCGTCGAGAGTCAGGTAGGCGCTCGAGGTGTTGACGAGAATCGCTCGCCGCACCGCGCCGCCGCCACGCTTTTCTGCGCCCCCGCCGGCACCCCCGAGGTCAATGTCTCCGCCCGCCGCCAGTTCTTGGCGGATCACCCGCAGCGGCAAGAACTCGTCTCGCTGCAGCCGCAGGATCGTTCGCAGCCGCTCGACGTCCGACTGGCTGTAGAGGCGATAGCCGCCCGAGGTCCTTCGAGGGGAGAGCAGCTTCTGGTCCTCGAGATAGCGAATCTTGGAAATTGAGACGTCGTCGAACTCGCTCTGCAGGATCTTGCAAACGGCGCCGATCGTAAGCGCCTTGCGCGGCCGTGAATCGCGCTGGCGCACATGGGTTTCGGAAGTGGCCATCTCTACTTCTCCAAGTAGCTGAGCTTGTACTTGCCGACCTGGATCTCGTCGCCGTCAGCCAGCTTGTGAGATTCGATTCGACGTCGATTTACATACGTGCCGTTGAGCGAACCGAGGTCGTCGATGTAGAGACCGTCGCGACGGCGCACCAGCAGCGCGTGGTTGCGGGAGACGGTGACATCGTCGAGAAAGACGCCGGCGTCGGGACTGCGGCCAATGCTGACCCGGTCATCGTCGATGGTGAAGCTCTCCCCCGCGCGACCGCCCCCGGAGCGGATGACGAGCGCGGCGCCGGCCTCGGCGACGACCTCGTCGATGTCGACCGGCTGCATGTCGCCGGTGTCATCGACCCGGTAGGTCATCGTGGTCGGATCTTCACTGCCTTCCGGGCGCCCAAGGTAGGCACCGCACTTCTGGCAATAGTTCGCGCCCTCGGGGTTAACGAACCCGCATTCGGGGCAGTGGACCGCCATCGCTACCTCCCCCCGGCCGGCGCGCTCAGGCGGCCGGCTCGTCCTCCGGCGATCCCTGCGCCTTGCCGGCGAGGATCTCTGTCAACTGCTGCACGTCATCGCCGGAGATCAGCGACGCACCGCTCTCCCGCTTTTGGCGCAACCTGTTGACCAGCTCGGCCCGAAGGATGTCGATTTTTCCGTGCAGGACGCGCCGCTTGTAGGAGATTTCGTTCTCCTCGGCGGTCAGGTCTTCGATCAACTGCTTCAGCTCTCTGTCGCTGAGGGAACCCAGATCGGGAAAGGTGTCCTCCATCGTGCTCCTTGATCGTGAGGCTCCCGCCTCCGTTTGGCACTACGAACGATTATAGGTCGGCGAAGGGCAAAGGTTCAACTGAAGGTTGAAGGTTTATTGAGAATGGGCCGTCGCTTGCGCCGTGCGCACGGCGCGCAACCCGGTCTGGGCATAGAGAACCGTGGCGAGAATTGCCAAAGCCAAACCGACGAGCAGCAGCGCGGTCGGAACCCAGCCGGCGAAGACCATCGCGAAAAAGATCCCCCCCATGATTGGGAAGACCGAGATCCGCCCAGGCCAGTTGACCTCGATGTCGACGCCGTGACGCAGCCCGTACTGGGCGAGGAAGAGCATCGCTACCTCACGGGCGGCGAGCAGCGCCAACGCCCATCGCGGCAGCAGCTCGAAGTGCCAGCAGACGACAGCGCCGGAGAGAATCGTCAGCCGGTCGACAAGCGGGTCCATCAGTGCCCCAAGGCGGCTGTATTGGCCGGTGACGCGGGCGAGGAAGCCGTCGACGTAGTCGCCCGCGGCGATCAGCCAGAACACGGCAGCCGCCGCGGCGGAACGCCCGTCTCCCGAGTCAAAGGCGAGCCAGAGAAAGACCGGAATCCCCGCCAGGCGGACGAAGCCGACGAAGTTGGGAATCGTCCAGGGATTGAGCGGCTCCCCTTTGCGAGTTGTCGGCGGCGGCGGAGCGCTGCGGTCGAGGCCGAAGAGACGGCGTATACGGCCGCGTCCAAAGGGGGCGGTGTCAGCCATCCAAGGACCGCAGGAGGGCCAGTGCCTGCTCCGCGGCGTCTTCGACCGGCAGGCGATGCTCCGACGCCGGAGGCGCGCTCACTCGCCTCGACGACACCATCGGCGAGGCCGCGGCGCCCCACCACCAGGCGCAGCGGGCAGCCCAGTAACTCGGCGTCGGTCAGCTTCTCCCCCGCCCCGGCGTCTCGGTCGTCATAGAGAACCTCTCCGCCGAGCTTCTCCCGAAGGGCGCCGTAGAGCGCGTCGGCGGCTTCCCTCTCCGGCTCCCCCGCCTTGGCCAGGGAGACGATGTGGACCTGCCACGGTGCGAGCGCCTTCGGCCAGACGATGCCGCGCTCATCGGCGCCCTGCTCGATTGCGGCAGCAACGACGCGAGCGGGGCCAATTCCGTAACTGCCCATCACGATCGGCCGCTCCGTTCCCTTGTCGTCGAGGAAGGTGGCGCCAAGCGCCTCCGAGTACCGGGTGCCGAGCTTGAAGATGTTGCCGATCTCAATCGCCGGCACGACCTCGACCGTGCCGCCGTTGGGGCCGGGGTCGCCGGCGCGTAGGTCGGTCACCTCGACGTTGGCGGCGAAGTCGGGGGCAAGCGCGACCTCGTCCTCACCGGCGGCACAGGGGGCCATGTACTCGTCGGCGCCGGACCCGCCCATCATCCCCACGTCGGACTCGACTCGGTGCCAGCGCAGCCCACAGCGGTTGAAGATCTTTTCGTAGGCGCCGACCTGTCGCTCGTAGGAGCGCGCCAGCCCCTCTTCGTCGCGGTCAAAGGAATAGGCGTCCTTCATCGCAAATTCGCGCGTTCGCAATACGCCGGCGCGGGGGCGCGGCTCATCGCGCTCCTTCGTCTGGATCTGAAAGAGCATCAGCGGCAGATCGCGGTAGGAGCGAACCTCGCGAGCGATGTGCTGGGTGATGCACTCCTCATGGGTCATCGCCAGGACCAGCGGCGAGCCCTTGCGATCCTCCAGCTTGAACATTTCCTCGATCTCGATCCGCCCCGTCTTCTGCCAGGGCTCGGCCGGCTGGAGCACGGGCATCGACATCTCCTCGCACCCGATCGCCTCCATCTCCTCGCGAATGATCTGCTCCACCTTGCGGTGCGCCCGCCACCCGGCCGGCAGATACGTCCACAGGCCCGCCCCCAGCTGTCGGATCAATCCAGCCCGCACCATCAACTTGTGCGAAAGGGCTTCGGCGTCGGCCGGTGCCTCCCGTGTAGTCGGCAGCAATGTCTCCGTGAGTCGCGTCACGGCGGCGAGTCTAGTGTCGTCAGGCGCGGGTGAAGCGGCGGCCCGCCGTGGGCGACGCTTCTTCGTCGAGCAAAACACGGTCCGACTCACCCTGCTGGGCCGCCTCATGCTCCATCTGCGCAATCTTCTCCGGGGTCAGATCGCCGGCGTTATCCGCCTCGATTCTGGCCACCCACTCGGCGCCTTCACGCGACTCGACTTCGTCGAACTCGACCTCGCCGCCGCGATCCAGTGACTTGTCGATCTCTTCGAAGAGCGTGTCGACCAGCTTCTCCTGCGGCACCTTGCGCAGGGGTCTGCCGCCGGCGAAGATCAACCCTTCGTTCTTGGCGCCGGCGATGCCGAAGTCGGCGTGGCTGGCTTCGCCGATCCCATTCACCGCGCAGCCAAGGACGGCGACCTCAATCGGCTCGGCGTAGGCCTCGAGTCTCTGCTCGATCTCGGCGACGACCGAGTCCATGTCGAACTGAAGGCGGCCGCAGGTCGGGCAGGCGATCAGCACCGGGCCGCGCTCGCGCAACTGCAGGGCCTTGAGGATTTCCCAGGCGACCTTGACCTCTTCCTCGGCATGGAAGGTCGAGAGGCTGATCCGGATCGTGTCGCCGATCCCGTCGGCGAGCAGCGTTCCGAGGCCGACGGAGGACTTCAGCGAGCCCGACCATTTGGTCCCCGCCTCGGTGATTCCCAGATGAAGCGGATAGGGGATCTTTTCCGCGAGCAGACGGTTGGCGGCGATCGTGTTCGGCACGTTCGTCGACTTGATCGAAACCTTGAAGTTCTCGAACTCGAGGCCCTCCATCAGCTCGACGAACTCGACCGCGGCCGCGACCAGGGCCTCGACCGGCGCCTCGCGCTCCAGCTCGTGCAGGTGTTTGGGCAAGGACCCGGAGTTGACTCCGATTCGCATCGGCACCCCGGCCGCGGTCGCCTTGACCGCCACTTCGGCAACTTTCTCGCGACCGCCGATGTTGCCCGGGTTGAGCCGGATGCAGTGCGCTCCCGCGTCGATCGCCTTCAAGCGCCAGCGTGTGGTTGAAGTGGATATCGGCGATCACCGGTATCGGCGACTCCACGACGATCGTCTTCAGCGCCTCGACATCGTCGTCACGGGGCACCGCGACCCGCACGATGTCGGCGCCGGCATCGGCGACCTTGCGGATCTGTTCCATCGTCGCCGCCAGGTTGGCGGTCTCAGTCTTGGTCATCGTTTGCACGGCGACCGGGGCGCCGCCGCCGATCGGCACGCCGCCAACGAATATCTGCCGCTTGGAAGCCATGGTTGAAGGGTATCCGGGCCGGCCTACCGGACGGAGAAGCCCTCGCCGGTGAGGCGCCCGATGTCGTTGGTGAGCCCGATGAAAAAGAGCATGATCACCAAGACGAAGCCGATCGCCCCCGCCCGCTCCATGACGCTGAAGGGCACCGGCCGGCCGCGGACTTTCTCAACCAGGCTCCAGAAAATGTGACCGCCGTCAAGCGGCAGGAAGGGAAAGAGGTTGATCAGTCCGAGGGAGAGGCTGACGACCGCGAGCAGGATCAACGCCTCGGTCGCGCCGAACTCGTTGAGGGTCTGGTTGGCGACGTCGCTGACGCCGACCAGGCCGGACACCTGCTTGCGCTGCTCGGAGTCGATCAGGTTGGCGAAGACGGTCACCGTTTTGTGCGTCACCAGCCACATAAAGCCGGTCGAGCGGTCGATCGCGCCCCCAACGCCCAGATTGGCCGGCTCGGAGCCATAGGAGAAGCCGACCCGGGTGCGCCGCACCGCTTGGTCGTACTCGGGCCGCACCGAGATCGTCCGCAACTGGCCGTTGCGCTCCACGGTGAGCGCCACCGGCATCGTTGCCCGGCAGCCGTCGACCTGCTTGCCCGGGCACTTGTGCGACGCGACCTGATTGGCGAACCGCGTCAGCCGCGTGTCGAGGTCGGCTCCGAGGTAGCGAGCGCCGTCGACGGCGACGATCCGGTCGCCGGTCTGCAGTTTGGCGGCGGCAGGCGAGTCGGGGACGACCTCGCCCACCGTCTGAGTCACGTCGCGGGCATTCAGCGAAACGGCGAAGAGGATCGCGAAAGCGAGCACGATGTTGACCGCGGGCCCGGCTCCGATCACGACGATCCGCTTCCAGACCGGCTGGTCGTAGTAGCCGCGACCCTCAGCCTCCGGAGGCAATTCCTCATCGGGGCTCATGCCGCTGATTTTCACGAAGCCGCCCGCGGGAATGGCGCCGATTCCGTATTCGGTCTCCCCTCGTCTGATCGAAACCAGCTTCGGCGGAAAGAAGAGAAAGAAGCGCTCGACTCGCATCCCAGTCGCCTTCGCGGCGAAGAAGTGACCCGCCTCGTGGAGGACGATCAGCAGGGAGAAGCCGAGAAAGATCAGGACCCAGTTCATGCTCGTGCCAACCCTCCTACGCGGTCTTCGGTGCGGCGCCTCGCCTCGGCGTCGGCGGCGAAGAGGTCATCGAAGTGGCCGACCGGAGCCGCCGGCATCTCGGTCAACACACCCTCGATCGCCTCGGCGATCCCGGTGAACGGGATTTGGCCGCGAGGAAGGCGGCGACGGCAACCTCGTCCGCCGCATTGAGGACGCAAGGCGCGGTCCCCCCCGCTACGCCCGCCTCGATAGCGAGACTCAGACAGGCAAAGGTTGCGAGGTCGGGTGCCTCGAAGTTCAGTTCGCCCACCGCGGCAAGGTCGAGTCGGGGCACGTCGACGTCGGCACGCTCCGGGTAGTGCAGCGCATAGGAGATCGGCACTCGCATGTCCGGATATCCGAGGTGGGCAAGAGTGGCCCCATCGTTGAGATCGACCAGCGAATGCACAATCGACTGCGGGTGAACCACCACCTCGATCCGCTCATAGGGCACGCCGAACAGGTGGTAGGCCTCGATCGCCTCGAAGCCCTTGTTCATCAGCGTCGCCGAATCGATCGTGATCCGCCCTCCCATCTCCCAGGTCGGGTGCGCGAGCGCGTCTTCGACGGTGACGGCGGAGAGATCAGTGCGACCGCGAAATGGCCCACCCGAGGCAGTCAAGACCAAGCCGCTCGATGGTTCCCGGCGAGGCCGCGGCGATCAGCTGATGCAGCGCGGAGTGCTCAGAATCGACTGGGATCAAGCGTGCGCCCGTCGCCTCGGCGAGAGCCATTGTCAGCTCGCCGCCGATTACAAGGCTCTCCTTGTTGGCCAGGGCGACGTCGATCCCCTCGCCGAGGGCAACAACCGTCGGCCCCAGTCCGGCCGCACCGACCATGCCGTTGAGCACGAGGTCGGCGCCGGAGGAAGCGATCAGCTCGCGAATTCCCTCCTGGCCGGCGAGCACCTGTCCATTCCAGGCTCCGAGCGCGCGCTCGGCTGCCTCGGAATCGCCGAATGCAACCGCTGGCACGCCGTGCTGCTTGGCCTGCTCCAGTGTCCGCTCCCATCTCGACCCGGCCGCCAGGCCGACGACCCGCAGCTCCTCGGAGGAAGCGACGATATCCAGCGCTTGCGTGCCGATCGAGCCGGTGGACCCGAGGATTACGAGCTTTTTCACCTGACGGAGTGTAGGTGGCTCAGTAGACCAGCTGGACCGCGAGGTAGTAGCCGACCACGACCGTGAAGAAGACGGCGTCGAGGCGGTCGAGGAGGCCCCCGTGGGCCCCAAACAGCTTCCCCGTGTCCTTTTTCCCGAGGTCTCGCTTCAGCATCGACTCGAAGAGATCGCCAACCGGTCCGAGCGCCGCCACCGCGGCGCCGATGATCAGGGCGTCCACCCCGGATAGCCAGTCCTGGTAGAGCCCGGCGAACCAGAAAGCCAAGGTGCCGATCAGGAAGCCGCCAATCAATCCTTCCAAGGTCTTGTTGGGAGAGAGATTCGGCGCGATCTTGTGGGAGCCAAACATGCGCCCGGTCGCGTAGGCGCCCGTGTCGGTGGCAAAAGTGCCAATCAGGACGTCGACCAGCAGCGCCGCCCCATGGTCCGGCAGGTCGCGAAGCAAAACGGCATGGACCAAGGGAATGCCGATCCAAATTACGCCGAGCAGGGTGATTCCCATCGAGAC
The DNA here is from genome assembly GCA_963740065.1 of uncultured Solirubrobacterales bacterium. Classification (GTDB taxonomy): domain Bacteria; phylum Actinomycetota; class Thermoleophilia; order Solirubrobacterales; family 70-9; genus DASVDE01. The sequence goes on from CAVUCS010000001.1 coordinate 695,801, forward strand.
CGTGATCCCGTCGCGGTGCTTCCGATCGACGCTGAAAGCGAAGAGAAGAGGAAAGGTCGCCGCCCCGATCAAGAGGATGTTGAAAGCGGTGCCGAAGTGGGCGGCAAGAACCATCGCCGTGACCGCGATGTAGGCGGCGATTTTGACCGGCCGCAGTTCGTCCGTCATCGCGAAGTACTCGCGTAAACCGACCAGGCCAATCGCGATCATCGCGATCGCGAAAGGCAACCCCCCGACGACCGTGATTGCGATCGCGAAAGCGATCCAAGGGATGGCGACGAGGATCCGCTTCGCCGTCTCGCCACGCAACCTTCCCCCTCCACGCCGCGGGGCCCGGGGTGGGCGGGCAGCCGAGCGCGGTGACTCGTCCTCGAACTGAACGTCGTCGAAAAGATCCATCTAGACCCTTGCCCCGAATCGCCGGCGCCGATCCTCGAATTCTCGCAGTGATTCCTCCAGCGCCTCACGGCCGAAGTCCGGCCAAAGCTCATCGCGGAAGACCAGCTCCGAGTAGGCGCACTGCCAGAGGAGGTAGTTGGATATGCGCTGTTCGCCGCTGGTACGGATCAGGAGGTCTGGGTCGTGCATCTCGGGCGCGTAAAGCAAACGGCGGAACTCTTCTTCTGTGCTCCCTTCGAATCCTCGAGCCGCGTCGACGATCTCCGCCCGGCCGCCGTAGTTGAAGGCGATGAAGAGCGTGATTCGCTCGTTTCCGGCGGTCGTCTCTTCCGCCCAGTCCATCAACTGCGCCAACGCCGGATCGACGCCCTCGCGGCGCCCGATGAAGCGCATCCGCACCCCTTCCTCGTTCAGCTCAGGGGTCTCGGCCTCAATGCGCTCGGCGAACATTCTCATCAGCCCCTCGACCTCCGCGGCGGGACGGGCCCAGTTCTCGGTCGAGAACGAGAAGACCGTCAGCTCCTCGATTCCGAGCTCGACCGCGTCGCGCAGTCGCGCCTTGACGATGTCGGCCCCCGCCCGGTGGCCCTCGACGACCGGTACTCCCCGTTGCTGCGCCCAGCGTCCGTTGCCGTCGGTGATGATCGCGACGTACCGCGCGGAGGCACTCACACCTCCAGGATCTCCTCTTCCTTCCCTTTCAGCAACGCGTCTATCTGGGCGATCGCCTCGTCGGTCTGCTTCTGCAGAGACGGCCTCGGCTCGGCGCTCGTCGTCCTCCCCGGCCTCGCCCTCCTTTCTTCAGCTCGCGCAGGTCCTGCATCGTGTCGCGACGGACGTTGCGAATCGCGATTCGGCCTTCCTCGGCGACTCCGTGGACGACTTTGACCATCTCTCTGCGCCGCTCCTCGGTCAGCTCGGGAATCTGGAGGCGAATCACGTTGCCGTCGTTGTTGGGCGTCAGCCCCACATCGGAGTCGAGGATCGATCTCTCGATCGCCCCAATCGCAGACTTGTCGAAGGGGGTGATGGTGAGCAGCCGCGCATCGCCGGCCGAGACGTTGGCAAGCTGTTTCAGCGGGGTTTGCGACCCGTAGTAATCGACCGAGATGCGGTCGAGTAGATGCGGGGAAGCGCGACCGGTTCGCACCGTGGCCAGCTCGCCACGGCTCGAATCGACTGACTTCGCCATCCGCGCCTTGGCGTCTTCAAGCAGTTCGTCGATCAACTCCACTGGGCTCCGTCCCTAGCTTTCAGTCGGCTCGCCGGAGACCAGCGTGCCCACCCTCTCGCCGGAGACGATCCTATCTATGTTGGTCTCGTCCCCCATGTTGAAGACGTAGATCGGCAGGTCGTTGTCCATGCAGAGGGAGAGCGCGGTGGAATCCATCACCTTCAGCCCCCGCTCGATCGCCTCGCGGTGGGTGATCGCGGGAATGAATTTGGCGTCAGGGTTTTTGGCCGGATCGGCGTCGTAGACCCCCTCCACCCCGTTCTTCGCCATCAGGATCGCCTCGGCGTGGATCTCCAGCGCGCGCAGGGCGGCCGCCGTGTCGGTGGTGAAGAACGGATTGCCGGTGCCGGCGGCGAAGATCACGACGCGGCCCTTCTCCAGGTGCCTCATCGCGCGGCGGCGGATGTAGGGCTCGGCGACCTCCTTGACGTCGATCGCCGAAAGCACTCGGGTGTGCTCCCCCAGGCGCTCGAGGGCGTCCTGCAGCGTAAGCGCGTTGAGGACGGTCGCCAGCATTCCCATGTAGTCGCCGGTGGCCCGATCCATGCCGTCTGCGGCTCCCTCAAGCCCGCGGTAAATGTTGCCGGCGCCGACCACGATCGCCACCTCCACCCCACGCGCGCGAATCGCTCCAACCTGCTTGGCGATCCGGCTGACCTCACCGGCATCGGTGCCGTAGTCGCGGTCGCCCATCAGCGCCTCGCCGGAAAGCTTCAGCAGGATGCGCCCGAATCTGGGTTCGGGATCGGAACTCATCGGAGTCGAGCCTATTCTCCTACGCGGAAGTAGGCGAATCGGGCGATGCGAACGTTCTCGCCGGTTCTAGCCGCCAGTTCCTGGCGCAGCTCTTCGATCGACTTGCTGTCGTGCTTGTCGGCGTTGACGTGGTCTTGGTCGAGCAGAGCCACATCCTTGGCCCACTTGGCCAGCTGACCTTCGACGATTTTCTCGACCACGTTGTCGGGCTTGCCCTCCTCCTTGGCCTTCTCCTCGAAGACGCGCCGTTCGGCGTCGCGCTCCTCCTCGGGGATCTCATCGGAGGAGACGTACTTCGGCGCCGTCGCGGCCACATGCAGGGCCACCTCGTAGGCGAAAGCCTTGAAGTCCTCGTTGCGAGCGACGAAATCAGTCTCGCACTGCACTTCGACCATCGCGCCGACCTTGTCGTTGGCGTGGATATAGGAGGCGACCACTCCCTCGTCGGTGCCGCGGCCTTCGCGCTTGGAGGCGGAAGCCTGGCCCTTCACCCGGAGGATCTCAACCGCGCGGTCCATATCCCCGTCGGACTCGCCCAGGGCGGCCTTGCAATCCATCATCGCCGCCCCGGTCCGGTCCCGCAGAGCTTTTACATCGGCAGCGGTAACGCTCACGACCCTCTCCCTTCTTCTTTAGTTGGAGAGGCCGATCTTGCGGCCGAAGCCTCCCGCAAGGCTCCGAACCCTCGGACTTAGAACGCTTCTCCGCGGGTGGCGCGGGGGGGGGGTCGAGGACGCCTCCGCCCGCAGCGCCCCTCCCCCGCGACAGGACCCGCGGCCGGGGCCGCCTGAGCCTGTCTCTGTTCAGCTTCCGCCGCCGCGGCCTTCTTCGCAGCCTCCTCAGCCTCAACGCCGCGCCTTCTCCTCCTCCTCGCGCTTGCGACGCTCCTCTTCCTCCACGCGGCGCCTCTCGGCCTCCTCGGCCTTGCGCCGCTCTTCCTGAACGCGCCAGGCGCTCGCGCCGGTATCGACCGCGCCGCCGATGGTGCCGATGATCAGCTGGCAGGAGCGAATCGCGTCGTCGTTGCCCGGGATCACGTAGTCGATCGGCGTCGGGTCGCAGTTGGTGTCGACCAAGGCGATGATCGGAATCCGCAGGCGGGCGGCCTCGCGGACGGCGATCTCTTCGGTTTTCAAGTCGGTGACGAAGACCGCTTCGGGCAGGCGGTCCATGTCGCGGACGCCGCCGAGGTTGAACTCGAGCTTGGCCAGCTCGGCCTCCATGCCCATCCGCTCCTTGGTCGGCAGCAGGTCGAGTTTGCCTTCGTCGCGCCACCCGGTCAGCTCGTGCAGGCGTGCGATCCGCGCCGACATCGTGTTGAAGTTGGTCAGCAGCCCGCCCAGCCATCGCTGGTTCACGTAGGGCATCTGGCAGCGGTCGGCCCACTCTTTGACCGTGTCGCGCGCCTGCTTCTTGGTGCCGACGAACAGCACGGTTCCACCGCCGCTGGATAGCTCTCCGACGAAGACGCGAGCCTTCTCCAAAAGCTCCTCGGTCTGCAGGAGGTCGATGATGTGGATCCCGTCGAGCTCGCTATCGATGTAGCGGCGCATATTCGGGTTCCAGCGACGCGTCTGGTGGCCGAAGTGCACTCCGGCTTCCAGCAGCTCTTTAAGGCCTGCCTCTGGCATTGCGTTTCTCCTTGGTTGGGTGATGCTCTCCCGTCGCCCTCGGCGGGACCCGGCTATTTGCCGGGCAGGCCCCGATTCGGCGCGATGGGGATTGGTTGGAAGTGCCGGAATTGTAGAGAGGGCGCCGAATCGGGGCGCTCAGGCGTCGCGAGCGCTTTGCAAAGCGTCGGCGAGGTCGGCCGGGAGCTCGGAAGTGAACTCCAGGCTTTGCCCCGTCACCGGGTGTGCGAACGCGAGCCGATGGGCGTGGAGGAACTGGCGACGGAGGCCGTACGCGCGCGCGCCGCCATAGGTGGCGTCACCGACGAGTGGGTGTCCGATCGCCGCGAAGTGAGCGCGAATCTGGTGCGTGCGTCCGGTTTCCAGGCGCACCTCCAGAAAGGTCTCGGCGCTGAGCAGCTCCAGCACCGTGAAGTGCGTCCGCGCCTCGCGCGAAGCGGCGCCGGAGACCGCCATTCGGTGGCGCTGCCGGGAGGCGCGGCCGATCGGCGCGTCGATCGTCCCCGTGCGCGAAGCGACCCGGCCCGCCGCCAAGGCCAGATATACGCGTTCGACTTCGCGGCGCTGGACCGCGGCCTGGAGGGCCGCGTGGGTCTCGTCGTCGCGGGCGACGACGAGCAGGCCGCTGGTTCCTTGTCTAGTCGGTGGACGATGCCCGGTCGCTCCGGATCCTCTCCCCCGCCGAGGATCTCCGCCAGCTCGCTGACCAGAGTCGGACCGGTGTGCGAGGGGGCCGGATGAACGACGAGGCCGGCCGGCTTGTCGACGACCGCCAGGTGCTGATCGAGGTGAACGATGCGGAGAGCGTCGCCCTCGCTCATCTGGTCCGCTCCGCCTTCGCGCAGGTAGATCGTCGCCAGCAAGATGACGCCGGCGACGATCGCCATGTCGGCGAGGTTGAAGGGCGGCCAGTGCGAGAGGTCGACGAAGTCAGTCACCTCGACCGGCGCGCACCCGGTCGATCAGGTTGCCGATGGCCCCTCCGCCGACCAGTCCGACGGCGATCCACATCCCGGGGCGAGCGGGCTCGCGGGCAAAGAGCGCGACGACGAAGACCAGCGCCGCGGCGGTCAGCAGGAGCAAGCCCGCGCCCCCACCACCGGCAAGGCCGAAGGCGACACCGCGGTTGTGGGAAAGGGTGAGCCCGAGGGGCCCGAGCACGTCAACGTGCTCGGCCAGCGCCAAGTTCGCGCGAATGAGCGCCTTCGCCCCCTGGTCGAGCGCGACGACAAGGGCGCAAAGGGCGGCGGCACCGCCCCAGGCGCGAACGGCCGGCGAGCTCACCCTGCGATCAGGCCGACGACGAGCGCCCGCGCCACAAGCAGGACGATGATCCCGATCACCGGGCTGAGATCCAGCGCGAACCCGCTGCCCCCGATCGGGGGCAGGAAGCGCCGAAAGAAGTTCAGGTACGGGTTGGTCGTCTCGGTGACGAAATCGAGGAACGCGCGCAGCGCCCGGTTGTAGGGCATGCGAGGCACCCAGGAGATGAGGATGTTGATGAAGATCAGGATGATGTAGACGGTGACCAGCGCGCTGACGTAGTCGGCGACATCGCCGCGGCTGAGGGCAAAGAGGACCGTCACCCGCGCATCCTCTCCAGCGAGGCTTGAACCGCCGCTTCAAACGCCTCGCGAGCTCCCTCGCGGTCCAGCGCCTCCAGCCCGGCCTCGGTGCTCCCCCCGGGCGATGCCACGGCCTCGCGCACGTCAGCGGGGTGCCTGAGGCGAAGCAACTCGGCGGTGCCGGCGGCCGTCTCAACCACTAATTCCCGAGCCAAATCCGGGTCGAGGCCGTCCTTCGCACCGGCATCGGCAATCGCCTCAATCGCGAGAGCCAAGTAGGCCGGCGCACACCCCATCACCGCGGTCGCGGCATCGAATTCATCATCCGGCAGATCGACAACGTGCCCCAGCGTCTCAAGCATCCCCCGCACCCAAGAACCGCCCTCTCCGGCGACACAGAGGACGCCCCTGCGAACCTCGACACCGATGTTCGGCATCACCCGCAGCACGGAGGCATTCGGAAAGGCCGCCGAAATCTTCTCCAACGACGTCGCCCCAAGCAACGAAATCACAACGGACGCCCCCTGAAGCTCCCCCGCCACCGCCTCAAGCATCGTCGGCTTCACGGCAAGCACGATGACGTCGGCAGCCTCCGCCAATTCCCGATTTGAGCCAAGGGCCTCCCCGCCGACCTCCCGCGCGAGCTCGCCGGCCCGGCCCGACCCCGAGTCGGTGAACAGCATCCGCTCGGCGTGTCCGACCCAGCCCCGCGCCATGGCGGCGGCCATATTTCCGGAACCGACGAATCCGACGATCACCGCCGGGAGACTAGTCGGATTAGGACTGGTTGAAGAAGCCCTTGTCGATGAGCCGCGCCTTTTCCTCGGCGGACACTTCGACGTTGCGGGGCGTCAGCAGGAATACTTTTTCGGCGATCCGCTGCATCCCGCCGTCCATCGCGTAGGTAAGACCGGAGGCGAAGTCGATCAACCGCTTCGAAAGCTCATGGTCTGTCGTCTGCAGGTTGAGGATGACCGGCACCGACCGCTTGAACTGGTCGGCGACCTGCTGGGCGTCGTTGAAGTTTCGGGGGATGACGAGGTGGACCTGGACATCGGAGCCCCCGTTGCCCACGGGGCGCAAGACGCTGGTCCTGGACGCGGCAATCGGCTCATCGTCGGCGAAGATGTCATCGATCTCGTCGCGACGGGCCCGACGTGCGGTCGGCAGGCGACGCACCTGACCCTGGTCGCCACGCTCGGGGGAGTCGAACAGCTCCTCGGAGCCGGTCTCCGGCTCGAATCCGTCGTCGTATTCGGGGCCATAGTCGTGATCCTCGGCCAAGCCGAAGTAGACCAGCGCTCTATGCCATGTATCGCGTAAGGCCATGGTTAACCGCGTGTTTCGGCCTCAGGGGGCCGACTCCTTTACGGATTATGCCCAGGGTAGCGCCGATTCACACATACAGCGCGGTGCCGAGACGGATGATCGTCGCCCCTTCTTCCACGGCGACGCGCCAGTCTTGGGACGTCCCCATCGAAATGCGCTCCAACCCGTGCTCAGCCGCCAGCTCGGCGAGGCGGGCAAAGTGGGGCCGTGAATCCTCGGGGTTCTCGCTAAACGGCGGCATCGTCATCAAGCCGGAAGCGCGCACCGGACAGCGCTTGAGGAAGGGGCCAAGCTCGACGGGGGCGACCCCGCCCTTGCCCTCTTCGCCGGCGATATTGACTTCGACAAGGACCTCGGTCTCCCGTTCCCCGTGGCGCCCCAACTGCTCCAGCGCGGAATCGGTCTCAACCGAGTGGATCAACCTGCAGATCGGAACCAGCAGTCTCACCTTGCGGCTCTGCAGGTTGCCGATGAAGTCCCACTTGAAATGCTCGCCCCAGAGCTCGTGCTTGCGCGCCAGGTCCTGCTGCCGATTCTCTCCGACCAGCGTTACGCCGGCTTCGGCGAGGGCACCCATCTCCTCCGTGGGGACGTACTTGGTCGCGGCGAGGATCTCGACCCCTTCGCCCGCCACCGCGCGGACTCGTTCGAGGTTGGCGGCGATCCGGGTCGGGTCGAGGCCGTGGATGAGACCGGGCACGCTTCTACCCTCCCGATCCATCGAGCCAAACGACACCCGCCTGGCGCTCGGGACCGGCGTCGCGGCGGTGTGAGAAGAACAGCTCCTCCTCACAACGCGTGCAGAGGTCAGAGGAGTCGATCTCCTCGATGCCGGCATCCTTCAGCAGGCGACGGGCAACCTCGGGAAGGTCGAGCATTCGCCCCGTGGAGATGCCCTTGCCCAATCCGGCGAAGACATCGAGCAGCTCGTCGCCCACCTCGTAGCAGCAGGGACCAATTCCGGGACCGATCGCCGCGTGGGTCGCGTCCACGGCCTCCACGCCCCGCGCGACGATCCCCGCGGCCATCCCCCGCCACCCGCAATGCAGAATGGCGACGCCGCCCGGACCCGCGACGGCAACCGGTAGGCAATCGGCGACGTAGACGAGACCGGCCAAGCCTGGCGCCGTGATCACTTGCCCATCCGCCTCGGACAGTCCCAGCTTCCGTTGCGACTTATCCTCGATATGCGAGGAAAAGTCACAACGGAGCGCGCGGTGAGTTGCGAGGTCGGCGCCATGGACTTGGTTGGAGGTGGCGATTCGCTCCGGGGAGAGGTCCAGGGCGGCGGCAAGGGGCCTGGGGTCCCCCTTCGCATTTCCGGCCGAGCGGGTGGAGAAGGCCGCTCTGGCGCCCGGGAGGTCGGCTTCGAGCCAGCGCACTCGATCGCGCTCAGCCCACCTCATCGGCCCCCCGCGCTGCATCCAGCGCCACCCTCAGCTCCTGATCGCGGCCAATTGCCTCGCCATCGAGCTTTCGCCGCAGCGCCTCGCGCAGCCCACGGCCCAGATCGGGGCCCTGGGAGACGCCGGCGGCGATCAAGTCCTCGCCGTCAACCTCCAACTCGACCGTGCGCCACTCTCCGAAATACAGGTCCAGCCATTCGGCGCCCAATGCGCGAGCCAGGATTAGCTCGACCGGGCCACGGCCGCGGGCAAGCTCGACGCCCTCCGACGGTTTCGCAGGAGTCACGGCGGCGAGCGCGACTTCGCCACCAGTTGGGCCGAGCGCGGCGTTGAGGACGGCGCGATCGCGGTAGGCGATCCCATTCCAGGGCGGCGCGTCGAGCAGTTCGCCGACCTTTTCCGCCAGCTCCACTCCGCCGGCGCGCAGCTCGATTAGGCCCCAGTCGGCGAGAAGCTCGAAGGCCCGCGGCGCCTCGGCCTCTGCGGCGATCCGGAGCAACTCAGCCTCGCGGCGGTCGTCGGAGACTGCGCTCAAGTCAGTTTCTCGCAAGAGCTCTTCTGTGTGCGGATCTGGGGCAAAGTCGAAGCGAGCCGCATACCGTGCGGCGCGCAGCGCACGCGTCGGGTCATCGACGAAGGAATTGTCGTGCAGGACGCGCAATGCGCCTTCTTTGAGATCTGCCTGCCCGTGGAGAGGATCGATCAACTCCGGCTGATCTCGCAAAGGAAGTGCCATTGCGTTGATCGTGAAGTCGCGACGGGCGAGGTCTTCGGCCAACTGGGCCGGCCTCACGTCCGGCAGCGCCCCCGGGTGCGCGTAGCTCTCCGATCGAGCGGTTGCGATGTCGATCTCATGCCCGTCCAGGTCGACCTTCACCGTCGAGAAACGTTGGTGCTCTACCGGGTCGCCCCCCAGCTTCGCCGCCAGCGCGGCGGCGTCACCTTCCACCACCAGGTCGATGTCCGCCCGTCCACGCCCCAACAAGAGGTCGCGGACGGCGCCACCGACCAAGAAGACATGCCCCTCACCGGCGGCCTCACGCACGGCATCCAGCTCGGGGTATGCGACTCGCATCGCCTCCCCCAGGCCTTCCCCCGGTCCCGCCATCAAGGCCGAACCGGGATACCGTCGGCAGCAAGGCGCGCCTTCGCCTCGCGCACCCGATAGGCGCCGTAGTGGAAGATCGAGGCACAGAGGACCGCGTCGGCGCCCCCATCCACAATCGCCTCGCTGAGATGCTCCAAATTACCGGCACCACCTGAGGCGATTACCGGGACCGGGACCGCTTCGGCGACCGCCCGAGTCAACTCGATGTCGTAGCCGTCGTTGGTTCCGTCGCGGTCCATGCTGGTGAGCAGGACTTCGCCGGCGCCGCGTTCAGTCGCTTCCCGTGCCCAGGCGATCGCATCGCACCCGTCGACCTTCTTGCGCCCACCATTGACGTAGACCCCCCAACCGTCAGCCTCACGTCTGGCGTCGATCGCGATCACAACGCACTGGGCGCCAAAGTGATCGGCGAGTTCGGTCAGTAGCTCGGGCCGAGCGAGCGCGGCAGAGTTGACCGAGACCTTGTCGGCGCCGGCGTCAAGCACGGCCTGCGCATCTTCCACCGAGCGAATCCCACCGCCGATCGTGAATGGAATGAAAACGTTGTCGGCGGTGCGGCGCGCCAATTCGACGATCGTCTCGCGCTTTTCATGTGAGGCGGTGATGTCGAGGAAGACGAGTTCGTCGGCGCCTTCGGCGTCGTAGCGCTCGGCCAGCTCCACCGGGTCACCCGCGTCGCGTAGGCCGACGAAGTTGGTGCCCTTGACTACGCGGCCGGCGTCTACGTCCAGGCAGGGGATGACTCGCTTCAGGACCATGGGGTGAGAGTAGAGGCCATCCCGGTAGGGGTTTCGCTTAACTTTTTCGACGAGCGTGGTTGGGCTGTCGCCCGGAGGTGATCAGCGAAAAAGTACAAGACGCTTCACCCCTACCGGGATGGCCTCCGCTACGAAGCCGAAGCGAGGGCCGCGATTGCCTGATCTACGGTGAAGGTGCCCTCGTAGAGGGCGCGGCCGACGATCACACCTTCGATGTTGGCTGGCGCGTCGTGGGCGAGGGCTTCTAAATGCTTCAGTTCTCCCACTCCACCGGAGGCGATTACTTGGGCTTGCGTTGCATTGGCTATTTGAGTCAGCTCGTTGATCGCGGGGCCTTCCATGGTGCCGTCCACTTCGATTGCGGTGCAGAGGAATCGGCTTACTCCTCTCTCGCTCAGCGCCGCTACGGCTTCGACCACGCTCTCCTCACCTGCTTCTGTCCACCCCGCCAGCGCGACCCTGCCGTTCCGGGCGTCCACCGATACGACTACGCGGTCTCCATGCTTCTCCAGCGCTTCCGCCAAGAACGCTGGGTCGCGTAGCGCGGCCGTTCCGATGACCACTCGTTCGGCTCCCGCGTCGAGCACCGATGCGACCGATTCGGCGTCGCGCAGGCCGCCGCCTACCTGGATTGGGCACTCGACCGCCGCTGCGATGCGGCGCACCGCTTCCAGGTTTTGAGGGGACCCGGCCTTGGCTCCATCCAGATCCACCACGTGGAGGAACTCCGCACCATCGCCGGCCCAACGCTTCGCCGCGTCGACCGGGTCAGCGTCGTAGGTCGTCTCCCGGTCGTAGTCGCCCTGCAGCAGCCGCACGGCGTGCCCGCCGCGAATGTCTATGGCGGGATAGAGGATCACGCGGGGACGGACGCGCAGACCCCGGCGAAGTTGGAGAGCAGACGCAGGCCCGCGGCGCTCGACTTCTCGGGGTGGAACTGAACGCCGAAGACGTTGTCTCGCTCGGCGGCGCAGGCGAAGCGCGCGCCATAGGTAGCTGTGCCCAGCAGGTCACCCTGCTCGGGGTGGGGTGCGAAGGAGTGGACGAAGTAGAAGGGCGTCTCGCTCTCGATCCCCTCCGTGAGGCGGGACTCGCTCTCCCATTGGACCGGGGACCAACCGATATGCGGAACCTTGAGACCGTCGGCCTCCAGCTCCGCCACCTCTCCTGGCAGCAGGCCAATGCCCGCAGCTCCGCCAAGCTCGGTGGTTGAGTCGAAGAGAAGTTGGAGGCCGAGGCAGATGCCCAAAATCGGCACACCCGCGTCGCGCCTCTCAGCGATCAGATCGTCAAGGCCCAGCTCGCCGACTCGAGCCATCGCTTTCGGAAAGGCGCCGACGCCAGGCAGGATCACGCCGTCGGCGGCGCGCACCTCGCTCGCGTCGTTGGTGATCGTCGCGCTCGCGCCGACGTGCTCGAGCGCCTTCTCCACCGAGCGAAGGTTGCCCATCCCGTAGTCGAGGATCGCGATGCGCGTGGTCATTCGCTCAGGGTGCCCTTGGTGCTCGGCACGCCGCTCTCTTCGGGGTCGATCGAGACTGCCACGCGCAGCGCGCGCGCGAATGCCTTGAAGGCGGCTTCGATCATGTGGTGGGCGTTGGTTCCCTCGCGAACCGTGACGTGCAGGGTCAGCTTGGCGCTGTTGGCGACAGCGCGGAAGAACTCCTCAGCAAGCTCGGTGTCGAACCCGGCGATCGACGTCGCCGGAAGGTCAGCGTCGAAAACGCAAAAGGGTCGCCCGGAGATGTCAATGGCGCACTCGGCGAGCGACTCGTCCATCGGAACCAGGGCCGATCCGTAGCGCCGGATACCGGCCCGGTCGCCGAGCGCCTCATCGAGCGCCTGGCCGAGCACGATGCCGACATCCTCCACCGTGTGGTGGGCGCCAGTCTCAAGATCGCCGCTCGCTTCAACCTTCAGGCCGAGGCGCCCGTGGCGGGCGAGCAGGTCCAGCATGTGATCGAGAAAGCCGACCCCTGTCGCGGCGCTCGACTCCCCCCCATCGAGGTCGAGCGAAAGCTTGATCTGGGTCTCGGCGGTGCTGCGCTGCTTTTCGGATGTCCTGGTCATCTCGTCCTAATCATCGCCGACTCGCCGTGAACGGGGAAGCCCTCGGCGCGGGCGATCGTGTCGACGTACGGTGCAAGCTTCGCCGCCGCGTCGGCGGTGACCTCCACGGTGGAGATCTTGCGACGGAAGATGCCGGGCCCGAGGGGACCGGAAAAACGCCCGGCGCCTCCGGTGGGCAAGACGTGATTGGAGCCGGCGGCATAGTCGCCGAAAGCAGTTGCGCTGTGCGGACCGACGAAGACACAGCCGGCCGTTGTCACCCGTTTGGCGAGCCGTGCCGCGTCATTTCCCAGCAGCTCGAGGTGCTCAGGGGCAAGCGCGTTGGCCAGGGCAATCGCATCCTCTGCGCTCGGCACCAGGACTGTGTGCAGCAACGCGCCGGGGTCGACGTCAGGGTTCTCGCCGATCTCCGTCGCGGCAGCGCCGATCGCCTCTATCGCCGCTCCGTCGGTGGAGGCAAGCACCAGCACTCCCCCTTCGCCGTGCTCGGCCTGGGCACAGAGATCCAGCGCCGCGGCCCTGGGGTCCTGGCCGGCATCGGCGAGGACCATCAACTCCGAAGGCCCGGCAAGAGAGTCGATGCCCACCTGCCCGTATACAGCCCGCTTCGCCTCTCGCACCCAGGCGTTGCCGGGCCCGGCGATGACGTCGACTGGAGCGATCGTCTCCGTTCCGTAGGCGAGGGCGAAGATCGCCTGGGCGCCGCCCATCGCGTAGATCTCCTCGACATCGCAAAGCGCGGCGGCAGCCAGCACCAGTGGGCTGATGGCGCCATCGGGTCCGGGTGGCGAGGCCAGAGCGATTCGCTCGACGCCGGCGACCTGGGCTGGGATGCAGCACATGAGGACGCTCGAGGGATAGGCGGCGCGGCCACCGGGTGCATATACGCCGGCTGCCCCGACCGCCACCTCTTGCACAGAAACGCTTTGTCCCTGCGGTAGTGGGACAAGGCGTTGCGCCTGGTCGATCTGGACCTCAGCGACGGCGCGGATATTCGTTGCGGCCACCTCCAGTGCATCGCGCAGCGTCGGGTCCAGGGCCTCGAGCGCTCGCGCGGCTTCGCTCGCTTCGACCCGTAGCGATCTGGGCTGCTGCTCCGTGGCGTCGAAGCGGGCGGTCAGGTTCAGCACAGCCTCGTCTCCACCCTCACGCACCTCGCGTTCAATCGACGCCACGTCGACCGGTGTCGCCGATTCCGATGCACAGCGTCGGATCGCGCTCGCGGTCTTTGCGGCGCCTTCCCAATCGAAGCGCCGCATTCTCACGACGCGATCCCCTCCCGTAACTTCGCGGTAAGTGCGTCGACCTCCGCGGCGCGCAACTTGTGAGCTACGCGATTGGCGACAAAGCGCGCCGTGCACTCGACGATCTCCTCGCGCACCTCAAGCTCGTTCTCCTCCAAGGTCCGACCGGTCGCGACAAGGTCAACGATCCCGTCGCCGAGGCCGATCAACGGCGCCAGCTCAACCGAGCCCTTCACTTCGATCACCTCGACCTGGCGGCCGGTGCTCTCGAAGTAGCGCTCGGCGATACGTGGGTACTTGGTCGCGATTCGCATCATGCCCAGGCGCCGCTCCGCCTCTCCCAGCCGCTCGTCCCCCACGCGACCGGCCAGCACCATCCGGCAGCGGCCGAATCCGAGATCGAGCAGCTCGTAGACCATGCGGTCCGATTGCTCGAGCAGCACGTCCTTGCCGGTGATGCCGACGTCAGCAGCGCCGGCCTCAACGTACGTCGGCACGTCCGAGGGTCGCATCGTCACCAAGGTGATCTCGTCGCCTTCGAAGATCAGGGAGCGAGACTCACCGCGCGCCTCGGAAGTGTCGATCCCGGCCGCGTCGAGCGCGTCGAGCGTCCCACCCAGCAGGGCGCCTCGCGGCACCGCCAGCTTCAGCGGGCCATCGGACTTGGCGTGTCCCATCCCGGCGACCTCGACGCTCACGAGCCCTCCTCCTTGCGCGATTCCTCTTCCATCTGGGCAACGTGGACGCGCTCCAGGTAGAGGGCGAATCCCGCCGCGGGCAAGTCGATGCCAAAGCGCTTCAACAATCCGTCATAGCGGCCGCCGCCGCCGAGTACATGGCCGATCGCCGGGTCGTAGACCTCGAGGATGGCGCCGCTGTAATAGCCGAGGTCGCGCAGCAACCCGAGGTCGATCCGCACTCGGTCGGCGACGCCGCGCTCTTCCAGCGCGTCAAAGGTCTCCTGGATCCGCGCCGTAGCGCGCTCCACCGCATCGCCGCCCAGCTCGCGAGCGAGATCCAAAACTTCGCGACCGCCGCGAAGCTGGGAGAGGGCAACGCAGGTTTGCACCTGTTCCTCGCTGATTCCCTTCACTTCGGACAGCTCCACTTCGAGCCCGACGAGATCATGCGCGGCGAGCCGCTCCAGAACCGAGTCGCGTACAGCACCTTCAATCCCCAACTCGGTGAGGAGCTGGCGGTAGAGGTCGGCGTCGCCGAGCCCGACCACCGCACGGTCCAGACCGGCGGCGTCAAGGGCGGCCTCCAAGACTTCGACCACCTCGGCGGTCCCCCCTGGCGCGGGAGCGCCAATCAGCTCGACCCCCGCCTGGGCGAACTCGCGCATCTGGCCGCGCTGCGGGCGAACCGCCCGGTAGGCGTTAGCCAGGTAGCAGAGGCGCAGCGGAGGATCCGCGTTCGAATAGCGGGATGCCACCAAGCGCGCGATCGGCACCGTCATGTCTGAGCGCAGCGCCAAAAGGTCGCCACGCTCGTCGAAGAAGCGGTAGGCGGAGTCGGCGGTGCGACCGTCACCGCGGGCCAAAACCTCGTCGTACTCGATCGCGGGCGTCGCGACTTCTCCGTAGCCGCGGCTCTCGAAGACATCGATCAACGCCAGGTGCAGACGGCGCAATTCCCGCATCTCGTCGGGGAGCACGTCGCGAGTTCCAGGTGGAATCGGGTGAATCATCCGCCGGACCTTACGAGAGTGAGCGCGGAAGCCCTGCTACGCGGCGACTTCCGCAGCCACCCGTTCAATCTGGGCGCCGAGCCCGCGCAGCCGCTCATCGATCTGTTCGTAGCCACGATCGATCTGGCGGATGTTGCCGATCTCGGAGGTGCCTTCCGCTGCCAGGGCCGCAATGAGGATCGCCATTCCGGCGCGAATGTCAGGGCTTTCGACGCGCTCGCCGTGAAGCCGGCTCGGACCGCTGACGATCGCCCTATGGGGATCGCACAGCGTGATCCGAGCGCCCATCGCGACCAGCTTGTCGACGAAGAAGAGGCGGTTCTCAAACATCTTTTCGAAAATCAAAATCTCGCCATTCGCCTGCGTGGCGAGGGCGAGGGCGATCGAAGTGAGATCGGCCGGGAATGCCGGCCAGGGCCCGTCCTCGATCTTAGGAATAGCGTCGCCCAGGTCGGTGCGAACCCGCAACTCCTGACCGGCAGGCACGATCACGTCCTTGTCCTCGATCTTGGACTCGAGTCCAAGGCGATTGAACTGGCGACGGACCATGACCAGGTCGGCTGGCTCGGCGTCGCGGATGCGCACCTCTCCCCCAGTCGCCGCGGCCAATGCCATAAAGCTGGCGACTTCGATGTGATCGGGGGAAACGGTGTGCTCGGCGCCGCCAAGGCGATCGCGCCCATGCACCGTCATCACGTTGGACCCGATCCCGTCGACCGTGGCACCCATCTTGGTCAGCAACCGCGCCAGATCTTGAACGTGGGGCTCGCTGGCGGCATTCTCGATCGTCGTCGGCCCTGGAGTGAGCGCCGCCGCCATCAAGGCGTTCTCGGTCCCCATCACCGAAGGCTCGTCCATGAAGATGGCGCAGGCGCGCAAGCCGCCGCCGGGAGCGGTCAGCTCGATCCAGCGGTCGCCGTCGACCTCGGCGCCGAGGTCCTTGAAAGCGTCGAGATGAGCGTCGAGACGTCGACGGCCGATGAAATCGCCGCCTGGAGGCGGCATGTGCGCCTCGCCGAAGCGCGCCAACAAAGGTCCTGCCAGGAGAAACGAGGCTCGGATCTTCTTCGAAAGCTCCTCATCCACCTCAGCCGCGGCAACAGCTGAGGCGCAAAGGCGCACGCTGTTGTCCCCTACCCAGGCAACCTCGACTCCGAGCCGTTCCAATAGGGCAATCTGGGCCTCCGTATCGCGGATCCTCGGCACTCGGTGCAGCAGCAGCTCCTCCTCCGTGAGCAGGCAGGCGGCGAGGATCGGCAGGGCCGCGTTCTTGTTGCCGGCGGCGGTCAGCTCACCCGAGAGCGGCGCCCCACCTTCGATGACGAACTTCTCCATGACTGGGCTAGGGTAACGACCGGCATGCGCAGGGGCTGGAAGATCCTAATCGGAGCCGTCGTGGCGATTGCCGTTTTGCTCGGCATCAACGCGATCGTCACCGACAACGAAACCAAGGGCGCCGAGGTAACTGCCCCCGGCGGTCGGATCCTGCATCTTCCCTCTGGCGACCTCCAAGTGGTCGACAAGGGCCCACGCGAAGCCCCGCCCATCGTCCTAATTCACTGCTTCAGTTGCGAGCTCAACTACTGGGACAGAATGATGCCGCGGCTCGACGAGACACATCGAGTAGTCGCAATCGACCTGCTTGGCCACGGCGGCTCCGCAAAGCCGAAGTCTGGGTACACCCCTGAAAACCAGGCGAAGCTAGTCGCGGAGGCTCTTGAGCAGCTCGGAGTCAGGCACGCAACGGTTGTAGGCCACTCCCTCGGAGGCTCAGTCGGCGTAGCCCTCACCCAGCAGAGCCCGGCGCTGGTCGATCGACTGGTCATCGTCGATATGCCCCCGGACAACTCCTACGGAGGTCTCGGCTTTATCGCCGGGCTTGCCTTCCAACCGATCCTCGGTGAAGCCCTATGGCGGATCAAGCCCGATTTCTCGGTGCGCGATGGCCTCAGAGTCGCATTCGCCCCCGGATACGACGTACCGGATGCCTTCGTCGAGGACGTCAAGCGCTTGACGTACACGGCCTACGACGACTCGCCGACGGGAGTCGAAGACTTCCTCGACGCCAAATCCCTCAACCAACGGATGGCGGAGACCGGCAAGCCCCTGATGGTCCTGATGGGAGCCGAAGAGCAAATCGTCAACGACCCCCAGCGAGCCCTGGAGCAATACGCCACAGTCCCAGGGGCCGAAACGCATCTGATTCCCGGGGCCGGTCATTCTCCGAACGTCGAAAGACCCGCTCTCGCCTCCTCGCTGGTACTTGCCTTTGCCAGGCACAAAATGCAAGAACGCCTGCAAAATCAAGATGCCGTCCGGAACCGTCCGTAAATTCGAACTTATGTTCGATTCAGAAAAGACATTCACAGCACAGCTCACAGACGCCGTCGACTTGGCGATCGACTTCGCCACGCTTGGGGAATATGGCCTCGAACCAGTCGATCGCCCCGCTCCCTCCTGCGAAGGGCGTTGTCGCAGCGCCAGTCGACGCAGTACCGGCACCTGGCTTTCAGCGATCGACCACTTCGCCACGCAAGCTCAGTAGCACCAAGCCGGATCCCGGAACGACAAAGGCCGCCCGTATGGGCGGCCTAGTCAAAAAAGAACCGGCGGCGACCTACTCTCCCAGGGGGTTGCCCCCCAAGTACCATCGGCGCTGAGTGGCTTAACTGCTCTGTTCGGAATGGGAAGAGGTGTCTCCCACTCGCTATGCGCCACCGGAATTTTGCGAGACAGCCCCGGTGGAGCTTGAAAACCGCACAAGGCCGCATATGGGTAATAAATATCCGTCAAGCCCTCGACCCATTAGTACCGGTCGGCTGAGCGCATTACTGCGTTTACACCGCCGGCCTATCAACCTGGTGGTCTACCAGGGGTCTTACTCCCTCAAGGGGATGGGAGAGCTCATCTCGAGGACGGCTTCCCGCTTAGATGCTTTCAGCGGTTATCCGTTCCGTGCGTAGCTAACCTGCGATGCCCTTGGCAGGACAACAGATACACCAGCGGCACGTTCATCCCGGTCCTCTCGTACTAGGGATGACTCCTCTCAACTCTCCAACGCCCACGGCAGATAGGGACCGAACTGTCTCACGACGTTCTGAACCCAGCTCGCGTACCGCTTTAATGGGCGAACAGCCCAACCCTTGGGACCTACTCCAGCCCCAGGATGCGACGAGCCGACATCGAGGTGCCAAACCGTTTCGTCGATGTGGACTCTTGGAAACGATAAGCCTGTTATCCCCGGAGTACCTTTTATCCGTTGAGCGACGGCGCTTCCACTTGCTACCGCCGGATCACTAAGCCCAACTTTCGTTCCTGCTCGACCCGTCGGTCTCGCAGTCAAGCTCCCTTGTTGCCTTTACACTCTACGCACGATTTCCAACCGTGCTGAGGGAACCTTTGGGCGCCTCCGTTACATTTTAGGAGGCGACCGCCCCAGTCAAACTGCCCACCTGACACTGTTCACCACCCGGATCACGGCGTGGTGTTAGAAGCCCGGACTACCAAGGGTGGTATCTCAAGGGTGACTCCCCGACAGCCAAAGCCGTCGGTTCACTGTCTCCCACCTATCCTGAGCGAGATACCCCAGACTCCAATATCAAGTTGCAGTAAAGGTTCACGGGGTCTTTCCGTCTAGCCGCGGGTACTCGGCATCTTCACCGAGACTTTAATTTCACCGAGTCTCTCGTTGAGACAGCGTCCAACTCGTTACGCCATTCGTGCAGGTCGGAACTTACCCGACAAGGAATTTCGCTACCTTAGGACCGTTATAGTTACGGCCGCCGTTTACCGGGGCTTAGCTTCGCTGCTTCGCGCCGAAGCGCTAACAAGTCCGCGTAACCTTCCGGCACCGGGCAGGCGTCAGCCCCTATACGTCGTCTTACGACTTAGCAGAGGCCTGTGTTTTTGGTAAACAGTCGGTTGGACCAATTCACTGCGGCCCCCTCGGGCTCCCTCCGTGCGGAGTTCACCCTACTGGGGCGTCCCTTCTCCCGAAGTTACGGGACGATTTTGCCGAGTTCCTTAACGAGAGTTAGCTCGCTCACCTCAGTATGTTCTACTTGTCCACCTGTGTCGGTTATCGGTACGGGCACGCGAATTCTGCCTAGAGGATTTTCTTGGAGGCATGGGATTGGGGACTTGCCGGCGGTCAAGCCAGCTGGCATCGCACCTCGCGTCAAAACGCCGCTGCGGATTTTCCTACAGCGACTGGCTACGTGCTTGCCCCAGGACAACCATCGCCTGGGTTCCCTTACCCTTCCCCGTCCCCCCATCGGTCATAACGAACTCGACGTGGTACAGGAATATCAACCTGTTGGCCATCGGCTACGCCTTTCGGCCTCGCCTTAGGTCCCGACTAACCCTGAGCAGACGAACTTTACTCAGGAAACCTTGGACAATCGGTGGAGGGGAGTCTCACCCCTCTTTCGTTACTCATGCCGGCATTCTCACTTCCAATCGCTCCACGGAGCCTTACGACGCCGCTTCACGCAATTGGAACGCTCTCCTACCGCGTGCAGAGCCCGCAGGCCTGCACACCCATAGCTTCGGAGACTAGCTTGAGCCCCGTTGAATTATCCGCGCCCGAACACTTGACCAGTGAGCTGTTACGCACTCTTTCAAGGGTGGCTGCTTCTAAGCCAACCTCTTGGTTGTCTCGGCATTCGGACATCGTTTGCCACTTAGCTAGTACTTAGGGTCCTTAGCTGATGGTCTGGGTTGTTCCCCTTTTGCGTACGAAGTTTATCCCCCGCACACTGACTCCCGAGTTCACCGTAACGGTCTTCGGAGTTTGCCTGAAGTCGGTAACCTGGTGGGGCCCCTAGTCCAAGCAGTGCTCTACGGCCGAAACGCAAATACTCGAGGCTATACCTAAATATATTTCGGAGAGAACCAGATATCTCTGAGCTTGATTAGCCTTTCACTCCAATCCACAGGTCATCCGCCCAGTTTTCAACCTAGGTCGGTTCGGCCCTCCACGAGGTCTTACCCCCGCTTCAGCCTGCCCATGGATAGCTCGCTCAGTTTCGGGTCTACCGCCAATGACTGTGTCGCCCTATTCAGACTCGCTTTCGCTACGGCTCCGCTCATCGCTTAACCTTGCCACTGACGAGTAACTCGCCGGCTCGTGATGCAAAAAGCACGCCGTCACACCCGAAGGTGCTCCGACCACTTGTAAGCTTACGGTTTCAGGTACTATTTCACTCCCCTTCAGGGGTGCTTTTCACCTTTCCCTCACGGTACTAGTTCACTATCGGTCACCAGGTAGTACTTAGCCTTGGAGGGTGGTCCCCCCAGATTCAGACCGCGTTTCACGGGTGCGGTCCTACTCAGGAACATCAGTCGGCAGATCAGTGTGTTTTCACCTACGGGACGATTGCCCTCTGTGGTGCGAGGTTCCACTCGCTTCGGCTAACACCTGATTTTGTAACTGCCGCCGAGCCAGGCACGGCTCGGGCGTGACGTCCTACAACCCCCAACAGACAACGCGTGCCCGCTTGCATCTGTCGGGTTTAGGCTGATCCCTTTTCGCTCGCCACTACTCAGGGAGTCTCGGTTGATTTCTTTTCCTCGGGCTACTTAGATGTTTCAGTTCGCCCGGTTCCCTTCCAACGACTATGTATTCACCGTTGGATGACGCCGCATTACCGGCGTCGGGTTTTCCCATTCGGAGATCCGCGGGTCAAAGGCTGTTCAGCGCCTCACCGCGGCTTATCGCAGCCGTCCACGTCCTTCATCGACTCCTGGTGCCAAGGCATCCACCGTAAGCCCTTAACATCTTGACGGTGATAACCCGCACGTCGAAACGTACGGGTCAAAATTAATTACCCTCAGAATCCACGTCGCGTGGATTCTGATAATTGGCCTTGTGCAGTTTTCAAGGTCCACCGAGGCGCGCACGGCAGGGTCTCTGCCGGCGGTCTCTCAAAACTGAGCAGCGTTCCCAGCGGCGTTATGCCACTGGGGAGCCCGGTCGACATTCAAGGGATAACTCCCTAGAAAGGAGGTGATCCAGCCGCAGCTTCCGCTACGGCTACCTTGTTACGACTTCACCCCAATCACGGGCCCCACCTTCGACGGCTCCCTCCCCTAAGGGTTAGGCCACCGGCTTCGGGTGTTGCTCGCTTTCGTGGTGTGACGGGCGGTGTGTACAAGGCCCGGGAACGTATTCACCGCGGCATTGCTGATCCGCGATTACTAGCAACTCCACCTTCATGGAGGCGAGTTTCAGCCTCCAATCCGAACCGAGACGCACTTTCTGGGATTCGCTCCACCTCGCGGTATTGCTGCCCTTTGTATGCGCCAATGTAGCACGTGTGTAGCCCTGGACATAAGGGGCATGATGACTTGACGTCATCCCCACCTTCCTCCGGTTTGTCACCGGCAGTCTCCTATGAGTCCCCAACTGAATGCTGGCAACATAGGACGGGGGTTGCGCTCGTTGCGGGACTTAACCCAACATCTCACGACACGAGCTGACGACAGCCATGCACCACCTGTGAAGGTGTCCCGAAGGAAAACCGTGTTTCCACGGCGGTCACCTACATGTCAAGCCCAGGTAAGGTTCTTCGCGTTGCGTCGAATTAAACCACATGCTCCGCTGCTTGTGCGGGCCCCCGTCAATTCCTTTGAGTTTTAGCCTTGCGGCCGTACTCCCCAGGCGGGGCACTTAGTGCGTTAGCGACGGCACGGGAGGAGTCGACACCTCCCACACCTAGTGCCCATCGTTTACGGCGTGGACTACCAGGGTATCTAATCCTGTTCGCTCCCCACGCTTTCGCGCCTTAGCGTCAGTACCGTCCCAGCGAGCTGCCTTCGCTATTGGTGTTCCTCCTGATATCTGCGCATTCCACCGCTACACCAGGAATTCCACTCGCCTCTTCCGGACTCTAGCTCTGCAGTATCCATCGGCTTTCAAAGGTTGAGCCTTTGACTTTCACAACGGACTTACAGGGCCGCCTACGCGCGCTTTACGCCCAATGATTCCGGACAACGCTTGCTCCCTACGTATTACCGCGGCTGCTGGCACGTAGTTAGCCGGAGCTTCTTCTGAAGGTACCGTCAATCCGCACGGCTATTCACCGGCGAACCTTCGTCCCTCCTGAAAGAGGTTTACAACCCGAAGGCCGTCTTCCCTCACGCGGCGTTGCTGCGTCACGCTTTCGCGCATTGCGCAAGATTCCCCACTGCTGCCTCCCGTAGGAGTCTGGGCCGTGTCTCAGTCCCAGTGTGGCTGATCGTCCTCTCAGACCAGCTACCCATCGTTGCCTTGGTAGGCCGTAACCCCACCAACAAGCTAATGGGCCGCGAGCCCCTCCCAATGCGGAGGCCGAAGCTTCCTTTAGTACACAGACTTATGACTGTGCACCACATCCGGTATTAGCCCGAGTTTCCTCGGGTTGTCCCGGTCATCGGGGCAGGTTACTCACGTGTTACTCACCCGTTCGCGGCTTTGCCCCAGGGCAAGCCCTGGTTCGTCGCACCACTTGCATGTGTTAAGCACGCCGCCAGCGTTCGTCCTGAGCCAGGATCAAACTCTCCGTGAAAGGTACTTCTCACAAAGAGATGCCATGCCTAGCTTGGTCACCGGGTACACATACTCGGCGACCGACATGACGGGTCAATCTAGACCGCTCGGCACGCTGACGTGGCCGAGCGGATCGGGCTCAAACAATCCACAGACCCGAAGGCCCGCGGAGTGCACGCTGCTCAGTTTTCAAAGACCGCTGCGCCGTCCGCGGCGTGACTCGCCGCTCTTCAGGCACGGGGCAGGCACGAGGGCCCTACCCCAGAAGGACGCGGGAGTATAGCGCCGCGAGCGGCGCTTTGCCTAGGCCGTCGCTCCGAGTCGCACAAAGCGGCGCTTGCCGACCTGCAGGACCTTGCCTCGAGGTCTGCTGGGCTCGATGTCGAGGGTCGCCGGCGGAACCGGCTCGCCATCGAGTTTGACGCCTCCTTGCTCAATCAACCGGCGGGCTTCGCTGGAGCTGGTCCCGAAGGCTCGGAGATCAAGCTCGGCAGGTGGACCAGGCTGCCGTCGTCGCCGGGGTAGGGAGCTGAAGATCAACCTCCTCGATGTCGTCCGGCACCTCGTGGAGACGTGGATCCGGTTGAAGTGCTGCTCGGCCGCCTCCGCCGCGGCGGTCTCGTGGAAGCGGTCGACGATCCGCGCGCCAAGCTCGCGCTTGGCCTCGTTCGGGGGCGCCGGTAGGCGAGCTCGTCGCCGAGCAGCAGCCGGAAGTAGTCGGCCATCGCCTCGTCGGGGATGCTCATCAGCCTTGCCGAACATCTCCTCAGGCGGGTCGGTCACTCCGACGTAGTTGCCCAGGGACTTGCTCATCTTCTGGACGCCGTCGGTTCCGACCAGGATCGGCATCGTCAGGATCGACTGCGGCTTCTGGCCATAGGCGGTCTGCACGTCACGACCGAAGAGCAGGTTGAACTTCTGGTCGGTCCCCCCCAGCTCGACATCGGCTTCGACCGCCACCGAGTCGTAT
>CAVUCS010000002.1:0-281656 GCA_963740065.1 uncultured Solirubrobacterales bacterium
GAGGCCAATTCCCCCGCGCGGCGGTTCCACAGTTTCACCTGCATGAGGATGTCGTCGCCATAGCCCTCGAGGGCGTCGAGGGCTATGAGCGTGAAGCGGTCGTTGGAGACGATCTCCTGGTCGACCGTCTCCAGATCGAGCTCGGCGGTGGCCGCTACGGCGCCGCGGACGAGGGGGCGTCCCCAGACCAGGGTGACGGCGCCCGCCCGCCCGTTCTCGCCGCGCCAGCGGCCGATCACGTCGTCGTTGAGGTCGATGCGCCAGTCCGGGTTGTCCTCGGCGAAGACGTCGGTGAAGTCGGCGGTGGCGCGGAAGTCGCTCTGGTCGCCGGCTTCCGATTGGACGTAGGAGGCGTGGCCGAACAGCTCGACCTCTCCGACCCGCGCCGTGCATGGCACCCAGACGCGGCCACCCCAAGCGCGCTCGGGGAACCAGTCGATCTCTTCGTCCGTGGGCGGCTCGATTTCCTCCGGCAGGTCCTCTATTCGTCCGCAGGCTTCCCGAAACGACTCGCCCAGCCGCTCGGCGAAGCGCCCGTGGGGAATCCCTTCTTGGGTGCTGTCTGCGATGAAGCGAGGAATCGGTCGCGGATTCGGTGGCATGTCTCTATTCTCCCTTGCATCTCGCTGGGACCGCGTTGCGGTGGGCGCCTGATTAGAACCAGTCGGGCCGCTCCATTCGTGAGGCTCGTGGGTTTGAATAGTCAAATGGGCAAGCTTGAAAGGGGAGGGAATTGACAGGGAGAACTCGGAGAATGCTCGGTCGAAACGACCGCCGGCTGGGAGGAGCTGTTGCGCTTGTTCGCGGCGCTCGCTGCGCTGGGTTTCGTCAACCCGGCCGTCTCGATCTCAGACATCACCCGCAAGGGCAACCTCCAGGTCAAGGTCACCGGCAAGCTCTCCCCGAAGAAGCTTCCGCGCGACAAGAAGGCCCCGATCAAGGTCTCGGTAGGCGGTGAGATCTCCACAACCGACGGCACCCTGCCCCGCAGCTGAAGAAGCTGCGGATCGAGCTAAACAAGCAAGGCCACATCGACTACAAGGGCCTGCCGGTCTGCAAGTACTCAAAGATCCAGCCCGGCTCCTCCAACCGCGCCCAGCGCCAGTGTCGCTCCTCCCTGGTCGGCAAGGGCTCCTTCACCGCCAACATCACCCTCTCCGGCCAAGAGCCCTACCCGACCAAAGGAAAGCTCTTGGTCTTCAACAGCATGAGAGGCAAAAAGCCTGTCCTCTACGGCCACATCTACTCGGCCAAGCCCTTCGCCACCTCGTTCGTGATCGTCTTCGCGATCCAAAGACTGCGCAAGGGCACCTACGGCACCGCGCTCGACGCTCCTCTGCCTCCGGCGATGAGAGCCTGGGGGCGCCTCACCGGGCTCGACATGACCCTCAACCGCAAGTTCCGGGTCAAAGGCAAGCGCCACAGCTACATCAGCTCCGGCTGCCCCGCGCCCAGAGGCTTCACCCTGGCGAGCTTCTCGCTGGCCCGCACCTCGTTCATCTTCGAGAACGGGACAAAGCTCCAAGCCGGGCTGCCGAGCACATGCCGAGTGCGCCCGTGAGTTGACGCTATCCTTTCTCAATGACCGAACTAGGGAGTCCGGTCCTGTGGCCTGCAGGGGATACGCATACGGTCGAATATGCCGAGCTGTCCCCGAACGTGCCTGAGGAGCTTGCACCGCTGGTGCCGAAGTTGCGCCGTCTCGCGCAGCTTGGCGACGCGATGAACAGCATCCAGGAGGCAGACGGCAGCGCCGCCGACGAGGATGCCGCGCGCGGGATCGCCGCCGCCTCGGCGAGGTTGCTGAACGAGATCGCCGCCGCGGACGAGGTGACGCCGGAGGTTGCGGAGACGATTCGCCAGCGCGCCGACGCGTTGACCAACGGGACATCACGCGAGGCGGTCGCGCGTCGCGAGGCCGCCCTCGGCGACCCTCAGCCACTGACCGTGATCTGCGGGCCGATGGGCACCTGGCGGCCGAAGACGCGGACGCCGCTGCACAGCGTCATCGCCGCGACCCGCCACGAGAAGGGCGACCGCCTGATTTCGAAGACCGACGCCGGCGCCAAGACGGCGCTTGCGGCCGTCGGCGAGAGACTCGGTATCGAGGGGCTCGACGTGCAGGGCATGTACCCGATGCAGATCTGCGACCTGATCGCCTGCGGCGGTGAGGCAAACACTTTCCCCAAGCACTTCGCCTACTTCCTCCCCGAGGATGAGGACATCAGCGACCCCGACGCGGAGAAGAAGACGATCCTCTTCCGCAACGCCTACGCGCTGCGCTACGAGAAGATCGGCCGCCGCCTCGGCGAGGCGATGCTGGTCGGGCCGCGGCCGAGCGACGACGTCGACGCGGCCGAGGTGCTGGTGATGTGGCTGCGCGGCCACGACATCGCCCACGCCGTCACCTTGCCCGGAGGCGGGAAGGTCAAGCCGGAGGACCTGAAGGAGCCCGAGTCCTACTACGCGCTCGACGAGGCGATCGCCGACACTTTCGGTGGCCTGATGTCGATGACGCCGGAATGGCTTGAGGCCGCCGATGCGACCCGCGAGGACGTGGCGGCGATCGTGATGGCCGAGATGCTCCAGTACGTGCGGCGCGGTCCCTGGCTTTGGGGCGACGCCGGCGCCGCCTTCATCGAGCTCAGCTTCCTCGAGCAGGGCGGCTTCGTGACCGTCGACGAGGAAGCAAAGATCCACTTCGACGCCGAGCGCGTCCAGGCCGGGCTGGAAGCATTGGCCACGGCGCTCGCTACAGAAGTGATCGCCGCTCCCGACGCCGCCAGCGTCGAGGCCTTCCTCGAGCGGCACTCCTGGGAGCGCGATAGCGGCGCCCGTCGCGTTCTCGACGCTTTGCGCGCCGGCGCTGCCGGCAACGTGCCGACGGCGCTTGCCTACGCCTGAGGCGTAACCAGCTCCTCCAGCTCGAAGAGGCCGTCGGCCTCCAACTCACGCAGCCGCTCGTAGTCGGCGCGCAGCCGCTCGCGCGTCGGGGTCGACCAGGTAGATCATTCCCGGGCAGGAGAAGAGGTCGACCGTGCGCTCCAGCATCTCTCCGGGCTGGGAGACGGCGATCGAACCGGCGAAGCTGGGCAGCGCCTCGACGGCCGCCATGCCCTCGGCGGAGACGATCTTCCCCTCATGTTGGGAGATCAGCATCACGCAGCGAGAGGCGGCAGCCAGCTCGTAGGGCGCCGCGGCGCGGCGCGCGACCGAGGCTGGGTCGAGGTAGGCCTCGGCGACGACCGTCGGGTGGCTGGGGGTGCAGCGGTCGATCACGTCGTCGCGGACCGAGCCGTGCATGCGGGCGCCGGACTCGACGAGAACCGGACCGCTGCTCGTCAGCATCACCTCGGTATGGGCGGGGCCGAAGCGGATGCCCAGAGCGTCGAGCACCTGCTCCACATATGGGGCGACCTGGTCCTGTTGCTCGCCGCTCCGGGGCAGCAGCTCCTCGAAGTCGTAGACCAGGTTGCCCTCGATGCGGCGCTTGGTGTCGCGCCAGATCTCGGAGATGTGGTGGGTCCCGTCCCAGCTGATCGAGTTGCAGAAGAGCTGGGTGCCCTTGAGGAATTCCTGCACCAGCAGCTCCGTGTTGGCGCCGAGCAGGGCATTGGGGCGGCCGAGCATCGCCGCGAAGGCGGCCTCGACCGCGGCCGGGTCCTCGCAGAGGACGACGCCGTCGGTTCCGGCGCTGTCGAGTGGCTTGACGACGACCGGCCACTCGTCGCGGTCCGATGCCCAGGCCGCCGCTTCGGCGGGGTCGGAGGTCTTCAGCTCTTCCACCGCGCGCAGTCCCGCGGCGCGGAGGGCCGCTCGCCATCGCGTGCTTGTCGCGCCGCGCCGCGCTCAACTCGGTCCCGTTGGAGGGCAACCCCAGCTTTTCGCTGAGGGCATCGGAGAGCGGCACGCCGGGCTCGGAGCCGACGACGACGAAGGCGGGGTCGTGGGCGGCAACCCGCGCCGCGGTCGCCTCGAGGTCCCCCTCGTGGACGATGTTGTCGGCGAAGTGCTCGGGGCGAAAGGAGCGCAGGTAGAAGTCGGGCGGGTCGGGCCTGCTCTGCACATGGACGACCGCGCATTCCGGCCGCGGCAAAGCGAGGCGCCAGTCTCGCCCCGGTCGAGTAGGCATCCACGACAACAGCCGTTCCGCTGCGACTTATCTCTGACATACCGGCATAACTCGCAGCGGAGTGGTCAGTGCGGGCTTCATGCGGTGGCGATGAGGACTTGGCGGTCTTCGGGGCGCTTGGGGGCGCCGGTTAGGTCGCCGTAGCGCTTGATGTCGCGGAAACCGGCTTCTAGGACCATCCTCTCCAGGTCCTCCGCCTCGTACATGCGGATCCGCGAGTCGACGACGTCGTCGCCCAGCTCGTATCTGACGTGGAGCATCCCGGTCGAGAAGTTGACGTCGAGGGTCTCGATCACGCCGTTGGTCTCGCGGACGACGACGCCTTCGTCGGTTTTGAGCCGAAAGCGGGAGCGCTCCAAGTCGGAGAGCTGCATCAGCAGGCGCCCGCCCGGCTTCAGCGCGCGGTGGAAGGCGCGCAGCATCGCTTCGTCCTCCTCCACGGTGGCGCCGTAGCCGTAGCTCGAGTACATGCTGAGCAGGGCGTCGAACGGTCCGACGCCCTCCGGCAGCGGCTCGGTCAGGTCGGCGACCAGATAGGTGGGGCCGGGGCAGCGTCGCTCGGCCTCGGCGATCGCCGCCGGGGAGATGTCGACGCCGACCGTCGCGCATCCCTGATCGGCCATCGCCGCGGCGAAGCGGCCGAACCCGCAACCGGCATCGAGCACGAGAGCGCCCGGCGCCAGGCCGAGCAGCTCGATTGCGGCCGCCGCGTCCTCCGCGGTCGTGTCGTACTCGCCGAGAGCGGCGGCGACCCGCATGAAGGCGGGGCCGTAGTTGTCGGTCTCGTTCAGGTGGCTCATGCCGGTTACAAGCCTAGCCAGGCGCGAACCCGACATTCACCCACCCTGGTGTGGTCAATCTCGGGTTCGCAGCAGGCCGATTGCGCTCATGCCGGCGGCGAGGGTGGCGCGGATCGTCCGCGCGACGCGCGGATCGGGCGGGGCGGCGAGGTACCAGGCGCTGAGATGGCCGAGGAAGCGGACGAACTTGACGAAGTCGAGCGCCTCTACCGCGGGGGCAAGCATGCGGCGATGGAGCTGGGACTGGAGGACGGCGAAGCGGTAGGCGGCGTCGTTCGCGGGGTTGCCCTCGGCATCGGGATTGCCGCCGTCTCCCTCGCCGCCGTCGTTGCTCGGATCCCACGCCTTTGACCAAGCCAGCGCGATCCGCCAGCCGATATTGGCGTCGGGGTTGAGCAGGACGTCGACGGGCGCCCAGGCGAGGCGTTTGACCAGCGGCCGGTCGAGGCAGAAGCCGAAGAGCGCGATCGTGACCAAGTCATCGGGGGTGCAGCGGCGCTCCTCGCCGTCTCTCGCCGCTGCCGTCACCTGCGGATGCGCCCCCAGCTCGTCAACGAGATCGTCGACGAGCAGCGCCTCTCCCTTGCCGGAGCTGAGCTCGCCGCTCTCGCCGGTGACCATCCCGTGCATCAGATGTTTGCTGGGCAGCACGGTCATCTCCGGCTCCAGCTTGCGCAACAGGTGCTCGACGTGGACGACGTTGGCGCGCCACTCGTCGCCGGAGAGGTGGACCAGCTCCGAGCCTCTCTCGTTGACCATCATCCCGTGCCAGGTGGCGACGACGCGCAGGTGGTGGGTGGGAAAGCCGTCGGTGCGGCTGAGCGGCAGGTGCGGGTAGCTCTCGTCGCCGGTCTCGTAGAGGAGGGCGCCGCTGTCCTCGCGCAGGATCACGCCGCGCTCGAGCGCCAGCTCGACCAGCGGGCCGATTTGGGGGATGCCGTCGGAGTCGTA
This sequence comes from uncultured Solirubrobacterales bacterium, assembly GCA_963740065.1. Taxonomy (GTDB): domain Bacteria; phylum Actinomycetota; class Thermoleophilia; order Solirubrobacterales; family 70-9; genus DASVDE01. Next base: position 5,884 of record CAVUCS010000002.1, read on the forward strand.
GATCAAGCGGTCGAAGTGGACGCCGAGGCGGGCCAGGGTCTCGTTTTGCCCGTCAACCGCCCACTCGCGGATTCGCAGCCAGAGGTCGCGCGCCTCGGGCTCACCGCCCTGGGCGCCGGAAATCAGCTCCTGGGCGAGGTCGTCGCGCTCGTCGAGGTCGTGGGCAACCGCGGCGTCCTCGGGGGCGATGTCCTCCGGCGTTCCCTCTTCGGCTACGTAGCGGGCATAGAGCCGGCCGACGAAACGGTCGCTCTTCTCGCCCTCCCCGTGGGGAGTCCCGTTGTCGGCGTAGCGGACGTAGCCGGCCATTGCTTCGCCCATTGAGCGGCCGGCGTCGCCGATGTGGCTCTGGCTTATGACCTTGGCGCCCGCTGCCGCCAAGGCGCTGGATACGGAGTGTCCGAGGGCGATGTTGCGCAGATGCCCCGCGTGCAGGGCCTTGGTCGCGTTGGGGTCGCAGAAGTCGACGATGACGCGGCGGTCGGGGCTGAGGTCGGCGGTGGCGAGCCCGGCGGGCTGTCCCCCCTGGAGCGCGGCGCCGGTGGCGGCGATCCGCTCCTCCGAGAAACGGACGAGGAGGCGGCGCTCGGCCCGCTCGACCTCGCCGATCGCGGCGGAAGCGGCGAGCGCCTCGGCGCCCGCGTCGGCGGATTCGTCTTTGAGGATCACTATCTCCGCGTCAACCGGGCTGTCCGGCTTCAGCGCAGGGACGACGCGGAAGCCGTCGGGATCGACCGCGCGCAGCGCCATGTCGACGGCGTCGAAGAGGTTCGCCTCGTCCAGTGAGGTCTGGGTGCTCTGGGACATGCGGGGTTTCTACTCGTTGAGAGGCGAAGAAGCGCGCCAGACGGGGCTCGAACCCGCAGCCGCCGGCTTAGAAGGCCGGTGCTCTACCAATTGAGCTACTGGCGCGTGCCTCCCAAAAGGGAACGGTGAAGGGTATAGCGGCTAGGAGAGCGCCTCGCGGAGGTCGGCCGCGGCACGCTCGGGCGGGTAGGTGACGATGTCGACTCCGGTCGCGAACTCGAAGGCCGCCTTGACGCTGAGACGGGGGGCGATGTCGACGTGCCAGCGGAAGTGCTCGGCGCCATGGGGCGCGGTGCGGACCCAGAGGTTTAGCTCCGGGGAGCCGTCAAAACGGGCGGCAAGGGCCCGCAGCGCGGTCTGGATCATCGCGGCGCCCGCGCCGTCGTCCTCGAAGCGGGCGGCTTCGCGACGGGGGACGATGCGCAGCTCAAAGGGAGAGCGCGAGGCCCAGGGGCAGATCAGCGCCGCGTCTTCGTCGATTGCGACCAGTCGCTCTCTGCGTCGCACCTCTTCGACCAGGACGTCGCCAAGCAGGTCGTTGCCGCCGCTGCTCTCACGGTAGGCGCCCGCCCGCTCTCGCTCGCGAGCGACCGTCGCCGGGACAAAGGGCAGCGCGTAGAGCTGGGCGTGGGTGTGGGGGAGCGAGGCTCCCGCCCCCGCGCCCTCGTTGACGATCAGTTGCACGCAGGCCGCCTCTGAGTGGGCGCGGATGCGCTCGCGCCAAGTGGCAACCGCGGCGGCGAACCGCTCATCGCTCAGCTCGGCCATGGCGGTGACGTGCTCCGGCGCGTTGACGATCACCTCGTGGGCGCCGTCGGCGGGACGGGAGACGAACAGCTCGGGAGGGACGCGGTCGTCCTCTTCGGCGGGCGCCAGCGCCGGATACAGGTTCGGCACAACCCGAGTCGTCCACCCCGGCGTGTCGGCCGCGCCGCCCCCGGGTCGCGTCGCGTAGACCTCGGGCGGCGTCTTCCCCTCCTGCCCCTCACAGAAGGGGCAGTTGTCCGCCGCTCCTCCCGCTCCGCTGCGACTTATCTCTGACCTACCGTCATGACTCGCAGCGGAGCGGAGGTCGTTGGGGCGCTTGGCTCGCCCCGGAGCCAGGATCGTCCGCAGCCCCGTCAGCTGGTCGATGCGTATCTCTGGGGCGCTCAACTGGCGGGAGGCTGCGGCGGCTTCCCGCCGACGCCTCTAAGGAACGGCTCGATCACGTCCATCGGCAGCGGGAAGACGATCGTCGTGTTCTGGTTGCTGCCGATCTCCAGCAGCGTTTGCAGGTAGCGCAGCTGCAGGGAGGCGGGGTTGGTGCTGATGATGTCGGCCGCGTCGGTGAGCTTTTGCGCCGCCTGGTACTCGCCCTCGGAGTTGATGATCTTGGCGCGGCGCTCGCGCTCTGCTTCGGCCTGGCGCGCCATCGCCCGCTGCATCTGCTCGGGAATCTCGACGTCCTTGATCTCGACCGCAGTCACCTTCACGCCCCAGGGCTCGGTCGACTCGTCGATGATCTTTTGCAGCTCTTCGTTGAGCCGCTCGCGCTCGGCCAGCAACTGGTCCAGCTCAGCCTTGCCAAGGACAGAGCGCAGCGCCGTCTGCGCGATCTGCGACGTCGCGAGGAGGTAGTTCTCCACTTCGACGATCGCCCGGTTGGAGTCGACCACGCGGAAGTAGGCAACCGCGTTGACGCTGGAGGGGACGTTGTCGCGGGTGATCACCTCCTGTGGCGGGATGTTGAGCGTCACCGTTCGCAGGTCGACCTTGACCATGCGGTCGACCAGCGGGATCAACAGGATCAGACCCGGCCCCTTGGTCGCGATCAGTCGCCCAAGCCGGAAGATCACGCCGCGCTCGTACTCGCGCAGCACCCGCACCGACGAGCCGATTGCGATCGCGCCGAAGAACAACAGGATTACCAGCACTCCGAGCACGATGTCCATCAACTTGCTCCTTCCTCGGCTGGGGCTTCGGACGCAACCGCGGGTTCGGGACGGACCACCAGGGTCAGGCCTTCAACCGCTTCGATCCTGACTCTATCCCCCAGGCGGGCAGGGGAGGAGCCGGAAGCCAGCCGCGCGCCCCAGAGGGCTCCCTCGATCCAGACTTGGCCCTCGGGGTCGAGGGCGGTGCGCGCCTCGGCCGTCGCCCCAAGCAGTTCTTCGGACCCCGTTCGCACCGGCTCGTCGCGATGGGCGGCAATTACTTTGCGGGCGATGAAGTAGAAGGAGGCCAGGGAGAGGACACCGAGCGCGATCAGGGCCGGCCCGATCACGTCTCGGTCGCCGGCATCCGATTCGAGCGCCAGCACGCCGGCGACCATCAGCCCCACCGCTCCCAGTACCGCCAGCACGCCGCCGGTCGGAAGCAGCAGCTCGGCGACCAGCAGGACGATTCCGAGCAAGGCGATGACGACGAAGAAGTCCATGCGCCGATTATCCGCTTTCGCCGCCGCCGGCGAGCGAATAGCGACGGATATCGGCCGATAGTTCACTGTCGCTGCCGTACGGCCGCTGCTGTAGGAACACGAGCGCCCCGTCCCGGTCGTAGAAGGCGGTGGCGGGGAAGGCGATCGCCCCCAGCTCGTCGGAGATCTCTTTGTCCGGATCGGTATAGCTGGGGTAGGAGAGCGGCTCCTCCTCGAGGAAGGTCGCGGCGGCGTCATTGGAATCCTCGGAGTTGACCCCAAGAAATGCGACGCGTCTGCCGTAGCGAGCGGAGTTGTCCTGGAAGGCTGGGAACTCGAATCGGCAGGGCCCGCACCATGAGGCCCAGACGTTGACCACGACGGGATATCCGCGCAGCGCCGCGATCCGTTTCTCGTAGGCGTCGAGTCCTCCCGGCAGCAGGTCGTTGGCTTGGCGGTGGAGCGCCGCCAGCGGCGCCGGCGCCCCGGCCAGGGCGGCGGCGTAGTCGGGGTGCTTGCCGCCGCCAAGCTCAGATCCGCCGCAACCTCCCAGCCCCAGCACCGCGACAAGAGCGACAATCGTCAGCACTACCGTTCCGCTGGCCCTTTTCCCTGATATGTGGGGGAAAAGAACAGCGGAGTGGTGGTTTTTTGGGTTTCGCCGCGTTTGCACCGTCTGAATGATTAAATAGGTTCTGTTCGGCCCGCTCGGATGCGGGCCGCTGAGATCGTCGGGGGAGGAAAGACTCCCGGCATCCTCACTCACTTGTCCCGGCCGCACGTCTACGTCCCGGCTGGGACGGACCCAAGGGCTTCATGGCCAACACCAGAGAAGTTGCCGCGTCGGCGGCAGTTCCCTCAAGCGACGACATAGATCGCGCGGCGAATTTCGCCCGCGAGCCCTTCCTGCTCGATGGCGAGGGGCCGGAGGCCCTTGCGCCCGGCACGGCGCGGCGCAGGGCGCTGGATGCGGCTCTGGCCGAGATCGACAGCGGCGCCGAAGAGCCGTCGATCGAGTGGCGCCGAGCCTTCTCCCTACTGCTGGGGCTGGAGCGGTTGCTCGCCGAGGAGCCGCCGAAGCTGCGCGACGGGGCGGAGCTGAATCCGCATCAGGTGGACGCTCTCTCCGGGACGCTGACCGAGCTGATGGCCGAGCAGCAGGTGGCGGCCGACGATGACCGGCGCAACGGGGAGGCTGCCGCCGCGGCTGAGGCAGAGTTGGAAGCCGCCGCGCCTCCCGCCGCGCAAGACCTCGACGACGGAGACGAGGTGGATGAGGAGGAGGAGGCCCTTGAGGACGAGGAGGTCTCCCCCGACGAGGAGCCTCAGGATTGGGAGGAGGAAGCGGCCGAGGACGAGGAGGCGCCGATCGCCGAGGCGCCGGAAGACCCGGGCGCCGAGCGGCGCTTCTGGTTCGAGCACGCGACCGGCGCCGGCAAGACCGTCGCCGCGGTTGGCTTCATCGATGCCTCGCGCACCGGCGGCGTCCTTATCCTCACTCACCGCCGCAACCTGGTCGACCAGTTCATCGGCGAGATCTCCGAGCGTGGTTACAAGGAGCGCCTGCGCCCGCCGCTGCTCGACGGTCGCGACGACCCCGACGGGCCGGTAACGGTTGAGACCTACCAGTGGTTCGTCCGCAACCACAAGCGGGTCTCCGACGCTTACTCGATCGTGATCTGCGACGAGGCGCACACCGCGCTTGGCGAGAAAACAAGCGCCTGCATCCGCGAGTGGACCGGCCCCGTCTACATCGGCATGACCGCGACCGGCGCGCTGATCGCCCGCCACGTCGCCGACCTCTTCCCGACCCAGACCTCGCGCTTCGACCTCGCCCAGGCGGCGCGGCGCGGAGTGATCTCGCCCTTGCGTTGCCTGCGCATCCCGCCCGGCCCGGGGGTGCGGACGATCGCCAGAGTGCCGTTGCGAAAAGGCGAGGTGGACCAGGACTTCGACCAGGAGGAGCTCGCCGCGCTCCTGGACCAGGAGCCGTTCAACGTGGCGATCGCCGACCTCTACAAGACGCGCTTCAGCAAAGCCCCCGGCGTTCTCTATACGGCGGGAGTGCAGCACGCGAAGAACGTCGCGAGAGCTTTTAAGGACACGGGGATCGTGGCGCGCGCCGTCTCCGGCGAAACGCCGAAGCGCGAGTTGGCCGAGATCCTGGCGGCGTTCGAGCGCGGTGAAGTTGACGTGCTCTGCAACGCGATGCTGCTGGCGGAAGGATGGAACTCACCGCGGGCGACGATCTGCATGCACTTGGCGCCGACCGCTTCGCGGCGGATTTATCAGCAGCGGGTCGGTCGTGTGACCCGCCGCGCGCCGGGCAAGGAAGCGGGGCTGGTGATCGACTTTGTCCATCCCGCGACGACCCACGACGAGGCGATCATCACCTTGCACAGCTTGCTCGACCGCGATGTCTACCGCGGCGGCGCGATCGTGGTCGGGCCGGTGCGGCGCGGTCGCGGCCGCAAGGTCCGAGTCGAGCGGCGGGTTGTCCCCGTCTCCGACGACGAGGCGCGCCGCATGCAGGTATTGGAGCGGGAGCTGTGGCGGATCGCGGTCGAGAACCTCGACTATCCCGAGCAGCATGCCTGGGCGGCTCTGGCCGGCGCGCGGGTCAACCCGCCTGGTTGGCGCCGGGCGCGGGCGATGCTGCAGAACGACCAGACCAAGGAGCTGCGCAGACGCTTCCTGTTGACCTGCGTGCAGCGCAATCGCAACGCCCAGTTGCGCCTCAAAGCGCTGTCGGAGATCGCCGACCTGGGTGACGCTGAGGCCTTTGACGACGCGATCGACATCGTCGGGACCTGGAGCCGCGAGGACAAGCGGGCGGGGACCAAGACCCTGCTGCAGGCGTTGGTCGACAAGCGGATCGGTCGTCGCGACCAGGCACAGGCCTGGGTTTGGCGACTCGCCTCCTACACGCGCGAGGTGCACGAGGAGTACGCGGTGCAGCGCTGGCCGGAGACGAAGCGACTGCTCGGCCTGCTGGTCAACTCCTCCGGGCGGGCACATGGACGCAACGCGCGGCGACTCGTGCATGCCTCGCGTAGACAGGACCGGCGTCTGGCGGTCTCCCTGCTGGCCGCGTCGGTTGCGCATACGCCCGAAGGGGAAGAGGTGCTGCGCGGGGCGCGGATGCGGCTGGCGCGGAAACCGTCGGGAATCGCGAGGGAGTTGCTGCGCAATTTCCCCAAGGGAGGCAAGCGACGGCGCAAGCGCAGAAGGCCGAAGCAGAACGGTGGCAATGGAGCGGAGGCCAAAGGCTCCCGGCGTAAATCTCAGAGGGCGGCGAGAGCCGAAAAGAACGGGGCGGGTAAGGCGAGAGAGGATTCAGGTGCTGAGGTGAACCTCGCCGGCGGCGAGGGCGACGGGGTCTCCTCCGGGAACGGCAACGACGAGGTTGCCTCGACCGTCGACGCCTCCGGCGATTCCTGAAGCTCCATCCCAAGAGATCTCTTGGCCGCGGAGAGCATCGCGCTCACGCCAGGCCCTGAGGATCTCGTCATCACTTGCGTCAACCCAGCGTGCCAGGTGACGGATTAGAGCTTCGGCGGCGGTGAGGGGGGTCGGGGGAAGTCCCGACGGAGCCTCCCCGCTGTTGCTCCGGCGGGGCTTCCCCCGACCCCCCGCCCCCGGATCGAAGAGCGAGATCGCCGTTTTTTTCAGGTCGGGGGGAAACTCGTCGGGCGTGATCGTGAGGTTGAGGCCTACGCCGATCACCGCCCAGTCGTCTTGGGGGCGAGCCTCGATCAGGATTCCGGCCAGCTTGCGGCCTTCGAGTTGGATGTCGTTGGGCCACTTGACCTTGCACTCGGTGCCCGGCGCCAAATCCTCCGCCGCTTCGCAGACGGCGAGTGCTGCTGCCAGGGGCAATAGCGGGCGGTCGCCGAGAGGTCGTAGGAGCAGCGAGTAGAGCAGCGCTCTGCCGCGCGGGGCGACCCATGCGCGCCCTTGGCGCCCTCGTCCCTCGGTCTGCTCGTCGGCGGTGACGACAGTGCCCCCCGGCGCTCCCGCCGCGGCCAGCTCCTTCGCCCGGGCGTTGGTTGAGTCAGTGAGGCGGAAGTGTCGATGCATCTGCCGTCAGGGCTTGGATCAGGCCTTCGATGTCGTGGCGCTCGGCTTCGGCGTGGACCTCGAGGCCGGCGGCACGGGCCGTCTCGCTGGTGATCGGGCCTATGGAGACGATGCGGGCGTCCTTCGGAAAGCGGTCGCCCAGGGCCTCGGTGAGGTTGGTGACCGTGGAGGAGGAGGTGAAGGTGACGTAGTCGGTCTTCTGCGCCGCTTCGACGGCAGTCGGGTCGGGACCCTCGCGGACCGTCTCGTAGAGAGCGACGACATCGACATCGGCGCCTCGTTGGCGCAGGGCGTCGGGCAGCACATCACGCGCCTCCGCTGCTCGGGCAATGAGGACGGCCTTTCCCTCAACTTCGACCTCTGTCAGCGCCTCGATCAACGCCTCGGCGACGAACTTTTCGGGAACGACATCCGCCCGAATCCCGCGTTCGGCGAGCGCCCGCGCCGTTCCAGGGCCAATTGCGGCAACAGTCGTCTCCGCGCGCGCAGCGCCCCCCAGCCCCTTCCCTACCTGCTTCTTTTCCGGTCCCTCCGCATCGCACTGCCTGCCCAACGCCCGCGCATCGAGGCCCGCTTCGTCAAGCGCCTCGAACAACAGGTGCGCCCCATTCGGGCTGGTCACGCAGATCAGCGCGTACTCGCCGATCCGCTCGACCGCGCGCCGCACTTCGTCACTGTCGATTCGCGGCTCGATCCGGATCGCCGGTAGCTCGATCACCTCAGCCCCCAGTTCACGCAGCGCCGCCGCGAGGCCGCTGGTCTGTGCGCGGGCGCGGGTGACGACTACGCGCTTTCCCTGCAAGGGTCGCCGCTCCAGCCAGGCGAGCGTCTGGCGACGGCGTACGACGTCGCCGATGACGATCAGCGCCGGAGCTTTGATGCCCTCGCGCTCGACGGCGCCGGCAATCGTTCTCAAAGTCGCGGTGACCGTGCGCTGCCCGGCCATCGTCCCTCTCTCTACCGCGGCGGCGGGCTCGTCAGGGTTGCGCCCGGCATCGATCAGCGCCGCCGCGTTCGCAGCCAGCTTTTTCACCCCCATGTAGAAGACCAGGGTTCCGGGGAAGCGAGCCAGTGCCCCCCAGTCGATCGCGGTCTCCTCCTTCTCGGGGTCCTCATGGCCGGTGACGAAGGCCACCGCGGAGGCATCGTCGCGGTGGGTGACGGGAATTCCCGCGTACGCGGTGGCGGCGACTCCGGCGGTCACTCCCGGCACCACCTCGAACTCGACTCCGGCGGCGCGCAGTGCCTCCCCCTCTTCGCCGCCACGGCCGAAGACGAATGGGTCGCCGCCCTTCAACCGCACGGCGCTCCTGCCCGCCTGGGCCGCCTCGATCAACCGCTCCCCGATCTCCTCTTGAGGGACGGAGGGGACGCCGGGCTGCTTGCCGACGTAGATCAGCTCGGCGTCGTCCCGGGCGCCATCGAGCGCCCCCGGTGGGATCAGCCGGTCATAGAAGACGACATCGGCCGAGGCGATCAGCTCCAACGACCGCGCCGTCATCAGCCCAGGGTCGCCGGGCCCGGCCCCCACCAGGTAGACGACTCCGCCTCGCGCGCTCATGCTTCCCTCTGGCTCATCAGCGGGGTGAGTGAGCTTAACCACCCATAGTGGGGCATAACCTCATTCACCCCCATGATTCGGCGCGGTCGAGGATCTCGCGGGCGCCGGTGGCGAGCAGGCGCTGAGCCAGCTGCTCGCCGACCGCCTCTGGGCGGTCGGCGTCGCCCTCGATCCGGTCGCGTAGCCACTCGCTGCCGTCCGGCAGACCGACGAAGGCGTCGATGACCACCCTCTCCCTACCTGCTGCTTTTTCGGAGATGGGAGCGATTCGGGCATGGGCGCCGATTGGGGATGCGCAGGTTGCTTCGAGCAGAGAGACCACGGTGCGCTCGGCGGTCAGCTCTCTCAGCGAGGTGTCGTCGCCCATCTTCGCGACCGCATCGCGACTCATCTCGTCATCGGCCCGGGTTTGCAGCACCAGCGCCCCCTGCCCCGCCGCCGGAGTCATCGCCTCGGCCGGGATCGAGAACGCCGCCTCGCCCTCCCGCCCCAACCGCCGCAAGCCGGCGGCGGCCAGCACGATCCCGTCCAACTCTCCCTCACCCAGCTTCTTTAGTCGCGTGTCCACATTTCCGTGCAACTCCTCCACCCGTAAGTCCGGTCGCGCGGCGAGCAGCTGAGCCCGCCGCCGCAGGCTCGCGGTCCCAACCCGCGCCCCTTCCGGCACATCGTCAAGCGACGCCCCAACCCCGATCCAAACATCCGCCGCATCCACTCGCGACGGCACCGCGGCGATCACCAACCCTTCAGGAATCTCCGCCGGCACATCCTTAGCCGAGTGCACACCAACGTCAGCTTCCCCTGCCAGCAACGCCCGCTCAACCCCCCGCACAAACCGAGCCTTATCCCCCGGCGGTCCATCGGAAGAGACTTGGACCAACTCAGCCCCCCCCAAGAGGTCGGCCACCTGACGCGCCTGCGCCAGCGCCAATGCACTTCCGCGTGTAGCAATCCGAATCATCAGCTCGTGTGGGTGAGAGCCCATCCGGTAGGGGTGGAGCGTCTTGTACTTTTTCGCGACTGCCGATCGCGGCAAGCCACAAGCGCATCTCGAAAAAGTTAAGCGGAACCCCTACCGGATGGGCTCTCCATCGGGAACGTTAAGCGGAACCCCTACCGGATTGGCCCTTCCGCAACTCGGTGACGTTTCCTCCGGCCTCACCCTCCGGCTCCACCTCCGCCGCATCCAACCCAAACAACTCGCGCAGCGCACTCACATAGAGGTAAGCGTCGTCGCTGCCGGCCGCCCGCTTCATCCGCAGGGTCGGCTCGTGCAGAAGACGGGATGCAATTGCCTTCGCCATTACCTGAACTCGCTCGCGATCGGCTTCGCCGAGGCTCTCCCAGCGGGGGTCGTTCTCCGCCAGCACCCGGCGCACCACCTCATCGGCGCGCTCGCGCAGCGAAGAGATCGTCGGCACCACCTCCAAGGAGGCGAGCCACCGCTCGAAGCGCTCCTGTTCGGCGGCGAGGATGCCCTCCGCCCGTTTTGCCTCCGCTTCGCGGCCGCCGGCGTTGCGGGCGACTATCTGCTGCACGTCGTCGATGTCGTAAAGGCTGACTCCGGCGATCTCACGGCAGCTCGGCTCGATGTCGCGAGGCACGGCGATATCGACCAGCAGCAGCGGGCGTCCGTCGCGGGTCGCCATCACCGCGGCGATGTCGTCCCGTTCGACGATGTGGTGGGGGGAGTTGGTCGCCGAGACGACGATGTCAGCCGCCTCAAGCTGCTCGGGCAGCTCCTCGAAGCGGACCGCGGTGCCGTCGAAGCGCTGCGCCAGGCCGATTGCTCGGTCGTAGTGGCGGTTGGCGACGAAGACGCCCGCGGCCCCGCGCGTGACCAGGGCGCGCGCGACCAGCTCGGCTGTCTCGCCCGCGCCGATCACCAGTACCCGCCGGTCGGCGAGATCGCCCAGGGCGTGGCGGGCCAACTCGACCGCGACCGAGGAGACCGAGAGGCCTCTTTCGCTGATTCCCGTCTCCGCGCGGGCGCGGCCTCCGGCGGCGAGGGCGCCGCGGAAGAGCCGGTTGAGGATCGGCCCTGTTCCGCCCTCGACCAGCGCCAGCTCGTAGGCGCGCTTCACCTGCCCTTGGATCTCGGCCTCGCCGACGATCATCGAGTCGAGGCCGGCGGTTACGCGGAAGAGGTGGTGGGCAGCCTCGCCGGAGCGCAGTGAGTAGAGGTGCCCAAGCAGTTCGGTGGGGCGAATATCGGCCTGGCGGGTGAGGACGCCGAGCGCCGTCGACTCCGCCTCCACCGGGTCGGAGACGACCAGGTAGAGCTCGGTGCGGTTGCAGGTTGAGATCGCCGCTGCCTCATGGATGCCGGTCGCGTCGGTCAGCTCGCGCAGGGCGCTGACGGCGCGCCCCTCAGTTAAGGACAGCCGTTCGCGCAGCTCCAGCGGCGCGGTCTTGTGGGAGACGCCAAGAGCAAGAAGTTCACTCATACAGCGTCGCCTCCTCTGCTCCCGTGAGGGGCCAAAGAATCAGATATGGATGGCCCCTCACTTCCGCGTCCGGGGGCGACTTCGCCATTATTGGCGCGGGTTTCGGCGAAACCGGCCAGCTCCTTCAGCTCCCGCTCTACCCGTTGCTGGCGGGCGGCCATGATCGCCACGTAGACGAGGAGCAGGACTACGAAGACGATGTAGGCGGCGGCGACGTACTTGCCGGCCTCGTCGAGGGGAAGGGCGGGGGCGCCGATCGGCAGGACCATTCAGCTCACCTCCGGCGCGACGCGGCTGGCGCCGCCGCCGGCAGCTCCCGAGTCAAGGGCGCGTCTTAGCCGTGAGAGCTGCCCGCGGGTGCTCTTCGCCGTCAGCTCGAACTTGACCAGGGTCACCCAGAGCAACGCCATCCCCGCCAGGCAGACGAGGAAGGTCAGCCGCATCGATCCCGGCAGGCCACCGTTCGCGGTGGCGAAGACGCGCGGATGGACGAGGCTCTGCGCAAGCCGCACCGCGATGAAGTTGAGCGGGACGAAGGCGCCGGCGGTGACGGCGAAGACCGAGGCGTAGCGAGCCTGGCGATCGCGATCCTCGATCGCGTAGCGGAACGGGTAATAGGTCGCGTAGAGCAGGAAGACGATGAGGAAGCTGACCAGGGTCGGTTCGTCCCAGACCCACCAGTGCCCCCAAGACGCCTTGGCCCAGATCGCCCCCGTAATCAGCACCGCGACTCCGAAGATCACCGACATGTGGATCGAGACGTAGGAGTAGGCGTCCCAGCGACTGTCGCCGCTGCGCAGGTGCGCGATCGCGAAGCCTCCGCCGACGACAAAGCCGATCAAAGCGGTGATCGCCAGTGGCACGTGTAGGTAGAAGATCTTTTGGATGAACCCTTGGTCGGCGTCCAGCGGTGCGTAGAAGAAGACCAGGGAGAGGCCAAGGGCGACCGTCGCCACGGTGGCGATCGAGAGAGGTTTAAGTCCTTTGCCGTACATGCGTTTCGCGCGGTGGGGAGCCGAATGCGCCGACGATTCCCTAATCCTCCAGCAGAAAGTCGAACACCGCGTATCCGACGAGGAGGAAGACCAGATCGTATAGGCCGAGCACCGCCAGCCAGGTGCCGAAGCGCTCATAACCGGGACCGCCCACGGCCAGCAGCGGGTCGGTGGCGCCGGTGGCGGCGATCATCAGCGGCACGACAAGCGGGAGGAGGACCAGGGGGACGAGGAGGTCGCGGGCGCGAGATTGGACCGCCATCGAGGAGATCAGGGTGCCGGTGGCGGCGAGGCCGATATCGGCGAGCAGCATGACCCCGGCAAGGGGGGGTAGGGCGGCGGCGGAATCGAGGAAGAAGAGGGCGAAGATCGGGACGATGATTGCCTCCAGTACGAGCAGGTAAACGAGCAGCGCGGCGGCCTTGGCGGCGAACAGGGCGTTGCGGTCGATCGGCGCGAGGCGGATCGCGTCAAAGCCACCCTCCTCGCGCTCGGCGACGAAGAGGCGGTTGATGCCGAGCACGGCGGCGAAGAGGAGCGTCGCCCAGAGGACGCCGGCGGCGAGACTGCCCGAGAGGCTGGTCCGGTCCAGGCCGAAGCGGAAGATGACGAAAGTGGTGACCGCGAAGAGGGCCATCGCGGGAAGCGATTGCAGGGTGCGCAGCTCAGCCCGCAGGTCCTTGGTGAGGATGGCGACGAAGGCATTCATCGGGCCGCCGCCTTCGTTAGTTCGGCGGTCCCGTCGACGCTGAGGCGCAGGACCTTGTCCGCATCGGGGAGGGCGCGCTCGGGGTCGTGGGTGACGACGACTCGGGTTCGCCCACCACCCGGGCCGATCAGCTCGCGCGCCAGCTCGCGGCCGTCGGCGTCGAGGTTCGAGTCCGGCTCGTCGAGCAGCAGCAGCGCCGGTTTGTGCAGGACGCAGCGACAGATCGCCAGCCTCTGGCGCATCCCGGCGGAGAGCTCGGCGACTCGGTCGTCGGCGCGCCGCGACATCCCGGCCGCGGCAAGCAGCTCGGCGATCCGTTCGTCGGCCCGCCCGCGCTCGATCCCGTGTAGCCGCGCGTGGAAGAGCAGATTTTCGCGCCCGGTCAGGTCGCGGTAGAGCAGCGGCTCGTGACCGAGGTAGCCGACCCGGCCTCGCAGCTTCCAGGCTTCGCGGGGGAGGGAGCAGCCGAGCACGTTCACCTCTCCCGAGGTCGGCCGCAGCAGCGTGGCGAGAATCCGCAACAGCGTCGTCTTTCCCGCCCCGTTCGGCCCCAGCACCACCAACGATTCCCCGGCGGCGAGTTCGAATTCGACCCCTTCCAGGGCAGCACGGTCGCCGTAGTTGCGCCGCAGGTTGCGCACATCTATCGCTGGCTCTGTTCGGCTCATGGTTTGGGAGGGTGTCGGGGGTCGCCTCGGCGGCGCCTATGTCACCGCCTCCGGCGGTGACGAATCTAGTGCCCCTGCGGGGCAAACATCACTCCGCGGTGCCGGGGGGAGGCGCCGGCGAGGCGACCCCCGACACCCTCTTCATACTGCGGACAGTGGAGCGCTTGTTCGATAGCGGCGAGGATCGAAGCCCGATTGTGCAACCTGCCGACGCCCCCCTGGCGGTGCGGATGCGGCCGCGGAGTTTGGATGAGCTTGTTGGGCAGGAGCATGTTCTTGGTGCCGGGTCCGCTTTGCGGAGCGCGATCGAGAGCGGTCATCCGCACAGCTCAATTCTGTACGGACCGCCCGGGGCGGGGAAGACGACGCTGGCGCGGATCGCGGCCGCCGGGGCCGAGGGGGCGTTTGAGGAGGAGTCCGCGGTCAACGCGGGCAGAGCCGAGATGCGGGCCGTAATCGAGCGGGCGCGGGAGCGCCGCCAGGGCAGTGGACGGCCGACGGTCCTCTTCCTCGATGAGATCCATCGCTTCAACAAGGCCCAGCAGGACGCGCTTCTGCCGGCGGTTGAGGAGGGGCTGCTGACGCTGATCGGCGCGACGACCGAGAACCCCTATTTCGAGGTCAACTCGGCGCTGCTCTCCCGCTGCCAGATATACGAGCTGCGGCCGCTGGATCCGGCGCAGGTAGAGGTCTTGTTGAGCCGAGCGCTCTCCGATTCTGAACGCGGACTCGTCGACCCGCCGCCGGTCGAAGGCGCGGCCCTGGAGATGCTGGCGCATCGCTCGGGCGGCGACGGGCGGGTTGCCCTCTCGGCGCTGGAGCGGGCGGTCGAGCGATCTAAGGGCGCTCCGATCGACGTCGCCGCGATCGAAGACGCGCTGCAGCGCAAGGCGCTCGACTACGACCGCCAGGGAGACCGCCACTACGACTTCGTCTCGGCCTGGATCAAGGCGACCCGCGGCTCCGACGTCGATGCTTCCCTCTACTACCTGGCGGTGATGTTGGAGGGTGGTGAGGACCCTCGCTTCATCGCCCGCCGCATGGTCATCCTCGCCTCTGAGGATGTCGGCAACGCCGACCCGCAGGCCCTGCTGGTCGCCGATGCGGCGGCTCGCGCGGTCGACCGGGTGGGGCTGCCAGAGTGCGCGCTCAACCTGGCGCAAGCCGCCGTCTACCTGGCGCTCGCGCCGAAGTCGAACGCCTCCTACAAAGGCCTTTCCGCCGCCCGCGCCGAGGTCCGCGAGCACGGCGCCAAGACCCCACCCGACTATCTCCGCGACGCTCACTACCCCGGCGCCGAGAAGCTCGGCCGCGGTGAGGGCTACCGCTACGCGCATGACGAACCCGGCGGCGTCAGCGACCAACCACTGCTGCCAGAGGGCTTGGAGAATCGCCGCTTCTACGCCCCAACCGATCGCGGCTTCGAATCCGAGCTAACCCGCCGACTCGCCGACCTACGGAAGCAATTCTCCGCCCCTGAGGACCCGTCGCGATGATTGATCCCGCCTTAAGGGTCCTATCCCGGTAGGGGTGGAGCGTCTTGTACTTTTTCGCCGCGACGGCTGGCGGCGAGCCGCTCTGAAAAAGTTAAGCGCCTGGGATGGTCCTCGAAAAAGTTAAGCGGAACCCCTACCGGGATAGGACCCTCCGCATTAGCGGGAACCCCTACCGAGACGGTCCTTAACCACGGCGCAACTTCCCGTAGGTCGTCGTGTTTAAGTGGTCGGCTTTCCGAGCTAGAGCCAGGGAGAGCCGACACACCACCGGCCGGAGGCCTGGACTGGGGGTCTCCGGCCGGGGCTTTTACAGGGAGAGTTGAGGGTCCGCGGGGGGCGGACCCTCAATTTGTTCGCTTGCGCAAGGTGCGAGCGCCGACCTTCAGCAGTGGGCCGGCCCCCTCGCGCAGGGCTTTGGCCCTGGTTGTGCCTTTGCCGTAGAGGACTTTCGCCGAGGCGCGGACAGCTTCGCCGAGGGTCGCGTCGTAGGGATGCCACCAGAAGTCGCGAGTCAGTCCCGGCTCCCAGGCGTTCATCTTGACGTTGACGCACTCGTAAAACCCGAATCTCGAGTGCGACCGACCGACTCCGGAGTCCTTGACGCCGCCCCAAGCGCACTGGCAAGCGCCGTGGCTGAAGGAGTGGTCGTTGACCCAGACCATCCCCGACTCGATCCGGCGGGCGATGCGCTCACCCTTCTGACGGTCCTTGGTCCAGACCGACGCGCCGAGCCCGAACTCCGAGTCGTTGGCGAGATCGATCGCCTCCTGCTCGGAATCGACGACGACGATCGGCAGCACCGGGCCGAAGATCTCCTCACGCATGATTCGCATCTCGTGAGTGACGCCGGTCAAGACCGTCGGGGCGACGTACTTTCCGGTCAGGCCGGGGACGTCGATCGCTCCGCCGCATAGTTTGGTCGCGCCGGAGGCGACTGCGTCCTCGATCAAGTCGACGACGATCTCGTACTGGCCATCGGAGGTCATCGGGCCAATTTCTGTCTCCCACTGCAGCGGGTCGCCAAGCCGCAGCTTCTGCGCCTCGCGGGCGACTCCCTCAACGAAACGCTCGGCGACCTCGCGGACGACGTAGACGCGCTCGATCCCGGAGCAGGTCTGCCCGGCATTGGCGAAGCCGCCCCAGACGGCGCCGCTGACCGCGTTGTCGAGGTCGGCGTCGGCGCAGACGATCATCGGGTCCTTGCCGCCCAGCTCCAGGACCGAGCCCTTGAGCTGCCGCGCGCAGACCTCACCGACCTTGCGGCCAACCTCGACCGAGCCGGTGAAGAAGATCTTGCCGGCGCTGGAGCGCGCCAGCGCGTCGCCGACCGCGCCGCCACCGTGGACGACCCGCACCAGGCCCTCCGGCAGCCCCGCCTTCTCAAAGACGCGGGCGATCGCCTCGCCCAGCAGGGGGGTCAGGCTGGCCGGCTTCAGGACGACCCCGTTGCCCGCCATCAACGCGATCGCCACTTCGCCGAAGGGGATCGACCAGGGGTAGTTC
The DNA here is from genome assembly GCA_963740065.1 of uncultured Solirubrobacterales bacterium. Taxonomy (GTDB): domain Bacteria; phylum Actinomycetota; class Thermoleophilia; order Solirubrobacterales; family 70-9; genus DASVDE01. The sequence continues at coordinate 22,548 of CAVUCS010000002.1, forward strand.
CAGGGCGCGATCACCCCGACCACGCCGATCGGCTCATAGCTGAAGCGACCTTTCTTGCTGGCGAGGAAGGCCTGGGACATCCGCACCTTCTCGTCGGCGAGGATCTTCGGGCCGGCCTTCGCGCACCAGTGCAGCGCGTCGACGGTTGGCAGTAGCTCCATCGTGTAGGCCTCGGCGCGCGGCTTGCCCTGCTCGCGGACCAGCAGCTCTGCGATGTCGTCGATGTCGTCGAGCAGCGCGTCGGCGGCGCGGCGCATGTAGCGAGCGCGGTCAGCGAGGCTCAGCTCGGCCCAGGCGGGCTGGATGCGGGCGACGTCATCGACGACTCCTTGGACCTGCTCAGGTGTGATCGTCGCGACGGAGCCGACCAGCTCTCCGGTAGCGGGGTTGAACGACTCGAGGGTCGACGGACCGGTGCGAACTTCGGTGGCGGCTTCCATGACGGTCGATTCTAGGCGGGGTCTAAGGTTGATGCATGAATTCGGAGCCCCTGCGACTCGGCGGCATGGCCCTCCGCAACGGGCTGCTGATCCACGGGCCGACCCACTGGGCCGCCGCCGTCCGAGGCCCGGACGGTGAGATCGCGATCGCTTCGGAGCGCAAGCCCGAGCTTGCCCCGAGACTCGCGGCCAAGGTTCCCGGCGTCAGGGGGCCGCTGAAATTGTTGGAGGCGATGGCCGTGCTGCCGATGGTCCGGCGCAGGCTCTCGGCGGCTCGCCTCCCTTTTGAGGATTGGCGTGTGGTGACCGCTGTCGGGGCGACTCTGGTCCTCAGCGGGGTCTTGCGGAAGCGGATGCGGGGGTCGGCGTTGCGCGAGGGGCTGGTGCAGGCGGTCGGCGCCGTCCCCGCTGTGGTCGCCTTGATGGACCGCGATCTCGCCGCCTACCACGGGGTCGAACACAAGGCGATCGCCGCCTACGAGCAGGGAATCGACGATCCGGCGACGGTGCCGAAGGAGCATGACCGCTGCGGCTCCAATCTGATCGCCCCGATGATGCTGCTCTCGGCCGGTGGAACGGTGATGTTGGAGCGGCTGGTCGAGAAGCCGGGGCCGGTGGCCCGTGGCTCCGTCGCGCTCGGCGGCGCCTCGATCGCGGTGGAGATGTTCGCCTGGAGCGACCGTCACCACGGCAGTCCCCTCGCCGAGGCATTCCACGCGCCCGGCCGTGAGATTCAGCGGCGGCTGGCGACCAAGGAGCCGACGCCTGAGCAGCTTGAGGTCGGGGTCGCGGCGCTGGCCGAGATTCTGCACGTCGAGTCCCTAGACTCCGCGCCCGATGTTTAGCCGGATCGATCACATCGGAGTCGCCGTCGAGGACATCGACGCCGCGATCGCTCTCTACGAAGAGAGCTTTGAGATGGCGCTGGCGCATCGCGAGACCGTCGAGTCCCAGGGCGTCGAGGCGGTGCTGCTCGATGTCGGCGACGGGCACGTCGAGCTGTTGCGGCCGCTCGGTCCCGAGACGGCCGTCGGCAAGTTCCTCTCCCGCAAGGGCCCCGGCTTGCACCACGTCGCCTATGCCGTCGAGGACATCGACGCGACATTGCCCCGCCTGGTCGCCGCCGGCATCGAGCTGATTGACGCCGAGCCGCGGGTGGGCATCCGCGACAGCCGGGTCGCCTTCCTGCACCCGCGCTCGACCGGCGGCGTGCTGACCGAGATCGTCGAACCCTCGAAAGGACACTGATGGCGGAAGCGCAACGAGTTGAGGTCGGTTTCGAGGGCGGCCAGGTCGTCTCCGTTCGCCTTACCGAAGAGGAACTGAAGGACCTCCGCAAGGAGGTCGAGAAGGGCGGCTGGCACGATGTCCACACCGAGGACGGCGTTCTCGCGCTCTATCTCGGCAAGGTCTGCTTTCTCCGGATTGACTCGGGCGAACAGCGGATCGGTTTTTGAGCGCCCCCGCCGGCGCATAGGTGCTTAGAAATGCGAATTAGGACTTTTCTTGGACTGATTGGGGCGGGGGTTGGGATTGCTGCCTTGTGGTGGCGCAATAACCCTTCGGCCTGTCCTTACGGGCAGCGCTTCTGGGTAGAGGCGCCGCACCCGGTCATCACCCGCGACCGCTTGCGCGATGTGCTGCGGCCGCAGCCGGGCGAGCGGCTGTTGGAGATCGGGCCCGGCACCGGCTACTACACCCTCGACCTGGCGGAGTGGCTCGGCCCCGATGGGGCGGTGGAGATCTTCGACCTCCAGCAGGAGTTCCTCGACCACACGACGGGCCGCGCCGCGGAGCGGGGCCTCACCAACGTCAAGCCGACCCAAGGTGACGCAACGTCCTTGCCCTACGGCGACGACAGCATGGACGCGGTCGTCCTCACCGCGGTTCTGGGTGAGATCCCCGACAGAGCCGCTGCCCTGAGGGAGATCCGCCGGGTCTTGAAGCCGGAGGGCCGCCTCGTGGTCGGCGAGCTGTTCGGCGATCCCCACTTCACCACCCTCGCCCGCCTCAAGGAGGAGTCCTCCGCGGCGGGCCTCACCTACGAACACCACTCCGGCAACCGCCTCGCATATTTCGCCCGCCTCGGCCCGCTTCCGTAACTCTTTTCGGACCGCCTACTGTTTCTTCTTCCGGCAGGCGGGGATGTTCAGCCGCAGGCCTCTGACCTTCATCCGGCGCATGTTCTGGGCACGCAGGTTGAGGAAGGCGAAGCGCTTGCGTTTGCAGAGGCCATCCGAGTTGACGAGCAGACCGCGGTCGCCGCCCCGCATGTTGAGGATGAACTTGCGCACGGCGACGTCCGGCGTCGGAGAGAAGACAGTCTTGAGCCGACCCTTGACGCCGATGATCTCCCCGCGCAGGCGCACGTTCACCTGGCCGCGCAGGTCGGCGAGCAGGTTGGGCAGCAGGTCATCGGAGGCGACCAGGTACACCGGCCCCTTGAGGATGCCGTCGAGCAGCGGCGACCGGGCACGCGCGTAGCCGTAGATCGCCCGCTTTGGGCATCTCCGCGCCGCCAGCTGGTCCCGAGTGCAGATCGTCTGGATGTTGCCTTGGTCGAGGATCGTCGCCTTGGGTAGAACGAAGGCGGCGCGTCGCAGGTTGGCGTCACCCCGTCGTGTCTTGTAGATCGCCCGTAGCTTCGGGTGGCCGGCGCGCTTGGTAGGTCCGGTCAAGCGGGTGAAGAACTTGGGCTTGAAGCGCAGAGCTCTACATTTCGTCGCCTGGAATCTGCTCGCCTGCGCGGAGGCGAGCCAGGTCGCGGGGTCGGCCGGGTCCGAGCCGCCGCCGAAGATGCTCGAGCTGACGAGGAAGGGGCGGCGGCAGGTCGTCGGGTTGACGGTGAACTTCTTTCGCCAGAGGGAGACGTCGACTCTGCGGACGTCGAGCTTGACGCCGCCGAATACGTACGGGATCGGGTCGGAGACCGCGTGCACCTGTGCGGTCTCGGGATCGACGTAGAGCGGCGTCCGCACGACGACAGTGCCGAGGTCGTATGGCCCGCCGACAGCGCCGGTGATGAAGGCGAGGCTGACCGGCGCTCCCTTGTAGGGGCCGGCGAGATAGGCGTTGCCCTTTACGTGCAGCGGCGCCGGGCCCGAGCCGGCGTCGATGTCGACCGTGCCCGCGAAGCTCGAGTTCGGGCAGGCTGGCTCGGTGAGCGTCGCGATCCCGGATCTGTTCGCCGCCGCAGCGATGTTCGCCTCCGGGCAGTACTCCATGCCGGCGAGGCGGGCGATCATCCCCGGCGGCAGCATCACGTCGATCCGGCGAAGCTCTTGGGCGCCGTCGGGACGGGTTACGTGAAGTTCGAACGGGCTGTAGGCCCCGGCCGTGCTGCCGGTCGGGCCCGCCTCATAGTTCGGGCTGAACGGCCGCTCGCCGAGGCTCTGCGGGCAGGGCCCACCGCCCGGGGCGGAGCTGAGGCTGAACTGGTCGCTCGGGGTGGCGTTGCCATTCGCTGACCAGGGCGTCAGGTCCGTGGTCGCCGTGTGCGGCCCGCAGGTGGCAGGGGAGGTAAGCGCCCCCCGCGCCCCGCCGTCGAGGTTGATTCTGAAAGAGGTGAACGGCGCCTGCGGGTTGTTGGCGACCACCGCGGTGAGTTGTCCAGTCTCCAGGTTCGGGAGCACTCTGCCGAGGAGGCGCACATTCACTCCGTAGCGCGGCGAGGAGGCGTGGATGAAGATTCGGAACTGGTCGCCGGAGGAGGGATCGTTACTGAGTGGCGCTCCGACGTAGACGTCCCCACCGACAGAGTTCGGTGGCAACGACGGGGTCTGCACTTCGACCGAGCCGATTCGCGACTCGCCCGGGCAGGCGATCGGGTCGTTTGTCCCCTTGCCGAACTGCGCGTCGGTGCAGGGTGTCAAGCCGTTGGCGAGCGAGGGGTTGAGGCCGGCGCCCTCGGGCAGGGTCACTCTTGCGGTCAGCAGGTGGGACTGGGAGATGCCGGTCGGATTTGGGGTGTAGGGGAGGGTCAGCTCGATCGAGGAGGGCTCCGGCGAGTCGGTTTGTCCACCGGAGGCGACTCTGACGCCCGGGTCGAAGGGAACTCTGTCGCAGTCAGTCGCGCTGTACGGGGTGGTGAACGACGCGGAGGCGAAGTCGCCGGGATTCTGGTGGGAATCGACTCTCAGGTTGGCAATCTGCCCCCCGGCGCAGTTGCTCGGCATGGTCAGGTAGCCGTCCCCGGCCTGGCCGTTGAAGATCTGGCGCGAGCCGATCACCGCCGGGCCCGCGGGGGGTGCCTCGATGTCGCTGATCGTGAAGGAGATGTGCTGGTCCACCGGGTCGAGCGAGCCGACCAGCAGCGTCGGTGCGGTGCCGGGCAGCGGCACTTTGAAACCGGCCTGAGCGGGCACGCCGAATGGCGGCTCGACGTTGTAGACGGGGAGGGGAAGAGTCACCGCGGGGGGAGGGCCGACCAGCGCAGTGAGCCAGTTCACTCCCACCTGCGAGCCGGCCGGACAGGTGGAGGCATCGAGTTGGGCCTCGGTGCACTTGACGGTCGCTTCGGGATTGACGCCCAAGCCTTCGGGCAGCTCGACGATGACGTCCTTGACGTTGTCGTCCGGAACTCCGCCGGTCGATCTCAGGGTGAAGTCGGGGATTCCGAAGGGGGGATGGCCGGCTGCTTGTGTGTAGAACCGGGCCGGGGGGTCGGAGGCGATGCACGGGTCTGCCGGCGTGGCGTCGGTGTCGCAGGTCACGGTCTCCCATCTGGCGATTCCGAATGCCGCCTTGGCGGGCGCTGCTCCGAAGGCAAATATGAGGAGCGCGGCGCAGACCGCGATCGGCGCTCCAAGAGTTAAGCGCGGCTTCAGTCTGCGTTCCTCCCCGAGAGCGACCATGCGCCTCAACTACCCGGCGCCCGCTCCTTGAAACCGTTCCGCTGTTCCTTATGTCCGTGTAGCGCACAAAAGGAACAGCGGAACGCTCGAACGGCCGGGAGCCCGAAGGAGGTCAGGCGAGCGAGGTCCAGAGGCGGTCTTCGGCCTCGGCTACGCGGTGGGCTGCGGCGTCGATCTCACGCCAGAGCGCCGGGTCGGCATCGTCGCTCTCGCTGGCGGCGTGGAAGGCGGCCGCGAGATCGGTCCAGCGGGCGGCGGCATCTGCGGCGAGAGGGGCTTCAGGCCGTCCTGCCTCCTCCAGGAAGCGGGAATACATCAGGCGGAAAGCCCCGCCGCCGGTGCCGCGGCGCTCGATCACCTGGTAGCCGAAGCGGGCGCACCATCTCCAGTCCTCGGCCGCCTCCGGCCAGGAGCCCGCTTCGGCCGCGAGGCGACGGACCGCGGCGAGGCCGGAGAAGTCGCCGAACTCCGGCTCCACCATCGCTTTCGCGGCGCGCGCTACAGCGGCCGGGATCGCGGCGCGCAACCGCTCGGGGTCAACCGCCTCCGAGGCGGTGAACATGTGGCCGGCGAGCGGGTAGGCAGGATGGGAGCTGTGGCGAGCCTTGTCGAGGTTCTCCAGTCGCGTCTCCTGCAGTTCCTCAAAGCCGGTGTCGGAGAGGTGGGCCACTTCCCCGTCGTAGCCGGCGAGGACGACCGCGTGGCCGGGGAAGTGGGCGGAGTCGCCGTAATGGTCGAGGTAGTAGAGGTCGGTGAGTAGGAGTACGGGGTTGCCGGCATCGACCTCGGCGCGGGCGGCATCCCAGGCGTCGCCGTCTCCCTCTTCGAAGGTGCGCAACTCCAGGGCCGCCCCGGTCAGCTCGTCGAAGTTCTCCTCAAGCCGCGCGGTGCGACCGTTGAACCAGCGGCTGGGCGAAGCGTCCTCGAGGGTCACGTAGTAGAAGCAGGCGCCGGCGCCGAGCCCAAACGCCATCTCCTCGCTGATCTCGACGCCGTGGAAGGCGAGCAGGTTGCGCAGCGCGGTCGAGCCGCAGTGGTGGCCGGGGGTGTGGACGTAGCCGGGAACGGTCGGCATGGGGAGGCGGATTATCCTGCTCCGGCCGATGAACCTTGACCTCCGACTCTTGCGTGCTTTTAGGACCCGTGGGCACACGCCCCGGGTGGAGAAGCTTGTGCGGGTTCTGGGGAAGGCCGGGAACAATGGGGCCGTTTGGGTGGCTATTGGGGTTTTCCTTGCTCTTCTTGACTCGTCGAATCGCGAGGCTTGGTTGATCTGCGCGCTGCTCGCTCCCGTCGCCATCGCACTCAATTACGTCGTGAAGCTGGTGTTCAAGCGGCCGCGGCCGGTGCTCGAAGGGTTGCCGCCCCTCGGGGGGGCGCCCAGCTCGCTGAGCTTTCCGTCCGCCCATGCGACTTCGGCATTCGCGGTGGCGACGGCGATGACGCGGGTCGAGCCATTGGCCGCGCTCGCCTTTGTCCTGGCATTGCCGCTCTTGCCCTCGGTCGTCCCTACCTTGGGATGCACTACCCGTCCGACGTGCTGGCCGGCGCCGTTCTCGGCGTTGCGCTCGGCCTGATCGTTCCCCTTTCCCTATGAAGGTCGGGATCGTCGGCTTGCCCAACGCCGGCAAGTCGACGCTTTTCAACGCGCTGACCAAGGGCGGGGCGCAGACCGGGGATTACCCGTTCACGACGATCGAGCCGAACGTCGCCATCGCGCAGGTGCCCGACGAGCGGTTGGAGGCGGTCGCCGAGACGGTCCGCAGCTCCGAGCTGTTGCCGGCGACGATCGCCTTCCACGACATCGCCGGGTTGGTCAAAGGGGCCTCGGAGGGGGAAGGCTTGGGGAACAAGTTCCTCGCCTCGATTCGGGAGACCGACGCGATCTGTCATGTGGTTCGTTGTCACGCCGACTCCGGCGTGCCGCACCCCGACGGTCGGGTCGATCCGCTGGCCGACATCGAGACGATCGAGACCGAGCTGATGCTCTCCGACTATGAACAGACGGAACGTCGCCTGGACCGAGTGACGAAACAGGCGAAGTCCGGCGACGCTGAGGCGATCGCCGAGCGCGACTGGCTCGCGGCCGTTCACGAAGCCCTCGCCGCGGGCAAGCCGGCCCGCTCGGTTCCCATTCCCGACGCGGCGCCCGACGCGGCGCGCAACCTCCACGCCCTCACCTCGAAGCCAATCCTCTATGTCGCCAACGTCGACGAAGGGGACGCCGAGGTGCCGGAGACGGTCGCCGCTCATGCGAAAGAGGTGGGGGCGGGCGCCGTCGCGGTCAGCGCCAGGATCGAAGGTGAGCTGGCCGAGCTCGACGCCGCCGAGGCGGAGGAGATGCGCGAGTCCTACGGGGTCGAGGGGTCGGGCCTGGCGCGGCTGGTACGCGCGGCCTACGACCTGCTCGAGCTGATCACTTTCTTCACCGCCGGTGAGGGCAAGGAGGCGGTTGCGCGCCCGCTTCGTCGCGGCTCCACCGCCTGGGAGGCGGCGGCCACGATCCACACTGAGATCCAGGACGAATTCATCAAAGCCGAAGCGATCGGCTGGAAGGACCTGGTTGAGTGCGGCGGCTACGCCGCGGGCCGGGACAAGGGCCTGCTCCGCATCGAAGGCCGCGATTACGTCGTCGCCGACGGCGACGTGATCACGATTAAGGTCTGAGCGCCGCTCAGTAGCTGCAGTCGCGGGCGCCGGAGACGTACTGGAGCGTGCCGATCTGCTGGGCGCCGTTGTACTGGTAGACGCCGGTCACCGCGCCGCTGGTCGATACGTGCCACTCGTAAAAAGATGGGTTGCCGTAGTTGTCGACAATCTCGTTGAAGGCCCACGAGCCATCGGCTTCGACCACCGCGTTCTGTACTTGGTAGGCGCGAGCGCCATTGATGATGTCGGAGCCCGACGTTGAGGTCAGCCGACAGTAGAAGAAGGCGCCGCTCGTCGTGTGGCTGTAGCGCTCCTCGACCGCGCAGTTCGGCCAGCCGGCTGGGCAGTCGGTGAAGGTCGAGTTGAAGAGATACCTCTGCAGGAACGGGACCGCCTCCTGGCCCGAGAGTCTGCGGCCGGGGGGCTCGAAGAGAGGCGGAGCGCTCGGAGTCTTTCCATGTCCCGATCTGGCTTTGACGCACCTCTTGACCCACTTGCCCTTGCGTCTGACTTTCTTCAGCTTCTTGCCCCTGGGGCAGGCTCGTCTGCCTTTTCTCTTGCTGATCGAGGCGTCCGGCGCGGAGGCTCCCGGCGTCGCCGCGGCGATCGGGGTGACGGTAAGGCCGATAACGAGGACCAGCAGGGCCGGAGCGAGGCGGAGGGAGAGGTGCATTGGGCCGAGCCTACAAGCGACGCGGATGCCCTTCAAGTCGGCGCCGCGCGGCTAGAGTGAGTCCGTGGGCTTGGACGAAGGGGTGCGGTTTCCGGCGGTGGCGGCGAAGGCCGGCCACTACGAGAGCTTCTACATCAAGGCCTGCCGACCGGGCGGAGGGCAGGGAATCTGGATTCGCCACACGGTTCACAAGCGGCCGGGGGAGGAGCCGAACGCCTCGATCTGGTTCGTGCTCTTCGACCGCGAAGCCGACGGGCCGCGGGCGACCAAGGTGACGGTGCCCGCCGCCGAGCTGTCAACGCCCCCCGGCTCATGGCTCCGCGTAGCCGGCGCCGAAATCGGCCCCGGCTACGCCCGAGCTTCCGCTGCGACTTATCCCGGTATGTCAGGCATAAGTCGCAGCGGAACGGGGGAGGAGGCGGCGACTGCCGCGATCTCCTGGGACCTGACGTTCTCCGGCGACTCCGACCCCTGTAAGTACCTGCCCGCCGACTGGCTCTACAAGGCGCCGGTTCCCCGCACCAAGTTCGTCGCTCCCTACCCGCGCGCGAGCTTTGACGGGGCGCTGGAGGTCGATGGAGAGACGATCGACATCTCCGGCTGGCCGGGGATGATCGGCCACAACTGGGGGACCGAGCACGCCGAGCGCTGGGTCTGGCTGGAGGGCACCGGCTTCGCCGACGACCCCGATGCTTACTTCGACGCCGGCGCCGCGCGGATCAAGCTCGGCTCGCGCACGACCCCGTGGATCCCCTCCGGCTTCCTCAAGCTCGACGGCCGGTCCCACCGCCTCGGCGGTTTCGGCAAGATCCGCTCGGCGTCGATCCGGGAGTCCCACGAGGCCTGCGAGTTCGTCCTCCCCGGCAAGGACATAGTCGTCCGCGGCGTTGTCTCAGCCCCAAAGAAGGACTTCGTCGGCTGGATCTACGCCGACCCCAAGGGCCCGGAGCACAACACGATCAACTGCTCGGTCTCCGACCTTGAGCTGACCGTCGACCGACCCGGCCATCCCCCCCGCAAGCTCTCCCTCCCGGCCGGCGCCGCCTACGAGCTGGGCATGCGCGAGACCGACCACGGCGTCCCGGTTCAGCCGTTCCCGGACGGTTGAGTTGCTGAACCGCTCCGGGGCGCTGCGTTACTGGTGGATCTGGGCGGCGGTAGTCCCGATTCTGATCTGGACCGCCATCCGTCTCTTCGGCTTGGAGCAGGGCTATCCCGGTGTCGCGTTGATGGCCTTCACGCCGTACGTGGTGATCGCGGCGTTGTTGGTCGCCGGGGCCGCGTTGGCGCTACGCAACTGGGCCGCGGCGGTCCTGGCGGCGATTGCCGCAGCCTGCCTTATCGCGCTGATTTTGCCTCGCCTGGTCGACAACGAGACGGCTGACGCTTCCGGCCACGAGACCCTGACCGTACTCTCGGCCAACATCCACCATGGCACCGCGGACCCGGATGCCATCGTCGCCCTGGTCGACCGTTACCACCCTGATTTGCTCAGCGTTCAGGAGTTGACCCCCGCCTTCGCCGCGAAAATGAAGAAAGCCGGGATCTACAGGCGCATGTCACAGTCAATGCTGCTGGTGCATCGCAGCGTCAGTGGGGCCGGTCTCTACTCGCGACTGCCCCTGACACCACTCCCTCGCCAGACCCGCTTCTTCTTTCGTATGCCGCGCGCGGTGATCACCATGCCCGACGGGCGGCGGCTGCGTGTGGTCGGCGTCCACCCCTACCCGCCGTTGAACAAGAACGTCGACCGCTGGCAGGCAGCTCTGGAGAGCCTGCCGAAAGCGGGCCGGGGAACGCCCTGGGTGCTGGCCGGCGACTTCAACGGGACCTTCGACCAGGCGCAGTTTCGCGATGTCGTCGGTCGTGGCTACCGGGATGCCGGCGAGGCCACCGGCAAGGGACTCGAGCCGACCTTCCCGACCATGGGTCACCGCATGCTGCCCCCGTCGATCGCGATCGACCACGTCCTCGCCGATCTCCGCCTGGGAATCGCCGACTACGGCGTCGACGATCTCTCCGGCAGCGATCACCGGGCCATCCACGCCCAGCTAGTGCTGCCCTGACACCTTCCGGAACGTCATCCACCGGTCGTAGGCGCCGAGGGCGGAGGCGAGCTGATCGCCTCGAATTCTGCTCACCCCGCCGGTCCCGATCAGCTTCGCCCAGATAATGCGAGGGGAGACGCCGCGGCGGGTTACGGCCACTCGCTTGAGCTGTCCTTTGAGGCGCCGAGCTTGGCGCTGATCTCCGGGCCCGAGAATCTCAGCGTCCAGCTGTGCAAGGGGCAGAAATAGTCGTAGGGGTCCGGGACGCCGACCAGGTAGGGGATCCGGGGGCCGAAGAAGACGTTTTGGACGCTCTCGGTGTGGCCGCCCGAGCAGGCCGAGAAGAAGGTTTGGGCGATTCTCCCTCTGTACATGACGACCTGGCCCCGGGTGCGATTCGCGGCGCGGTTGCTGCGAGCCGCCTCGCTGGCGATCCCCTCGTAGACCTGGCTTGAGGTGGTGTCGTAGAGGTCGAACCCGTTTCCGCCTACCCCGGAGGTGAGCGCGAAGGAGCGGGCGGCGACGGCTTGGGCTTGGAGAGCCGCCATCGGCCAGGAGGGGGGCGACTCGTTCGGGACGACCCCCTTTACGTACTGGTCGACCGCGACCGCGTTGATCACGTTGAGGGAGCCGCTGTCGCTGTCGGTGCCGACCACTTCCAGCGCGCCGTGGTAGGTGCCGGACCCGACGATCTCGATTCGTCCCTTGCCCGCCGCGCGCAATTTCGGCCCGCAGTTGGCAAGGACGCGGCCGCCGGAATTGCGCAGCTTCACCACTCGTCCGGTCCGGTGCGCTTCGTAGCTGCGCGCCGGGTTGAGCGCCCTGCCGCAGGCCGAGGTCGCCGCGCTGAAGCCGACATCGCCGGCCTCGATGTCCAGCAGGACCCTGACCACGCGCCCCCCGGCGAGTCTGCCGATCGTCGTCCCCGAGTAGTAGTGGCCGAGGATGAAGCGGTAGTTCGCGCCGTTTTTGGCGTAGCCGTAAGCGCCGTACTGGCTCATCCCGACCCCATGTCCGAAGCCGTGGCCCTTGACTACCCAGGTGACGCTCGCCTCGGCGCTTGGCGCGAAGAGGAGAAAGAAGAGGAGGGCTGTCAGGCGGATGCGCATTTTTCCCCAACAAGTTCGGGGTGAAGGAGTCTCGGCCTGCACTACCCTGCCTACATGGCGACGCAGGCTGTCGACGCAGTCGATCACAAGCTATTGGTGGGCGGCGAGTGGTTGGAGACCGGCGTCTGGGACGAAGTGAGAAGCCCGTACGACGGGACCGTCGTGGGGCGGGTGGCACAGGGCGACGCGGCGCTGGTCGATCGGGCCGCGATCGCGGCACAGGCAGCTTTCGAGTCGGCTGACTTTTCCCAGTACGAACGCGCTGCGCTGCTGGACCGCGCCGCCGGGTTGGTCGCCGAGCGGGTCGACGACCTGGCGCTGACGATCGCCGCCGAGGCCGGCAAGCCGCTGAAGACCGCTCGTGTGGAGGCGGCGCGCTGCGTAGACACGCTCACCTTCTCCGCCACCGAGGCGCGAAAGCTGACGGGCGGCACCGTGCCGATGGCGGCCTCCCCGGCCGGCGCCGGCAAGCTCGGCGTAATGCTGCGCGTCCCCTACGGCGTGGTCGGCGCGATCAGCCCCTTCAACTTCCCTCTCAACCTCGTCGCCCACAAGCTCGGCCCGGCGATCGCCGCCGGCAACGCGGTGGTCCTGAAGCCCGCCGGGCAGACACCGATCTCGGCATTGAAGTTGGCCGCGATCCTGGTCGAGGCGGGGCTGCCGCAGGGGTGGTTGAGCGTCATCCCCGGCCCCGGCTCGGAGGTCGGCAACGCGATCGTCGAGCACGAGCTGACCCGGGCCCTCACCTTCACCGGCTCGGCCGGGGTCGGCTGGGGAATCCGCAGTCGCGTCCCCCACAAGAAGGTCAACCTCGAGTTGGGCTCCAACGCGCCGCTGATCGTCCACGCCGACGGCGACTGGGAGATGGCCGCCGACAAAGCGAAGCTGCACGCCTTCTCGCACGCGGGCCAGAGCTGCATCTCGATCCAGCGGATCCTCCTGCACGAGGACCTCGCCGACGCCTTCACCGAGCGCCTCGTCGCCAACACCGCGACGCTGCGGGTGGGCGACCCGCTCGATCCCGAGACCGATGTCGGCCCGCTGATTTCTCCCGGCGATCGCGACCGGGTCGTGGACTGGATCGGCGAGGCGGTTGAAGCCGGCGCGGAGCTGCTGGCGGGAGGCGACCTCGTCGACGAGGGCCGGTGCTTGGCGCCGACCCTGCTCGGTTCGCCTCCGCGCGAGGCGAAAGTCTGGTGCGAGGAGATCTTTGGCCCGGTGGCGACGATCGACCGCTACTCGGAGTTCGAGGAGGCGTTGGAGATGGCGAACGACTCCAAGTTCGGCCTCCAAGCCGGCGTCTTCACCCGCGACATCGGCCGCGGCTTGCAGGCGGCGAACGCGCTGGAGTTCGGCGGCGTCCTAATCAACGAGGTCCCCACCTTCCGCGCCGACCAGATGCCCTACGGCGGCGTAAAGGACTCAGGCAACACCCGCGAGGGCCCGGCTTCGCAATCCAAGAGTTGACTGAAGAGCGCTTCGTCACCCTGCAGGGCTAACCGCTCGGCGATCCCTTACCCCTCGTGCGGCCGAGCCATCCGCCGGTGATCAAGCGCCTCTTCGAGGATCGCCGGTTCTACGCCCTGCTCCAGCGCGACCTCGCGCAGGGAGCGCCCTGACTCCGCCGCCACCTTGACGATGTCGGCGGCGCGGTCGTAGCCGATGTGGGGATTGAGCGCGGTCGCCGTCGCCAGAGTCGCCTCGGCGTGGCGCTCGGTCATCTCCTCGTTGGCCTCGATGCCCGCCACGCATTTCTCGTTCAGCAGGCGGGAGGCTGAGGCGAGCAGCTTGATCGAGTCGAGCAGGTTGCGGGCGATCAGCGGCACTCGCACGTTCAGCTCGAACTGGCCCTGGCTGCCGGCGACGGTGATCGCCGCGTCGTTGCCGATCACCTGGCCACCGACCTGGATCACCACCTCCGGGATCACCGGATTGACCTTGCCGGGCATGATCGAAGAGCCCTTCTGCAGCTCGGGCAGGCGCAGCTCGGCCAGCCCGGCGCGCGGTCCGGAGCCCATCAGCGCCAGGTCATTGGCGATCTTGGTCAGGGAAACGGCGTAGACCTTGAGCATCCCACTCAGCTCGACCAGGGCATCGCGGTTGCCCTGCGCCTCGAAGGGGTCGAGCGGTTCGGAAATCGCCAGCCCCGTCTCCCCGGCAAGCTTCTCCCGCACCTTGGCGGCGAACTCGGGATGGGTGTTGAGGCCGGTCCCGGTCGCGGTGCCGCCGAGCGGGATCTGCCCTACCCGGCGCAGCGTCGACTCGACCCGCTGGACGCCGAGTCGTACCTGCGCGGCGTAGCCGCCGAACTCCTGACCCAGCGTCACTGGCACCGCGTCCATCAGGTGGGTGCGCCCGGCCTTGACCACGTCGGCAAAAAGCTCGGCCTTTGCCTCCAGCGCCGCGCCGAGGCCGTCCATCGCCGGCAGCAGGTCGTGGGTCACCTCTCCCAGTGCGGCCAAGTGCACGGCTGAGGGGAAGACATCGTTGGAGGACTGGCCCATGTTGACGTGATCGTTGGGATGAACTCCGTCGCCCGCCAAGTTGGCGAGCACCTCGTTGGTGTTCATGTTCGAAGAGGTGCCCGAGCCGGTCTGGAAGACATCGATTGGGAACTGGTCGTCGTGCTCACCGGCGGCGACCGCGGCGCCGGCGACGGAGATCCGCTCCGCCAGATCGGTGTCAAGTGAGCCCAACTCTCCGTTGACCTCGGCCGCGGCCGCCTTCAGCCGACCCAGCCAGCGGACGACGGGGACGGGAACTCGCTCTCCCGAAACCGGAAAGTTGTCAACGGCCTTGGCCGTCTCGCCACCCCAAAGCTGCTCGCTCAATTCACGCCCTCCGTCGAAGTTCGTTGTACCCGCAGGGTATTCAGCCGCGGGCGTTGCCGGCGTCGAACCCCCGCCGGTAGGCGTGAGTGAAGGCGGGGGAGAGCGGCAGGTTGTCCGGGCTGTATCGGGCGGCGACCGCCAGGCGGCGAACCAGCTCGGCGTGGATGCCGCCGGTCTCACTTGCGCCGCGCTGTGCGGCCCCGAGCAGATAGCCGAGCTGAAGGTTCGCCGCTCCGCCGGGGTTCTCCCGCGCTCCGCCATTCAGCTCGGTTGCCGTCTGGACCATCGCCGCGCCGACAGTCGCCAGCTCTCCGGCCTTCTGGTTCTTGGCGAGGCAGTCGCTGATCGGCACCTCGCCGCTCAACCGCACTTCGCCCGGCGCGTCGCCGAGCGCCCTGACGTAGGCGCCGGACCCGTCGAGGCAGGCGACCGGAGTCGTGTCATCGGTCGAGCCGCATCCGGCAAGCGCGGTCAGGGCAAGTAGGGCAAGCAGGGCGCGGCGCATTGCCGCATCCTAAGTTCAGTCGCCCCGGGCCGAGATGCCGCCACCGCGGACCGTTGAGACGCCACCCGGCGGCCCCTCTGGAAGTTGGGGCTCCGATCTGGGAGGTGCGGGGTTCTGGCCGGGGGAAGGCGACTTTGCGCTCTTGCCGGTTGGGAAGACCGCCACCCATTCGGCGAGTTGGAACATCGGCGCCGGGGCGTGGTCCCAGGAGAGGTGAAGGTGGTTGCCGCAACCGTGGCCGGAGTCTCCGTTGTAGCCGACCCAGCGGAAGGGCGGGCGCGGCCGGTTCTGCACCGGCTCCGCCCACTTGGCGAGGCGGGTGATCCCCCTCCAGTTGCGATCGCAGCGACCGCTCCAACGCCGCGGGGAAATGTCGACAGCGACCCCGTTGTAGTGGTCGGAGTGCTTGACGTGGCACCCGTGACAGCCGACGTGCTCGCCACTCGGCAGCCTGCCGGAATAGCCGTCGGTGATGTAGATCGGGAAGCGTCTGGCGAGCCAGCGCAGGTCGGGGATGATGCGGCGGTCAACCATGTCGCCGTCCTCGTGTGGGATCGCGGCCGGGATCGGGACGATCTCGCTCGTCGCGTAGAGGAAGCGAACCGGGCCGGGCACGGCGTCCGCGGGCGATCTGCCCAGCGGCCCGAGCAGCACCGTCGCGCACAGGGCCAGCAGCCCGATCGCGGCGCCGATCGCCCATCGCAGGGGAGTGATGTCGTCCCGGGTTGCCAAGCCCTCCCCTTATCGACCGCCCCCCACCCCGGGCTTAAATCCCGCAATGAGCGGATAGGGTTCCGCCGATGCCGACGGTTCGGGAAGCCGCTTTCGACCTCTTTCGCGAGCAGGGGATGACGACGATGTTCGGCAACCCCGGCTCGACCGAGTTGCCGATGCTGGCCGACTATCCGTCGGACTTTCGCTACGTGCTGGGCTTGCAGGAGGCGGTCGTCGTTGGCATGGCCGACGGTTATGCGCAGGCCAGCGGTCGCACCGCCCTGGCCAACCTCCATACCGCGCCGGGGGTCGGCAACGCGATGGGCGCGATCTTCAACGCGCAGGCCAACCACTCTCCGCTACTGGTCACCGCAGGCCAACAGACGCGCTCGCAGATGACGTTGCAGGCGAACTTGACAAATCGCGACGCGACCCGGATGCCGCATCCCTTGGTCAAGTGGTCCTATGAGCCGCCCCGTGCCGAGGACGTGCCACTGGCGCTTTCCCGCGGCGCCCACCTCGCTTCGCTGCCCCCGAAAGGTCCCGTCTTCGTCTCGCTGCCGATGGACGATTGGTACGCGGAGGTGGACGAGGCCGATGCCCGCCACGCGATCGGGCGCCAGGTGACGGGACGCGCCGTCGCCGACCCGGAAGCCGTGCGCGCCTTGGCGGAGCAGCTTGACGCCGCCGCCAACCCGGTTCTCGTCGCCGGCCCCGACATCGACGCGAGCGGCGGCTGGGACGCCGCGATCGGCCTCGCTGAGCGCCAGCGCCTGCCGGTCTGGGCGACACCGGCGCCGGGCGGGGGGCGGATTGGCTTTCCCGAGGGACACCCCAACTTCCGTGGCGTTTTGCCGCCGGCGATCGGCCCGGTCGGGCAGACCCTCGAGGGCCACGACCTGATCCTCGTCGTCGGCAGCTCGGTCTTCCCCTACTACCCGCACATCCCAGGCGCCCTGCTGCCGCAGGAGGCGAAACTGGTCGCGGTGACCAGCGACCCCGACGAGGCCGCCCGCGCGCCGATGGGTGACGCGATCGTCGCCGATGTGGCGCTCACCCTGAAGGCGCTGCTTGAGGTGGCGCCAGAGTCGAGCCGTCCGGCGCCGGAGCCGACCGATCCGCCGACCGAGATCCCCGCTACCGATCCGCTCAATCCCTCCACGGTCCACTCCGCGCTCGCCGAGGTCCTTCCCGAGGACGCGATCATCGTCCTCGAGTCACCCTCCAGCACCCTCGCCCTACGCAACCAGCTGCGCCTCTCGCGCCCCGGGAGTTACTACTTCGGCGCCGGCGGCGGCCTCGGCTTCGGACTTGCCGCCTCGGTCGGCATCCAGCTCGCCCAACCCGATCGCCCGGTCGTCTGCGTGCTCGGCGAGGGCTCGGTCCAGTACGCGGTCACCGCTTTCTGGAGTGCGGTCGCCTACAGAACTCCGGTCACTTTCCTCGTCCTGCGCAACGAGGAGTACGCGATCCTCAAGTGGTTCGCCGATGTCGAGCAGGTCAGCGGCGCTCCCGGTCTCGACCTGCCGGCGCTCGATTGCGCCGCCGTCGCCGAGGGCTACGGGGTCAAGGCGCAGCGGGTCAAGGAGCGCGATGAGGTCGCCGGCGCCCTCTCCACGGCGCTCGCCTCCCCGCAGCCGGAGCTGATTGAGGTCCCCGTCGCACCCGGCATGGCCCTCTTCTGAGATGACGGCCTCAGGAACCGCCATGCGGCGTCCTCGGTCGGTCTCCTCGGGTCACGCACTTAAGTGCGCTCCCCTCGTCGTCCCTTCCTGCGTCCTTGCCTGGCGGCCCCTGAGCCGCGTCATTTCACGGCGATGACTACCGCCACCACCCCTGACCGCGCCCCCGATTCCCTGGCGAAGGGAACGGCGCAGCCACTGCGCCGGGAGCTGGAGGCTCTGCTCGGCGCCGACCGCGTCCTCGCCCGGGCCAGCGACATAGTCCGCTACGCCTCCGACGCCAGCCCCTACCGCTTGCTGCCGCGGGTCGTCGTCATGGCCCGCGACGCCGATGACGTTGCCAAGACGCTTGCCTACGGGCGGGAGAGAGACATCCCGGTCACTTTCCGCGCCGGCGGCACCAGCCTTAACGGGCAAGGACAGACCGACGGCATCCTCGTCGACGTGCGACGCCATTTCGGCGGCGTCGCGGTTGAAGAGGAGGGGGCGCTGGCGCGGGTCAATCCCGGCACGATCCTCGGCCACGCCAACCGCGTGCTCGCCCCACACGGGCGCAAGCTCGGCCCCGACCCCGCCAGCACCGACATCGCCACGGTCGGCGGCGTCGTCGCCAACAACTCCGGCGGGATGCGCTGCGGCACCACCAAGGACTCCTACTCGACCGTGCGCTCGCTGACCTTCGTCCTGCCGTCCGGAACGAAGATCGATACCGCCTCCCCCGGAGCCGCCGAGCGCTTCGCCGACGCGGAGCCGGAGCTGGCGGCCGGCCTGGCCGAGATCCGCGACGAGATCCGCGCCGACGCCGAGCTCAGCGACCGCATCCGCGGCAAGTTCGAGATCAAGAACACGACCGGTTACCGACTCTGCGCTTTCCTCGACGCCGATGAGCCGCTGGAGATATTCCGTCGCTTGATCGTCGGCTCGGAGGGCACCCTGGCCTTCGTCGCCGAGGCGGTCTTCGAGACCGTGCCGCAGCCCTCCGTCACCACGACTGCCTGGGTCCACTTCCCCGGCATTGACGAGGCGATCGCGCCGGTTCGGGACCTCGTCGACCTGGGCGCGACCGCTGTCGAGCTGATGGTCGCCCCGGCGCTGATCACCGCCGCTTGGAACATGGTCGGCGCCCCCGAGGAGTGGAGAGAGCTGCCGCCTGAGTCGGCGGTGCTCCTGGTCGAGTTCGGCGGCGAGAGCGGCGCCGAGTTGGACGCCTACCTCGAGGGAGCCGGTGAGATCCTGGGCTCCCGCGAGACGATCCGCCCGATCGATTTCACCCGCGATGCTGAGGAGATCGAGCTGGCCTGGCGGGTGCGCGAGGGCCTGCACGGTTTGGTCGGTCGCCTGCGCCTGCCCGGTACTTCGCTGATCGTCGAGGACGTCTGCGTGCCGCCGGAGCGGATCGCCGAGGGCGCCCGCGACCTGCAGGCGCTGCTCGGCGAGCACGGCTTCCTGCCAGGCGTCGCCGGCCACGCCTCCGCCGGGAACCTCCACTTCATGCTCACCCCCGATTTCGCCAGAAGAGAAGACCTCGATCGCTACGAGTCCTTTATGGCGAGACTGGTCGAGCTGGTCTGTGACAAGTACGACGGTTCGCTCAAGGCCGAGCACGGGACCGGGATCAACATGGCCCCTTATGTAGAGCGCGAATGGGGGGAAGTGGCGACCGCGCTGATGTGGCGCGTAAAGGAGCTCGCCGATCCCGACGGCGTTCTTTCCCCCGGCGTGGTCCTCAACCGCGATTCTGGCGCCCACTTGCGAAACCTGAAAACGACGCCGGCGATCGAAGAGTCCGTGGCGACCTGCGTCGAGTGCGGCTTCTGCGAGCCGGTTTGCCCGAGCCGCAACCTGACGACGACGCCGCGCCAGCGGATCGTCCTGCGCCGGGAGATGGCACGCCAGCCCGCGGGCTCGCCGCTACTTAAGACGCTGCTGGACGAGTACGAGTACGACTCCCTCGATTCCTGCGCAGCCGACGGCTCGTGCCGGCTTGCCTGCCCGGTCGGGATCGACACCGGCGAGCTGGTCAAGGAGCTACGCCACGAGCGCCACACCGAGCGAGCTGAGCGAGCCGCTCTCGCCGCGGCCAAGCGCTGGGATGTGGTCGAGGGCGCGTCGCGCGCCGGCCTGCGCTTTGGCGGTCCGCTGGCGCGTCGGACGAAGAGAGGCAGAGGGCTGCCCCCGCCGGCCCCCGGCAAGCTGCCGCCGACCCTGCACGAGGGTGCGGCGGCCGTCTATGTCCCTTCCTGCACCAACCGCATCTTCGGCGGTTCGCCGGTCGAGGCGCTGGTCGAAGTCTCCCGCCGCGCCGGCCTGCCGGTCTGGATTCCCCCCGATGTCGCCGGCAGCTGCTGCGGGTTGCCGTGGAGCTCGAAAGGCTTTGCCGGCGCGCACCGCCACAAGGCGAACGAGATGGTCGAGCGCCTCTGGGAATGGAGCGGGGAGGGGGCGCTGCCGATCGTGGTCGACGCCGCCTCCTGCACCCAGGGGGTCGCCGATCCCGGTGAGGGGGTGTTGAGCGAGGAGAACGCCGAGCGCCTCGCCGAGTTGGAGATCGTCGACTCTGTTTCCTGGGCGCACGACCGCCTGCTGCCCTGGCTCGATGTCGCCGAGAGAGTCGGTTCGGCCGCGGTCCACCCGACATGCGCGACCCGCCACATGGGCCTCGCGCCTCGGCTCAGGTCCCTCGCCGACGCCCTCGCCGACGAGGTCTACGTCGCCCCCTCATCGACCTGCTGCGGCTTCGCCGGCGACCGCGGCATCTCCCACCCGGAGCTGACCGCGGCGGCGACCGCCGATCAAGCCGCGGAGCTGGCGGGCCGCGACTTCGATGCCCACCTCTCCAGCAACCGCACCTGCGAGATCGGCCTCAGCCGCGCGACCGGCGCGCCGTATGAGTCCGTGGTCTTATTGCTGGAGCGGCTAACGCGGAGCGGTTGAGACGGCTTCCGCGCAACGCTCGTCGGCTTCCGCTTCGACCGCGCGCACCGTCTCGGTCAGCCGGCGGTCGCGTTCGAAACCGCGGTCGAGGATCGGGTTGAGTACTCCGCGCAGCGCGGAGACATAGCGCCACCACTTCGGCGCGAAGATGCGCGGGGAGCGCTCCTCGATTCCGTTAACGATCGCGGCCCCCGCCTCGCTCGGCGGGATCCTCTTGCGCATGAAGGCCGGCAGGCGCTCCTGCACGCGATCGCCGTTGACGGCGATCGCGTCCTGGACCAGTTTGGTGTCGACCCAGCCGAAGTAGGCGACGCTCGCACTCGCGCCCAGCGGAGTCAGTTCGGCGCGCAGCGAGCGCCCCAGTGACTCGACCCCGGACTTGGCCGCGGCGTAGGGGCTGTTGAAGACACCGTTGACGAAGGCATAGACCGATGAGGTGACGACGACGTGTCCGCGTCGCTCGACGATCTGGGGCAGAGCAGCACGCACCGTGCGCCAGACTCCGAGCACGTCGACCTCGAAGACCCGTTCCCACTCCTCCCCGGCGATTCCCCGCATCGTCGCCATCTTCGCCTGGGCCATTCCGGCGTTGGCGACGGCGATGTCGAGCCCGCCGAAACGCTCGACCGTCTCGTTCACGGCCGCGTTCATCGCCCCCTGGTCGGTGACGTCGGCGGCGATCCCGATCGCGCGCTCACCGATCCTCTCCGCCGCGTCGCGCACTTCTTCGGCATCGATGTCGAGGACCGCCACGGAGGCGCCGCGGGCGTGCAATTGGCGCGCAGTCTCGTAGCCGATTCCCCGCGCGGCGCCGGTGATCAGCGCCACCTTTCCGTTCACGTCGTAGTGCGGCATGCGGCGGGCACCCTACTCGCTCCTAGAATCACCCGCTCATGTCGGGATTCCGCCCAGTCGACCCCAAGCAGTCCTTCCCCGAGTTGGAAGAGCGCATGCTGGAGCGCTGGCGCGAGCGCGATGTTTTCGCCCGTTCTCTTGCCAATCGCGAGGACGCCGAAGTCTGGAGTTTCTACGAGGGCCCGCCGACAGCCAACGGCAGACCCGGCTCCCACCACGTCCTCTCCCGCGTCTTCAAGGACATCTACCCGCGCTACAAGACGATGGCCGGATACCGCGTGCCGCGCAAGGCGGGCTGGGACTGTCACGGGCTGCCGGTCGAGCTGGAGGTGGAGAAGCAGCTCGGCATCTCCTCCAAGGGGGAGATCGAGGAGTTCGGGATCGCTGAGTTCAACGCCCGCTGCCGCGAGTCGGTCTTCGAGTATGTCGAGGAGTGGAACCGGCTGACCGAGCGGATCGGCTTCTGGATCGACCTCGACGACCCTTACGTCACCCTCGACGACGACTACATCGAGTCGGTCTGGTGGTCATTGCGCCGGCTCTGGGACAACGACCGCCTCTACGAAGGGCACAAGGTCGTCCCCTACTGCCCCCGTTGCGGCACTGCCCTTTCGTCGCACGAGGTGGCGCTGGGGTACAGAGATGTCGAGGACCCGTCCATATATGTGCGCTTCCCCTTGGCGGACGCTGAGGGTGAGTCGCTGTTGGTTTGGACGACTACGCCTTGGACGTTGCCGGGCAATGAGGCAGTAGCCGTCGCGCCCGGCGTCACCTACGTGAAGGCGCGGGTGGACGCAGAGACGCTGATCCTCGCCGAGTCGCTGGCGGAGAGAGTGCTGGGCGAGGGAGCAGAGATCATCGAGCGCTTCCCGGGCTCCGACCTAGTCGGCCGCAGCTACCGTGGCCCCGTCTTCGCCCTCAACGATCGAGAGCCCGCCGGCTTCCCGGTGGTCGCCGGCGATTTCGTCACCACCGAGGACGGCACCGGCTTGGTCCACATCGCCCCGGCCTTCGGCGAGGACGACTACCGCGTCGCCGCCGAGAACGGGATTTTCGATCCCACCGACCACGCGAGCCTCTACAACCCGGTCAAGCTCGACGGCAGCTTCGATAAGCGAGTGGCCGGCTTTGAAGGCCGCTTCGTCAAGGACCCCGATGTCACCGCGGCGCTTATCGACGACCTGAGGCATCGCGGCCTGCTCTTTCGCGAGCAGTCCTACGAGCATGCCTACCCGCACTGCTGGCGCTGTGGCACGCCCCTCCTCTATTACGCCAAGTCGAGCTGGTACGTCCGCACCTCACAGGTGCGCGATCAACTGCTCGCCAACAACGAGGAGATCGGCTGGCACCCCGAGCACATCAAGGACGGCCGCTTCGGCAAGTGGCTGGAGAACAACGTCGACTGGGCGCTCTCCCGCGACCGCTATTGGGGGACGCCGCTGCCGATCTGGGAGTGCTCCGGCGAGGACTGCGACGGCCGCTTCTGTGCCGGTTCGGTCGAGGGGCTTCGCGAGCGCGCCAAAGGCGACATCCCCGAGGACCTCCATCGCCCCCACATCGACGAGGTGACCCTCGACTGCGAGAGATGCGGCGGCGAGATGCGTCGGGTCGAGTCGGTGATCGACACCTGGTACGACAGCGGTGCGATGCCCTTCGCGCAGTTCCACTACCCGTTCGAGAACGAGGACCTCTTCCAGGAGCGCTTCCCCGCCGACTTCATCTGCGAGGCGATCGATCAGACCCGCGGCTGGTTCTACACCCTGCTCGCCGAGTCGACCCTGCTCTTCGACACCTCCAGCTATCGGAACTGCGTCTGCCTCGGGCTGATCCTCGACCCCGAGGGGCAGAAGATGTCGAAGAGCAAGGGCAATGTGGTCGAGCCCTGGGACGTGATCTCCGCCCACGGCGCCGACGCCTTCCGCTGGTACTACCTGACCGCCCAGCAACCCTGGTCCGGCTACCGCTTCTCGGTCGACACCGTCGGCGAGTCGGTCCGCCAGTTCCTCCTCACCCTCTGGAACACCTATTCCTTCTGGGTCCTCTACGCCAACGCCGAGGGCCTAGGCCCGGCCGACTTCTCGCCGAGTTCGTCCTTTTTCCCGGATAGCGGGAACAAAGACGAACTCGGCGAGCGGAGCGTTGGGGAGGACCTGGATCGGTGGGCGCTCTCGCGGTTGCAGGCGACGATCGAGACGGTGCGCCGCCATATGGACGAGTTCGACTGCACCGACGCCGGGAGAGTGATCGCGGACTTCGTCGAGGAGCTATCCAACTGGTACGTGCGCCTCTCCCGCCGCCGTTTCTGGGAAGGCGATCGGGCCGCTTTCGCGACGCTCCGGCACTGTCTGCTGGAGGTTTCGGCCCTTCTCGCGCCGTTCACCCCTTTTCTCGCCGATGAGATCCACCTCAACCTGGCCGGTGGAGAGGCTGAGGAACTGGGCGAGACCCCCGACTCGGTCCACCTGCGCGACTTCCCCCAGCCCGACGCCTCACTCTCCGACCCCGAGCTGGAAGCTGCGATGGAGGCGGTCCGCCTCACCGTCGAGCTGGGCCGCGCCGCCCGCGCCCAGGCCAAGGCCAAGGTGCGCCAGCCGCTGCGCCGCGCCGTGATCGTTGCCAACGACGCCGAGCGCGCGGCGATTGAGGCCCGCGCCGACCTGGTCACCGCCGAGCTGAACGTGAAGGAGCTCGACTTCGTCAGCGAGGAAGGCGAGCTGGTCAGCTACGCGGTGAAGCCCAACTATCGCTCCCTCGGTCCCCGCTTCGGCAAGCGGATGCCGCAGGTCGCCGCCGCGGTCGAGGCGCTCGACCCCGTCCACGTCGCCGCGGTGATGGCGGACGGCGGCCAGGTCGGGATCAACGTCGATGGCGACGAGCACGCCCTCGGCCCCGACGAGCTGACCCTCTCCCTGCAGCCATTGGAGGGCTACGAGGTAGAAGCCGAGGCGGGCCACGCAGTCGCCCTGCAACTGGAACTTGACGACGATCTACGCCAAGAGGGCATGGCCCGCGAGATCGTCCACGCGGTCCAAAACGCCCGCAAAGCGACCGGCCTCGACATAACCGACCGAATCGAGCTGAGCCTGGGTGGCAACGAAGCCCTACTCGCTGCCGCTAGAGCCCACGAGACCTACCTCACAGGTGAGGTCCTAGCCACCAAGATCGCCTATGACGCCACCGAAGGAGCACAAGCTCGGATCGAAGGCCAAGATCTAACGATGTCCCTCGCCCGCGCCGAGGAGTCATCCCGGT
Organism: uncultured Solirubrobacterales bacterium; assembly: GCA_963740065.1. Lineage (GTDB taxonomy): Bacteria > Actinomycetota > Thermoleophilia > Solirubrobacterales > 70-9 > DASVDE01. The sequence continues at coordinate 47,093 of CAVUCS010000002.1, forward strand.
AGGGGTGGAGCGTCTTGTACTTTTTCGCGGCCACCCATCGCGGTAGCCGCAAACGCAACTCGAAAAAGTTAAGCGGAACCCCTACCGGGATGACTCCTCAGACTCACCAATGACAAAGTCAGATCTGGCCGAGTCGGAGAACTTCACCCAACAGTGCTCCGGGGGGACGCCGGCCACTTCGCCAAGCGCCTCCTCGATGCGCTTGGCGACCTCCACCTTCTGTTCATCGGTACGTCCCTCGTACCAGTGGACGTGGACGAAGGGCATTGGCGCGCCCTAGGCGAGGGCCGGCTCGAGCTCGGCCTCGAGACGGCGCTTCGGCATCGCGCCGACGACTTTCTTCGCGATCGCGCCGTCCTTGAAGAGGAGCAGAGTCGGGATCGAGAGAACCTCGTACTGGGCCGCGGTCTGCTGGTTCTCGTCGACGTTGAGGCTGAGGACCGTAAGGTCGTCGCGCTCCGCGTCGATCTCTTCGAGGACCGGATGGACGACGCGGCACGGGCCGCACCACGGGGCCCAGAAGTCGACCAGGACGGGGCCTTCGGCCTCCAGAACCTGGGACTTGAAGGTGGCGTCTGTAACGTCGGTGAGCTTCCCTGTCACTGGAATCGGTCTCCTCAAAGTCGAATTAGAGGCTCAATACTTCAAAAAGTATAGCGCCCCTCCTCGGCGCTCGACGCCGGCCCCTTGGCGCCCTTTCCGTTGAAGCGTAGAAGAGGGACCCGCCAGACTGCTTCGGCGACGATCCGGCGGTCCATCTTCGAGGTGCCCGCCTGGCGGTCGCGAAACACGATCGGCACCTCGACAACTCGGAACCCGGCGCGAATCGCGCGGTAGGTCATCTCCACCTGGAAGGCGTAGCCGCGCGCCTCGACCGTGTCGAGGTCGATCGCCTCCAGCACCTCGCGCCGGAAGCACTTGAATCCTCCCGTCAGGTCACGCACTCCGACTCCCAACACGAGCCGGGCGTAGGCGCTGCCGCCGCGGCTGATCGACCGCCGCAGCGCCCCCCAGTCGCTGACTCCGCCGCCGGGGACGTAGCGGCTGCCGAGCACCAGGTCGGCCCGCTCGGAGGCCTCGAGCAGCCGTGGCAGGTAGGCGGGGTCGTGGGAGAAGTCGGAGTCCATCTCCAGCACCAGCTCGGCGCCCCCGCTCAGGGCGTGGCGGAAACCGGCGATGTAGGCGGGGCCGAGCCCTTCCTTGTGCGGCCTGTGCAGGACCTCGACGTTCTCGTATTCAGCCGCCAGCCGGTCGGCGATTTGGCCAGTCCCGTCGGGGGAATTGTCGTCGACGATCAGCGCCCGCGCCGAGGCGGGCAGTTTGTCGCGCACCGCGGCGACGAAGGCCTCGATGTTTTCGGCCTCGTTGTATGTAGGCAGGACAAGCCACGCTTCGGGCATCCTGTCGATGCTATGACGAACGCTGAGATCGCCGCCGCCCTCGATGAGCTGGGAGTCCTCTACGAGCTGGACGGCGCGGTCAAATACCGGGTCCTCGCCTACAGCGCTGCGGCGAAGGCGATCCGCGAGAGCCCAATCTCGGTTGCCGAGTTGGCAGCGGAGGGGAGGGCGACCGAGGTCCCGGGCGTCGGCAAGACGCTGGCGGAGAAGATCGACGCTCTGCTGGCGACTGGCGAGATTCCCGCCGCGGCAAAGCTGAAGGCGAAGTTCCCGCCGACCCTGATTGAGGTGACGCGGGTGCCGGGGCTGGGCGCCAAAACCGCGAGGCGGCTGTTCGACGATCTCGGCGTCGCCTCGCTCGAGGACCTGAAGGCGGCGGCGGAGGGAGAGAGAATCCGCGACCTCAGAGGGCTCGGGCCGAAGGTCGAGGAGAACGTGCTGGCCTCGCTGGAGCGCCTCGGCGAGCCCGGTGAGGGGCCGGGGCGGCTGCTGCTCTCCGCCGTGCGCCCGATCGCCGACGAGTTGGCGGCGGCGCTTCGCGAGCATCCCGCCGCCAATCGAGTCGAGGTCGCCGGCTCGGTCCGCCGCTGGGCGGAGACCTGCAAGGACATCGACTTGATCGCAACCGCCGAGGAGCCCGCCGCCCTCGCCGAGTACTTCGTCGACCACCCTCTGATTGCCGCCGCCGGCAAACCCGGCCCCAACGGCCTCCGTGCCCAGACCCACAATGGGATTGCGGTTGACCTACGGATCGTCGCCCCAGCCGCCTTCGGCAATCTGCTCCAACACTTCACCGGTTCGGCCGCCCACAATGTGGCGCTGCGCGAGGACGCCGTCGGCCGCGGTCTTAGAGTCTCCGAGCACGGGATCGCCGATAACGAAAGCGGCGCCGTGGACCTCTGCGCCACCGAGGAAGAGGTCTATGAGCGCCTCGGCTACTCATACATAGAGCCCGAACTGCGCGAGGGGCGTGGGGAGCTGAAGGCCGCCCGGGAGGGCGCGCTGCCGGACCTCGTATCCGTCGTCGACATTCGCGGCGACCTGCACTCCCACACCACCCTCTCCGACGGGCGCAACACGCTTGAAGAGATGGCTGAGGCGGCGCGCGGTCGGGGCTACGCCTACCTGGCGATCACCGACCACTCCGCCAGCCACGGCTTCGGCGATCACGTCACCGCTGAGCGCCTCTGGAAGCGGATCGACGAGATCCGCGAGTGGAACAGAGGGAAACGAGGCTTCCGGCTGCTCGCCGGTTCCGAGGTCAACATCGGCATGGACGGCGAGCTCGACTATCCCGACGATCTCGCCAAGGCGCTCGACTGGGTGATTGCCAGCGTTCACACCTCCTTCTCGATCTCCGAGAAGGCGATGACAGAGCGGGTCCTGACCGCTATCGAGAACCCCAACGTCGACTGCATCGGCCACCTCACCGGGCGGCTGATCGGGCGTCGCGAGCCCTACGGGATCGACGTCGAGGCCGTGGTCGAGGCGGCGGCCCGCACCGGCACGATGCTGGAGATCAACGGCAACCCCAACCGCCGCGACCTCTCCGAGCATCACGCTCGCCTCGCGGCGGAAGCAGGGGTGACGATCGTCCTCAACACCGACGCCCACGGCATCGACAGCCTCGACAACATGGACTACGCGGTGGCCACCGCCCGCCGCGCCTGGCTCACCGCGGGTGACATTGCCAACACGCGGAGCTGGAGAGACTTCAAGCCGATGCTGAAGGGATAGGCCGACCCACGGTCGCGCCCGGCCTCAGTGCTTCGAGCCTCTTCTGCCCTTCCCGTGTCTTCTGTGCCCTTTCTTTTTGCCGCACTTCTTGCCTTTGCCTCTGCCTTTTCTTTTCCCTCTGGCTCTTGAGGCACCGGCTCTTCTCCCATGGCCCTTGCCCTTGCCTTTGACTTTGCCTTTTCTGGCTCTCGGGCATCTGGTGACTTTTTTACTTGGCGATCGGAGCGGGAATGACGGCCACGGGCTCCGGGCCGAATGGCCAGCGAGAACATCGTGGACCGCATTTGTCCGCCGGTCGAGGCGGTGAAGCCGATGTAGGCGGCGTTGCCGAGGGCGCCAGTCGAGACCGGCTGGTCGAGCAGCGGGCGCCGGGGTTTGGCGGAGGATTGACTGATGGAGACCATCAGGTGTTGCGAGGCGGCGTCGTACTCGACCCAGCCAAACAGCGGGCTCCCGGAGAGCGGGAAGGGAAGGAGCCGGTCGCACGGGCGCGGACGGTCCCGATGTGTTCGCCACTGCGCAAGCGATGGCGAGCGGTGGTGCCCGCGTTGACGAAATATGCGGGAAGGTGGGTCCGTCGCTTCGAAGTTGAGAAGGGGTCGAACTCGACCGCGAGGCTCGGGTCGATGCCGTTGTAGCCAAGGCTGCCGCCGATGCTCGGGCTCATCGCGCCGGCGCCTCTCGGGCTGCTCTGGATCACGAAAGCCATGCCGTCCGCCGGCTGCCGATCGTCGGTCCCGTCGTGCATGGAGATCTCGAATGAGGTCTCGAACGATTGCTGGGGGTCGATCGTGCTCGTGCTGAAGGCGGTGCCGATTCTGTTGAATTCCGCCGGTGTCAACTGGAGCACGTTGCCCGCTTGCGCGGCGCTGCCGTTGAGCTGCAGTCCCGCTGTACTGGAGAAGTCGGGGTAGTTGAACTGCGGGTTTGCGCCCGCCGCCGGAGACGCGAGCGCGACGAAGAGCAACAGCGACAACGAGAAACCACCAAGGCGACGAGACACTTGATCCTCCCGGATTAATTTTGCGCTTCGAGAGTAGCCGAGTTCTTCGGAGTCATGTTCGGCTTGTCAGGCGGTCGCTGCGCAGGCCCGGGGTTCGCACGAGCACGATTGGGCGGAATGCCGAGTTTGGGACGACGTAGAACTTGACCCCGTCGCGGTGTTCGATGCCGAGGACGGCGGCCTCGCGGGTGCGCCAGGCGAGGGAGACGAGTAGGGCGTAGCCGGCTCCGATCAGGGCGACGCCGGGAAAGAAGACCCCGAGGGCCCCGGCGATCAGGGCTGTGATCGCGATCGGCCAGAGTCGGATCAGCGATATTCGGGCCGCCGATTCCTGGGGGAGGGATGTGGCGGTTCTGGCTTCCGCTAGGGCGTCGTGGACTCCTTCGGCGGCGCGCTCTGGAGCGCCGAGTCGGAGCCCAAGGATCAGAGCGATCAACCACCATGCGGCGGCGACGATCAGCGCGGTTGGGTTGTTGTCGTGGTTGATGCCGATCGCCGCGATCGCTCCCAGCGCCGTCGCTTCGGCGGCGGTGAGGAAAACGGTCGTGCGCAGCAGGTCGGTGTAGGGCATCGCTATGCCGCCAAAGTCTTCAGGATCTCCAGCCAGCCCTCCGGCCCTTCGACGGTCAGGTCGGATTCTTCCTTGATCTCCGGCGGGCCCTCGGCCGAGAGGACTCCGACGCAGACCGCCGCTTCCAGCTCGCCCGCCTCGTGCAACTCGCGCAGTCGGCGGAAGGCGTCGAGGTCGGTGCGGTCGTCGCCGGCGTAGGTGACAGCGCGGACCCCGTCGGTGGCCAGCAGGGCGGCGACCGCCGCATCCTTGCCTCCGCCGCCCACGGGTCGCAGCTCCAAAACCTTGCGCCCCCAGCGTGGCTCCAGTCCGTCACGGCCGGCCGCCGCGGCGATCTCGTGGGCGCGGGCATCCGCCGCTCGCTCGTCGTCGGCGCCGCGCCAATGCAGCGCTTGGATCGGGCCCTTGTCCTCGAGCCGCAGGCCGATCTCCGCAAGCTCCCCGGCTTCCAGCCCGGCAACAAACTCGGCGGCGCCGTTCTCCCGCCCTTTCAGCGAAGGGTCGAGGCGCGGCTCGTCCTCACCCGGCAGCAGCAGCTCCAGTCCGTGGTTGCCCGCGTAGGCGATGCCCTCAACCCCGACCAGGCGCTTCGCTTCCGCCGCCCGGCGGCCAGAGATGCAGCCGACCAGCCCGTAGCGCTCGCTCAGCTCGGCCAGCAGGGCGCTCGCCTCGGCCGGCACCCGCGCTCCCTCCGGCCGATCGGCAATTGGCGCCAGCGTCCCATCGACGTCGGTGAGGATCCCAGCGCGTGCGGGATTCGCGAGTAATGGCTCCAGCGGTGAGCCGTCCCCTGTCCTGGATGCGGCGGACACGCCATCTAGTATCGCGGCACGATGCCGCCGGATCCCGCGCTCCCCTCCCGGCCGCTGCTGAAGCTGGCGGCGATCGGCACCGCGGCGGGCGCCTTCAGCGGTCTCTTTGGCGTCGGCGGCGGCACGATCATCGTCCCGCTGCTGATCTTCTGGTTCGGCTACGGGGAGCGCCTCGCAACGGGCACCAGTCTCGCGGCGATCGTCATCATCGGCCTGCTTGGCGCTCTCGCCCAGGGGGGCATCTACGGCAACGTCCACGTCGGCATTGCCCTTTGGCTGGCGATCCCGGCCGTCCTCGGCGTCGTCCTCGGCACCGCGGTCCAACAGCGGATCTCTCAGCGCGCCGTCTCCCTCCTCTTCGCGGCCCTGCTGGTCGCGATCGCAATCGAGCTGATTCTCCAATGAGCGGAGCAGGAGGCGCGCCCGCATGGATCAGCTAATCGCAGCCCTGATCGCGATGGCCGGTGGCTTCACCGGTGGGATCGTCGGCGTCGGTGGTGGCGTCCTCTTCGTCCCGGCGCTGACCATCTTCCTTGGCCTCTCCCAAGTGGAGGGGGAGTCGACCTCGCTGCTGATGATCGTCATCGTCGCTCTCGTCGGCGCTTTCCGCCAGAACGCCTACGGCAATGTCAACGTTCGCGCCGCCCTCGTCGTCGGCGTGCTCTCACCGATCGGCGTCCTACTCGGCGTCGTCATCTCAAACGCCGTCTCCGAGCGCACCCTCCAACTCTCCTTCGCGGCACTCGCATTGTTCATCGCCTACAGACTCGTCCGTCGCGCCTTTGCCGTGCCCGCGTAGCCGAATTGGGCCCAGCGCGCCGGCGACCCATCGGTAGTCTCAGAGTGTGGATTCACTCACCTGGGAAGGCGACCTGCCTAAGCTCCGCTCTCCCATTCTCGTCTGCTCCTTTCGCGGTTGGAACGATGCCGCCGCAGCCGCCTCGACGGCGTTGGCGACCGTCGCCAACTCGCTCGACGCCGAACTGATCGCGCAGATCGACCCGGAGGAGTACTTCGACTTCCAGTCGACGCGTCCGACTATCACCCTCACCGAGGGGCAGGCCCGCCAGATCGACTGGCCGGAAAACAACTTGATTGCCGCGCGGGTTCCCGGCGGGGATCGCGACCTCGTTCTCCTCGACGGGACCGAGCCGAACCTGCGCTGGCGCACCTTCTCGGAGACGATCGCGACAGCCGCCGACGCGCTCGGGGTGGAGATGGTGATCACAATGGGCGCCCTGATCGCCGAGGTGTCCCACACCCTGGCGGTGCCGATTACCGGCCTCGCCTCGGACGAAGATTTGGTCGAAGAGCTCGACCTGCAGCGCTCCAGCTACGAGGGCCCTACCGGCATCGTCGGCGTCGTCCACGATTGCTGCCGCCAGGTGGGGATGACCTCGGCTTCTCTATGGGCAGCCGTCCCCCACTACGTTGCAGCCGTCCCTAACCCAAAAGCCGCCCTGGCTTTACTCCGCCGCCTCGAAGGCCTAACCGGAATAGCGGTAGACGCCTCGGACCTGGAAGCCGAGACCACCAGCTACGAGGAGCAAATAGGACGCGCGGTCGCGGCCAACCCCGAAATCGAAGAACTGGTGGAGCGCATCGAAGCCGAACAGGTGGAGCAACTAAGCGATGGAGAAGACCTGCCCTCCGCGGACGCGATCGCCCAAGAGTTCCAACGCTTCCTCCGCCAGCAGGGCGGCCAATAAAAACGGCCGCCCCCAGCTGGGGGCGGCCGGTAAAGCGGGTATCGATGCTGTCTAGCGCAGCGCCGAGATCTGCTCGGTGACCTGGTCAACCAGGTCCTGAGCTCGAGCGGTCTGCTCGTCAATCGCCTTGCGGACGCGCTGCTCGGCCTCTTCGCGATTGCGCTTCAGCGTGGTCTCGACCGTGCGCTGGCGCTTGCGTGCCTCGCGCTCGACGCGGGTCCGGGTCCGCTTTGCCTCCGTCGTCGCCTTGCGACGTGCGGTGGTGCCGCGGCGCTCGGCGCGCTTCAGGGTGCGCTCGAACCGGGTGCGGTAGGCCTTGACCTGCTTCTCTGCGGCTCTGCGGTCGGTCCAGGGATCGACCAGCTCGGAAAGGCGGTCGGCGACGTTGAGAACGGTGCCGACGGGGAGGTCGACGGCGGTACCGGCGATCGTCTGAACCTGATTCTTCTCCGGAGCCGCGCTCTTGGCGGTGGTCTTGGCGCCGGCTCTCGTGCTCTTTGCTTTGGTCTTGGAACTGCCGTTACTGCTTGGCATCTAAGTCATCAACCCTTCGGGTCTCGGTTTCAGGACGGGGGAAGTTCGCGAGTGTAACGAACATACGTTCTTTACGAACACACGTTCTAAACCCACCCCGGCCCCCGAGTTACACGTTCCGCTGCGACTTATCCCTGGCATACATAGATAAGTCGCAGCGGAACGTGGGTTTTAGGCCTGCTGGGCGGCGCGGATCACGTCAAGGCCGGCGTCGTCGGCAGCGGCCGCGATCGGGTAGCGAGCATCGAGGCCGAGGTCGGCTTCGGCCAGGGAAAGGTCGCCGAAGGCGATCGCGCCGCCCGCCTCGCGGACGATCAGCTGAGCCGCCGCCGCGTCGACCGAACGGCAGGGACGCAGGCTGAGCATCCCGTCGAAGCGCCCCGCGCCGACGTAGGCGGCGGTGATCGCGATCGAGCCGACGACGCGGAGGCGATATACGTGGCCGGCCAGCGCCTCGAGTGCCGGCAGCGCCCACTCCGGCTCCGCCGACTCCACTCCGAGGATCTCCAACTTCTCTTCGAGCTGTGGCGCGACCCTGATCCGTTCCCGGCCGAGGGTGGCGCCCTCGCCGCGCCGCGCCGCGAACTCCTCGCCGGCGCCAAAGTCGAAGACGTAGCCGAACTCGACATCGGCCATCGACGGGCCTGACGCCACCGCGATGCTGAGGCTGTGGGAAGGGATCGTGCGACGCGCGTTGAGCGAGCCGTCGATCGGGTCGATCACCACTCGCGCATCGCCACCGGCACCGAAGGTGACCTCGCCGCGCTCCTCCGAGACGGCGACGAAAGACGCCCCCTCGGCGGCCAGGGTTTCGAGCTCGGCAAATACCGCGTCTTCGCAGCGGCGGTCGATGACAAGGGTGCGATCGCCCCCTTCGCCGACCCCTTCGTAGACGGTGCGCGCCTCGGCGCCTTGCACCTGATCGAAGACCTTTCGCTGCGCCGCCACGGCGCGCCGGCAGATTCCCAGCCAGTCTGCGGAAAAAACGTCCACGAAACGATCCTATGGAGAGCGGCCACTCGGTAGCGTTGGAACATGCTTGCCCTGGCCGAACCCCAGACCCTCGCGGTCTCTCACGACGAGGGTCCCCTGCTGGTCGTCGGCGCGGCCGGGACGGGCAAGACCGAGGTGTTGGCGCGACGCTTGGCGCGGCTCGTCGCCGAAGGCAACGGGCCCGAGCGTGTGCTGGTGCTGGCGTCAACCCAAGCCACCGCTCGCCGCCTGCGCGAGCGCGCCGAGGTTCTGCTCGAAGCCCCTTATGAAGAGCTGTGGATAGGGACCTGGGAGTCGATCTGCGAGCGACTGCTGCGCGACCACTCGACAGCCGCCGGCCTCGATCCCTTCTTCGACATCCTCGGGCCGGCCGAGCGCCTGGCGATGCTGCTCGACCGAATCGACGACCTGCCGCTTCGCGGCCACGATATCCGCGGCAACCCGGCCGGTCTCCTCGCCCGCTTGCTGGAGAGGATCGACGCTCTCAAGGCCGGCGCCGATCAACCCGACCCAGAGTTGGCCGAGTTCTGCGCCGCCCACGACAAGATCCTCGCCTCCACCGGCAACCTCGACGAAGGCGACCTCTACCTAACCCTCAACAAACTCCTCCACGAACAGCAGCAGGTAAGGGAGGAGATCACCACAAGCTTCAAGTACCTCATGGTCGACGAGTACGAGGACACCACGCCCGGCACAACGAGCAATCCTTGTCCTCTCTAGCCGCGGAGAACCCAAACCAGCTCTACGCGCTGGACGACACGGCTGGGTCCTCAAGCGCTTCCTCTGCGGGTGGCATAGGGGGAGGGGGGTCGAGAACGGAGGCCCTGCCCCCGCCCGCAGGCCCCCCTCCCCCTATGACAGGACCCGCAGCCGCAGCGCCTGGTCCCTTGCCGGATGTAGAGCGCATAGTCCTAGAGCGTGTTTTCCGCGACCCCGTGGTCAAATTTTGGCGATGCCGCAACGAGCGTGCCCAGGCCCAGGCCGTCGCCCGCGAGACCGAGCACCTGGTTGCCGCCGGCACTCCGCCGGAGGCGATCTGCGTCCTCTTCGCCGACCCCGCCCGCGAGGGCGGCGCGGTCGCCGCGGCGATGGAGGAGCGCGGCATTCCATTTCACCTCGCCGGCCCCGCCGCGCTGTTCCAGCGTCCCGAGGTCCGCGATGCGATCGCCTGGTTGCGGGTGCTCGCCGACCCCGACGATTCCGCCGCCGCCGCCCGCGCCCTGACCCGCCCGCCGATTGAGCTGCGCTCGGCCGACCTGGCGCGGCTGACGACGATCGCCCGCCGCCGCAAGACGGACATGGTCTCCGGTTGCGAGGCGGCGCTCGACAGCCCCCAGATTCAACCCGAGGCGCGCGAGCGGATCCAGGCATTCCTCAAGCTCTACCGGGCCGCTTCGGCAGCGATGGAGGAGCGCCGCGCCGACGTTTTCGTGCGGCGGCTGATCGAGCGTGTCGGCTTGCGCCGCCAGCGTCTCTTCGCCGCCCAGCCGGAGGTCGCCGAGCGCCTGCTCGGACTCTCGCGGCTGGCCGAGCTTGCCGCGGCCTGGGTGCGGCGCGAGCCCCACGGCTCCACCCGCGGCTTCGTCCGCTACCTCAGCGCTGTCGCCGAGGCAGGGGTGGCGATGCGCGACGGTGAGGACCCCGCGGCGGGGGCGGCGGTCCAGGGCCTCGACTTTGCCGCCGCCAAGGGAATGGCGTTCGACCACGCTTTCGTCGTCGGCCTGGAGCGCGACGGCGGCGCGGCGCGGATCGGCAGCCCGGCGCGGGCCGGTCTCGTCTTTTCCCGCGTCGGCCAGGGCGCCGGCGGCAGCCGTCCCTCCAGCTTCTACGAAGAGGCTCGCGCGGCCGCCGGCTCGCCTAGAGAAGGGGTCCACGAGGAGGAGTTGTTCGGCCCCGCCGAGGGCCTTCACGCCACCTACCGCGCGCTGCGCGAGGAGGTCTTGGAGGCGTCGTGGAAAGCGGGACGCGAGCTTTCGGAGCCGCGCCTGGACACCGCACTCGACGTAACCCGCGCGATCGCCCGCTACCTCGAGCTGCTGAAGCTGGCGGCGCTCGCGCAGCGTCCCGGCGACGAGGCGACGGAAGAGGCCGTGGAAGCTGTCAACGGCCTGCTGCGCCAGGTCGCCACCCCGGAGCAGCGCGCCGAGCTGGACGCCTCGGGGCTCGACGGCTACCTGCTCGGCTCCGAGCGCGAGCGCGACAAACGCCGCCGCTCGATCGCCGCCCGCGAGGAGCCGTCTCTGGCCGAGTTTCTCCCTCGCCGAGGCGATAAACGGCTCAGTCTCTCCGCCTCAGACCTCGACCTCTACCTCACCTGCCCGCTGAAGTACAAGTTCGCCCGCGTCTTCGGCATCCCCCAGGAGCCGACGATCAACCAGCGCTTCGGCATCCTCGTCCACAACGTCCTCGAGCGCTTCCACAAGGAGGACGACGGGGGCGAGGACGGGCCGCAGCGCCTCGCCGGTCTCTACGAATCGGGCTGGCGGCGCTCCGGTTTCGGGACCAGCGACGATGAGGTCCAGTACCGCGAGCGCGGGCGCGAGGCGCTGCGCCTCTACTGGGAGAGGGAGCGAGATTCCGATGGGGAGCCGGTCTGGCTGGAGCGCAAGTTCGACTTCCGTATCGGCGAGCATCACGTTCGCGGCCGAGTCGACCGCGTCGACCGCCTGCCCGACGGCAGCCACGAGCTGATCGATTACAAGACGGGCGAGCGCAAGACCGCCGCCGCCCTGGAGAGAGACCTGCAGCTGGCGCTCTACCGCCTCGCCGCCCGCGAGGCTTGGGAGATCGAGGCCGCTCTCGGCAGCTACTACTACGTACTCGACGCCGAGAAGGTCGCGGTGCCGACCCAGTCCGACGACGCGGAGCGGGTTGAGCGGACCGTGCTGCAGGTGGGCGAGGGGGTTCTGAGCCAAGACTTCGAGCCTCGTCCCTCGCCGACCGTGTGCAGTTGGTGCGACTACCGGCTGATCTGCCCGGCAGCTGAGAGCTGAGATCCGTATGGGGCCCAGGGACGCATCACGTCCTTGCGGATTGCTCGCATGGCGCTGGCGTCGGGCTTCAGGCAGGGGGCGTACCACCAGCCGGTGACCGCGCCGGTTTGGGAGACGGCGTAGGCCTCGGCGTAGTTCTCCCCGGGGTAGTTCCAGTAGGCGTTTGGCGCTACTGAGAGAGTCCCGTGCCGAACTTTTGCGAGGACGTCTTCGTGGACAAACCAGCGCCTCGTCCCCCATGTCAGCGCGCCGCCGTGTAGGCCTCGGTTGTGCCGATGATTGGCGATGTGGTGGCCGTACTCGTGAGCGATTGCGTAGCTGGTGGGCACGCCGCCGAACGAGTCCTCGCCGGAGACAACCATCAGATCGGCGGAGGGGTAGTAACAGGCGACTGTGCCCTCGCCGCAGGAGTGCGCGATTCCCAATTCGGTTTCGACCTTGACCCGCAGAGCGTTGAGCTCGGATCCGTGGTCGAGGGACCCGAGGAAGTTCGCCAGCTCCTGGTCGGCGCCGGGGTCCGGCGCATAGTCGGTTGAGGCGGAAATCCTGACGTTGTTGCCGCCGGTCGTCGTGAACGCACGCTCCGCGGTGTCGCCGGCTCCGGGCACAACCACCCGAGATGCCGCCGCTCCCCCGCGCACCACCGCGTCCCGCACCGGGATCGGCAGGGCCGGGGCCTTGACGATCCCTGGAACGGGATGGAAACGCTCCATCCCGGCCGCCGCGCCGGCCGCTCCGAGCGTAAGTAGGACCAACAGCGCCAAAGAGAGGGCGATGAAGAGAGGAGTTGTCGGTTTGCGATAGGCCATCCACTAGGTGGATCGCCCATCGCGGCACGCCGCCGACCGTAGTAAGTCACCCGACCGCTCAATGCAATCTCCAGCAACCCAGGCGCGGCTGACGCCTGGCCCGTTCAGCGGCCGGTGACGGTGACCGAATTGGAGCCGGCTGGGTCGAACGGCCAGCCGCTCTGCGCCGACGCGAAGGCGCGGAACTGGAAGCGGACGCCGCGGCTGTCGTCGTCACTGAAGCTGTAGGGGAAGCGGAAACGGCCATGCGCGTCGGTCTGGATCGTGCGGAACTCGGTCCAGGGGACGATTCCCGGCACCCGGAACTGGAGCTGGATCGACTTGCCGTCGGGCGGGATCGCCGCCCCCGCTCGCGCCGACCCGGCCGGTGAAGATCACCGCCCGCCCGCCGATCCGCGCCGTCGCCGAGGACGCCTTCAGCCGCACCCCGCCGCGGACCCGCAGCCTTGCGGTTCCGGCGCTGGAGCGGCTCGCGGTGCGATCGCCCGCGAAGACCGCCTCGACCTGGCGGCTCGGCCCCGGCGCCAGCCGCACGGTGAAGACGCCGTTATGCCCCGTTCGCGCCGTCGTCGTGCGGTCGCGTTCGCTCGCACCGGGGTCGAAGCGCTCGGTGACCCGCACGACAACTCCCGCCAGCGCCGTCCCCAGCCCGGCGCTGAGCCGGCCGCTGTAGAGGGCGCCGCGACCGTAGGGGACGAGGCGCTCGCGCGGCCGACGCCCGAAGTCGCCGCTGGACTGCCACCGGCAGCGCCGTCTCTTGCCGCGCTTGGCGCAACGCCGCCGCTTCGCCTCGGCGCCGCCGAACCCGGCCCACAGCGCGGTCCGCAGCTTCAGCGGGTTGCTCAGCGCCATCGCCGACCCGTTACCTCGTCTCGTGGTGGTGAGCGCGTTGCCCGCCGCGTCGTAGCCGGTCGCGCGGAACTCGTACTCGCCCGCCGGGTAGGCGTCGGAGTCCCAGTGGGCGAGGAGCACGCCGCCCGCCGCCTCCACCGGGAGCGGTTCGAAGCGCTCGCCGCTGCCGGCGCGCCGCACCTCCACAGCTCCCCGCGAGAGGTCCGGGCCGGAGAGCGGGTCGGTGACTCTCACCTCGATCGTCTCCGGGTCGAGCGGGCTCTGGAAATTGGCGAACGCCACCGACGGTGAGCCGCGGTCGATCCGCACCGCCGCCGTTGCGGGTCTCTCGTTTGCGATCCCATTGGTGCTGCCGCCGTCATTGGCGTTGCCGGCCGCGTCACGGGCGTAGTAGGCGACCGTGTGGACGCCGTCGCCGATCACCGTCGCGCTCACCTCGTTCCCGGCGCCGTGTCGGCGCCCCGCCGTCGACCCGGATCGCGGTGAAGGCGCCGCCTCCCATGCCCGAGGTCGCGTCGGTCGCCCGCGCGGTAAGGACGACGGGCCGGTTCGCCCAGCCACCCGGCACGCCGTCCAGCGTCGTCGCCGGAATCGCCTGGTCTACATATATGACGCCGCCGCCCACCGCGGCCGACCTCATTCCCGCGCCGGAGACGGCGACGGCATGGGCGTAGTTGGCGCCCTCGGGCAGCCCGCTTATAGGGAGAGTGTCGTCGTCGCTCCCGCCGCGCAGGTCGGTCTCGGCGTCGGTGCAGCGGTCTCTCGCCGCACAGGGCTCCCCCGCCGGGTTGTCGTCGATCGAGACCGCGTAGCCGCGGATTCCCGAGAGCGAAAACGGCCCCGCGGGGTGGGCCATGCGCAGGGTGAGGGGAAACTCGTTGCGGCTGATCCAACCGGAGACGGGAAGCGGCGCGACATCGCCCGGGCGAGTCGGGTCGTAGCGCAGCTTCGCCGTCGCGATCGCCCCCTGCTCGCCGAGGGCGTTCTCGTTCCAGACCTCGAAGGTGTAGATGCCCGGGGTGGGGGAGACGTTCACGTCAGCGTGCTCCTCCGCCCATCTGGTTCTTTTTTCGCCGGGGGAGATGACCGTGCCGGCCGGGTCGCGCACCTGGAAATGGGTGGCGGCCAGCGGTGAGCCGCCGTCCTGTCCCGGGTTGTCCCAGGAGATGTGAAATCCCCAGTCGGGATGCCATGAGCCCTCTCCGCCGTCGACCTCGAGGTTGCAGGGCTGCAGACGGACCGCGATCACGCCTCTGTCATCCGGGCAGGGGGCGCCGCCGGACGCGGGCGCGGCGAGGGCGCCCGCCACGATCGCGGCGGCGAGAAGGACAATGCCGCGCGCTCCCCAGAGAAAACGATGTTCGCGCGCAAATCGGCCCGGACTCGAATCACCGGAAGTCACGTGCCGATGGCGTGCTCACGGCCCGAACTCCCCGCCGGATTGCCGCTCGACGAGCCGCTGCTCGCCGGTGCCGGCGCCGGAGCGGGCGCCGGGGCCGGCGGCGGCGAGTACTCGACCGCTCCGGTTCCGGTCGAGGTTGCTGCCGGCTCCGAAGTGGGCGCCGGCTCCGCGGGAGCCTTTTCCACCTTGTCTTTCGCGGGCTCCGCGTGTCTCGGCTCTGGCTCGGGTGCCGGCTCATTGTCGACCCCGTTCGACGGCGGATCCGCCTCCCGCACGATCGCCGGCTTGTCTTCGTGTTGAGGGACGAGCCCGAGCGGCGCCGGCACAACCCCGGTCGCGACGCAGGCCGCGGCACCTCCCGCCCCGGCGCAGATTGCCAGCACTTTCGCCAGCCCCGCCATCCCGGCGCCTTTGGCTCCTCCTCCGGCCGCCGCGCCGGATACTGCCGAGTTGGTCGCCCCGCCCGGCCCCGGCAACTTCGAGTAGAGGTTGGCGAGCGCCTCGTGCGCCCGCTCGAACAGCGAGCGTGCCACTGCCACCGGCAACAACGGCGCCAGCGCGGCGGCCGCCCGCGGGGCCGCCCGGTAGGCGCGCAGCGTCGCTCGACAGTGGGAGCAGGCGCGCAAGTGCTCGCGCAGCTCCGCCGCCTCTCTGGCGTTCGCTTCCCCATCGCAAAACGCGGAGAGCAGAGGGCCCATGTCCTCGCAGCGGCTGCCGTCTTCGCTGCGGCTCAATATCGACCGGAAGCGTTCTCGTCCCTCCGCCAGGCAACGATTGATTCTGGTTTGGCTGAAGCCGGTCTTCGCGCCGATCTCCTCGTAGGAGTAGCCCTCCGCCAGCAAGGTCAGGGCGCGCAGCTCCTGCGGCTTCAGCGCCTGCAGGGCTTCGCGGCTGCGCGCCACCTTCTCCCGCCGCTCGACCAGGGCCGCCGGCCCGTCGCTGTCGGAGGGGAGCATCGCCACCCAGTCGTCCCGTGCCGCGTCGTCGTCTCGACCGCTCGGCGCGATCGTCCGTTCGCGGGACTGGCGCACCTTCAGCGCCTCGTGCTTGACCACCGTCGTCGTCCAACGGATCAGCTCGCGCAAGTCGTCACTCGGCGCCTTGCGCAGCAGGATCTCCAGTCCTCGCTGGTAGGCGTCGTCGGCGTCGTCGGCGCAGATCGAGTACCGCCGCGCGGTCCGCCGCAGCGATCTCTCGTGCTGAGCAATCAGCTCAACCGCGGCCCGCTTGCGCGCCGCTTCGCTCGCGCCCGCGGCCGGCTCGGCCACCAATTCACTCGTCTCTATCGGTTTGCCCCCGCCGATCAAACTTGCCCTCGTATACCTAGGGCCTTGGGAATCTCTCCCCCCATCTGGACGACCGTCCGTCCCCAAAACCCGCAAATTGCACCCTTTCCTCCTCCCATTTCAGGTTCCGCTGTTCCTTTGCTGCAAATAACGCAGCAAAGGAACAGCGGAAGGGGCGGGGCGGTAGCATCGGCGCGATGAGCACCTGCGTGGTCACCGGCGGCGCCGGCTTCCTTGGATCCCACCTCTGCGAGCACCTGCTCGGCAAGGGGCACAGGGTGATCTGCATCGACAACCTGGAGACGGGGTCGCTGGAGAACATCGCCCACATCCGCGACGAGGCGTTCGACTTCCGCAACATCGACATCACCTCATATGTCGATATCCCCGAGGACGTCGACTTCGTCTACCACCTTGCATCACCCGCCAGCCCGATCGATTACCTGCGGCTGCCGCTGCACACCCTCAAAGTCGGTTCCCACGGCACCCACCACATGCTCGGTGTCGCCAAGTTCAAGCGCGCCCGCTTCCTCATCGCCTCGACCAGCGAGGTCTACGGCGATCCCCAGGTCCACCCGCAGAGAGAGGACTACTGGGGGCACGTCAACCCGATCGGCCCGCGCGGGGTCTACGACGAGGCGAAGCGCTACGCCGAGGCGCTGACGATGGCCTACCACCGCCAGCAGGGCGTGGACACCTCGATCGTCCGAATTTTCAACACCTATGGCCCGCGCATGCGGCCGCACGACGGACGGGCGATCCCCACCTTCTTGCGCCAGGCGCTGCAGGACCGGCCGCTGACTGTGTTCGGCGACGGCAGCCAGACGCGCAGCTTCTGTTACGTCGACGACTTGATTCGCGGCATCGTCGCCCTCGCCGAGTCCGACGTGCACACGCCGGTCAACGTCGGCAACCCGAACGAGTTCACCTTGCTGGAGCTTGCGAGAGCGGTTATTGAGGTGACCGAGTCACGCTCGGAGATCGTCTACGAGCCGCTGCCGGTCGACGATCCCCAGCAACGCCAGCCGGATATCGGTCGCGCCCGCGACCTACTCAGCTGGGAGCCGGAGGTCGAGTTGCGCGAGGGCCTGCGCCGCACGATCGACCAGACCGGCATCGAGCGCCTCGCCGGCGCCTCCGACTGACGTTCCGCTGCGAGTTTTCCTCGTATATCGAGGATAAGTCGCAGCGGAACGAAGGAGGGGCGGCGTTTGCCGCCCCTCCTGTGCCTCCCGCTTCTACTGGGTCTGCGCGGTGAAGGACACCGTGCCCAGTGAGTCGCCCGCGGCGAAGTCGGTTCCGCCCGGGAACTCCTGATTGAGGAGCGCCGCCGACACGGTTTGCAGCCGGGCGACTGCCCCCGAAACAGCAACGGTCCTCGCGACCGAGTCCGATCTGATCGTCGCGCCCGAGAGGTCGAGCGTGGCAATCGATGACCGGCCGACGGCCGTTCCTTTGACCGTCGAGTCCGCCAGCACCGTCTTCTCGGTGAAGTCGATGCCGAGGTTGGTGAACTGAACAGTCGCTCCCCCCGGTCTGGTGATCTGCATCCCGCCGCCGCTGCTCACGGTCCCGCTTGAGGCGTCGGGCGCGATCTGCCCGCCGTCGATCGGGAACGTGTAGGCGATATTCGGCGGCGTGCCCTGTTTCTGGGCGGGCGCGATCGGGGTGATGTCTGTGAACGGGTTGATCCCCTTCGACCCGAATTTGGCGAAGGTGGTTCTTTCCGGCACCAGGGTCGCGTTGCCCTGGGGTAGAACCGTCACAACGCTCGGCTGGGTGGCGCTGTAGAGGTTGCTGATCACGCGGCCACCGTTGAGGCGCCGCCCCGCCTTGAGCCCCAGCTTGTTGCTGATCCGCTTCGCCGCCTTGCCGCTCAACTTGAGCTGCTTGGCCAAGGTCGTCAGTCCGAATCCGTCCCGCGTATTTGTCAGCGAGCCGAGGAAGCCGAGTCTCATTCTTGCGTTGGCGACCTTCGCCCGCACGAGGCGGCCTCCCGTTTGGACGCTGAGATTGGTGATCGCGGCGGCCCGTCTTCCAACCTTCAGCTTGAACCCGCCGAGCTGCTCGATCGTGCCCTCGCCGTTGGTCGGGTCGATCGAATCGCCGGTCACGTCCAGGAACACCGACCTGCCGTTTTGAACCACCCCTTTGGTGGTCTTGCGGACGTCGATGTCGTTGTTCGCAAGCTTCTTCAGGAAGCCCTTCTTCATGTGCAAGCTCGTCATCCCGCCGGCGATCGGGTCGCTTGCCGCCGGCGCTTTCGGGACCAGCACAAGTCCCACGAGCATCGCAACGAGAGCGACCGCTGCCGTTGTCAACCGCGGCCGATTGGCCTCTGTCGACTCAATTACTGCTTTCACGTGGCTCCACCTCCGGAGCGTCGTTTGCCTTGCCTTTCGGCTACCCGCTTGGATCGATCCTCAACATCCGGTGAGATCGATCTTCGACACCCGGACGCCCCTGTCCCCGGAACGAAAAGGGGCGGCCATTTGGCCGCCCCATTCCTAACCGCGTGCTTCCCTTATTACTGGGTTTGTGCCGTGAATGAGAACGGGCCGAGCGGGTCGCCCTCTACGAACACATCTCTCATTCTCAGGATCGGCTCCGCGAAGATGCTGTTCAGCGTCGCCGCGGTGACCGCTTGCAGCGTCGCTGTCGCGTTGAGGATCGTCACCGTGTGATTGGTCGGATCCGAGCTGATCGTCGCCCCGCTCAAATCGAGGTTGGCGATCGAGCTGCGACCGACGTTGCCCGGGGTCGGAACTCTTGCCTGGTCGGTGGAGTCGATGCTGACCTCCGCCGTGGCGACTTTCGTGTTCAGATCGATCCAAATCGAGCTGAGCGTCATCGAGAGTTGCAACCCGGGTGCAAACTCTCTCTGGAGGAGTTTGACGCCACCGAGCGTTTGGACAGTTCCGCCTGAGGCATCCGGAGCGATCGTCCCGCCACCGATCGGGAAGAAGAACGACGGTGGTAGGGCGAGTTTCTCCGTGGCCGGGGCGATCGGCACGAAGTCGACGCCAACGCTGACGAATTTTCCGACGGTTCTGATGTTCGTCAGAAGCGTCGCGTCGCCACCGGGAACCACAGTTACCGTGGTCGGTTGCGTCGCGCTGTAGGCGTTGCTCATCACGCGGCCACCATTGAGCGGCTGCTGCTTGGACATCCCCAGCTTGTTGTTGATCCGCTTCGCGGCCTTACCGGTCAACTTCAGCTTCGTCGACTTGACGATGGTGCCGAAGCCATCGCGGGAGTAGGACATGGTGCCCGCCAGGAATCCGAACTTCATCCTCGCATTGGCAACTTTCGCGAACACCGATCTGTTGGCGGTGTTGACCTCGATCTCCGTGATCGGGACCGTGCGCTTGCCGTGCTTGAACTTGAAGCCGCCTCCGTTGTCGACGGTGCCCTGCCCGTTGGTCGGGTCGAGTGAGCCGCCGTTGACGAGGACATCCACCTTCGAGTTGTTGGCTTTTCCGGAACCCCACTTCTGCAGGTTCACGTCAATGTTGCTGAGCTTCTTCTTGAAGCCTCTCTTCAGGTGCAGGCTGGTCGATCCGCTTGCCAGCGGATCGCTCGTTGCCGATGCCGTCGACGCCCACACAAGCCCAACGAACATCGCGACTAGTGCGACCGCCATGGGTACAAGTCGGAAATGACTTGCCCCTCTCGCTTCGCTCACTGTTTCCACGTAGCTCACCTCCGTCGGTTTTTCTAGAAACCGACGCCTCCGAACCGAAGTGGCTCCGCTTATGGCGGGCTGGCCTTAATGTCGTCCCCCTGTCGTGGGCGACGGCCAAACCCTGTCCCATGGTAACCGAGCGGTTATGCCGTGTGATGCGGGTTTTCCCGGATAACGGCTGCGGCTTATCCCACTCGACTTCCGCTGCCCTAACCGTTGCCGGGGCCGAAAGTAGCGCTCCGCCGAGGATCCCGGCTCTCAATATCCTCCAACCATGTCCACCGAAGAGGTCCCCCGCACGATTGCCCCCGTGGTCGGTTCCGAAGACGAGCGCGTCTTCACCGATTCCGGGATTGAGATCGATCGCCTCTATGACGAGGGCGACGTCGCCCCGGGCCTCGAGGAGCGCCTCGGCGAGCCCGGCTCCTACCCCTTCACTCGCGGCATCCACGAGGGGATGTACCGCGATCGGCTTTGGACGATGCGCCAGTACGCGGGCTTCGCCACCCCCGAGGACACCAACGAGCGTTACCGCTATCTGATCGAGCACGGCTCGACCGGCCTCTCGATGGCCTTCGACCTGCCGACCCAGCTCGGACGCGACTCCGACGACCCGCTCTGCAACGGGGAGGTCGGCCGCACCGGCGTCCCGATCGACACGATTGAGGACATGCGGATCTGCTTCGACCAGATCCCCCTCGACGGAGTCTCCACCTCGATGACGATCAACGCCCCGGCAGCGATCCTGCTTCTCCTCTACGAATTGGTCGGCGAGGAGCAAGGGGTCCCTTCCGAGAAGCTGCGCGGCACCGTCCAGAACGACGTGCTGAAGGAGTACATGGCGCGCGGCAACTACATCTACCCGCCGGCGCCGACGATGCGCCTCACCACCGACATCTTCGAGTACTGCCACGAGAACGTGCCGAGATGGAACACGATCTCGATCTCCGGCTACCACATCCGCGAGAAGGGCTGCTCGGCCGTACAAGAGGTCGCCTTCACCCTCTCCAACGCGATCGCCTACGTCGAGGCGGCGCTGGAGCGCGGGCTCAAGATCGACGAGTTCGCCCCCCGCCTCGCCTTCTTCTTCAACGGCCACAACAACGTCTTCCAGGAGATCGCCAAGTTCCGCGCGGTGCGCCGGATGTGGGCCAGAATTGTCAAAGAGCGCTTCGGAGCCGAGAACCCCAACTCGATGAAGATCCGCTTCCACACCCAGACCGGTGGGGTGACGCTGCAGGCCCAGCAGCCCGAGGTCAACATCATCCGCGTCGCCCTGCAGGGCTTCGCCGCCGTCTGCGGCGGCACCCAGTCCCTCCACACCAACGGCTTCGACGAGGCGCTCGCGCTGCCGACCGAGCGCTCCGCCCGCATCGCCCTGCGCACCCAGCAGGTCCTCGCCCACGAGTCCGGTGCCGCCGACACCGTCGACCCCTTCGCCGGCTCCTACTTCGTCGAGTCCCTGACCGATGAGATCGAGAGTCGCTCCTGGGAGTTGATGGGCAAGGTCGAGGAGATGGGCGGTTCGGTCGAGGCGCTCGAGTTCATGCAGCGGGAGATCGAAGAGTCCGCCCTCAGCTACCACGAGCGCTACAAGAGCGGCCAGGACATCATCGTCGGCGTCAATAAATACGTCACCGACCAAGTCGACGACGTCGACATCCTCCGCGTCGACCCCGCATCCGAGCAAAGACAGCTCGCCCGCCTCAAGGCCTTCAAGGAGTCCCGCGATCAAGCAGTAGTCGACGCTAAGCTCGAATCCCTCCGCGACGTCGCCCGTGGCGACGGCAACCTCTTGCATCCAATTCGCGTCGCCCTCGCCGCCGACGCCTCGATCGGTGAAGTCTGCGGCGCGATGCGTGATGTCTTCGGCGAGTACAAGGGCGGCGCGTTCTTCTAGGCAGGAACGGAGTCTTTACCCGCGAAACCGGCTTCAATGATTGAGGCATCGCGGACCCTTATGAAGTCCGAGCCGGAGCTGGCCGCGCTTGTCGCCGAGCTCGACGGGCTCGAGGTGACGATGGCCGAGAAAGGCTTTGGGACGCGGGTCGCCGTGCGCGCGGACGCCAATTCCGGCTTCTCAGAGGCTGACTTGGAGGGGGTTCTCGACCGCTTGGCCGAGCCCCAGCGCCAACCGTTCGGCAACGGCTGAGCTTCGCGTCATAAACTGCGCGCCCCGATGCGCGAACGCAACCCGGTCACCCACGAGGAGAAGCTCTCCTACCTGCGCGAGCTGCGCGAGTCCGCGATTCACTCCGCCTCCGAGGAGGCGGTGGAGAAGCAGCACGCGAAGGGCAAGATGACCGCCCGCGAGCGGGTCGAGAAGCTGCTCGATCCCGGCTCCTTCGAGGAGCTCGACACCTTCGTCCGCCATCGCACCTACGACTTCGAGATGCAGAAGAAACGGCCCTGGGGCGACGCCGTCGTCACCGGCCACGGCACGATCGACGGGCGCACCGTCTTCGTCTTCTCCCAGGACTTCACCGTCTTCGGCGGCAGCCTCGGCGAGGTGATGGCGGAGAAGATGTGCAAGGTGATGGACCTGGCGGCCCAGGTCGGCGCGCCGGTGATCGGCATCAACGACTCCGGCGGGGCCCGCATCCAGGAGGGGGTCGTCAGCCTCGGCGCCTACGGCGACGTCTTCGTCCGCAACGTCAGATGCAGCGGCGTCATCCCCCAAATCAGCCTGATCATGGGTCCCTGCGCCGGCGGCGCCGTTTACTCGCCGGCGATGACCGACTTCATCTTCATGGTCAAAGAAACCAGCCACATGTTCATCACCGGCCCCGAGGTGATCAAAACCGTGACCGGCGAAGAAGTTGAGTTTGAGGAGCTGGGCGGGGCGATGAGTCACAACTCCAAGTCCGGCGTCGCCCACTTCGCCTCCGAGGACGAGGAGAGCTGCCTTGAGGACGCTCGCTACCTACTCAGCTTCCTGCCCTCCAACAACCTCGAGGCGCCGCCGCGCTTCGAGCCGACCGACGACCCTGAGCGCGAAGACGAAGAGCTCGACACGCTCGTCCCCGGCGATCCCTCCAAGCCCTACGACATGCGCGACGTGATCGCCCGCGTCGTCGACGACGAAGAGTTCCTCGAGGTCCACGAGCACTTCGCCAAGAACATCGTCTGTGGCTTCTCTCGTCTCGACGGATACCCGATCGGCATCGTCGGCAACCAACCCGCTTTCCTCGCCGGGGTGCTGGACATAGAGGCCTCCGAGAAGGCGGCCCGCTTCGTCCGCACCTGCGATGCCTACAACGTCCCGATCGTCACCTTCACCGACGTGCCCGGCTTCTTGCCCGGCACCGACCAGGAGTGGAACGGGATCATCCGCCACGGCGCCAAGCTGCTTTACGCCTTCACCGAGGCGACCGTGCCGAAGCTCACTGTCGTCACCCGCAAGGCTTACGGCGGTGCCTACGACGTGATGAATTCAAAGCACATGCTGGCCGACTTCAACGTCGCCTGGCCGACGGCGGAGGTCGCGGTGATGGGACCGGAGGGCGCGGTCAACATCATCTACCGCAAGGACATCGCCTCCTCACCGACCCCCGACGAGCGTCGCCAGAAGCTAATCGACGACTACAAAGCCCACTTCGCTAATCCCTACTCGGCGGCGGAGCGCGGCTACATCGACGACGTGATCGAGCCACGGCAGACCCGCCCGAAGCTGATCAAGGCTCTGCGCATGCTGCAGTCGAAGCGCGTCGAGCAGCCGAAGCGCAAGCACGGCAACATCCCGCTTTAGATCTACGGAATAGCCGTAGCTTCGGTCTCCACGCCGCCACCTTCGTAGCGGCCACGGCCGCGGCCCGTCGCCGGGGCGCCTTCGGCTCGGGTCAGGCGGTGGGCGAAGTAGACCGGGATGATCGAGATCAGGATCACCAGCACCGCGACCACGTTGACGATCGGCAGCTGGTTGGGGCGGGAGAGGTTGGTGAAGATCCAGAGCGGCAGGGTCTGCGTGCCGGTGCCGGCGGTGAACGTGGTGACGATGATCTCGTCGAAGGAGAGGGCGAAGGCGAGCAGGGCGCCGGCGACCAGGGCGCTGCGCAGGTTGGGCAGGGTGACGAGGCGGAAGGTCTGCCAGGTGTGGGCGCCGAGGTCCGCCGATGCCTCCTCGAAGGAGGTCGAGAGGCGCCGCAGCCGCGCCACCGCGTTGTTGTAGATGACGACGATGCAGAAGGTCGCGTGGCCGATCACGATCGTGAACAGGCTGAGGTCGATGCCGAGGATCTGGGTGAAGGTCGAGTTGAGCGCGATCCCGGTGACGATTCCGGGCAGCGCGATCGGCAAGATCACCAAAAAGCTGATCGTCTCCCGGCCGAAGAAGCGGTGTCGCGCCACCGCCAGCGAAGCCAGCGTCCCAAGCACCAACGCGATTGTGGTCGCCGCCGTCCCCGCCTTCAGCGAGTTGTAGAAAGCGGCGCGCGCGCCCGGGTTATTTATCGCGTCGCCAAACCAGTGCGTGGTGAATCCCGGCGGCGGCCATTCGAACGTGGTCGCGGTGCTGAAGGCGTCGACGCCGATCACGATCAGCGGCACGTAGAGGAAGGCCAGGGTCAGCCCGGCAGCTCCGATCAGCAGCCGTCTCGAGCCTCGCGACAGCGTCATTGCCCCTCCCGCTCTGCCCTAAACATGGTCGAACGCTCCCAGCCGCCGGGCCCCCAGCAGGTACACGACCATCACCGCGATCGGCACCATCGCGAACGCCGCCGCCAGCGGCAGGTTGGTGGTGATCGTCGAGTAGACGACCGTGCCGATGAACTGATCCCCCGAGCCGACCAGGCTGGGGGCGATGAAGTCCCCCAGGGTCAGCGAGAAGGTGAAGATCGAGCCCGCCACCACGGCGGGGAATGTGAGCGGCAGGATGACCCGCCGGAAGGTGTAGGTCGGCCGCGCCCGCAGGTCTTCCGACGCGTTCAGCAAGGAGTCGCTGATCCGGTCCAGCCCGGCATAGATTGGGATCACCATGTAAGGGAGCCAGAGGTAGCTCATCACCAGCCAGACGGCGACCAGGCCGTACCCGGGTCCGCTCAGCCCAAACGGCGCCAACGCCCAGTTCAGCGGACCGTCCTCGCTGAGGATCGTCCGCCACGCGTACGCCTTCACCAGGTAGGCGGACCACAGCGGCACCATCACCGCGACGACAAGCAGACCACGCGACCGTGGGCCCGCCACCTTCGCCATAAAGAAGGCCAGCGGGAAGGCGAGCAGCGCGTCGGTCACCGTCACCGCCGCCGCGATCCCGATCGTGCGGAAGGCAACATCTCGGTAGACCGGCTCCTCCGCCAGCGTGCGGAAGTTGTCCAGCGTGGCGGTTCTCTGGATTTCCCCGCTCAGCTCGCCCAGAGACCAGAACGAGGTCACCAGCAGCACCGCCAGCGACCCCAGGTACCCGATCACCAGCCAGCCGACCGGGCCTGCCAAGAGCGCCCCCGCCTGAAAGCGGGGGCGCCCGTGGAACAGGTTGGCGAGCCTGCGGCTCAGCCCTTCACCGCCGTCCAGCCCTGGACCCACGCGTTGTAGTCCTCGCAGACCTCACCGCGATCGTCGCCGCAATCGGCTAGCGGCGTCGTCCAGTAGTAGAGGTCGTCCAGGTATTTCTTCCCGGCCGCGTCGTACTCGTTGCAGTGGTTCTTATTCTCGGTGTACTGGCACGCCTTCTCATTGGCGGGCGCCTCGCCGAACCACTCCGCGACCTGCGCATTCACTCTCGGGTCGATGATGTGATTCATCCACAGGTACATGCAGTTCGGATGCTTGGCCTGTGAACTGATCATCCACGTGTCCGACCAGCCGGTCGAGCCCTCCTTCGAGGGGTAGACCGCGTTAACCGGCTTGCCCTCGCCGTTCAGCGTCAGGTACTGGTAGGGCCAGGTCGTGCCCACCACCGTGTCGCCGTTGGCGAATGACTGGATCTGCTTCGTGTAGTCGGACCAGTACTCACCGACGTTCTCGCGCTGCTGCTTGAGCAGGGAGATCGCCGCGTCAAACTGCTTCTGGTCCAGCTCATAGGGGTTGTCGATCCCCAGGTCGGGCTGGTGCGTCTTCAGGTACAGCGCCGCGTCGGCGATGTAGATCGGGCTGTCGTAAGCGGTTACCTTGCCGCTGTACTTACTCGCCTGCTTTGGATCGAAGACAACGCTCCAGGAGTCCCCAGGCGATGGCTTCACCACGTCGGTGTTGTACATCAGCAGGTTCGCCCCGCGACCGTGCGGGATCCCGTACATCTGCCCGTCGACGCTGTTGTAGGGCTGATCTCTGAGGCCCGGGAAAACGTTGGCGTAATTGGAGACAAGATCCGTGTTGACCGGATCGACGTCGTTGCCCTCGATCAGCCGCAGCGTCGCGTCACCCGACGCCGAGACGCCGTCGTACTGCCCGGTCCGCATCAGCTGCACCATCTCATCGGAGGTGTTGCCGATCTTGACGTTGACCTTGCAACCGGTCTGTCTCTCGAACCCGGTCACCCAGTCGACGCTCGGATCGGTGGAGCCGTCCTCGACGTAGCCGGCCCAGGCGATCAGGTTCAGCGCCCCTTCGGGCTGACCGACCTTCTGTAGCTCGGCGCTTGAGGTGCTGTTGTCGCTGCTGCCGCCGCAACCGGCGAGCAACAGCATGAATGCGAGCAGTCCGGCGATTACAAGCCAGGCTGTTCGCGCGGGGTGCGTTACATCTCTCACGGTCATCCTCCTGTTTGTTCGTTTTGCCCACGGACGACGACCGCTTGCTCCGGGCGCCAGCCGACCAGGACCTCCCTCCCCCGCTCGGAGGTCGCGTCAACCGACGCTTCCTCCACGTTCTGCCGTACGAGTAAAAGCTCTCCCCCCGCGTCCAGTGCCACCGTGTACCGGGTGACCATCCCGGCGTAGGAGACGTCGGCGATGCGGCCGCGCTCGGTGCGCAGGCCGTCGGTCGGCGTCGCCGGGTCGACCAGCTGGACTTTCTCCGGGCGGATCGTGAAGCGCTCACCCTCGCGCTCGAGCAGGTTGGAGACCCCGACGAAGCCGGCCACGAACTCGTTTCGCGGCTGCTCGTAAAGCTCCACCGGCGGGCTCACCTGCTCTATCCGCCCCTCGTTGAAGACCGCGATCCGGTCGCTCATGGTCAGCGCTTCGTCCTGGTCGTGGGTTACGTAGACGAAGGTGATCCCGACCTCCCCCTGGATCGCCTTCAGCTCCACCTGCATTTGCTCGCGCAGCTTCAGGTCCAGTGCGCCCAGCGGCTCGTCCAGCAGCAGCACTTTGGGTCGGTTGACGATCGCCCGCGCCAGCGCCACTCGCTGCCGCTGGCCGCCGGAGAGCGCCGCCGGCTTACGATCGGCGTAGCCGGGCAGCCGCACCATCTCCAGCGCCTCGTCGCGTCGTCGCCGCCGCTCCTCTTTGCCGACTCCGCCGACCCGCAGCCCGTACTCGACGTTAGCCCCGACCGTCATGTGGGGGAACAGCGCGTAGTCCTGGAAGACGGTGTTGACCGCCCGGTCGTACGGCGGCACCCGGCTCACGTCCTCGCCGGCCAGCTCGATCCGCCCCCCGCTCGGCCGCTCGAACCCGGCGATCATCCGCAAGGTCGTCGTCTTGCCGCTGCCGCTCGGTCCCAGCAGGGTGAAGAACTCCCCCCGCTCGATCTCCAGGTCAATGCCCGCAACCGCCATCACCTCGCCGTAATGCTTGGTGAGGCTCTCCAGGCGGATATCGGTCGATGGAGCAGCTACACGAAGAAGTTATCCGAGTAGTTCTGGAAAGCAAGGCTAAATCCATCCCGGCCGGCTGGCCGGGATGGAGTGCCCTTGCAGACTTTTCGCTCTCTACGCTTCTCTAGAAGCCGAGCGGGTGCCGCGCCACGAAGCCGCCGTTGCCGCGCAGGTCCGTGTGCCAGCGGGGGCCGGTTCTGCGGCCGGTGTTGCCTGAGGTGTCCCAGCGCAGGCCGGCGATCACCGCGTAGGCGTGACCGCCGTTGGCGTAAACCGTGATCCAGCGGCCCTCGCCGCGTTCTCCCCAGCCCCGGGCCATCGGGCCGGAAGGGAGGGGGCTGTCGATGAAGTTTCCACCGTGGAGGGCGTAGCTGACGGCCCCGGAGCAGTCATAGCCGCGATCCCACCAGCGGCCGTGGCCACCGCCCCAGATGTAGGGCTTGCTGCGGATGCGGTTGGCGGCGCGAATCACTGCCTTGACGCGACCGGGGGCGGACTTGGGCGGGATCACCATGCCGTTGGGCAGGAGGCGAGCCTTCGCCGTGGGGGTGCAGATGTCGGTGCCGGCGGGCGTCAGACCGCCTCCGCCACAACCGCCGGGGACGGCGGATGCGGCTGCCGGCGCCGCGAGGGCAATGGCGACCAGTGCTCCGGTTGCCGCTAGCCCCGATTTGAATTTCTGCCTATGCGTGTGCAAACCGATCTCCTTTGTCGGCCTACGGGGTTAGCTGTCGGGCTGGCGCGAAAGGAGCCTGCGCCCCCACCTGAGTCAGGTGAGTTAGCCCCGAAAACGTGGTTCCCCCGTTCCCGTGACGCCTCCGTGCGCTCGGGATTCGGCATTTCGGTTTTTCGGAACGGCGGCAGTCTAGACGATCGACCGGCCGTTTGCTCACAGAAAACAAACATTTAGTTTGCTTTCGCACATAGGGGCTGGATTCCTGTCGGCCGGGTCGCATCGCCCAATCTCTGTCGGCGACCTGGCTGGTAGCTTGCGCCTTGCATGGAACTTGCCGGCCGCACAGCGCTTTTGACCGGGGCAACCGGGGGCCTCGGGCGGGCGATCGCCGGGGCGCTGGCCGGGCGTGGAGCGACGCTGGTCTTGAGCGGGCGCAAGGCGGAGGCGCTGGAGGCGCTGGCCGCTGAGCTGCCGGGAGAGCACCGGGTGGCGCCGTCGGACCTGGCTGAGCCGGGCGCCGCGGAGAAGCTGGCCGCCGAGGCCGGCGAGGTGGACATCCTTGTCGCCAACGCCGGCGTGGGCGGCCCCGGCTTGCTCGATGACTACACCCCGGAGGAGCTCAGCAGCGTGCTGCGGGTCAACCTCGAGGTGCCGATGCTGATGGCTCAGGCGCTGGCTCCGGGGATGGTCGAGCGCCGTGGCGGCCACCTTGTCTTCATTGCCTCGCTGAACGGCAAGGCCGGTACTCCTCGCACGTCGCTCTACTGTGCGACCAAGTTTGGCCTGCGCGGCTTTGCGCTCGCCCTGCGCACCGACCTGCTGCCGAAGGGCGTCGGCGTCTCGCTGGTCTCGCCCGGCTTCATCCGCGACGCGGGCATGTTTGCCGGCTCGGGTGCGAAGCCGCCGCCGCCGATGGGGACGAGCACCCCCGCCGAAGTCGGCTCCGCGGTGGTCCGCGCCGTCGAGCGCGACAAGGCCGAGATAGTCGTCGCGCCGTTGGTTGACCGCTTCCTGTCCCACGTTGCCCTGGCGAGCCCGAGCATCGCCGTTCGTGTTCAGCGCGGCTCGACTGGACAAAAGGCGGCCGAGCAGCTCGCCGAATCCTTCATCAAAGCCAAGGGCTGACCGGGCGCCGCCCGTGGGCGGCGCTTCGTAGGATGGGTTCATGAGCAGGAGCGACTCTTTCGGCGCCCGGTCCACCCTCGAAGTCGGCGGGCGCTCCTACGAGATCTTCCGCCTTGACGCGCTGGCTGAACGCTTCGACGTGGCGCGCCTGCCGTATTCGATCAAGGTGCTGCTGGAGAACGTGCTGCGGCTGGAGGATGGGCGCAGCGTCACCGCTGCCGATGTCGAGGCGATCGCCGGCTGGGACCCGGCGGCCGAGCCGAGCGTAGAGATCCCCTTCCAGCCCGCCCGCGTCCTGATGCAGGACTTCACCGGGGTGCCCGCCGTCGTCGACCTGGCGGCGATGCGCGACGCGATGGCGGAGATCGGCGGCGACCCGGAGAAGATCAACCCCCTGGTCGATGTCGACCTGGTGATCGACCACTCAGTCCAGGTCGATGCCTTCGGCAACGCGGGCGCCTTCGCGCTCAACGCCGAGCGCGAGTTCGAGCGCAACCGCGAGCGTTACTCCTTCCTCAAGTGGGGCCAGGCGTCCTTCGACAACTTCAGCGTGGTGCCGCCCGCCACCGGCATCTGCCACCAGGTCAACCTCGAGCACATCGCCCAGGTCGTCTACAGCCGCGACGGCGACGGCGCGTTGCGGGCCTACCCCGACACGTTGGTCGGCACCGATTCCCACACGACGATGGTCAACGGGCTCGGCGTGCTCGGTTGGGGAGTCGGTGGGATCGAAGCGGAGGCCGCGATGCTGGGCCAGCCAATCAGCATGCTGTTGCCGCAGGTGGTCGGGTTCAAGCTCGATGGGCAGCTGCCGGAGGGGGCGACGGCGACCGATCTGGTGTTGACCGTGACCGAGATGCTGCGCCGTCGCGGCGTCGTCTCCAAGTTCGTCGAGTTCTACGGGCCGGGACTGGCGACGCTGGGCCTCGCCGACCGGGCGACGATCGGCAACATGTCGCCGGAGTTCGGCTCGACCTGCGCGATCTTCCCGGTCGACGCCGAGACGCTGCGCTACCTCGACCTGACCGGGCGGCCGACCGAGACGATCGAGCTGGTCGACGCCTACGCCCGCGAGCAGGGGATGTTCCACGAGCCCGGCTCCCCGGACCCGGTCTTCACCGAGGCGCTGGAGCTGGACCTGGGCGACGTCGTGCCCAGCATCGCCGGGCCGAAACGACCGCAGGACCGGGTGCCGCTGGCGCAGGCGAAGCAGTCCTTCATCGAGGCGATGGGTGACTTCGACCCCGAGGCCGCCGAGCAGATGGGCAACGGGGTCGACGAGGCGAGCATGGAGTCCTTCCCGGCGTCGGACCCGCCGGCCGAGGACCACGACGACGAGCGTGGCCGGCCGCGGCCCGCGGTCAGCGGCGCGCCGGTTGCGACGGCGCCGCGTGGCAGCGAGGACGCGATCGAGGTGGCTCTGGAGGACGGGACAACGATCGAGTTGGACCACGGCCGGGTAGTGATCGCGGCGATCACCAGCTGTACCAACACCTCCAACCCGAGCGTGATGGTCGGCGCCGGGCTGCTGGCCCGCAACGCGCTCGCCCGCGGGCTGGCCCGTAAGCCGTGGGTGAAGACTTCGCTGGCGCCGGGCTCCACTGTGGTCACCGACTACCTCGACAAAGCCGGGCTGACCGAGCACCTAAACGCGCTCCAGTTCAATCTGGTCGGCTACGGATGTACGACCTGCATCGGCAACTCCGGTCCGCTCGCGCCGGAGATCTCGGCGGCGATCGCCGAGAAGGACCTGGCGGTCTGCGCGGTCCTCTCCGGCAACCGCAACTTCGAGGGGCGGATCAACCAGGACGTGAAGGCGAACTACCTCGCCAGCCCGCCGCTGGTCGTCGCCTACGCGCTGGCGGGGCGGATGGACCTCGACCTGACCACGGAGCCTCTGGGCGAGGACGCCGACGGCGCGCCGGTCTACCTGCGCGACATCTGGCCCGACCCGGCCGAGGTGAAGGAGCTGGTCGGGCGCTCGATCGAGGCGGAGATGTTCACCCGCAACTACGGCGAGGTGACGAAGGGCGACGAGAACTGGAACGCGGTCGAGGTGCCCGAGGGCGACCGTTACACCTGGCCCGACTCCACCTATGTCCGCCGTCCCACCTTCTTCGAAGGGATCCCGGCCGATCCGCCCCCGGTGGCGCCGATCTCCGGCGCGCGGGTGCTGGCCCTGCTCGGCGACTCGATAACCACCGACCACATCTCACCCGCCGGGGCGATCAAAAAGGACAGCCCCGCCGGGAAATGGCTGATCGAGCAGGGCGTCGAGGTCCGCGACTTCAACTCCTACGGCTCGCGCCGCGGCAACCACGAGGTGATGATCCGCGGCACCTTCGCCAACATTCGCCTGCGCAACCTCCTGGTGGAGCGAGCGGGTGGCTTCACACGTCACTTCCCCGATGGGGAGGAGACCACCATCTACGACGCGGCGATGGCCTACGCCGAGGAGGGTGTGCCACTCATTGTCCTGGCGGGCAAGGAGTACGGGTCCGGCTCCTCGCGCGACTGGGCGGCGAAGGGGACCAAGCTGCTCGGGGTCCGCGCTGTGATCGCCGAGAGCTTCGAGCGCATACACCGATCGAACCTGATTGGCATGGGAGTTCTACCCCTCCAGTTCCCGACCGGTGAGAGCGCCGAGTCCCTCGGCCTGACCGGCGAGGAGACGATCGACGTTGGAGACCTACAGAACGGCGAAGCAAAGTCAGTCGCGGTCACCGCCGGCGACACCGCGTTCGAAGCAACCGTCCGCCTGGACACCCCAAACGAGATCGCCTACTTCCAAAACGGCGGCATCCTCCAAACGGTCCTGCGAAATCTGAAGAAGTAAGACCTTCCATCGTGCGTTTTGGGCGCGCCGGACCAAGCGAGGCAAGGACGCAGGGAGGCCCAATAGCAGAGCTATTGGGCCGACTGAGGACGCCGCCCCGCGCAGAGTCCGCCGCCGCTAGGCGTGTGCACCAGACTTTGGGGCACCTCTTCAAACGCAAGAAGGGGTGCGGTGGGGCCGCGGGAGGCAGGGGGGTCCGCGCGACCCGCACCGCACCTACGCGTCGGTAGCCAGGGAGGGATAGCCGACGCAGCTGCTCCCCTGCGCGGGACTGCCCAGGGAAAGCAGTCACGCCTTACCTATACCGCGTGCGTCGGTCGGGGTCAAGCGAAATCAGCGTGTTTACGGGGATTCCGCGCTGTTTTGCGGATAACCCGCAATGCCCCAACCCTTGCGTTCGATCAGTTCTATGCCAAGCACACTCCCAACCGGTCCAACCGGTGTGAGGGTCGCCGCCAGCAGTGTGTAGGGAGCTTCGCGCCTGACGCAGGCGATCCAGATCACCAGACACAGCACGACGAACCCCAAGCCGTGTGCCCAACCAAACACCATCGTCTCCGTATCGAACCCGGGCATTAGCCAAAAGAAGATCAACCCTCCAAACACGGCAAGCTCAACCCACGAGATCCGCTTCACCCACCGGAAAAGCTTCCCCGGAACGGGCTTCCTCATGGCAAGAGAAGGAGGGGTGGGGGTGTCTGAGGCGGGGCGGCTTCGCGTTTTTCGCCCCACTGACGACCGCGGTCAGCCGCATTCCGCGCAGGCGAAAAACCCAGCCCCGACTCGGACACCCCCACCCCTCCTACGCCCCAGGGGTCAAGGCCGTGAGCACGATCCGCTCCTGCTCGCGCGCGTGGGCGATCGAGTAGCCCTCCCCGGGGCTGGAGCGGGTCGGGCGGCCGACATACTTCAGCTCCACTCCGTCGGGGACCAGATCGGGAAAGCGGCGGGACATCACCTTCCAGGCGCCCATGTTGCGCGGCTCCTCCTGGGTCCAAACGATTTCCTTCAGGTTTGGGTAGGAGGCGATTAGCCCGGTGAGCTGCTCCTTGGCGAACGGATAGAGCAGCTCGACGCGGGCGATGGCGACGTTTTCGGCGGCGGCGCGGCGCTCGTTGGCGTCCATATCGAAGTAGACCTTGCCGGTGCAGAGGACGAGGCGCTCGACCTTCTCGCGACGCTCGCCGGCGGTGGGGTCGTCGAGGATGAAGTGGAAGTGCCCTTCGGTCAACTCCTCCGGAGTCGCGGCGGCGCGGTCGAGTCGCAGCAGGCCCTTCGGCGTGAACACCACCAGCGGGCGCGGCTTGCGGATCAGCGCCTGGCGGCGCAGCAGGTGGAAGTACTGGGCGGCGGTGGTCGGGTTGGCGATGCGGATGTTGCCCTCGGCGGCGAGCGCGAGGAAGCGCTCGATGCGGGCGCTGGAGTGCTCCGGCCCGGAGCCCTCGTAGCCGTGCGGCAGCAGCAGGGTGAGGCGGCTGGTCTGGCCCCACTTGGCCTCGCCG
Source organism: uncultured Solirubrobacterales bacterium (assembly GCA_963740065.1). Lineage (GTDB taxonomy): Bacteria > Actinomycetota > Thermoleophilia > Solirubrobacterales > 70-9 > DASVDE01. The sequence goes on from CAVUCS010000002.1 coordinate 80,714, forward strand.
GAGACGATAAAGGTGTCGGTGATGACCTGACCGGCGTTGGCGAAGTCGCCGTACTGCGCCTCCCAGAGGACCAGCGCATTGGGGTTGGCCGAGGAGTAGCCGTACTCGAAGCCAAGGCAGGCGACCTCCGAGAGAGGGCTGTTGTACAGCTCGAAGGGGGCGCTGGCGTCGTCGAGGTTCTGCATCGGGCAGTACTCGAGGCCGGTGTTCTCGTCATGAAGGACGAGGTGGCGGTGGGAGAAGGTGCCGCGCTCAGTGTCCTGCCCGGTGAGGCGAATGTGGACGCCGTCCGTGAGCAGCGAGCCGAAGGCGAGCGCCTCGGCGTGGCCGAACTCGATCCCGCCTCTCTCCAGCGCCTCGACCCGCTTGGCGAACGGCTTGCGCAGCTTGCGGTGGACGGTGAAGCTCTCCGGCGCCTCGATCAGCGCCTCGTTCAGCTCACGCAGCTTCTCGATCGGCACAGCCGTATCGACCGGAGGGCTGGCGCTGCGGTCGAGCTCGCCGGTGCTGGTGGTGGTCACGGTGGGGTCCTCGTAGTCGCCCAGTTCCATCTTGCGGCGCAGGTCCTTCAGCGCGGCGGACATCTCGTCGTGGCGCTCTCTGGTCATGCCTGCGACATCGTCCTCAGCGACGACCCCTTCGTCGACCAGCTGCTTGGAGTAAATCTCGGAGACCGGCGGGTGCGCCTTGATTCTGCCGGCGATCTGCGGCTGGGTGTAGGCGGGCTCGTCGGTCTCGTTGTGGCCGTAGCGGCGGTAGCCGATTACGTCGATGACGATGTCCCGGCCCCAGCGCTCGCGGTAGGCCATGGCGAGGCGGATTGCGGCCGAGCAGGCTTCGACGTCGTCGGCGTTGACGTGGACAATCGGCACGTTGAATCCCTTCGCCATGTCGGCGGCGTAGGGGGTTGAGCGAGCGTCCTCGGGGTCGGTGGTGAAGCCGACCTGGTTGTTCTGGATGACGTGGATCGTGCCGCCGGTGGTGTAGCCGCGCAGCGATTGCAGATTGAGCGTCTCGGCGACGACTCCCTGGCCGGGGAAGGCGCCGTCGCCGTGGAGCAGTACGGGGACGGCGCGCTTGGGCTCGTGCGCGATCTTCGCTCCCTCGAAGTCGGACTGGATGAAGCGGGTGGCGCCCTCGACGACGGGGTTGACGAACTCGAGGTGGCTTGGGTTGGGGTAGAGGCGGACGGCGATCTTCTCGCCCTCGCTGGTCTCGTAGACCCCCTGGTGGCCGTAGTGGTACTTGACATCGCCGGTGCCGCCGTGGGGGATAGCGGCGACCGCCTTGACGGCGTCGATCTGCTTTGCCCCCTCGAACTCGGCGAGGATCGATTCGACCGAGCGACCGAGGTTGTGGGCGAGGACGCTGAGGCGTCCGCGGTGGGCCATGCCGAAGACGACCTCTTCGGCGCCGCCGCGGTGGGCGAGGGTGACGAGCTCGTCGAGCATCGGCACCACCACGTCGAGCCCCTCGATCGTGAAGATCTTTTGGCCGAGGTAGGCCTTTTCGATGAAGCGCTCGAACTGGAAGACGTCGATCAGGCGGCTGAGCAGGCGGCGTTTCTCGTCATCGGTGAGAGGGGCGCGGTGGGCGCCGGTCTCGACCATCTCCCGCAGCCAGGTGCGCTGCTGGTGGGAGGAGAGGTGCTCGAACTGGTAGGCGATCGTGCCGCAGTAGGTGTCGCGCATGCGGGGGAGGGCGTCAAGCAGGGTCTCGCCCGGGACGCCGATACGCAGAATCGAGGCGGGGATGCGGGCCATCAGCTCTGGCGTCAGGTTGAGGTTCTCCGGCTGGATCGCCGGGTCCCCCTTTGGTTCGCGGCCGAGCGGGTCGAGGTGGGCGGCGAGGTGGCCGTGGGTGCGGTAGCCCTTGAGCAGTGAGGTCGCTGCTTGGACCGCCTGCAGCAGCTCCTCATCCGGAGCGGTCGAGGTGACCGCCATCTCGCCCGTGGCAGCGGTGGAGCCGAGCGGTGGGGCCGAGGCGGAGGCCGGGTGGGCGGCGCCGATCGGCCCGGGATCGATGTCGAGGTCGGCGGCGACCGTTTCGTAGAAGCCGTCCTCTCCCTGGAGGAGCTGGTCGAGGCGGCGCAGGAAGGAGCCCGATTCGGCGCCTTGGATGACGCGGTGGTCGTAGGTCGAGGTCAGCGTCATCACCTTGGAGACGCCGAGCTGGCGGATGCGGTCGGGGCCGGCGTGGGCCCACTCGGGCGGGTAGGCGATAGAGCCGGTGGCGATGATCGCGCTCTGCCCGCTCATCAGGCGGGGGACGGAGGCGACGGTGCCGAGGCCGCCGGGGTTTGTGAGGGAGATGTTGGTTCCCTGAAAGTCGTCCGGGGTGAGCTTGCTCTCCCGCGTCTTCGTGATCAGGTCCTCGTAGTAGGAGTGGAAGGCGGAGAAGTCGAGACCGTCGGCGCCCTTGATCGCCGGCACCATCAGGCTGTGCGAGCCGTCCTTGCGCTCGATGTCGACGGCGATGCCGAGGTTGACCGGGCCGCCCTCCAACGCGAAGGGCTTCCCCTCCCGCTCCTCATAGGTGCGGACCATGACCGGCCACTCCTCGCTCGCCTGCACGATCGCCCAGGCGACCAGGTGGGTGAAGGAGACCTTCATCCCGCGCTCCTTCAAGGCCTCGTTCAACGCCTTGCGCTTCGCGTCCAGGGTGTCCACCGCGACGGTGCGGAAAGAGGTAGCGGTAGGAACCTCAAGGCTTTCGTTCATTGCCGAAGCCAGCATCCCCGCCGGCCCCCGCAAAGCTCTCGCCTCCCCTGCGGCTGCTGAAGCGGCGGCGGCCGGGGAACCATTGGCGGCCGCGATCACGTCCTCTTTAGTCACCTTGGCCCCAGGCCCAGACCCGGCTACCGACCCAAGGTCAACGCCGTTTTCTGCAGCAACCCGTCGCGCTACCGGTGTCGCTCGAACTCCATCCGCTCCGTTGGCGCCGGGAGCGGAATCTGAGCCGCTGCTCTGCGGGTTGCGTGGAGTCGGGGGGGTCGAGAACGGAGCCACTGCACCGCCCGCAGGCCCCCCCGACTCCGCGTCGGGACCCGCAGCCGGAGCGCCCTGTCCCTCACCCGGTTCCATCTCAGCCAACGGGGCTCCAACGGGAACCTCCTCGTCGACCGACGCAACAAGCTTTGTAATGACGCCATCCGCAGGCGCCGGCACCTCAGCATCGACCTTGTCCGTCGACACTTCGACGATCGTGTCGCCCTCATTGACGAAGTCGCCAACGGCAACGTGCCACTCAAGCACGATGCCTTCGGTGACCGACTCGCCCATCTCGGGCATTTGGATCTGAACGGTCGCCGTTTGCGCCATCGCTGGATTGAGTGTATGAAACAGAGGTGAACTACTTCGTGACCGGCGCGACCGGGTTCATCGGTCGCAATCTCGTCGAGCGCCTTTTGAAGCGCGAGGGGACGATCTACGCGCTGGTCCGGGCGGGGTCGCGAGGCCGCTTGGAGGAGTTGCGTAGCGGCTGGGGGCCGGACGGGGCGCGGATCGTTCCGATCGCCGGCGACCTCTCCCAGCCCGGGCTCGGCGTCTCCGAAGAGGACCTGGTGACGCTGCGCGGCGAGGTCGATCACTTCTTCCACCTGGCGGCGATCTACGACATGACCGCCGGCGCCGAAGCGCAGGAAGTTGCCAATGTCGAGGGCACGCGCAACGCGGTGCAGCTGGCGACGGCGATCGAGGCGGGCTGCTTCCACCAAGTCAGCTCGATCGCGGCGGCCGGTCTCTATAGAGGGACATGGACCGAGGACATGTTCGAAGAGGCCGAGAGACTCGACACCCATCCCTACTTCCGCACAAAGCACGAGTCCGAGCGGGTCGTGCGCGAGGAATCCAGCCGGCCGTGGCGCGTCTACCGGCCGGGGATCGTTGTCGGCGACTCGCGAACCGGGGAGATCGACAAGGTCGACGGCCCGTACTACTTCTTCAAGCTGCTGCAACAGGCGCGGCGGGTGCTGCCGTCCTGGCTGCCGGCGGCGGGGATCGAGGGTGGCGAGATCAACATCGTCCCGGTCGACTACGTCGCGGCGGCGATCGACCACATCGCGCACCAGCCGGGGCTGGACGGCGAGGCCTTCCACCTGACCGACCCGAAGGCGAAGAGCGCCGGCGAGGTGATCAACCTCTTCGCCAAGGCGGCCGACGCACCGCAGATGGGCCTGCGGCTCGGCTCCGACGTGACCGATCCGGCGACCTCGTTGGTGCAGACCGGGTTGCGCCTGTTCCCGCCGGCAAAGCGAGTGGCGAAGGCGGCGCTCGCCGAGGTGGGCATTCCCGCCGGGATCCTCACCTACGTCAACTACCCGACGAGCTTCGACTCGAGTAAGGCGCAGGCGGCACTGGAGGGCAGCGGGATCGAGGTGCCGCCGCTGGAGAGCTACGCCGACCGGGTCTGGGACTACTGGGAGCGCAATCTCGACCCCGACCTGTTCAAGGACCGCTCTCTGTCTGGGGCGGTGCGGGGCAAAGTGGTGCTGATCACCGGCGCCTCGTCGGGGATCGGCAAAGCGACCGCGGTCAAAGTCGCCGACGCGGGGGCGACGGTGTTGCTGGTCGCGCGCTCCGTCGACAAGCTTGAGGAGACGAAGGAGGAGATTGAGCAGGCCGGCGGGGTCGCTCACATCCACAGCTGCGACATGTCCGACATCGAGGACATCGAGCGGATGGCCGAAGACGTTCTCGCTTACCACGGCCACGTCGACATCCTCGTCAACAACGCCGGCCGCTCGATTCGGCGCTCGGTCACCCTCGCTTACGACCGCTTCCACGACTACGAGCGGACGATCCAGCTCAATTACCTGGGCGCGGTGCGGCTGATCCTGGCGCTGCTGCCGGCGATGCGGGAGCGCAAGTCCGGCCACATCATCAACGTCAGCTCAATCGGCACGCAGACCAACCCGCCGCGTTTCTCCGCCTACGTCGCCTCGAAGGCGGCGCTGGACGCTTTCAGCCGGGTGATCGCCTCGGAGGTCATCGACGACGGCATCCACCTGACGACGGTTCACATGCCGCTGGTGCGGACGCCGATGATCGCGCCGACCCGGATGTACGACGTCTTCCCGGCGATTACGCCCGAGGAGGCGGCGGCGATGTTGACCGGGGCGATGGTCGGGCAGCCGAAGAAGGTGGCGACGCGGCTGGGGACGTTCGGCGAGCTGCTCTACGCGGTGGCGCCGACCGTCAGCGACAGGATCTTGAACCAGGCCTACAAACTGTTCCCCGAGTCGCAGGCGGCGAAGGGGAAGACGGATGAGGCGCCGGACAGAGCGCCGACCACCGAGGCTCTTGCCTTTGCACACCTGATGAGAGGCGTCCACTGGTAAGGCGGCTGAAGCACTGGGGGTGGGGGTGGGAGGACCAAGCGCCCTCCGGGGATGAGCTTGCGCAGGCTGCGGCCGGCATTAGGGAGCGGCTTGGGTTTGGGGGCGAGCCGGAGACGGCGGTTCCTTTGGAAGAGGTTGTGGTTCAGGCGCCGCGGTTGAGAGTTCCGAGCGAATTTGGCGACTTATTCTCGGATGACAAGTACGAGCGGGTTTCGCGTGCTCAGGGAAAGGCGTACCGGGATGTGGTGCGGGGGTTCCGGGGAGAGTTCCCCAACCCGCCGGATCTCGTCGCGTTCCCCAAGGACGAGTCGGAGATCGAGACCGTTCTCAGCTGGTCCGAGGCGGAGGGGGCCGCGGTCGTTCCGTTTGGCGGTGGGACGAGCGTGGTCGGCGGGGTCGAGGCGCGGGCCGGGGATCGGCCCGTGGTCTGCATGGACCTGCGGCGGTTGGACCGGGTGCTGGAGATCGACGCGGAGTCGATGGCGGCGCGGATCCAGGCGGGGGCCACCGGGCCGGGCCTGGAGGATCAGTTGAAAGAGCACGGGTTGACCCTGCGGCACTTCCCCCAGTCGTTCGAGTACTCGACGCTGGGGGGCTGGCTCGCGACCAGGGCCGGTGGGCACTTCGCGACTCTCTACACGCACATCGACGACCTGGTCGAGTCGGTGCGGGCGATCACGCCGCGGGGGACTTGGGAGAGCCGGCGGCTGCCGGGGTCCGGTGCCGGTCCCTCGCCGGACCGGATGTTGATCGGGTCGGAGGGGATCCTCGGGGTGATTTCCGAGGCCTGGATGCGGGTTCGGCCGCGCCCCGAGTTCAAGGCGTCATGCGGGGTGGAGTTCGAGGACTTCCTCGCCGCGGTGCGGGCGGTGCGGGAGATCTCTCAGTCGGGCCTGTACCCGGCGAACTGCCGCCTGCTCGACGCATTGGAGGCGGGGACCACCGGCGCGGGTGGTGGCGACAGACACCTGCTCGTGCTCGGGTTCGAGTCGGCGCACCACCCAGTGGACGCGCCGATGGGGCTGGCGCTGGAGATCGCGCGGGAGCAGGGCGGCGTTCCGACGCCGGATTCGACTTTTGGGTCGCCCCAGCAACCAAAAAGTCCACAGCGCCGTGAAACCAGAGGATCGGACGCGGTCGGGACCTGGCGGAGTGCTTTTCTACTTGCCCCGTACCTGCGCGACACGTTTGTCGCCTGCGGCGTCCTCTCTGAGACCTTCGAGACGGCGATCACCTGGGACCGCTTCGAGGAGTTCCACGCGGACGTGATGGAGGCGGTGCGAGCGAAGGTCGCCGAGGTCTGCGACGCGCCGGCCGAAGGACCCGGCTCGCCCCGCGTCAGCTGTCGCTTCACTCATGTCTACCCCGACGGCCCGGCGGCTTACTTCACCGTGCTGGCGCCCGCGGTGCGCGGCGGCGAGGTCGAGCAATGGGATGAGATCAAGGCCGCCGCCTCGGAGGCGCTGATCGAGGGGGGCGGCACGATCACTCACCACCATGCGGTGGGACGAGACCACCGCCCCTGGTACGACCGCCAGCGCCCGGCCCCCTTCGCCGCCGCCCTCCGCGCCGCCAAGGCCGAGCTCGACCCCAGCGGCATGCTCAATCCAGGCGTACTTCTAGATCCCTAAACGGGCGGTGCAACGCATACGACGGCTATTTCCCCGCGTATGCGTTTCACCTTGGGGTTGGTGGCTTACACGCGCCTTACATAGGCATGATCGCGCTCGTACCCGGCCCCCTGAGGATCGGTCCCAACAGTTGGACACCTACAGGAGGTTTCAGATGTTCCATTCATTCCAGAAGCACGCGCGAACGGTGGCGACGATTGGGATCGCCGCGGCGCTCGCGGTCGGTGGCGTCGCCGTCGCTCAGAACGACTCCGGCGCCAAGCAGAAGAGCGGATCCCACGCGGGCAAACGCATGCCGCCACCGCCCGGGGGCCCGATTGGCGGACCGGCCGGCAGAGACCTGACCTACGCCGAGCTCCACGTTCAGCGCAACGGGCAGGCCGAAGTGGTGAGGATGGATCGCGGCAAGGTCGTCTCGGCCGACGACAGCTCGATCACCGTCACCGAGAACGACGGCAACGAGGTGACGATCCCGGTCGATGACAGCACCAAAGTCCTCGCCGGCCCTGGTCGCGACACCGCGGTCACCGACCTGAAGGCGGGTCAGCAGGTCATCGTTTGCGGGCCGGAGGGCGGAACCGCGAAAGCGATTCTCGTCCCGCCGAAGAAAGGCCAGATGCCTCACCGCCCGCACCGTGGGCCCCAGGGCTCGCAGCAGGGCGGCCAGCTGCCGCCCCCGCCGGGAGCACAAATGCGAGGCTAGTTGGATGAAGGGAGCCATCCTCGTCGTCGAAGACGAGCAGGCGATCGCCGAACTCGTTCGCGCCTACCTCAGGCGCGACGGGTTCGACGTCGTCTGGGCTCGTAGTGGGGAAGAGGCGCTGGAGGAGCTTTCCCGCCATCCCGTGCGGCTGGTCGTGCTCGACATCGGGCTGCCCGGGATCGACGGGTTCGAGGTCTGCCGGCGCCTCCGCTCCCGCACCGGCGTCCCAATCCTCATCCTCAGCGCCCGTGACGATGAGATCGACCGGGTCTCGGGACTGGAGGCGGGCGCCGACGACTACGTCGTCAAGCCCTTCTCCCCGCGGGAGCTGGTGGCGCGGGTGAAGGCGATCCTGCGTCGCGCCTCCGGGGGGGTCGCGATCGACGATGGAGCGCTTGCCGTTGGCGGGGTCGAGCTGGACCGCGGGGCGCGCACGGTGACCGTCGCCGGCGAAGCGGTGGAGCTGACCGGACGGGAATTCGATCTGCTGGCGGCGCTGCTCTCCCACGCCGGTGTCGTTCTCAGCCGCGATCGCCTGCTGGAACTGGTCTGGGGCGGCGAGTTCGCCGGCGGGACGCGGACGGTTGACGTCCACGTCGCCCAGCTGCGGGCCAAGCTCGACCGCCCCGGCTTGATCGAGACGGTGCGCGGCGCCGGCTACAAGGTCGTGCCGTGACGAACTCGACTTTGACCACACCAGAGGGGAGTCAAAGTCGGGTTCGCTCCCTGCGCGGGCGCTTGTTCGTCGCGATCCTGGGCACGGTGCTCGTTGGGGTGGGAGCCTCGCTGGCGCTGGGGATCGTGCTGACGCGCGACGCCGTTCGGGGGACGATCCGCCAGGACGTGGAGCGCCAAGCCGATTCGCTGGCGGGCCAGCAGTCGCTGCTGCGCGCGGTGCGGCGGGGGGCCAGACAAGGGCGGGGCAGCCCGACGAGACAGGGGCTGTCACCCGGATTTCCGCCTCCCCCGGGGTTGGGAGCGCCCCCCCCGGCGCGGGGTGCGCCCGGCGAGAGACTCGTCAGAGTTTTGAGCATGGAGGAGATCGCCGTCGTGCTTCCCGCGGGAGCGGTTGCCGATCTGCGGCGCGACGGCGCGGCCGACGGGACGGCGAAGATCGGCGGGCGCGACTCGGTCTACGCTGCGCGGCGGACGGGGACTTCCGCCTTGCTGGTGACGCGCCCCGACATCGTCTCCGGCGACGATTTCCGTCGCTACCTCTCGGCGCTGTTGATCGCCAGCGGTGTCGCCGCGCTCTTTGCCGCCGCGGTGGCGGCGCTGCTGTCGCGACGCCTCACCCAGCCGCTGCGGCGCCTCTCGCTGGCCGCGGGAGATGTTGCGGCCGGGCGCCATCCCGAGCCGGTGCCGCCGGAAGGGACGGAGGAGTTGGACGAGCTGGCGGAGGCGTTCAACGGGATGTCGGAGCAGCTTTCGCTGGCCCGCGACGCCGAGCGCGCGGTATTGCTCTCCGTCTCCCACGACCTGCGCACGCCGCTGACCTCGATCCGCGGTTACGCGGAGGGGATCGAAGACGGCACGATCGAGCCGAGAGAGGCGGCCGAGGTGGTCGGTCGCGAGGCGGCCCGGCTGGAACGGCTGGTCGGCGACCTGCTGGCGCTGGCGCGACTGCGCCAGGGCGTGTTGGAGGTGACGCGGGAGCCGATCGACCTAGGCGCCGTGGCGCGCGAAGCGGAGGAGCGCCTGCGCCCGCGAGCGGGTGAGGCTGAGGTCGAGGTGCGTGTGGAGGGAGGCAGCGCGCCGGCCAACGCCGACTACGGCCGCGCTTTGCAAGTGGTCTCCAACCTGCTCGAGAACGCGATCCGGATCAGCCCGAGGGGCGGGACGGTGACGCTGGCGGCCACCCCGGGAGAGATCAGCGTCAGCGATCGTGGCCCCGGCATTTCCGAGGAGGACATCCCACGGGCCTTCGAGCGCTTCCACCTGCGAGGCCGTTCCGAGCACCGCTCCCCCGACGGCGCCGGCCTCGGTCTGGCGATAGTCCGCGAGCTGACGGAGGCGATGGGGGGATCGGTCGCGGTGGAGAACCTCGAAGGCGGAGGAGCCCGTTTCACAGTTCGCCTCCCGGGCTAGCGGTACTCTGCGGCGAGCTATGGAGACAAGAATACGGAACGGGGGAGGGCATCCGACCGTCCCGGTCGTGGAAACGGCACCCGAACACCACGATCCCGAGCGAAGAGCCGGTCGTGCCGAGACGCTCGCCGCTGCGGGCGGCGATCAAGACCGGGCGGCCGCAGGAGTGGATCAAGAACGTCTTCGTCTTCGCCGGCCTGCTCTTCGGGGGCAAGTTCAACGACACCGGGGCGATCGTGGACGCGACCCTTGCCTTCATCGCTTTCTGCGGCATCTCCAGTGCCGGCTACTACATCAACGATCTGGTTGACGTCGAGCTCGACCGCAAGCACCCGAAGAAGCGCTTCCGCCCACTGGCTGCCGGAGAGCTCTCCGAGAGCGCGGCGAAAACGATCGCGCCGCTGTTGGCCCTCGGGGCGATCGCTCTCGCCTTCGCGGCGGTCAACTGGGAAGTCGGCCTGATGGTCGTCGGCTATGGCATCGCCCAGGTCGCCTACAGCCTCGGCCTCAAGCAGGTGGTAATCGTCGATGTGATGACCCTCGGCGCCCTCTTCATACTGCGGGTCGCCGCCGGCGCCAGCGCCGTCGATGCCCACGCTTCGGAGTGGCTGCTGCTCTGCACCGGCATGATCGCGCTCTTCCTCGGCTTCACCAAGCGCCGCCAGGAAGCCGTCTCCGAGTTGCACGAGGGGACCAGCAGCCGCCCGGTCCTGGAGCACTACTCGTTGCCCTTCCTCGACCAGATGGTCGCCCTGGTCACAACCGGCACCGTGATCAGCTATTCGATCTACGCGGTCGACTCGCCGCTGATCGGCAACGAGATGATGTGGACGATCCCGCCGGTGCTCTACGGAATCTTCCGCTACCTCTACTTGATCTACGACCGCGCCGACGACCGCTCGATCGCCGCGATGGTCTCAAGAGACAGGGGCATGATCGTGGCGGGTGCCGTCTGGGTGGTCACCGCTTTTTCCCTGCTCTACGTTTTCAACTAGGGCTCGACCGGGAGGTCGTCGCGCAGCTCCAGCTTGCCGCCACGGGCGAACTGGAGGTCAATCGTCTCGTTCTTGCGGTAGGTACCCCAGAGGCCCAGGTACATCGCCAGCCAGCGGCTCTTGCCGACTCTTTCCTTGACGATCTGGCGGTTGAAGACGATCTCGCTGTCGCGAATCTCATAGTCGCCCGCGGACTGCTCGACGCCATTGATGAAGACGGTGAACGGCGGCTCGGCGCCGGCGGGAATCTTCACTCGGTTGCCGGCCGCGTAGCTGCCCTTTGGAATCTCAGTCATTAGCCAGAGTCTCGCGGACTACGTCGAACGGCGTGTCGTAGTCGGTCGGGTCGAGCTCCTCGCGGGAGACGCCACCGCGGTAAGGGACGAAGGTGCCGTCGCCGCGCACGTCGACACCGGCGGTCGGCTTACGGAATAACCCCTTGCCGGTCAGCTGTAGCCGCGCGTGGACCTGCTCGTGTGGCGTGAAGTCCCGCAGCGCCGAGACGGAATCCACCGTTCCCTCCGCGCGAATCGCCAACGCCCGCTTCCGCATCCGCGCGACGGCTTCCTCCAAGATCTCAAAGCTCTCGCGCGAGACGTCGGACCCATGCCTGACCGTCAACTTCCAAGCGGGCAATGTCCTCAGGCGCCGCGGCGAGGGCGTCTGGGGCGCCGCGCCGGGGGACCGACGATCTTCTCCGGCCCTTCGCGATCGGCAACCGCCACGTAGTCGCGGTTGCGCTCGCCGGTGTAGATCTGGCGCGGGCGGGAGATTTTCAGGTCGGGATCGTCGTTCATCTCCATCCACTGCGCGACCCAGCCGGCGGTGCGGGGGATGGCGAAGATCACGGTGAACATGTTGGCCGGAATCTCCAGCGCCTCGTAGATGATCCCCGAGTAGAAATCGACGTTCGGGTAGAGCTTGCGCGAGGTGAAGAACTCATCGTCGAGGGCGCGCTTTTCCAGCTCGCGGGCGATCTCCACCAGCGCGTTGTACTCGGTGGCCTCGAAGACCGGCTCCATGTACTGCTGGATGATCCGCGCCCGCGGGTCGTAATTTTTGTAGACCCGGTGGCCGAAGCCCATCAGTTTCTCCTCGCGGTTCTTCACCCGTTCGAGGAAGCCGGGGATGTTGTCGACCGACTCGATCCGCCGCAGCATGCGCAGGACCGCTTCGTTGGCGCCGCCGTGCAGCGGGCCATAGAGCGCGGCCACTCCTGCGGCTACCGCGGAGTAGGGGTCGACGCCGGAAGAGCCGACGCCGCGCACGGCGCTGGTCGAGCAGTTCTGCTCGTGGTCGGCGTGGAGGATGAAGAGCACGTCGAGGGCGCGGGCCAGGCGCTCGTCCGGCTCGTATTTCACCTCGGTCTTCTTGAACATCATCGAGAGGAAGTTGCCGGCGAAGGTGAGGTCGTTGTCCGGGTAGACGTAGGGAAGGCCGGTGTTGTGGCGGTAGGAGAAGGCGGCGAGGGTCGGCACCTTGGCGATCAGCCGCACAGCCGCCATGTAGCGCTGCTCGGGATCGTCGATCTGCTTCGCATCCGGGTAGAAGGTCGAGAGCGCCCCCGCTCCCGCCAGCAGCATTCCCATCGGGTGGGCGTCGTAGCGGAAGCCTTTGAAGAACTCCTTCAGGTCCTCGTGGACGAAGGTGTGGTGGGTGATGTCGTGGGTCCAGCGATCGAGCTGCGGCCCGGTCGGCAGTTCACCGAAGATCAGGAGGTAGGCGACCTCGAGGAAGCTGGAGCGCTCGCAGAGCTGCTCGATCGGGTAGCCCCGGTGCTGGAGGATGCCCTTCTCTCCGTCGATGTCGGTGATCGCCGACCGACAAGAGGCGGTGTTGGTGAAGGCCGGGTCATACGACATCAACCCGAAGTCGTCGTCGTCGACTCTGATCTGGCGCAGGTCCATCCCGCGCACGGTCCCGTCCGTGATCGGCAACTCATACGTTTGCCCGGTGCGGTTGTCGGTGACTGTGAGTGACTCTGAGCCCATGCCGGCGCTCATTCTGGCAGCTTGGGCGCGGCGGTCGTTAAGCGGCCGGTAACGGTTCGAACTGGGTCATCCCGTGCAGCGTGCCGAGGCGCTCGTCGATCTCTTCGCGGGTGAGGCGGGAGACGCGCTCGGTGCCGAACTCCTCGACGTTGAAGGAGGCCAGCACGGTGCCGTAGCCCATCGCTCGGCGCAGAGCCGCCTCGTCGATGTCGCCGTCATGGCTGTCGAGGTAGCCGAAGAAGCCGCCGGCGAAGCTGTCGCCGGCGCCGGTCGGGTCGCGCACGTCTTCCAGCGGAAAGCCCGGCAGGGCGAAGAAGCCGTCGGCGGTGAAGAGGGCGGCTCCGTATTCGCCCTGCTTGGCGACGACGGCGCGAGGGCCACCCTCCATCACGGCGCGGGCGGCGCGGGCGAGGTTCGACTCCCCGGTCAGCATGCGGATCTCGGCGTCGTTGACGACGAGGCAGTCCACCTCGGCTATCGCCGCCAGCAGCGAGTCCTTCGCGGTCTCGATCCAGAGGTTCATCGAGTCGAGCCCGCTGAAGCGCGTCGCCGCGCATTGGGCGCGAACCCCCCGCTGCAGGTCCGGTTGGATATTTGCGAGGAAGAGCGTGTCGGCGGCCTGAGAGGCCGGCGAGAGCTTCGGCTCGAACTCGGCGAAAACGCCGAGCTGGGTGTCCTCGGTGTGGGCGACGTTAAGGTCGTACTCGTAACGGCCGCGCCAGAAGAACGACTGGCCGCCGTCTACCCGCTCTATGTCGTCGGTGAGGACGCCGCGGCGTTCCAGCACCTCGAACTGCTCGGCGCCGAAATCGTCGCCGACCGGCCCGACCGGGCGCACCTCGGTGAAGAAGCTGGCGGCCAGGGAGAAATGCACGGCGGCCCCGCCCAGCATCCGCTCGCGCTCCCCGAAAGGGGTCTTTACGGAGTCAAATGCGATGGATCCAATGACGGTGAGGGACATGGGCGGAACCATATGCATAGGATCGCGAGCGTGAATCGCCGTCCCCTGCTCGTATTCCTGACAGTGGCCATCGCGGTTGGCGTGGTGGTTCCCGCCTTCGGCCAGGTGGACCAGGTCGCGCCGACCCTGGACCGCAAGAGCGTCGCTCGGAGCCTTGCCAAGGCGCGCCTCGCGCTGCTGACTGCGCGCTCGGCCAAGAGCGAGTCGCGACGCGCCGTGCGCACCGCGCAGGCCGCGCGGAATACCGCCAATGATGCGCAGGGGGTCGCGACGACGACTCAGTCGACGCTTGACTCCCTTGCCGTCAGATCGGCGATTGCGGCGGGCGGGGTCACCACCGATTCGGACACCTTCGTTCAATTGTCGGGGGGCCCGAGAGTCACCGTCACGGTTCCGTCGTCCGGGTTGATTGAAGTCTGGGCGCAGGCAACGATGAACAACTCCGGAGCGGTGTCGCTGTACGAGGACGGACAGCAAATGGCGGGACAGGACGAGGACTTTTGCGGAGATACCGGGTTCGGGGTGCTGTTTGCCGGAGCTCCCCTTGGCCCACCGACGGTGACGGTGGGGACCCCGTCTACGACGAGCTTCGTGGGCTGCGGTTCCATCGGTCCGCCCGGCTCGGTCATGTTCCAGACAACTCCCGGCACGCACACTTATGAGCTTCGCTACGCGTTCGACTTCGGTTGTGGCTGCGGTGGCTCCGATGTCACCTTTACGAAGCGCCTGCTCCGACTCGCGCCACGGCTTTAGTGATGAAGGCGATTCAGATTGAGGAGTTCGGTGGGCCCGAGGTGCTTCGGCACGTCGAGGTTGACGAGCCGATCGCCGGCGACGGGGAGGTCGTGGTTGACGTCGCCCGCGGCGGGATCAACTTCGCCGACACCCACGCGACTCGCAACGACTACTTGGCTGAGCAGCAGCTTCCCTTGATTCCCGGTGCTGAGGTGAGCGGGCGGACGCCAGACGGCAGGCGCGTCGCCGCGATCCTGCCCTCGGGTGGTTACGCGGAGAAGGTCGCCGTGCCCGAGTCCTTCCTGATCCCGGTTCCCGATGAGGTCGATGACGACCAGGCCGCGGCGCTGCTGCTCCAGGGCTTGACCGCGATGGCGCTGGTGCGGCGCTGCGCTCGCATCGAAGCGGGTGAGACGATTGTGGTCGAGGCCGCCGCGGGCGGCACCGGCACCCTCGCGGTGCAGCTCGCCAAGCGCGCCGGGGCGAAGGTCATTGGGCTCGCCTCCAGCGAGGAGAAGCGGGCGCTGGTCGAAGGCCTTGGCGCCGATGCAACCGTCGACTCGCGCTCCGACGATCTGAAGGCGGCGATCCTCGAGGCCAACGACGGCAAGAAGGTCGACGCCGTCCTGCACATGAGCGGCGGCGACGCCTTCGACGCCGAGCTATCGGCGCTGGCGCCGCTGGGGCGGATGGTCGTCTTCGGCATCGCCTCGCGGGAGCAGCGCCAGGTCTCCACGGCGGCGCTACTGCAGGGCTCGAAGTCGGTAGTCGGCTTCTGGCTTGTCCACCTGCTGATGCGCCGCGATCTGGTCGCGCCGATGATCGGCGAGTTGTTCGGCGCGGTCGCCAAGGGCGATCTGGAAGTCACGGTCGGCGACGTCTACCCGCTCTCGGAGGCCGCCCGCGCCCACGATGACCTGACCGCTCGCCGCACAACCGGCAAGCTTCTCCTGGACCCGGCAAAGTGAACTTCAAGGAACTCGGGCTCTCCCCGGCCATCCAGCAGGCGATCGACGAGCTCGGCTTCGAGGATCCCACTCCGATCCAGGACGAGGCGATTCCCGAGCTGCTCGCCGGCCACGATGTGATCGGCCAGGCGCAGACCGGGACCGGCAAGACCGCCGCCTTCGGCCTACCCCTCCTCCAGTACCTGGACCCCGCCAACGAGGAAGTACAGGCGGTCGTCCTCACCCCGACCCGGGAGCTGTGCATCCAGGTGACGCAGGCGCTGCGCACCTACGCCGAGCACCTCGACATCGAGATTGTCGCCGTCTTCGGCGGCGCCCCGATCCGCTCCCAGCAGGCGCAGCTACGAGCCGGCGCCCACGTCGTCGTCGCCACTGTCGGGCGGATGATGGACCTGATGAGCCGCCGTTCGCTGGTGTTGACGGCGGCCCGCTACATCGTTCTGGACGAGGCCGATGAGATGCTCGACCTCGGCTTCATCGAGGACGTCGAGAAGATCCTGCGGATGTGCCCGAGCGGGCGCCAGACGGCGCTCTTTTCGGCGACCATGCCGCCCCCGGTCAAGAAGCTCGCAGAGAGCTACATGTACGACCCGGTGACGATCAGAATCACGCCGAGAACGCTGACCGTCGACGCGATCGCCCAGGCTTTCCTGGAGGTTCCGGCCAAGGAGAAGGCCGAGCGCTTGGTCGAGTTGCTGAAGTCGGAGGACCCCGAGCAGGCGATCATCTTCACCCGAACGAAAATAGGCGCCTCGAAGTTGGAGAAGACGCTGAAGGACAGGGGCCTCAACGTGAAAGCGCTGCATGGCGACCTCAGCCAGGGCGTCCGCGACGGGGTGATGATCTCCTTCAAGGACCACCGGGTGAAGCTGCTGGTGGCGACCGATATCGCCGCTCGCGGCCTCGACATCGAGCACGTCACCCACGTCATCAACTACGACGTGCCGGACTCATCCGAGGTCTACGTCCACCGGATCGGTCGCACCGGCCGCGTCGGTCGCACCGGCCGCGCGATCACTCTGGTCACCCCCGCCCAGCGTGATGAGATCGGCCGGATCGAGCGCGACGTGAAGACGACCATCGACGAGTGGGAGAGTCCCGAGGAGCGGCTCGAGCATGCTCCCAAGCCACGGCGGCGCGAGCGCAAAGCGCCGGCCACGGAAGGCGAGCGCAAGGAAGCGAGCGATAGGGAAGACAGCGGCGCCGGCAAGAGCACCAAGCTGTTCGTCAACCGCGGAGAGGGCAGCGGGATAGAGGAGAGAGACCTGCGTTGGGCGCTGCGCGAAGGGGCGATCATCCCCGAGGAGTCGATCCACGACGTGCGGGTCCTACACCGCTTTTCTTTCATCGAAGTTGCCTCAGACCAAGCCGACAGAGCGGTCGAGTTCCTCGATGGAACCAAACTCCACGGCAAAGAGATCCGCCTGGAGATCGCTAAGAAGTGAGCTCGGTGATCGTCTCGAAGAGGCGATCGAAGTCAATTGGCTTGGCGATGTAGCCGCTGACCTCCAGGTCGCTGGGCGCTTCGGCGTCCTCCTCGTCCTGGTGGGCGCTGACGATCAGCACCGGGGTATCGATTCCTTCGCCGCGTAGCTCGCGCAGGGCGTCGATGCCGGACTTGACGGGCATCATCGCGTCGAGCAGGAGGACATCGTGTTCGGGGCCTTCGCGGTGCAGGGCGTCCATCACCTCCTGGCCGTCGGCGGCTGTCTCCACTTCGTAGCCCTCCATCTCCAGCCGAGTCCGCATCAGCAAGAGGATCGTCTCGGAGTCGTCGGCGACGAGGACTCGCGCCATCAGCCGGCCTCGGCCGCGGTTGGGTTCGGGCTCTCGGCATTGGTGAGGACCGGCAGGCGGACCCGGAAGGTCGCGCCCTCGTCGGCAGTTGAGTCGACGTCGATCGCCCCCCCGTGCAGCTCGACCAGGGATTTGGAGATCGCCAGGCCGAGGCCGGTTCCGCCGACGCGCTGGGTCAGCCCGGCGTCGCCGCGGGTAAAGCGGTCAAAGATGTGCTCGATCTGTTCAGCCGGGATGCCCGGCCCGTCGTCGCTCACCGCAATCTCCACCTCGTCGCCTACTCGGCCGGCGGTAGCTCTGATCGATGCGCCGGAGGGGCAGTACTCGTGCGCGTTGGTCAAGAGATTTATCAGCACTTGGCGAATCCGATCCGGCTCGACTCTGATCTGGGGCAGTTCCGGCTCGATCACGGTCTCGAGCGATTGCCCGCCGGCCTCGGTCTGGGCGCGCATCGTCCGCACCGCGTCTTCGACCAGCGGGCCGACTTCGGTCGGCACCGGCTTGATCGCGAGGCGCCCGGCGTTGCTTCGGGCGAGGTCGAGCAGGTCATTGAGCAGGCGGACCAGGTGGCGGGTGTTGTCGAGGATGATCTCGACCGTCTCCGCCTGCTTCGGGCTGAGCTGCTCCCGCTCCAGCATCAGCACTTCGGCGAATCCCTGCACCGAAGTGAGGGGGCTGCGCAGCTCATGGGAGGCGGTGAGGACGAACTCGTCTTTCATCCGGTCGAGCTGGTCGCGGCGGCCGGCCTCGCGCTGCAGCTCGGCGGCCATCTCGTTGAAGGCGGCGCCGAGGGTGGCGGTTTCGGAGAGCCCGCCGACTTTGACGCGCGCGTCGAGGTCGCCCTCGGCCAGCGCTCTGGCGGCGTCGACCAGCTCCTCCAGGGGGCGGCGCATCGAGGCGATCAGGCCGCTGAAGAGCAGCACCGCTCCGGTCAGCCCGGCGATTAGCCCCGCCGCCACCAGCAGCGCCGTGTCCCGGGTCTCGACGGTGATGTCGTCGCGCAGTTCGCGCCGCCGTGTCCGCTGGGAGGCGATCGTCGCCTGTGCCGCCGCGGGTCGTTGGCCCTTCGCGAGGCGCACCTGGGCGGCCGTCTCCACCTGGTAGGAGCGGGCGATCTCATGCTCGAAGTTCTGGCGTTGCTGGATGAAGCGGGCGACGCCGATCACCGCGAGGGCGGCGAGCAGGGCAAAGGCGATCGCGAAGCCGATCGTCAGCCGGTTGGCGAGTGACGGGTTCAAGCGGCGGCCTCTCCGAGAATATGCTTGCCCCACTATGAGCGACGAGGCTACAGGCACCGCCGGGGCCGATACCGCGCCGGAGGGGATCGACCGGGCGGGCGTTGAGGCTTGGTTCGCCGCGCACGTGCCGGGGGTCGAGTTGCCGCTTGCCTTTGAGCGGATCTCCGGTGGGCACTCGAACTTGACCTACCGGGTCAGCGATGCCGCCGGGCACAGCTGGGCGCTGCGCCGGCCCCCTCTGGGCAAACGGCTCGGCTCGGCTCATGACATGGGGCGTGAGCACAAGGTTGTTTCGGCGCTGGGGCCTACCTCCGTGCCGGTGGCGCCGGTGGTCGGGCTGTGCGAAGACGAGAGCGTCAACGGCGCCCCCTTCTACGTGATGGATTTCGTCGAGGGACCGATCCTGCGCGGTCTCGCCGAGGCCGACGCCTTCCCCGAGGAGACCGACCGGCGAACGATCGGGGAGCGGGTGGCGGACACTCTGGTCGCGATTCACGCGGTCGATCCCGACGTGGTCGGCCTGGGGGACCTCGGCCGCAAGGAGGATTACGTCGCCCGCCAGCTGCGTCGCTGGCACGGACAGTGGGAGAAGTCAAAGACTCGGGAGCTGGCGGCGATCGACTCGGTGCATGAGCGCCTCTCCGCGCGCATCCCCGAGCAGGGCCCGGCGACGATCGTCCACGGCGACTACCGCCTGGACAACATGATCCTCGCGCCGTCCGGCGAGGTCGCCGCGGTCGTCGACTGGGAGCTGTGCACGCTCGGCGACCCGCTCGCCGATGTCGGCCTGCTGATGGTCTACTGGCCCGATCGCGGCGAGGAGACGATCGCCCTCGGCCAGCCGGCGAACCTGGCGCCCGGCTTCCCCACTCGCGACGAGCTGCGCGCCCGCTACGCCGAGCGCTCCGGCCGCGACCTCGCCGACCTCGATTTCTTCATCGCCCTCGGCTACTGGAAGCTGGCGATCATCCTCGAGGGCGTCTACGCCCGTTACGCCGCCGGCGCCTACGGCAAGGCCGACGAGGGAATCCAGCATTTCGCCCGCCTGGTAGAGCGCCTGGCCGAGGCCGCTGACGAGGCGGAGTGCCGCACTGTCTAAGTCCCTGTCGTCCGGTTGTCCATCCGGCGCTTGACGCCGCTTGGGCAAGCTGAAAGGGTGCCGTTGTCTCGCCCCGGGTTGGGCGCTCGCTCGATACCCCTCAGCAAGGAGAACTTTGTGAACCAGATTCGCAAGCGACTCACGTTCGCGAACGTGATGTCCACGATCGCCGTCTTCCTCGTCCTGAGCGGTGGCGCGGCGATCGCGGCCAAGCACGCCTTGAAGAAGAACAGCGTCGGCACCAAGCAGCTGAAGGCCAACGCCGTGACCAAGAAGAAACTGAAGAAGAACTCGGTGGTGCGGGCCAAGATTGCGAACAGCGCTGTCAACGGGGCGAAGGTCAGAAATGCGTCTTTGACCAGCGCGGATCTCAGTTCCGCCACGAATGACTCGTTCTCGCACGTAGTCGAGAGGATTCGCGGCACAGCGGGCATTCCCATGACCGACAATGCGTTGTACCCGTTGAATAATCCGACTTTCACGCAGACCGCAGGCCGAAACGACCAGTACATCGGAGCGGTCGACGTGACGTTCTCCGCGAGCTGCACCCAGCCTCGGCAAGCGACTGCATATCTCCTGATCGACGCGGTCGATCCGACCAGACTGAGAGCTGAAGAGCTGGCTGGATTGGGCGTCATAGCGGACGGTGGTACCGGGGCCGTTACCAAGCGTCTCGAGTTTGTCCCGTTCATTGGCGGTGCCGGGATGTCGAAGTTCGCGCCCGGAGCCGACACCCCCCATACGTTCTCGATTCTGCTGCAAAGACCCTCGTGCACGGCGGGTAGCGGTGCCACCGTCTCAGCTGCCGGAATTGACGTGATCGGCACCAAGTAGTAGCGGTTTCGTCTCTGTCTTTTATCGAGGTTTCTCGTACTTATCCGCCTGTTCAATCAAGGAGAATTCCGGTGAACCAGCTACGTAAGCGACTCACGTACGCAAACGTAATGTCGTCAATTGCAGTTTTCCTCGTCCTCGGTGGTGCCACCGCATTCGCCGCATCGCAGCTCGGCAAGAACAGCGTCGGCACCAAGCAGCTGAAGGCCAACGCCGTGACCAAGAAGAAACTGAAGAAGAACTCGGTGGTGCGGGCCAAGATTGCGAACAGCGCTGTCAACGGGGCGAAGGTCAGAGACGCATCGCTAACAAGCGCCGATCTCGACGCGGCCACAAACGACTCGTTTTCGCACGTCGTCGCGAGGATCCGGGGCACGGCGGGCATCCCCTGGACCACCGGAGCCGTTTACCCATTGAACAGCCCCACTTACACGCAGGCCGCCGGCCGGGACGACCAGTTCATCGGCACTGCGGAAGCGACGTTCTCCGCAAGCTGCACTCAACCTCGATCGGTGAGTGCCTACCTCCTGATTGACGCCGTCGACCCGACCAGACCGAAAGGTGATGAACTCGCTGGATTGGGCGTGGCTACAGACAGCGGCGCAGGGACCGTAACCAAGCGAATCGAGTTTGTGCCTCTCGCTGGCGGCGTCGGGATGTCGAAATTCGCGCCCGGAGCCGACACCCCCCATACGTTCTCGATTCTGTTGCTAACCCCGACATGCACAGCGGGTAGCGGCATCACTGCCTCAGCTGCCGGAGTTGACGTGATCGGCACCAAGTAGCGGGTGTCGTCACAGCGTCAAACTAGAGGGCCGGCCTTTTCGAGCGCCTCGTCCCGCCTGTCAGAAATCTGACAGGCGGGAACTAGATATGTGCCTCTAGGGTTGTGGTCGGTTGCTCGGGGTCGGCAGGGACCGCTCCCGACGTACATACCCAACGACTCAAGGAGCAGGCTTTGAACCAGATTCGCAAGCGTCTCACGTACGCGAACGTGATGTCGTCGATCGCTGTCTTTCTCGTCCTCGGTGGCGCGACCGCTTTTGCCGCCTCGCATCTCAGCAAGAACAGCGTCGGCCCCAAGCAGCTGAAGAAGAACGCGGTCCGCACTTCGAAAATCAAGGGCGGAGCGGTGACCTTCAAGAAGCTGCACAAGAACTCGGTGCGCACCGCGAAGGTCAAGAACAACGCGATCACCGGCGCCAAGGTCAACGAGTCGACACTCGGCGAGGTGCCGCTGGCGACGACCGCCAACAACCTGGCCGGACAGGTCCCGTTTCTCGTCCGCTTGAGCTTCGGGCAGTCGCAGACACTTGCCACCAACGGAGTCGTCTCTTTTGTGGCTCAGTGCGAAACCGGGGTCAGAGGGACCAATGACCGGGCTCGGATCCTCGCTCAGACGACTGAGGATGGAGCTGCTCTCGACGGGCAGACCGATCTGCACGGTCCGACGACATTTCTCGATGTCGCCACCCCGGAGGACAGACGAGTGCTGGTCTCCACGGATATCACAACCGGGGACAGATATGTCAGCGGTGAGATCGATCAGGGCTTCGTGATGGCGCCCAATGGTCAGATGATCACGACGAATTCCGAGGGCTTGGCCCTCGGGCTGAACTACGCCGGTTCGAACTGCCTGTTCGCCGGTGTTTTCAATCTGGTCGGCTAGACACTCAGCCAGTTTCAGGGGTAGAGAGAGCCGGGCGAAAGCCCGGCTCTCTTATTTGTTGCGTTCGCGCTTTAGGCGCAGGGCGTCGCGCGTCGCGTAGAGAGCCGGCAGGGCGGCGGTGTCCTTTGGTCGTCCCAGCTTCTCCTTTGAGGCGATCACTTCGTCGATCGTGAGCACACGGATCGAGAGGTGGCCAAGCGCCATTTCGATCGTGGCCACTTCCTCATAGCCGCCAATCGCCGTGGCATGGGGGACGATGTCGACCGGGCCGGCCTCGGTGTCGAAGTGCTGGGATTGCCAGCCGAGAAAATCGGCCCCTTCGAGGTCGAGTGCTCTATCCCCGCCGCGATCCCGGGCGCCCAGGGAGTTGAGCGCAGCGGCAAGACGGTCGGCGTTGTCGAGGTCTCGCCGAGGCATAACGTCGAGGTCGAGCGTGACCGATGGGTTGCCTTGTAGCCAGGCCGCAATCGCTCCGATCACGCAGAATTCGACCTCGTGCTCGACGAGGGAGCGAAGGAGCCGTTCGGGGTCGAGCTCGGTCATGGTTGTCCTTGCGCAATTTCGCGCAGACGGGCGTAGCGTTTCAAGGCGCGCAGCCGCTCTATCGGGGTCAGCCCGAGGAGAAGCTGGGTGAGCTCGACGTCGTGTGGATCGGGTATCGCCTCAGCCCGGATCGTCACCCGGCGCCCGCACGCCGCCACCAGTCGCTGGAGCGTCTCCCAGGAGGGCGTAGCGACCCCGCGCTCGTAGCGAGCGATCGCCGGCTGCGATGTCTCAGCCTTCCTCGCCAGGGCGCGCTGCGAAAGCCCCGCGGCAAGCCGCGACTCGCGGACGAGCGTCGCCGGGGAGTTCATCTGCCCTACGATACCTCATCAAGTATCGCTGACGGAAGGAGTCAGATTGGGCGGGGGGCGTGCTTTGCGGTGAGGGTGCCCTCGGTTTCCGCCTCGGCGCGCTTGGCCCAGCGGTTCAGCTCGCGGCGGGCGAGGACCATTTTGTGGACCTCGTCGGGGCCGTCGGCGAGGCGGAGCATGCGGCTGAAGCGCCAGAGGGCGGCGAGGGGTGTGTCGTCGGTCATGCCGAGGGAGCCGTGGATCTGGATCGCCCGGTCGAGCACGTCCATCACCATGTTGGCGGCGATGATCTTGATCGCCGAGATCGCCTGGCGGGCGGCGCGCTTGCCCTCGGTGTCCATCTTCCAGGCGGCATAAAGGGTGAGCAGGCGGGCCTGGTCGATCTCCATCCGCGAGGCGGCGATCGACTCTTGGACGAACTGCTTGTCGGCGAGCGGCCCGCCGAAGGCTTCGCGTTCGTTGGCGCGGCGGCACATCATCTCCAGGGCCCGCTCGGCGGTGCCGATCGCGCGCATGCAGTGGTGGATGCGGCCGGGGCCGAGGCGGTCCTGGGCGATGGCGAACCCTTGTCCCTCGCCGCCGAGCAGGCTTGCCGCCGGCACGCGGCAGTCTTCGTAGCGGATCTCACAGTGGCCGGGTCCTCTGTCGTGGCCCATCACCGGGATCGGCCGCACCAGCTCGAAGCCGGGCGCGTCGGTGGGTACGCAGATCATCGAGGCGCGGGCGTAAGGCGGAGCGTCGGGGTCGGTGACGACCATCGCGATCGCCAGGTCGGCGCCCATCGCCCCCGAGGTGAACCACTTGTGGCCGTTGATCACCCACTCGTCGCCGTCGCGCACCGCGCGCGCTTGCAGCAGCGTCGGGTCGGAGCCGGAGACCTCCGGCTCGGTCATCGAGAAGCAGGAGCGGATCTGCCCGTCGAGCAGCGGCTCCAGCCAGCGCTCCTTCTGCTCATCGGTGCCGTGTTCGGCGAGGATCTCCATGTTGCCGGTGTCGGGCGCGGCGCAGTTGAAGGCCATCGGCGCCGCCACCGGGCTGCGTCCCATCTCCTCGCAGAGCAGCCCGTACTCCCAGTTGGCAAGACCCGGCCCGTGGCGCTCCTCCGGCATGAAGAGGTTCCATAGGCCCTCGGACTTCGCCCGCTCGCGGATGTCGACGAGGATCTTCGGGTAGGGGACGCCGGGCGCGACCTCGGCGTCGAGCGCCTCCATGATCTCCCGCTCCTGCGGATAGATCTGCTCGTCGATGAAGTCGAGGATCCGCTCGCGCAGGGTCTCGACCTGGGGGCTGGGCTTGAAATCCATGGCGGGGAAGCTACTTCAAGCGGTAGCGGGCGAAGAGTTCGCCGTCTTGCTCGAGTAGCCAGGCCAACTCCAGTTCGGCTACGGCGGGAAGGTCGCCCTCGATGATGCGCGGGCGCGACGCCGCCGGCTAGCTTCGGCGCGATCGTCAGGAACAGCTCATCGACCAGGCCCAGCGATTGAAGGGCGCCGTGAAGCGTCGGCCCGCCCTCGCAAAGCAGCGTGCGGACGCCCTCTTCTCGAAGAGATCGCATGAGGGCGGCAAGGTCGAGGGGGCCGTCCGGCCCGCTTTCGACCACGATGAGCCGTCTCTCCAGCCCGCTATAGCGCTCGGCGCGCATCGTCCCCGCCCCGATCATCACCGCGTCGAAGCGGGTCCGCAAACCAGTCAGCATCGCCGTGTCGGCGTCGGAGCCGATCGGCCCCGAGCGCCCGTCGATACGTCGCCCTCCCATCGACGGTGGCGACGAAGTTCATCGCGACGAAGGGACGATCCTCGCGCGCCTCCTCCCAGGGCCGGTAGGAGTCGAGCTGCTCCTCGACTGTGGTCGGGCCGGGATCGGGAAGTAACCGCTGCATCAGCGGCGGAGCCTACTTACGAGTAGTCGTGCCAGCCGGCGAACTCGCGGCCGGCGAACTTCTGCAGCGCGGCGACGTCCTCGCCGAAGCGACCGCGGACCGTCTCGAAGAGGTCATCGGGCAGCTTCGGCTTCGGCGCCGGCGGCTTCTCCGGGTCGTGGACGACCTTCTCGACGATCCAGCGCATCGACTCGGGCAGGCGGTCGAAATTGCGGTCGAAGGAGCGGAAGCCCGGCAGTCTGATCAGCTTCTCCATGAACTGGTATTTGTCGCCCTGCTTGGCGCTCGACTTCTCCCACTCGCGGTCGAACTGCTCGGAGGTGAAGTCCTCGTCGACGCCGGCGAAGCGGAAGGCCTTACGCATCGTCGCCTCGCGCTCGGTCTGTAGCTCCTCCTGGGTGATGATCTCGATCTGCTCGCGGTCGAACAGCTCCAGGTAGGGCTGCAGCTGCATCCAGTACTTGGAGCGATTCATGTAGGAGGAGTCGGGGTTGGAGAGGACTTCGACCAGCTCGCCGGTCTCATAGCCGGCGCCGGTCGCGTGGACCCAGTGGGAGAGGATTCGCTTGATCGGGTCGCGCACCATGTAGAGGAGGCGGGCGTCGGGGCAGTGCTCGCGGATCCGGGCCGGCACACCCTCGAAGCGGGGCAGGTTGGTGTAGTGCGGAGAGGACTCGCCGCGCACCTTGAAGCGGTCGTCGAAGCGACTGGCGTACCAGTTGAGCCCCAGGTCCCAGTTGAGCTCCTCGACGAAGAAGTTGAGCTCCTTCGGCTTCGACATCTGGATTTCCGGATGCAGGCCGAGGTAGTGGTGAATGCTGGTCGTGCCGCACTTCAGCCCGCCGATGATGATTAGGTTCGGCAGCTCCGCGTGGCGTTTGCGGCGGCGGCGGAAGCGGCTTTTGCGGTCGGCCGTGTAGCGCTCGCGGGCGCGGCCGCACATCGCCTCGTCGGCGGGGTCGCGGTGCGCCGCGATGGGGGTCTGAGTTGTCTCTGCCTCTGACACGAGCGGGCTAGTCTAGCCAGGATGCCGCTCGCCGATCTCAACTCCAGCTTCAACGCGTTTGTGAACGCGGCGCGGGAGTTCTTCGGGCATCTCTACGCAATCGACTGGATTCCCTTCGGGATCGCGCTGGCCTTCCTGTTGGCGATGCAGCTGGCGCGCGCCAGAGCGTGGCGCAACGTGCTGCGCGCGGCGTATCCGGGCACCCGCATCTCCTATGTCCAGTTGAGCGCCGCCTACCTGGCCGGCGCGGGGATCAACGCGATCGTCCCGGCACACGCGGGCGACGTGACCAAAGTCTTCCTGGCAAAACGCCAGATCCCGGGCTCCTCCTATCCGGCGGTGACTTCGTCCTTCCTCGTGCAGACGGTCTTCGACACGACGGTTGGGATTCTGGTCTTCCTCTACGCGATCACCCAGGGCCTGCTGCCTAAGCCCCCGCGATTGCCGAACCTTTCCGCCTTCGAGATCTCCTTCTGGGCGAATCATCCGCAGACGTTCCTGATCGTGACCGGCGTGCTCTTGGTGGCGCTTGCGATCGGGGTGATCTACCTGGGGCATCACGTGCGCCGCTTCTGGGAGCGGGTTAGACAGGGCCTCGTGATCCTCACCACGCCGCGGCTCTACTTGCGCCAGGTTGCGGCCTGGCAAGGCGTTGGCTGGCTCTTTCGCTTCGGGGCCTTCTGGTTCTTCCTCGAGGCGTTTGGGATCGGCGGTTCCTTCCAAAACGTGATGCTTGTGATGAGCGTGCAGGCGATCGCCAATATCGTCCCCTTCACTCCGGGCGGCGCCGGCGCCCAGCAAGCGCTACTTGTCGCGACGCTCAACGGCCCATCTCGCACCGCGGTTCTCTCTTTCTCGGTGGGAACGCAGATCGCGATGGCGGCCTGGTCGGTGATCCTCGGCTTCGCCGCAATCCTCCTCGTCTTTCGCACGACGGACTGGCGAGGCTTGATCAAACAAGCCCAAGACGACGCGGACCAAGGTAAAGCCCCCGCCGCCGCCGCCCCCTAGCTCGACCAGCCCGGGTTGAGCCCGCGGACCCGCCACTGCCACGGAGGGCGTTCGGCGGGTGGGAAGTCGTAGTGGTTGCGGCCGGGGAGGGTTTCGAGGGGGACGAGGGCCGGGTCGTCCTTGAGGAGGACGCGGACCCCGGAAGCGGCGTCGATCTCGGTTTGGGTTGCGCGATGGGCGATCCGCTCCCAGCCGATGGTCGGCCGGTAGAGCCAGAAGGCAACTTCCACCCAGCCGCGCGTTTTTCGGCGGTCGATCAGTTGGGTGAAGGCGGTAGTGCGTCGTTTGGAGGCTGTGAGATGAGGGCCGGCGGCTACGGCGCAGCTCTCGCTGCGGCAATGGCGGAAGTCGACGGGCATCAGGGGGAGGCCGGAGGTCCCTTGGACGGCGAGCGGCGCCGGGGCGAGGGCGCGAACCAGGCGGGCCAGCGGCCAGCCGTAGGCGGGGACCAGGGGGTGATGGCGACAGGCATCGGGAAGGCGAGGGGCGCAGCGGATCTTCTTCCCAATAGCGCCTGCGAGGGCGCGGCCGGCGTCGACTTTGCCGCCCGCCGCGACGGCGGCGATCGCCGCCAGCAGGAGCAGCGCGATCAGGGCTGCCAGCCCCGCCTGCTCGACAGTGGCCGATCCACGCTGGCGCTCTCCCGCGTCGGCCGAGCCTCGCCCCCGGTGTCTCGCGCGCCACATGGTCCGAAGCTAGGCGGCCCGGGTACGCGGGTGGTGCGCCCAATGTCAAAACTCTGCGCCGCCTCTCTCACCTTCTGCTTACATGTTCTGAGTGGAAGGCAGTCCCTTCAACCTCTTTGGCGATCCCGACGAGTTCCGCGCTCGCATGGAGGAGCTCTCCGAGCAGATGCAGTCTTCCCAGCGCGTCGCCTGGGCAGATAACGCGATCAAGCTGGCGGTTGAAATGACCGTCGCCTCGATCGGCCAGATGGAGCTCACCGGCGGGCCGGACGAGCAGGCGATGCAGGTTCGCGACGCGATCCGCGTCCTCTTCCCCGAGGCCGTCACCCTCGTACGCGAAGCGCGCGAAGGTCTCTCCTAGAGAAGTTCTAAGCGCAGCGCGACCGCGCCGCCTCGTCTCAGGGCGGCGGCGATCAGCTCCATCGGCACCGCGACCAGCAGCGTCGGCAGGGCGACAACGACGCTGACGAACCCGTCGAGGCGCCGCTGCCAGGGTTTCTCGGCCGGCACCGCTCTGGCCCGTCCCAGCGCTCCGAAGGCGACGTTTCGGCCGAAGGTGAAGCCGTTGAGGACCGTCTGCCACATTGTCGCGACCCCCGCCCCCGGTGACCAGCGGGCGCTCTTCACCACCTGGTCGCGACGGGCGACCAGCCGTCGAACCGCCTCGACAGTGAAAAGGCAGCGCGACTCGGGCTCCAGTCCGGCCCACCCGGCGCCGCCCATCCAGGCCGAAAACCCACCGCGGTTGAGCAACCGAATCGTTCCGCTTTGCCTTTTCCCTAAATACCCGGGAAAAGGCAAAGCGGAAGCTTGGCGGTCGAGTTCTTGGAGGGCGTGCTCGGCGCTGCAGGTAGTGCCGGGGGCGCCGACCACGCCCAGCCCGCAGCTCTCGCAGCGGCTGACCGGCCCGGCCAGTCCCGGCCGCTGGTCGATCCAGCCGAACAGTGGCTCACCGCAGGCGGGGCAAGGTGGGTTCTCGGGCCCGGCGCCGGCTTCCAGCGGGACGACCGGGTGGCGCTGCGTTGCGCTCATCGCGGTAGCGTAAGGCCAATGCTGCTTCGGGAGATCATGACCGCCGGTGTCGTCACCGCCTCCCCCGAGGAGAGCGCCGTCTCGGTGGCGCGACTGATGCGCGATCACCGCGTCGGCTCAGTGGTGATCGTCGATTCCGCCGGCTCGCCGGTGGCGATGGTCACCGACCGCGACCTGGCCCTGCGGGTCTTCGCCGAAGGCGCCGACGCCGACGCGCCGGTTGGCGAGCACGCGTCCCGCCCGCTGATCTCCGGTGAGCCGCAGATGGAGCTCGACGAGGCGGCAGCGCTGATGGTCCAACACCGAGTGCGCCGCCTTCCGGTGCTCGACGGGGATAGCCTTGTCGGCATCGTCACCCTGGATGACATCGCGGTGCGGACCGGCAACCTCGAGGTCGCGCAAAAAATGACCGCCGAGGTAATCGAGGGCGCGCTGCCCCAGTTCTACTTCCACGAACGGGGCTGAGCGTGCCAAACGGGCGGGAGGTGGCGCTGGAGTGGGAACGACGCTGGCGCGTGCCGGTGGCGCTGGCCTCGCTCGCGGCGGTCGCCTTCGTGCTCGCCGCGATCCTCGTCGCCAGCCAGGCGGTCGGCACCAGCAGCGGCGACTCCGAGCTGTTGCGCAACATCGATCAGCACCGGACGGCGCAGATGATCTCCAGCATCCTGCAGGCGATCGGAGTCGGCCTTTTGGCGGCTCCGCTCTATTACCTCTTCCGCGCAACCGGCGAGCGCAGTGACGCATTGCGTGGTCAGCTGGTTGGGGTGGTCGTCGCGGCGCCCCTGTTCCTCGCCGCCTTGGCAATCTTCAGCGGCCTATCGACACTGAGCGCGGCCACCACGTTCGTCAACGACGACGTGCCGCGGTTGCTGGTCAGAAGCATCGCGCTGGGCAGTGAGCGCGCAAATGACGTCGCCGGCGACGCGATCAACGATGCGCCGCTTCGCCCGCTGGCGGCCGGTTTCGGCCTCGGCGGCCAGCTCGGCTTCGTGATCGCGATGTTCTACACCTGCATGCACGCGATGCGGGTGGGCCTGCTGCCGCGCTTCTGGGGCTCGCTGGGTATGGCGCTCGGTGCGGTCTCCTTCATCTTTTTCCAGTTTGCCTTGCTCTGGTTCGTCTACTTGGGGGTCCTGCTGTTCGGTCGAGTACCCGGCGGACGCCCGCCGGCTTGGGAAACGGGTGAGGCGATGCCGTGGCCCAGACCGGGCGAGGAGGTCGCCGCCGCGATTGGCGCCGACGGCGCCGCGGTCGAGTCGGAGGACGGCGATGAAGGTGAGTCCGGGCAGCTGGAAAGCGGTGAGCGACGCAAGCGCAAGCAGCGCGACTGACGCGGCGATTGCGCTCCGCGGGGTCGGCAAGACCTACGGGGAGGGCGGGATCGCCGTCCATGCCCTGCGCGATATCGACCTGGAGGTCAGGCCGAAGGAGTTCGTCGTCCTGCTGGGGCCGAGTGGCTCGGGCAAGACGACGCTGCTGAACCTGATCGGGGGGATCGAACCGGCGAGCGCGGGCGAGATCGTCGTTGCCGGGCACGATGTGACCGGGCTGAACGACGAAGGGCGGACAGCATTTCGTCGTGAAGCGGTCGGCTTCATCTTCCAGTTCTTCAACCTCGTCCCGACGCTGACCGCACTTGAGAACGTTGAGCTGGTGGCCGAGTTGGGGCGGGGCGCCGACCGCTCGGCCGAGATGCTGGAGCGGGTCGGGCTCGAAGATCGCATGGGCCACTTTCCAGCCCAGCTTTCCGGCGGCGAACAGCAGCGCGTCGCCGTCGCCCGCGCCTTGGCCGGAGGGCCGCGATTGCTGCTCGGCGACGAACCGACCGGGGCGCTGGATCTGGAGACCGGGCGCATGGTTCTTGCCCTGCTGCACGAGTTGAGCCACGAGCTGGGCCAGACGGTGTTGCTCGTCACCCACAATGCCTCGATCGCGCGTATGGCCGACCGTGTACTGCGGATGCGCGACGGGGAGATCGTCTCCGACGAGCGCAACGAGTCGCCTATCTCCGCCGAGCAGCTGGAGTGGTGAACCGGGGATGAGGACGTTGCGGACGAAGGCGCGCCGCGACATGTGGCGCCAGCGTGCCTCGTTCCTCGCGATTGCCTTGACGATCTTCCTTGGGGTGACGCTGTTCGGCTCCAGCTATGACGCCTATCGCAATCTGGACTCCTCCTACAAGAGCGCCTTCACCCAGTACCGCTTCGCCAACCTGACCGTGACGGGAGGCGACAGCGCGCGCTTCGCGGAGGAGGCGAGGACAACTCCCGGCGTCGAGTCCGTCGAGGCGCGGGTGCAGGCGGACCTGCCGCTCGCGGTCGGCGCCGACAAGTTCCTCGGCCGTGTGGTTGGGATGCCGGCGGGCGGACAGCCCTCGGTCAACCGAGTGGAAGTGATCCGTGGCTCCTACCTGCGCCCGTCCAACCCGCGCGGAGTGTTGGTCGAGGAGCACATGGCGGACGCCTTTGGGTTGGAGCCCGGAGACCGGGTCGGGGTGGTGACCGCCGGCGGAGCCGAACGGCTGACGGTGGTCGGGGTCGCCTCATCGCCGGAGTACTTCTGGCCCGCGCGCAGCCGCCAGGACATCCTGCCGGCGCCCAAGGACTTCGGCGTCCTCTTTGCGGCGGAGCCCCTCGCCCAGCGCTTCGCCGGGCTCTCCGGTCCCAACCAGGTGGCGATCTACTACGACGGCGGGAATGAGAGTCCCACCCTGACCGCGAAGCTGAGTCGCGACGCCGCCGCGCTCGACGCCGCCGACGTCCTCACCCGCGCCGACCAGCCCTCTAACAGCGCTTTGCAGCAGGACGTAAAGAGCTTCCGCGAGCTGGCGCTTCTCTTCCCCCTCCTCTTCCTCTCCGCGGCCGCGCTCGCCACCGGAGTGTTGATGCGCCGTTTGGTCACCGCGGAGCGCCCGATGATCGGGATGCTGCGTGCCTGCGGCTACTCGCGCCGGCAGGTCGTCGCCCACTACCTGACCTTCGGCATCGTCGCCGGCTTGGCCGGCGGCGTGCTCGGCGCCGCGGCGGGGGTTGGTCTCGCCGGTGTCGTCACCCACGCCTATACCGGGGAGCTTTCGATCCCGGTGACGCTGGTCGAGATTTCACCGTTGACCGCGCTGATCGGGATCGCTTTCGGGCTGTTCACCGGAGCGATAGCGGCGGCCCTCCCGGCCGCCTCCGCCGCTCGCGTGCCGCCGGCCGAGGCTATGCGCCGTTTCGCTCCCGCGGGGGGCGGTCACCTGAGTCTCGCCGAGCGACTCGTGCCGCCGCTGCGGAGGCTGCCGGTGCGCTGGCGGATGACCCTGCGGGCAATCGGTCGCAATCCTCGTCGCTCGCTCTCGACCATCCTCGGCGTCGTCCTCGCCCTGACCCTGATCATCGTCTCCTGGGGGATGGTCGACACCGCGCAGATCCTGGTTGATCGCCAGTACAAGGAGATCGACCGGCAGGACGCCGAGATCCACTTCCGCGGTTCCCTCGACTCGGAGAAGCTGCGACGGATCCGTGTGACTAAGGGCGTGGAAAGGGTTGAGCCGGGGGTGAACGTGCCGGTATCCCTGCGCCACGGCGGCCGTCGCTACCAGACCGCGCTGGTTGGGCTGGAACGCGACACGCAGATGCACGGCTTTCTTCTCGAAGGCGGCGGCACGACGGAACTGCCCGCCGACGGCCTGCTGGGAGGGCAGGCGCTGCGAACGGAGCTCGATGTCGGGGTCGGCGATGAGATTGAGGTGAGCGCGCCGGGAACCGGGGTTTCGACGCGGGCACCGGTTAAGGGCTTTCTCGGGGAGCCGCTCGGTACCTATCTCTACGCGTCGCTGGGGTCGATCCGCCGCCTCGCCGGGCCCCGGCTGGGACTGGGAAACGTAGCCCTGGTGCGCTACACGCCGGGCGCCGACCCGGACGCGATGCGCCGCCGTCTCAGCGCCCTGCCGGGAGTGGTCGCCTTCACCGACTCAAATGCCCTGCTCGACACCGTCGACAGCTACCTCGGCCTCTACTACGCGTTCGTCGGGATGATGTTGATCTTCGGCGCGGCGATGGCTTTCGCCCTCCTCTACAACGCGATCCAGGCCAACCTGACCGAGCGCTCGGTCGAGGTGGCGACCCTGCGCGCGGCCGGAACTCCGTTCTCGACCCTGGCCCGGATGATCACGGCGGAGAACTTCCTGGTCACCGCGGTCGGGATCGTCCCCGGGTTAATCGTCGGGGTCGAGGTGTGCCGCATCTTCCTCGCCTCCTTTGCCAGCGACTCATTCAGCTTCGACCTTCAGATCCGGACTTCGACACTGGTTCTCTCGGCGGCCGCGATCCTGCTCGTCTCGCTCCTCTCTCAGCTACCCGGCCTACGGGCGGTCAAGCGCCTCGACATAGCCGAGGTAGTGCGAGAACGCGCCGCTTAGAGCCCATCTCGGTATGGGCGAAGCGTCTTGTACTTTTTTGTCGCAGGCGCCTGCGGTGAGCCGCAAACGATCCTCAAAAAAGTTAAGCGGAACCCCTACCGGGATGGGCTCTCAACCCAACGGGTTGAGTCCCGGCGGGGCCTTGGCGCGGGCGGCCATCTCGGCCTTCTTGCGCTGGGTGCGGATCTCGCTGAGCATGCGCTCCAGGCGCGGCTCTTGGGACATGTCGACGTGGGACATCGCCGCCGCGACGGCGGGATGGATGGCGGCGATTCGCTCGTGCATGGCCTGGGCGATGGCGCGGTAGGTGGGGTGACCCTCGCGGCCGGAGCGCAGCTCGATCAGGTGCATCGCCTCGCGCGCGTTGAGGTCGAGGACGTAGCGGAGGCGGTAGGCGAGGCAAAGGGCGTAGGGGGCGGCGTCGCGCATGCCCGCGGCGGTCAGCCGCTCGTACTCGCCGCGGGAGATCTCCAGGGCGCGTTCGAACTCATCGCCGGCGCCGGCCTCTCGCACCTCCTCGGGAACGCCGGCTCCCAGGTCCGGTCCCAGCCGCTGCCACTGACAGGTCAGCATCCGGTGGCGCTGCAGATCGCGGAAGCCGCCGTAGTCGGAGACGATCTCGAAGCGGTAGCGCAGCGCCTCAAAGCCGCGGCCGGGGCGGTGGCGGCGGTTGGCGCGCTCGCCGACCATCTCGGCGAGCAGGGCGGCGCGCTCGTCGCGGTCGAGCAGGTCGACCCGGTTGCGGATCTCGGTCTCCGGCGTCGCCGAGGCCTCGAACAGGCAGGAGGCGAGCAGGTCCTCCTCGGTCCCGTCGACATGGACCAGCTCGACCGAGGGGGTGGCCTCACCGGCGCCGCGACGATCGAGGCCGAGGCGGGAGACCCAGCGCTCCGTCGACTCGCGGCGGCCCTCCAAGAATCTGACCCACTCGCCGCCGCGGTCGGGGCGGTCGACGCGGGAGACAAAGCTCGGCATCACCTGCTGCAACTCACGCAGGATCATCCCGCCGTACTCGCGCGCCTCCGGCAGCGGCGAGGCCATCAGCCGCAAGATCATCTGCTCGTAGGCCTGGCCCGAGGCGTAGATGCCGACGTGGCTGAGGGTGGCGGCGGGGAGCAGGCCGCGCAGAAGGTCGAGTGCCTTGGCGCGGATCGAGCGCTGCCAGGGACCCTCGGGCTCGCCGTCGCCGCGCGGCCAGCGCTCGGCGGCCCAGCCTTCGACTTGGCGCAGCAGGCGCGAGTAGATCGAGAAGATCTCGTCCATCGCGGCGCTGAACTCGGGGCCGAGCTCGCCGTCGCGGTAGTAGCGGTAGCCGCCTCCGGCATCGTCGGGAAGCGGCTTGTCATAGGGGATGTAGCGGGTGGACTGCTCCAGGTAAGCGGCGAGGCGCCCCCGCTGCAGGACCTTGGTGAGAATGTTGGAGACCCACTCGCAGGCGATGTGGGCACCGCCGACCTGGGCGATCGAGTCGTCTCCGTAGCCGACGAACACTCTCTCGTAGAGGTCCGCCGCGCGCGCTCCCTCGGCTCCGTCGAAGGGCCTTCCGCCCGCTGGGGTCTCGGGCGCAAACTCCTCCAAATAGAGCTTCCGCACGGTCCCGGAATAGCGCGAATAGCGGGCAAAAAGTGCCCCTTTCACGGTCTCCGGCAAGTTGACAAGAGCGAACACGGGGCGGTCGAGGTTGGTGAAGTGAGGGGCGAGGAGCGCCTCTTCCTCTGGGGTGAACGACTCGACCGGGTAACGCATCGGGCGATCCTAGCTGCGCGGTCGGCGGGGTCGACCAGGGTCAAATGCGCCAAATTGCGCCGCCGTGTGACAACTCGCGCGCGGCGCCTTGACCGAGCGGATCGTCTCGGCTTCCCTGGCCAGGATGAGGCGAGAGCGGATTGTGTTTGGCGCAGTGGTCGCGGCGGCTGCACTTGCCTTCGCACTGGGAGCGGCGATGGCGCGACCGGCGCCTCGGCCGACGGCAATCGTCTCTTTGGGGGACAGCTTCATCTCCGGCGAGGGAGGGGGGAGCTACGGCGCTTCGGCGGAGAACGGGTGCGACCGCTCGGCGACGGCGCCGATCCGCAGCGCCCCGATCGATGTCGACGTGAAGGTCAACCTCGCTTGTTCGGGGGCGAAGACGGTGAACATCCGGCGAACCGCGTCGGGCGGGAAGTCTCACCGGGGGGAGCCGCCGCAGGCGGACCAGCTCGCCGCTGTCGCGCGACTCTTCGACGTGAAGCTGATCGTCCTGACCGTTGGCGCCAACGACCTCGGCTTCGGCGCGATCGTCGCCGGCTGCGCCCTCGACTGGGCTCGCAGCTCACCCGGCGATCCGCGCTATTGCCGCGACGGCGCGCAGCGGAAGATCGAGGCGCGGCTGCCGGCCGCGGCGCGCGGTCTGCGCGTGGCGATCCGCGAGATTCGCACCGTAATGGCGGCAACCGGAGGCGCCGAGCCTCTCCCTCCGAGTCGGGCCGCATCTGGCGCCGACGGATATCGCCTGCTCGTCATGGGCTACGCGTCGCCGTTCCCGCTCGGCTCTCGAATCCGCTACCCGGAGTCCGGCTGGTCCCGCCTCACCGAGGGCGGCTGTCCGGTCTGGAACGCCGACGCCGACTGGGCCGTGCGCTGGGCGCTTCCGACGATCGCGGCGACGATGCGCTCGGCCGCCGCGGCGGAGGGCGCCGAGTACCTCGACCTCCAGCGCGCCCTCGCCGGGCACGAGGTCTGCGCAAAGGGGGTTAATGAGTTTGACCCCCACATAGGGGGGACAAGCTCATTAACCCCCCGCGAATGGTTCCGGCCACTGAGACTCACGCGCCGCGTCCGCGAGTCGCTTCATCCAAATCGGATCGGCCAGCGGGTCATCGGTCGCTGCCTTGCCCGTGCCTACGCGGAGCCGATTCCGACGAGCTCCTGTGTCTCATGAGCTACTCTCATGATCATGAAACGCCTCAAGATTTCAGCCGGCGGGCAAGTTTCGGTGCCGGCGACAGTGCGCCACCGCTGGAAGACCCGCGTGGTCGTCGCCGACGACCGGGGCGACCACCTGATCCTGCGCCCCGCCCCCGAAGACCCGATCGAAGCCGCCATGGGCGCTTTCAAGAACACTTCCGGACTTTCTTCGGACGAACTGCGCCGCCAGTTCCGCGAGGAGGAGGCAGAGATCTACGAGCGGAAGTTTGGCCGCCGGAAGTGATTCTGCTGGACGCGAACGCGATGTTGAGCGTTCTTTGGAATGAGGTCGGCGCAGACGAGGTCGCCGAACTTCTGCGGGATGGGGACTGCGCAATTCTCTCTCCCTGTCTCAGCGAGGTGGTGGATCAGCTCATTCGCTGCGGGGGGAACTCGCCGGCGAGTCTCGGAGAGAAGCTGGCGCCACTGCTCGATGAGGTTGTCGCCGTACTAGCCGTCGACGCCTCGATCGCCTGGCGAGCAGGCGAACTTCGCGCGGCTCATTACAACCGCAAGACGACCGATCTCTCCCTCGCCGATTGCCTCCTTCTCGCCTCCGCCGGCCCCAGCGACGAGATCGCCACCTCAGATCGCGCCGTCGTCGCCACCGCCGAAGATCTAGGAATCGGCGTCATCCCCCTCCCCGACAGCAACGGCAAGCGCCCGGCCGTCTAATCCGGCGGGGCCGCCATTAATTCCACCCGGTGGCCGCCGGGGGCGACCGTTTTGGCTCGTGGCGAGCCCCAGTGTTCGCGTCTCGGCTCGACTTCGAAGCCTCGCTCTCGCAGTTGGGCGATTGTTTCCTCGAAGGAGGGGGTGACGACGGCGGTATGGCCGCGCGGCGGGACGGTGGGGGAGCCGGTGTGGATCAGGTGGATCTGGGTGCCGTCTTTTTCCAGCCAGGTGAAGGAGTCGGCCAGGGCCGCCGGTGGCTCTACTGCGGCGAAGCCGAGCAGGGCCCAGAACTCGATGGCGCGAGGGACATCGCGTGGTTCGATCTCGATCCCGACGTGGTGGAGCATCGACTCACCTGTTGCGGCGTCAGTGAGAGCGTCGCAGGATGACCCGCCTGGTGACTATGGCGGCATTTCCGAGACGGTCGACGCCCCTAACGCGAGCCAGCACGGAGACCGATTTCCTGCTTCCTGGTGGGTGCCGGAGCTTGAGCAGGAGCCTGCCCTTGCGACCGGTTCGGATCCGGAACTTGCCAGCCGCAAGACGCTTGCGAGTGTGCGGCTTGAGAATTCGAGCGCTGCCGTGGCAGGGGCCGGATCGTTCGGACTTTGGGCAGCCCAGTCGCAAGTGTGCGACGCCGCTACTGAACGTCCCTTGCCGCGTGATCCACATTCGCGGCGGAATTGATTCCGCGCTAACCAGGCGCAGGCGGCGCCGGTGGCGCCGCCTCTTCCTGGGATGGAAGGCAGAGGCAGAGGCGTCTGCCTGGGGCGCTGCACCCATGTCTACCAAGTAGAGGTCGCTCTTGGCGTCCCCATCGCTCGGCACCAACTCCTCGAAGGTGTCGAAGACCACGTAGCGCCCGTTGGGCGAGATGCTCTGGAAGAAGGAACCGACTCGGCGACTGTCACCCCCGGGCGTTGCCAGCCGAATCCTGCCATCGGTCCATTCGTAGACGTCGACCGCATCGTCGGTGTCTTCGGGCGAGAGTTGTTCCCAGGTTGAGAAGTAGGCCCGTTTACCGTCCCGTGAAATGCCGCTTAGGGTCAGTTGAGGGTCCTTGGGGGGGTCCTTGCTGGCGCCGAGGCTGATTAGACGCAGTCCGCCGGTAGCGGTGAACAGAACGTAGATGTCGAGCTTGTCATCGCGGTCCTCGGGTAGGAGGGCGCGGTTCGTGGTGAAAAAGAGCCGGCGGCCATCGTGGGAGACCGTGCCGACCCCCAATTGGCTCTGACCGGCATCGGTCCCGGAGAGTGCTGGCAGGTTCGGCGTCAGGCGTTCGGTGACGCCGGTCGGGCGCGCCCGATATAGATCCACGTGAGCATTTGTGTCATCAGGAGTCTGGGGAGAACTTGCCGAGTAGAAGATCGACCCGTCGGTGGCCGCACCACCGTAGTTTGCCGGCCAGAACGATTCAAATGGTTGCCCCGAGTCTTCC
This sequence comes from uncultured Solirubrobacterales bacterium, assembly GCA_963740065.1. GTDB lineage: Bacteria > Actinomycetota > Thermoleophilia > Solirubrobacterales > 70-9 > DASVDE01. Next base: position 118,691 of record CAVUCS010000002.1, read on the forward strand.
GGATAGCGGACGGTGTGGGTGATTCGCTTGGTTTCTCCGTTGTGCCACGAGTAGATGTCAGAGGTCATTTTTTCGGTGTCATCGGCAGTCAGCTGTTGGTACGTTGCAAAGTAGACTGTGGTGCCATCCGTGGAGCCGCCCAAGAATTCGGCATCAGGGGCGCGTTCGCTGTAGTCCGGGTCGGGCAGCGCGACGTCCGGGCCGGTCGAGACAAGGCGGGTTCGACCTCCAGAGCGCTCGTAGACATCCCTAGAACTGTCGAGATCATCCTCAGTCATCCGGTCGTTTGTGACGAAAAAGACATGGCTCCCGTTGTCGGAGGCCCAGACGATGCTCGCCCCGCAACAACCGAATGGGTCCGGGGTGCTTTCGTCAACCGGCCCGGTCGTAATCAGTGTGTACTGTCCGCCTGCCAATTCATAGCCGTCGACAGACGAGTCAGAGGTGAAGGGAACGTCGTGGTCGTCGGGTGTGAGCGATGCTTCGGTCGAAATATAGATCCGTTCGCCGTCGGGGGAAACGCCATTCACCCGTGCTGAGTAGCGGTGTCTCTCTCCGTAGGGAATCGGTTTGCCGTTGGGTCCCTTAAGAAGCGTGGTCGAACTCCCCTCGCGTAGGAAGACTTGGAGAACACCATGGCGGCGACTCCCATCGCCGACGGCGTCTTCTGTCAGTAATTCATTGCTCAAGAACCAGACTCGGCCAGTGTTATCGACCTGCGTCTGACATGTGACCATGGTGGAGCCGCAGTCGAAGGCCGCCGAAGCGTTTTGAACGCTGGCGAGGGCGCCCAAAACCGCCAGGGTGGCTACTAGACCCAGCCGGTGACCCACTCTCACCCCCCCGCGGCGCGTCATCGATCAAGGATTGTAGACCAATATTTAGAACACCAAGGAGCTAATGGCGGCGAGGACGACGATCGCCGTCGACCAGGTGACCGCTTCGGCTGTGATCTCCATGTCGAGGCCGTAGGCGTGGGCGACGACCATCGAGTTGATGCCGGTCGGCATCGCCGCGATCAGCAGGTAGGCGGCGGGAAGATCGACGAGGGGGGCGGCCATGAGGATGAGGAGCCCGGGGGCGACGATGAGGCGGCCGACCACGGAAAGCGCGACCGGACGAGTCAGGGGTGGCGGCATCGGCAGGTCGCCGTGTTCGGCGTTCTCCGCCAGGGTGGCGCCGACGGCGAAGAAGCCGATCGGCAGGATCGCGATGACCAGGATCTGCGAGGCGTCGACGAGCAGGTTGGGTGCCAGCGCCCGTGGGGCGAGCAAGCCGGCGATTGCCGCGTAAAGGGGTGGGTTGCGGGTGAAGAAGGCGCGGACCCGGTCGCGGGGGCTCTCGCCGGCCCTGGTGCCGAAGGCGGCGCCGATGGCGAAGGCGCCGAGCAGGACCGAGGGAGCCGCGACCGCCAGGTCGTAGAGGACCGCGGTGTGCAGCTCGTCGCGGCCGAGCAGCGCGACCGTCATCGGGTAGCCGAGATAGGCGGAGTTGACCGTGATCACCGAGCAGATCACCGCTCCGACCGCCGGCCGGGACAGGCGCAGAACGCGGCTCGCCACCCACCAGGCGAGGACCCCGGTGATGCTGACGGAAACCAGTCCCAGCACCAACCCGATCCCGTGCTCGACGTCGATGCTGCTGGCCGCCAGGTTGAAGAAGACCACCGGCGGGATCAGTCCGTACAGAATCAACATCAACGCCCGCCGCGCAGCCAGGCCGGCAGCCCGAGGCCGTCGCCGCTCGGCAACGACGCCAACCGCGACCGACGCGGCTATGGCAGCAATGATCAGCAGGACGCCCATCGGGCGGGCAGCCTACGCACCGGTCAGGAGCTATCCCGGTAGGGGTGGAACGTCTTGTACTTTTTCGCGGCCACCCATCGCGGACAGCCGCAAACGCCGCTCGAAAAAGTTAAGTGGAACCCCTACCGGGATAGCTCCTAAAAGAGCGCTGAGCCCGCCCGCTCGGCGAACTCGACCAGCGGCTGCGGGATTACGCCGAAGAAGACGACCGCGGCGGCGGCGAGCAGGGCGGGGGCGACGAGGTAGGGGCGACGCCCCGCGTCGGGGTCGATCGGGTCCGCTTCTGGGGAAGCGCCCGCGATCGCCGGAGTTGCGGGGGCTTCGCTCCGGGCGCATCCACATCGCTGCCACAACCGGCAGGTAGTAGGCGAGGGAGATCATCGTGCCGACGGCGATGAAGACGGCGAGCCAGGTGTAGTCGCCGGCGATCAGCGCCTCGATCAGGTAGAGCTTGCCGATGAAGCCCGCGGTCGCCGGCAGCCCGGCGAGGCCGAACATCGCGATCGTCAGCGGCCAGGCGAGCAGCGGGCGCTCGGCGCCGAGGCCCTGGACGGCGCGGATTTCGTCGCCGTAGGCGGTCTCGCGCTCGCGGGCGACGATCACGGCGAAGGCCGCGAGGTTCATGAAGGCGTAGGCGGCGAGGTAGAAGACGATCGCGTTGACCCCCGCTTCCGAGGCGACGACCAGGCCGCCGAGGATGTAGCCGGCTTGGGCGACGCCGGAGTAGCCGAGCATCCGCTTCAGGGAGTTTTGCCTCAGGGCGCCGACGTTGCCGACGACGATCGAGGTCGCGGCGAGGACGGCCAGCGGCGCCTGCCAGTCGCTCGATTCCGGCGCCAGAGCGACGTCGAAGAAGCGAATGAAGACCGCGAATGCGGCGGCCTTGGTCGCCACCGCCATGAAGGAGGTGATCGGGGTCGGCGCGCCCTGGTAGACGTCGGGCGTCCACTGGTGGAAGGGGGCGATCGAGGTCTTGAAGGCGAGCCCGACGGCGGCCATCGCGATTCCGATCAGGACCAGCGGGTCGCCGAGCACTCCCTCTCTGCCGATCGCCGTCGCGATCCCGGCAAAGTCCGTCGACCCCGAGCCGCCGTAGAGGAAGGCCATCCCGTAGAGCAGCGTCGCCGAGCCGAGCGAGCCGACGATCAGGTACTTCAGCCCCGACTCGAGCGACTCCTCGCGGCGAAGGTTTGTCGCGCAGAGGATGTAGAGGGGGATCGAAAGGGCCTCGATCGCGATGAAGAAGGTGACCAGGTTCTGCGCCTGGGCCAGCAGGACCATCCCCAGCACCGAGCCGAGCAGCAGCGCGTGGTACTCGCCGGAGCCGGCTTCTTCGACCGCCGGCTCGCGGATCGAGAAGAGGACGGCGAAGCCGGCGGTGAGGATCGCGATCAGAGAGATCGAGATCGCCAGTTCGTCGATCCGCAGGGAGCCGGAGACGAGGTTGGTCGAGTCACCCCACTGCGAAACCAGCAAGGTCGCCGTCGTCCCCAGGGTCGCCATGGTCATCACCGGCGCGCTACGACGCAGTGGCTTGAACACAGCGCTCAAGAGGACCAGGCAGAGCCCCGCGGTCAGCGCGATCACCGGCGAGAGCGCGGCGTAGTCGATTTCCGGCGCGTGGAAGTTCATCGCTTGGCCAGCTCCTTCGGAGGCTGTTCGCCACTAACCGCCGCGACCGCCTGCTGCACGGAGCGGTCGGTCCGCTTCAGAATCAGCTGCGGGTAGAGCGCCAGGCCGAGGATGCAGAGGACGAGGGGGGCGAGCACGATGCCGTCACGCCAACCGATCTCCCGCGACTCGATCCCCTCCGGCTTTCGGTTGTGCATCGTGCGCTGGTAGAGGCGCAGCGCGTAGTAGGCCGACATCGCGACGCCGCTGATCGCGATGAAAGCGAAGACGATCTTCGACTGGAAGAGGCCGTTGAGGATGTAGAACTCGCCGATGAAGTTGGCCGACCCGGGCATCGCCAGGGTGGCCAGGGTGACGATCAAAAACAGGGCCGCGAGGACCGGGGCGCGGGTCGCCATACCGCCCATCTCCCGCAGGTCCTCGGTGCCGGAGCGTTCGGCGAGGATCGCGACGATCACGAAGAGGGGCGCCACGACCAGCCCGTGGTTGACCATCTGCAGCACCGCCCCGTCGGAGCCATCGGCGCGCAGGGCGAAGATCCCCGCGGTGATGAAGCCAAGCTGCGCCACCGAGGAGTAGCCGGCGATCAGCCGCACGTTGGTCTGGGTGAAAGCCATCACCGAGCCGTAGAGGATCGAGGCCAGCGCGATCACCAGGATCACCTCCTGGAAATCAACCGTCGCGTCGGGGAAGAGCGGCAACACGACGCGCAGGAAGCCATAGGCGCCGACCTTCGCCAGCACCCCGGAGAAGACGGCGAGCGCCGGCAGCGGCGCCGCGCGGTAGGCGTCCGGCATCCAGCCGTGGAGGAGGAAGGCGGGCATCTTGACCAGGAACGCGGCGGCGAAGAACCAGAAGATCCAGCGTTGGCTGCCCTCGCCGAGCCCTTGTTCCTGCAGCGCGGCGATCGAGAAGGTGAGGTGGCCGCCATCGGCGGAGATCACCGCCACGGCGATCGCCCCGACCAGCATCAGCAGCGAGCCAATCAAGGTGTAGACGATCATCTTCAGCGTCGCCGCCGAGGCGCTCGGCCCGTCCTCGCGATCGCCTCCCCAAACCCCGAAGAGGAAGTAGAACGGGACCAGCATCAGGTCGAAGAAGAGGACGAAGAGGAGCAGGTCCTGGGCGAGGAACGCGCCGAGGGTCGCCGTCTCTCCGAGCAGCATCATCAGGAAGAAGAGGTGAGGTCGGTCCCACTCGCGGAAGGCGGCGAAGGCGGTGCCGCCGAGCCAGACCACCGCGGTCAGCAGCAGCAGGAAGATGTTGAGGCCGTCGATCCCAAGGCTGTAGTCGACGCCCAGGCCCGGGATCCACTCGACGTCGACGGTGTTCTGCAGGCCGGCCGCGCCGGAGTCAAAGCCGGCGAGCAGGGCGATCGCCAGCCCCAGGGTCACCGCGGTTCCCGCGACCGCCCACCAGCCGGCGAACCGCCTTGGCAGAAAGAGGCCGATGAGGCCGAAGACGAGGGGTGTCCAGAGCAGCGAGTTAGTCATGAGCTGACGATCAGGAAGTAGAGGGCGAGGCCGGCAAAGCCGGCGAGGAGAAGCAGGGCATAGCTGCGGAGGAAGCCGTTTTGGACGATGCGGACGAGGCGCCCGGCGCCGCCGACGGCGTCCTCGGTTCCGCTGACGATGCCGTCGACGACGAGCCGCTCGAAGGTGCTGTCGGCGAAGCGCCCAATCGCCAGCGCCGGCCGCACGATGAGGAAGTCGATCGCCTCGTCGAAGTACCACTTGTTAACGCAGAGGAGGTAGACCGGACGCAGTCGCTCGCGGAAGAGGGCGGGCAGCTGTGGCCGCTGCGCCCACAGCACCCAGGCGACGAAGATGCCGACCAGGGAGATCACGGCGCCGACGGCCAGCCCGCGCCACTCGGCGCCGACGCTGGGGTGGATTTCCGACAGTGGCGAGTCGGCAAAGGCGGGATCGAGGAAGCCGAAGAGGACGTTGTCGACTCCCGGCACCTGGATCAGGCCGGCGAAGAGGGCGCCGAAGCCAAGCACCGCCATCGCTACCGCCATCGGCCGCGACTGCTCGGCGATGTGGTGGTGGGCGCCGGGGAAGCCGACGTCGGTGTCTTCGAGCTCCTCGGTCGCCGGGTTGATCGGCGGCCCGTGGTACAGCTCGCCGGTGTCGATCAGGTGCTGCGCTTCCTCGCAGGGCTTCCCCGGCAGCACCCGGAAGATCAGTCGGAAGGTATAGAGCGCGGTGAGGAAGGCGCCGACGTAGCCGCCGATCGCCATCCACGTGTACATCCCGCCGCGCGCCTCGGCATAGGCGAGGATCGAGTCCTTGGAGAAGAAGCCGGAGGTGAGCGGGAAGGCGGCCAGCGCCAGGCCGCCGATCAACAGCATCAGAGAGGTGAACCGCATCGCCTTCCAGAAGCCGCTCATCCGGTCGATGTCCTGGCGGTTCGCCATCGCCGAGATGATCGATCCGGCTGACATGAAGAGCAGCGCCTTGAAGAAAGCGTGGGTCATCAAATGGAAGAGGCCCTGGGCGTAGGCGCCGATCGAAACGCCCATGATCATGTAGCCGATCTGGCTCATCGTCGAGTAGGCGATCGCCCGCTTCAAGTCGGTCATCGCGATCGCGATCGTGCCGGCGACGAGCAGCGTCGCCAAGCCGACGAAGGCGGCGATGTCGGCGGCGGTGGGGGCGAGGTAGAAGAGGACGTGGGTGCGGGCGATCAGATAGACGCCGGCGGTCACCATCGTCGCCGCGTGGATCAGCGAGGAGACCGGGGTCGGGCCCTCCATCGCGTCGGGCAGCCAGGTGTGGAACGGGATCTGCGCCGACTTGGCGAAGGCGCCGACCAGCAGCAGCAGGCAGATCGCGGTCACCGTCCACTCGCCGCTCTGGAAGACCTCGGGCGCTTTGGCGAAGACGGTGCCGTAGTCGAAGCTGCCGATCTCCCGGAAGATGAGGAAGGCGGCGAGGACCAGGCCGATGTCGCCGACGACGTTGATCACGAACGCCTTCATCCCGGCGCCGGTCGCGGTCGTCGCGCCGGTACCAGAAGCTGATCAGCGCGTAGGAGGCGAAGCCGACGAAGGCCCAGCCGACGATCAGCAGGACGAAGTTGCCGGCGAGGACCAGCAGCAGCATCGAGAAGACGAAGAAGTTGAGGTAGCTGAAGAAGCGGTGGTAGCCCTCGTCGGATTGCATGTAGCCGAACGAGTAGAGGTGGATCAGGGTCGAGACGCCGGTGACGACGAGGACCATGAAGACCGAGAGCTGGTCAACGTAGATGCCGAGCTTGATGTCGAGCCCCGCGGCGCTGGCGTAGTCCCACAGCGAGGAGGCGTGCGTGCGCGCCTCCGGCTCGTCGCCCAGCAGGCTGACCAGGGCGGCGACGCCGCAGGCGAAGGCGAGGCCGATCGCGGCGGTGCCGATGATGCCGGCCGCCTTCGCCGGGATCACGCGGTAGCCGAGGGCGATGACGATCGACCCGGCCAGCGGGAAGAGCAGTACGAGCCAGGCCCAAGCGGTGGCGGTCATCCGCGCAACGTCCTCAGGTCATCGACGTCGAGCGGCAGCTTGCGGCGGAAGATCGCGACGATCAGGCCGAGGCCGACGACGACCTCGCAGGCGGCGACGACCATTACGACAACCGCGAAGACCTGACCCTCCTGGTTGCCGACCATGCGGCTGAAGGCGACCAGGGCGAGGTTGCCGGCGTTAAGCATCAGCTCCAGGCAGAGCAGGATCACGACCGGGCTGCGGCGGATGAGGATGCCGGTCGCGCCGATTGCGAAGAGCAGGCTGGAGAGGACGATGTACCACTCGATGTTCATGCCGCCTCCCCTCTCCGGGCGGCCAGCACGACCGCGCCCACCGCAGCCAGCAGCAAGAGGATGGACGAGGCCTCAAAGGGGAGCAGGAAGCGTTCCAGGAGGAGGCGGCCGATCTCGGCCGGGTCGCCGAAGCCCGCCTTGACGTTTGGACCCTCGGTTCCCAGGGCGAGGAGGGAGGAGGCGAGGACCGCTACCGAGAGCTCGATGAAAAGGGCGGCGCCCATCAGGGGCGCGAGGAAGCGCTGGCCCGGGATCGGCTCCCAGGCCGATTCGTGGTCGTCCCCCACATAGGCGACGACGAAGACGTAGAGGACCATCACCGCGCCCGCGTAGACGACGACCTGCGCGGCGGCGACGAAGGCCGAGCTGAGCAGGAGGAAGAGGACCGCCAGCGAGAAGAGGTGGACGACCAGCGCCAACACGCCGAAGAGCGGGTTGCGCATCGCGACGACGCCGATCGCGCCGCCCAGGGCGCCGAGCGCCGCCGCGAAAAAGAGGACCTCTTCCATTACTCGCCTTCGCCTTTAAGCGGTGTCCGCTCGATCGGCTCCGCCAGCAGCATCTCCTTGGTGAAGATCAAGTCGGAGCGGTCGTAGTCGGCCATCTCGTAGTCGTGTCCCATCGTGATCGCGTCGAACGGGCAGGCCATCTCGCAGTAGCCGCAGAAGATGCAGCGCGAGAGGTTGATCTCGTAGACGGCGGCGTAGCGCTCGCCGGCCGAGACGCGATCGCCGGGGATGTTCTCCGCCGCGACGACGCGGATGCAGTCGGCCGGACAGGCGGCGGCGCACAGCGAGCAGCCGACGCACTTCTCCAGCCCCGTGTCCTCGAACTTGTGGAGTTTGTGACGGCCGCGGAAGCGCGGGTAGACCGGGGTCTTCTCCTCCGGATACTGGATCGTCAGCGGTCCCTCGATCAGCCGCGCCATCGTTGTCTTCAGCCCGCGCATGGTCTCGCGCACCGAGCGCCACGCCCCGCGCACTCCGCCGGGCTCCGGCCCGCGCTCGACCTGGATCACGTCCTCATCTCTCAGGTAAGGGAACTCGCCTGACATAACTGGTTCACTCTCACTCAGTCGCGAAGAACCAGACCGTGACGCTCCTTCGTTCGGGCTCACAGGACCACCACCAGTACCGCCGTGACCAGGACGTTGAGGGTCGCCAGGGGGAGGAGGACTTTCCAGCCGAGGCTCATCAGCTGGTCGTAGCGCAGGCGCGGCAGCGTCGCCCGGACCCAGATGAAGAGGAGGATCAAGACGAGGATCTTGGCCAGCATCCAGATCGGGTCGAGGAAGCTTGGGCCGGGCCCCATCCAGCCGCCGAGGAACATCGCGGCCGCGATCCCGGAGACGACGATCAGCTCCATGTACTCGACCAGGAGGAAGCTGCCGAACCGCATCCCGCCGTACTCGGTCATGAAGCCCTGGACCAGCTCGGCGTCGGCCTCAGGCAGGTCGAACGGCGAGCGGTTGGTCTCGGCGAAGCCGGCCAGCATGAAGATCACGAAGCCGACGATCTGGGGCACGATGAACCACATCTCGCCCTGTGACTTGACGATGTCGACCAGGGAGAGCGAGCCGCTCATCATGATCACCCCGAGCAGGGCGAGGCCCATCGCCACCTCGTAGGAGATCAGCTGCGCGGCGGAGCGCATCGCTCCAAGGAAGCTGTACTTCGAGCCGGAGGCCCAGCCGCCGAGAACCATCCCGTAGAACGCGATTGAGCCGACGGCAAAGAAGTAGAGGATGCCGATCGGGACGTCGATCCCGTAGAGGCCGACGCCGTCCTGCACATCGCCCCAGGGGATGATCGCGAGCGCGAGCACGCCGGAGAGGACCGGCAGCAGCGGGCCGAGGATGAACAGCGTCGGGATCGCGTTCGCCGGGCGGAAGGCTTGCTTGCCGAGGAGCTTGCCGACATCGGCGAGCGGCTGCAGGATGCCGAAGGGGCCGACGCGGTTGGGGCCGTAGCGGTGCTGGAAGCGGCCGATCAGCTTGCGCTCCAACACGGTCATCAGCGGCAAGATCGCGAAGATCACGCCGAAGATCACCAGCGACTTGACGATCATCACCCAGGTCGCCTCGGTGTAGCTGGTGTCGGCGAACGGGATCACGCGTCCACCTTCTCGATCTCGACCGCGACCGGGCCGCCGTTGAGCAGCGCGTTGGCGTTCCCTTCGGCGGTGCCCTCGGTCAAGAAGCAGACCCCTTCGCTCACGCGTTCTTTGATCGCGACCAGGGCGCGCAAGCTTGTTCCATTCTGGGACACGCTTACTTCGTCGCCGCTCCTCAGGTCCAGGCGCTCTGCGTCCGCCAAAGACAGTTCCACTCGTTGCTGGGGTTCGAGAAAGCGGAGAGGGGGGTTCAGCTCTGTGATCGGGCCGGCCCATAGGTCTCGGTAGGTGCCCAATGCCAGAGGGGCCGGTGTCCCCGAAGAGGGGTGGGCGTTGGTCCCTGGGGCGGTGGAGGCAGGGGGGGTCGCCTCGGCGAAAGCGCAGTCTTCCGGCGAGTCGACCCCCCCTGCCTTATTCGGCTCCAGCGGCTTGCTCCCGGCGTCGGGCAGAGAAGATGCTGCCGGGCGGTCCTGCCAACGCACTCCCTTACCTGCTATTTCGGAATCTTCGATCCCGGCGTAGAAGGGGACTGCTTCCGAGATTGCCGCCAAGGCTGAAGGCTGAGAAGCGATGCCGTGTTCGTCGCCCAGAGCTGCCGAGAGTTCAGCAAGGACGAGCAGGTTGGAGAGGACTTGGTCGGGACGGGCGGCGCTGGGGCGGACTCGTTGTAGGCGGCCGTCGGGGTGGGTGACGGTGCCGTCTTTTTCGGCGTGAGACTCGAGCGGGAGGACGACATCCGAGATTGCGGTCGTGGCGTTCTCGAACATCGAGAAGGTCACTACGTGGTCGGCTGCTGTGAGAGCTCGTTTCCAAGCTTCCGTGTCCGGGAAGTCGCGCAACGGGTCGACGCCGAAGAGGATTAGGGACTTGAGCTCGCCTGATTCGAGGGCGGCTCGGATCTCCTCGGTGCTCTTGCCCGGGGCGGTTTCCTCGAAGCCGGGGCCGGCGTCCGGGAGGCAGCCGACTTCGCGCAGCCCTCGGGCGTTGGCGCTCTCCGGAATCTCCAGAAGACCCGAGCCGTCCTTCCCGGCGAGATCGAGAGCGGCGGCGAGGTCGAGCAGGGCGGCACCGGCCTTCTCCCCCTCGCGCCCGATCCGCTCCCCCCAGATGACGACGATCGAACCTGCCCCCTTCAGAATTGCCGCGATTTCGGCGGTCTGGCTCGGCGCTGTGGACTTTTGGGTCGCAGTAGCAACCTCAAAGTCGACAGCGCGCCCGAACGCGGTCTCCAGCTCGGCGAGGAAGCGGGTGGCGCCGCCGGGGGCGTAACGGGCGACCGCGGTCGCGCCGGAGTCGAGGGCGCTGGGGCGGTCGGTCGCCACCGCCAGCCTGGCGCCGTTGCGGCGAATCGCCTTGCGGATGCGGAGGTCGAGGATCGGGGAGCCGTGTAGGGGGTCGACGCCGACTACGAGGATCGCGTCGGCGTCGTCGATGTCGCTGACGCGGGCGGAGATGCTCGGGTCGGCGAGGCGCAGGAGCGTTTCCCGGCTCGGCCCGCGGGAGGCGCGGGAGTCGATGTGCGGAGAGCCGAGCGCCTCGCGCGTCAGCTTCTGGAGGAGGAAGCCCTCCTCGTTGGAGGCGTCGCCGACGATCGCGGCGCTTGCGGCTTCGGCGGCCTTCAGTCCCGCCGCCGCCTTCGCGATCGCGTCTTCCCAGTCGGTCTCGCCGCCCTTCAGTCGCGGGCCCATCACTCGCTCTTCGGCGGCGAACATCTCAAAGCCGTAGCGGCCGCGGTCGCAGAGCCAGCCGTCGTCGACTTCCACGTTGTCGCGCGCCACCACCCGCTTCACCTTCTCGTCGCGGACGGTGAAGCTGACGTTGCACTGGCTCGGGCAAAGCGTGCAGACCGAGCCGGCCTGCTCGATGTCCCAGGGCCGGGCGCGGAAGCGGTAGGTGTAGCTGGTCAGCGCGCCAACCGGGCAGAGGTCGGTGATGTTGCCGTGGAAGGGGGCGATGTAGGGGCGGTCGTCGAAGGTGCCGACGAAGGTGCGGTCGCCGCGCTCCAGAAGCTGTAGCTGCTCGTCCTCGGCAACCTCCTGACTGAAGCGCACGCAGCGGTAACAGAGGATGCAGCGCTCGCGGTCGATTGCGACCAGCGGGCTCAGCTCGATCGGCTTCTGGAAGTGCCGCTTTTGGTCCGTCATCCGGCTTTTCCCAGGGCCCCATCCCATCGAAATGTCCTGCAGCGGGCATTCGCCGCCTTTGTCGCAGACGGGGCAGTCGAGCGGGTGGTTGACGAGGAGGAACTCGACCACGGCGCTCTGCGCGCCTCTGACCTGGTCGGTCTGGGTATTGACGACCATGCCGTCGCGGACGGGCGTCGAGCAGGAGGTCTGCAGCTTCGGCATTCCCTCGATCTCGACCAGGCACATGCGGCAGGCGCCGACCGGCTCACCCAGCTTCGGCTCGTAACAGAAGACCGGGATCTCGACGTCGCCGCGCTTGGCCGCGTCGTGGAGCATCTCGCCCTCGATCGCGCTTACCTCGCGCCCATCGATGATCAGGGTCACTGCTCTGGCGCTCACGCCGGCACCGCCTCGCGCCCGGCTTCGACGATTACGTCTTCGAACTCCTGCCGGAACTTGCGGACCATCGCGCCGACCGGCATCGCCATCGAGTCGCCGAGCACGCAGAGGCAGTGGCCGATGATGTTCTCCTGCACCGAAGCGACTATGTCGAGGTCCATCGGCGTCGCCTCGCCGCGGACGACGCGCTCGAGCATCTTCACCGTCCAGTTGGTCCCCTCGCGACAGGGAGTGCACTTGCCGCAGGACTCGTGGTGGTAGAAGCGCGCCGTGCGCAGCGCCATGTGCGGGATCGACACCTCGTCGTCGGCGACGATGATTGAGCCGGAGCCGAGCATCGAGCCCGCCTCGGCCATCGCCTCGAAGCTGTAGGGGAGGTCCAGTTCGGCCGGGGTCAGGACTGGGGAGGAGGAGCCGCCGGGATAGAAGGCCTTCACATCGCGACCGTCAGCCGGCCCGCCCGCCAGGTCGTAGATCAACTCCCGCGTCGGCACGCCGAGCTCGACTTCGTAGTTGCCGGGGCGCTGGACGCAGCCGGAGACCGAGACGACCTTGGTGCCCGGCGACTGTTCGGTGCCAAAGCCCTTGAACCAGTCGGAGCCGTTGGCGACGATCCCCGGCACGTTGGAGAGCGTCTCGACGTTGTTGATCAGTGTCGGCCCGCCGTAGAGGCCCTGCACGGCGGGGAACGGAGGCTTCAGCCGCGGGTTGCCGCGCTTGCCCTCGAGCGCGTCGAGCAGCGCCGTCTCCTCGCCGCAGATGTAGGCGCCGGCGCCGCGGTGGACGACCAGCTCCAGATCGCGGTGGGTGCCGAGAATGTCTCTGCCGAGGTAGCCCGCCTGGTAGGCCTCGGCGACCGCGGCGTCGAGGATGTCGGCCTGCAGGTCGTACTCGCCGCGGATGAAGATGAAGGCATGGCCGGCGTCGGCGGCAAGGGCGGCGATCGCGATCCCCTCGATCAGCTGGTGTGGGTTCTTCTGCATCAGCTCGCGGTCCTTGAAGGCGCCGGGCTCGGACTCGTCGGCGTTGCAGCAGAGGTACTTCTGCATCTCCCCGCGGGGCAGGAAGGAGGCCTTTTTGCCCATCGAGAAGCCGGCGCCGCCGCGGCCGCGCAAGCCGGAGTTCTCCAGCTCGGTCAGCACCTCGTCGGCCTCCATCTCGCGGTAGGCCTTTTTCAGGGTGGCGTAGCCGCCGTATCTCTCGTAACCGGCGAGCGTGCGTAGCGCCGGGTCGTCGGCGTGCTTGAGCAGTACCCGCGTCTCAGGCATCGGGGCCTCCCGCCAACGGCCGCTTGCCCAGCGCCTTCTCGGGCAGCACCTCGCCGCCCGCCGCCAACTGCTCGATCGCCGTCGCCGCGTCCTCGCCCTCCAGCGGGCCGAAGTAGCGCTCGTTGATCGAGGCCATCGGGGCGATGTCGCAGGCGCCCAGGCACTCGAACCCGGTGACGAAGACGTCCTGCTGCCCCTCGGCGGCGGCGCGGAAGGCGTCGAGCAGCTCGTCCCCGCCCCGCATCCAGCAGCTGATGTTGGTGCAGACCGCGACCTTGTGGGTGCCGACCGGCTCGGTGTGGAGCAGGTCGTAGAAGCTGGCGACCGACTCCAGGTAGGCGGGAGTCACCCGCATCACCGCGGCTGCCTGGCGGATCCCTTCCGGCGTGCACCACCCGTACAAACGCTGCACGGCCCAAAGAGCGGGGATCGAGGCGGATCTGCGGTCGGGATAGCGCCCCATCAGCGTCTCGATGTGCTCGCGCAGCTCGTCGGGGCACGCAACCTCATGAAGCTCGGGAACACCCTCGGGATTGCGATCCGGAACTCGTCCCTCGGTCAGCGCCTTGTCGATCGGCAGCTCGCTCACCGGTCCACCCCGCCGAGGATCGGGTCCAGCATTCCGAGGCTGGCGATCATGTCGGCGACGTAACTGCCGACCGCCATCTCTCTGAACGCCTGCAGGTTGACGAAGGAGGGGTCGCGGAAGTGCACACGGGCGGGCTTCGAGGAGCCGTCGGCGAGGACGAAGCAGCCCAGCTCCCCGCGCGGCGACTCGATCGAGTAGTAGATCTCGCCCGGGCCGACCCGGAAGCCCTCGGTAACCAGCTTGAAGTGGTGGATCAGTGACTCCATCGAGGTCGACAGCTCCGAGCGCGGCGGCAGCACGTACTTACGGTCGTCAGCGATGTGCGGCCCCTCGGGCAGTCCGTCGAGCGCCTGCTCGATGATCCGCGTCGACTCGACCATCTCCGCCATCCGCACCCGGTAGCGGTCGTAGCCGTCGCCGACCGTGCCGACCGGGATCTTGAAGTCGAAATCGGGATAGGCGAGGTAGTCGAAGGCCTTGCGCAGGTCCCAGGGCTCGCCCGCGGCGCGCAGCAGCGGCCCGGTCACGCCCAGCTCCAAGAGCCGCTCGCGCGGGACGGTGCCGACGCCTTTCGTCCGCTGCAGGAAGATCTCGTTGCGGTCGAGCATCGCCTGGTACTGCTCCACGCGCGTCGGCATGTCCTCGACGAAGGCGCGCAGTTTGGCCTCGAAGCCGAGCGGAATGTCCTCGACCACCCCGCCGACCTGAAAGTAGCGGGTGTGCATCCGCTGTCCGGCCGCCATCTCGAACAGGTCGAGGATCTTGTCGCGCTCGCGGAAGCAGTACCAGAGCATCGAGATCGCGCCGAGGTCCAGCGCCGTCGTCCCCAGCCAGACCAGGTGGGAGTGGATCCGGTTCAGCTCGAGGAAGATCACCCGCAGGTATCTCGCCCGCTCCGGGATCTCCAGCTCGACCAGCCGCTCGACCGCGCCGCAGAAGGCCTCCATCTGGAAGAAGTAGGAGAGGTAGTCCATCCGCTCGACGAAGGGGATGACCTTCCAGTAGCTCTTGTCCTCGCAGGACTTCTCGATCCCGGTGTGGACGTAGCCGATCACCGGCTTCAGGTCTCGGACCACCTCACCTTCGAGATCGACGATCAGCCGCAGCACCCCGTGGGTCGCCGGGTGGTGCGGCCCGATGTTGACCGTCATTACCTCGGTGGTGCGATCCTCGACCAGTTCAGCCACGATCGCCCTCGTTGTGAGTGAAGGTCACGGGCTCTCCGCCCACCGGGAAGTCCCGCCGTTGCGGCCAGCCAACGTAATCGTCTGGGAGCAGGATGCGAGTCAAGTCGGGGTGACCTCTGAAGACAATCCCAAAGAAGTCGTAGGCCTCCCGCTCCTGAAACTCAGCGGTCGGGAACAACTCCACACAGGAGTCGATCTCCGGGAGGGCGTCCTCGCCGGGGTCAGCCAGCATCGCTTTTACGCGGAGCCGTTCCACTCGATCGCGGTTCAGGAGCTCGTAGTGGACGCCGAAGCGAGGGGAGGCCGGCAGGTAGTCGGCGGCGTGGAGGCTTGAGAGGAAGGCGTAGCCCTGGCCCGGGGCGTCGCGGAGCCAGCGCAGGACGTCCAGCACCTGCGCCGGGTCGACGACAAGCGTTGCTCCGCCGCGATCGAAGACGGTGTCGAGCACGGCGCCAGGGTGGTCCTGCTCGATTTCCCCCCGGATCAGCTCGAGACCCGGAGCATCAGGCACGGATCAACCCCCTGGCCCTCTCGTAAGCCTCTGCCGCTTCGGGACTTGGCTCGCTCGTCGGCCCGCCGCGCGCCCATTCCTCGGTACCGGCGGCGTTGTAGCGCTGCCGCCAGCCCTGGTCTGGATTGCCCTGGATCTTGCGCTGCAGCTTGTTGAAGCCGTAGAGGACCGCCTCCGGCCGCGGCGGGCAGCCGGGGACGTGGATGTCGATCGGCATGAACTTGTCGGCGCCCTGCACAACCGCGTAGTTGGCGAACATGCCGCCACTGGAGGAGCAAGCGCCCATCGACATCGCCCACTTCGGCTCCAGCATCTGGTCGTAGAGGCGGCGGATGACCGGCGCCATCTTGATCGAGACCCGGCCCGAGAGAATGATCAGGTCCGCCTGGCGCGGTGAGGCGCGTCCGGCCTCCGCGCCGAAGCGGCCAATGTCGTATCGGGCCGTAACGGCCGCCATCGGTATGCCCTCAATCGCACAGCAGGCAAGGCCAAAAGTGAGCGGGAAGATCGCGTTCGAGCGCGCCAAGTTGAGCATGTCCTCGAAGCGGGTGGTCACGACCCGTTCCTCGACGTAGCGCTCCAGCTCCTCTCCCTCGAGGTCGCCGCGCAGCATGTCGCGGGCGCGCAGTCCCTTCCCTCTAAGTGTCTGGCGTTCTATTTCCAATCGAGGGCTCCCTTGCGCCAGACGTAGACGAAGGCGACCATCAGCAGGACGACGAAGGTGATCAGCTCGCCGAGGATGAAGACGCTGTCCGCACCCTTGAGGATCACCCCGACCGGGTAGAGGAAGACGACTTCGATGTCAAAGAGGATGAAAAGCATCGCGACCAGGTAGAAGCTGATCCCGAAGCGGAAACCGCGCATCGCCTCGACCGGGATCCCCGACTCGTACGGTTCGTCCTGGCGGCGGCTCGCTGCCGTCGGGCGCTTCGGGCGCTTCGGCCCGATCACGTGGTTGAGCATCGCGAAGGCGCTCCCGACCGTGAGGCCGAGGAATCCGAAGACGAGTATCGGTAGGTAGCTCTTGAGCACCGCAGGGTGCGTTATACACCCACCTTGTGACAACTTGCTACATAGTGTTATTCCGCATCAGGAAGCCGAATTCCGACCCTTTAAGGCGGATATAGGATGGCCGAAGTCCACCTGGTCACCGGCGTCGCGGTTCTGGTATTGAACCTCGCTGCCGGTGCGGTTGGCGGAATCGCTTGGTTTCGCGACCGCGCTTCGGTCCCGTTCTGGTACCTGCTCCGTGCCGCCCAGGCCTCGGTCTTCCTCCAGGTGATGTTGGGAGGCCTGCTGGTCTTCACCAACCACGAGGCCCCCGACGACCTCCACTACCTGTACGGGATCCTCCCCCTCGTCGTCTCCTTTATTGCCGAGGGCGCCCGTGCCGGCGCCGCCGAGCGGGAGCTTGGCGACGTTGACTTCGAGTCGCTTCCCTCCGAGACCCAACAGTCCCTCGCCCTCGCCATAGTCCGGCGTGAGATGGGGATCATGGCCGTCAGCTGCGGAGTTATCTTCTTTCTCGCCCTGCGAGCGGCGGGCACCAGCGGGCACCTCTTTTAGCCATGCGCACGTTCGCCGTTCACGAGGATGTCGTCGTCGCGGTTGGGGCGATCTGGCAGACGACCTGCACCGCCGTCCGCGCCGGCGATGAAGCGTTCCTGATCGACTCGCCGATCCTGCCGGAGGAGCTGGAGGCGCTGCCAAAGATCCTGGAGGGGGCCGGCTTCCCGATCGCGGGGTTGCTCGTCACCCACGCCGACTGGGACCACCTGCTCGGACGATACGCCTACCCGGAGGCCTCGATCGGCTGCGGTGAGACCACCGCGGCCCGCCTCGCCGCCGAGCCCGGCGCCGCCCAGCGCGAGCTGCGCGACTTCGACGAGGAGTACTTGATCGAGCGTTCGCCGCTCTCGCTCTCCGGCGTGCAGGCGCTGCCCGTGCCCGGCCGTTGCGAGCTCGGCGAGCGCGAGTTGGAGCTGCACCCGGCCGACGGGCACACCTCCGACGGCACGGCGATCTGGATCCCCTGGGCGAGCGTTCTCGTCTGCGGCGACTACCTCTCACCCGCTGCGATCCCGGAGCTGTCGCCGAGCAGCTCCATCGACGGATTCCTCGAAACCCTGCATCGGCTCGAGCCTTTCGTTGAGAAGTCCGAGTCCGTCGTCCCCGGCCACGGCGAGCCGCTCGATTCCGCCCGCGCCGCGGCGGTCCTGCGCGAGGACATCGCCTACATCGAGGCGCTCAAGAGCGTCGGCATCGACGCCCCGCTTCCACCCAGCCGCCGAACCGCGGGGCAGAAGAGACTGCACGAGTACAACGTCTCTCTTCTCTAGTCAGCGTCGGCGCCGGTCGCGTTGGCCGGACTTCTTTCGCCCGCGGGCTTCGAGCTTGGAGCGGGAGGACTCGGCGGCGGGGACTTTCCGCAAGCCGATCAGCTGCGGGATGAGGATCTCCTCGGCGCAGCGGCTGTGCCAGTGGTGGTGGTCGGTGCCGCCGAGGCGGCGGACGTACTGGACGATCGTGTGGTCGGCGCCGATCTCAACCTCGCCGTGGCAGCCGGGGCAGCGATAGAGCTTCTGGGAGATGCCTCGGATCAGCCAGGCTTCGTCGCCTTCGTCGTTGCGCCCGCTCAAACTCCAGCGCTTGCTCGGCCCGTCCATCAGCCCGGAGGGAGGGGGCGGTAGCGGCCTTCGTGGAAGACCAGTGGCGCGCCTTCGCTGGTTGTCAGGGCGGTCACCTCGCCGGTGACGATGACGTGATCGCCGCCGGCGATCACGTCGCGCAGGTCGCAGGCGACCCAGGCGAGGGCGTCGTCGATCGCCGGGATGCCGTCGCGGTCGCCCCACTCGACCCCCGCCCACTTGTCGGCCGGCGGGGCCTTTGTGGCGAAGGCGCGGGCGATGCTCTCCTGTCCTGCATGAAGGACATTGACGGCGAATCGGTTGGCCGCCTGCACCGCCAGCAGGGTGCGTGAGCCACGGTCCAGACAGGCCAACATCAGCATCGGGTCCAGGGAAAGTGAGCTGACCGCGTTGGCGGTTGCGCCGGCTGGACCGGCGGGTCCGTTGGCGGTCACCACGGTGACGCCGGTGGGCAGTGAGCCCATCGCCGCGCGGAAGCGATTGGGGTCGGGGGGACTCATCGCTGGTCGGGACAATATGATGCGCGCCGCGTGCGCCCAGTTTGGATCACAGCTCTGGCGGTTTCCTCCGCTCTCGGGCTCGCTGCCTGTGGCTTCGGGGAGGAGGGAATCACCGTTTCCTCCAGCGACCCGAACCACAACGGGGCGGTCCTCTTCGCCACCCACTGCTCCGGTTGCCACACGCTGAGCGCCGCGGGAACGCAGGGAAGCGGCAATCGCGGCGAGCGGGTGCAGGGGCCGAACCTCAATCAGCGAACCGAGACCTATGAGGATGCCCTCTTCGCGATTCAGAACGGTGGTTTCTCCGGAGCGATCATGCCCCAGAACATCGTCGTCGGCCGCGAGGCCGAGGAGCTGGCGCGCTTTGTCGCCAAGTACGCGGGGCAAGACGCCGAGACTTCACCGCGCCCAGGCGACTCTCCCTAGTCCGGGGGCACCATGCTTGACCTGAAGCTGATCCGCTCCGAACCTGAGCGGGTCAAGGCGGCCCTGGCGCGGCGTGGAGCCGCCGACCGCGTCGATGAGCTGCTGGCGCTGGACGCGCGCCGGCGCGAGCTGTTGCCGCAGATCGAGAACGCGCAGGCCGAGCGCAAGTCCCTCTCAAAGAAGGTCGGCGAGGCGAAGCAGGCAGGCGGCGACGCGCCGGAGCTGATCGAAGAGGTCGCGGCCCTGAAGGAGAAGATCGAGTCCGGCAGAGCCGAGCTGGAAAAAGTGGACGTAGAGCTTGAGCGGGTCGTCGCATCGCTCCCCAACCTGCCTGATCCCGCCGCCCCCGACGGCGAGGCCGAGGAGGATGCGGTCGCCCTGCGCGAGGTGGGGGAGCGTCCGGAGTTCGACTTTGAGCCGCGCGACCATCTGGACATTGGGGCCGCTCTGGGTCTGATCGACATGGAGGCCGGCGCGAGGCTTTCCGGCTCTCGCTTCGCTTACTTGAAGGGCGACCTGGTGATGTTGGAGCTGGCCCTCGTCCGCTTTGCGATGGACCGTCTTTCGGCCCAAGGTTTCGAGCCGGTGATCCCGCCGGTGCTGGTTCGCGAAGAGGCGCTCTTCGGCACCGGATTCCTGCCAGACACCGAGCAGCAGATCTACTCCATCCCTGAAGATGGTCTCTACCTTGCGGGCACCTCAGAGGTGGCGCTTGCCTCCCTGCACGCGGGCGAGATCCTCGAGCCGGGGGCGCTGCCCCGCCGCTACGCCGGCTTCTCATCCTGCTTCCGCCGCGAGGCGGGCGCCGCCGGGCGCGACACGCGCGGCATCTTCCGCGTCCACCAGTTCGACAAGGTGGAGATGTTCTCTTTCGTCGAGCCGGGCGACTCGGCGGCGGAGCACGAGCGCATCCTCGCGATCGAGGAAGCGTTGCTCAGCGAGCTGGAGATTCCCTATCGCGTGGTCGACATCCCGATCGGTGACCTTGGCCCCTCCGCCGCGCGCAAGTTTGACTGCGAGGCGTGGATTCCCAGCCAGGGGCGCTATCGCGAGCTGACCTCCTGCTCCAACACGACCGATTACCAGGCGCGTCGCCTCGGTTGTCGGTATCGGCCGGCTGACGGAGAGCCCCCCCTCGCGGCGCATACGCTGAACGGCACCGCGGTGGCCGTGGGCCGGACGATGATCGCCCTGATCGAGAATCGCCAGGAACGGGACGGCGGATTCACGCTACCCAATATTTTGCATTCGTACGGTGCTCCTGAGAGGATCGCGCCGTGAGCACGGGCGTCCGAGAAGCGAGACGGGTGGTCCTTTGCGACGACCATGAAATCGTCCGCGAAGCGATCAAGGGCCGCATGGCCAACTCAAGCATCGTTGAGATCGTCGGCGAAGCCGGCGACGGTCGCGATGTCGTCGATGTCGTCAAGGAGCTGGAGCCCGACGTCCTGATCATTGACGTCGAGCTGCCCAAGCGCGATGGGATCGAGGCGACCAAGGAAGTGCTCAAGGTCCGACCGCGAACCAAAGTGATCATCTTCACCGCCCACGCTCAGCCGGACCTGCTGGCGCTGGCGCTGCGGGCCGGCGCCTCCGGCTACGTATTGAAGTCGGCGCCCGCGGAGGACATCGCCAAGGCGGTGAAAGCGGTTACGGGAGGGGGAACCTTCCTCGGCGGCGACTTCGCCGGCGGTAAGCCTTCGGAGGTCGAGAAGCTGCTCGATCTCTCGCCGCGTGAGCGTCAGATTCTCGAGTTGCTGGCCGAGGGCCTACGAGTGAAAGAGATCGCGGAGCGCCTCTCGCTCAGCCCGGCCACGGTTCACACCCACGTCCGCAACGCGATCGCCAAGCTCGAGGTCGACACCCGGACCGAGGCGGTCGCGCTGGCGGTGAAGTTCAGTTACTTGGGCGCCGGTGGCTCGGCCTGAGAGCCGGGCTTTAGCTCCAAGGCGCAGCCGTTGATGCAGTAGCGCTGCCCGTTTGGTCCCGGCCCGTCGTCGAAGACGTGCCCCAGGTGGGCGTCGCAGCTCTTGCAGACGACCTCGGTGCGGCGCATGAAAAGGCTGTTGTCGGGGCGCAGCTCGACCTGCTCCAAGTTGGCCGGCTCGGTGAAGCTGGGCCAGCCGGTACCGGAGTCGAACTTCGTGTCCGAGGAGAACAGCTCGGTACCGCAGCAGACGCAGCAATACATGCCGTCGGACTTTTCTTCGACATAGGGGCCGCTGAAGGCACGTTCGGTGCCGGCCTTGCGGGTCACCTCGTATTGCTCAGGCGTGAGCTGGTCGCGCCATTCCTGATCGGATTTCTCGATTCTGGACATATGTCAAGGGTAGGGCAAGCCCTCACTCATACAAGCGTCCAATACGAGCAGCAGCCGCAAAGGATGCGGTGGATGTGGCGAGAGAAGAAGCGTGGAACGCAAAACTCTCACAGCCATCCTTCTCGCCACCACGGCTCTTCTGCTCGCCGTGTTCGCGCCCACCGCAGGCGCGGTGGATCTGCAGCAGCTGATGGCTCCCCCGTCGGTGTGCCCCAACCAGGACGAGCTCAACGCTCCCGCGCTGGTCCAGGAAGAGGCGATGAACTGCATGACCAACTTCGCCCGTCGCAGTGTCGGCCGCGGGACTCTCGGCGACACCACCTCGCTCGATCGATCGGCCTCCGCGAAGTCGGATGACATCCTTCGTTGCAACAGCTTCAGCCACTCCGCGTGCGGCCGGGACTTCACCTTCTGGATGGACCGGACCGGATACCTCTCGGGGCATTGCTGGCGGGTCGGCGAGAACCTTGCCTGGGGGACCGGCGACCTCGGAACGGTTCGGGCGATCTTCAAGGCTTGGATGCTGTCCCCCGCCCACCGGGAGAACATCCTCGGCTCGTTCACCCAGATCGGGATCGGCCTTCAGGTGGGCAATCTCGCCGATCGCTCCAGCACCCACGTTTGGACGCAGCACTTCGGCTCGCACTGCGGCAGCACTCGCAGCCGCCCGGTCGCGCGGGGTCGCGCGGGGCTCGCGGGTGCCTCCGTCGTCTCCGCCGAGACTCAGCTCGCGGGCGCTTCCGCCGCCACGCCGGCCGGCTGAACCGCTTGGGGGGTCGGCCGCGGCTTAGGATGCCGCCGTGTCCGAGTCTTTCTATGTGTTCGATGACGACCGCTGGGCAGCGACCGAGCTGACCCGCGGTCCATGGGACCCAGGCGCCCAGCATGCCGGCCCCCCCGCTGCGCTGCTCGGTCGCGAGATTGAGCAGCTGCCTGACGCCGGCGAGTTCCAGGTCGGCCGCGTTACCTTCGAGATTCTCCGCTCGGTGCCGATCGCGCCGCTGCGGGTGAGTGCCAAGATCCTGCGCCCCGGTCGCCGGGTGCAGCTGATCGAGGCCTCCCTCAGCGACGACTCCGGCGAAGAGCTGATGCGCGCCACCGCCTGGCGGCTTCGCACGGCGGCGGTCGATCTGCCCGCTGAGGTCGCAGAGCTGCCTCCACCGCCCCCCGGCCCCGAGCATGGCTCGGGCGTCGGCTTCTTTCCCACCGGTCAAGACGTCGGCTACCACACGGCGATGGAGGTCAGCTTCATCGAGGGCGGCTTTCTCGAGTCCGGCCCGGCGCTCGCCTGGCTGCGGATGCGCCACCCGCTGGTCCCTGGGGAAAAGCCCTCTCCCTTGCAGCGCACCCTGATCGCCGCCGACGTCGGCAACGGGATCAGCGCGGTCCTCGACTATCGCCGCTACCTCTTCATCAATGTCGACTTGACCGTTCACCTCGAGCGCATGCCCCAGGGGGAGTGGATCTGCGTCGACGCGGTCACCCGGCCTCGTGAGAACGGGATCGGCTCCGCCGAGTCAGAGCTCTCCGATGGTCGAGGTCGGCTTGGCCGTGCCGTGCAGACGCTGCTGGTCAGCGAGCGCGGCGGCTGATCGCCAGCGCGATCGTCGCCGCTGAAACCAGCCCGAAGAGCGAGGCAAAGAGGAAGGCTCCTTCGTAGCCGACCAGCGCCGCAGCGATACCGGCCAGCGGCGCGCCGAGGCCGACGCCCGCGTCGAAGAAGGCAGTGAAGGTGCCGAGCGCCGCCCCGCGCCGCGTCTCCGGCACGCGGCCGACGACGATCAGCGACAGCGAGGGGTAGAGGAGGGAGAAAGCGGCACCCATCGCGAGTGCTCCCAGCAGCGCGACCGGCAGGCTGTGGGCGAGCGCGATCGTCGCCAGTCCCACCGCCTCGACCAGGGCGGCGACGAACGCGACCCGCTTGGGGCCAATCCGATCCGGGAGGTCACCGCCGATCAGGCGGGTCAAGACAACCATCGTCGCGAAGGCTCCGAACACCGTCGCCCCGTGACCGACGTCGCGAGCATCCAAGTGGAGGACGACGAAGGCGGCGACGGTCGCGTAGCCGATCGAGGCGAGGGCGAGGGCGATGCCGGGGCGCACCGCCTCACGCGCAATCAGCGGGTGGTGCTCGTGCTCGGCGATTGGCGCCGGGCGAAACGGGTCGGGAAGCCGGAAGGCGAGCAACGCCCCAAGCAGGGGCACCGCGCCGGCGAAGAGCCAAACTGCGGTGTAGCTGCCCGCATGAAGGATCAGCTCGCCGACCAGGGGGCCGACGCTGAGTCCCGACCAGACCGCCAGGCCGTAGAGGCCGATCACGCGTCCGCGCCGTTCGGGCGGGGCGATGTCGACGATCCAGGCTGAGCCGGCGGTGAACACCGTTCCCTCACCGGCGCCAAGCACCAGGCGAGAGGCGATCAGTCCCCCGACTCCCAGCGGCAGCAGGTACATGAAGCCGGCCACCGCGACCAGGATCGATCCGACCAACACCGCGGGCTTGCGACCTCGTCGGTCGGCAAAGCGGCCGGCGAAGGGCCTCAGCAGCAGGCCGGTGACGGCGTAGGACCCAACCACGACGCCGACCGCGATGTTGCCTGAGTCGAGCGGCCCGTGCACGTAGCGGGGCAACACCGGCAGGACGGCGCCTACCGCGAGCAGGCCGCAGAAGGTGACGGCGAAGATGCCGGCGAAGGCGGCGCCGGGCCTGGCGACGACGGGGGGCGCCGCTTCAGCGGTGGCGCTCACCGAACCAGCGCGGCGAGATCGTCGATGACGTGATCGGGGGGCGGGTCGGCGGCCTCCGCGTCCGCCCGCGAGGAGGCGCCGCTGAGAACGAGGATCGTCTCCAGCCCGGCCCTGCGCCCACCCTCGATGTCGGAGGCGATCCGATCGCCGACCATCGCCACCCTCGCGTTCCGCTGCGACTTACCTCTGTCATGCATAGATAAGTCGCAGCGGAGCGAGTTGAGGGCGAGGTCGAAGAGGTGGCGTTCGGGCTTGCCCCCGATTGCGGCGCGTTTCCCGGAGGCGGTTTCGACGGCCGCCAGGGTCGCTCCCGTGCCCGGCAACGCACCCCCCGGCATCGGCAGGGTCGGGTCGCGGCTGGTGGCGAACAGGGCCGCGCCGCCCTGCAGGGCGCGGGTCGCGGTCGCCAGCTCCGCGTAGTCGAATTCGCGGTGGCCGGAGACGAGCACCGCGTCGGCGCCGTGGGCTTCCTCCCCCTCCAGCAACCTCAGCCCGGTCCCCGCAATGACCTCCTTGAAACCGGGCGCCCCGATCACGAAGGCCGTGCCGTCGTGCCCGGTTGCCTCCGCGGCGAGTCTGGCGGTCGCGGCCCCCGCCGTCACAACCCGATCGTCCGCAATCTCAACTCCCGCATCGCGCAGGCGCGCGGCATAGGCGGAGGGCTTCTTCACCGAGTTGTTGGTGACGAACACAATCTCCGTCCCCTCCGCAAGCAGCTTCCCCAGGGCCTCGACAGCTCCCGGCACCATCTCGGAGCCTTCCCACACCACACCGTCTAGGTCGACCAGAAACCCGTCGAAGTTGTCCGCGAGCGCCATTCGGCGGCTCAGGCTATTGGGCCTATCCCGGTAGGGGTGGAGCGTCTTGTACTTTTTCGTAGCCGGTCATCGCGGACAGCCGCAAACGCGGCTCGAAAAAGTTAAGCGGAACCCCTGCCGGGATAGGCCCAACGCACCGCTCTCGATACGGTGCGCAAATGAGCGAGACACAGACAGCGACGCAGGTAGTGACCGCGAGCGAGGTGACCCGCCGCTACGGCGAGGGTGCCGCCGCGGTCGACGCGCTGGCGGGAGTCAGCACCAATTTCCAGCGTGGGCGCTTCACCGCGATCATGGGCCCGTCGGGCTCGGGCAAGTCGACTCTGATGCACATCCTCGCTGGGCTCGACAAGCCAACCTCCGGCACCGTCACCCTCGATGGCGTCGAGGTAACCGCGCTCGACGACGGTGA
This sequence comes from uncultured Solirubrobacterales bacterium, assembly GCA_963740065.1. Lineage (GTDB taxonomy): Bacteria > Actinomycetota > Thermoleophilia > Solirubrobacterales > 70-9 > DASVDE01. Next base: position 143,985 of record CAVUCS010000002.1, read on the forward strand.
GTTGACCCAGCTGCGCCGCGACAAGCTCGGCTTCGTCTTCCAGTTCTTCAACTTGCTGCCGGTGTTGACCGCGGAAGAGAACCTGGTGCTGCCGCTCTCGATCGCCGGTCGCAAGCCCGACGACGCCTGGGTGGATCAGCTGATCGGCACGGTCGGGCTCGAGGACCGGCGCACCCACCGTCCCTCTGAGCTGTCCGGAGGCCAGCAGCAGCGGGTCGCGGTCGCCCGCGCCCTCGTCTCCAGACCCGCGGTCGTCTTCGCCGACGAGCCGACCGGCAACCTTGACTCGAAGGCGAGCGGCGATGTTCTGAACTTGCTGCGGGGGGCGGTCGATGAGTTCGGCCAGACGGTGGTGATGGTCACCCACGATCCGGTTGCCGCCGCCCACGCCGACCGGCTGATCACCCTCCGCGACGGGCAGCTCGTCCACGACGAGGCGCCCGGCTCCGCGGACGAGGTGATCGAGCTGATGAAGCAGATCGATTAAGCAGGTGACCGGCCTCGCGGTCAAGAGCCTCTGGGCGCGCAAGTTCCGCGCCTTCACCACGACCCTGGCGGTCGTGATCGGCGTCGCCTTCGTCGCCGGCACCTACATCCTCACCGACACCACCTTCGCCGCCTTCGACGAGATCTTCAGCGACTCGCTGAAAGGGACGAGCGTCGTCGTCACGGCCAGAGATGCGGTGGAGCAGGATACGGGTGAGATTCCAAGTTTCAGCGCCGCCCTGTTGCCGAAGGTAAGAAGAACCCCGGGGGTGAGACTCGCCGCCGGCGCGATCTTCACTCCGGGCGGGTTCTTTGACGCCAGAGGCGATGCGATCGGCTCGAGATTTTCACCGAAGTTCATCTCTTCGACCATGCCCGGCGAATTGGAGTCGCTCACATATGTAGAGGGGAGATCGCCACGCTCACCCGACGAGGCCTCGTTGGACCAGTCGGCGGCGGATGAAGCCGGGATCGGGGTCGGTGACACGATCAGACTCGCCTCGGTCAGCCGCGTCAAGAGCTATCGCCTGGTCGGCCTAACCAAGCTCGGCGACACTTCCTTTGGCGGCGCCAGCATCGCCCAGGTGACCCTGGGGGAGGCGCAGCGGATCACCGGCAAGCGCGGGCGCTTCGACCAGATCTCGGTTGCGGCCCAGTCGGGCGTTTCGGCGGCGACGCTCAAAGAGCGGATCCAGCGCGTCGTTCCCCCCTCCGTCCGAGTCGAAACCGCAGAGGAGAACGCCAACCGCTCCTCTGACCAGATCCGCGACAACCTCGGCTTCCTCCGCATCGCCCTGCTGGTCTTTGCCTTCGTGGCCCTTTTCGTCGGCGCCTTCTTGATCTTCAATACCTTCTCGATCACCGTCGCCCAGCGGATCACCGAGTTCGGGATGCTGCGCACGCTCGGCGCCGGGCGCGGGCAGATCCTCACCACGGTCGTGGTCGAGGCGCTGGCGATTGGCCTGCTTGGCGCCGTGCTCGGACTCGCCGCCGGCTTCGGCATCGCCAAGGGGCTGAACGCTCTCTTCGTAGCGATCGGCATCGACCTGCCGACGACGGCGCTGGTGCTGAAGGACCGAACCATCGTCGCCGCCTTCACGATTGGCATTCTCGTCACTCTCGTCTCCTCGTTCGTGCCGGCGCTGCGCGCCACCCGGGTGCCGCCGATCGCGGCGCTGCAAGCGCTGGAGATTCCGGTCAGTCGCCGCCGCCGGGCCGTCTACGCGGGGCTGGCGGTCCTGCTCGGTGTCGCCGGCATGGCGATGGTCCTGATCGGACTCTTCGGTGGCGCCGGCGGAGGCGAGGCGGCGGGGTTGATGGGTGCCGGCGCGGTCGCGGTCGTCCTCGGCGTCTCCCTCTTCAGTCCGCGGCTGGTGCGGCCGCTCGCCTCAATCGCCGGCTGGCCGCTGCAGCGCATGCGCAAGCTGACCGGGCGCCTCGCTCGCGAGAACACCCAGCGCAATCCCGCTCGCACGGCGGTTACCGCGGCGGCGCTGATGATCGGCCTCGCCGTGGTCGCCTTTGTCACCGTTTTCGCCGCCGGAATCAAGGGCTCGATCGCCAGCGCGATCGACGACAGCTTCCAGGGGGAGTTGGTGATCCAGAACAGCGACGGCTTCTCGCCGATCTCCCCTGGCGCCGCGGCGACGGCTCGTCATATTCCCGGGGTGGAGACGGTCTCCACCCTGCGCGCCACCCAGGCGAAGGTGGAGGGCGCTTCGGGCAAGCCGCGGATTTCGGCACTTGGCCGCGACGCCGGCAGAGTGCTGACCATCGACTGGACGGAGGGAAGCCCGGCGACGCTGCGTCGCCTCACCGACGGAGAGGTGATCCTCGACAAGTCCTTCGCCTCCTCCAACGGCTTCGAGCTGGGGGACCGGGTCCGTTTCCTCACCCAGATCGGCAAGCGCCCCACTCTCAGAGTGGTGGGCGAGTTCGAGGACAACGCCGACCTGCTCGGCAGCGCCCTCGTCACGCAGCGCTTGATGGCGACCGAATTCGACCAGACCGATGATGTCTTCGATTTCGTCAAGCTGGCGCCGGGAGCGGACGCGAACAGAGTGCAGGCGGCGATCACAGCGGCAATGGATCGCGCTTTCCCGACCGCGGACGTTCTCAACCAAGCGGAGCTGAAGCAGAATCAGGAAGACCAGGTCAACCAGCTGTTGGGGTTGATCTACGCCCTGCTCGGGTTGGCCGTGATCGTCTCCCTGTTCGGAATCGCCAACACGCTGGCGCTCTCTATCCATGAGCGCACTCGGGAGCTGGGGATGCTGCGCGCGATTGGAATGTCCCGCCGCCAGGTGCGGACGATGATTCGCTACGAGGCGGTGATCACGGCCCTGATCGGCGCGATCCTCGGCATGGTGCTCGGCGTGATCTTCGCGGCGTTGATCGCCCAGCCGCTGAAGGACGAGGGCTTCACCCTCTCCTACCCGATCGGGACGCTGATCGGCCTGCTCGTCTTCGCCGCGATAGCCGGCGTGATCGCGGCAATTGCCCCGGCTCGTCGCGCCTCGCGCCTAGATGTCCTGGAGGCGCTGCAGTACGAGTAACTCCGCCCCGCTGCGACTTATCCCTGTATGTCAGAGATAAGTCGCAGCGGAACGTTAGGCCAGGCCCATGCGCAGGGCGCCCGCGGCCTCTGACATAGCCGCCCGGGCTGAGCGGCTGACCGCCGTCATGTTGGCGAAGCCGTGGATCAGGCCCGAGTGGCGCCGTAGCGCGACGTGTGTGCCCGCCTCCCGCATCCGCTTCGCGTAAGCCTCGCCTTCGTCGCGCAGGGGGTCGAAGCCGGCCGTGGCGACGTAGGCGGGGGCGAGGCCGGAGAGGTTTTCGGCCCGCAGCACCGAGACTCGTGGGTCCGATCCGTCCTCCTCATTGGGCAGGTAGTTGTGGTCGAACCAGTCCATGTCGCCCGCCGTAAGCAGGAACCCATTGGCGAACAGCCGCCGTGAGTCTCCACCCGTGAAGTCGGCCACGGGGTAGATCAAGAGCTGCATCGCCGGAGTCGTTCCGCCGTCGTCGCGGGCGAGCAGGCTGGTGACCGCCGCTAGGTTGCCGCCGGCGCTGTCGCCGCCGACGGCGACGCGGTTTGGGTCGACTCCCAGGTCCCCGGCGTTCGCGGTTGCCCAGCGGAAGGCAGCCAAGGCGTCGTCCACGGCGGCGGGGAACGGGTGCTCCGGGGCCAGCCGGTAGTCGACGGAGAGGACTGGGAGCTCCGCGTTGGCGGCGAGGAAGCGGGCGGTGGAATCGTGGGTGTCGAGGTCGCCGATCACCCAGCCTCCGCCATGGAAGTAGACGAATAGCGGCGAGGGTCCCGCGGCGGAGTTGCTCGGCGTGTACAGCCGGGCGGGGATCGCCCCCGCCGGCCCCGGAATATCCAAGCGCTCGACTCGATCCATCGGCAGGGGAAGCCCGGCCACTGTTGCCGCTCCGCGCCGGTTTTCCGCCCGCGCCCTCTCTGGACTCCTGCGCCCCTCTCCGGTTACGGAAGCGTCGCCCGCCGCGGCCGACAATCGTAAGAAGGCATGGATGTCGCTTTCCAACACCTGCCCGTCGATTTCCGGGGGCGCCCCAAACAACAATCGTTGGGCCCCGGCCGGCAACCCGCACGCGGCCCGCAGGATCCGATGCTCCGTGCGCACGGAGAGGCGAGGGAGGGCGGCCACGACGGGTGCAGGCTATCCGCAAATCACGCGCTTGGGCTGGATCCGCCTACGGGAAACCTTCACACAACGGTGGTCGAGGCCACGGATACCCTGCATGAGGCATGGAGGCGGCAACCACCAGCGTCGGACCACGGCCGGTCGTTCGGCCGGCTCGCCGGCAGCTTCCACCCGGGCCACCCCTTCCGCGAGTTGCGCAGACGGCGATCTGGTCTCGCCAGGCACGGCGGATGCTTTACGCGTGCAACGACCGCTACGGCGACATGTTCACGCTGAAGATCGCCTACGAGGGCAAGTGGGTAATGCTCGCCGACCCCGAGGCCGTGAGACAGGTCTTCACCGGCGACCCGCGCGTCTTCCACGCGGGGGAGGGGAACCAAATCCTCGCGCCGGTCCTCGGCCGCAACTCGATTCTCGTCCTCGACGAGAAGCCCCACATGAGCCAGCGCAAACTGCTGTTGCCGCCCTTCCACGGCGCTCGCATGCAGGGCTACGAACGGACGATGAGTGAGATCGCCGCGGCCGAGATCGCGAGATGGCCAACCGGCGAGCCCTATGAGCTGCGCCCGCGGATGCAGGCGATGACTCTGGAGATCATTCTGCGAACGGTGTTCGGCGTGGGGGAGGAGGCGCGACTCGCTCCGCTGCGCGAGGCGCTGCGCGACTTCCTCGACTTGACGACCAACCCCAGAATGCTGTTTCCGCTGGTTTTGCTGGGCCCCAAGCGCATCCGCCGCTTTCCGGCCTTTCGACGCCGCATTGACCGCGTCGACGAACTGATCTATCGCGAGATATCTGAGCGACGTCAGGTCGGCGATCTCGAGGAGCGCGACGACATCCTTTCGATGCTGGTCGCCGCCCGGCACGAAGACGACAGTCCAATGAGCGATGAGGAGATGCGCGACGAGCTGCTGACGCTGCTCGTCGCCGGCCACGAGACCACCGCTACCTCCCTTTCCTGGGCGGTCGAGCGCCTCGCTCGCCATCCCGAAAAGCTCGAGCGGCTACGCGAGGAGGCGGTTGCCGGTGAGGACGACTCCTATCTGACCGCGACGATCCAGGAGACGCTGCGCCTGCGGCCGGTGATCTCGATCGTCATCCGCCGCCTCACCGAGCCGGTGGAGATCGGCGGTTACGAGCTGCCGGCCGGCGTCTCGGTTACGCCCTCGGTCTACCTCGTCCACCGCAACCCGGAGATCTATCCCGACCCGGAGAGCTTCAAGCCCGAACGTTTCCTCGACAACCCGCCGGGCACCTACAGCTGGATTCCGTTCGGCGGCGGCGTCCGCCGCTGCCTCGGCGCCTCCTTCGCCCAGTTCGAGATGGCTGTCGTCCTCAGGGAGCTGGTCAAGCGCCACGGCATCAGGCCGGCCGACCCAAAGCCCGAGCGCGTATTCCGCCGCGCGATCACCGAAACCCCACGCCACAACGCAAAGGTAATTCTCGGCAGCTGAGGCGACGGCGGGGGAGAGTTGGATCGGCCGAGGTCTTGTCCTCGGATGCGACTAAAAGCGATGCTCTCGACTGTCCTGGTCCTCACGACGCTAGTCCTCGGTGTCGTGTCGACGAAATCCACTGCTGCGACGGCGATCTTTGGCGCCGCCAAGGCATTCCCCGGCTCGCTGCGCATGCATTGCGGCGAGCCTCAGTCCCTCCATTTGACCCGCTACGAAGACGGCTCCGCCCAGCTCAAGTGCGCCGGCCGCGTCCTGGTCCGAGTGTCCGTACCCGGCTGAGCTCAGCCGCAGCCGGTGTTGTTGCCGCACGACGAGCACGTGTAACAGGAGCCGGTGCGCTGCATCATGCCGCCGCACTGCTCGCAGGCGGGGCCGAGGTCTAGGCCGGACATTTTGGCCGGGACCACCGGCGGGGTGTCGGTGAAGGCCGCTGCGGCGGGGACGGCTTCGCCGCCTGTCTTCTTCGCCTTATCGGCACCGTTGCCGTGCCCATTGCCGCCGTTGGCCGGTCCGGCCGTGTCGGTGGCGATGCCGAGCCCCAGCTGGCTCGTCTCCGCGTCCTTTTTCGCCCGCACCTCTTGGGTGAGGATGCCGAGTTCTTCCAGCTCGTCGATGTCGTCGATGAAGCGGCTGGCCAGCCAGCGCATGATGTAGTCGGGCATCGATTTGGCGAACGGGATCTCCGGGTTGCCGGTAATCCCCTCCGGCTCGAAGCGCATGTAGCTGAACTTGCGCACGAAGACATCGAGCGGGACGCCGTACTGGAGGCCGATCGAGATCGCCGTCGCGAAGGCGTTGAGCAGCCCGCGCATAGTCGACCCTTCCTTGCCGATGTCGGTGAGGAAGATCTCCCCGACCGTGCCGTCCTCGTACTTGCCGGCGGTGATGTAGCCCTCGTGCCCGGCGATCGAGAACTTATGGGTGATCGACTCGCGCTCGCGCGGCATCCGCTTGCGCTCCGGGGGCGCCGCGACGACCTCCGCCTCGGCCCCCTTCTCCTCCTGGGCGTCGGTGCGCAGCGCCTGCGCCGTCTTCGAGCCGTCGCGGTAGATCGCAAGCGCCTTCAGACCACCCTTCCATCCGCGCGTGTAGGCGTCGGCGATGTCCTCGATGGTCGCCGTCTGCGGCAGGTTGACCGTCTTGGAAATCGCGCCGCTGATGAACGGCTGGGTCGCGGCCATCATGTCGATGTGGCCGGTGTGGGAGATCGCCCGCTCACCGACCGCGACGTCGAAGATCGGCAGGTGCTCGTCCTTGAGGCCGGGGGCGCCGATGATCGTCGCGTTCTCGGTGATGTGGGCGTCGATCTGCTCGACCTGGGGTTCGGCGTATCCGAGCGTGCGCAGCGCCAGCGGCACCGATCTGTTGACGATCGTCATCTGGCCGCCGCCGACCAGCTCCTTGAACTTGACCAGGGAGAAATCGGGCTCGATCCCAGTCGTATCGCAGTCCATCAGGAAGCTGATCGTCCCGGTCGGCGCCAGCACCGTCGCCTGCGCGTTGCGGTAGCCATGCTCTTCGCCGAGCTCGACCGCCTCATCCCAGGAGCGCTGCGCCGCTTCCAGCAGCTCGCCCTTGATTCCGGTCGGGTCGATGTCATAGGAGGCGTCGCGATGCATCCGCATCACCCCGTTGTGAGGCTCGCGGTTCTTTTCGTATTCGTCGTAAGGCCCGGTTGCGCCGGCGGCGATAAGCGCTGACTGGCGGTATGCCCGCCCGGTCATCAGCGCCGTGATCGCGGCGGCGACGTTGCGGCCCTCATCGGAGTCGTAGGGGAGACCGTCGGACATCAGCAGCGCGCCGAGGTTGGCGTAGCCGAGCCCGAGCTGGCGGAAAGAGTTGGCGTTGGCGGCAATCTCCTCGGTCGGGTAGCTGGAGTTGCCGACGACTATCTCCTGGGCGAGGAAGACGACATCGACCGCGTGCTCGAAATCCTCGGTGTCGAAGGAGCCGTCCTTGCGGCGGAACCTCATCAGGTTGAGCGAGGCCAGGTTGCAGGCCGAGTCATCGACGTGCATGTACTCGCTGCAGGGATTCGAGGCATTGATCCGACCCGACTCCGGGCAGGTGTGCCAGCGGTTGATGATCGTGTCGTACTGGACGCCGGGATCGGCGCAGCGCCAGGCGGCGTCGGCGATCTGATTCATCAGGTCGCGGGCCGGCAGCGTCTTCACCGCCTCGCCGGTGGTGCGGGCGGTCAGGCCCCAGTCCTCGCCGGCCTCGACCGCCTCCATGAAGTCATCGGTCACTCGCACCGAGTTGTTGGCGTTTTGGTACTGGATCGAGGTAAAGCCCTCACCGTCGATCGACATGTCGAAGCCGGCGTCGCGCAGGGCCTCCGCCTTCTTCTCCTCATCGGCCTTGCACCAGATGAAGTGTTCGATGTCCGGATGGTCGACATCGAGGACGACCATCTTCGCCGCGCGCCGGGTCTTGCCGCCGGACTTGATCGTCCCGGCCCAGGAGTCGGCGCCGCGCATGAAGCTGACCGGTCCGCTCGCCGTCCCGCCCTTCTTCAGGGGCTCCATCGAGCCGCGGATGTTGGAGAGGTTGATCCCCGAGCCGGAGCCGCCGCGGAAGATCTTTCCCTCCTTGGTGTTCCAGCCGAGAATCGACTCCATGTTGTCCTCGACGCTGAGGATGAAGCAGGCGGAGCACTGCGGCCGCTCTTCGAAGCCGACGTTGAACCAGACCGGCGAGTTGAAAGCCGCCTTCTGGTTGAGCAGGATCGAAGTCAGCTCCGCCTCGAAGGCGTCGGCGTCTTCCTCGGAGGCGAAGTAGCCCCCCTCGCGTCCCCAGTTGGAGATCGTCCCCGCGACCCGTCCGATCATCTGTCTCACCGAGGACTCGCGCTCGGCGCTGCCGAGCTGTCCGCGGAAGTACTTCTGGGCGACGATGTTGGTTGCGTTTTGCGACCAGGACTTGGGGAACTCGACCCCGCGCTGCTCGAAGGCCGGGCTCTCCGGATTGCCGATCACCGCATCGCGGATCTCCCACTCGATTTCGTCGAAGGGGTGTATCCCCGGAGAGGAAAAGCGGCGTTCGATGGCGAGGCCCTTAAGACCGTTTTTCGGAGCGCTGGTGGCGGTCTGGGACATCAAACTTCTCCTCTCGAAGGCTTTAAAGGGGGAGCTGTTCAGGATCGTCAACCAGTCGGACAGACTTTGCGATGGCAGTTTCCGCAAACGCCGCGAATTTCTCGCCCTCATCCCCTATGGTGACAAGACGATGATGCGGGCGAGGGCCGCCGCAAAGGCGGAATCTGCAAAAGAAGTTGCAGGCGATGCGATCGCCGCGGTCAAGCCGAAGCTGCGCGGCGTCTCCCATGAGTGGGCCTTCTTCGTCTCACTCTTCCTTGGCGGCGGGCTGATTGTCGCTGCCGACAGCCCAACGGCGACCGTCGCGGTCGCCATCTACGCCGCCAGCCTCTCCGCCCTGCTCGGCACCAGCGCCCTCTACCACCGGGTCAACTGGAGACGCCCCAGCGTGCGCCTTTGGATGCGCCGCCTCGATCACTCGATGATCTTTTTCCTGATCGCCGGGACCTATACGCCTTTCGCTCTACTCGTCTTGAACGGCCCGCTCGCCGACGCCGTCCTCGCGGTCGTCTGGATCGGCGCGATCGCCGGCGCGATCGTCGAGATGGTTTGGATAGAGCACCCGAAATGGGTTGCGGCGCTCATATATGTGTCTTTGGGATGGGTGGCGATCATCGCCTTCCCCGGACTGTGGGATGAGATGGGGATGACGGGAACCATGCTGGTCGCCGCCGGAGGCCTTCTCTACACCGCCGGCGCGATCGTCTACGCGACCCAGCGCCCCAATCCCTTCCCGCGCGTCTTCGGCTATCACGAGGTATTCCACGCCCTCGTCATCCTCGCCGCCGCCGCCCAGTTCGCCGCCATCGCCTTCTACGCCCTCCCCGCTGAATAGAGCCCCATCCCGGTAGGGGTGGAGCGTCTTGTGCTTTTTCGGCGCAGCGGCTCGCGGTAAGCCGGAAACGCTCCTCGAAAAAGTTAAGCGGAACCCCTACCGGGATGGGGCTCTACGCCAACGCGGCAGCGGCGCGCTCTTTGGCCGCTTCGATCAACGCCAGGACCTGTGTCTCCTTGCCCTCGCGCAGGAGGACGACCGGGTCGGGGTCGCCGTTGACGATCCCCTCGAAGAACTCCTTGCGGTCCTGGTAGGTCGGCAGTGTCCCCTTCGCCCAGCCGCGGGCATCGTTGAGGACGATCGCCAGGCGCGCGTACTCCTCGCCGAACAGCTCGGAAACCTCGCGCTTCATCCGCTTTGCCAGGGCGGGGGAGGCGCCGGCGGTCGAGATCGCGATCGCCAGCGGCCCGGTGCGGACGATCGCCGGCAGGATGAAGTTGCATAGCGGCGGCACGTCGACGACGTTGACCAGCATCGCCCGCTTCTCGGCGTCGTCGTAGACGCCGATGTTGACCTCGCTGTCGTCGGTCGCGGCGATTGCCATGAAGATGCCCTCGAGGTCGGGCGCTCCGGCATAGGGGCGCTTCTCCCACTCGATCGATCCCTCCTTGGCAAGGTCCTCCAGCTCTGGGTGGGCGACCGGCGCGATCAGCGTCACGTCGGCGTCGCAGGCGAGCAGTCCCTCGACCTTCTCCAGGCCGATGTCGCCGCCGCCGATCACGACGCAGCGCCGCCCTCTCAGCTTCAGGCAGGCGATGTAGAAGGGGGTCTCCAACATGTCCCGCACGCAGGACTGGTCGCAGATCCCTTTGCGGAGCTGACAGACGCACTCCTTGCCGGCATAGGCCTGGGCTGGCACGGTCAGAAGGTTAGAGGGACTGCAAGGTCAGGCGGAGCCCGTCCTCCAGCTCCACCTGCGCCCGCCAACCCAGCTCGCTCTCAGCGCGGGACGGATCGACCGCGATTCGCTGCACCTCGCCGGTGCGCGCGGGGGCCAGCTCCGGCTCGAATCCGGCGGCTTCACCGAGCTCCCCGAGCAGTCGCGCCAGCTCCAGCACGTCGGTCTCCTGTCCTGTGCCGACGTTGATCGGCCCGGTCGCGTCGGACTCCGCCGCGGCCAGCGCCGCCGCGACCACGTCTCCCACATATATGTAGTCACGGGTCTGCTTGCCGTCGCCGTAGACGGTTGGCCGCTCGCCTTCGCGCAGTCGCCCGCAGAAAATCGCGATCACACCCGCCTCGCCCAGCGGGTCCTGCCGTGGCCCGTAGACGTTGCCGAGGCGCAGGCTCACCCCGGATAGCCCGTAGAGGCGCTCGTATAGGGCCAGATAGCCCTCGGCGGCGAACTTGCTCTGCCCATAGGGAGAGAGCGGCGCGATCGGCGCGCCTTCCGGTAGGGGCAGCTCTTGACCGGCTCCCTCGCCGTAGATGGCCCCGCCGGTGGAGACGAAGACGAAGCGACTCGTGCCCGCCAGTCGCGCCGCTTCCAGCACGTTGGAGGTCCCTCCGACATTGATCGCGGCGTCGAAGGCTGGATCGACGATCGACTTGCGGACATCGATCTGGGCGGCCAGGTGGAAGATCGTCTCCGGCTTCGAGTCGCGGGCCAGCGCCGCTACGGCGTCGGCATCGCGGATGTCCAGCTCGACCAGTTCAGCCCCCGCCGCGAGCGCCCCGTCGAGGTTTTCCCGTCGCCCGGTCGAGAGGTCATCGAGCACGGTCACCTCATCCCCTCGGGCCAACAACGAGTCGACCAGGTTGGAGCCGATGAACCCCGCGCCGCCTGTCACCAAAGTCCTCATTCGGTCGCCGATCCTAGGGGGATCGGCGCGCGCGAGGCCGTCGGGCCAGCCGAACGCCCCTGCTACCCTCGCCGACCCATGAGGCTGATAGTCACCGAGAAGAACAACTCCGCCAAGAAGATTGCCGAGATCCTCGGTCGCGGCGACGTTTCCTCGGACAGAACCTTCAGAGTCCCGTTCTACACCTGGAGCGACGCCGACGGCGACCATATGACGATCGGCCTCAAGGGCCACGTGCTCGGTCCCGCCTTCCCCGAGGGCTACTCGAACTGGCAGAGAACCGATCTGCACGACCTGATCGACGCCGAGCTGATCAAGGAGCCGACCGACAAAAACGTCGTCAGAGCGATCAAAAAAGTGGCCAGAGGCGCCGACGAGCTGGTGATCGCAACCGACTTCGACCGCGAGGGTGAGCTGATCGGCCTCGAGGCGCTGGAGGAAATGCTTGACGCCAACCCGGAGCTGGGCTCGCGCGAGGGCACCGCCGACGGGACGTTGAGAATCCAGCGCGCCCGCTACTCGGCCCTGACCAAAGAGGAGATCGAGCGCGCCTTCGGCGAGCTTGACGAGCTCTCCTACCCGCTTGCCAACGCCGGCGCCGCGCGCCAGGACATCGACCTGCTTTGGGGGGCGACGCTGACCCGCGCGGTCTCCCTCGCCAGCCGCCGCTTCGGCTCCAACTTCCTCTCGGTCGGCCGCGTGCAGAGCCCCACCCTGGGCCTGATCGTCGAGCGTGAGATGGAGCGCCGCGCTCACGTCGCCAGACCGTTCTGGGAACTGTTCGCCAAGTTTGAGCACGCCGACGGAAGCTTCGAGACTCATCACAGCGTCGACAAATTCTGGGATAAGGCGGAGGTCGACGCGGCGCTGGCGGGCACCGCCGGCCCCGGCACCGTCAAGTCGGTCACCGCGCGCAAGAACACGCGCCGCCCGCCGACTCCTTACAACACGACGGCCTTCAGCACCGACGCCTCCAGTCGACTTGGCATCACCCCCGCCAGCGCGATGCGGATCGCCGAAGACCTCTACATGGACGGCTTCATTTCCTACCCGCGCACCGACAACACGGTCTACCCGTCCTCGTTGCCGGTCCGCGAGCTGGTCGCCTCGTTGGTGCGGGTCAGAGAGTTTTCCGCGGCCTCCGGCTTGCTCGATGGCGAGTTGACGCCGACGCGCGGCAGAAAAGAGACGACCGACCACCCGCCGATCTACCCGACGCAGGCAATTCACCCCGGCGCCCTCGAAGGCCCTAAGCGCCGCGTCTACGAACTGGTCGTGCGCCGCTTCCTCGCCACCTTCAGCCCGCCGATGATCACCGAGTCGACCCGGGCTGACATCGAGGCCGGCTCGGAGACTTACTTCGTCCGCGGCTCGGTCGTCGTCGATCCCGGCTACGCCGGCATCTACACCTACGCTCGCTCCGCCGACGAGGAGATCCCGGCGCTACAGGAGGGCCAGCAGCTCGACCTCGCCGGAGAGCCCTGGATCGTCGACAAGGAGACTCAGCCGCCGTCGCGCATCTCCCAGGCGAAACTGATCGAGATGATGGAGGAGCGCGGCCTCGGCACAAAAGCGACCCGGGCCGACATCATCCAGAAGCTCTTCGACCGCGGTTACGTCTACGGCAACCCGCCGGTCCCTTCGGAGACCGGGATCGCCCTCTATGAGGCCTTCAAGAACTTCGTGCCGGCGATGGCGACGCCGGAGATGACCGCCCAGTTGGAGGCGGAGATGGACCGGATCGCCGCCGGCGAGATGACCAAGGGCTCCGTCGTCGGCGAGAGTCGCGACTTGCTGCACAGAACCTGGACCGAGATCGACGCCAGTAGAGAAGACCTGGCCAAAGTGATCTGGAAAGGGATGGACGAGGACCGCATTCTCGGCCCGTGCAAGGCCTGCGAGGAGGCCGGCCGTAAGAAGGAAGACGGCTCGCCGCACATGCTGCGGATCATCCGCGCGAAAAAATCGGGCAAACGATTCGTCGGCTGCACCGGTTGGACGCTCGACGATCCCGAGTCATGCGATCAGACTTTCCCGCTGCCGCAGCGTGGCGACGTCTTCCGCCTTGAGGAGCGCTGCAGCATCTGTGAGCGGACCCCGCGCCTCAAAGTCGTCCCCTTCCGCGGCCGTCCCTGGAACCTCTGCCTCAACGACGACTGCGAGTCGATGCAGGAGATGAAGAAACGCCGCGCCGAGCGCGAGGCGGCCAAAGCCGCGAAAGCGGCGATGGCGAGAAAGCCGCCGGCCAGAGGCGATGAGGATGCGGCGCCGGCAAGGGGCAGAAGAGCCTCCAAAGCGGACACAGCCACGCGGGGCCGCAAACGCGCTAAAGCCGCGTCCAAAGGCTGAGGCCCGCGGGCCTTGTTCGTCTCGCTTGAAGGCATAGACGGGTCAGGCAAGAGCACGCAGGCGAAGCTTCTTGCCAAAGCGCTTGGCCCCGAGACGCTCCTGATCCGCGAGCCCGGCGGCACCGCCGCCGCCGAGCGCATCCGCGAGCTGCTCGCCGACCCCGATCTGGAGTTGGACCCATACGCCGAGCTGCTGCTCTTCCTCGCCGCCCGCGCCGACCTCACCGCCCGGGTCATCCGCCCGGCGCTGGAGGCGGGGCTCGACGTCGTCTCCGACCGCTTCGCGGACTCGACCGTCGCCTACCAGGGGGCCGCGCGAGGCCTCGGGGTGGGGGAGACGATTTCCCTCACCGATTCCGCCAGCGACGGTCTCTGGCCCGACCTGACGATCCTGCTGCGGCTTGACCCCGAGGTAGGGCACGAGCGCGCCGAAGGCAAGGACCGCTTCGAGTCCGAGGGTCTGGAGCTGCAGAGGGCGGTGGCTGAGGCCTACGAGGAGATCGCCCAGATCGCTTCGGACCGGGTGGTGGTGGTCGACGCCGGCGGCAACGTCGAACAGGTCCATCAGCAGGTAATGGAGGCGGTCGAGTCTCGTCGTTAGGGACGCTGCGCCCCGGCCCGCGGGTCCTGTCATGGGGGGAGGGGGCGCTGCGGGCGGGGTCGTCCTCGACCCCCCTCCCCCCATGCCACCCGCGGGAGAGGCGAATAGGCTCAGAGCGTGAGTCTCGCCGGCCTCGAAAAGTGCACCGAGCATCAGCCGCGGGTGCGGGTGGCGTTGAGCGCGGCACTACAAGCCGGCCCCACACACGCCTACCTGTTCCGCGGGCCACGCGGCTCGGGGAAGAGGGCCGCGGCCCGCGCCTTCGCCGCTGAGATTCTCGCCGGCTCCTCCGAAGACGCCGACGATGCCCGCCGCCGCGCCCTGCTCGACCCTTCGCCTCACCCGGACCTCGTCTGGATCGCCCCGCGCGGCGCCCAGCATCTGGTCGAGGAGGTGCGAGAGGGGGTGATCCGCGCCGCCGCCTACCGCCCCTTCGAAGGGGGCAAGCGCGTCTTCGTGATCGAGGCCGCCGAGGCGATGAGAGACGAGAGCCAGAACGCGTTGCTCAAGACCTTGGAGGAGCCCCCCGATTACGCCCACCTGATCTTGCTCAGCGCCGAGCCGGAGCTCCTCCTCGAAACGGTCGCATCCCGCTGCCAGACGGTCGACTTCGCTCCGCTTCCGGTCACGGCGGTCGAGACGGCGCTCGAAGGGGTCGCTGACCCGCATGAGGTCGCCGCCGCCGCTCGCCTGTCGGCCGGCGACCTCGAACGCGCCCGCTTCTTGCTCACTGCACCAGGAAGGAAGCTGCGCGCCGCGGCTGAGCGCTCGGCTTGGAAGCAGCTGCTCAAATCCGCGGAAGAGGTGGGCGAGGATGCCGAGGCGGCGACTCGTGAGGCGTTGGAGGAGGAGAGAGCGGCCGGGGTGAAGCGTTCCGCCAGAGACGTCAACGACGAGGCGCGGCGCGCGGCGCGGCGCCGCCGCACGGAGGTCCTCGACCTCGGGTTGGAGTTGGCCGCCGCCTGGTTCCGCGACTTGGCCGTCATCGCTTCCGATGCTCCCGAGGTCGCCTACAACCAGGACCGCCTCGACCAGCTTCAGGCCCGGGCGGAGGAGATCGACCTGGCGGAAGCCCGCCGCGCCGCCGAGCTGATCCAGGACACCCGTCGCCGCCTCGACCTCAACGTCTCCGAGGAGCTGGCCTTAGAGGCGCTATCGGTTCGCCTTATGGGGTGAGTGAGGTTGACCACCCATAGCGGGGGTCAACCTCACTCACCCTCCGGGCCCTTCGCCTGCTCGCGGGCCTTCTCCAGCGCCCGCTCTTGCGCCAGCCTGGTGATCTGGGCCGCCTGGCGGGACATGATCACGCTGAAGTTGAGCGCCAGTCCGAGCAGCAGGAGCAGGACGATGGAGAAGAGGGCGACGTTGGTGTCGCGGACGCCCATCAGATCGGCGACGGCGCCCAACAGGCCTGGGAACGCGGCACCGGCCAGCATCCCGAGGCCGGCCACGAACCAGACCACGCTGTAGCGCTCCTGCAGGCGATCGCGACGGATCAGCTCGAGGATCATCACCATGAAGGCGATCGCGATGATCGCCGCCAAGATTCGCGTTTGCGAGGTCAGGTGGACCTTCGGCCCCTCGGCGGCCGCGCGGATGAGCGCCGTCGCGATCACCGCTCGACCTCCGCCCGACGCGGCCGGAACTGCCCCACCATCAGCACGATCAGTCCCTTGAAGATGAAGAACGCTGAGCGCAGCGGGGTCAGGAAAGAGCTTCCGCCGGCCCGCTCGAGCATCCGCACCGGCACCTCCTCCACCCGTAGGCCCTGTCGCACCGCCAGCTGCAGGGACTCGATCTCGGCGAAGTCGGGCGAGTAGTTCTCGCTGAACAGAGCCATCACCCTTCGGTTGGCCGCGCGCATTCCGCTCGTCGTGTCGGTGAAGCGCTGCCGCGTCGCCAGGGTGAGGAAGAAGCGGAACACGCCCGAGCCGATTCGCCGGGAGATGGTCGGCTTGTAGTCGTCGCTCCCCGCGTCGGCCGCTTCCGGATCCCGGTAGCGCGAGCCGATCACGAGGTCCGCCCTCCCGGCGACCACTTCGTCGAGCAGGCGCGACACCTCGCCGGCCGGGTGCTGCCCGTCGGCATCCAGGTGGGCGCAGAAGTCGTAGCCCTCGCGCAGCGCGAAGAGGTACCCCGTCTGTAGCGCTGCGCCGAGGCCCTGGTTGAAGGGCAGGGACGCCACGGTCGCACCCGCTGCGCGGGCCCGCGCCACTGTCCCGTCGGTCGATCCGTCGTCGACAACCAGCACGTCAGCCGTAGGCAGGTGCTCTCGAACGTCGCGGATCACCTCCGCGATGGCGTCCTCCTCGTTCCATGCTGGGATGAAGACAAGCGTGCGCACGCGGCGATTCTCCCATGCTCGCCCGGCGCCGCTTTGTGTTACTAAGCCACGATGAGACAAATCGATGTGCGCGTGGGCATGCGCCTCTGGCTGACGGGAGCCTTCGCCGCGGTCAGCTTGATCACCGCGGTCGCGGTCGATCTCTTCGGCGACGATCGCCGCGCGCTGCTGGTCGCGGTCGCGATCGGCTTCCTCGCCGGCTTCCTGATCGCCGTCGCCATCGCCCATCGGGTCACTCGTCTCGCCGAATCCGCCGGTCGCATGGCCTCCGGTTCTTTCGATGCCCCCCTTGGCGTTTATGGCCCCGATGAGATCGGCGATCTCGCTCGTGCCTTGGAGTCGATGCGCGCCTCGCTGAAAGAGAGCTTCGGCGTGCTCACCGCCGACCGCAACAAGCTCGCGGCCATTTTCGACGGACTGGGCGAAGCGGTGATGGTCGTCGACGACGGCGGCGACGTCCGCTTCTCCAACAGCGCCGCCGCTGAGTTGCTCGACACCTCCGGCCTTCCCGCAGATGTCCTTCGACCCCACCTCCACCGGGCTGCCGAAGTCGGCTTCGCCGCCCACCCGGCGCTGCGGATCGGCGACCGGGCCTACTCGATGCAGGCGCGGGCGTTGCCCGACGAGCGCGCCGTGCTCGCCGTCGTCCGCGACCGCACTGACGAGATGCGCCGGGAATTCGCCGAGGCGGACTTCGTCTCCAACGCCGCCCACGAGTTGCGCAACCCGTTGGCCGGCATCTCCAGCGCGATCGAGGTTCTCCAGGACGGGGCCAAGGACGATCCCGAGGCCCGCGACCACTTCCTCGACCGCCTCGCCGGCGATGCCGAGCGGATGAACCGGCTGACCCAGGCGCTGCTCACCCTCGCCCGAGTCGATTCGATCGGCGTCGGGGAGACGGAGGTCGTCGATGTCCCGATTGCAGTGCGCGACATTGTTGCCGCGGTAGAGCGCCCAAGACACATCGAACTTCACGTCGAAGTCGAGTCCGACCTGGCGGCAAATGGAGACCCGATGCTGCTGCGCCAGGTGATGATCGGCCTGCTCACCAACGCCTTCAAGAACACGCCACCCCCCGGTGCCGTTACCGTTCGCGGCCGCCGCGACGGCAAAGAAGGGGTTGTCTTGGAAGTGATCGACACAGGAACGGGGATACCGGCAGCTGAAGTGGAGCGCGTCTTCGAGCGCTTCTACCGACGCAGCGAGACCCGCAAACAGGAGGGGTTTGGCCTTGGCCTGGCCATCGCTCGGCGTATGGTCGACGTAATGGGCGGGGAGATCGGCGCTACTTCCGTCGAGGGGGAAGGCAGCACCTTCTGGGTCCGCCTCCCGCTCGCCCAACCCAATCCCACGCTGGTCGCATGAGCAGCGGTCGAATCCTGGTAGCCGACGACGAGCCCTCGGTCCGGGACTCGGTCGGCTACGCGCTCGCCCAGGAGGGTTTCGACGTGACTTCGGCCGCGGACGGCGATGAGGCGACGGAGCTGCTCGGCAACGGCGTCCCCTACGACCTGCTGATTCTCGACATCATGATGCCGGGGCCGAGTGGGCTCGACATCTGCCGTGACGTGCGCTCCCGCAGCGCAGTGCCGATCATCGTCCTCACCGCCAAGGACGCAGAGGTTGACAAGGTGGTCGGGCTCGAGGTCGGCGCCGACGACTACGTCACCAAGCCCTTCTCCGTTCGCGAGCTGCTCGGTCGGGTCCGCGCCCAGCTCCGCCGCCGCGAGCTGGACCGGGCGCCGCTGGCTCATGCGGTCAAGATCGAATCCGGCCCGGTGGCGATCGACCTCGTCCGTCACGTCGCCACCGTTCGCGGCGAGCCGGCCAACCTCACCCGCTCCGAATTTCAACTCCTGCGCTTGCTGGTCGGCCGCGCGGGAGAAGTCTTTCCCCGCCGCAAGATCATGGAGGAGCTGTGGCAGACCGAGTTCGACGGCGATGAGCGCGCTTGTGACGTCCACATCTCCAACCTGCGCCAGAAGGTCGAGCGCGATCCGCAGCGCCCGGAGCTGGTCGTCACCGTGCGCGGCGTCGGCTACAAATTCGACGGCGAGGGCTGAGGCCTACGCCTCGAGCCAGGTGCCGACCGGCCCGAGGTTGTGCACCGGCGTCTCCCCGACCCGGCTCTCGCAGCCCCAGGACTCGTGGATGTGACCGCAGACCGCGAGGCGGGGTGCCTTCTCCTCGATCGCTCGCAACAGCGCCTCGCTGCCGAAGTGCATTCCATCGCCGGCCGCGTCGCAGTGCCCCTTCGGCGGTGAGTGAAGGACGAGAATGGCGCCCTCGGGACAGGGGGCGAGCATCGCGGCGGCGGCCTCGTCGTCGAGGTCGAAGCTCCACTCCCAAGGGGTGACCGGAATTCCGGCGCCGAGGCCGAAGAACTCAACGCCCGCGATCGTTGTGCCGCCACCGTGCAGGACGGTCGCCGCCCTCCAGTCGGCGGACGCCGCTCGCAGCGCAGCCTCGGTCTCGTTGTTGCCCGGGACGAGAACGGTGGGGGTCTCGATTTCAGAGAGGGCTTCGATCGTCTCCTCAAGCCCCTCATGCACGGCGGCGAAGTCGCCCGCGCCAATCACGACATCGGCATCGGCAGACATCTCGACCAGATCCGCCGCCCGCGGCAGGTCCCGGTGCAGGTCGCTGAAAGCGAGAACTCTCACGCTCCAAACTTAACCGAGGAGGAACCTCGTCGACGGGTGGTTTCGGTAGGCTCCCCGCCGCTTATGCCTCCTGTCTTCTGGCTCGGTTTCGGCATCGCCGTCTTCTGCCTCCTCGTGGGGCTGATAGCCGGTGCCAAATCTCGCACTACCGGCGCTCGCACCGGCCTCGCGATCGGCGCCTACCTCGGCTTGATGGCGGGCTTCCCGCTGCTCGCTATCGGCCTGGCGACCAGCTAGACGGGCTTTGCCGCCGCTTCGTCGGTGGCGCGGTACTCGGCCAGCAGCGCCTGCTCCTGCTCCTTCTTCGGGAAGCGGAAGAAGACGAGGGTGGCTCCAAGGACAATCGCGATGATGCCCGCCGCGTAGGCCCATCTGTCGCCCTGCAGGAACGACGACTTGGCGGCGGCGATGATTTGGTCTGAATATCTCGGGTACTGCTCGGCGAGATTGGCGGCGCTGCCGAAGGACTTGGTCAGCTCGCTCTGGACGTTCTCGGAGACCTTGTCGGCGTTAGGTGAGGCGGCGATTTGCGACGAGGCCGCCGCCGCGTAGCCCGCCGTCAGCAGGGCACCGAGGATCGACTGCATGATCGCTCCGCCGAGGTCACGTTGCAGGTCGGCCGTGCCCGATGCCATGCCGGCCCGTTTGACCGGCACCGAGCCGGTCAGCGAGTGCGAGGCGGGTGTCCCGGCGAAGCCGACGCCGATGCCGACGAAGGCGTAGCCGAGGCCGACCTTCCAGTAGGCCGCCCCGTCCGTCCACAGCAGCAGCATGGTGAGGAAGCCGAGTACGCAGAAGACGTAGCCGATCAACAGGGTGAAGCGCGCGCCACGGCTCTCGACCAGCTTCGCCGAGCGAGGGGCGACGAGGACCATCAGCACCGCCGCCGGCATGATCGCCAGGCCGGAGTCCAGAGTCGAGTAATCGAGCACGTTTTGCAGGTACTGCTGGCCGATGAACATCGCTCCCATCAGCGAGCCGAAAACGATGATCCCGGCGCAGGCGGCGACCCAGAAGATCCGGCGCGAGGCGACCTCGAGGTCGTAGAGGGGGGAGCGGGCGCGCCGTTCCCGCAGGACGAAGCCAATGATCGCTGCCAGCGCCACCAGGCCGAGGCCGAGCGCCAGCATTCCCTTGCCCGGGACCGGCGCCATGTTGATTGCCAATACCAGCGACGCCACCAGCAGGATCGAGATGATGCCGCCGAGGTTGTCGACCGGGTTGGTCGTTTCATTGACGTGAGCGGGAACGTAGCGCCAGGCGAGGTAGAGGGCGATCGCCGCCAGTGGCAAGGTGACGAGGAAGACCGAGCCCCAGTCGAAGTGCTCCAGCAGCGCCCCGGACAGCAGTGGGCCGAGCGCGGCGATCGCGCCTCCGATCGCCGACCAGAGCGCGATCGATCTCGTGCGCGCCGGCCCGTCCCAGAGTGCGGTGATCAATGCCAAGGTGGTGGGAAAGGCCATTCCGGCGGCGACGCCGCCGAGCACCCGGGCGACGAAGAGGACGCCGATCGAAGGCGCAAGGCCGGCCAGCAACGAGGCCGGGATCGACAGTGACATGCCGAGTACCAGCATCCCCTTGCGCCCGTAGCGGTCGCCGAGGGCTCCCAGGTAGAGGACCGAGGCCGCTAATCCCAGCGAGTAGCCGACGGCGACTAGGTTGAGCGTCGTTTGGCCCGCATCGAAGTC
Source organism: uncultured Solirubrobacterales bacterium (assembly GCA_963740065.1). Taxonomy (GTDB): domain Bacteria; phylum Actinomycetota; class Thermoleophilia; order Solirubrobacterales; family 70-9; genus DASVDE01. The sequence goes on from CAVUCS010000002.1 coordinate 164,975, forward strand.
TTTGCCGATGTCCGGTAGGGCGACATTGGCCACCGCAAGGTTGAGGTTGGCGACCGCCGCGACCAGGATCAGTGCGGCGAGGACAAGCGGCGCGCGCTGCGGAGCGGCGGATCTCATGCGCAACCCTCGGCCTTCATGCCCCCAACCTACCCGAGCCGCGGGCATCGTTTTCACGTCTCGCAACGGTGAGTTCGTCTTTGTTCCCGGTATGCGGGAACAAAGACGAACTCACCGGGCGGCGGGCGGCGGGGATTGAGAGGATGGGTGGGTGAGTGGGGATCGCAAGGCAGAGGTGCGTGGGGAGCGGACGCTGCCCGGTGTGTGGCGACTGCGCATGCCCCTGCCCTGGCCTGGGGTGCCGCATGGCAACGCGTGGGCGGTCGCCGCCGGCGACGGCATCGTCCTCTTCGACACCGGGATCGGTGGGAAGGACCGTCTGCGCCAGCTCGATCTCGCCCTCGCGCAGACGGGGCACAGCGTCGCTGACGTGCGCCTGCTGGTCTGCACTCACTCCCACATCGACCATTACGGGCTCGCTGCGCCGATCGTCGAGGCGGCCGGCTGCGAGTTGTGGATGCACCCGGCCTGGGGGCACGTTCGCATCCTCGCCGACGACCCTGCCGCGGCCTTGGAGCAGCGGCTCGAAGTCGCCCGCCAGAGTGGCGTCCCGCCCGCCGCCCTGGAGCGCTATCGCGAGTCACGGGAAGACGACGATCCCGGGATCAACGCGATCGTCGAGCCCGACCGCGACCTGCTCCCCGGGGTCGAGGTGGAGACCGACCTCGGCGCCTGGCAGGTGTATGAGACCCCCGGTCACGCGCCCTCCCACGTTGTTTTGCACCAGCCCGAGCGCAAACTGATGATCTCCGGCGACCATCTGCTCGGCCGCACCGTCCTCTTCTTCGACCACGGGCACACGGCCGATCCGATCGGCGAGTTCCTGCGCAGCCTCGACGAAGTGGAGCCGCTGGAAGTGGACCTCGTCCTCCCCGGCCATGGACGGCCTTTCCGCGATCCGGAGGCGAAGATCGCCGAGAGCCGCCGCCAAGTCGACGAGCTGCTCGGCAAGGTCCGCGACTCGCTTGTGGGGGGGAAGAAGACTGCTTTTGAGATCGTCGGCGACATCGTCGGTGCCGAGAACCTCAACACCCCGGTCAGCGCCTGGATTTTGCAGATCGTCCTCTCTTGCCTCGATCACCTGGCGATCTTGGGTGAGGTTGCGGTGGTCGAGGAAACCGATCCGCAGCAGTGGGCTAGCCTCTAGCGTCAATGGCCAGCTTCACTTTTGTACGCGAGGTTGCGGCGCCCCCCGAGGTGGTGTTCGATGTCCTCACCGACCACCGCGGCTATGCCGACATCACGCCGATGCGCAAATCCGAGCTGGAGCGAGAGGGGGAGCCGGCCCCTAACGGAGTAGGGGCAATCCGAGCCCTGCACTCGGTCGGGCCGCCGCTGCGCGAGGAGGTCGTCTCCTACCAGCGCCCCAGCCGCTTCTCCTACAAAGTCATCTCCGGGATCCCGGTGCGCGATCACCTCGGCACAGTCGTGCTCACTTCGGAAGGATCGGGCACGAGAGTGACCTACGCGGTCAAGACCACGCCGACGCTGCCACTCGTTGGCGGCGCTGTCGTCGCCGTTACCAAGCTGGCGATCAGACAGCTGCTGAGCGGCATCTCAACCGAGTCGGAACGGCGGGCCGCCGCGGAGAATGGTTGAGAGCGGGCCCAAGGCCCGCTGGTGGAAGCACCCAGAGCGCCTCCTGCGGGATCGCAAGCGGTTGGCGATCGTCCTAAGCATCACCACCGCCGTGCTCGTCCTCGGCGGCGCACTTGCCTACAGCCTGTTGAAGCGCCCCGCCGACGTCCACAACGCCGACGTCCCGTTCAAGGCGCAGAAGCCGCCGAAGGCAAAGGCGAAGACGGTCAACTGGCCGATCTTCGGTCTCAACCCCGCCCGCACCCGCTACCTGCCGGCGAAAGGCGTGAAGCCTCCCTTCCGCAGACTTTGGCGCTACACCGGCCGGCCGCTGTTGGAGTTCCCACCGATCTTCGTCGGCGGCAAGCTCTACTTCGTCAACAACAGCGGCAGAGCGATCGCCCTCGATGCTGACACGGGAAGAGTTCTCTGGCAGCGACGGATCGGCCTCCTCAACGCTTCCTCTCCGGCCTACTATCGCCACCGCCTCTACATCGTCAACCTCGTCCCTGGCCACATCGTCAAGCTCGACGCGAGAACGGGCAAGACGATCTGGAAGCGATCGTTGCCGGGGCGCGCCGAATCCTCGCCGGTGGTGATTGACCGCACCGTCTATTTCGGTTGCGAGAACGGCGAGCTGTTCGCACTGAGCACGGTCAGCGGCAACGTGCGCTGGTCGACCAGTCTCGGCGGCCCGATCAAGTCGGCACCCGCCTACTACGGCGGGACCCTCTTCGTCGGCGATTACGGCGGATACATGAACGCGGTCGACGCGAAAAGCGGCGCCGTGAAGTGGCAGAGCGGCTCGCTCGGGCCCGGGTTCGGCGGTTCCGGCGCCTTCTACTCGACCCCCGCCGTCGCCTTCGGGCGCGTCTACGCCGGCAACAACGACGCCCGCGTCTACAGCTTCGACATCCACAGCGGGGAGTTGGCTTGGAGCTACTCGACCGGCGGCTACGCCTACTCCGGCCCCACCGTCTCGACTACTCGGCACGCGCCGCCGACCGTATATATCGGCTCCTTCGACGGCAACGTCTACGCGCTCGACGCCAAGGACGGCGACGTGCGCTGGAGTCGCTACACCGGCGGCCAGGTGATCGGTTCCCTATCCGCGGTCGGCGACATCGTCTACGCCGCCGAGTTCACCAACGAGACGACGACCGGCTTCATGATGCGCAGTGGTCGGCGGGTCTTTCACTACCCGCGCGGCACCTACTCGGCGGTGATCTCCGACGGACGCCGGATCTACCTGACCGGCTACTCGAGCATCACCGCTTTGCAGCCCTTCCGCTACAGAACGGCGATCGCGCCTAACGTGCCTGCGCCGCGACCCCGCCCGGGGGCGGGGGCAGCGCTTTCGGCGGGGAAGGGGCGAAAGGCGGGAAGCGCGGCGAGTGCAGCCAACTCCGCACCACGGAGAGGCTCGCGGGGTTGTTCTGCAGCCGGTAAGAACTCGTCGCGCCAAAGTCCTGGTAATAGACGAGCATCTTGCAGCGAGGGTGGCGGTCGACCCAAGTCAGCAGGCGGCTGACGAAGGTCGGGTCGTCGCCGTCGGCGACGCCCCACTCAGGCAGCGCGAAGGGCTTATTGGAGAAGCGCCGATAGATGCCGGTCAGCGCTTTCCAGTCCTGGTTGTCGGAGTAGTAGTCGGTGCCGACCCAGTCGACGTAGTCGTCCCCGGGATAGAAAAAGCGTGGACGGTTGCGGGGGGCGGTGGGGGAGCCGGCGGGGAGGGTGCTCCACACCAACGCGACCGGAGCGCGCGGCAGGCCGCCGAGGTCGCTGCGCAGCCGTGGCACGCCCGCCTTGGCCAGACGCGCGTTGATCGCCCTGCGCTTGCCGCCCCCGTGCACGATCACGTAGATGCGCCTGAAGGCGCGCCTGTACCAGCGCATGGCGTGGTCGCCTCCGCGGGGCTTGCCCGCGCAGTCGTTGGCGGCGTAGACGTTGAGGCAGCGGTTGGGCTCACCCAGCGGCCGGATGTAAGCGCGCATTCTCTTCGTCCAAAACAGTCTGTTGAGGCGGACCAGATAGTCGTCGCCATAGCCCTGGGCAATCGCGCGTGGCGTGATCAGCTCGTGCCCATCGCCGGGGTCGGCGGTGGTGATGTGGAGCATCGGCCGCGCTCGCGCCGCCTGCCAGCGCTCGATCGACTCCGGGAAGTCCGATCCCCAGGAGCGGAAGCTCTGGATCAACGCCGGGTGCTTTCGCATGATTCTGCTGAGCTCGCCGAAGTCGGCCGGGTCGCCGGTATCGGATACGCCGAAGAAGACCTTTCTCCCCCGCGGCTGCAACGTCCCGGCGCTCGCGCTCGCCGTGCCCGCCAGACAGGCGAGAACCGCGGCAAGCAGGCAGGCGACGAAGGCTTTCTCGCGGTAGGCGTAGATCACTCGGGGTCCTTCGACCGGAAGGTGTCGAACACCTTCCGAAAACAGGCTCAGGCAGCGATTGTTGCCGTGCCGCCGCCGCCGCTGACGATCCCGAGCACGGAATCGGCGTGTTTGGCGATGAAGCTCGGACCTATCCCTCTTATCTCCAGTAGGCGCTCGGGGGTCGACGGCCTCGTCGCGGCAATCGCCCGCAAGGTGCTGTCGTGGGCGATCGTGAAAGCCGGTTTACCGGCGGCCACCTCTTTGCGCCACGCGCGCAGCGCCTCAAACAGCGGCTCGTCTTCTGGAGAGATGTCGACGGGCGCGGTGGCCTTCGCGCCGCTTCGCTTCGGGCGGATCTGGATCGTTTCGGGATCCGGCAGCCAGCCTCCGGGGTCGCATACATCGCAGCAGCGACCCTCCGGCCTGGGCGGCGTGGAGTCGCCGAAGTGGCTGAGCAGGCGCCGTCGCCGGCAGGACTCCGAGTAGACGAACGATTTGACCACCCGGAAGGCGCGCCAACCGCGCTCGTGGGCGACGGCAAGCTCGGGATCTCCGCTGCGCTGCTCGTTGAAGCGGACCAGGCGGCCGAGGTCGGAGCGCATCGCCAGCAGCGCCGCTCGCGCCGGAAGTCCGTCGCGTCCGGCGCGCCCCGCCTCTTGGTAGTAGGCCTCGACGCTGGTCGGGATCGTCAGGTGCCAGACCGAGCGGACATCCGCCTTGTCCACTCCCATTCCGAAGGCGTTGGTGGCGACGACGACGTCCTCCTCTCCGGCCATGAAGCGTCGCTGGGCATCGGTCCGAGCCTCCGGCGACATGCCGGCGTGGTAGGGAACGGCGGCGAGCCCCCCGGCGCGTAGCGTTTCCGCCACCTCGTCGGTGTCTCTGCGAGTGCCGCAGTAGACGATCGCCGGCCGGTTCTCAGCCTCCGCCAGCCCGTGCTCCAACAGCGCCATCTTGCGGGCCTTTGCGCCGCGACCTTCGAGCGCGACCACATCGAAGGAGAGGTTAGGTCGGTCGAAGCCGGAGCGGATCATCAGCGGGTCGCGCAGCCCCAGCCGCTCCACCACTTCGCGCGCCACTTCGGTCGTCGCCGTCGCGGTGCAGGCCATCACCGTCGGGCGCCCCAGCCGCTCCACCACCTCGGGCAGTCGCAGGTAGTCGGGACGGAAGTCGTGTCCCCACTCCGAGAGGCAATGGGCCTCGTCGATCGCCATCAGGTCGACCCGCCGCTGCGCCACCGCCGCTTGAAACGAAGGCGCCCCGAAGCGCTCCGGGGAGCAGTAGACGATCCGCGCCGCGCCGCCGCGCACGTCGTCCAACGCGTCCCGCGCGGCCTCGTCGCTCATCCCCGAGGAGATCATCGCCACCGGATGCCCCCCGGCTCTGAGTCGGCGCCACTGGTCCGTCATCAGCGCGATCAGCGGCGTGACCACGATCGTCAGGTCTTCGGTTGCCAGGCCGGGAAGCTGGTAGCAGAGGCTCTTGCCACCGCCGGTGGGCATCACGATCAACGAGTCGCGCCCCGCCAGCCCCGCCTCAACCGCCTCCTTCTGCCCCGGCCGCCAGTGCTCGAATCCGAGCTTCCCAAGCAGTGCATCGGCACGATCTTCGGCGACGGAAGTCATCCAAGCACCCTAAGCCCGCGCGCGGATGAGCCTCTCCCCCCACGTTCCGCTGCGAGTTATGACTGCTATGCAGAGATAACTCGCAGCGGAACGGTTAGGAGAGGAGGGACTCGCCGACGTAGCTGCTGCGCCGCGCTCCCGGGGGAACCGCGAAGACGGCGCTTCCCACGTGCTTGATGTACTCGTTGAGGGCGTCGGAGGAGCCGAGCCGCCGCTGGATCGCGATGAACTGCCGCGGATCTCGCTGGAAGGCGATGAAGAAGAGCCCGGCCTCCAGTTCGCCGAGGCTCTCGTCGACTCCGTCGGTGAACGAGTAGCCGCGGCGCAGAATGCGCTCGCCGCGGTTCGCCGAGGCCGAGGCAAGCCGAACGTGGGCGTCGACCGGGATCGTCGGCTTCCCGCCGCTCGTCTCCTCCAGCGGCAGTGGCTCGAACTCGTCCTCGCCGCCCAGCGGCGCGCCGCTGTACTTGCGGCGGCCGATCGTTCCCTCCTGGTCGGCGAGGGGAGAGCGATCCCAGACCTCCAGCAGCATGCGGATGCGGCGGGTGACCAGGTAGCTGCCGCCCCGCAGCCAGGCCGGCCCTTCGCCTCCGACCCAGACGAAGCGGCGCATCGCCTCGCTGTCCTCGGCGCGGATGTTGGCGGTGCCGTCCTTGAAGCCCATCAGGTTGCGCGGTGTGTCCTGGGAGCGGCTGGTGGAGGAGGTGCGGCCGAAGCCGAGCTGGGACCAGCGCATGACCACCGTGCCGCGGCCGATCCGCGCCAGGTTGCGGACCGCGTGGAAGGCGACCTGGGGATCGTCGGCGCAGGCCTGGACGCAGAGGTCTCCGCCGCTCTGAGCCGGGTCCAGTTCATCGGCGGGCAGCGGCGGAATCTCCCGCAGCGGCGCCGGCCGGCGCCGTCTCAAGCCCATTCCGCGCTGCTCGAAGAGGCTCGGGCCGAAGCCGAAAGTGACGGTGAGGCGAGAAGGGAGGAGGCCGACCGTCTCGCCGGTGTCGTCGGGGGGCGCCGGCGGGACGCCGTTCGCGTCGCCGACCAACTCCCCGGCGGTCATCTCCGCCGCCGCCGCCGACCACTCCCGCATCAGCCCGCGCAGGTCGCTTCTCCTCGCCCCGTCGACCAGGTCGAAGGCGGCGAAGTGGAGGCGATCCTGGGCCGCGGTCCCGATCCCCGCCTGGTGGGGGCCGTGGAACGGAACCGAGCCGGTGCCGGCGGCATCCGCCTCAGCGGTCTCCCGCCCGACCAGGAAGCCGCCGGCGCTGAGCCCGACGCCGGCGACGCCCGCGGTCGTCAGGAGTCGGCGTCGGGTCAGCGGGGTCACTGGACTATCTGGGCCGGGACCTGGGAGAGCGGCTCGGCGAGGGCGTCGATCGCGCGCGCCAGCGCCCGCGTGTCGGCGTTGCTCAGCTCCGTGTAGGGGACGAAGCCGTCGCCGCGTCGGTAGGGGGCGAGCGCCGCGTAGACCTCGTCGAAGCGACTCTCGATCTCGTCGGCCAGCTCCGGATCCTCCCCCCGCAGCAGAGGTTCCACCGCTTCGAACGCCGCTTGGGAGCCCTCGACGTTGGCCTCGAAGTCGACCAGGTCGATGTGGGAGTAGCGCTCCTCCTCGCCGGTGATCTTCGAGGCGGAGACTTCGCCGAGCAGCTCGTTGGCGCCGTTGGCGATCGCCGCTGCCTGCAGCGTGACTGTCCGCGCCTTGACCCGCAGCTCCTTCACGTCAGCCAGCAGGCGGCGGGCGACGGGGGCCATCCCCGCGGTTGTGTCCTTGACCCACAGCGCCTGTTCGATTTTGTGAAAGCCCGCGAACTCCTCCGCCGGCACGTCGTTGGCGCGGGCGTCGATCCGGGGGTCCAGCTCACCGAAGGCCTCGGCCACCGGCTCGACCCGCTCGTAGGGGATGCGCGCCGCCGGGTACAGCGCCTTGGCGCGGGCGACGTCGCCCGCGATCACGGCGGCGACGAAGGGCTCGGTCGCCGCGACCAGCTCATCGGTGTTGCGCTCGACGTATGCGCGGTAGCGGGCGACCGCCGCGTCCAACTTCGGGTTGGACTGCGCCGCCCCCGCGCCGGTGACCGTGAGAATGCCCCGCTCTCGCTCGCCGCCGGGGCAGAAGAGAACGTACTTGCCGGCCTTCAGGTTGAGGGAGAAGCTGCCGGTTTCGCCGTCGTCGAGGTCCTCCGCCTCGGCGAGGATCTGGTCCACGCCCAGCACCTCCAGCTCGCGGACCTTTGCGGCGCCGGCGTTGGTGACCTCGAAGTTGACGGGGCCGGCGACGACCGTTGCTTCGGCCGGCGAGCAGCCGGCGTCGGTCAACTTGAAGGAGAGGGTGCGGGTATCGCTTCCCCCACCGGCGGCGGGGGACTCGTCATCGGAAGAGCCGCAGCCCGAGGCGAGAAGGCCGACCGCGACGAGGGCCGGCAGGGACGAGAACAGGAGCTTCTTCACTTATTCCTCCAGGTTGAATTAGGGCGCCCTAATTAGGGCGGCCGAAAACCTAGCAGGATGGTCGGGTTACGAGTGTCTTGGCAGCCAGGGCTCGTACCACTGGCAGATCCCGCGGGTGAGGTCGTTGGCCTGCTTCGGGCCCCAGGTGCCGGGTTCGTAGGGGTGAACCGGGCCGGGCTCGTCGAGCAGGGGCTGCACTATGCGCCAGGTTTCCTCGACCGCGTCTTCGCGGGTGAAGAGCTGGTCGCGGCCGGCGAGCGCGTCGCTGAGCAGCCGCTCGTAGGGCTCGGGGTCCTCACCGGGGACTTTCTCGAAGAGGACCTCGAGGTCGGCAGGTTCGAACGCCTCCTCTCCCGCCTGCTTGGCGAATAGGCGCAGCCGCGCGCCGGGTTCGGGCTCGATCCGGATTGTCAGCTGGTTCTGCTCCGGCAATTTGCCCGGCCCCACGCCCAATCGCGGCGGCCGCTTGAAGACGACGCTCACCTCGGAGGCCTTGACCGGCAGGCACTTGCCCGCCCGGACGAAGAACGGGACCCCGCTCCAGCGCCAGTTGTCGACCTCAAGCTCGATCGCGGCGTAGGTCTCGGTGGTCGAGTCGGCGGCCACATCTCTGACCTCGAGGAAGCCGTCGTACTGGCCGCGGACGTAGCGCGCCGGGTCGGCCGTGCGGATTGCCTTGAACAGCTCCAGCTTCTTGTCCCGCACCGAGTCGGGGTGGTTGCCGGCCGGCGGCTCCATCGCGATCAGCGAGAGCACCTGGAGGGCGTGGTTCTGGATCACGTCGCGCATCGCCCCGACCGCGTCGTAAAAGCGCCCGCGGTCATCGACGCCGAAGTTCTCGGCGATCGTCATCTGCACGTGGGAGACGTGCTCGCGGTTCCAGACCGGCTCCAGCATCGAGTTGGCGAAGCGCAGGTAGGCGATGTCCATCACCGGTTCCTTGCCGAGGTAATGGTCGATCCGCAGGATCTGCTCTTCGGTCAGCACCTCATGCAGGTCGGCGTTGAGGGATCGCGCCGACTCCAGGTCGTGGCCGAAGGGCTTCTCGATCACCACCCTGGTGTCCTCGGCCAGGCCCGCCGCGCCGAGGCCGTGCACGACGGTGGCGAAGAGGGACGGCGGAACCTCCAGGTAGAAGACCGGCCGCTTGGCGTCGCCGACGGCGTCGGCGACGCGCTCGAAGGTGGCGGCATCGGCGTAGTCCCCCTGGACGTAGGAGATGCGGGCCGCGAGGCGGGAAAAGACGTCCTCGTCGGGGTCCTCGATCGTCGCCGCGATCGCCTCGCGGGCGTGCCCGCGCAGTCGCTCGATGTCCCAGTCGTCGATCGCGACGCCGACGATCGGGCAGTTGAGCATGCCCCGCGCCTCAAGCCGGTACAGCGCCCGGAAGGTCATTTTCTTCGCCAGGTCCCCGGTGATGCCGAAGATGACGAGCACGTCCGCTGTGGCATCGTCACTCATCGCGCTGCAGGCTATCGACCCCTGCCGCCCCGCCCGCCGAGACCCAGGTGAAACGCATACGCCGGCTATTTCACCGCGTATGCGTTTCACCTGGGTGGTGGCCAGTAGGGTTGGGGCATGGAGCTTGGGATCGTCGGGCTGGGCCGCATGGGCGCGAACATCGCTCGCCGCTTGATGCGCGATGGCCACCGCTGCGTCGTCTACGACGTCAACCCGGCTGTGGTGAAGGAGCTCGAGGGGGAGGGGGCCGACGGCGCCGCCTCACTTGAGGAGCTGGCTTCGAAGATGAGCGCTCCGCGCGCCGTCTGGGTGATGGTCCCGGCCGGGGAGATCACCGAGAAGACGGTCGCCGCGGTTGCCGAGGTCCTCGATGCCGGCGACGCGATCATCGACGGCGGCAACTCCTACTACCGCGACGACATGCGCCGCGCCGCCGAAGTCGGCGAGAAGGGGATCGACTACATCGACTGCGGCACCAGCGGCGGAGTCTTCGGCCTCGAGCGCGGCTACTGCCTGATGATCGGCGGGCCGGATGGGGCGGTGCGGCGGCTGGACCCGATCTTTGGGGCGCTCGCCCCGGGCGTCGAGTCGGCCGAGCGCACGCCCGGACGCGGTGGTGACCCGACTCCGGCCGAGAACGGCTACCTGCACTGCGGTCCAAGCGGCGCTGGGCACTTCGTGAAGATGGTCCACAACGGAATCGAGTACGGGGTGATGGCCGCCTACGCCGAGGGTCTGAACATCCTCAAGAACGCCAACGCGGGCAAGGTGCAGCGCGAGGCCGACGCCGAGACGGCGCCGCTCGAGAACCCCGAGAACTACCAGTTCGACATCGACATTCCCGAAGTCGCTGAGGTATGGCGGCGAGGCAGCGTGATCGGCTCCTGGCTACTCGATCTGACCGCCGCGTCGCTGCAGGAGTCATCGGACCTCTCGGACTTCTCCGGTCGCGTCTCCGACTCCGGCGAGGGTCGTTGGACCTCGATCGCCGCGATTGAGGAGGGCGTGCCCGCGCCCGTGCTCACCTCCGCTCTCTATGAGCGGTTCTCCTCACGCGGCCTCGACGACTTCGCCGACAGAGTGCTCTCGGCGATGCGCAAGCAGTTCGGTGGGCACGACGAGAAGAGCTCGTGAAGCGCAAATCGGTGCTCTAGTGGGCATCGACCTCGAGGTGGTCGCCGACGATCGCGCGGCCGCTCACCGGGCCGCTGAGTTGATCGCGGAGGCGGGGCAGGCGGCCGTACGCGAGCGTGGTTTCTTCGCTTTGGCGATGAGCGGTGGGCGGACGCCGTGGGCGATGCTGGCGATCCTCGGCGACAACGAGGAGATGCCGTGGGGGGAGACCGAGTTGTTCCAGGTCGACGAGCGGATCGCTTCGCCCGGCAGTCAGGAGCGCAACCTCACTCACATGGTCTTGGGGCTGTCGATGGACCATCAGGCTTCTCTGCGCCCGATGCCGGTCACTCAGCGCGACCTCGAGGCGGCGGCGAGCGAGTACGAGTCTCAGCTGCCCGACCCACTCGATCTGGTTCACCTCGGTCTCGGCGCCGACGGCCACACCGCCTCCCTGGTCCCTGGCGACCCGGTTCTGAAGGTGGACGACCGCCGCGTCGCCTTGACCGAGACTGCCTATCAGGACCATCGCCGTATGACCCTCACCTATCCGGCGATCGACGCTGCCCGCCAGATCGTCTGGATGGTCACTGGCGAGGAGAAGCGCGACGCGTTGAGCCGGTTGCTGGACGCCGATGCTTCGATCCCCGCGGGTCGGGTCCGCAACGAGTCGATGACCGTGGTCGCCGACGAAGCCGCCGCGGGCTCCTGATTAGAAGGAAACTTCGCTGCTAGGCGGCGATTGAGCAGAGGGTCTTCTGCTCGGCGCCGGCGGCCTTCAGCTTTGCCTTCGCGACTTTGACCGCGTGGCGTGCCTTGGACTTGCGTCGGTGGGAGCCACTCTTCAATGCCCGTTTCAGCTGCCGCTTGGCCTTGCTGAGCGCAGCTTGGGCCTTAGAAGTGTCGGCCGTCGCCGTCCGGCATTGCGCCTGAATCGCGGCGGGGGAACTGAACGAGCCTGCCCCGGAGCCCGAGGTTCTTATCGCGTAAGTCTCGTCGAACTGGTCGAACTCTTCGGTCTCGAGCGAGAGGTAGTACACGCCGGGGTCGAGGGTTTCGTCGAGGGTGTCAAAGCCGTCGTCGAGGAAGCCGTCGGCGGGGAAGACATCGATGCTGTCGACCTCTGTACCTTCGGAGTCGTCCAGCTCGGCGTAGAGACCACCGCCATCGACGGTCGGGTCGCTGATCGTGAGCTCGACCCGGGAAGCCGGTTTTGTCACGTAGAAGAAGTAGGTGTCGACGTCGGCGTCGTTCTCGAGGACGCCGCTGTAAGTGGCGCCGGAGGCCAGCGGCCCGTTTGCCGTCTCGAAGCTGTCGTTTGGCTCCGACTCGGCTTGGGCGATGGAGGCGAAGCAGAGCGCCAGGGTGAGGACGGCGCCGGCGGCGATGGATGCAAGCTTTGAGAGCGTCGAAGTCATGGCCACTGTGATCGGCCAAACTCGCGGAAAGTTGAGCCCGACGATCAGGACAACGTCAAATGTTCCACGGCGCTCCCACGTCCAACCAGGACTTCACTGACCATAGCCGCTGGGAAGAGGCCGTGTGCGGCTATGCCGGGATCCGCTTCCAGCCGCGCGGCGAGCGCGGTGGGGTCGCCGACTTCGCCGTTGAAGTCGGCGATCACGCCGGCGTCTGGGCTACGCGGAGCGTCGCGCAGGGCAACCGCGTCGCCGAGGCGGGCCAGGGTGGAGCGCAAGCCGAAGGCGAACAGCTCCAGCGGGACGGGTGAAACCAGCGCGTCGACCGGCTTGCTGGAATCGGCGATCACGACGAAGCGGTCGGCCGCCGCGGCGACGATCTTCTCGCGCAGGTGGGCGCCGCCGCCGCCCTTGATCAGCCAGCCGTCCGGAGTCACCTGGTCGGTGCCGTCGATCGCGATGTCGAGCCGCTCCAACGTTCCGAACTCCTCGACTGGGATGCCGAGCTCCTTCGCCTGCTCCTCGGTGGCGATCGAGGTGGCGACGCAGCGGATGCCGTTCAGCCCTCGGGCGGCGATCGCCGGCAGCAGCAATTCAACGGTTGAGCCGGTCCCCAGCCCGACGGCCATCCCGTCTTCGACCAGCTCCGCCGCGGCCTCCGCCGCGATTTGCTTCTCTTCGATCGCCGCGCACTCACCGGTGAAACGCGTCACATAGGACGCTTTGCGTCTATGCTCGCGAGACGATGGATGCGCGGGTTTGGCTGACGGGAAGCGATGGGGCGCCGATCTCGGTGGCGCTCGCTGAGCGGACGGTGGTCGGCCGCGATCCCGAGGCGGACATCTCCCTCGATGACGAAGCGGTTTCCTGGCACCACCTCGAGATTGAGGATCGCGGCGGTGTCTTGATGGCGACCGATCTCGACAGCCGCAACGGCACTGTGTTGAACGGCGAGCCGCTCGACCGGCCGCGGCGGCTGCGCGACGGTGACGTCCTCACCCTTGGCGAGCACCGCCTGGAGGTCTCGGACAAGCTGCCCGGGCGGGCCGGCGCCACCGTGCCCGTCGCCGAGCCTTCCGTTCCGCTCAGCGAGGAGGAGCGGGCAACGGCCACGGCGCTGGTCGCCCCCTACCGCAGTGAGGGCGCCTTCGCCGGTCGCCCCGCCACCCGAGCCGAGATCGCCGAAGCGCTGCACGTCAGCGAGCGGACCGCCCAGCGCCGCCTCGACGCCCTCGCCGCAAAGCTCGACATTCCCGGCGACTCCGGTCGCGAGCGCCCCCGCCTGATTGCCGCCCGCGTGATCGAGCTCGGCCTGGACCGCTGAGTTTGTCGTTTGGGGTCATATTGCCCTCCAAACGACAAACTCAGCGTGGGGTAGTGGCTCGGAGCGGGCCAAACGTGGCCCGATGGGCGTCGCCGTTGTCGTTGGCGCGCCCGCCTTGGGCCAGCAGCATCGGTTGAGCAACCGCAACCGACCCGAAAGGGACCTCAATGCTCAACCGAACGCTTCTCATCTCGCTTCTTGCCCTCTGCGCGCTGGCGATTCCCGCCGGCGCCTCGGCGGCGTCCGCCGATTCCGGCGCGGTCGTCTTCTCTCGCGCGGTCGTCGATGCCGACGGCGTCGAGGGTGGTCTCTATGCCGCTCGCAACCACCATCTCAACCAGCTCACCGAAGACCCGACCGACAGCCAGCCCAATTTCTCCGCCGATGGCCGCACGATCGCCTTCGTTCGCGGTGGCGACATCTGGGCGATGCGGGCCGACGGCTCCGGGCAGCATGTCCTGACCTCCGGCGCCGACCTCGACGGGCGGCCGCTGGTTTCGCCAAATGGTCGCTACGTCGTCTTCGAGCGCCGCTCGGCCGCGGACGCGCCGCGCGACCTCTACACGGTGCGGATCGGTGGCGGCGAAGCTCGCTCGCTCGCTTCCTCGCCGGTCGACGAGCGCGAGGCGACATTCGCCCCCGACGGCTCCGCGATCGCCTTCGTCCGCGCCGTCGCAGCCGCCGACGGCAGCGCACGGGACGATGTCTTCTCGGTTCGCCCGACGGGATCTCGTTTGCGGCGGCTTACGCGCACCGCCGGGATCGACGAGTTCGCGCCGCGCTGGTTCGCCCGCGGCAGAGGCATCGTCTTCAGCCGCGGCAAGTCCGGCGACGGGCCCGGCGCCTACGCCGACGTCTACATCATGCGCAGCAACGGTCGCAAGGTCCGCCCGCTGGTTCGTGGCGCCGGCTCGGCTTTCGTCGAGGACGTCGGCAACAACGGCAGGGGGATGCTCCTCTTCCGCCGCGACCAGGGTCTCTGGGTTAAGCGGATCGGATATGGGCGCGCCCGCAAACTGACCGAGGTCGCCGACGGCTCCGCCACCAACGCCGTCTTCTCCTCGGACGGCCGCAGGGTCGCCGCTTTCGTCGCCACAGATGAGGACGAGTCGCTCTCCTCGCTCGACGTCCGCACCGGTCGCGCCACCAACCTCGCCTACGGCTTCCACCTGGCCGACGGCGAGGTCGCGTCGACGGTCGGCCCGGTGATCGCCTGGCAGCCGGTTCGCCAGGCTCGCCGCCACTAAGCGCGGATATGCCGGGAGCCGGGCGCGGCGACGCGCCCGGCTCCCGCGCTTCGCGTGCGCGGCCTATAGCCTGCGCTCGCCCAATGCCGTCCCAGCCGAAGATCGTTCTCCACGCCGTCCCCTTCTCGCACCCGGTCCTTGCGGTGAGCGGCGCCCTCGACTATCTCGACCTTGAGTACGAGACGGTGCAGCTGGTCCTCGGCAAGCAGGCCGAGGAGGTTGAGCGCATCTATGGCGAGGGGCGCAAGACCGTGCCCGGGCTGTTGGTGGACGACGAGCCGGCGCACGGTACGGCTGCGGTTTTCTCGCGCATCGACGAGTTGCGGCCGGACGGCGGTCTCTATCCGGCCGCGGTCGCGGATGCCGTGCGCGAGGCGGAGGCCGGCCTCGCGCAGGAGATTCAGCAGACCGCGCGGGTGCTCTCCTTCGGGGCGCTGTATTTCCGCCCGGAGTCGATGGGCACGTTCTCGGGAATTGACCAGCTCGACCCGCGCGGGGTCGACTTCGCGATCAAGTCGGTGCGCGCCGCCTGGCGCTACCTCGGAATCACCGCCGAGCTGGTCCACGCCACCCTGCAGGAGCTTCCGAAGCAGCTCGACGCGGTGGACGCCCTCGCCGACATTGGAGCGATCGGCGGCGAAGTCCCCACCGCGGCCGACTTCCAGCTCGGCTCCACGCTGCACCTGCTCGATCAGATCGCCGATCTGCGCCCGCTGCTCGCCGACCGCCCCGCGGGCGCGCTCGCTCCCGCCTGGTTCGAGAAAGGCGCGGGCGACATCACGGCCGGCGCTTTCCCGCCCGGCTGGGTCCCGGCGCCCGGTCGATAGCCGCTCCAGCCCCGGGCGAAGGTATAACCGCCTCGTGGCGGAACCCGCAATCGGCTCGGCGCTCGGCGGCTATCGCATCGATGCGCTGATCGCGCGCGGCGGGATGGGGGTCGTCTACCGGGCTACGCACCTGGCGCTGGACCGGCCGGTGGCGCTGAAGGTGATCGCCGCACATCTCGCCGCCGACGACGGGTTTCGCAGTCGCTTTCTGCGCGAGTCGCGCCTCGCCGCGCGCCTCGACCACCCCAACGTGGTGCCGGTTTTCGACGCTCGCGAAGAGGACGGCGAGCTGATCGTCGCGATGCGCCTGGTCGAGGGCGGCGACCTGAAGAGAGCGATCGACCGTGAGGGACCGCTGGCGCCCGATCGCGCGATCGAACTTCTGGGGCAGATCGCCGCCGCGTTGGACGCCGCTCACGCCGCCGGGATCGTCCATCGTGACGTCAAGCCGCACAACATCCTCGTCGATGGCGACCGCGCCTACCTCTCCGACTTTGGCCTCGCCAAGGCCGCCGGCGACTCCGGCCTGCTCAGCGAGGCCTCGGTGGTCGGCACCGCCCAGTACATGTCGCCCGAGCAGTGGCGGGGTGAGCAGATCGGCCCCGCCGCCGACGTCTACTCGCTCGGTTGCGTCCTCTATGAGGCACTGACGGGGGTCGTTCCCTACGCGCGTCGCGAGGGCGATGCTGAGCCGCGCATGCCGAGAGGGTTGGACCAGGTGATCGAGCGGGCGGTCTCACCCGACGCCGATGCTCGCTACCAGAGCGCGGGGGAGTTGATCGAAGCCGCCCGCGAGCATCAAGGGGCTACGCCGGCCCCGACGCTCGTCCTTTCCGAGACTCCCGGCAGGAAGACCGCGGTGCTCTCTGAGGAGAGCGGTCGGCGCGGCTTTCGCGAGTGGCTTGGCGCGAAGGCGAAGAGCGCGGCGATCACCGTCGGCGGCATCCTCGTCGTGATCCTCGTGGCCTTCGTTGCCCAGAAGCTCTTCGGAGGCGGCGATGTCTCCGTTTCCGACCCGATTCCGATCGGCAAGGGCCCACTGAGGGTCGCGGTCGGCGCCCGCTCTGTCTGGGTGACCAGCGCCGGCGACGGAACTCTTTCCCGGATCGATCTTGCGACCGAGGGAGTCGCGGGAAGACCGCTGCACCTCGGACGGGGAATCGCCGGTGTTGCCGTCGGCGAAGGCTCGGTCTGGGTCACCAGTTCCCGCACCGGCGAAGTCCTGCGGGTCGACGGGGATGCCGGCGCCGTTGAGGACCGGATCGATGTAGGCGGGCGCCCGGGCGCGATTGCCTTTGGCGGCGGCAGGGTTTGGGTCGCCGACCAAGCCGGCGGGGGAATAGTCGCGATCAACGCAGTCGGCGGGCGAGTGTTCAAGCGCGGCATCGCTCCCCACGTCGCGCCCCTGCGGCTCGCCGTCGGCGCGGGCGGCCTCTGGGTCAGCAGCGCCGAGACCGGCAACGTGCGCCGGGTCGACCTTGGCGACGCCCTCGCCGCCGACCCGATCGCCGTCGGGCGCGGCCCCTCGGGAGTCACCGTCGGCGGCGGCGTGGTCTGGGTCGCCAACAGCCGCGGCGACAGCGTCACCCGCGTCGATCCGGCGACGAGGACGCTGCTCGGAGAACCGATCGCCGTCGGCGATCGCCCGGGGGGCATCGACGCCGGCACCACCGCGGTCTGGGTCGCCAACTCCGCCGACGGCACCGTTACCCGGATCGATATCGAAAACGGAGAAACCGAGGGCGACCCGATCTCCGTCGGCGCCGATCCTGGCGCAATCGCTGTCGGCTCGGAAGCGGTCTGGGTAGCCAACAATGGCGACGGCACCGTTACCCGGATCGAACCGTAGGGGACCATCCCGGTAGGGGTGGAACGTCTTGTACTTTTTCGCGACAGCCGCTCGCGGTAAGCCGCAAACGTTCCTCGAAAAAGTTAAGTGGAACCCCTACCGGGATGGTCCCCCCGAGCGACGCTTGAATCGCTAGGGTCGGAACTCGGTCATGGCCCGCGACACCGACCAACTCTGCATCAACACGATCCGCACGCTGTCGATCGACGCGATCCAGAAGGCGAACTCCGGCCACCCGGGCACTCCGATGGCGTTGGCGCCGACCGCCTACACGCTCTGGCAGCGCTTCCTCCGCTTCGACCCGGCAGATCCGATCTGGCCCAACCGCGACCGCTTCGTCCTCTCCGCCGGGCACGCCTCGATGCTGCTCTACGCGCTGCTGCACCTGGCGGGGGTGAGAGCCGTCGACCCCGATTACGAGGTGGTGGGCGAGCCGGCGGTCTCCCTCAAGGACATCGAGAGCTTCCGCCAGCTCGACTCGCGCGCACCGGGCCATCCCGAGTACCGCTGGACCTCGGGGGTGGAGACGACGACCGGCCCGCTGGGCCAGGGGATCGCGACTTCGGTCGGGATGGCGATCGCCTCAAAGTGGCAGGGCGCCCGCTACGGCGCCGACCTCTTTGACTTCGACGTCTACGCGGTCGCCGGCGACGGCTGCTTCATGGAAGGGGTCTCGAACGAGGCTGCCTCCATCGCCGGTCACCTCAAGCTGGACAACCTCTGCTGGATCTACGACAACAACCACATCACGATCGACGGCAGAACCCACCTCGCCTACGACGACGACGTCTCCGCTCGCTTCATGGGCTACGGCTGGAACGTGACCCGGGTTGGCGACGCCAACGACACCGAGTTGATCGCTCGCGCCTTCGAGGAGTTCAAGGCCGAGGAGGGTCGCCCGACGCTGATCGTCGTCGACAGCCACATCGGCTGGGGGTCTCCGCACAAGCAGGACACCGCCGCCGCGCACGGAGAGCCGCTCGGCGAGGAGGAGGTGCGGGAGACCAAGCGCGCCTATGGCTGGCCCGAGGACGCGCAGTTCCTCGTCCCCGACGGCGTCAAGGAGCACTTTGCCGCCGGGATCGGGGCGCGCGGCGGCGAGCTGAACGCCGAGTGGGAGTCGAAGCTGGCCTCATACGCGGGGGACAACGCCGACCTCGCCGCCGAGATCGAGGCGATGGGGAAGCGTGAGCTGCCCGACGGCTGGGACGCCGCGATCCCCTCCTTCGAGCCCGACGAGAAGGGGCTCGCGACCCGCAAGGCCTCCCAGAAGGTGGAGAACGCGATCGCCGAGCGACTGCCCTGGCTACTCGCGGGCTCCGCCGACCTCACCGACTCGACCTCGGTCCGACTCGACTTCGACGGCGCCGCCGACTTTGAGCCCGGCGCGTTCGCCGGTCGCCAGCTCCACTATGGGATCCGCGAGCACGAGTCGGCGGCGATCTCCAACGGCCTCTCGCTCTCCAAGCTGCGGCCGCTCTGGTCCACCTACCTCACCTTCTCCGACTACGCCCGCCCCGCGATTCGCCTCTCGGCGCTGATGGAGCTGCCGGTGATCCATCTCTTCACCCATGACTCGATCGGTCTCGGCGAGGATGGGCCGACCCACCAACCGGTTGAGCAGCTCGCCTCGCTGCGGGCGATCCCCGGCCTCGACGTGATCCGCCCCGCCGACGCCAACGAGGTCGCCGAGGCTTGGCGGGTGGCGATCGACCGCAGCCGGCAGCCGGTCGCCCTCGTCCTCACTCGTCAGAACGTGCCGGTGCTGGACCGCTCGCGCTATGCCTCCGCCGAGGGCACCCGCCGCGGCGGCTACGTGCTCGCCGACGCTGAGGGCGGCGATCCGGAGGTAATCCTGATTGCCACCGGCAGCGAGGTCGCGCTGGCGATCGCAGCACACGAGGAGCTGAGCGCCGACGGCGTTCGCTCCCGCGTGGTGAGTCTCCCCTGCTGGGAGCTGTTCGACCGCCAAGATGCCGCCTACCGCGACGAGGTCCTGCCGCCGAGCGTTACGGCACGGGTCTCCGTCGAGGAAGCGTCGACCCTCGGCTGGGATCGCTACGTTGGCCTTGAGGGAACGAAGATCGGGATGCACACTTTCGGCACTTCGGCCCCGCTGAAGGACGTCCAAACCAAGTTCGGCTTCACCCCCGACCGGGTGGCCGAAGCCGCAAAGGAGCTGCTGACATGAAGCCGACCGAGCAACTGCATGAGATCGGACAGAGCCTCTGGCTCGACAACATCACCCGCGCGATGCTCGCCGACGGGACGCTCGCTCGTTACATCGACGAGCTCTCGGTCACCGGCCTCACCTCCAACCCGACGATCTTCGACAAGGCGCTCGCCGGCGGCGATTCCTACGACGAGCAGATTGCCGCCGACGGCCCGGCCGCCGCTTCCCCCGAGGAGCTCTTTTTCGAGCTGGCGATCGCCGACCTGCGCGGCGCGGCCGACCTCTTCGCGCCGGTCCACGCCCGCACCGACGGCGTCGACGGCTTCGTATCCCTCGAGGTGTCGCCGCTGCTTGCCGACGACACCGCGGGGACGATCGAGCAGGCGGCGCAACTCCACGCCAAGGCCGATCGCGACAACCTCTTCATCAAGATCCCCGGCACCGAGGCCGGTCACGCCGCGATCGAGGACTCGATCTTCGCCGGCATCCCCGTCAACGTCACCCTGCTCTTCTCGACTGAGCATTACATCGGCGCCGCCGAGGCTTACATGCGGGGAGTGGAGCGCCGGATCGAGGCCGGGCTCGACCCCAACGTCGCCTCAGTCGCCTCGCTCTTCGTCAGCCGCTGGGATGTCGCCGTGGCCGACGAGGCCCCCGGGGAGCTGCGCAACCGGCTCGGCATCGCTGTCGGCGGTCACTGTTTCCGCGCCTACCACCAGCTGCTCGACTCCGAACGCTGGCAGCGCCTGCTCAATGAAGGCGCCCGTCCGCAACGGTTGCTCTGGGCCAGCACCGGGACCAAGGACCCCGACGCATCGGACACCCTCTACATCGAGGGGCTCGCCTCACCGCTGACCGTCAACACGATGCCGGAGCCGACCCTGCTCGCCTTCGCCGACCACGGCAGCCTCGGCGATTTGGTCCCGCCCGATGGCGGCGACGCCGACGATCTCCTCGCCCAGTTCGAGGCGGCGGGCATCGGCATCGACGCCCTCGCCGCGCGCCTCCAGGAAGAGGGCAAGGAGAGCTTCGTCAAGTCCTGGCGGGATCTGCTCTCGACGATCGAGTCGAAGACGGGGGCGCCGAGCGCATGACCCAACCGACGTTCCGCTGCGACTTATCCCTGTATGTCAGGGATAAGTCGCAGCGGAAGGCTTCATGACGTTGCGGGAAGGCGCCGCCTGGCGGGCCCTGGAGGCCCACCACGGAGAGCTGAAGGACCGCCGGCTGCGCGATCTCTTCGACGCCGACCCCCAGCGCGGCGAGCGCCTCGTCGCCGACGGCGCCGGCCTCCACCTCGACTTCTCCAAGAACCGGATCACCGACGAGACGGTGATGCTGCTCGGTGAGCTGGCGCGGGAGCGCGGGGTCGAGGCGCGACGCGACGCGATGTTCGCGGGGGAGCACATCAACGTCTCCGAGGATCGCGCCGTCCTTCACGTGGCGCTGCGGATGCCGCGTGAGCGCTCGCTCGTCGTCGATGGGGTGGACGTGGTGAGAGAGGTGCACGAAGTGCTCGACCGGATGGGCCACTTCGCCGAAGCGGTGCGCTCGGGCGAGTGGACCGGCCACACCGGCCGGCCGATCCGCAACGTTGTCAACATCGGCATCGGCGGTTCCGACCTCGGCCCGGTGATGGCCTACGAGGCGCTGCGTCACTACAGCCGCCGCGAGATGACCTTCCGCTTCGTCTCCAACGTCGACGGCACCGATTTCGCCGAGTGCACCCGCGACCTCGACCCCGAGGAGACCCTCTTCGTCGTCGCTTCGAAGACCTTCACCACCCTGGAGACGATGACCAACGCGCGCACCGCGCGGGAGTGGTCGCTCGCCGGCCTCGGCGGGGATGAGTCCGCCGTCGCCAAACACTTTGTCGCCGTCTCCACCAATGCCGAGGAGGTCTCCAAGTTCGGCATCGACACCGACAACATGTTCGGCTTCTGGGAGTGGGTGGGGGGCCGTTACTCGATGGACTCCGCGATCGGCCTCTCGACCATGCTGGCAATCGGCCCCGCTCGCTTCGCCGAGATGCTCGCCGGCTTTCACGCCATGGATGAGCACTTCCGCACCGCGGCGCCGGCCACCAACCTGCCGATGCTGATGGGCTTGCTCAGCGTTTGGTACGCCGACTTCTTCGGCGCCCAGACCTGCGGCGTCTTCCCTTACGACCAGTACCTGCACCGCTTTCCCGCCTACCTCCAGCAGCTGACGATGGAGTCGAACGGCAAGCATGTGACGCTGGACGGCGCCCGCGTCGACTACGACACCGGCGCGATCTTCTGGGGTGAGCCGGGAACCAACGGACAGCACTCCTTCTACCAGTTGATTCACCAGGGGACGCGACTTATCCCTTGCGATTTCATCGGCTTCATGCATACGCTGAATCCGATCGGCGACCACCATGACCTGTTGATGTCAAACGTTTTCGCCCAGTCCGAGGCACTCGCTTTCGGCAAAACCCCGGAGCAGGTGCGGGCCGAGGGCACCCCAGACGATGTCGTCCCGCACCGGGTGATGGAGGGCAACCGGCCCTCCAACACGATCCTCGCCGATCGCCTCACCCCGGCGACCCTGGGGTCGCTCGTCGCTCTCTATGAGCACAGCGTCTTCACCCAAGGGGCGATTTGGGGAATCGACTCCTTCGACCAGTGGGGGGTCGAGCTGGGTAAGGCCCTGGCCGTCGCGATCATCCCCGAGCTGCAGGCGGGCCGGGAGCCGAAGCTGCGCCACGACAGCTCCACCAACGCGCTGATCCGCCGCTACCGCCAGGCGAGGCGCGAGGAGTAAGCGTGCCCTTCGACGCCCTACCGCTGGCGGCGTCGGAGTCCAACCTGCTCGCCGCGCGCGAGCTGATGGCGTTCACCCTCGCCTTCCACATCATCCTCTCCTGCATCGGCGTTGCCTTCCCGGCGATGGTCCTCACCGCAAACTGGATCGGGCTGAAACGCGGCGACGCGGACGCGATTCGCCTGGCGAAACGCTGGTCCAAAGCTCTCGCCGTCACCTTCGCCGTCGGCGCCGTCACCGGCACCGTGCTCAGCTTCGAGTTCGGCTTGCTCTGGCCGCGCTTCATGGAGCGCTTTGGCGACGCCTTCGGGATCGCTTTCGCGATTGAGGGCCTCTTCTTCTTCACTGAGGCGATCTTCCTCGCGATCTACATCTACGGCTGGAAGCGGCTTAGCGGCTGGGCGCACTTCTGGGCGGGCGTGCCGATGTTGGTCACCGGCATCGGCGGCGCCTTCTCCGTCGTCACCGCCAACGCGTGGATGAACCAGCCGCAGGGCTTCACGCTCGACGCCGCCGGCAAGGTGATCGATACCGAGCCGCTCAAGGTTCTCTTCAACTCCGCCTGGAGCTACGAGGTCCCCCACATGATCCTCGCCGCCTACATGGTCGTCGGCTTCCTCGTTGCCTCGATCTACGCGGTCGGGATGCTGCGCGGGCGGCGCGACCGCCTGCACCGGCTCGGGCTGTTGATCCCGTTGACAATCGCCTCAATAGTCACTCCGGTCCAGCTTTTCGTCGGCGACACCGCGGCGCGCGCCGTCGCCGACCACCAGCCGGCCAAGTTCGCCGGGATGGAGTGCATCGAGAAGACCGGCACGGACCAGACTGAGTACATCGGCGGCATCTGCACCAGCGACGGTGTGAAGGGGGCGATCCCGATCCCCGGGCTCGACTCTTTCCTGGTCGGCTTCAGCACCGACACGGAGGTCACTGGGCTAAACGACATCCCCGCCGACGAGCGCCCCCCGGCGAACACCCTGCTGCACCTTTCCTTCGATGCGATGGTCGGGATCGGCACAGCGCTGATGGGTCTCGCTCTCTGGCTGGCGTACGTCTGGTGGCGCCGCCGCGACATCCCGAGAACGCCCTGGTTCCTGCGCGCGGTGGCGATCTCCGGCGTCGGCGCGATCGTCGCCCTCTGGGCCGGTTGGATCGTCACCGAAGTCGGTCGCCAGCCCTGGATCGTGCAGGGCTATATGAGGACATCGGAAGCGGTCACCGAGGCGAAGGGGATCTGGTTCGTTTTCGCCGCCGTCTTGATTCTCTACGCGGCGATCGGCACCGGAGCCGTCCTCGTCCTGCGCGCGATGTCGCGGCGCTGGCGCGAGGAAGGCGATGGAGAGGCCGACGTCCCCTACGGCCCCCCCGCGGAGGCATCCCGATGACCGGCTGTGTCGCCTTTGTATCGGTATGCGAAACAAAGGCGACACAGAGGTGGGCGCGATGAGCCTCGCCGACGTCTCCGCAGTCATCCTCTGGGCCGGGGCCACCCTCTACGCGCTCTTCGGCGGCGCCGACTTCGGCGCCGGCCTCTGGGATCTGATCGCCGGGGACGATCAGCGTGGAGAGCGACCCCGCGCCTTGATCCAGCGCTCCCTCACTCCCGTTTGGGAGGCGAACCACGTTTGGCTGATCTTCATCCTGGTTGTCCTCTGGACCGCCTTCCCCGAGGCCTTCAGCGCGGTGATGACGACGCTGTACGTGCCGCTGACGCTGGCCGCGTTCGGGATCGTCTTGCGCGGCGCGGGCTTCGCCTTCCGCAAGTCGATCCACTCCTTCCAGGCGCGGCGGGCGATGGGGGCAACCTTCGCCCTTTCCTCGGTGCTGACCCCGTTCTTCATGGGGTGCGTCGTGGGGGCAATCGCATCCGGCAACGTCCCCGCCGCCGGTGACGGCGACGCCTTCGCAAGTTGGATTGAGCCGCTGCCGTTGCTGACCGGGGCGCTGTTCGTCGCCAGCGGCGCCTATCTGTCGGCGATCTTCCTGATCGGCGACGCTCGCCGGGCCGGCGCAAGCGACCTCGAGGATTACTTCACTCGCCGCGCCCTCGCCGCTTCGCTGGTCGCGGGCGCCTTTGCCGTCGCCGGCATCTTCGCCCTGCGCGCCGACGCCCGCTACATATACGACGGCCTCACCAGCGAGGGCCTGCCGCTGGTGATCCTCTCGGCCCTCTGCGGCCTGGCGGTCGTGGTTCAACTGCTGCGCCGCGATCGCCGCGGGCTGCGCCCGCTCGCCGCCGGCGCGGTCGTCGCCGTGATCTGGGGCTGGGGCGTCGCCCAGTTCCCCTACCTGCTTCCGACTTCGCTGAAGATCTCCCAGTCGGCGGCTCCCTACGACACCCTGCTGATCGTGCTGATCGTCTTCTGCATCGCCGCGGTGATCGTGCTGCCATCGCTCGGGCTCCTCTACTGGCTCACCCAGCGTGATTTGCTCGAGGCCGAGCACTAGCCGTTCCGCTTGGCCTTTTCCCGGACATACAGGGAAAAGGCAAAGCGGAACGAGGATCGCTATACGCTCGGCGCATGATCGAGGCTGTTCTCTTTGACATAGACGGGACCCTGATTACGACCGGCGGCGCCGGCGCGGTCGCCTGGCGGCGCGCCTTCGAGGAGCTGCACGGGACGCCGCTGGACATCCGCGAGGTGACCGAGTCGGGGATGACCGATCCCGAGGTCGGCCGCGTCGCCTTGCGCAACATCCTCGGCCGCGATCCCGACGGCCGTGAGCTGGCGACGGCGATGGCCCACTATCTGCGCCACTTGCACGCCGCGATCGACGCATCCGACGGCTACGAGGTGATGACCGGCGTCGAGGACCTGCTTGAGCGCCTCGTCGACGACGGCCACCTGCTCGGCCTCACCACCGGCAACATCGAGGCGGCCGCCCACATCAAGCTCGCTCGCGGGGGCCTCAACCGCTTCTTCAGCTTCGGCGGCTATGGCTCCGACTCGAACGAGCGCACCGAGTTGACTCGCCGCGCCCTGGAGCGGGCCGGCTTCGTCTCCGGCGGCACCTTGATCGAGTCCGCCTGCATCTCCGTCGGCGACACCCCCCGCGACGTCGCCGCCGGCCACGGCGCCGGCATCCAGGTCGTCGGCGTCGCCACCGGCAACTTCAGCGTCGACCAGCTCAGAGAGGCCGGCGCCGACTACGCGATTTCCACCGTCGAGGCCGGCTTCCCGGTTTAGCTAAGTCTGCCGGAGTTCCGCCAGCTCCCCGAGACGATGGACTCGGGGGTCGGATTCGCCGACCATACGGACCAGCCACTCTCTTATCTCATCGAGTTTCAAGTAGTCGGCGCAGACGAAGATCTGCTCAATGTCGAGCCAGTCCTTGGGACGGTCGAACATCGCCTTGCAGACAACCAGATGCTCGGGGCTGAGAACGGGCAACTTTCCATCTCCGAAGGGGACCTGCCTTGCCTCTTGGCGCATCGCCTCGTGGATCTCGTCATAGGCGAAGAAGAGGTCTAACGGAGTTCGGCCCCAGCGCAGGCGGCACTGGCCATCTCGGTTCAGAGCAGTACGGTCGACATCGTCCGCCACGCCGAGCGGCCCTAGCGTCTCGGCCAGTTCGGGAAAGCGCTCGGTCGGCACGAATACGTTGACGTCGATGTCCACCGTGGCTCGCGGTTCGGCGTAGTAGGCGAGGGCGAGTGCCCCGCCGAAAGCGTGTGCGATATGCGCCTCCTCCAGCTGCACGTGCACCGCGACTATCTTTTCCGGCAGCGAGGGTTCGCTTGCGTTCATGTCGACTCAAGCCGTGGGAACCCTGAGATTCGCTCCCGTGTCGGGGGCGGAAGCCGGTCGGTGAGAAGCAGCAGGTCCAAGAGCGCCTCTCCCCGCTGCACGGGGGTGGCGGCCACCCACTCGGCGGCGGAGCGTGCGGCGTCGGAGAGAACCATGCCTTCCTCGCCAAGCGAGGCGGCGACCAAGCCTCGCAGGGCCCGTCGCGGCTTGCGACCAGCCGCCAGTTCCCCCAGAAGATCGCTTGCCATGCGATCGGCGGGCGGGCTCGCCACAGGCGCCCCGATTCGTATGGCGCTTTCTCGCAGCTTCTCCTCGTTGAGTGGCTTCAAGGTCCGCGAGCGAGCGTGCTCGAGAACATCTCCGGTCAACTCACGGAATGTCGCGAGAGTGCGGCTGCGGGGGCCTTCGGGCGTGGCACGGGATTCCCGGATTTCCCATGTGTCGTGTCTTGTGGCAACGATAAAGGCCATAGTGGGAAGAATACCCACTATGCCTTAACCCAGTGAGCAGCGCGCCTGGTAGATCGAGGTAAAGCCGCTCTCGAAGCCGTTGCGGGCGGCGCGCAGGTAGAGGCGCCAGACGCGGACCCGCTCCGGGCCGGCGAGGCGGACGGCGTCGTCGAGGTTCTCATCGAGGCGGCGCGCCCAGTGGCGCAGGGTCTCGGCGTAGTCGGCGCCGAACTCCTCGACGTGGCGGGTGACGAAGCCCGCTCGCTCCAGCGCCAGCAGCACTCGCGAGAGGTGCAGTGGGTCGGCGTCGGGGAAGACGTAGCGCTCGGAGAAGGCGCCCGCTTCGGGATCGCTGTGGCGCAGCCGCGCGATGCCATGGTTGAGCAACCGCCCGTCGGGCTCCAGCAGCCCCGCCAGGGTCCGCGCGTAGACGTCGATCTGCTCCTCGCCGACGTGCTCGACCATGCCGATGCTGGCGATTGCGTCGAATCTCTCGCCGACCAGGTCGCGGTAGTCCATGACGCGGATCTCGATCCGGTCTCCAACTCCTGCCGCTTCGGCCCGCTGCCGCGCTTTCTCCGCCTGTGGTGGCGAGAGCGTGATCCCGACAACCTGCGCTCCGTGCCGGGTTGCGGCCCAGAGCGGGAAGCTGCCCCAGCCGCAACCCACGTCGAGCACGCGATCGCCCTCTCTCAGCGCCAGCTTGCGGCAGACCATCTCCAGCTTCTCTTCCTGGGCGGCCTCCAGCGTTTCCGCACCGCGTGAGAAAACGGCGCAGCTGTAAGTCATTGAGTCGTCGAGAAAGAGGGAGAAGAACTCGTTGGAGACGTCGTAGTGGTGGCGCACCGCTTCGGCGTCGCGCTCCTTGGTGTGGCGGCGGCCGCTGGGTCGCAACTCGGAGGCGGGCCGGGCCGGCGGCCGGGTCAACCCCGCGGCTCGCACCGCGGCGAGCAACAACCGCGCCTTTGCCGCGCCCTCCAGCGGCGGCGGCTTCCAGCTGTCGAGCAGATCGATCACCGCGTCCATGTCGTCGACCTCGATCTCGCCGCTGACGTAGGCGCGCCCAAGCCCGAGCTGGCCCGGTGCCCGCAGCGCGTGCGCGGCGGCGCGGGGAGAGCGGACGTAGAAGGTCGGCCCCCCGTCGCCGCACGCCGGCAATCGCGTCCCGTCCCAGAACTCGACCGCAAACGGACGCTCGGGGATGCGCTCCTCGATCTCTCGACGCAGTGGTGCGGTGCTTGCGAACGGCATCGCTTGGCCAGCCTACCCCGAATTCACCGCCTGGCTGCGAAGCCAAAGGTGGCGAGCGTATGATCGAGCGGTGGAGAGCGCCACCGGCCCACTGCCGTCAGACATCCAGCCCGTCGCCAACGAGACGCGCGACCGCATCATCACCGGGCTGGTCACGCTGGTTCCGTTTATCGCGATCGGGTTCGCCGCTTGGCAGGTTTGGGGCTCGGCTCTGCACTGGAGCGACGTGTTCCTCTTTCTCGGCATGTACTTCCTGACCGGGCTGGGAATCACCGTCGGCTTTCACCGTCACCTCACCCACCGCAGCTTCAAAACGACGAAGTGGATGCATGGCCTGCTCGCGATCCTCGGCTCGGCGGCGATCGAGGGCCCGGTGATCTCCTGGGTCGCCGACCACCGCAAGCACCACGCTTTCTCAGACGAGCTGGGCGATCCCCACAGTCCCCACGTCGACCACGGTGGCGGCTGGAGCGGCGCGATGCGCGGCCTCTTTCACGCTCACATGGGGTGGCTCTTCATCCACACTCAGCGCGGCAACAAGGAGCGCTTCGCGCCCGACCTGCTGAGAGACCCGACGATCAGTTGGGTTGACGGCACCTTCCTCTACTGGGCGATTCTCGGCCTGCTCATTCCCTTCGCGCTCGGCTGGATCATCGGCGGCACCCTCTTCGCCGGTCTCACCGGGCTGCTCTGGGGCGGCCTGGTCCGCGTTTTCGTCCTCCACCACTTCACTTACAGCATCAACTCGCTCTGCCACGTCTTCGGCAAGCGCGATTACGAGACCACCGACGAGTCGCGCAACCTCGCCCTGATCGCGATCCCGACTTTTGGCGAGGCCTGGCACAACAACCACCACGCCTTCCCGACCTCGGCCGTCCATGGCCTCGGCCGCTGGCAGGTGGACATCTCAGCCCTGGTGATCGACGGCCTCGAGCGCGTCGGCTTGGTGTGGGACGTCGTGCGCGTCAGCCCTGAGCGCTTAGCAGCCAAGGCCCCCTGACCAAGCAAGCCATGGACGCAGGGAGCGCCGCGTGCTCTGCACGCAAGCGACTGAGGACGCAGGCATGCTTGGTCAGGGGGCCTTGGGCGACTCGTACCAGTCGATCCAGCCGTCGCAGGCCGCGCTGAGCGGCACGATTCTGTGGGGGGCGACCGGGACGGCGACCAGGGCGCCGACGGTGGCCACCCCGTCGTAACCGCTGAGGCTCTGCGCGGCGCTCGCCTCCGCCGCTTCGATCGTGAACTCGGCCGGCCCGCCCTCGCTGACGAAGCGCCCCGCCGGCCAGAACTGGCCGTCGTTGGCGAGGCTGATCGTGTTCGGCCGCTGGCCGTCGAGCGCAGCCTCGAGCGGCTCTTTGAAGCCAGGCGCCGAGAGGGTGAGGGCGAAGGGGGAGAAGTACTGCAGCGAGAGGTTCCACCGGCCCTTAGGCAAGTTCAGCGTTTGGGAAGTTCGCTCGCCGGTCTTCAGCACCGACCCCCGGCTCCACTTCGCCTTGGCGCCGACTACCGGCGTCGGGAAGAGCGACGCTCGGCCCCGGTTGGCGAGCAGGATGCGGATCTCCGGCGAGGCGCAGCCGGCTGAGGCGCCCGCCGCGGTTCCCTCCAGCAGCACGTGGCGATCGGGAGGCGTCGGTCCGGTTCGCTTCCAGAGGACAAACGACGGAGTTGCGGCGACGCGGCGGAAGTTCTCCGGAGCTTGGCTGTTCCAGGCCGCCCGACCGGTCACCACGTACGGGATGCTGTCGAGGGTCCCCTGGGAGAAAGAGTCGAAATCGATCGGGCTGTATGCGTCGCCGGTGTCAAATGGCTTCTCGGGGTTCTGCGTCACCGCCGAGTCGGGAAACTCGACCAGCGGCACGTGGGTGTCGGCTCCGCGCAATCCATAGACGGCATAGCGGTCCTGACCCGCGTAGAGCACCGGCTCGCCGCTGACGATAGGCAGGAAGGCGCTCAGCTCGGCGCCGTGGCCGGGCGGCCCGACCGGCGCTTCGCGCAGCACCAGGAGGCTGGAGTAGATCGCGCCGCCGATGAAGGCGACCGCGAGCGTTGCCCACGCCAGCCGTCCCAGGGGTGCCCAGGGCGAGTCGCGACGGGGCTCCGAGCCGAGCTCTTCCCCCCTCGGCGGCGGCCGCAACTCCACCAGCAACGGCCGCACGGTCAGCAGCATCGCCAGTGGGGCGGCGATCATCAGTGCCTTCGCCCGCGAGTAGTCGCCGCTGAAGGGGAGCGAGGCGAGGTAGAGCGCGACGCAGGCGCCGAGCGCGATCGGCACCGCGAGTTCCCGCCGCCGCACCCACCAGGCAACTCCGGCCAGTACTGCCAGCGCCCCGATCGCCCCGGCCAGGCCGGCCAGTGGCGCGCCGCCGACGGCATCCAGCCGGTAGTTCGCGGCCGGCCACACTCCCAGGGCTTCGATCGGTGAGACCGGGCCGTAGGTGTTGCTCCCGGCGACCTTGTTGAAGCCGTGGGCGAATCCAAACGGGCCGACGATGGTGAGGATCACGGCCAGTCCGGCCAAGACGACGATCGTGACCAGGGTCGCGGGGCGCAGCAGGAAGCGCAGCAGCGCCCGCGGCGCCAACGCGCGGCGCACCGCGGGCAGCGTCAGGCTCCAGAGGGCGACGATCGCGATCGGCCAGGCGAGCCCGGCGAAGCTGTAGGAGAAGAAAATCCCCCCTGCCACCGCCAGCGCCGGTAAGGCGGAGCGCCACCAAGGTGAAACGCGTATGGCGTCTATATCCCCGTCTTTGCGTTTCACCTGACCTTTTTGGCGGAAGTTGTGGAGGCCGATCGCGATGGCGAGGACGAAGAGGGCCTCTGCCGTCTCCTTGAAGGCGGCTTGGGCGAAGTAGGAGGCGGCGAGGTAAGAGGTGGCGACGAGCGTTGCCGCGAGGGTGCGCCGGACGGCGCCGAGCTCGCGCAGCGCGCCCAGCGCCGTCCAGGCGGTGAGCACTCCGATCGCGAAGACCTGGCCGATGAAGGCCTGTCCCAGGCCGATCCCGGGCACCGCCGCCACGGCGACCGAGAGCCCGTGCGGGCCCAATGGGTAGCCGGGCTCGGGCGCGGGCCCAAAACCGCTGCGCAGCCACTCGGCCCACGCCAGGTGAAGCCCAAGGTCGTTGTTGAGGCCGACGCCTAGCAGTCCCCAACGCCCGCTGACGAGGAAGGGGATGGAGAGGACCGCGACGACGACTATCGCCACCGGCAGCCCGCGTCGCAAAGCGTCGCCGGCGTCGTAGGGGTGTTTGGCCGCTACGACTGCGGCGATTACCAGCAGCGCCACCAAACCGATCGTCGCGGTCGTCCCGTGGCCGGGCGCGCGCGCCAGCGCGCCGGTCACGGCGAGGATCGCGCCGAGGCCGACGGCCGGTTCCAGCCAGCTCCACGATTTCCAGCCGGCGAAAGCGAGCAGGGCACGCCCAACCAGCAGCGAGGCGGCGCAGATCAGCGCCGCCGAGGCGTAGGTCCCGACCATCAGAGCTTTTCGGCCCCTCGCTCCAGCGCCTCACGCAGGTTTTTCCCGCGCAGGGGCTCGGCGTGGCCGGCACAGACGACCTTCGGCTCCAGCGCGGCGAGCTTGCGCAGGGACTCCCTTGCTCTCTCGTGATCCGCGTTGAAGGCGGGATGAGGGACGGTCGTCTCTCCCTCGGGAAGCGGTTTCAAGAGCGCCGGATCGGCGAAGTAGACGACGTCGCTGACCAGCGCCACCCGGTCGCTCTCGCGCCACAGTCCGATCAGCCCGGGGGCGTGCCCGGGGAAGTGGATCACCCGGAACCCCGCAACCTCGTCGCCCTCGTCGATAGTCCCCGCGATCTCCACCGGCCCGCCGTCCCAGTACCGGAAGAGGAGCGGGTAGATCCAGCGCGCCGAGAGGATCGGCAACTTGGACAGATCCATATATGGGGAAAACAACTCGTCGCTTTCGGCGTCGGCGACGTCGTCGGGGTGGCAGAAGACGGGCGCTCTCATGAATGGTGCCGTCCCACGATGGTCGGCGTGCGCGTGAGCGAGCACGACGCGCTTTATCCCGCCCAGGTTTTCGCCGGCCGCGAGGGCGGCCTTGCGCATTGATCTGGTCCCGGCCTCCCACTGGACCACGCCGTCTCCATCTTCGAGGAAGTAGATGTTCATCCCGTTGCGCAGATCCCCGCGCAGCAGCCAAACCCCGTCGGCGACCTTCTCCGGCTTCCTCATACCCGGCACGAGTCTAGTCTTGCCGCCGATGCCAACGCTGTGGAAAATCGGGATGGCCGTCCTGGTCGCCTGCCTGCTCGCCTCGATCGCGATCGCGATCGTCCGTCTTACGACGACGCCGACCGAGATTCTGGGCGACGGCTTCCGCGGTCTCCCGGCTCGTCAGGCCCCCCGCTAGCCCCCGTTCCGCTGTTCCTTTGTCTCCCTATGTGGAGCAAAAGAACAGCGGAAGCTCAATGATCGTGCGGTGACGGGGGAGTTAGTATCGGCCGGGTTCAGCGACCGAGTAGAGGAGGCGGGCGTGTTCTCTCGCATCGTGGTTGGCACCGACGGGTCTGAGACCGCCGCCGAGGCGGTGCGCCAGGCAGTGGATCTCGCCAGGCTTTCCAGTGCCACGCTCAGCATCGTCAGCGCCTATGAGCCGGTTTCCGAGCGTCGCGTAGCGGGCGAGAAGCAGGATGTCCCGGCCGACGTCCAGCATGAGATCGGGCCCCGCGAGGACGTCAATCGAGTCCTCGATGCCGCCGCGGCCGAGGCGAAGAAAGCCGGGATCGAGGTTCAGACCCACGCCGTTGAGGCCGACCCCGCCGAGGCCATCCTCAACGTTGCCGAGGAGACCGGCGCCGATCTGATCGTCGTCGGCAACAAGGGAATGACCGGCGCTCGCCGCTTCCTTCTCGGCAGCGTTCCCAACAACGTCTCCCATCACGCTCCCTGCAGCGTGATCATCGTCCGGACTACCTAGCCCCTGCTCCTGGAGCGTCGGGTTGGTCTGAGGGTCGGGTCGGTCGCCCGCGCAAGGTCAATCAACCCGGCCCCCTGCTGGGTCGCCGGAAGCCCCAGGCTGCGCGCGGTAGCCCGCAGTCGTCGCGTCACCGCGCCGACTCGGCCGCGCCCCTTCTTCAGCGGCCTGACAACGCCGGCCGCGATCGTCATTGCCGCTGCCGCGGAGGCGTGCGCCGCCGCCATCGAAGTCCCTACGTAGTTGCCGGGGATGCCGAAGCGCTTTGTGGTGCCGGCCTTCAGGGTGACCTGGTAGATCGGGTCCGACAGCGCCGATGCGCAGCCGGCGAGAGGCGACCCGCCGCCCGGTGCCAGGACGTCAACCCCTTTGCCCGCCAGCGAGTAGCCACCCAGGCATCCGCCCTCGGTCGATCCCCCGACCCCGATCACGTGGGGGCCGGTTGCCGGGGCCGATACGCATGTCTCCGACCCCAGATTGCCGACGGAGGCCACGGCCACCACCCCCTTGCGGTAGGCGAATCGCAGGGCGTCGTCAATGTCCGGCACTGATTTGCCGCAGCCGAAGTTGAAGCTCATATTGATCACGTCGGCGCCATGTCTGGCGGCGAAGCGGATGCCGGCAGCGATGTCGTCGGCCTCTCCGCGGCCGTTTCTGTCCAGCACCCGCACTGGCATCAGCCTGGCGCCGTAGGCGAGGCCGGTCAGGCCGATCCCGTTGCCGCTCTTCTCGCCGATGGTCCCCGCCACATGCGTTCCGTGTCCGTTTTCGTCGAGCGGCAGCTTGTCGCGGTTGACGAAGTCGAAACCCTTGGCGAACTGCTTCGAGATGAAGTCCGGGCTACGGCGAAAGCCGCGGCCCTTGGCCTTGTAGGCGATTCCGGTGTCCAGAACCGCGACCGTCACTCCCCTGGCGCCCGGGCGCCCGACCGCGACCAGGTTGTCCCAGGCGCCGGGGGCGTTGATGCCCCCGGGTGAGATCGGCAGCTCTGGAGTCGCGATTCCGGAGTAGGGAAGGAAGTTCCACTGCTTCAGCACCCAGGCGCCGGGCGGGTCGCGTGGGACGGAAATGTTGCCGGGGTCGTTAGGGATGACCGGCGTCGTGTCCGCCGCCTTCGCTGAGGCGGTGGCGATGAAGTTGGGAGCCGCGTAGGCGACGCGCGAGCTGCGCCGCAGGGCTCTTGCCGCTTCGCGGACGCCGACCCGCGGGGGCAAGGCAATCGCTCGTCCAAACCGTTGTCCCTCGAACTTGACGACCACCTGGCCGGGCGCGAACCCGTTGGCCCCCGCGGGCGCGGCGGTCGCCAGCGCTGCAAGCAGGGTCAGTGTGAGGATGGTGGGAAGGCGTCGGCTCATCTCTGCGTTTTTGGCTCTGGGGTCCCTGTGGGCGTGCGGCTGGTCCCTAAACACCGGCCCGCCGGGGAAGTTGTAGGTCGCACATATTCTCCGATGGATGGAGAGCGGCGCGGCGACACCACCCGAGCATGAGCGGCTGATGAGCCTGGCGATCGAGGCCGCGCGCCTTGCCGAGGAGCGCGGCGACGTGCCGATCGGAGCGGTGATCGCGCGTGAGGGCGAGCCACTCGCCGTCGCCGGCAACGAGCGCGAGCTGCGCCGCGACCCCACCGCCCACGCCGAGGTCCTCGCTATCCGCGCCGCGGCCGAGGTCCTGGGCGGCTGGCGTCTCCCGGGCACCACGCTCTACGTCACCCTCGAGCCCTGCGCGATGTGCGCCGGCGCGATCGTCCTCGCCCGCATCCCCGAAGTCGTCTTCGGCGCCTACGACCCCAAGGCCGGCGCCGCCGGCAGCGTCATGAACGTCCTCGACGATCCGGCCCTGAACCATCGCCCCGAAGTCACCGGTGGCATCCGGGCCGATGAGTGCTCGACTCTGTTGGAGACCTTTTTCGCCGCCCGCCGAAGCTGAGAGCCAATACTCTGCGGAGTCCCGGAGAGGTGTCCGAGTGGCTTAAGGAGCGCGATTGGAAATCGCGTGGGCGGGGTTAACCCGCCTCGTGGGTTCGAATCCCACCCTCTCCGCTACGCCGCGATGAGTTGTGGTCGTCGCGCTGTGCTCCGGAAAGTCGAGCGGGATGACGATCGCCTCGCGCTCGGGCAGCGAGGGGGAGCTTCGCCTGGCCGCCGGCCGCGCAGGCGCTCGTGGCTGCAGACCACATAGCACCACTCCATCAACCGCATGCGGGCGTCGGGGTCGATGTCGACGATCGAGGCTCCGACGAGGTGGCGCCCGTCCTGTTCGCGGCAGGAGCGCACCTCAACTTGGGCGGCGACCTCATGCCCCTCTCCGGTTGCGTCGTCGAGCTCAAGCAGCACCGCCGGGCGCGCGCCGACGGCAAGCGGAGCGTCCAGCACCAGGCCGACTCCAGAGGCGCTGGCATCGACCAGGCGCCCCGCGACGTGGCCGTCGGGTGAGAAGCAGTGCGCCGGGGCGTCGCCGACGAAGCGGTAGACGAGTCGCCGCTGGCGGCGCCTGCCGACGGACACAAGTGTCCGCGTCATGCGGCGCAGCTCAATCAGCGCAAGCAACGGGACGACGATGGCCGCCAGTCCGGGCAGGTCCGGAAGCGGCCCGACTCCCGCCAGGTCAAGCAGGCGCATCGCGGTGCCGGAGACCAGCAGCACCGTCAGCACAAGCAGCAGGCGAAGCTTCGCCAGCGCGTGGAGCCCTCCCGCATCGACGCCCTGCTTTGGCGTCACCTTGAACGCTGTATGCGCCGGCCGGACCGCGCAGCGCAGCGCCCGAGCGTAGATCTCCATCGTCAGTTGCTCGTAGTGGGTGCTCTCGCCAATCCGCATGAAGCCGCGCGCCAGCGCCGATCCCGCCGTCATGTTCAGGGCCACGGATGGCAGCCAGAGCGCCGCCAGGGCGACGATGCTGAGCTT
This sequence comes from uncultured Solirubrobacterales bacterium, assembly GCA_963740065.1. GTDB lineage: Bacteria > Actinomycetota > Thermoleophilia > Solirubrobacterales > 70-9 > DASVDE01. The sequence goes on from CAVUCS010000002.1 coordinate 200,599, forward strand.
CATCGGTAGGGCTCCGGTCCAGAGCACAAGCCCCAGGGTGAGGAGCAGCAACGCTCGCATCGGCGGGGCGAGGTAGGCGAGGAGGCTGGCGAAGTAGGAGAGACGTTGCAGCGGGCGCAGCTCGCGGGCGCGCAACGGCGATTCCGGCAGGGTGAAGACGGCCAGGTTGCCGCGGGCCCAGCGGTCGCGCTGGAGCAGGTACCCGTCAAGGTCATGAGGCGCCAGTCCCTGGACCAGCACCTCGTCGTGGTAGCGGCTCTCCCAGCCGCTGCGCTGCATGCGGATCGTGGTGTGGAAGTCCTCGGCGATCGTCTCGGTCGCGACGCCGCCGATCTCGAGCAGCGCCTCGCGGCGAATCAGGGCGGCGGAGCCGCACCAGAAAGCGGCGCCGTGGCGGCTTTTGCCGGGGCAGATGACGCGATAGAACATCGATTGTTCGTGGCGGCGTCCGTCGTAGTGCTGCGCCGAGTCGTGGTTGAAGAAGTCATGGGGGCTCTGCACCAGGCCCATCTGCGGGTCGTCGAAGTAGCCGACCAGCGCGTCGAGGGCGTCGGGCATCGGCACGTGGTCGGCGTCGAGCATCAGGACGAGGTCGCCCTCGGTGCGCGGCAGCGCCGCGTTGATGTTGCCCGCCTTGGCGTGAGTGTTGTCGGGTCGGGTCATGTAGCGCGCGCCGGCCGCTTCCGCCAGCTCCGCCATTTCCTCGCGGCGCCCGTCGTCCAGCAGCCACGTCGTGTGCGGATAGGTCAGCGCTCGGCAGCCCGCCAGGGTTGCGGCGACGACCTCAGTCGGTTCGTCGTAGGTGCAGACGTACACGTCGACCCCGTGTCCCGGGGTGGCGGCGGGGCGCTGCGCCGGCGGTCGCGACCAAGAGAACCAGGCCAGCGTTGACAGTGACCAGAAGCCGTAAAGCTCGGTCAGCAGCAACATCGCGAAGAGGATCGGGTTGGCGCCCTGTCCGCTCCATCCGACGCGCCAGACCAAATAGCCGACCCCCCAGAGCAAGGCGCCGATCGCCAGCGAGCGCAGCAGCAACTGATGGCCGTCGAAGAATCTCCCCAGGCGGGTCTGCTCGCCATTGTGCATGCCCTCCCATCGACCCACGCATGGCGACGCTTGAACTTCGGGGGATCCGCCCCCCTCGCGGCGGGCAGCCGCCTAGAATCGAAATTGTCCCGGAGGGGTGCCGGAGTGGTTGAACGGGGCAGTCTCGAAAACTGTTGTGCGCCTTTGGCGTACCGTGGGTTCGAATCCCACCCCCTCCGCTTTGACGCAGGACTCCGCTGACAGGTCGCTTGCCTTGAGCTTGAAGCTGATTGCCGTGGCAAGTGCCGCGACATTCATCGGCGTCAACATCTGGACCGGCGCCCCCCTGCTGGCGCTCTGGCTGGGATCGCGCGCGGTGCCACAGAACGGCCTCAGCTTCGGCGCGGTCCTTGTTGTCGTCATCGCCTTGGCGCTCTTCGAGACTGTGCTGCTTAACGCCCTGAACCGGCTCAACCAGATCTATGCGCGACTCAGCGGCGCCCCCGTCGATGAGCGGCCGCGCAGTCCCTGGCTGCGCAGCCTCCGCGATGAGGGTGTCTCTCGCCCGCTCAGTGGGGTCGAGCGCATTCTTGTCGTCAACGTGGTCGTGGCTTCGACGGTCCTTGAGGTCTGGTTTCTCTTCTTCGCGCACATGTCGCCACCCGGCGGATAGGGCGCCTAAGCTCTGCGTCTATGCTTGGAGCCGATGGCCTATTTCACCCAGTCGATATGTCGTCATTTGATAGAGGTACTCTCTTGCTGCAGTCAACGGCAGCATCTTTAGTCTCGGATGCGCGCGCAAGTTGGCCTGTTTGACGGCGTTCACTCGCTGACGGCGGGAACAAGAGCAAGCCTGGCGCCTGCCAAGCGCGCGCTCTTAATGATCTCGCCCCAGAAGAGTCTCTCAAGTGTGAGACGCGAGAAACGCAGACTACGTTCATTGATGACGACCACTGCAATGTCGCAGATGAAAGGCGTCGCGCAAGATGGATCAGATGTACGGTGTGGTCGGCTTTGTATCGCGTCTCGATCTCTCTCTACGCGCTGATGCTCTTTCGGGAAATAGACGTGGCTATGGGATCGGCCTAGCATAGTGCAGCAGAGTTCACTTGGCACTATGGTTTCCTTACTATGGTGCTGATGCAAGTGCAATACAGACAGTTTGGACAAATGAGTCTCATGACGCGCAAGAAACCTTTCGTCGCACTACGCCTTCCGCTGGCGAATTGCGCGTTGTTTTCGCTCTTGGCCTGAATCTGGGCGCGACTGACTACGGCAATTGCTTCGGGTCCGCAGGTAACTGTGATGTACGCAGTTGCAGGGAAGCTGACGTCTCTCCTCTCGAGCATGCACCTCATCACCACTTTTGGGGGAACTTTTCAGTTGACAATGCGGCGGCTGCTGGATCGCTCGTTTACGCTCGATTCGGCAACGCCGCCGGACCACTATCTCTTTCTCTCGGCGGGACTTTTGAGCCTTGCCTGGCAGCGGGATCTGGCGGTAGAAGGCCTGATAGTCAACGTCTCGGTAGGCGGTCACGCATTGGGCGTGTCTATTACGCGCATCTCGCTTCGATAACTAAGGCGTGCGGATCGATCAGAAATGGGGCAAGGATTGGTGTTTTGTACGGAGGCGCCTGGACCTCGTGCTGGCAGGGGGCACACTCCTATGTCGAGCGGAAAAGCTTCAATGGGACGGCGTGCTTTGTGGCAAGGGGTCTCAATTCCCTCGTAGGTCCAAGATACGCCACTTGGAATAGTGGGCGGGGGATATAACAGTGGGGACAATCAAATATGCGCACGCGGCAACAATACACGCAGACATGACAACGATCTCGCGGCCACTTCGACACGGTTGGGTCGCTAGGGCTCAAGCAGGATCTATCTGACTGGCTGGGCATTCGATCAGAATGCGAAAAAGTCTCTCGTCTCAATCTATGTTTATGTAGGCGGCCAGGTACACGGCAAGGGCACGAAGGGTTACAACATTGGCAAGGCGAACAGGAGGCGAGAGGACGTCGCTAAGGCCAAGAAGGGCATAGGCTCTTACCATGGATTCAACGCCAACATTCGCACGAGCTTGCGCGGGCTCAAGGCGATATGTGTGTACGCTATCAACATTGGAGGTGGCTCAAACACGCTGTTGGGCTGCAAGTCGGTCACTATCCACAGTCAGGCGCGCATGGAAGTCAGCTGGCTGTAGACGAAGAGAGCGACAGCCTTAACGCAACAGGCGACTTCAACGGCGATGGCCGCGATGATGTCGCCGCGCTTTACGCCTACGCGCACAACACGGCCTTCAACGTCTTCGCGGGCACTCGCACGGGTCTGGCCTCAAGCTGGGAGCGGCGATGGATCTCTTCTGACAACGGCTGGGACTGCGGCAAGACGAAGCTCGCAACCGGCGACTTCAACGGCGATGGCCGCGATGATGTCGCCGCGCTTTACGCCTACGCGCACAACACGGCCTTCAACGTCTTCGCCGGCACCTCACGGGTCTGGCCTCAAGCTGGGAGCGGCGATGGATCTCTTCTGACAACGGCTGGGACTGGAGCAAAGCAAAGCTCGCAACCGGCGACTTCAACGGCGATGGCTTTTTTTTTTTTTTTTTTTTTTTTTTTTTTTTTTTTTTTTTTTTTTTTTTTTTTTTTTTTTTTTTTTTTTTTTTTTTTTTTTTTTTTTTTTTTTTTTTTTTTTTTTTTTTTTTTTTTTTTTTTTTTTTTTTTTTTTTTTTTTTTTTTTTTTTTTTTTTTTTTTTGTGTGTCGCGATGATGTCGCCGCGCTTTACGCCTACCCGCACAACACCGCCTTCAACGTCTTCGCCGGCACCCCCACGGGCCTGGCCTCAAGCTGGGAGCGGCGATGGATCTCTTCTGACAACGGCTGGGACTGGAGCAAGACGAAGCTCGCAACCGGCGACTTCAACGGCGATGGCCGCGATGATGTCGCCGCGCTTTACGCCTACCCGCACAACACCGCCTTCAACGTCTTCGCCGGCACCCCCACGGGCCTGGCCTCAAGCTGGGAGCGGCGATGGATCTCTTCTGACAACGGCTGGGACTCAAGAAAGACCAAGCTCGCAACCGGCGACTTCAACGGCGATGGCCGCGATGATGTCGCCGCGCTTTACGCCTACCCGCACAACACCGCCTTCAACGTCTTCGCCGGCACCCCCACGGGCCTGGCCTCAAGCTGGGAGCGGCGATGGATCTCTTCTGACAACGGCTGGGACTGGAGCAAGACGAGATAAACAATCGTGGGACAGTCATCAGTTCCGATAGAACTCAGAAAACACTGAGTGCCATGCTAAGGAGCCATTCGACTTGTCTAGCAGGACGGCGTAAACCGGTTGCCGCAGATGCCCCAGCTGTAATACCCCGAGGCATAGATGAGCGCACGGTGATCAAAACGCCACCTCCTCGGAATCGGAACTTAATCACGAGCCGTGTGAACAATCCATGCCGCGGGCGTCGGGCGAGGACAGTCGCCTGTGCTTACTGAAGCGCCCGTCCGCGCAGCTCGGACGACAGTTGTTTAGCCAATCGAAACCGCGAGCCACGGCAGATTGGTGACTCCAGCGGAGCCAACTCAGACCGCCACGTTCATAGTTTTTTGGGGAGCTTTTTCGCCCAGCCAGGTATCCAGTACCGTCGCCTGTATAGCTCACGAGCCTCGGCCGCACCTGAAGAGGCTTATCGATGTCCTGAGTCGCTAAGCGCACTGGCCTTGTACTAGCCTGACTGTTCCAGCGGGGAAAAGGACGGAAGCCACCCCTATGCAGAGTAGAGTTTTGGCGACTCGTCTTGGCACCATCATCTATTTCACCTAGCAGTGGGCATCGACCGCCAGCCTCGCCTTGTGGAGCTTGCGTCGCTTGGCTCGGAGCCTGTGCTGAACCTGCGCTTTGCTTGGCGGTTACGGACGCGGTGCAGCTTGCGTGAGAGTCGATGGACTACCGGGTAAAGACTGACCTACTGGACAATGCACGCGAGCACGGGGACGATGCGACCAGTGTCCGCGCCGATCCATTGCAGAGTGAAGTGTCGCCACCGGTTGCGCCGCGCAGGCACGGATCTGGACCTTGCGCCCTGCGCCTCGGGGGGCATGGTTCCGGTGAAGGTCACCACACCCGGCCGAAGTTGCCGTGGTTAGGTTGGCGAAAGGACCTGGGTCGGTTCCCTTGCGGACGACGGGCCGCCACTGCAATGTGGCCGGGATGCCATCGCCTGCTGCTGTGTTGTCTCCGTAGGTCAGGTTAGCTACCAATGAGAAGTCGGATGGCAGGGTCGACGGCACACTCAAGCTGAGGTTGAAGAGCGTAATGATGCGCTCAATTGTGGCGGTATATTGGCCGGAGTCCGCCGGGGCGTGTTTCCAGATATGGGCAGCAGGAACTGTCTATGACGATCAGAAATCCTTGGCCGGAGGCGCTGTCGTAGGTAATACGCACTCGATCCTGCGCTAGTCCCTGTACATACGTATCGTAGGAGCAATTGTCCAGCGTGTCATCGGCAGCGAAATCATCGAGTGGTGGCGCTAAGCAAAGGTGAAGCGAATCGTCGCCTAGGCGTTTATCCAGAGCAATTTGCGCGATGTCGCCGGATGCATGACCGCAGGAAGGCGCCACCAGTGATTGAAGTTGTCGTCGCCATGTGCCAGAACTGTGCCGGTCCATTTGCCAGTGAACGGCACCCCCAGCTTGACTCTTGCGGCCTTTGAGGGTGCATTGTTAGACGACGCACTTGCAGCGGGGGCAAGGGTCATCGCACAGGCGCCTAAAAGGGCCAGCAAAAGGCCAATGACTCGGATGAAGGCGGTCGGCCGCTTCCCCGGGATAACCACAGCCGGGCAAGCTATCAGAAGAATTCTTGTAATAGGGTTTTCTTGATGATTCTGGCTCAGGGTCTGAGATTGCCGGATTTCGCCTCGAGGAATTAATTGGCGAAGGTGGGATGGGCGTCGTCTACCGTGATGCTAGCTCGACCTGAATCGCACTGTGGCGATCAAGCTCATCCGTCGGAGAGAAGCGGGGAGCGGGATTTCAATATCCGCTTCCAACGCGAGTCGGAACTTGCTGCGTCGATTGATCATCCCAATGTGATCCCGATTTTCCAAGCCGGAGAAGTTGGTGGCGTGGCCTTTATTGCAATGCGCTTTGTTGCGGGCACGGACCTTGGCAGGCATTTGTGCGACGGCGGCGCGCTGACTGCCGATCATTCGGTCGATTTGATCTCACACGTTGCGGCATCTCTCGATGCATCTCATTCCGCCGGACTGGTTCACCGCGACGTGAAACCGGCGAACATTTGCCTGATACGAACGACCATGTCTATCTGACCGATTTCGTTCTCACCAAGCGCCTTTCGTCCAAAAGTGCCTATACGCGGACCGGCATGTGGATTGGCTCGATTAACTATGCCGCCCCCGAACAGATCGAAGGAACGTCTTCGACGCTCGCGTCGATGTCTATTCGCTGGGCTGCGTCTTTGCGAGGCGCTGACCGTTGAGCTTCCATACGACGGGACTCGTATATGTCGCTGATGTGGGCCAAGTTTCACCAAGACCTCGCCTTCCCAGCGATCTCAGGCCGGAGCTTTCCGATCGTTTCGATGAGTCGTTGGCATGTCTCTGGCCGGGATCTCGATGATCGTTACCAATCTGCGGGAGACTTGAGCGTCCGCCGTCCGCGTCAAGCGTGGTTTTGTCACCGATTCTGAGCAGAGCGTCCGAGGAGAGGCGACGTACACCAAGCCGACCGTGCTTCGCTGCCGGAATTCTAATGATGGGGACAGACCCACCACCATCTTGCGCCGCCTCAAAGACGGGTTTGGGCATTGGGCACTGTTTGTTGTATGTCGATCGCGTCTCGCGTTTGGCGCACTTGCCGCTATTGCGTCTCACGCGTTGTGACAAGCTCGTCGACCAGCAAGACGTAGATTCGTACATTGTCTACTACGTTCACCCAACAGACGCCGGCGCAGGCGTCGTCGTCACTACAACATCGTGCAGTAGCGCATAACCGTATTTCAATCCGTCCTGACAACATTCGAAGGTCGTCTATACACGTCGCATGTGCCTGCCGATTGGATTCGTGATAAGACTGACGAGCCGATCTCGTTCGTCTGTAGAGCCATTGTATGTACCCCAACGATGACAACACCTCGTTCCTGATCGACGCCCAGTCGCCGACCTCACCCGTAACGTCGCTCGAAAACGCGTCGTCATTTCGAGGTCATACCAGCATTATCTCTGTCTATAGAGAGGTTGCTTTCGTTCCAATCAGACTTTCGTTGCAACCCGCATCTCGATGTTTCTTCGACGTTTCATTCGATCGCTGCGTCGATTACTTTATTCATCAATGTGTATGTAGCTTGTCAATCCTTGTCTCGACATCTCCCTCCACGTTCATCGTTCTTGCGCATCTCTTTCACTATTTGGCTATATCTTTCTTTACGTATTGCGACTAGCTTTTGCACTATATGTGTCTTTAATTATAACTTTTGTTATAATATCTTTTTGTGTATGATATTTTTTGTTTTTATGTCATGTGTATCTCTTTTTCGGCCGCAAACCAAGGGCTGCCTCTATGCTTCGAGCCCGATGGCCAAGAAACCCTTGACCCCCGAGGTAGCGGAGGCCCTCTACGGCAACCGCTTCCTTGTCGAGGACGCGCCGGCCAATGAGTTCCCCGAAGGTGGGATGCCCGCGCTCGATGCGATGCGCCTGGTCGGCGAGGAGATGATGCTCGAGGGGGAGCCGTTCAAAAACCTCGCGACCTTCGTCACCACCTGGATGGAGCCGGAGGCTCAGCGGATCATCGCCGAGAACCTCTACCGCAACTTCATCGACCACGCCGAGTATCCGATCTCGGCGGACATCGAGCAGCGCTGCATCCGCATGCTTGCCGACCTCTTCAACGCGCCCGGTGAGACAACCGGCGCTCGCACTCAGGGCTCGTCGGAGGCGATCATGCTCGGCGCGCTCTCGCTGAAGTGGAAGTGGAAGCAGCGCCGGGAAGCGGCATCGAAGCCGGCGGACAAGCCGAACCTCGTCTTCGGCGGCGACGTCCACGTGGTCTGGGAGAAGTTCTGCCGCTACTTCGACGTCGAGCCGCGGATCGTGCCGCTGCAGGACGGCAAGTACACGATCGGCCCTGAGGACGTTGAGCCCCACGTCGACGAGAACACGATCGGCGTCGCCGCGGTGCTCGGCACCACCTTCACCGGCCACACCGACGACATCGTCGGCATCAACAAGCTCCTGGTCGACCTCAAGGGAGACAGAGGCCTCGACGTGCCCCTCCATGTCGACGCCGCTTCCGGCGGTTTCGTCTGGCCCTTCCTCTACCCGGACTCCGAGTGGGACTTCCGGCTTGAGCAGGTGCGCTCGATCAACGTCTCCGGGCACAAGTTCGGGCTCGTCTACCCGGGGATCGGGTGGCTGATTTTCCGCGAAAAGTCCGATCTCCCCGAGGACCTCGTCTTCTACGAGAACTACCTGGGGAGAACCGACGCGACCTTCACGCTCAACTTCTCCACCGGCTCGGCGATGGTGCTCGCCCAGTACTACAACCTGGTTCGCTTCGGGCGCCAGGGCTACGGCCACATCATGGAGACGATGCAGCGCAACGCCAAAGTCCTGGCGGAGAAGCTCCATGAGATGGGCCATTTCAAACTGATCGGGGAGGGGAGAGAGCAGCTGCCGCTGGTCGCCTTCCAGCTTGACGGCGAAAAGTCCTATGACGAGTTCGACGTCTCCTGGCAGCTTTCGGCCGAGCGCGGCTGGATGCTCCCCGCTTACACGATGCCGCCCAACGCCGAGGACGTGAAGGTGATGCGGGCGCTGGTCAAGCTGACCCTGAGTCGGGGCCAGATCGACCGCTTGGCCGAGGACATAGACCAGGCCTGCACGACGCTGGAGAAGAAGGGCGGCACCGCGCCCTCTGAGCGCGCCAGCATGAGATCGGGCCCCGGCTACTAGGATCACGGCCGTGGATCGCCGTCCGGCCATTCTCTTCGGTGCGCTGGCCCTGTTGGGGGTGCTGGTCGCGGTCATCCTGCTCGCCGGCAGCGGCGATGGTGGGAACGGCGGGCCCGTCACAGCGGAGCCGACCGCCCAGAAACCCACTGTCGAGGTCCCCAAAGGCCCGCCGCCGAATCAGCTCAAGGTCGAGGACCTGGTCGAGGGGGAGGGCGACGGGGCGCAGAGCGGCGACAGACTTTCCGTTCAGTACGTGGGCGTCCTCTACAGCAACGGCAGAGAGTTCGACTCGAACTGGGGGTCCGGCCAGCCCTTCGACTTCACGCTCGGCGCCGGCAACGTGATTCCAGGCTGGGACCAGGGACTTGAGGGGATGAAGGTCGGAGGCACTCGCAAGCTGACGATCCCACCCGACCTCGCCTATGGCAGAGCGGGCAGTCCCCCGGCGATACCGCCGAACTCGACGCTGGTGTTCGTAGTTGAGTTGACCGGCATCGAGTGAGCGAGGCGGCGACAGCGGGCGAAGGGGAGATCGGCTCCGCCGAGTCCGGTCTCGTCACCGGGGTGTTGCCGTCTCAGCAGTTGAGTGAGGCGATCGAGGCGGGGTGGATCGATGCCGGCGATTACCGGGTTCGCCCCGAGGCGATCCAGCCGGCGAGCATCGACTTGCGGCTGGGCGACCATGCCTGGGCGCTGCGCTGCAGCTTCCTCCCGGACGTCGATTCCACCGTCGAGGAGAAAATCGAGGGGCTTGCCTTTCAGAAGATCGACCTGCGCGACGGGGCGACGCTGGAGCGCGACCGCCCCTATCTGGTGCCGCTGATCGAGGAGCTGGCGCTGCCGCCGGAGATCCGCGCCAAGGCCAACCCAAAGAGCTCAACCGGGCGGCTCGATGTCTTCACCCGGGTCTTGACCGACCGCCAGCACCGCTTCGACGAGATCCAGCCGGGCTACCGGGGCAAGCTCTACCTGGAGGTGGTGCCGCGCTCCTTCGCGATCCAGGTCAGAACCGGGCTGTCGCTGAACCAGCTGCGGCTGGCGCACGGGGACGCGCGGCTGCGCGACGAGGACGTGCGCGTCATGCAGGGTGAGTTCCCGCTCCTCTACCTCGACTCCCACGCCTTGCGGGAGACCGAGCTGGCGTTGGCCGACGGGCTTTTCCTCAGCGTCGACCTCTCCGGGCCGGGCGACCGCATCGTCGGCTACCGGGCGAAGCGCAACAGCCTGCCGATCGACCTCTCCCGGATTCGGGCCTACCGCTGGACCGACTACTGGGACCCGGTCTTCCCCGAGGAGGGCGGACGGATCGTCTTGGAGCCCGAGGTCTTCTACCTACTGCTCTCGGCTGAGGGGGTCTGCATTCCGCCGCAGATCGCAGCGGAGATGATGGCCTACGACCCGACCGCCGGTGAGCTGCGCACCCACTACGCCGGTTTCTTCGACCCGGGGTTCGGCTACGACCCGGAGGGCGAGCGGCACGGCAGCCGCGCCGCCCTGGAGGTACGCGCCCGCGACGTCTCCTTCATGGTCGAGCACCGCCAGCCTGTCTGCAAGCTGGCGCTGGAGCGGATGGCGGCGCCCGCCGAGCGGCTCTACGGGGCGGGGCTGGGCTCCAACTACCAGGGCCAGGTGACGATGCTGAGCAAACACTTCGAGGAGCAGACGGCGGTCGCGGCCGAGCCCGGCGAGTAGGGTGGGCGCATGAGCGCCGAAACGAACCATGAGACGATCCGCCACCTCTACGCTGCTTTCGGCGAGTGCAACGGGGCGGCGATGACCGCCTGCTACGCGCCCGGTGCCCACTTTCACGACCCCGCCTTCGGCGACCTCGAAGGCGAAGAGATTGGGGCGATGTGGCGGATGTTGACCAACCGCGCCACCGACCTGAAGATCGAGCTGCTCGACAGCGGCTCCGATGAAGAGACCGGCTCCGCCCGCTGGATCGCCCGCTACACCTTCTCCACCGGTCGCCCGGTGGTCAACGACATCCAGGCCAAGTTCCGCTTCGAGGACGGCCTGATCGCCGATCACGTCGATGACTTCGACTTCCACAAGTGGGCTTCCCAGGCCCTCGGCTTCAAAGGCCACCTGGTCGCTCTGATCCCTCCGCTGCGCTCCAAAGCGCGCGCCCAGGCGCTCGGCCAGCTCGAAGCGTTCCGGCGCGACGAGACCGGCTCCAGCATCTAGCCTTTCCGTATGAGCGCGCGCGTCTGGCAGGTCTATCTCTCGGGGGAGATTCACTCCGACTGGCGGGAGCGGATCGAGGCCGGGGTCCGTGACGCCGGGCTGCCGGTTGAGTTCTCGGCGCCGGTCACCGATCACGCCGCTTCCGACGATGCCGGGGTGGGGACACTGGGCGAGGAGAGTGAGCCCTTCTGGCGCGACCACATGGGCGCCGGCGTCAACGCGATCCGCACTCAGACCCTGATCCGCGCCGCCGATGTGGTCATTGTCCGCTTCGGCGACAAGTACCGGCAGTGGAACGCGGCCTTCGACGCCGGCTACGCCGCCGCCCTTGGCAAGCCGATCGTCACCCTGCACGACGGCGACCTCGACCATGCACTCAAGGAAGTCGACCGCGCCGCCCAAGCCACAGCCCGCACGCCCGAACAGGTCATTGCCGTCCTCCGCTATGTGATCGAGGGCGCGCTGCCCGAGTAAGGCTGTCCGGGACCTGCCGGCCGGCAGGCTCTCTCTTGCTCACCCTTCGTCCAGCTCTTTAAACGTGCACTCGCGAGGGTCTTTGTCGTCCCGAAACCTGTGGAATCGGGCGCCGTGGCGGATGCGGCCGGCGGCGGCGTGGTCATAGCCGACCTCGACCACGAGTTCCGGTCGTAGGGCTACCCACTCAAGGTCGCGATCGCCCGCCCAGCGACTTGGGTCGGCGGTGCCGCTCTCGCCCGTCTCCAGCGGAGCAAGCAGAGTCCGCATGCCCCGTTTCGCCTCCCTGCTGAAGCCGGAGATGTGGCCGACCGACCGCAGCTCGCCGCTGTCATAGAGGCCGAGGATGAGGGAGCCGACGGTGCCCTCCTCTTTGCCCGGCCGCCAGCCCATCACCACGCAGTCGATCGTCCTTTCCCGCTTCACCTTCGCCATCCCTCTGCGTCTGCCGGGCACGTAAGGCGCGTCGAGTTGCTTCGCCATCGTGCCCTCGGCGCTGCGCAGCCATTTCTCCGCCCGCGCCGGGTCGGCACTCAGCTCGCTCAGCTCAATCTCGCCGAGCCGCTCCGCCAGCGCTTCGAGCCGCGCCCGTCGCTCGGACAGCGGCGCGTCCAGTAGCGCTTCATCCTCTTCGGCCAGCAGGTCGAAGGCGACGAAGCTCGCCGGGATCTCTCTCGACAGTAGGTTGATTCGCGATTCGGCCGGGTGGATGCGACTCTGCATCGAGTCGAACTGAACGTTGCCTTCGGCGTCGCGGATCACCAGCTCGCCGTCGAGCACGTAGCGCCCGGGTGGGAAGCTCAGCTCCGGGAAGTAGCGGGAAAGGTTTCTGGCCCCGCGCGACTGGATGTAGGAGTCCTCGCCATCGACGAAGACGATCGCCCGGAATCCGTCGAGCTTTTCCTCGTAGACCCATTCCTCACCGAGAGGCAGCGCTCTGCGGGTCAGCGCCAGCTGCGGCTTGATCGGCGGGGAAAGCGGAAGGGTCACTCTGCTGTGACAGTTTGCCGACGCGCCCGCGCCTCGCGCGGGTCGGGGATCGGCACGGCTTCGAGCAGCGCTTGCGTGTATGGGTGCGAGGGGTGCTCGCAGACCCGGTCGGCCGGACCCTCCTCGACGATTTTCCCTCTGTACATCACCGCGATCCGGTCGGAAACGTGCCGGACGACGCCGATGTCGTGGGCGACGAAGATGTAGGAGAGGCCAAAGTCCTCCTGCAGATCGGCGAGCAGCTCGACGATCTGCGCCTGGATCGAGACGTCGAGCGCCGAGACGGGCTCGTCGGCGACGATCAGCTTCGGCTCCATCGCCAGCGCCCGGGCGATCCCGATCCGCTGTCGCTGCCCGCCGGAGAACTCGTGCGGGTAGCGGTCGTAGTGCTCGGCCGAGAGCCCCACCCGCTCCAGTAGCTCTTCAACCCGCGCCCGCGGTGAAACGCGTTTGTCAGCTATTTCATGTCGTTTGCGTTGCACCCCGTCCAAATTGGTGTCCTGCAGGGCGAGGGAGGCGCCGATGATTTGGCCAACGCGCTTGCGGGGGTTCAGCGAGGAGTATGGGTCCTGGAAGACGATCTGAAGATCGCGGCGAATCGGGCGCAGCTGTCGTTGGGAGAGGCCGGCGATCTCTTGCCCCTCGAAGCGAATCGAGCCCGAGGTCGGCTCCAGTAGCCGCAGGACCGCTCGTGAGAGCGTTGACTTGCCGCTGCCCGACTCTCCAACCAGGCCAAGCGTTTCGCCCCGCCCAACCTTGAAGCTGATCCCGTCGACCGCTCGCACTTTGTCGACCTCGCGCCCGAACACCCCGTGCTTGACCGGGAAGTGCTTGACCAGGTCGGTCACCTCCAGCAGCGGCCCCTCTTGCACCGGGGGTCTGGGCGGTGGGGGCTGGTCGAGGCGGATCACGGCGCCCAGCAGGCTCCGGGTGTAGGGGTCCTTCGGCTCGTAGAAGACCGCGTCAAGGCCGCCTCGCTCGACGATCTTGCCGCTGTGCATGACCAGCACCTGGTCGGCGACCTCGGCGACGACGCCGAGGTCGTGAGTGATCAGGATCGTCGCCAGGTTGTGCTCGCGGTTGAGTCTCGCCAAGAGAGCGAGGATCTGGGCCTGGATCGTCACATCGAGTGCCGTGGTCGGCTCGTCGGCGATCAGCACGCTCGGCTCCAGGGCGAGCGCCATTGCGATCATCGCCCGCTGCCGCATTCCCCCCGAGAATTCGTGCGGGTAGTTGTCTACTCGCTGCTCGGGGTTGGGGATCTCCACTGCTCGCAGCATTTCGATCGCCAGCTCCCGCGCTTCGCTGTCGCTCATCTTGCGGTGCGCGCGGATCGCTTCGACGATTTGGCGCCCGACCCGGTAGACGGGGTTGAACGAGGTCATCGGGTCCTGGAAGATCATCGCCACCTTCGCCCCGCGCACCTTTTGCAACTCCGCCTCGCTTGCATCGGTCAGCTCTTGGCCGCGTAGCCGGATGGAGCCCTCGATCCTCGCGTTGTGCGACCGCGTCAGTCCCAGCACGGTCTGCGCAGTGACGCTCTTCCCCGAGCCCGATTCGCCGACGATTGCCAGCACCTCGCCGGCCTTTAGTTCGAAGGAGACGCCGTCGACCGCCTGCACCAGTCCGCCCTCGGTGGCGAAGCCGACCCGCAGGTCGCGCACCTCCAGCAGCTTCTCGGCTTGGGCGCTCACTGAGCGCTCGTCCCCAGGCGGATGCGCGGGTCGAGGTAGGCGTAGACGATGTCGACCAAAGCGTTGAAGAGGACGACGAAGAAGGCGCCGAACATGGTTACGGCCATGATCGGCGGCAGGTCCAAATTGGAAATCGAGTCGGCTGCGTACTGCCCGACGCCGCCCAAATTGAAGATCGACTCCGTGATGATCGCGCCGCCGCCGACCACCGCGGCGAAGTCGAGGCCGAACAGGGTGACGATCGGGATCAGTGAGTTGCGCAGGACGTGGCGGGTTCGCACCTGCCGATCATTCAAGCCCTTGGCGCGCGCCGTACGAACGTAGTCCTCATTCATCGTCTCAAGCATGTTGGAGCGCAGCACCCGGCTGTAGAAGCCGACGAAGAGCACTGCCAGAGTCGTCCAGGGCAGGATCAAGTGGTAGGCCCAATCGAGCGGGTTCTCGGTCAGCGGCACGTAGCCGCTGGACGGGAACAGTTCCACTTTGTAGGTCAAGTAGACGAGGAAGATCGAGGCCAGCAGGAAGACCGGCATCGAGATTCCAGTCAGGGCGAGGACGGTCAATACCCGGTCGGTCAGCCGACCTGCCTTTATCGCGGAGAGGTAGCCGAAGAGGATTCCGAAAAACATCCAGAGCACGGCGGCGCCGATGCACAGGGAGAAGGTCGCCGGTAGCCCCTTCGCTATCTCCTCATCCACGTTGAGCTGGCTCGAATAGGAGATCAGATCGCCACTGAAAATCTTCTCCATCATCGTCGCGTACTGGGCCGGCAACGAATCGTCGAAACCCCAATCCTCACGGATGTTCGCGACGAGTTGGGAGTCCGGGGTCGCGTTTTTACCGGCCAGTCGCAGCGCCGGGTCGTTGCTCGGAATCACGTTGAAGATGACGAAGACGATCACTGAGATCGCGAACAGGACGGCGACCATCCCGGCCAGTCGCCTGGCGATAAAGAGCGCCATCAGGCCACTTCCTCTTCGGGCTTGTAGGTGCCCGCGTGGGCCTCGAGACGCACCTTTGATTTCGGGTCGAGCGCGTCGCGCAGTCCGTCACCGAAAACATTCAAGGCGAGGACGGTGAGCAGGATCATCGTGCCGGGGAGAATCGAAAGCAGCGGTGCGCTGTAGATCAGATCGAAGCCGTTGGAGACCATCGTTCCCCAGGAGGACTGAGGGGGCTGCACTCCGGCGCCGAGGAATGACAAGGCCGCCTCAAGCAGCATGTTGTTGGCGATATTGAGTGTGAAGAAGACGATGATTGTCGAGGCGAGGTTGGGCAGGAGCTCTCCGAACATCACCTCGAGCGGAGTCGCTCCGCGGGCAGCTGCGGCCTCGACGAACTCTCTCTCCCGCAGGGCCAGAACCTCACCGCGAATCGGCCGAGCCATATACGGCGTGTAGACGAAGCCGATGATCAGGATCGGGATCCAGATCGAGCCGCTCGAGATAGTGATTGGCCCAATCTGCAGTCCGCCGACGGCTAGCGCGGTGCCCAGCGCGATTCCCAGCAGGACTACGGGAAATGCCCAGATCACGTCGAGCACCCGCGATATCACCGCGTCGGGCCATCCTCGGTAGTAGCCGGAGATCAGGCCCAGTCCGACGGCGAGAATCGTGGTCAGGATCGCCGCCGCTACGCCGATCAGTAGCGAAATGCGCCCCCCATACATCAGCCGCACCATCTCATCGCGACCGAGGCGACCGTCTGCGCCGAGGAAGAACTTCCCTCCGGCGCCGAGCCAGACCGGGCCGATCGGCGTTCCGTCGGGGCTGACTACGTCGCGGCGCTCTCCGCCGACGCTGATCTTCTCCAGCGTGTGGGTCTCGTTCGGGCCGCTGTGGGCGACGTTGTCCGCCCACAGCGGCGCCGCCAGCACGAAGACGACGATTGCCACGAACAGGCCCAGGGCGGCAAGGGCCACCCGGTTGGCCCGCAGCCTCCGGTAGGCGATGCCCCAGGGGCCGCGGGCTTCCACTACTTGAACTGGAAGCTGGTCAGGTCGTTGGAAAAGGTCGGATTGAAGATGACCTTGTCGAGATCGATGTCGCTGGAGACGAAGGTCGACAGCCCGCGGGCCCCGAATGGCGCCAGGGGAGCCTGCTCCATGAAGGCTCTGTCCAGCTCCGCGTACTGCTGCACCTGTTCAGAACCGAGCGGCTGCTTGGCCAGCTCAGCGACCTTCTTGTTCAAGGCCGGGTCGTCGAACTGGGCGAGGTTGGTGTTGCCGGTTGGGTAGATGCTCGTTCCGTCGAGCAGCGGTTGGAAGAAGTCATTCGGATGCGGGTAGTCCTCGAACCAGTTCGCCCAGCCGGTATCCAGGTCGGGCGTCGAAGTGTTTGAGATCACCCCGAAGTAGTTGTCTCCGCCGATCACTTTCAGCTTTGCGTTGAAGCCGAGTCTTTCCAGAACGTCCTGGTAGTAAGCGCCGGCGTCGTCGTTGGGGCTGAGGCTGTCGGTCCAGACGGTGATGTCACGGTCCGAGGGGTTCGCCTCCGCGATCAGCTGCTTCGCTTTTGCCATGTCGTGCGGGTAAAGCTCGAACTCCTCATGCCCGGGCATCCCCGGCGGCAGGATCTGCTGGCCGGTGTCGAGCTCGCCGCTGTAGACCCGCAACAGCGCCTCGGGGTCGATCGCGTAGTTGACCGCTTGGCGCACCTTTACGTCGTCGAAGGGCGCCTTTCTGGTGTTCATCCAGAAGAAGTAGGTGCTGACCGAGGTCTCGGCGCGGTACTGGGAGCCCCCGTACTTGCTCTCAATCTCGGCGACACGTCCTCCCGGCAGCGGATCGAACATCCAGTTCGACTTGCCCTGCTCGATGTCGTTGACCTGGGTTGACTGGTTGCGAACAACATCGATCTGGATCTTGTTCACATGCCCGCTGGGCAAGTCGGGCATCGCCTTCGAGTTGGCCTTGGCCCACTGCGGGTTGCGCGCGTAGGACCAGCCTCGGCCTGGATTTGACTCAACAATCTCGTAGGGGCCGGTGGCCGGTGGCGGGTTGGCCGACTGGTCTTTGTCCGGAGTGTTCGGCGGCACCAAGGCGGCGAAAGGCATCGCCAGCTCGTTCTCGAAGGTGCCGCGGGGGCTTGTCAGGTCGATGACGATCTTCCCGGTCTTGTCGTTCGGCTTGATGCCGGAGATGCCGCCGGATCTCGTCGTCTGGAACTTGTCGGCGCCGACGATGCCCGTGTAGAAGAAAGATCCACCGGAGTCGACCAGGAACATCCGCTCGATCGAGCTCTTGAAGTCAGACGCTTTGACCGGGGTCCCGTCGGAGTATTTGAGGCCCTTGCGCAGCTGCAGTGTGTAGGTCTTGCCGCCGTTGCTGATCGTCGGCAGGCTCTCAGCCAGGCCGGGGATCACCTTGCTGCCGTCGACGCCGTTGGCGTGGGCATAGGTGAGCAGCGGGATGTACGTGTTGTACATCGCGGTCCAGCCTTCGGAGTCGTAGGAGAGCTGCGGGTCCAGGTAGTCGGGGAAGGAGGCGTAGCTGCCCGTCAGGGTGCCGCCCTCCTTGCCGGAGCTTCCGCAAGCCGCCAGGCCCAATGCCGCACCGATGGCGAGCATCAAAATTCCAACGACTGCAGCGTGCTTCTTCAACATGACCTCCGCGCTAGACCGGGTTTCGAGTGGACCGGATTTGTGGGTGACGCTGAGCTGAAATCAACTCCAACATAATTTCGTCAGCGGCGGCAAGGTTCCCTTCCGAGTCAGGTTTTTCCCTTTGTTCTGGCCATTTTGTCCCAAGTAGCGGGGTCGAAACAACCACGATGGCCACAACTCCGATGCCGGCGACGAGGAAGGCCGCGCGCGGGTCCCAGCCGGTCACGACCACGCCGCCGAGGACGTAGCCGATGCCCGGCATCGCGGCGCCGAGCGACTCCAGCACGCTCATAACCCGCGCTTGCATGTTCTGCCTGGTCAACTCCTGGACCGCGCTGACCAGCGTCACCCACTGGACACCGTTGCCGGTTCCGCCGACGACCGAGGCCGCGCAGGCGACCGCAAGGGTTGGCGCGACCGCCATGCCGAGGTAGCCGATACCGATCGTCAGGCTGCTGAAGAAGAGCAGGTAGGGAAGCCGGGCTCTGCGCACGACGGCGAAGACGAGGCTGCCGAGCACCATGCCCGAGCCCCAACTCGCCAACAGCAGGCCGTAGCCGGAATCACCGGCGTCGAGGGTCTCCTTGGCGTAGATCACCTCGATTGGGATCACGGCCGAGAAGAAGATGAAAGCGGTGCTCTGGGCGATCAAGAGGCGCCGCAGCCGCACCTGCTCGCCTATATAAGCGAGCCCGGCGCGGAGGCGCTCCCGCACCCGGCCGGGGTCGGGCGCCGCTTGCGGGAGGGGTCCCGCGGTGAAGAGGATGAGCGCGATCGCGAAGAACGAGATCGCGTCGAGCAGCAGCGCCGTTTGAACGCCGAAGCCGGCGACGGCGAGTCCGGCGATGCCCGGTCCGATGGCGGCCCCTCCGGTAAAGGCGATGTTGAGGATCGCGTTTCCGGAGCGCAGCTCACCGGCCGGCTCCAGCATGGCGGCGGCGACGGCTCGGGTCAGGGCGCGGCCGGTGAGGGCGAGGGCGCCGTCGATCGTCGCCAGCACGACGACCCCGGCAAGTGTGAAGTTCTCGGCGAGAAGCGCCAGGCCGGCAAATGCGGCCGCTTCGCCGCAATAGATGACCGGCAGGGCAAATCGAGGAGGCGGTCCCTCCGCTCGCACGACCAGGATCGGCGCCAGCACCGCGGGCAGGAATCCGGTGCCGAGGAACAGCGCCGCCGTCGCCAGGGCGCTGCCGGTCTGATCGAAGACCAACACCGAGAGGGCGACGATCCCCATCCAATCGCCCAGCTCATTGACCGCGTAGGACGCCGCCAGCCGCCGGAAAGCCGACCTGCGCAGGGGTGCTGCCACGCCTGAACTACGCATCAGTAGCCGTGCGTCCTACTGCATTTATGCACAAGATTTCCTGCAGATGCACAAGTTTTGGACAAGACGTGCTACAAACTTCCCCAGGTATTCACAAGGTTCTCCTTGTTAAGCACAACTTTGGGCTTCGACGAAAGGGAAAGATCAATGGGCTGGCGCAAGTAGATGTCTTAAGACAGTGAACCGGAGGGCTATTCGGTTCACCCGATGAGGAAGGGCGTCCCATGTGGGGCGCCCTTTGTCGTTTTAGGGGATTCAACGCCATGCTTCCTGGGCCTGCCCGTCGCCGTTGGGGGGAAAAGCTGCACGTTGCGGCCGTTTTGATGCTTTTGGACATGCGTTGAGCCCGGTTGAGGCGCACGGTCGCCGCCTGTACCGTTGGAAAGTCCTAGTTGCTTTCGCCGCAAGCCGGCAGCCAGTCGCAGGGAACCGGGGTTCTTCCCGGAATCCCCCCAAATGGCTGGCCTTCCGCGGGAGGCAGCCGGGCAACTATGAAGAAGACGCGGCCAACCACGCTGAATCACGTGCTGCTCTCAACGGCCCTGGTCGTTGTGGTCGTCGCCGGGATCGTGCGCTCGCCCACCGCCGACTGGGACCCGGCGCTGTTCGGCATTCTGCTCGGCTTTTCGATCTTCAGCGACCTGACCGCGATTGAGACCAGCTCACGGCTGAAGACCTCGGGCAGCTTCCTGGCACTGGTCCTCGCGATGGTCTTCCTCGGCGGCCCCCCTGCGGCGGTGATCGGGGTCCTCTCGATCTTCGTCGGTTGGTTCCGCTGGCACGATCGCCCGCACGACTTGCTGGTCAACACGCTGACCTACGCCTCCTTCCCGCTGATCGCCGGCTTTGCGTTCAACGAGGCCGTGATGAGGTGGAACATCACCAATGCGGAGCCGATGTTCTACGTCTACGTCTTCGCCACATTCCTCGTCGCCCTGGCGCTGAACTTCTCGATGATCGCGGCCGACGCCTGCTACCTGGATCGCAGCTCATTCATCGACAAAGTGCGGACGGCGCTGATCCCGCTGCTGCCTTCCGAGCTGGCCGCGGCGCTGATGACCGTCGGCGTCGCCTTCATCTACATCCAGATCGGCATCGCCGGCGTCGCCCTCTTCGGGATCGTGCTGATCACCTTCCAGTACCTGCTCGGCGCCTTGCTCCTCTCCCAGCAGCGGGCCGAGGAGCTGGAGAGTCGCACCAAGCAGCTGGCCAGCTTCCAGGTCGGAATGTTGAGCGCGATGCTGCGCACCCTGGACCTGCGGGACAAGATGACCGCGCGGCACAGCGCCGCGGTCGCGCGCTACTCGCGGGCGATTGCCCAGCGAGCGGGCTTCTCCAAGCGCGAGGAGGAGCTTGTCCACATCGCCGCGCTGCTGCACGACATCGGCAAGTTCATCCTCCCCGACCGCATTCTCAAGGCCAACGTGCCGCTCACCGACGAGGATTGGATGCTGATCCGCCGCCATCCGCAGCAGGGCGCGCGCGTCGTTTCCTCACTGGACGGCTACGGCCCGGTCGCCGAGATCATCCTCGCCCACCACGAGCGGATCGACGGCAAAGGCTACCCGCGGGGGCTCTCCGGCGAGGAGATTCCGGAGTTGGCGCGGATCATCTCCGTCGCCGACACCTATGACGTGATGACGGCGCGCGACTCTTACCGGTCTCCGATCTCCACCTATGAGGCGATCCAGGAGCTGCGTCGCGTCTCCGGCAAACAGCTGGACGCCCGCTTCGTAGATGTCTTTATCGAGCTGCTAGAGGGCAAAGACGTTTCCTTCCAGCACGGCGAAGAGGCCGATTTCGAGAAGGAATTGGCGCTCGAGGCGCGGATCGAGGAAACCGCCAGTCCGACCAACGGCAACGGCAACGGCCGCTTTCAGGTTCCCGGCGTTCCCGTCGGCTGATAGCTCTCTCCGGAACGGTCTAATACGGTTCGGCGCGTGCGCGCCGTCACATTTCAGGCACCCGGCGAGGTCCGGATCGAGGAGAAGCCCGATCCCGAGGTCGGCGCTGCCGACGAAGCGGTCGTCCGGGTCGAGGCAAGCGGGATCTGCGGCTCGGACCTGCACATCTTTCACGGCCGGGTGCCGGTTGAGCCCGGCTTCACAATCGGCCACGAGTTCGTCGGCACGGTGTTGGAGGTTGGGGCTGACGTCGAGCGGGTCGCCGTCGGCGATCGGGTGTTGGGCTGCTTCCACACGGCCTGCGCCACTTGCTCCGCCTGCCTGCGCAGCGACTATCACCGCTGCGAGCGGGGGCGGACTTTCGGCCACGGCTCGAAGCTGGGCGATCTGCAGGGGGCGCAGGCGGAGATGCTGCTGGTGCCGCGAGCGAACCTGACCCTGCGGAGAGTGCCGGAGGGGATGGCCGACGAGGCCGCGCTCTTTGCCGGCGATGTGATGGGGACCGGCTACCACGCCGTCGCTCACGCCGGGATGAAGGCGGGGGACACCGTCGCCGTCCTCGGACTGGGACCGGTTGGACTTTGCGCCGTGCAGGCGGCGAAGGCGGGCGGCGCCGCGCGGGTCTTCGCGATCGACACCGTCGAGGCGCGCCTGGAGATGGCAAAAAGATTCGGCGCCGAGCCGCTGCATCTCACCGAAGACGAGCCCAAGCGCGCCGTGCGCGCGGCGACCGGGCGCGGAGTCGACGTCGTGGTCGACGCGGTCGGCGACCCGGCCCCGCTGGGGCTCGCGATCAGCCTCGCGCGTGATGCCGGCACCGTCTCCGGGATCGGCGCCTATGCCGGTCGCGGCGAGGTCCCACTCGGCCTTGCTTGGCTGAAGGGGCTGACCCTGCGCCTCGGTCTCGCCAACGTCATCGCCCACGTCGATCGCGTTCTGGCGCTGA
Source organism: uncultured Solirubrobacterales bacterium (assembly GCA_963740065.1). Classification (GTDB taxonomy): domain Bacteria; phylum Actinomycetota; class Thermoleophilia; order Solirubrobacterales; family 70-9; genus DASVDE01. The sequence goes on from CAVUCS010000002.1 coordinate 222,726, forward strand.
TCGATGCCGGCGTCCTGGACCCGACCCCGATGGTCACCCACCACATGAAGCTCGACCAGGCCGCCGATGCCTACGCCCTCTACGACCAGCGCGAGGCCCTGAAGATCGTCCTGACCCCCTAATGGCCGTTCCGCTGCGACTTTTCCTTGTATGTCAGAGATAAATCGCAGCGGAATACAGAACTGCATCAGAGGGCCCACTTGGGCGGTATTTCCCAAACCTGGAGGTGCCTCCGGGGGGCCGCCGACACGAGAAGCATGCTCTCGACGATTCAGCGTTTGCAACAGGAAGACGGCGGCTTCACTTTGGTTGAGCTGCTCGTGGTCATGCTCGTGCTTGGGGATCATGGCGACGATCGCGATTCCGGCCTTCGGGGATCAGCGCTCCAGGGCCAAGGACGCGCGCGCCAAGCAGATCGCCCACAACGCCTATATAGCGATGGAGTCCTGCGCGGCGGGGTCGTGGACCGGGTATGACCTTTGCGACGACGACGCGCTGCGGGCGATCGATCCGACCTTGCCGGAGAGACCGACCTTCAAGGTGAACGGCCTCTCGGCGGACAAATTCACGATCGTCGTCCAGTCCGAGCCCAGCAGCCAGAAGTTCAGGATCCGGCTCAACGCCAGAGGCATCGTCAGCTTCCCCTGCGGGAACAGAGGGGTCGGCGGCTGCCCCGCGGACGGAAACTGGGACTGAGCCAACCGCCGTCGGCGCAATAATTGCCGCATGGGGCGGTTGAGCGACGAGGAGATCGAGGAGGGGCTCGCCGGGTTGGACGGTTGGGCGCGGGCCGGCGAGGCGATCGCCAAGGAGTTCGACCGCGGTGACTTCGTCGGCTCGGTGAAGTTTGCCGAGAGCATCGTTATCCCGGCGGAGGCGATGAACCACCATCCCGATTTGGCGATCTCCTGGGCCACGGTGCGGGTGACGATTTCCACCCATTCGGAAGGCGGCTTGACGGAGAGCGATTTCGAGCTGGCGCGGAAGATCGACGCTCTGGCTTGAGCGGCGCTCTACCGTAGGCCGATGGCCGAGATGCTGAGAATCGACGACCGCCTCGCGATTCCGCTCGCGGAGATTGAGCTGCGCGCCAGCCGCTCCTCCGGCCCGGGTGGGCAGCACGCGAACGTCACCGCGTCGCGGGTGGAGGCGGTATTCGACGTGGCGTCCTCGGCGACGCTGGACGACTCCCAGAAGGCGCGCCTTGCCGCACGCGCGGGCGCCGTCATCACCGCTGTCGCCCAGGATGCGCGCGGTCAGGCCCGCAACCGCGAGCTGGCTTTGCAGCGTCTGAGCGAGAAGATCGCCGCCGGCTTAAGAGTTCCTCGCCGGCGCCGCCCGACCAAGCCAACCCGCGCTTCCCGCAGACGCCGCCTCGAGCAGAAGCGCCGAACCGCTCAGCGCAAGCAGACTCGCGCACGACGGGCGAAGAATGAGCGACGAGACGCGTTCCACTTTGCAGAACCCGGGTATAACGAGTGGAACCGAAAGAGAGCAGCATCATGTTTGAGCACACGAAAGCATTCAGCGGCTTTGCCGTCGACGACATGCGCAAAGGCTCGCGAGTTCTACGGCGAGACCCTCGGGGTGAAGACCGAAGTGCTGGCGGAGGAGCACGGCCTGATGGCGCTGCACCTGAGCCGGCGACCGCGACACGATCGTCTACGAGAAAGCTGATCTTTCCCCCGGCCAATTACACGATCCTCAACTTCGAGGTCGACGACATCGACGCGGCGGCGGAGGAACTGGCCGCCCGCGGCGTCAGCTTCGAGCGCTACGACGGCTTCGAGCAGGACGAAAAAGGCATCGCCCGGGGTCCCGGCCCCCAGATCGCCTGGTTCAAGGACCCGGCGGGCAACACTCTCTCGGTGCTCCAGCAGCCATAGGCGACGCGCTTCCCGGCCGATGGCGAAGAGGAAAGCGGCGAAAGCCAAGGGAGAAAGCCCCGACCGTCGATTATGTCGATGGCGAGGGCAACATGCTGACTCTGCGCCAATCACTCAGCCCCAAGACGATCGCCAAGATCGGCGAAGGGCCCGCCCGTGCCGCCACCTCCCTCGACGATGCCTGGCGACGGCGCTCTGAGCTGCTCTTTGAACGCCTCGCCGTCCGCTGGGAGATCGCCGGCCTCCCCCTGACCGACCAGAGAATGCTCCTCGGCCGCTACCGGATGGCCGACGCCGAGACGCAGGAGTGGGTCCGCCGCACGCTAACCGAGCACATCGAGCGCCATATCCCCGAGCTCTCGGGGTAGGCGATTGCGGTCGAGCCCGCTGTTACGCTTTACTTATGGCAGAAAAGGTAAAGAATCAGACCAAGGTTTCCAGCAAGCACCAGGTGACGATCCCGATCGGCGCCTTTCACACGGCCGGCTTCGCGACCGGGGACACTCTGAAAGTAGAGGCGGAGGGGGCCGGTCGCGTGGTTCTGACGCGGGTCGATGAGTTGATTGATCGCTACTCCGGATGCCTGGACACCGGCGGCGATCTGCGCGAGCGCGTGGAAGGACTGCGCGAGGAGTGGCGGTAGTCCTCGACTCCGACGCTGTCGTCGGCTTTCTCGATAGGAGAGATGCCCTCCACGATGCGGCTGACGCGGCGATTCGCGACCTCGTTCGTGAGCGGCGGCTGCTGGTTTCGGTAGTGACCTACGCCGAGGTGCTGACCGGTGCCTGGCTCGGCCACCATGACGAGGATCAGGTCCGGGGTTTCTTCTCCCAACTGATCTCCGAGGTTCTCCCGGTCGACATGATCGTCGCGGACAAGGCGGCCGAATTTCGCTCGCGCCTCAAACCGCTGCGAATGCCGGACGCCTTGATTCTCGCCACGGCGGAGACCAACCCGGACGTGGATCTGATCGTGACCGGCGATGCACAGGTGCCCAAAGTCCCTGGGCTGGATTGCGCTACCCGTCTCTTGCGCTGATTCGCGGCACCTCAACGAGCGACTGCACCCGGCGGCTGCTGTCTTGATCTGGCCGGAGTCCACGCAACTTTGTTCAGATCGCGCTCGCCCGTAGCGGACGGTTCGCCCGCGGCCGGTTTGGCGAACCGGCCGCGTCGAGCAGCCGTCGAAAGTCGTTGCTTGCGCTCGCCGAGGATGTAGTCGCGCCCCCTCGTGTTGTTGCCGGTCTGCTCCCCGGCGGCGGCAGGCTCTGCTCGAGGGCGATAGGCGTCGGGCCAGACTCGCGCGCCAGGTAGGTGACCCGGCCATCGTCGATCTGGCCCCCGTGCCTGCCTGCGCTGTGGGCCTCGTGAAAGGCCGACGCAGTTGCGTCTCTTCGGGCTGAAGCTGCCGCCCTGCTCGCAGCGCGGCGTAGAGTCGGCCGTGTGATCGGCGAGGTACTCCTCGATGAGGAGAAGTCCGGCGAGTCGTCTTGCCCTGCTGCCGACCGCGTGGATCCGCGAACACGCCCTGGACCATGGCACCGACCACGATCAGAGGTGCGATTGCCGCCTCACGATCCGTCGCCTCCTCTAGCGGACCAGCCACTCGACTACTCCGCCATCGGGCTCGGTCCTCCTCCGGGTGGACCTCGGAGTCGATCCGCCCGCCGGGCCGGTGACCGACTCCCGTCGGAGCCGTCGGGTCCTGGTCGCGCTGGAAATGGCCGGCATTCCGTCGAAATGCTCCAGGATCACCGGTCAGGCCAAGGAGGAAGGGACCTGCGCCTCGTACTCCGGCGTGATCCATCTCCCTCGCATCGCGGGAGCCGGCGAACTCGTTCTCGTTCCGGTTTCGGTAGCTCAGATACACCGCTGGTCAGGGCGATTGCTTCGGCGGGGTCGACGCTATAGCCCTCGATCGAGGTAGAGCTCTCGATCGAGTTGCTCGAACCTCGCGCCGCAGGCTTCCCATCCAGCGGCTGGGCCGGCTCACCTCGGCGCCTAGTTTCTGGCGCAGGCTTCCGAGCCCACAAGGCGTTCTTGCAACGCATCACTGAGGTGTGGGGGGGATCGATCATGGCGTAAGTATACGCATATACGGCTAATCGTCTATAAGCCTAGATTTTGAAGAATCTATTTCTTGGAGATCGAGAACTTCTGGCAGTGCTCAGAGTCCGTCGGATCGAGCACAAAACTCTGGCGACGCGACTCGAGCTGAGGAATTCGCGACTGGTCTTGAACCACGCGCTCCCAAGAACTCATTTCTGGCTCTGCCAAGGGGTGTATGGGCGCGGCTGGTTTCGAACCAGCGACCTCTCGCGTGTGAAGCGAGCGCTCTCCCACTGAGCTACGCGCCCGGGAGGGGGTCAATCATAGGACGACGGGTCAACTTTCCCCGCAGGCCCAGGCCGACGAACGGGAAGACGATGGTGGAGAGAATCGCGGCGCCGACCAGGCCGGCGGCGGTCGACGATCGCATGTGGCCCAACTCGACCGCGATCGTCGTGATCGCGACCACGAGCGGCAGCTCCGTCGCCGAGTAGAAGGCGAGCGCGACGCGGTCGCGAGCATTCAGCGCCTTCCGGTAGAAGAGCAGGGCCGGGAAGCCGCGGACGAAGAGGAAGAGGCCGAAGAACATCAGCAGCTTGAGGATCGCTCCGGTCGAGCCGAGCGCGTCGAGGTCGAATGAGATGCCGCTCGTGACGAAGAAGAAGGGGACGAAGAAGCCGAACCCGACGGCGGACAGCTTCGACTCGAATGTCCGAAGCTCATGGCCGTCCCCGGCGAGCGCGAGCCGGGTGATGAGGCCGGCGACGAAGCCGCCGAGGAGGATGTCGAGGCCGAGCTTGCCGGCGAGAAGCACCAGCCCGAAGACGAGCAGCACGGTGATCCGGACCGCGAGCTGGTTGCTTGCTTCGAAGGTGCGCTCCAGCGCCGGCCAGCCGCGCCCGGCGAGGCGCATCGAGATCAGCGCGACGCCGATCGCCAGCAGAACGAAGGCGATCAGGATCAGCGCCTCATGCCACGGATGGCCGGTCGAGAAAAAGATCGTGACCAGGAGGATCGGGCCGAATTCGCCCGCGCCCCCTGCCGCCAGCAGATAGGTGCCGAACTTCGTCTTCAGCTCGTCGTTGTCGCGCAGGATCGGAATCAGGGTTCCGATCGCGGTCGTCGCCATCGCCACGCCGACGTAGAGGGCGGAGTCGACGGTGTTCGTCGCGACCAGGACGATGCCGATCGCGTGAGCGATCACAATCGATGACACCCATCCCCAGACCCCAAGCCGCAACGGCGCTCCGCGAATGCGGTTGAAGTCGATCTCGTAGCCGGCGAAGTAGAAGAGCATGCCGAGGCCGAGGTTGGAGAAGAAGTCGATGAACTCGTCGGTGTGGGCGATGTCGAGGACTTGAGGGCCGGCGAGGATCCCCAGCACCAGCTCGAGCACCACGACCGGGGGCGCGAAAGGCCTCGGCACGAGCACGGCGGTGACGGCCGCGAGGGCCGAGATGAGCACGATCGCGGCGAAGGACTCGGTGTCGACGTGGATCAAGGCGGGTCGATCCTATGTCCGGCGCGCTAGGATCGACGGCGGACCGTGCTAGGCGGGGAATTAGCGGTGCCCTATACCCGCAATCCGCTCTAGCGGGGCCGAATCCCGTTCCGAGGGGCTGGCCGTCGGGGTCAGTACGTTGGGGGCGGCGTTGACGGCCGGGTCCTGCGCGACGTGGGCACGCGAATCAGGTCAGGTCCGGAAGGAAGCAGCCTTAAGCGGATGCCGCGGGTGCCGCAGGCGAGCCCGGCTCGAGCCAAACGCGACGGACACGCCCGGTGACCACGCTTCGAGGGCGGGGCGCACGGTCCATTTAGTCGATCAAGCGCATGTGCATGCGCTTGACGGCGATCCGCCAGGTGATCAAGGCGAAGGCGATGAGGAAGGCGAACCTGGCGATGTCGACCGCGTCGAAGCCAAAGGCGCCGCCGCGGACCAGCTCGACCAACTGGTGCAGGGGGTTGAACTGAGCCGCTACCTGGAAGCCCTCCGGCAGGCCTTGGATCGGGAAGAAGGTGCCGGCGACGAGGAAGAGCGGGGTGATGAAGAGCGTTGTCACGTAGTTGAACTGTTCGATCTTCGCCACGGTCGCCGCCATCGCGATCCCGAAGCCGGCGAAGCCGAGGGCGGTGACGAAGCAAAACAGCGGCACCAGCAGCATCCCCAGCGCCGGGTTAAGCCCGAAGAACACCATCGTCACCAGCAATGGGAAGCAACCGTAGAAGCCGGAGCGAATCCCAATCCAGAGCATCTCCGCCGTGACCAACTCCTCGACGTCGACCGGAGCGGCGAGAATCGCGTCGTAGGTGTTCTGGAAGCGGTGCTTGACGAAGGTGCCGAACATCGCCGGCAAGGCGCTGGAGAAGATCACCGCCGTCGCGACCATGCCGGTGCCGACGAACTCGACGTAGGGAAGCCCGTCGACGTTGGTGACCAGCGTCGCCCCCAGCCCAAGGCCGAAAGCGAGCAGGTAGACGATCGGCTCCAGCACGCTGGAGAAGGTGGTCCCGCGCCAGTAGGTGCGGAAGTTGGCGACCTCGCGGCTCATCACGCCGCCGATCGCCGCCGGGTCCAGCCGCCGTACGCGAACTGCCTCAGGGCTCGCACTCTCCACGCTCATTCGGCCTCCTCCCCGGTGAGCATCACGAAGACATCTTCGAGCGTCGCGGCGCGGAAGACCGCGTCCTCGGGCAAGACCCCGGCGACGGCGCGCTCGGCGCCGACGATCGCAACCGCCGGGCCGGCCTTGCGCACGCGCAGGCCGGCGCCCTCGGCCGCCGCTCGCACCTCGGTTAGGCGCTCGGGGGGCGCGTAGACCTCGGCGGTCTTTTCGCCGGCGTGCTCGTCGATCAAGTCAGACGGGCGTCCCCGCGCGATGATTCTCCCGGCGGCCATCACCGCCACCTCGTCGGCGAGGCGCTCGGCCTCTTCTATGTAGTGAGTCGACATCAGGATCGTCTTGCCGCGAGTGCGCAGGCTGTCGATCAGGGACCACAGCTCGGTACGGATTTGGGGGTCGAGGCCGACCGTCGGCTCGTCGAGCAGGACCAACTGGGGGTCGTGGACGAGGCCGCGCGCCAGCAGCAGGCGGCGGCGCATCCCACCGGAGAGCTCATCGACCGCGTCGCCGCGCCGCTCGCGCAGGCGGGCGAGGTCGAGGGCCCAGTCAACGGCTCTGCGCACGTCTCTCACCCGGTAGAGCCGGGCGAACACCGCCAAGTTCTCCTCGACCGTGACGTCGACATCGAGGTTGTCGAGCTGGGGGACGACGCCCATCACCGCGCGGGCGGCCTTCGACTCCCGCGGCAGCTCCCGTCCCAGCACGCGCAGCTCGCCGGCGTCGGCGATCGCCTGCCCGGTCAGAAGCCGCATCGTCGTCGACTTGCCGGCGCCGTTGGGCCCGAGCAGGCCGAGGCAGATGCCCTCCGGCACGTCGAGGTCGAGCCCGTCCACCGCCGTGATCGGGCCGAATCTCTTCACCACTCCGCGAAGCTCAATCGCCGCCATCGGTTTGGATGCTCGCAGGCCGGGGCGGTTGGGCGCTCAGGCGCCGGCGAGCCGCTCGGCGAGCCAGAGGTCGCAGAGCCAGTCGGACTGCTCGCCGCCCCGGCGGGCGACGGTGACGCCCTGGTCCCCGCCCTCTACGGTGACTCTCTTCCAGCGGGTGGAGTTGGGGGTGTTCTTCAGCGCTGCGGCGACATCGGCTGGGGCATCGTCGTCCGGGCGAACCCGGCCGTCGCGTGACTTTGCTTTGAAGGTCGGGCCCGGGGCGAAGACGGCGACCTCGCTGGAGCCTCCCTCCAGGCGCACGGAGACCAGTCGCCCGCCCCGTTCGCCGCTGAGGACCAGCGCGCCGTGGACATTCGGGCCCATGCGCCCGGTGACCGGGTCGCGCGTCTCGATGTTGACTCTGGGTCGCTCGGTCACCTCAAGCCCCAGCGGGGCCATCGCGCGGCCGACGTTCTCGTAGCCCTTGTCCATCTCTCCACCGGGCGCCAACGCCCGCACGCTTCCCCAGAGAGCGGCGATCACGATCAGCGGGCCACCGATCAGCAGCGGCAGGAAGCTCTCGAAGAGGTAGATCGAGGGGACGGTGAGGAAGATCAGCAGGGTCACCAACATCCCCAGTCTCAGGCTGCGGCGGGCGGCGCCCCACATCTCACCGCGGGCGCGGATCGCGTCGTTGTCGATCGGCTTAACGGCGAGCGCCGCCCACAACTCGGGCTCGCTCATCGTCGTCGGATTCTCAATCGCCTGCCCGGCTTCCGCGGCGGCGCGCGCGGTCGCCGCTACACCGCCGCTCGCGCTCCGCTCGAGGTCCCCACGCTGCAGGGCGAAGAGGATCAGGAAGTAGATCGCGAGGATGCCGAAGATCAGGCCGTAGGCGGTCTTCGGGTTCGACTGGTTGCTTCCCAGCGTTAGTCCGATCGCAGCGCAGGCGCCGGCGACCACGAAGAGTCCGACGATCCCAAACCACGCGGAGCGCTTGAATCCCCCGGACACGGGCGCAGCCTACACCGGCCGAGTGGGAGACTTGCGCCGTGTTGGACGAGCGCTGGATCAGGTCACTTCATGTCGAGACGATGCGTGAGGAGGACCTTCACGCTGACCATGAGCCGCACGTTCTGTTCCAGGCGTCGACCATCGGCGCGCTCCTCGACGGAGCCTACGACGGGGATCTGAGCTTCGCTGAGCTGGCCGAGCACGGCAATCTAGGACTCGGCACCCTGAACGGGCTCGACGGCGAGATGATCGCGATCGACGGCAGTTTCTATCGCGCCGACATCGATGGCGTGATCCATTCGGTGGCCCTCGACGAGAGGACCCCGTTTGCCGTGGTGACCGAGTTCACTCCGACGATCGACGCGACGCTGGGCGGACCGCTCTCCCACGAGGAACTGATGGCGGCGCTCGACGAGTTGGTCCCCGCGGGCGCTTCCTCCTGCGCGATCAGGCTCGACGGCCACTTCGACCTGATCGGCGCTCGCTCCGTCCCTCGGCAGCACCCGCCTTACCGGCCACTGACGGAGGTCGTCGACGATCAACACGTCTTCGACTTCCACGATGTGACGGGAACGATGGTCGGCTTCCGCTTCCCGGCCTACGCCGAGGGGATTGAGGTCGGTGGCTATCACCTCCACTTCATCGACGAGGGCCGCAGCCGAGGCGGCCATGTGCTCGATTCGCGCTCGTCCGGCCTGCGCGCTCGCCTCGACCCCTCCAACGATCTCCACGTCGAGCTACCGCCGCTGATCGACCTCCTCGAGCCGGACCACGCCGCCGCCACCCACGCGGCGGTCGAGCGGGTCGAGCGTCAGCAGCGGCGGTAGAGGACCCAGGATTCGTTGCGAGCGACCGGGCGAAAGCCGGGGGGGACGTGCGTTTTGAGCCGGGCCGGATCGTTGGGGTCGAGAACGAAGTTGTGGATGACGAACTCGCTCGCCGGGTCGAGGAAGTAGCCGCGCTTGGCCTGGCGTTGCTCGGAGGAGCTGACGATTCGGCTCGGTCGTATGTCGAGATCGAAGGCGAGCCGGGGGACGGCGCGGTGGTTGGGGACGGAGATCGGCAGGCAGAGTGGCTCGAAGGCGCCGGAGCCGGCAATGTCATTCAGGTTGCCTTCGATCTGAGACTGGTTGGTCAGGTCGGTGTCGACCCGGTGCAGTAGGTCGTATTGGTTTGGACCCCAGACGACGAACATCAGGACGAGGAAGGCGGCAAATGCCTGCCAGGCGCGTCGCCAAGGGTGGTCGCGCTCGAGCAGTCGCCATCCGAGCAGGGAGAAGGCGGCGAAGATCGCGAGGATCGCCGCGGCGAGCATCGTGTAGCGGGGGAGGATCGCCAGGCCGGCGCAGGCGAGGACGGCGAACGCGGCGAGCGCCAGCGCCGCCGCCGCGATGCCGATGCCGGCATTGACTCCACCGACGCCGATCCCAGCATTTCCCCCACTATGGGTGGGTAAATGCTGGGATCGGCGCATCAGCCCCAAGGCGAGGACGATGCCGCCGAGCGCGCCGACCATCCCCGGCCACTGCAGCACCTCCCCGAGGCGGCGCGGTCCGTAGAGGACGAGGTCGACGGGCCCGGTTTGTCGCGCCAGCGTCTCCACGGTCTCCCGCGTCCCGGTGAACGAGTAAGTCGGCGAGCCGGCGGTGATCCAGTCGAACAGCGCCCAGAGAACCGGCCCCGCAAGAGCGAGCGCAGCGAGTCCGACAAGCCCCCAACCCGACCGCTCCTCCGTTCCGTTGCGACTTTTCCTTGTATATCGAGGAAAAGTCGCAACGGAACGGTCTTGGTACGCCAAGTAGGCGAGGTAGACGATCGAGAAGAGCCAGGCTTCTGGGCGGAGCAGGCCCGCCAGGGCAAGCAAGGCTAAGGCCACCCACTCCTTACCCAGCCTGTTTTTCGACCCTTTTCGCGGTTCCGTCGATTCCTTCGGCTCCGTCTGTTCCCTCGCGATTGCCTCCTGCCTGCGCGTCTCAATCACCAGCGCGCCCAGGCAGAGGGCTATGTAGGGGATGTCGACGTAGGCGCGTATGCCGTTGGAGAGGAAGGGGGCGCGGGTGAGGACGAGCAGAGCCGCCACAGCGCCGATCGGCCGGTCGAACCAGAGCGATCCGAGCCGGTAGACGAGGTAGCCGACCAGCCCCAGCGAGGCGTAGGCGACGACCATCGTCAGGTCGATCGCGCCGTCCCCGAGCGGGGTCGCGACCAGGCCGAACAGCTCCGCGAGCGGATGCGGGGTGGGCGGCAGCGCGGCGCCGACGTCCGGGCTCATTCCGTGTGCCAGCTCTCTTCCCCAGAGCAGGGCGTAGATCGTGTCGTAGTTGGGGAAGCCGTAGGGGAAGAGCAGCAGCAGGGCAGCCGCCACCCCGGCGACCCAGGCGAGGGGAGTGAGCCAGTTGCGGACTCGCTGTGGCACCGGCGCACGGTATCGGCGGGGATACACTGGCCGCAGTGCCGTCCGCGAGCGAATCGACCTCCCTCTACCGCCGTCACCGCCCGGGATCCTTCGACGAGGTGGTCGGCCAGCAGCACGTCGTTCGCACCCTGCGCAACGCGGTCGAGGGGGACAAGGTCCACCACGCCTACCTCTTCGTCGGCTCGCGCGGGACCGGCAAGACCTCGATGGCGAAGATCCTCGCCCGCTCCCTCAACTGCGAGCGCGGCGGCCCGACCGTCACTCCCTGCGGGGAGTGCGAGTCCTGCTTGACGATCGCCGCCGGCACCTCCGTCGACGTAATCGAGATGGACGCCGCCTCCAACCGCTCCGTCGACGATGTCCGTGACCTGCGCGAGCGGGTCGCCTACGCCCCGGCGGGCGGCCGCTGGAAGGTCTACATCCTCGACGAGGCGCACATGCTGACCAAAGAGGCATGGAACGCCTTCCTCAAGACCCTCGAAGAGCCGCCGCCAAACACCGTTTTCGTCCTCGCCACAACCGAGTCGCACAAGGTGATGGCGACGATCGCCGACCGCTGCCAGCGCTTTGACTTTCAGCGCCCCTCTCTGGAGCAGATCTCCGAGGTGCTGAACCGGGTTGCCGCAGCGGAAGGGATCGAGGTCGAGGAGGGGGTGCCGGCGATGATCGCCCGCTCCGCCTCGGGTAGCTTCCGCGACGCCCTCGGCACCCTCGACCAGCTCGTCGCCTTCGGTGGCGAGAAGGTGAAGTTGGACGACGTGTTGGAGATGCTCGGGGCCACCGACGGGGACTTGCTCTTCGCGGCGGTCGATGCGGTCATCGCCGGCGACCCCAAAGCCGTCCTGCTCGGGGTCGAGCAAATGGCCCAGTCGGGTCGCGACCCCTCCCAGTTCGCCCGCGACCTCCTCGCCCACCTACGCCACGTCCTGGTCACCCAAACAACCGGCGACGTCCCCAGCTCCTTCGTCATCACCGCTACCGACGAGGCCCGGTTACAAGCCCAGGCAAGCTCAATAGGCCCCGCCACCCTGGTCCGCACCATTGACGAACTCGCGGCGGCCCTGACGGCCGTACGTGAGGGAGACGACGCCCGCATGGCCGTAGAAATAGCCCTCCTAAAAGCAGCCCGCCCCGATTTCGACCCCTCCACAGAAGGTCTCCTACGCCGCATTGAACGCCTGGAACAAGGAAGCCCCCCATCCCAAGCAAGCACCACGCCACCCGCGCCGCAGGCCCCAGCCCCGCCCCGCCCATCGTCCCCCGACACCGACCCTCCCGCGGGCCAGGGCGACCTCGACCTGAAGAAGATCACCGGCGCCTGGCCGGCCGTCCTCGACAGCCTGCGCCAGACCAGCCCAGCCCTGGTCGCGACCTTCGAGGGTTCGCGGCCCGTTGGAGTGGAAGAAGGCGCCGTGAAGATCGGGTTCCCGGCCAGCGCCACTTTCAACAAACGCAAGGCGGAAGCGCCGGACAAGCGGGAGTTGGTGGAAGGCGCGTTCGAGGCCGTCCTTGGAGAGAGACTGCGCCCGGTTTACGTCCTGCTCGACGGCGACGCGACGCCCGAGGAGGAGCCCGCCGACGACGAGATCGATCACGATGCGCTGGTCGAGAGACTTAAGAAAGAGTTCGACGCTGAGGAGGTTGGTTAGGTGGCACGCGGTGGTGGTCCCGGTGGTTTCGACATGAACGCCATGCTGAAACAGGCGCAGCAGATGCAGGCCGAGATGCTGCAGGCGCAGGAGAAACTCAAAGACGAGGTCGTCGAGGCCAGCGCCGGCGGCGGCATGGTCAAGGTGAAGGTCAGCGGTGACCTCATCCTCAGAGAGATCTCGATCGACCCTGAGGCGGTCGATCCCGAGGACGCCGAGATGCTGGCCGACATGGTCCAGGCCGCGGTCAACGAGGGGATTCGCGCCGCCCAGGAGTTGGCCAACGCGAAGATGGGCGGGATCGCCGGCGGAATGGGCGGCCCCGGCGGCCTCCCTGGAATGTGAGCGGCGAGGGCCCGGCGCCTCTCGCGCGCCTCGTCGCAGAGCTGTCCCGACTGCCTGGGATCGGCCAGCGCACCGCGCAGCGGCTCGCCTTTCACATTCTGCGCTCTCCCGACGAGGAGGCGACGGCGTTGGCCGGGGCGATTCGTGAAGTGAAGGAGAAGGTCGGCCTTTGCGAGGAGTGCTTCAACCTCTCCGAGGGACCGCGCTGCCGGATCTGCGCCGATTCATCTCGCGACCGCTCATTGATCTGCGTGGTCGAGGAGCCCGCTGACGTGATTCCAATCGAGCGCACCCACGAATACCGCGGCCTCTACCACGTGCTCGGCGGCGCGCTCTCGCCGATCGACGGCGTCGACCCCGACGATCTCAAGATCGCCGAGCTACTCCGCCGGGTCGAGGGCGGCGAAGCGCGCGAGGTCGTCCTTGCCACCAACCCCACCACCACCGGCGAAGCGACCGCGCTCCATATCGCCGAGCGCCTGCGCGGCCAGGTCACGGTCACCCGCCTTGCCAGCGGTCTCCCCGTCGGCGCGGACCTCGAACACGCCGACGAGGTGACGCTGGGTAAGGCGTTGGCCGGGCGCCGCTCGCTTGACTAGCGGCGCTTCGCGCTGAAGGAGATCCAGCGCGACTTGCACTTCAACTTCTTTGTCTTGTCGATCACGCGCAGCTTGCCGCGCAGCTTTCGGCCCTTGAGGCGCCCTCTAAAGCGCACCGTGTCGGTCCGGCCGTACTGAACGTCCTTGAACGAGCCGCCGCGTAGCCGGGTGGGTAGAAACCCACTCTCGGTGAGGATCAGAGTGCTGCCGTCTCGACACTTGAGGCTGGCCTTGAAGCGCAGGACCTTCATCTTGCGACCGGTAACCGCCGCCTTGAGCTTGTGACGCTGAGCCGTCTTGCCGGTGAACATTCGGGCCTCGGCAGACTCGGCCGAAGCCGTCGCGCTCATGGCGAGCAGGCCGCACACCAAAGCGCCGCTCAGGAACAGTCGAAAAAGCATCCCGCCTCCTTCATGTGGTTTCCCTTGCCCGGAATTTCTCTGTACCCGGGCAACAGGGAGTCATGCGGACGGCTGCGCCTGGCTGTCAGCTTGCTGACACCGCAACATGTCGGGATAGGGTGAGTTCCGAGAAGAATGGATGGCTTTCCAACGATTGCCCTCCCACCCGGTGAATGGTGTCCTCCGGAGGACACCAAGGCGAGCACCGGCTATCTGGTGGTCGCCGGAATGCTGCTGCGCCGCGTGCTGGTGGGGGAGGGAACCAGCGTCGAGCTGCTGGGCAAAGACGATCTGCTCCTACCGGATCGGGAGGAGTCCGTCTCCTTCTCTCGGGCCGAGTGGGAGGTCGTCGAGCCCGCGCGCCTCGGCGTGCTTGACCTCAGCCCAGAGTCGCCGCTGGCGCGCCGGCCGGAGATAGTCACCGCGCTCGCCAACAGGGCCGTCGACCGATCGCGGTTCCTTGCGATCCAGTCGGCGATCATGAGCATCGTTGGGGTTGAGGAGCGCCTCCTGGCGTTGCTTTGGGCGCTTGCCGAGCGATGGGGCGATGCCGTTCCCGGCGGGGCTGAGGTCAGCCTCGACGTCCCTCAAGCAGTTCTGGCGGAGATGATTGGAGCGCGGCGGCCAACCGTCAGTGGAGCGCTCGGCGGGCTCTGCGAGCGCGGCCTGGTCAAAGCTGACGAGCCCGGCCGCTGGGTTCTGCGGGGCCCTCCTCCCGATGTTCCCGACGCGACCGAGTAGACGCTTTTCCTAGACGATCGTCAACCCGCAAATAGCGGTTTTCCGTCGCTCTGCCGTCCGCCCCCTGCGCCAAGGTCTTGGCGTGGCCACGGGAGCCCCAGCCAAACCCGAGTCTCCTACCGAGAAACTCGCTCGCGAGCTGTTCGCCTCGGCGGCGCAGCGGCTGGCGGAAGAGTTCGGCTCTGTCGCCGCCACCGCGGTCGATGCGCTCAACGATCCGGCCGCGCCCGTTACCGGTGACCAGGGGGAGATCGCGACCCTCTATCGGGAGGGGCAGATGCGTCGCCGGCTGGACCAGTTGATCGAGGCCAATCGGCGCTATGGACACCCGTTTGGCCTCGCCGTCTTCGATGTCGAGGGGCCGGGGACGCGTAACGGGGGCGGCGGAGAGGAGACGGTGCTGGCGGTCGTCGGAGCGGCCCTCCGCGACAGCGTCCGCCTCGTCGACGAGGCGTTTCACCTGCAGGAGAACGCGTTCTGCGTCCTCGCCCCAAATCAGGACACGGTCGGGGGCGTGCAGATGACCGACCGGCTCTTGCGGATGTTGGATGAGCTGGAGGACGCCGGGGGGTTGAAGATCGGCGTTTCGGCGGGCGTCGTTGCCTGTCCCGAGCATGGCGCCGAGGCTGAGGAGCTGCTGCACAAAGCCGATGAGGCGATGTGGCGGGCACGCGCGATTGGCCAGCCCGTAGGCGTTGGCGTTTTGCAAGATCGCTGACAGATCGCCGAAATTTGTCCATAACCGATGTAAACCCGGATTTGGGGTGGGAGAATGCCGCCAGCGCGGCGAACACTCGTCACGCATCCCCTTATGCCAGGAATCCGCACAAACGCAGCTGCCGAGGTGCTCGGCGTCAGCCCAAACACGCTCCGTAGCTGGGAGCGCCGCTACGGCTACCCGACGCCGAAGCGCACCCCGGGCAACCACCGCAACTACGAGCTGGTGGAGTTGCAGACGCTGCGCGATGCCCTGGCTCAGACCGGAAACATCTCTTCGGCAATTGAACTTGCCCGCCAGCGCCAGTCTGCGCCGGCAAGCAGCAACAGCTTGCTCGCCGCGCTTGAGGGCTTCGATGAGGACGCCGCCGATCGTGCGATTGAGGAAAGCCTGGCGCTGCGCCCGTTGGAGCGCACCGTCGAGGAGATGCTGCTGCCGGCCGTCGACCAACTCGCAGCCGACCCGGAGCGTGAGCCGGAGCTGGAGTTCGCCAGCCGCTGGGCGATGGGCTGGCTGCACGGCGCTCGCCGCCTTGCCAGCACCGCTTCGCGTCCCGCCGGGATACTGCTGCTCGACTCCAGCAACGGCGCCGACGCCGAGGCGGTCCACGTCCAGGCGCTCGACTTGGCCCTGCGCCGCGCCGGCTTCCGCGTGCTGATGCTTTCAACCGAGCTCGGTGACGAGCGCCTTGAGCGCGCCCTCGGCGCTCTCGATCCGACGGCGATCGTCCTCTGCGGCCCCGGCGCCGAGACCATCGACATCGTGCAGCTGATGCGCAAGATTCGCGGACTCGACTTCCACGCCCCCCTCTTCGGCTTCCGCGCCGCCGGCCTGATCGCCGACGCCGTCCCCTCCGCGGGCGAGTCCCCGAGCGCGGTCACCGGAATGCTCAACGCGGACCTGCGCCGCCGCGCCGCCCAGGCTTTCGCCTGAGCGTTCACCAAATCTTCTCCAGATCGAAACAAGCGATTCACCGGGTCGCTCTCGTGGCCGGGCATCGTTGTGGCCATGCTGGCCGCAGCACAGACTTCCCCGACGCCTGAGGGAGTCCGCCGGGTAGCGAATCTCGAGATTCGCCCAGCCGAGCTGCAGGTTCTGGCCGACGGGCAGCGGGTGGGGCTGACGGTACGCGAGTTCGAACTCTTCTTCGTCCTCATTCAGCGACTGGACAGCGTCGTGCAGCGACCCGATATCTACGAGCTGATGTGGGGCGGCAACATGCCGCAGCGCGACCGCTCGGTCGACGTGCTGGTGCGCAAGGTGCGCGGCAAGCTTGAGACTGTCGCGCCGGACTGGCGCTACATCCACACCCACTTTGGTGTCGGTTATCGATTCTCGCCAGAGCGGATCCGGTAGCGGGGGTCATGCGGTATCGAGTTCCGCCGCGCACGATCTCGCGGCTCGCGGTCGCGACGGCCTGCGGGCTGGCCCTCACCGTGCCGGCGACGGCGGGCGCCGTTGTTTCCGACGTCCAGCAGATAGACGGGCCGAGCGCCGGCGTGATTGACGTCGCCGACGCGGCGATGTCGGAGGACGGCAGCGGCGGCATCGTCTACCTGAAGCGGGTCGGTGGCCACAGCCACGTTTTCGCGGCGCGTTTCCGCGACGGCGTCTGGAGTGGTGCGCAGCGGGTCGATGTCGGCCAGGACTTCGATTCCAGCTGGGCACGGATCGGCGCGGGCGACGGCGGCCGGCTCATCGTCACCTGGGTGCAGGAGTTCGGC
This sequence comes from uncultured Solirubrobacterales bacterium, assembly GCA_963740065.1. Lineage (GTDB taxonomy): Bacteria > Actinomycetota > Thermoleophilia > Solirubrobacterales > 70-9 > DASVDE01. The sequence continues at coordinate 239,757 of CAVUCS010000002.1, forward strand.
ATCGAGAGCGACCGCATGTTCTCGGCGACGCTTGACCCGGGCGCGACGAGCTTTCAGGCGCCGGTGCCGATTGACTTCAACGTTGGAGAGGCAACCTCAACCTATCCCGACCTGGCGATGAGCCGCGGCGGGCAGGCCTACCTCGTCTACCGGGTGGTGACCGACGTCAGCCCCTCCAACCCACCCGGCTACATCGGCGCCGACGTTCGCGTCGCCCGCTACAACAGCCGCCTTTGGTCGGTGCTGGGGACGCCGATCGACCGCAGCATCACTACACCGGTGCGGGCGCCCACCGAGGAGAACGCGCCCGAGGTTGGGATCGACGTGCAAGGTCAGGGCGTTGTCGCCTGGCAGGAGCCCGACGACGAGTTCGTCGACCGAGTCTGGGCGCGGCGCCTGTTCGGGACCAGCACCGGCATCCCGCTACAGGTCAGCCCCTCCAGCTGGGATGGACTGCCCCTACGCGGTGCCGCCGACGCCTTCTCGCTTGATGTCTCCGGCTTCGGCCAGGCGGCTGTCGCTTTCCGCCAGCAGCCAGGGCAGGCGAGCGCGCTCGACGCGCCGCGCGTTTTCGTCAACGAGATGCCCGATGTCTTCGCCCAGTTTTCAGGCGCCTTCGCCGGGGCACGGATTGCCGATGGCGCGACCGCGGTGGGTTGGGAGCGCCGAGCGTCGCTGTCGACTCTCGCGGCCTTTTCATAGCCGGCTTTGGCTCCGGCGCCGCGACCCTTCTCAGCTCCGGCGACGACGCCGGCGTCGGCGAGGTCGAGCGCCTCGACGAGGGTGTCAGCAGCGTCGCGGGCGATCCGCTCCTCGACCTCGCCAAGACTGGTGCCGCGGTGGTCGGCTTGGCGCGAGCTGCAAGGCAACGTCGGACTCGTCGGCCTGCAGGAGCGCCGCGCCGACGGCGTCGTCGAGCCGACTGAGTTGAGCGCCGAGCGAGGGGGCGCGGTGGGGCGGATGGCCATCGGCGGCTCCGGCTTGGGCGACGGGATAGTCGCCTGGCAGCAGGGCGCGGGGGCAATTCGCAGATCGCCGCTGCGGTGGTAGACGCCCCTCCCGATTCATTCTTGGTCCTGCTCCCCAGCGGCTGGCAGAGCAAGCGCAGAATCAAGATCGCCTGGGACCACTCGCTCAACGCGATCGGCCGCATCCGCTACTCGGTCAGCGTTGACGATGAGCCGGTGGTTGAGAACCGCAGAGGTCTGCGCGCATTGCTCAAGCCCGACGACATCGGCGACGGCCGCCATCGCATCCAGGTCTTCGCGGTCGACGACCTCGGGCAGGAGACTGGAAGCCGGGTCGGACGCCTGCTGGTTGATCGCCGGGCGCCGCGGGTGAAGTTGCGTCGGCGGGGAGGAAGCTGACGGTGATCGTCTCCGACGGCGGGCGGAGCGCCGGCTCGGGCTTAAGGCGGCGCTCGGTCAGGGTTTCCTTCGGTGAGGGTGGCAGCGCCGCTTCGGCCTCGGCCGCAAGGGGAGAGAAAGGGCAAGGGAGGCAAGAAGCGCGCGGTCACCTGCGGTCAGTCATACCTTCAGCCACGCCGGCCGCTTCCGGGTCGCCGTCAGCGCGCGCGACCGCGCCGGCAACCGGACCAGATTCAAGCGGAGGGTGAAGGTCCGATGAGCCGCGCTTGCAGACCGTCGTGCTCTGCGCGGCCGTGCGCTGCGCTGGCGCCCTCGTTGCGCCGCGCGGCGGCCAGCCGCCTTCTACGGCTACGGCGCCCAGATCGTCTCCGCCGACTTCAGCGCCTCGAGCAGGGCGACGACTCGACCGTCTTCGCGGCGATCTCCGCCGACGGCCGCTACGTCGCAATCCAGACCCGCGCCCGCAACTTCTTCGCCGACGACGACGCCGATCCGCCCGGCCAGTACCGGGCCGGCGGGATCTTCCGCTTCGACCTGGAGACGCAGAGCCCTGGAGAAGGTCGCCGACGGCGACCTCTTCGATGAGGACGACAACTCCTTCCTGCGCCGCGGCGCGTCGAACCCGTCGATCAGCGCCGACGGCCGTTACGTCGCCTTCGCCACCGCGGAGCCGCTGGTCGCCGCCGACACGAACGACAACGTCGACGTCTACGTCCGCGACATGGACGATCCCGATCGGGCGATCCGGGCGCCTTCGACCTCGTCTCCGCTCGCGACGGTGGCGACGTGCGCGGCCGGCTACGGCCCGCCGTCGTTCTCGTTTCCCGGGCAGCGAACCCGGGCGCCGACGTCTCGCGAGGGGTCGCGATCAGCGCCGACGGCCATTATGTCGCCTTCCGCACCGACGTCGCCTCGGACCTGCCGGCGAGCGGCGCCGTCGACATCCCCGCCGGGCAGGTCTTCATCCGCGACCGGGTCGCGAACGACGACGCTGATCACCGCCGACGGATCCGGAAGCGGCGAGATGACCGACGTCCCGCCGGCGGGGCGCTCGGCGCGGCGCTCAGCGCCGACGGGACGACCGTCGCCTGGACCGGCGGCAACGCGCCGGCGCCAGACCCGCTTCCTCGGCGGCGAGAACCAGGACCCAGCTTCCTCTACTACCTCTGGCGGCGGATCGCCGACGGGCCCGACCGCGCCGACCCGGCGGATCACCGGCATCGCCGACCCGGAGGACCCGGGCTGCCCGCCGAGCGCGTTCACCAACTTCGACCAGACCTCGACCGGCCCCTGCTACGGGCCGCTCACCGACCAGGAGGCGAATCCGCGCCGGCATCAGCTCGCAATTGCCGGCGCTGAGCGGCGACGGCTACACGGTCGCCTTTCTGACCGGCGCCGGTCCGCGGCCGCTGGCCTTCACGGCCCGGGCCTGGATCTGTTCCTCACCGACATGCACCCGGGTCTCACCCGCAAGGCGGCGACGATCGAGCTGACCCGGGACACCGTCGACGGCGATACCGCCGCGAACTCGCCGCTGAGCAGCGTCGCGATGTCGCCGGGCGGCCGCTACCTGGTGATCACGACGGTCCGCACCAGATTCGCCTTGCCGGCGCTGAAGCTGCTGGGCGAGCCGCGGGCCGGTCCCGGGCCCGCGGGAGCTGTACGTGGTCGACCTCCAGGAGCGCACGCTGGACCGGGTGACCCGCTCCTATCCGGCGGAGACATCGACGCCGATGTCGTGAGGGCGCCACGCTCTCCGCGGACGGAAGGCCGGTCGCCTTCGCCTCGTTCGCCGGCAATCTCTTCTACGGCGACGCCAACCAGCGCCCCGACGCCTTCGTCGCCAAACGGCAGCCCGAGCCGGATGCGCCGCCGCCGGACGAGGGGCCCGGCGACGATGGCCCGGCCGGGACGATCGAGGTCGAAGAGCGACGGCCCGCAGATCGGCGTGCGGGCCAAGTCGATGGCGGGCGGAAAGGTGCGTGCTCACGGTCTCCGTTCCCGCCGCCGGGGGTGTCAAGGCGATCGGCCAAGGCCGCGCGCCGGCAAGCCGCGCAAGCTCCGCAACCTCGCCACCGCGACGGCCCGAGCCAGGGGAGTCGACCCGCAGCGCCGTGCGCTGGTCTCCGCCCGGTCAGGCGCTACCGGAAGGAGCTGCGCCGGCGCGAGGCGATTCCCGGCCGCGCGGTCGTCACCTATGTCGCCGCCCGCGGAGGCCGCCGCGCAAGCGCCTCGCCGCGGGTCGTTTTTCGACGGCGCGAAGCCGCAAAAACAACCCCTCCAAGGGCAAGAAGTGAAGCGACTGTCACCAGCTTGGCAACGATTTGGTAACGCCGTTGAGAACGAATTGTGACTCACTCGTATAAGTCCTGTGAAACGGCTTGACAGAGACATATCCCGACATCAAACCTGGCGCCGCAAGGTTCAGTCGATGAAAGGAATAACTCTCATGAGTCGCACTCTCAGCGCCCCCGGAGGGGCTTGAGCGCTGCCCTGGCAGGGGCCCTCGCCCTGGCCTTGACGGCGCTCGCGGCGTTCGGCCTGACCAGCCAGGCGAATGCCGCGTTCACACACCGAAATGCGCGGGGCCCGACATCACGGCGCGGGCGCGTCCTTCGCCAAGGACGCGCATAAGGTGTTCAACTTCAATTTCAAGAACGCCTACTGCCCCGGCACCCCGGCGCCATATGTCACCTACGAGGCGCTCGGCAGCGGTGCGGGCCGTCACTCGATGAAGGTGCGCAATCGCACGCCGCGTTTCGGCAGTCCGACGAGCCGCCGACCGCGGATCAAGTCGCGCAGATGAATGCCGGGGCCGGCACGGCGACCCCGGCCGGACACGCGACGTCGACCCGACCGACAACGACGCAGATCCACGTGTGCCGGCCGCGGTCGGCGCAGTCGCGGCTCTGGTCAATTTTCCGGACAACTGCGAGTCGACGCTGCTCGACTCCGCCGCGGACCGGGAGCAGGACTCGACGGCGACTCGACTCCGGACGACGTGGTCCGGGTACGGTTCACGAAGATCTAGTTCGAGGAGATCTGGGCGCAGGGCGACACCGGCGCGTCCGACAACTGGGACCGGGGTCTTCCCCGAGCTCGCTGCGGACCGCCGACTGCAACATGCCGATCATCCGCGTCGTCCGCTTCGACGAGTCCGGAACCACGTTCACGTTCAAGGACTATCTGGACACGATCAACGGCGCCGCGGGCTGGAGGACCACCTACGCATCCGGCGCCAACCAGACCAGGATGGCCGGGCGCCACCTTCGGTGCCCGCACCGACTGCGGCGGGCCCCAACGGCCCGGGCGGTGGCGGGACGAGGCCACCGATCAGTCTGACCAGCGGCTGCACCAACGGCAACGGCGCGCTGGTCGAGCAAGCTGATCGCACCGACGGCTCGATCGGCTACTCCGACGTCGCGACCGCCCGCAACAAAGAGCCGAGGCTGGCGATCACCCCGGGGCCAACGACAACGACACCGTACTGGACCCAGGTCCAGAACGGCTCGGATGCCTTCACCGAGCCGACGGCCGACCCGAACGGGTTCCGCACCGACGGCATCAAGGGCGCCAACTGCCAGGCGACCGTTCCCGGACGTCCCCGGCGAACACCTTCGGCGACTGGTCCGGGCCAGCGGCGTCAACTCGCCGCCGGCTACGGCATCTGCACGCTGACCTACGGGCTGGTGTTCGACGACAACGCCGCCGCCTGGGGCAACGCCCCGGCGAGGAGGCCAAGGCCCGTACGGTCAAGGACTACTGGGAGAGCATCCTCACCGACGGTGCCCAGGGCCAGCTGTTCCCGGCCGATTACGCGCCGCTGCCGGCCTCGGTCCTCGCGATCTCGCGGGCCGGGATCGACGCGATCGATTGGAATAAGGGCGCCGGCGCCGGTGGCGGCGGTGGCGATGGCAATAACAACCGGCGGCGACGACAACGGTCGGCGGCGACCCCGCTCCGAAGAGAGTGAGCAACAAGTTCTCGCTGCCGCGCAAGTCCATCTCGTCCAAGACCGGCGGCGCGACCATCTCGGTCAAGCTCCCGGGCGCGGGCAAGCTGATGATGATCGCCACCGCGAAGGTGAGGCGCGGAGCCAGTCGTCGCGGAGACAAGAAGGCGAAGACGATCAAGGTCGGTCATGTCGTCCTCAACGCCAACAAGGCGGGCACCTTCAACCTGACGTTGAAGCCCAGCGGCGCGGCGAAGAAGGTGCTGCGAAGAAGGGCAAGCTGAAGGCGGGGCTGAAGCTCACCTTCACTCCCAACGGCGGCACCCCATCGACGTCGACCAGCTCGCTCACCCTGAAGCTGAAGAAGAAGAACCAAGAAGAAGATAGACGGCGCATCGCTGCGCCCGGACCCTCAGCCCGGGCCCGCGCCGGTAATGCGAGCACCCGGCGCCGAAGGGCCCGGCGAGCCGGACAGCGTGAGCGGGCCAGCTCCGAGGTCCGGACGACCGCGACGTGATCGGAGTGTCGGCGAGCGTCGCGAGCGCATGTGCGCGTCGGTCGCTGGTTCGCCAAGGATCCCCTCAACACGCTTCTGATCGTCGCCTCGATCGCGCTGACGTTCCTTTTCTTCAACCTGCTCGGCGACATCCAGCCGGAGCACCAGCGGCGAGCGGATCCCGCTCAGTCGGGCCTTCAAGCTCGCCGAGAAGAAGAGATCGCCGAGGCGACCCTGCTCGACCAGGACGCCCGAGTCCTGATCGACACCAAGAGCGGCCTGCACCGTCTTCGCCGCCTATCCCGAGTCCGACGCCCAGACCTCCTCGCTGGTCAAGCAGCTGACCGAGAGCGGCGCCGTCGTCTCGTCGACCAGCAGTGGGACAAGCCGGCGAAGCAGATCGTCGTCCAGTTCCTGATTCCGATCCTGCTCCTGGTCTGCCTCTTCGTCCTCTTCACGCGCCTCGGCCAGGACGGCGGCGCCGGCGCCTTCGCCGGCTTCTCCAAGTTCACCGGCAAGGGGCGAAAGCGAGGGAAGGGGGCGCCCGATCGCACCACCTTCGACGAAGTCGCCGGCGCCGGCGAGGCGGTCGCCGAGTTGCGCGAGATCCGCGACTACCTCGCCGACCCGAGCAGATACGCGGCGGTCGGCGCGCGCGCGCCGAAGGGCGTTCTGCTCGTCGGTCCGCCCGGCACCGGCAAGACGCTGCTGGCGAAGGCGACCGCGGGCGAAGCCGATGCCGCCTTCTTCTCGCTCTCGGGCTCGGACTTCGTCGAATCCCTGGTCGGGGTCGGCGCCGCCCGCGTCCGCGACCTCTTCGCCAAGGCGCGCAAAATGGCGCCGGCGCTGATCTTCATCGACGAGCTGGACGCGGCTGGGCGAAAGCGCGGCGCCGGCGTCGGCCAGGGCAACGACGAGCGTGAGCAGACGCTGAACGCGCTGTTGGTGGAGATGGACGGCTTCGGCGGCGACGCCGGCGTCGTCGTGCTCGCCGCGACCAACCGACCCGACGTGCTCGATCCGGCCCTGCTGCGGCCCGGGCGCTTCGACCGCCAGGTGACCGTCGACGTGCCCGACGTGCACGGTCGCCTCGACATCCTCACCCTGCACTGCGCCGACCGTCCCCTCGCCCCGGGTACTTCGTTGGAGGAGATCGCCAAGCTCACATCCGGCTTCAGCGGCGCCGAGCTTGCCAACGTGATCAACGAGGCGGCGCTGCTCTCGGTGCGCGAGGGCCGGGTCGAGATGGACCAGCCGACGCTTGAGGAGGCGATCGACCGCGTCGTCTCCGGCCCGGCGAAGAAATCCCACGTCCTCACCGACGACGAGCGCTGGGCGATCGCGATCCACGAGTCCGCGCACGCGGTCACCACCCGCTCGATCGGGCAGAGGTCTCCGCTCAGAAGGTCTCGATCGTCGCCCGCGGCCGCCAGCTCGGCACCGCCGCCGCGATGCTCGCCGACCGCGACATCGTGGTGATGCAGGAGCCGGACATGCGCCGCCACCTGATCGCGATCGTCGCCGGCTTCGCCGCCGAGAAGGTCGAGTTCGGCTTCGTCTCCACCGGCGTCCACGACGACCTCCACGCCGCCACCGGGATGGCGCGGGAGATGGTCACTTCATACGGAATGTCCGAAGCGCTCGGCCCGGTGACGATCGGCGAAAAGGCGGGCGAGGTTTTCCTCGGCGCCTCGCTGCAGGAGCTGGGTTCGGTCGGGCCCGCCACTCTGGAGTTGATCGATCGCGAGGTCGAGAGGATCGTGGGCGATGCGGTGGCGCGAGCGGAAGAGGTTCTGCGCGCCAACTGGACAGCTGTCTACGAGGTCGCCAACGCCCTGATCGAGCACGAGACGCTCTCCGGCGTCGCCCTCGACGCGGTCCTCTCAACCGTTCAGCCGACTCTGCTCGACCTCACCCCGAGAAGGCGGAGGACGCTTCGGCCGCCGACGAGCACCAGCCGCAGAGGGACGGTGAGTAGGAGAGGGAAAACGGCGCTCTCTCTCCCTCGCCGTCCTCGCGCGCGGCGCTGCTCCCCGCTTCGGCCGTAGCCGCGCCGATCTGGCGTCTTGAGCAGCCGCCTCCCCCAGAGGGCGCGCCTTTCAAAGTGCCACTTGGGGCGCCAGGAGATCTCAAGTTCTGGGCGCCGAACCGCGGGCTGCTCTCGATCGAGGGCAACGACACGATCCCCCGCGGCCTCTATAGCTGGAACGGGCGGAGTTGGCACCAGCTGGCGACGGTGTGCGGCGGCCCGGGGGACACCGCGCGGATCGCCTGGGCGGGTCCGAAGAGTTCTGGGTCGTCAGCGTGCCGAGCCTGCCGCGGGCCGGCTCCGGCCTCGCCCTCTGCCGCTTCAAGGACGGCGCAGGTGGCCGGCTCCTGGAGCACCAGGGTCGACGCAGCCGACCCCTTCCGCCAGATGATGTCGGCGGCCTGCGACGGCCCCGACGACTGCTGGTTCGGCGGGGTCGGCTCCCAGGACGCGCTCGGCGAGCGGGTCGGCTCTTTCCACTTGCACTGGAACGGAGTCGACCTTGAGAGCGTCTACGGCCCCCAGGGGCGGGGAGTCACCGACATGCAGTTTCACGCCGGCGAGCTCTATGAGAGCACCCTGGCCGGCCGCTCTCCCGAGAACCGCACCGACCTCGTCGATCTCGCCGAGCCCGAGTCGGTGCCGCGGCTGCTTCACACGATCTCCGGCGATGTCTTCGCCAACGACCCGTTCGAGCCGACGCCGCTTCTCGGCGTGCCGGTCGACGGCACCGAGCTGCTGGCGCTCGACAGCGACGGTACGAACTTGTGGGCGGTGGGGGAGGGGCGGCGTCCGGATCCTCGGCGCCCGCCGGCGGCGCCGTCGAGCGGCCGCCGCTGGCGGCGCGGTTTGTCTCGGGCTCCTTCCAGGAGCTGGCTCTGAGAGGCGGGAGCTTCGGCCTGACGGACCGCTTCGGCGATGTCGCTGCACTCCCTGGTACCGATGACGCCTTCGCCACCGTAGTCCCCTTCATTGACCGCCACAGCATCAACAGCAAGGCGACCGTCGCGCGGATCGAGCCCGACGGGACGACGACCGTGACCAGGCTGCCGGCCGCCGGCGCCGGTCGCGGCGCCGCCGCCCGCATCGCTTGCCCCGCGCCGGACGACTGCTGGCTGGCCACCTGGGCGGGCTGGCTCTTCCACTACAGCGAAGGGATCCCTCTAGCCGGTGGACGACGATCCCGCCTTCCAAGGCACTATCGAGTTCCGCCCCAACGAGTCAGCCGAGCAGTTCATCCCCGATCGCCTCCCGGTTGACGATTCGCAGCTCTTCGCCCCGCCGCCACTCGAGCTGACCCCCAACGTCACTCCGGCGGCCAAAGTCAAACGGCTGCCCCCGCTGCTGAAGCAAGTCCGCTCGCGCCTGCACGGGTTGGTGCTGACGGTCAGCTTCACGGTTACGCGGCGGGCCAGGGTGCGGTTGCTCGCCAAGCGCGGGGGGCGCACCGTAGCCGGCACACCGCAGCGGACCTTCTCCCCCGGTCGCCGTTCGCTGAGACTTCGCCTCAGTCGGGAGCGCTACCCCACCCGCCTTGCCTTCAAGATCAAGCAGGTCAAGAGAAGATGAGTGGACGGTTCTGGCACGTCGCGGCTTTCGCGACTCTCTTTGGGATCATGCTGGCGGTCATCCCTGCCCGGCAGCGGCCGCACGGCGACGTTGCCGGTCGGACCCCTCCCGTTGCTCGGCGTCAGCGACTCGGCGATGACCCTTATGGGGGCCGCGCCCGCCGGTGAGCCTGGTGAGGCATGGGGGTACCGACAGCTTCCCCTGACGGTTGGCGGGGTCCGGGTAGGCACCCGAAATCTCGACTTCGCGCCGGCGGTTGGACCAGCCCCCGATCCGCAACTGGCCTTCCTTCGCCACACCGATTCGAGCGGGTGGCAGGTCTTCGATACGCCGGTCGACGAGTTGGACAGCCTTATCGCGGTCCCGTCCCAAACCGCCTCTCCGCGCGAATCACCAGCGAGGGAGGGGGCGTCCTCGTCGGTCGCGACAGCGCCAAGCCGGCTGACGAACAGGCGGTCGCGATCGCCCACGACCCCGGCGGCGACTGGCACGCGCTCGATCCGCCCCTCCGTCCGTGCTCATGCCCGCGAACGTCGGCCAGCCGGCGGAGACGCTCGCCGACGATCACGGCTCCGGCGACGTCGCTGTCGCCGCCATCGACGAGGGCCCGCAGACCGGTCTCTTCTTCGGCCCGCAGGGCCGCTCGGTCGCCGACGCGATCGTCCACTTCGACGGGTCGGGCTGGACGCGCGAGCCGGTCTGCCTCGGCGCCACTCCGACGCCCTGCGTCGCCCTACGGTCCACTTCCGCATTCTCGCGATCGATGCGACCGGCCTCGGCAACGTCTGGGCGATTGCCGAGGCGGACTCCTCTCTCAACCGCTCAACTGTTCTGCTCGAACGTACCGGCACCCCGGGCGGGCCGGTCTGGGCGGAGCGCCCGCTGGCCGGGACCCCGTTCGCCGATCGCGACAACCCCGGGCAGGGGATCGCCGGCGCCGAGCCGATCGAGGGCGCGGCGCAGCCGCTGACTGTCACCTCTGACGGCGCCTGGATTGACTTAACCGCGACGATCAGCGGCGTTGCTCGCGACATCCCCGTCTTCTACGACGCGGGCAGCGATTCGGTCACCGGCTCCTGGTGCGACGACGCCGTTTGCGGCGCTCCACTTGGCGTCAAGCTCTCCCGCCAGGGCGGCTACCGCAGCTTCGCCTGGGCGGGGAGTGGTTTCGGCACGCGCATAGTCACCAACCCGCTCGACTCTGAGTGGGTCGAGACCAGTAACCGCGGAACCTACCTGCGGTTTGAAGGGGGGGCCTTCTCACGGTTGCCGGGTGGGGGTGGCAACTTTCGGTCGAGTGGAGCATTTTCGAATGCCGACAGTGGTTGGCTGGAGGGTCCGGTGGAAATCTCACCAAAGACCGCGCCGGCGCGCCTTCGCCCCTGGCCGGTCTCGGTGCGCGCTCCGCTTGCCGATGTCACGACCGCGCCCGGGGCGACCCCGGGTGAACTCGGCTCCGCCGCCTTGGCGGTCGGAGGCGACGGCTCCGTGCTCCGCTACGAGCCGGGTGTGGGCTGGCAACGGGAGTTCCTCTTCTCCTCCAGCGGCAGCGTCAACAAGGCGACTCTGCGGGGGGTCGCCTGGCCGGCGCCGGAGCACGCGTACGCGGTCGGGGATCAGGGCGCGATGTGGCAGTGGAACGCCGCCGACGATCTCTGGATTCCGGACCCGGGCGCGCCGATTGGCTTCGAGGGACACCTGTTGGATATCGCCTTCGACCCCGCCAACCCCGCCCGCGGCTATGCCGTTGGCAAGGACGGCGTCCTGCTCGATTTCGGCAAGGGCTGGGACCAGGCAGCGCTGCCGGCCGGCTATGAGGGCTCCAACTTCACTTCGATCGCTTTCGCCGGCAGCCAGGCCATCGTCGCCGCCGGGAGAGACCTGCTCGTCAATGACGGCGCCGGCTGGAGCGTCGACTCCTCCGCCAAGGCCCTTCTCGACACGGTTCGTGCCGGCAACCCGCAACTCTTCGCCGTCGCCGCCCTGCCGGACGGTGGTGCCGTCGCCGCCGGTCGAGACATCGTCATCGAGCGCGACGGCCCGACGTCTCCCTGGCGCTTCTCCGGCCAGCCGTTGCCGGGCTCGACCGCGATCGCCGCCGCCGCCGTGCGGGACGGTGGCGTGGTCCGCGCGATTGTTTCGGTCCTTCCCCGCCTCGCCTATCCGCCCGCCGACGATCTCCCCGATATCGACCCGACGGTGCCACCACCGATCCCGCCTCCCTTCTCGTTGCCGGGTGACGGATATCTGTTGCGCGAAACGGCCTCCGGTTGGGAGGACGAGCAACGGACTGCTTTCGCGAGTTCGGGGGACGACAGCCCGCTGAAGAGCGATCCGGTTCTCTCGCTTCAACTCGACTCTGCCGGAAACGGCTGGGCGGTTGGCGGCTGGAGCGGCGACGCCGACTCCGCTGGTCGTGGCTCATCCGCCCGCAACGGCACCGGGCGGGGGATCCGGGGGCGCGTGCGAACGGCGGCCGTCTTCCGCTACGGGGACGGGGCTTCGGCGCCGGCCGCCGCCACCGCGCAGCCGGTGCCGATGCCCGCCGGGCCAGTGCGCTTCGCCGTAGCCGGGCACGCAGAGTGCGATGCTTCCTGTGCCGATCTCGCGCCGCAGTCGATCGGTCCCGATCGCACGCTGGTGACGGCGCTCGGGACGGTTGCCGCAATGCTTGGGGGCGACGGCCCGCGAGCTTTGCTCTATACGGGCAACCGGGTCAAGGAGGGGCTCGGCTCCCCCGACAGTTCTCGCTACGCCGAGTTGCTTGCCTCCCAGCCGAGCCTGCCCGTGTTTCCGGCTCTCGGCTCCGACGATGCTTCCAACGGGCTTGGCGCCGGCGCCTTCCAGTCGGCCTTCGCTGCCTTTCCGGCTCCGCTCGGCTCCGGCTCGGCTCTCCCCGGCATTTCCACCGCCGGCATACCGGGCGCGTCTTCCGGCCCCGGTGCGCGCACCCACTACGCCTTCGACACCGCAGGCTCCGGCGGGCCGGTCCGCGTTGTCGTCATCGACAACTCGCTTGGTTCGCTTGCCGCTGCGGATTTGCATCAGAACCCGCCGGAGGCGCAGCTGCCGTGGCTGGTCTCGGTTCTCGCCGACGCGCGCGCCAAGGGCATCCCGGTCGTGGTGATGGGCAGTCGCAGCCTCAACACCAGCTTCACGCCGAGACTGAACGTCGCCACTGACGGGGGGGAGGTGGCGAGAGCCTTGGTCGACGGTGGCGCCTCGGCATACCTATTTGACCGTCCCGAGGAGAACCGATCGATGCGGATTCCCGCCGGCGCGACCAGAACGATTCCCAGCTTCGGGAGCGGCACGCTCGGCTACCGCTCGCAGGTGGCCGGGGCGATTGGGCTCGACACGGCGGACTCGCTGTTCGGCGACGGCGGTGTGCTCCTGCTTGAGGTCGACACTTCGAGACGCGATCCGAGCACGAACCTGGCTCCGGTCGGCGTGCGGTTGATCCCGATCGTCGAGGACCTCTCCCTCGAGGCAACCGACGGGACGCTGCTGCGGCGTTCGCGCCCAGCGCTGTTTCGTGGCCTCGGCCGTCGGCCTCGGGGCGGGGACCGCTGGGGGCAGGCGGCGGCCGGCTCCGGCAACCCCGACCCGTCGGGCGGCGATCCCTACACCCTGTTTCCCCCCGACCAGTGCTTGGTAGCGGGCTGTGCCGCTCGACTCAACCCCGAGTACACCTTCACCTCATCCGACCCCGACATCGCCGACTTCGTCCGTCAGGACCCGGCCTCGGCCAACCTGCGCAAGCCCTATCTGGACGAGAACGACAAGGTCGTCACCGACAACTCTTCGGGCTTGCTCTGTCCCTTCAACGCGGGGACGACCACGGTGACGATCGCCGCCGGCGGCTACTCCTACTCCGAGCAGGTCACGGTGCTCGGCGGCAGCGTCCAGCGCCCCTGCGGCACCCGGCCCCTGCGACCGGACCGTTTCAAGCGCGCCGCCTCACTGGCGGCTCCGCCCGCGCCGCCTCCACCTCCCGGCACGCCCCCCGGCAACCCGCCGCTGAACTTCACCCCACCACCCCCGCCGGCGACGCCGCCCCCGCCGGCCAACCCGCCTCCTCCCACGCCTACCCCGGCGACGCCTGAGCCGTTCATCCCGCTGGCCGTCGGCCTGGCGGCGGTGGTTCCGGCGATCGTGCCCCGCCCCCGCCTCCGATCGTGCGGCCGCTGCCGCCCGGCGGCGCCCCGGCGCGCACCTACCAGGTCGAGGAGAAGCGCGAGGAGGAGGCGGCGACCGAGGAGTCCCAGGCCTTCTCCCGCTACGAGCACGCCCCCATCTCGCGCGCCGACGCTTCCTACGAGCGGGGCGGCGACGGCTTCAAGGTGCCGCTCTACCTGCCCGCGCTGATCCTGCTCGCCGCGATCGGCGGCGCCTCCGTCCGCGGCGGCCCCGGCGCCAAGCGTCGCGTCCGTCCCGGCCCCCTTCGCTCACAACCCAAGGAGCCCGAAATGACCAACATCCGCACACTCAGCGTTGTCGCCTGGTCGGCGTACGCGCTCTCGATCGCCGCTCTGGTCTTCTCCGGCACGGACATCGGCGACGCCAAGCGCCGGCTTCCCGGCCCCAGCCTGACGCCGAAGAAGTTCGGCCTCCTGCGGCTCAATAAAAAGAAGAAGTTCCCCGCCACCGTGCTGCCCGGCAAGGTCTTCGACCATTGCTCTCCCGAGACGGTGAAGATCGGGACGGTCTGCATGATGACCAACCCCTACCCGTTGGAGGAGGGCGACATCGGCCGCAACGACTACTTCTTCGCCACTCAGAAATGCGCCGATCTGGGCGGCTATCTGCCGACTGCCGCGCAGCTGATCGGCGCCGCCCCCTACGTGAAGCTCGCCGGGCGCGTCGACGACAACGAGGTCACCGCCTCGACCGACATCGACCCCACCGACGGGCTCAAGGACCGGCGCGAGATGAGCGCGACGCTGACCACGACCCTCTCGGGCGGCCGAGCGGCCGGCTCGAGGGGGTCAGCGAACTCTCCCGCGGCGACCCGCGCGCCGGCGAGCCCGACCCGGCGCCGCTGCCGGCCGATCCCTCGCCGGAGACCCTCCAATACATAACGGTCTACGACAACGGCGACCACGGCGGCTTCGCCGGCGGCAAGCCGGTGGGCCAGCCGGAGAACTTCCGCTGCGCCTTCAACAAGGCCCAAGGTCACGCCGGCGAGCTCGACTAACAAGCTTCCGCTGCGACTTTCTCTGATAGACGAGGAAAAGCGCAGTGGAACGACTCGATGGCCGGGGTCCTGGGTGTTCTTTCACCAGTTTTTCTCCAGACGGTTACGCGGTGTTCACCAACGGAGGGGGGTCGATTCGACACTGACTGTCGAACTTCCCCAATCCCCTTCTTGAGGAGAGAAATCCCAGAATGACTCGCAACCGCCTCCTGGCCGTCGTCGCTGCACTGACTCTCAGTGCCTCTTTGGTGACGGTCGCTTCGGCCTCTGCCGCCACGATCACGCTCAGCGGCTCGACCTCGGTCGCACCGCTGGCGACGCAAGCTCGCCAAGTACGTAGCAGAAGAACAAGGGGGTCAAGTTCAAGTTCCTCCAGGGCGGCTCGGACATCGGCATCTCCGACGTCTCCCGCGGCCGGGTGACGCTCGGCAAGTCCTCGCGCGACCCGAAGCCGAGCGACCCGGGCGGAATCGTCTTCAACCGGATCGCCCGCGACGCGGTCTGCCTCATCACCAACCCGCTCCAACCCGATCCCGACCCTGACCAGCCAGGTCCAGGCGATCTTCACCGGCCGGGTGCGCAGCTGGAACGACGTCCCGGGGGCGACCGCGCACCGGCACGATCGACCTGGTCGTCCGGACGGCGGCCTCCGGTACGCAGGACGCGTTCCAGAAGATCTTCCTCGGGCAGACCTGCGCGTCGCCGGCAGCGCCAGGCAAAGTCGTCCAACGGCCTGCAGCAGACGGTGAAGTCGGACCCGAACGCGATCGGCTACGTCTCGCTCGACTTCACCAAGGGCGTGCACACGATCCCCTACCAGGGCGTCCCGTGCACGCTGCGCAACGCGAAGTCCGGCCAGTACGGCGGCGTCCGCAACTTCTGCATGGTCACCCGCGGGGCCGCCAAGGGCGCTGCCGAAGTGGTTCTCAACTTCGTCCGCTGCAGCAAGGCGGCCAGACGATCGTCGCCAGCGACTGGGTCCCGCTCCGCTAGATGGCGACCCGGCCGCGCCCGGCTTCTGGACGCGACCAGCGCGCCGAGCGCGTTGCTCGGCGCGCTGGCCTGTCTGGTGCTGCTGCTGATCGCGGGCATGGTCGTCTTCGTCTTCGCCAAGGCGTGGCCGTCGTTCGCCCACAACGGCCTCGCCTGGTTCGGCGCCGGCGGCGACGTCGACCAGCAGCTCGAGGACATCTTCAACTCGCCCGCCGACCCGAGGACTACGTCTACACGCTCCGCGCCTGGCCGCTGCTGTGCGGGACGGTCCTGATCACCGTCGGCGCGGTCGTGATCGGCATCGTCTTCGCGCTCTTCGCCGCGATCTTCATCGTCGAGTTCGCGCCGCCGACGTCTGGCCGGCGTCCTCGAGCCGGTCGTGCGGCTGCTGGCGGCGGTGCCGTCGGTCGTCTACGGGCTGATCGGGATCCTCGTGATCGTCCCCTTCGTCGGCGACCACCTGATCATCCGAGCGCAAGGAGTCGGTCACCTACGTCGATCCAGCTCGACGGCGCCAGCATCTCGTCGCGATCTCGATCCTCACGGTGATGATCACGCCGATCATGATCGCGATCATGGTCGACGCGCTGCGCGCGGTGCCGCGGGCTGGACCGAGGGCGCGGCGGCGCTCGGCGTCAACCGCTGGCGGGCACGTGGACGATCTCGGTGCGCGCCGCCCGCCCGGCGATCGTCGCCGCCGCCGTGCTCGCCACCGCGCGCGCGCTCGGCGAGGCGATCATGCTCTCGATGGTCTCGGGCTCGGTCGGCTTCGCCCCGAACCCGCTCGACGGCCTCACCTTCCTCTTCGAGCCGGCGCGGCCGCTCGCCGCGGCGATCGTCGACAACGCCGAGGGCCTGTCGGTCGTGCCGTTCGGCCAGACGCTCTACGCCTTCGCCGCGGTGCTGCTCGTCTCCAGCGTGTTCCTGTCGCTCGGCCGGCTAGGTCGCCACGCCAGCCGATGCGCAGATACGGGGTGCGGCCGTGAGCGCGACCGACGCAGCGATCGCCGCGCTCCGCGCGCCCGCGACCTCCGCCGCCCCCCGCGACAGCGTCCGCGACTGGCCGCTGCGCGACCGCATCGGCTCTGCGCCGCCTGGGCGGCGGGCCTGGCTCTGCATCGCGATCGCCGGCGCGATCGTCATCTACATGGGCTCAAGGGCGTCCAGTACTTCGACCTCAGCGCTGCTCACCCAGAGCCCCAACGCCGACCTCGACCAGAGCGAAGAGCGGCGGCTTCCTCGACCCGCTGATCGGGACCCGCTCCTGCTGGTCATGTCGATCGCTGATCGCCGTCCCGATCGGCGTGACGATCGCGGTCTGGCTCACCGAGTACGGCCGGCCCTCCGGGCTGGCGCGGGCGGTCGAGTCGGCGATCGAGATCATCGCCGGCACCCCGAGCATCGTGCTGGCGATCTTCGGCCTGCTGGTCTTCTTCCAGGGGATCTTCGGCTTCCTCACCTTCAACGCCGAGGGCGGCGCCGTCTTCGGGCGCTCGTTCATCGCCGCCGCGGCGATGATGTCGCTGATCGCGCTGCCGCTCGTCGTCGGCGCGACCCGCGAGGCGCTGACTCGATCCCCGGCCACGTGCGCGAGGCGTCCTACGCGCTCGGCAAGACCAAGGCCGCGACGATCCGGCGCGTGCTGCTGCCGGCCGCCCGCCCGGGCATCGGGACCGGCGCGGCGCTCGGCATGGGCCGCATCGTCGGCGACACGGCGATCGTCGTCATCCTGCTCGGCGCCGACGCTGCAGCTCGACCGGCGGCGACGGCAGCGTCTTCGGGCCTCTGCGCGGCACCGGCTGGACGCTGACCAGCTACGTCTACAACAACTCGCCGGCGGGCGAGGGCCACGCGCCGGAGAAGGCCTACGCGGCATTCGTGCTGCTGCTGCATCGTGATCGTCCTGAACTTCGTCGTCACCCGCCTGGCGCGGGGGAGGAAGGCGAAGTGGATCCGCTGAGGCCGAGCTCGACCGCCGCGACCAGCAGGATCGTGACCTGCGCGCCGCCGCCGCCGGTGCGCCGCATCGTCGTCGACGAGCCGCCGACGGTCGTCAGCCGCCGCGAACGGCGCGCGGCGCGCCGGCGCCGCCGTCGCGGGATCGCCGCCGCGCCCGCGGCCGGCGACGCCGGCCGAGCCCGGCGCCGAAGCGAGCGCATGCGGGCCGAAGCGTCTCGATCGCCTACGGCGAGAAGATCGCCGTCAACGAGGTCACGCTCCCGGTCCGCCAGGGCGAGGTGCTGGCGCTGATCGGGCCGTCCGGCTGCGGCAAGACGACGCTGCTGCGCTCGCTCAACAGGCTCGTCGAGCTCACACCGACGGCGGCCCGCGCGCGGCCGCATCATGCTCGACGGCCAGGACATCGACGAGCTCGAGGTGACCGCGCTGCGCCGGCAGGTCGGCATGGTCTTCCAGCAGCCCAACCCGTTCCCGATGAGCGTCTTCGACAACGTCGCCTACGCGCTGCGCGAGCAGGGCTCGCGGCGGCCGCGCAAGGACGCGCTGCAGGCCGCCGGTCGACGACGCGCTGCACCGCGCCGGGCTCTTCGAGGAGGTCAAGGACGATCTCGACCACCCGGCGCTGCGGCTCTCCGGCGGCCAGCAGCAGCGGCTCTGCATCGCCCGCGCGCTGGCGGTCCACCCCGAGGTGCTGCTGCTCGACGAGCCGTGCTCGGCGCTGGACCCGATCTCGACCGGGGTGATCGAGGAGCTGATCCTGCGGCTGCGCGAGGAGGTCGCGATCGTGATCGTCACCCACAACCTCCAGCAGGCGCAGCGCGTCGCCGACCGCGTCGCCTTCATGTACCTCGGCGAGCTCGTCGAGTACGGCGCCGCCGAGCAGGTCTTCGGCGCCCCGCGCGAGCGAGCGCACCCGCGAGTACGTCGGCGGGGCGTTCGGATGATCGGCCGCGCGCCGGTCCCGGTCGCGCTGGTCGCTCGCCGGCGTCGCGCTGGTCGCCACCGGCTGCCAGTCGACCCAGGAGAAGAGCGCCGAGATCGGCGCGGAGCCGGCCCGGTCAGATCAGGAGAAGGGGCTGAAGGTCACCAAGGCGAACAAGGACGTCAAGGTCGTCGCCACGACGCTGCTCACCGACGCGAACGGCAGCGCGGTCGTCGTCGAGCTCAAGAACAACTCCGATCAGGACCTGGCCAACGTGCCGATCCTGATCGACGTGCAGGACGCCAAGGGCAAGAGCGTCTACCGAACAACATCCCCGGGCTCGAGCCGGCGCTGACCGCGGTGCCGCTCATCGCAGCCGGGAGGAGACCACCTGGGTCAACGACCAGATGCTCGCCGCCGGCAAGCCGGACTCGGTCGAAGGTCAAGGTCGGCGCCGGCGGCGAGCCCCTGCCCGGCGAAATCCCCGAGGTCACGGTCACCGAGCCGAAGCTCGAGGGCGACCGTCTCCGGGCATCGGTGCCGGCGGAGGTCGAGAACCTCAGCGGCGAGGACCAGGAGGACGCCTGCTGCTCTTCGCGGTCGCCCGCCAGGGCGACAAAGTCGTCGCCGCCGGGCGCGGCGCGGTCGAGCACCTCAAGGCCGGCGGCAGACCGCTCCCCTACAACGTCTTCTTCATCGGCGACCCCGAGGGGCGCCCAGGTCGACATCACCCACTACCCGACCCTGCCGGGCAGGAGGGCCGTGACCGAGCCGCTCGAGCCGACCCAGGTCTCGGCGAGCACGGTGAGCCCTGCCGTGGCTGCGGCGCGCCGCTGGCGGCCGACCAGCGCTACTGCCTCAACTGTGGCTTGCGCCGCGGCGAGCCGCGGGTGGACTTCCGGGGACACATGGGCGCCGCCAACGGCGACCGCGGCGCCGAGGAGCGCAACGGGCCGCGCGGCGGCGCAGGCCGGCGCCGAGAAGATCCGGGCGCGACTACGGTCCGTTGGCCGCCGTCGGCGGGATCGCCGTGCTCGGCCTGATGCTGCTGGTCGGCGTCCTGATCGGCAAGGGCAACGGCGACGAGGCCAGACGCCGGCGCCGGTCGTCCGCGTCACCGGGGCGACGCGGCGGCGGGAGCGACGGCAAGCGACGACGGCCGGCAACCGGCGCTGCGAAGCAGGCAAGCGGCAAGTCGAAGAAGAAGAAGGCAGCCTGACGTCCGGCGGCGGCAAGAGCGCCCCGGCGGTCACCGCCAGCGACGACGACCTCCAGGCTCTGCAAGAGCAGAGCCCCGAGGACTACCAGAAGAGCGAGCGCCAGACTTCCCGACACGATCGCCACCCCGGGGGCGCCGCCGCCGACCGACAACGTGGCCCCAGGTGGCGGCAGCGGCGGCGCGGTGATCAGATGAGCGCCGACGCTCCAACCAGCCGAGCGCGCAGAGCCTCTCCGCACGTCTCACCGAACTGCAATGGGACCTCGGCGGGATCGCCTACGAGATGGCGATCCGCGACCACTTCCGCCTCGACGTCCTCAGCCGCAAGGCGGCGGAGCTGCAGCAGGTTGACGCCGAGCTGGCCGAGGTCGAGCGGATGCTGAAGCTCGACCAGGCAGGCGCCGCCGGCGCTTGCGGAAACTGCGGCGCCCTCTACGCGCGGGGCTCGGTCTTCTGCTGGCAGTGCGGCAAAGACCTGCTGCAACGCTTGACCCCCAAATACAGAGCCGCCTAAGCTGTTGCGACCGCCGCCCCGAGTCGGGGCCTGCGGACGTGAATCGCGTCCTCCACGCCGCCGCCCTGGTCGTCACCGATCGTCGCTGGGCGGCGCCGCTGAGCGCGATGGCGCTCGGCTTCGGCCTCTTCATCGGCGTCGCGATCGGCCCCGCCGCCTCGGGCACGCTGGCGACCGGTGTCCCGCAGGTGATCGAGATTCCTGATTTCAGCGGGGGTACGGGAGCAAGCGGCGAAGGCGAGGGCGGTGGTTCGAGCGCCGCCCTCGCCGGGCCCGCCACAGGCGGAGGAGGAGGAGGGGCGGCCGCCCTGCCGTCGACGGTCGCGCCGCTCCCCGCCTATGTCGAGCCTCCCGTTGCGCCGCTCCCGGCTCCCGCAGCCCTCCGCCCCCGCCCCCGTGCCGCAGCCCACCGGCCCCGCGCCAGGGGGAGCCCGACGAGCAGGAGATGTCGGGAACCGTCGTCCACGTCAACCCGGCGGCCGGCAGCTATGCCCTGGCGCTGTCCGGCGGCGAGCTGGTCGCGATCCACGCCGCGAAGCTGCCCCGGCCCGGAGCGAAGCTGAGAGTCCCGATCCGCCGCCTCGCCAACGGCACCCTCGCCGAGGCGGAGAGACCCGCGAAGTCGGGAACCGCGGCTCGCGCCGCCTTCGACGGAACCGTCACCTACGGCGAACCCCGACCCTCTCGCCCCCGCCTACACCGTCTCCTGGCTCGGCGCCTCGATCCTGGTCCAGGTTCCCCCGACCCCACCGGCACCCCACCCGTGCTGCCCGCCCTCGGCTCTTACGTCACCGTCGAAGTGGCGATCGAGCCCAGAGCCCCCCTCCGCCAGATCAGAGTCGAAGTCGACGACGTCCCGCCCACCACATACCTGGAGCTCTCCGGCATCTACGCCGGCCTCTCCCCGGAAACCGGCCAACTCCTCCTCTCCGCCGACGACACCCGAGAAAGCGGCCAAGACCTGACCCTCAACGTCCCCCGGAGATCGACCCGAACAAGCTCAAGACAAGCGACTCATACCTCGCCACCGCCACGGTTGGCGAGGACGGCTCCCTGACCCTGGCCGGCATCGCCAGCGACGAGCGCACCAGAGGCGCGGACAACGCAAGCTCCGCCCAGGGCGACCTGAAACGCTAGGACCGAAACGCATCTCCGCGGGTGGCATGGGGGGAGGGGGGCCGAGAACGGAGGCGAAGCCCCCGCCCGCAGGCCCCCCTCCCCCATGACAGGACCCGCGGCCGAGCGCCCGTCCCGCCCCTAACCGCCGTCTCGCTGATCCCGTACCGCTCGTGCAGCCGCCGCAGCGGCGCCGGCGCCCACCAGTTCCACTTGCCGAGCAGCTCCATCAGGGAGGGGACGAGCAGGGCGCGGATGATGCTGGCGTCGATCAGCACCGCCAGCGCCGTGCCGACGCCGTTCTGCTTGACGAAGATGATCTGGGAGGTGGCGAAGGCGCCGATCGCGACCGCGAACATCAGCGCCGCGGCGGTGACGATGCGGCCGGTCCGCTCCAACCCGATCGCCACGCACTCGGAGTCCGAGGCGCCGTTGTCGCGCGCCTCTTTGATCCGTGAGAGCAGGAAGACCGCGTAGTCGGTGGAGAGGCCGAAGGCGACGGCAAAGAGCAGAATCGGCATCGTCTGCTCCAGCGCCCCCTGGCTGGTGTAGTCGAGCAGGCTCTCGAAGCGCCCGTCCTGGAAGATCAGCACCAGCAGGCCGAAAACGGCGCTGAGGTTGAGGAAGTTCATGATCAGCGACTTGATCGGCAGCACCACCGAGCCGGTCATCAGGAAGAGGATGATCAGGGTGGAGCCGACGACGATCGCCAGCGCCCCCGGCATGTGGCGGGCGAGGCTGCTTTGGAAATCGACGAAATCTGCGGTGGCGCCGGACACCTGCACCTTGGCGCCGGGCACCTCGATTTCGCGCAGCGCCTTCACGGTCGACCGGCTCGCCTCGGAGCGGAAGCTGTCGCTGGAGATCGTTTGGATCACGCTCAGGTTGCGAGCGACGCGCTGAGGCGGCAGCGCCGCGGCGACGCCGTCGGTGCGGCGCACCTGCGCCCGCGTCCGTGCCACGGCGCTCGGGCCGCCGCCCTCGACGCTGACCCAGATCGGGGTGTCGCGGTAGGGCGGGAAATCGGTCTGCATCGCGTCGTAGACCTGGCGCGCGCTCGCCGACTCGGGCAGGATCGCCGGGTCGGCGGCGGTGAACTTGATCCCGAAGAAGGGCAGGCCGAGGATGATCAGAAAGAGGGCGCTGAGGGCGGCGATCGGCCCCGGTCGGCGCATAACGAAGCGCGAGAGGCGGTACCAGAAGCCCTGCTCATCGGGCCGCGTCTCGGCCTCGGCCCGGCGCCGCAGGAAGCGCGGCGAGAGCGAGTTGACGCGAGAGCCGAGCAGGGTTAGCACGGCGGGCAGCACGGTCAGCGAGACGGTCGCGGCGAGCAGCGTCACCAGCGAGCCGCCGAGGCCCATCGAGTAGAGGAAGCGCTGGGGGAAGACGATCAGCGAGGCGAGCGCCGCCGCCACCGTCAGCGAGGAGAAGAACACCGTGCGCCCCGCCGTCGCCATCACACGCCGCATAGCCGCCAGGCCGGGCTCGTCTTTCGCGATCTCCTCTCGGTAGCGGGAGACGATGAAGAGGCTGTAGTCGATCGCAAGGCCGAGGCCTAACCCCGTGGTCAAGTTGAGGGCGAAGATCGAGATCGAGCCGACCTCGCTCAGCAACCGGATGACGAGGAAGGTGCCGACGATCGCCAGCACCCCGATCATCACCGGCAGCAGCGCCGCGACCAGGCTGCGGAAGAAGAGGAAGGAGAGCAGGAAGAGCAGCGGGAAGGCGATCATCTCGGCCCGCTGCAGGTCGCTCTCGACCTGCTTGTTCACCTGCTCCTGGGCCAGCGCCGGGCCGCCGACGGTGACGCCGGGCCGGTCGTTGTAGGCGTCGCCGATCGCCGCGCTCGCCTCCTGCCAGCGCTTGTCGTCGGTCGGCTTCAGCCCCACCGCCAGATAGGTGGAGCGGCCGTCCTTGGAGACGAAGGCCCGCGAGCCGGTTCCGTAGTAGTCGCTGACCGAGGAGACGTCTTTGCGCCGCTGCAGGTCGGCGGCGATCGAGGTCACCTTGGCGCGCATCGCCGGCGAGTTGACCGAGGCGCCTCTGACGAGGACGATCGCGCTCGGGCCGCGGAAGCCGGCGTCGAGCAGCTTCTCGCGCGCCTGGACGCTCTCGGTCCCGGGGTCGTCGGCGCCGTAGGGGTCGAGCCGGTCGGCGACCGAGCCGCCCAGCGCCCCGGCGATGAGGAAGAAGGCGATCGCGAGCAGGCCGACCCGGCGCGGTCGGCGGTCGGCGAGGCGGGCAAGTGCGTCAAACATCAGCTGCTCCTTTTCTCGCGAGCCGGATTTAGGAGCTCCCGCTCCATCCGCCCGCACCAGTCGGCGAACCACTCGTTGAACTCGATCCCTCCCCGCACCACCATCAGCGGGAACGGATCGCCCTTCAGGTCTTTGGCCAGCGCTTTCGGCTCGAGTGCGCTCAGCCGCTCGGCGTCGGCGAGCCGCTGCTCGCGAATCGCTTGCAGCGTCGTCACCGCTTCCTCCGGCGGCAGCGCCCCGGCGAAGAACAGCTTCAGCAGGCCTTCGTCGCGCAGCTCATGTGTGCGTGGCGGCTCCCGCAGCCAGCGCTGCAGCGTTGCGCGGCCGTCGGCGGTGATTTCGTAGACCGTCCGTCTGCGCTCACCACGTGGCGCGTCGAGTCCCTGCACCAGCCCCGCCTCGGCCAGCTTCTTCAGCTCCGGATAGATCTGCCCGTAGCTGGCAGCCCAGAAAAACCTGACCGAGTTGTCGACCAACGCCTTGATCTCATACCCCGATCGCGCCTCCCGGCTGACCATTCCCAGAATCACATAGGCGGTGGCGCTCAATTCCACGGCCACAGATATATCCCCCCGATATATCGAGAAGTGTGATCCCGCTCACACAACTCGCTCCGCTGCGACTTATGCCTGGCATGCAGAGATAAGTCGCAGCGGAAGGGGGTGAGCCGACTATTCTCAGCCGTCGATGACTGAGGCAGGGTCCGACATCGTGGTGATGAAGTTCGGCGGCACCTCCGTGGCCGGCGCCGAGGAGATCAAACGCGCCGCGCGGCGGATCGTCGCCGCCCGCGAGGCCGGCAGCCGGGTGGTCGCCGTGCTCTCCGCTCGGGGGAAGACGACCGACGAGCTGGTCGCTCAGGCGATGGAGATCTCCTCCCGGCCGGTCGCACGGGAGATGGACATGCTGCTCTCCACGGGGGAGCGAATCTCCTGCGCTCTCGCGGCGATGGCGATCCACGACATGGGGCACGAGGCGATCTCGCTGACCGGCTCCCAGGCCGGCATCGTTACCGACTCTTCCCACACCAAGGCGAAAATCATCGACGTGCGCGCCGACCGCATCACCGAGATGCTGGAGCGCGACCGGATCGTCTTGGTCGCCGGTTTCCAGGGCGTCTCCACCGACAGCAGCGACGTCACCACCTTGGGGCGCGGGGGGTCGGACACGACTGCCGTCGCTCTCGCCGCCGCGCTGAGAGCGAGCGTCTGCGAGATCTACACCGACGTCGCCGGTGTCTTCAGCGCCGACCCGCGGATCGTCGCTGACGCTCGCAAGCTGCCTGTCGTCTCCTACGAGGAGATGCTCGAGATGTCGGCCTCCGGCGCCAAGGTTCTGCAGTTGCGCTCGGTCGAGTATGCCCGCAACCACGGCGTCCCGATTCATTGCCGCAGCAGCTTCGAGGACGGCCCCGGTACCCTCGTCACCCGCGAGGACCAGACAGTGGAACAACCTTTCGTAACAGCAGTGACCCACTCCGAGGGCGAGGCCCGCGTGACCCTGACCGGCGTCCGCGACGAGCCCGGCGTCGCCGGGCGGATCTTTACTTCCCTCGCTGAGGCGAACGTCAACGTCGACGTGATCATCCAAAACGAGCCGGTGGGGGATGACGAGCTGGCCGACCTCTCCTTCACGGTGGATCGCGACGACCTTGCGGGCGCGGTCGAGACGATTGAGGCGCTCGGGGACGTCTGCAACGCGGTCCGCACCGATGAGCGGATCGGCAAGGTTTCGATTGTCGGCGCCGGCATGCGCTCTCATCCCGGCGTCGCCGCCAAGGTCTTCGAGGTCCTCGGCGAGGAGGGGATCAACATCGAGATGATTTCCACGTCGCCGATCAAGATCTCATGTGTGATCGGCGCCGAGCGGGTGCCCGATGCGGTGCGGGTGCTGCACGGCGCCTTCGACCTCGCTGTCGACGGTGAGTGAGCGTCGCTACCGAGTCGGGGTGCTGGGCGCGACCGGCGCCGTCGGTTCGACCATTCTCGGCGTCCTCGCCGAACGCGACTTTCCCGCTTCCGAGGTGGTGCCGTTCGCCTCTGAGCGCTCCGCCGGCAAGACTTTGGAGTGGGGGGGCGAGGAACTCGAGATCCGTCCCCTGAACGACGAGACGATCCAGGGCCTCGATGTCGTCCTCTCCTCGGCGGGCGGCGCGGTCAGCGCCGAGTGGGCGCCGCGCCTGGTCGAGGCGGGGGCCGTCGTCGTCGACAACACCAGCTACTGGCGCATGCACGAGGACGTGCCCCTGGTCGTCGCCGGGGTCAATCCCGAGGCCGCCGACGGGCACAGAGGCATCGTCGCCAATCCCAACTGCACGACGATGGTGGCGCTGATGGCGTTGGCGCCGATCCACCGCGCCGTCGGCCTTGAGCGCCTGGTCATCTCCAGCTACCAGGCCGTCTCCGGCACCGGCCAGAAGGCGATCGAGGAGCTGCGTCGGCAGTCGAAGCTGGTCCTGGAGGGAGACGAGAACCCGCCCGCTTCGGTCTATCCGCACCGGATCGCCTTCAACGTCCTGCCCCAGGTCGAGTCCTTTGCCGACGGCGACGACTACACAACCGAGGAGCGCAAGGTGATGGCGGAGACGCGCAAGATCCTCGGCTTCGGCGAAGAGGTTGGGATCTCCGCCACCTGCGCCCGCGTGCCCGTCTTCACCGGCCACTCCGAGTCGGTCAACGTGCAGACGAGAGAGGACCTCTCGCCCGAAGACTGCCGCGCGCTGCTAGCCGAGACGCCGGGCGTCGTCGTCGTCGACGATCCCGCGGCCGGCGCCTACCCGCTGGCGATCGACGCCGCCGGCCGCGACGAGGTGCTCGTCGGCCGCATCCGCCGTGACCCCGGCCAGGAGCGCACCCTCAACCTCTGGGTGGCGGGCGACAACCTGCGCAAGGGCGCCGCCACCAACGCCGTGCAGGTGGCCGAGCTTCTGGTCGAGCGCGACCTGCTCGACTGATTCGGTTGCGCGCTCAACCGTATGTCACGTTTTCGTGCGCCACGCGTAACGTTTTGTCCGCTAGCCTGATTTGACGATGGAGCAGCGTAGAGCCAACTGGAACGACGACCGCCTCGATCGTTTCGAGGAGCGCGTCGACACAATGTTTGAGCGCGTCGACAGGCGGTTTGAGCAGGTCGATAAGCGGTTCGACAAGCTGGAGAGCCGCATCGAGGCGCAGGGCGCGCATTTCGACGCCCGCTTCGACGCTCTCCAGCAAGCGATGGTCATTACCCTGGCGAGCATCCTCGCGGCCTTCGCCGGCCTCTTCGCCGCCGTCAACTTCTAAACCTGGTTTCGCTCCTCGCTTTTCCCCCGCGATAGGTGGGTAAATGCTGGGAGCGATGCATGTGCGGTCATGTGCGGAGGTTGCCCGCGGTTCTCGCCAGCACCTGCTGCACGTGCGCTCTCTCGCGAGCCACCTGCCAGTGGGTGAAGCGCAGTTGCGTGAGCCCAGCGGCGGTGTGGGTCTGGTCGCGCAGGCGGTCGCGCGCCTGCTCGGAAGGGGTGCGGTGGTATCTGAGCCCGTCCGTCTCCACGACTAGGCCGAGGTCGGGCCAGAAGAAGTCGACCTCGAAGCCGTTGATCGGCTGTTTGGAGAGCGGCGGCGGCAGGCCGGCCGCTCTCGCGATCGGTCGGAAGAAGACCTCCAGGTCGGAGTCGGAGAGCCGGAAGGCGTAGGGATCGAGCAGTCTCCGCAGCGGTTTCACTCCCGGTTCCCCCGCGAAGCGGTCAAGTTCCAGGCCGAACTCCTCGGCGTCGATCAGGTCGAGCTTGTCGGCGTCGTTGATGGCGCGTTCGAGCCTGGTAGGGCTCAGGTCGGTTGCGATGTCGACGATGGTGCGGGTGGGAGAAGTCACGGGGATCCCTCGACGGAAGACGATGTCCGTTGCAGGTAGGGAAGGCCGGCTGCGCGTGCGGATGCCATTGCGCCGCAGGTGGCACTCTCGCCGTACGCTGACGTCGATCCCCCTCGCCGATTCCCTGCCGAAGCCCCAGAGGGCGGCGGCGCTGTGATGGCTCAGCGCGGCTTCGGGGCCGCAGGCGAGCACGGCGGCCATCCAGCGCCCTTCACGGGTCAGCTCCGGCCGGCCCACCGCGTAGACACCGCGCCAGATCGGGTGGAGGCGACCCTTGGCGATCCGGTGCTCGATCGCGCGAGCGTTAAATCCGATTGCAAGTAGGTCTCGTCGGGTGACAACCCCGTGCTGTCTCCTCGCCAGCGCCCACGCCTCGCGACTCCCCGCTCCTCGCTTTTCCCCCACGATAGGTGGGTAAATGCTGGGAGCGAGACGAATTCTCCCCCTACTCGCCGAGGTCTTCGGCGATTGAGCCGAAGCGGTCCACCAACTCGCTGAAGAAGTCGTGGCGGGTGACCACGGCGTGGACTCGGCCTTGGGTGGCTATCGGGACGATCAGGACTCGGTGGTGGAGGAAGAGCTCCGCCAGTTGGGTGTCCGAGTACTCGTCCTCGACCACTACGTGGTCGGTGGTCAGGTAGCGGCGGATCGGCTCCTCGGCGCACTGGCTGCGCCGCTCGATCGTCTCGTCGACGGAGCGGGAGACCATCGCCGCCGTCGCCAGCTGGCCGACGTAGCCCGGGAACAGGGCCGCCATGAACTCGCGCTCGCCGAAGATGCCGGCGAATCTGCCGTCTCTCTCGACCGCCGGCAGGGCCGGCAGGCGGGTCTCGGTGACGCGCCGGGCCGCCGGGCCGATCAGCTCATCGGCGTCGAGGGGCTCTATCTCGCGGAGGGTCTGGTTGACGATCGAGTCGGGCATGGCTCCCTTCCTCAGAGTGCGATGTAGCGGATGGCGATGTAGGCGGTGGCTATGGCGATCGAGAGGATCGTCGCAGGCAGGCCGATGCGCAGGAAGGTCATGAAGCCGATCGGGGTTCCGGCCCGCTCCGCCATCCCGGCGGCGGCGACGTTGGCGGCGGCGGCGATCATCGTCGCGTTGCCGCCGAAGCAGGCGCCCAGCGCCAGCGCCCACCAGTAGGCGTCGTCGCCGTTGGTCCCGGCCGTCTGCTGGAGGTCCTTGACCACCGGGATCATCGCCGTGGTGAAGGGGATGTTGTCAACCACCGCCGAGCCCAGCGCCGCGACCCAGGTGATCCCGATCAGCTCGGCGGTGCGGCCGCCGCCGGTGATGTCCTTGACCCCGTCGGCGACGTGCTCGATCGCGCCCGTCGCCTCCAGGGCGCCGACCATCACGAACAGCGCGACGAAGAAGAAGAGCGTCGTCCACTCGATGTTGGAGAGCGCCTCCTCGAGGTCGATCTTCGTCACCAGCAACCCCACCGCGGCCCCGGTCAGGGCCACCGTCGCGGGCTCGATGTGGAGCGCCTGGTGGGCGAAGAAGGCGAGCACGGTGAGCAGGAGGACCGGGCCGGTGCGGCGCAGCTCCGCCGCGTCGCGGATCGAGGCGACCGCGTCCAGCTCCATGACCGCGCGCCGGTTTCTCTCCTCCACCTGCAGGCGGGAGCGGAAGAACAGGTAGAGCAGCGGGATCACCGCGGCGAAGGTGACGATCACGACCGGCGCCAGGTTGACGATGAAGGCGTTGAAGCTGAGCCCGGTGGCGCCGGCGATGATGATGTTCGGCGGGTCGCCGATCAGCGTCGCGGTGCCGCCGATGTTGGAGGCGATTACCTCGATGATCAGCAGCGGCACCGCCTCTATATCCAGCGCGTCCGCGAGCAGGAAGGTGATCGGCGCGATCAGCAGGATCGTCGTCAGGTTGTCGAGGAAGGCTGAGAGGAGAGCGGTGATCCCGGCGAGGCTCATCGTCACCGCGAAGGAGCGCCCGCCGGAGATCTGCCCGGCGCGGATCGCCACGTAGTCGTAAACCCCGGTCTGCTGGGTCAGGTAGACGAGGATCATCATCCCCGTCAGCAGGCCGATCGTGTTGAAGTCGACCGACTCGATCGCCTGCTCCTGAGAGAAGTCGCCGACGAACAGCACCACGATCGCCGCCCCCAGCAGCGCCACGTTCGTCCGGTGCATCTTTTCGCTGGCGATAATCGCCAGGGCGATCAGGAATGTGGCGACGGCGATTGCCATGGCCGCCGCAGACTATTCGGCGCGCAGCCTGCGCAGCACCGGGGGCACGGCGATCGTCGTCAGGATCGACATCGCGACGACGACGGCGAAGAGCTGGTCGTCGACGACGCCCGCGGCGGCGCCGATGCCGGCGATGATGATCCCGACCTCGCCGCGGGGGACCATGCCGACGGCGACGATCCGCCGCTCCTCGCGAGTGAGGCGGCGGGCGCCGATCCAGGCGCCGGCCAGCTTGGTCGCCGCCGCCACTGCGGTGACAGCCGCGAGCAGGGCGATCGTCTCGCCGTCGATCAGCGCTCCGAGGTCGAGTTGTATCCCGATCAGGGCGAAGAAGAAGGGGGGGAAGAAGGCGTAGAGCGGCGCCACCTCATCCTCGATCGGGTGCTGCTCCTTGGTCTCGGCGACCATCAGACCGGCGAGGAAGGCGCCGATGATCGCCGCCAGGCCGATCTGGGCGGCGAGCACGGCGACGCCGAGGCAGAGGATCACCGCGGGCAGCAGCGGCGATTCGGAGAACCGCGGCCCTTTGAGGATCTGTGGCCGGCGCGCCATCAGCTGGGTTCCGCCGAGGGCGAAGAAGGCGACGAAGCCGAGCGCCAGGCCGATTACGACAAGCAGCTCGGTCGGGTCGAGCCCGCCCTCGGCGGCGATTCCGGTGGCGACGGCGACCAGGATCAGGGCGAGGATGTCATCGACGATCGCGGCGCCGATCAGGGTGCGGGCCGCGCGCGTGCGGATCAGGCCGAGCTGTACCAGCACGGCCGAGGTGATGCCGACGCTGGTCGCCGCCAGCGCCGCGCCGAGGAATACCGCGGTGCCGGTCTCTTCGCCCAGCGCCAGCGCCAGCCCGATTCCGCCGGCGAAGGGCAGCACGACCCCGATAGTGCCGACCGAGAGCGCCGCCGCCCCGACCGCGCGCATCTCCGAGACCCGAGTCTCCAGGCCGACCCAGAAGAGCAGGAAGATCACGCCGAGCTCGGCGAAAACCTCAAGCACCTCGCCGGGCTCGACCAGGCCGAGCAGCGAGGGACCGATCAGGACCCCGGCGAGGATCTCGCCGACGATCGCCGGCTGCCCGATCCGCTTGAAGACCTCGTCGCCAACCTTCGCCGCCAGCAGCACGAGGAAGAGGTCGAGCAGGACATTGGAGGCGGCGGTGGCCGCCGCTAACGGGGGAGCGAGCGAGGCGGCCCCCAAGAGCGCCGCCTAGGCAGTCGCGGTTGCGCCGGCGAGGCGCTCCTCGACCCAACCAGTCGAGGCGATGTGCTTCTTCATCCCGAGCTGCTTCGGCTCGGCGCCGAGGGCGAGGCCGACGAGCTGGGGGAGGTGCAGGACGGCGAGGCCGAGGTCGCGGTTGACGACCTTCGCCGCCTCGGGCTGCTGCAGGTCGAGGTTGAGGTGGCAGAGCGGGCAGGGGGTAACGAGACAGTCGGCGCCGGCGTCGAGCGCGTCGCCGAGATGCGTGCCGGCCTGTTTTAGCGAGGTCTCGCGGTTCGTGGTGATCACCGGGAAGCCGCAGCACTTGCGGGCGCCGTCGTATTCGACGACTTCGCCGCCCAGCGCCTCAATCACCTTCTCCAAGTAGATGTCGCGATCGGGGAACTCGTCGTAGCCAAGGCGCTCCTTCGGCCGCACCACGTAGCAACCATAGAAGGGGCCCACGCGCAGGCCGGATAGCGGCCGTACGACCTGCTCGGCGAGCTTGTCGAGCCCGTAGTCCTCGACCAGGACCCAGAGGAAGTTTTTGTTGGTGAAGCCGCCCTTGCCCTTCTCGTAGGAGAGGCCCTGGCCGCTCAGCACCTCGTTGATGTGGGCGCGGTAGGCGGAGTCGGCGTCGAGGCGTTGCTGGCACTCCGACTGCGCTCCCTGGCAGGTCGAGCAGATGTTCATCATCGCCAGCCCGGTCTCCTGGGCGAGCGCGAAGGTGCGCGCGTTGAGCGTGTCGGCCAGCTCCTGGTTGTGCTCGGCGATCACCCCGGCGCCGCAACAGTTGGCGCGGTCCAGCGTCACCAGTTCGATCCCCAGCTTCTCTGCGGTGAACTCCATCGAGCCGTGCAGTTCGCTGGTGAAGCCGCGTGAGACGCAGCCGGGCCAGTAGGCGAGCTTCATACCTTCTCCTCCGCTTCGGTCTCGTCGGGCTCGGGCTCCACGCCCTCCTCGCCGGTGATGTAAATGTTGAACTGCTGGCGGTGCTCTTCGGCGTGCTCGTAGATCGCCTTCACCTCATCCTGGGCGCCGTCGGGGAGCTTCGGGTGGACGCCCGGGATCAGCTTCGGCAGGGAGCGCATCTTGCCGGTCTTGATCCCGCGGATCGCTGTTGGCAGGGAGCCAAGCAGGCCCTTGATCGCACCTTTGGTCGGTTTCAGCTTGCCCTTGACGCCCGGTGCGTATGACTCCTGAAGAAGCAGGGCCTCGTCGTTGGTGCCCTTCTTCTCGATCATCTTGACGAAGGCGTTGACGTGGTTCTCGCCGTTGTTGGGATCGTGAATTTCCTCTTCGCCCGCCTTGCGCCGCAGTCGCATGATCTGGTCCATCGGCGCCACCCCCTTCGGGCAGGCGTCGACGCAGCTGAAGCAGTGGGTGCAGTCGTAGATCCCGTGGGGGTCCTCGGCGAGGTCGTGCAGGCGCTCCTTGGTTTCGGCATCGCGCGGGTCTCCGACGAAGCGATAGGCCTTGGCCAGCGCCGCCGGGCCGATGAAGTCGGGGTCGGCCTCCATCGAGAGACAGGAGGAGACGCAGGCGCCGCACTGGATGCAGGCCATCGACTGGGTGATGTCGATCATCGACTCCGGCTCGACGATGTACTCGCGCTCGGGCGGATCGCCGTGGGGGAGGAGCCAGGGAGTGACGCGGCGGATCTTGGTCCAGTGCGTCGACTCCATATCGGTGATCAGGTCCTTGATCACAGGCATATTCCCCATCGGCTCCACGACAATCGTGTTCCCGTCCGGGCTTCCCTCACCGACGCTCGCCTGCTTGTCGGCCAGCTCCTGCGCTTCGCCGATCTGCGTCTTGCAGCCGAGGCCGGACTGGCCGTTGATCTTCATCCCGCAGGAGCCGCAGATCGCGGCGCGGCAGGAGCAGCGGACGCTGAGCGAGCCGTCGTCGCGGTCTTTGGCCTGGAGGATCCCGTCGAGGACGGAGAGCGAGGGATCGAGGTCGACGTCGAACTCCTCCCAGTAGGCGCCTTCGCCACTTTCTGGCTGGTACCGGCGGACTCTCAGCGTGTACTCGGCCATCAGTACGTCCTCTCCTGGGGCTCCCACTTGGTGATGGTCACCTCTGAGTATGAGATCTCCGGCTCGTCGTCGCCCAGCTGAAGGTCGATGTGTCTGAGCCATTCCTCGTCGTTGCGCTCCGGGAAGTCGGTGCGGTACTGGGCGCCGCGGCTTTCCTTGCGCTCGAGGGCGGCGACGCAGGTCGCCTCGGCGTTGTCGATCATGTAGCCGAGCTCGATCGCGCCGAGGATGTCCTGGTTGAAGACGCTGCTGCGGTCGTCGATGTAGGCGGTCTTCGCCTCTTCCTTCAGGTCCCGCACCTTCTCCAGCGCCTGTTGGATGCCGGCCTCGTCGCGGAAGACGGCGACGTGCTTGTCCATCACGGTCCCGAGGTCGAGCTTAATCTCCGAGACGCGTCGCCCGGAGCCCTTCTCGCGGGCGGAGATCGCGTCGATGTTGGCCTGCTCTGACTCCAGCGTCTGCTTTGAGGGACGCGCCCGGTCCACGCGCTTGGCGCGGGCGGCGGCGTCGACGCCGGAGCGGCGGCCGAAGATCAAGGTGTCGAGCAGCGAGTTGGCGCCGAGGCGGTTGCCGCCGTGGACGGAGACGCAGGCGGTCTCGCCGGCCGAGTAGAGGCCGGGGATGTCGGTGCGCCCGTCGACGTCGGTCTTGATCCCGCCCATCGTGTAGTGGTTGCCGGGCTTGATCCGGATCGGCTCCTTGGTGATGTCGACCCCGGCGAAGTCCTGGCCGACCAGGACGATCTCCCGTAGTGCCTCGTGGATGCGCTTTCTCGGCACCACGGTGATGTCGAGCGCCACTGTGCCGTCGGGGAAGCCGCGCCCCTCGTTGATCTCGGTCTGCTCGGCGCGGCTGACGACGTCGCGCGACGCCAGCTCCATCTTGTTCGGCGCGTAGCGCTCCATAAAGCGCTCGCCCTTCGCGTTGAGCAGGTGCGCGCCCTCGCCGCGCGCGCCCTCGGTGATCAGGAACCCCTTCCCCGCCAGAGTCGTCGGGTGGTACTGGATCATCTCCATGTCCATCAACTTGGCCCCCACCCGGTAGGCCATCGCTATCCCGTCCCCGGTACAGATAAGTGCGTTGGTGGTCGGCTTCCAGACCTGGCCGTTGCCGCCGCAGGCGAGGATCACCGACTTCGCTTCAAACAGCTCCATCGAGCCGTCGGCGATGTTGCGCGTGACCACGCCGCAGCACTCGCCCTGCTCGTCCATCGCCAGCGCCGTGCAGAACCACTCCTCGTAGCGGGCGACCTGCTCGGAGTGCTTCATCAGCTGCTCGTAGAGCACGTGCATGATCGCCTGTCCGGTGATGTCGGCGACGTAGTAGGTGCGCGCGGCGGAGGCGCCGCCGAAGGCGCGGGTGCCGAGTCTGCCTTCCTCGTTGCGGTGGAAGGTGACGCCGAGGTGCTCGAGGTGGAGGATCTCCTCCGGCGCCTCGCGAACCATGATCTCGACCGCGTCCTGGTCGCTCAGGTAGTCGGAGCCCTTGATCGTGTCGAACGCGTGCGACTCCCAGGAGTCGCCGGGGTTGAGCGCCGCGTTGATCCCGCCCTGGGCCGCGTTGGAGTGCGAGCGCACCGGGTGGACCTTGCTGACGATCCCGACGGAAACGCCCTGCTCGGCGGCCGCCAGGGCCGCCCGCTGTCCGGCAAGGCCGGCGCCGATCACGAGTACGTCATGAGAAGGCACGGCGGCGGACTTTATACGCGAGAAATCCGACCCCGCAGTCGGATTTGAGGCGCCCCCTGCAACGCTTTGTCTCCCTGTCTGGGGAACAGCGCGTCGCGACTGGGGTGGGTCAGTCGAGCCAGCGCTCGTCGAGGCGCCTGGCCGCGGCCTCAATCAAGCGGACGCCGTCGGCGACGCTGTCGAAGTCGACGTTCTCGGCGAGGTCGTTGGGCCAGTGGTAGTTGGCCGGGTTCTTCAAGTCGGTGCAGCCGCAGAGCGAGGCGGTTTCATAGCCCGCCGCAAGCGGCTCAAGGCCATCAGTGCCGTTGTGCAGTCGAAGGTTGGGGAAGAGCCAGATGCCGAGGTCCTCGGCGAGGCTGTCCATCAGCTTCAGCGCGCGAGGCGAGTACTCGCGCATCTTCAGGAAGCCTTCTCCCCGCAGCACCAGCAGGTGGGGGGAGCCGATCGAATCGACCGCGAGGAAGAATGTGCTCTCCCGCGGCAGGCTCGGGAAATGCCGCTCGCCGAACGCTTTGATGCCCTCGCTGAATGACTCCTCGGCGCCGGCCGAGAGGAGAATCACCCGGAGGTCCTCGGGTGGCTCCTCGGACAAGCGCTCGGCGAGCGCCAGCAGGGCGACGACTCCGGTCCCGTTGTCGTTGGCCCCGGGGACGGTTTTGCGCCGGCCGATGTCGGCCATTGCCACCGCCGAGCCGATGCCGAGGGCGATGCCCAGCTTGGTCAGCAGGCGCCGGCCGGTGAGCGCGCCGAGCGCGGCGAGTATTGGCCCGCCCACGACCGGCGCCATCAGCGGCGGGCTGGTGTCCTGCCCTTCGATCAGCCCCAGGCGGTCGGCGAGCTTGGGCAGCCCCGGGTGAAAGATCAGCCCCGAGTGAGCCGCGTCGTGGTGAGCGACCACGACCATGGTGCGCGCGGCGTCGGCGGGACCCAACTCGCAGACCACGTTGTAGGTGGTCCGCGCGGGCAGGGGCTTGCGCAGGCGCCGCTGCCCGGGCGGGAAGTCGTCGGCGATTCCGGCCGCTCCGATCGCCCCCAACACGGCGCCCAACAGTCGCCGGCCGCGCAGCGCCGCGAAGCCGCCCAGGGCGCCCAACAAGGAGCCGAGCCCCAGCGGCCACCAGTAGGTGCCGTGCGCCGGCTCAGCCTCGATCCGGGCTTCCGCTCCCACCTCGGCAAAGCGCTCCACCAGCCATTCCGCCGCGCGGCGCTCGCCTTCGGAAGCCGAGGGACGGTCTATCTGCTCCAGTTCTTCGAGCAACTCACGCAGCCGGGCTCTGTTCGGTTTGCCCACCCGCTCGGCAATCGCCCCGCCCCCTTTTTCCTCCACTGCCATTGGGCGGGGACGCTATCGCCCTAACATTGACCTCGTGCTCGGTGGCGGCTCAATCACCCTTTTCCACGTCCGCGGGATTCGGATCGCGGTCGACTGGTCCTGGTTCCTCGTCCTCTTCCTGGTGATCTTCTGGCTCTCGCGCTTCTATGGCGACGTGCTGGGGGAGTCCAGCTCGGCGACCGGACCCTTCGCCCTCGCCGTGATCAGCGCCATCGGTTTCTTCGGCTCGATCCTGCTGCACGAGCTGGGCCACGCGATGGTCGCCATGCGCAACGGGATCGGCATCTCCAAGATCCAGCTCTGGATCTTCGGCGGCCTGGCGCAGATGGACCGGGAATCCGAGACGCCGGCCGTCGAGTTCAAGGTCGCGATCGCCGGCCCGGCGGTGACCCTGGCGATCGTCGTCGCGCTCACCGCGGTCGGCCTCGCCGCTTC
Source organism: uncultured Solirubrobacterales bacterium (assembly GCA_963740065.1). GTDB lineage: Bacteria > Actinomycetota > Thermoleophilia > Solirubrobacterales > 70-9 > DASVDE01. Next base: position 276,100 of record CAVUCS010000002.1, read on the forward strand.
CAGCCCCGCCGAGTTCCGCGACGCGATGCTGGTCGAGAGCAACTCCGGCGTCTCCGGCGTGCTCGCGATGGTCGCCTGGCTGGCGACGATCAACGCGCTCGTCCTGGTCTTCAACCTGCTCCCCGCATTCCCAATGGATGGCGGCCGCGTGGTGCGGGCCCTGGCCTGGTGGAAGTCGGGAGATCGCACCTCAGCGACGCGCTTCGCCGCCGGCCTGGGGCGGGTCTTCGCCTACATCTTCATCGGCGTCGGCCTGCTGATGGTCTTCACCGGCTACGTCTTCGGCGGTATCTGGTTGGCGCTGATCGGAATGGTGATCAATGGCTCCGCCCGTGGCGCCACGATGCAGACGCAGATCACCAGCCGGATTGAGGGGCTGCAGGTTTCCGACGTGATGGATCGGGAGCCGGTGGCGATCCCCGGAGAGCTCAGCGTCGAGCAGGCCCTAGACGAGTACTTCCACCGCTACCGCTGGCCCTGGTTCCCGGTCGTCGACGCCGGACGTCACTTCCTCGGGCTTGTCGTCCGCGACAAGGCCGACGAAGTTCCGGAGATTTCTCGCGCCACCTCCCTCGTTGCCGACGTCCTTGAGCAGGACGACGGCACCTTCCAAGTCCGCGACGACGCCCCCCTCGACACTCTGCTCAGCAACCAAAACCTGCGCCGCTTCGGCGCCCTGATGGCCGTCGACGCCGACGGGCGGCTGTCGGGTGTCATAACGGCCGAGCAGGTGGGCCGGGCACTTCGGGATACGGCTGCGGGAGTGTCCGGGTAGGGGTTCCGCTTAACTTTTCGAGAAAGCGTTTCCGGCTTGCCGCGATTGGCCGCGCCGAAAAAGTACAAGACGCTCCACCCCTACCCGGACACTCCCGGATGGTGCCTTTCGATGATCCGGCCGAAGTCTGTCGCCGCCGGCAAGGTTCCGAACGCCTGACCCCAGTCGCCCGCCAGGCGCGAGGCGCAGAAGGCGTCCGCCGTCGCTTCGTCGCCGTAGCGGAGGAGGAGCGAGGCCTGGATGGCCAGCGCCATCCGCTCCACTATGTGGCGGGCGCGGGACTCGATCGTCTCGATGTCCCCCGGCAGCTCGCTGCGCAGGGATGAGACGTAGGCGTCGAGGCGGGGGTCGGAGCCCTCGGCCACCTCGGCGAAGAAGGAGTCGACGGAGGCCGGCGTCTTGATCATCGCCCGCAGCACGTCGAGGCACTGGACGTTGCCCGATCCCTCCCATATCGAGTTCAGCGGGCTCTCGCGGAAGAGGCGCGGCATGCCCGACTCCTCGACGAAGCCGTTGCCGCCGAGGCACTCAAGCGACTCGCCGGCGTGCATCGGCGCCCGCTTGCAGATCCAGTACTTGAGCACGGCGTTGGCGATCCGCTTGAAGCTCTGCGCCTCCTCGTCGCCCGCGATCGCCTCGTCGTAGGCGCGGGCGAGCCGCATCGCCGAGATCGTCGCCGCCTCCGACTCGACGCAGAGGTCGGCCAGCACGTTTTGCATCAGCGGCTGATCGACCAGCTCGCGGCCGAAGACCGAGCGGTGGGAGGCGTGGTGGATCGCGTGCGCGGCGCCGGCGCGCATCCCGGTCGCCCCGCCCATCACGCAGTCGAGGCGGGTGTGGTTGACCATCTCGATGATCGTCCGCACCCCGGCGCCCTCCTCGCCGACCAGCCAGGCCGAGGCGGCGTCGAACTCGATCTCACTGGAAGCGTTGGAGCGGTTGCCGAGCTTGTCCTTCAGCCGCTGCAGGCGGAAGCGATTGCGCTCGCCGTCGGGGGTCCAGCGGGGGAAGAGGAAGCAGGAGATGCCGCCGTCGGCCTGGGCGAGGACGAGGAAGGCGTCGCACATCGGCGCCGACATGAACCACTTGTGGCCGGTCAGCTCGTACTCGGCGCCCGGCCCGCCGCCGTTCGTCGGCCGCGCGACGGTGGTGTTGGCGCGCACATCGGTGCCGCCCTGCTTCTCGGTCATCCCCATCCCGGCCAGCGCGCCGGGCTTCTCCGGCGCCGGCGCGTTGCGCGGGTCATATTCGGAGGAGAGGAAGCGCGGCTCCCACTCGGCGGCCAGCTCCGGCTGGTGGCGCAGCGCCGGGATCACCGAGTAGGTCATTGAGATCGGGCAGCCGACCCCGGCCTCGGCGTGCCCCATGCACATGAAGGCGGCGCCGCGGGCGACGTGGGCGCCGGGTCGCGGGTCCTTCCAAGGGGAGGAGTGCAGCTCGTGCTCCACCGCCGTACCCAGCAGCTCGTGCCAGGCGGGGTGGAACTCGACCTCGTCGACGCGGTGGCCGAAGCGGTCGTGGGTCTTCAGTTTCGGCGGGTTCTCGTTGGCCTCGGCGCCGAGGCGCTGCGCCCGCTCGGACCCGGCGAACTCGCCGACCGCGGAGATTCGCTCCCGCGCCCACTCGGCGCCCTCTCGCCGTATCGCCTCGACCAGCGGCCGGTCCGTTTCGAAGACGTTGTAGTCGACCAGCGGTGGCGGCTGGTTCGTCACCTCGTGCGTGCCCGACTGGCGCTCAGCAGTAGCCACGCCCTCGATTCTCGCACGCCACCCCCCGTTCCGCTGCGACTTATCTCGGCATGTCAGAGATAAGTCGCAGCGGAGCGGGGGACCACGGTCTCTCGCTAGGGTGCCGCGTCGGTGGCGAAGATCCAAGTCAAGAACCCTGTCGTCGAGCTCGACGGCGACGAGATGACCCGGATCATCTGGGACTTCATCAAGGAGCAGCTGATCCTCCCCTACCTCGATGTCGAGTTGGAGTACTTCGACCTCGGGATCGAGAGCCGCGACGCGACCCGCGACCAGATCACCGTCGACGCGGCGAACGCGATCAAGGAGCACGGGGTCGGCGTTAAGTGCGCGACGATCACCCCCGATGAGGCCCGCGTCGAGGAGTTCGGCCTCCACGACATGTATCGCTCGCCGAACGGGACGATCCGCAACATCCTCGGCGGCGTCATTTTCCGCGAGCCGATCGTCATCTCCAACATTCCGCGCCTGGTCCCCGGCTGGACCAAGCCGATCGTGATCGGCCGCCACGCCTTCGGCGACCAGTACCGCGCCACCGACCTCGTCGTCCCCGGCGAGGGGACGCTCACACTCACCTACACGCCCAAGGACGGCTCCGAGCCGGTCGAGCTCGACGTCTACGACTTCCCCGGAAGCGGCATCGCGATGGCGATGTACAACCTCGACGAGTCGATCCGCGACTTCGCCCGCGCCTCGATGCGCTACGGCCTCAACCGCGATTACCCGGTCTACCTCTCGACCAAGAACACCATCCTCAAGCGCTACGACGGGCGCTTCAAGGACATCTTCGCCGAGGTCTACGAGAATGAGTTCAAGGCCGAATTCGAGGCCAAGGGGATTACTTATGAGCACCGCCTGATCGACGACATGGTCGCCGCCGCGATGAAGTGGGAGGGCGGTTATGTCTGGGCCTGTAAGAACTACGACGGTGACGTGCAGTCGGACACCGTCGCCCAGGGCTTCGGCTCGCTCGGGCTGATGACCAGCGTGTTGATGACCGCCGACGGCAGAACCTTCGAGGCCGAAGCCGCGCACGGCACGGTCACCCGTCACTACCGCCAACACCAGCAGGGCAACCCCACTTCGACCAACCCGATCGCCTCGATCTTCGCCTGGACCCGCGGTCTCGCCGCCCGCGGGCGCCTCGACGACACGCCGGAGGTCTCACGGTTCGCCGAGACCCTGGAGCGGGTATGCATCGAGACGGTTGAGAGCGGCAAGATGACAAAAGACTTGGCATTGCTGGTCGGCCCCGACCAGGCGTTCCAAACCACGCAGGAGTTCCTCGCCTCGATAGACGAGAACCTGCAAGCGGCTATGGCTTAGTCACAAACCCTCGATCCACAGGAGGACAGATTCCGTGAGCACTCCAGTAAAGGTCACCGTTACCGGCGCCGCCGGGCAGATCGGCTACGCGCTCTTGTTCCGCATCGCCAGCGGCCAGATGCTCGGCCCGGACACCCCGGTCGAGCTGAGCCTGCTGGAGATCCCCGACGCGGTGAAGGCGGCTGAGGGAACCGCGATGGAGCTCGACGACTGCGCCTTTCCGCTGCTGAGCAAGATCGACATTCACGACGATCCGATGGCCGCCTTCGACGGCTGCAACGTCGGCCTCCTGGTCGGCGCTCGCCCGCGCGGTCCCGGCATGGAGCGCTCCGACCTGCTCGAGGCCAACGGCGGCATCTTCAAGCCGCAGGGCGAGGCGATCGCCGCCGGCGCCGCCTCCGACGTGCGCATCCTGGTCGTCGGCAACCCCGCCAACACCAACTGCCTGATCGCGATGTCGAACGCCGACGGCGTCCCGCGCGAGCGCTTCACCGCGATGATGCGCCTCGACCACAACCGGGCGATCGCGCAGCTGGCGAACAAGCTCGGAGTGGGGGTCGCCGACGTCGCCAACATGACGGTTTGGGGCAACCACTCCACCACTCAGTACCCGGATCTGGTCAACGCCAAGGTCAACGGCGGGAGCGCCTGGGACGCGGTCGACGACCAGGCCTGGATCGTCGACGAGTTCATTCCCCGGGTGGCGAAGCGCGGCGCGGCGATCATCGAAGCGCGCGGCGCCTCCAGCGCGGCCTCGGCGGCCAACGCGGCGATCGATCACATCCACGACTGGGTCCTCGGCACCCCCGAAGGCGACTGGGTCTCAATGGGAGTCCCCACCAACGGCTCCTACGGCGTAGAAGAAGGAATAGTCGCCGGCCTCCCCTGCCAATGCTCCAACGGCGAATGGTCAGTAGCCGAAGGCCTAGAAATCACCGACTTCTCCCGCGCCAGAATCGACGCCAGCGCCTCCGAGCTACGCGAAGAACGCGACGCAGTAAGCCAGCTGGGCCTGGTCTAAGAACTCCTCCGGGCTTGTCAGAGAATCCCGGCAGGAGCTTGGTCAAAGGGTCGATCCCGGCAGGGGTGGAGCGTCTTGTACTTTTTCGCCGCAGCGGTTAGCCGCAGCCGGAGACGCTTCTCGAAAAAGTTAAGCGGAACCCCTGCCGGGATCGACCCTCGGGGCGCGGTTAAGCGGAACCCCTGCTGGATCGACCCTGGGTGCTAAGCAGCGGTGTACTGCCGCCCCTTCTTCTTAACCCGTCTCTCCTTCTCCAGGTCACCAAGCACCCGGTAGAGATAGTTGGGCTTGATCTTCATCGTCTTGGCGATCTCCGAGGCGGTGATGCCCGGGTTCGCCTCGATCAGGTTTACCGCCTGGTCGGCGCGGGTGCCACCGCGGCGGCCGCGACGACGGCGAGGCGCGCCGGCGGCCTTTTTGTTGGTAGAGCCTTTCGGACGACCGGGGCCGCGACGGCCCGGGGTAGCGCTACCCACCAAGTTCGTTAGGGCCTTCTCGACGCGCTTGCGCTCCTCGTCAAGTTCGCCGAGGCGCTTCTCAAGCAGCTCACGCGCTTCGTCGATCACACTGGAAATGCTGGCCATCTTTTCCTTTCAGTAAGGATTTCCTGCCACATCTCAGTGTGGCACAGCGACAGTATTACTGTGCGTTTGGTCTAAATGGCCTGCGCAATGGACGAAATGCCAC
>CAVUCS010000003.1:0-85890 GCA_963740065.1 uncultured Solirubrobacterales bacterium
CCCGGTCCGTCCGGACGGATTCCACGAGCTGACAACCGTCTTCCACGCGGTCGACCTCACCGACGAGATCGTCGCCACGCCCGCAGACGGGCTGACGATGCGCGTCCGAGGCGAGGGCGCGGCGCACGTCCCGACGGACGATCGAACCTGACCTGGCGGGCCGCCGCACTGCTGGCAGCCCATGCCGGGGTGTCGTCGCGGGTACGCCTGGCGATCGAAAAACCATCCCAGTGGCAGGCGGGATGGCGGGCGGCTCAGCCGATGCGGCCGCGGCTTTGCTCGCCTGCGCCGAGTTGTGGCGGACGGGGACGGGCCGAGACGAGTTGGCCACTCTTCGCGGCGCGGCTCGGCAGCGACGTCACCTTCCCGCTGCTGGGCGGCACCGCGCTCGGCACCGGACGTGGCGAGCTGCTGTCTCCCGTCCTCGCGCCGGGACGCTTCCACTGGGAGCTCGCGCTTGCCGAGCCCGGCATCTGGGCCGGCGATGCGTACCGCGAGCTGGATCGCCAGCGCGGGTCGGATCACCCGTCGCGGGCGGCGGGAGCGCCCGATGCCGTCATCGACGCTTTGCGCTCGGGCGATCCCTATCGGCTCGCACCTACCCTGGCCAACGATCTGCAGCCGGCCATCCTGGCGCTCGCCCCGGCGCTGCGCCGGACGCTGGCCGCAGGCCGCGAGCTTGGCGCGCTCGCCGGGATCGTCTCCGGTTCCGGGCCAACCTGTGCATTTCTTGTCGGCGGGCCCGAGGCTGCGGCGCGGCTGGCCGCATCCTTGGCCGCCGACGGGGTATGCCGCACGACGCGGGTCGCCGCCAGCCCCGCCCCTGGCGCCCGAGTGGTGCGCTGATCCGGCGAAATTCCATCGTGGGCAGTTCGCCATTTGGGCCGTCGGACCTCTACCGTGGAGGGGTGACCTCAGGGCTAACCCACAGCGAGACCAGCTCATGAGCACGGTGGGCCCGGACGACGGCCCGCTGGATCCGTTCTTGGACGATCCGGCGGACCCGTCCCTGGTCATGGACGACGCTGAGCCGCCAGAACCGCTGAGCGACGAGGAGCGGGCCGACGTCCTCGCCGACCTGGAGGAGCTCGCCGAATTCCGTGCCGCGCTCGAACCGCGCGGCGTCCGCGGGATCACCGTCGAATGCACCGACTGTGGCGAGCAGCACTACTTCAGCTGGGACCTGATGACGGCCAATCTGCGCTCCCTGATCGGCCAAGGCAGAACGCACGTGCACGAGCCCGCGTTCGATCCGACACCCGAGGCGTACGTCAGCTGGGACTACGCCCGTGGATACACCGACGCGACCGAGGCAGACGCTCGCCGCCACTGATTGTGTAGCCCCCGTTACTTTCTGCTCCGACGATCTTTACACTCGACGACGAGTCGTTTCGTGATGCTCGAGCGGAGGGTGACAGCCATGAGCGACGCACTACCCAGCCTGTCCCGGCGCCGATACGGCCATTGGTATGAGGAGGCGGCCTGTCTTGGGCAGGCAACCAACGACTTCTATCCAGCGGATAACGAACGCGGCCCTCGTCGCAGACGGCGTGAGACGCTGGCGAAGCAGGTTTGCGCCCGCTGCGCGGTGACCGTCCAGTGCCTGCGATGGGCGCTGGACACCCGTGAGCCGCATGGCGTGTGGGGTGGCCTGTCGGCCGACGAGCGCGACATCTTGCTCAGCCAGCGCACGGCCTGACACGACTTGGCCCCGCAGCAGGGCGACACGCCGGTCGAATCCCTGCTACGGGGCAAGTTGCGCCGTCAGTGGACGTGGCCTCCGGGGCCGTGGCTGTGACCGTGGCCGTGACCGTCTGGCTCCGACTCGGCCGGCTTGTCGACGACGGCGCCCTGCGTGGAGCAGCATCGTGGCCGCGATCGAAGCGGCGTTGGCCAGCGCCGCCTTGGTCACCTTGACCGGGTCGACGATGCCGGCCGCGAGCAGGTCGCCGTAGTCGCCGGATCGGCGTTCAGCCCGCCGGTGGCCGGCAGTCGCGCACCTTGGCCACCACGACGTAGCCCTCGTGGCCGGCGTTGCTGGCGATCCAGCGCAGCGGCTCGGCCAGCGCGACGCGCACCACGGCGACGCCGGTCGCCTCGTCGTCGGACAGGCCCAGGTCGTCGTCCAGCGCAGACGCCGCGTGCACCAGGGCGGTGCCGCCGCCGGCGATGATGCCCTCTTCGACCGCCGCGCGGGTGGCCGAGATCGCGTCCTCGATGCGGTGCTTGCGCTCCTTGAGCTCGACCTCGGTGGCCGCGCCGACCCGGATCACGCCGACGCCGCCGGCGAGCTTGGCCAGCCGCTCCTGCAGCTTCTCCCGGTCCCAGTCGGAGTCGGTGTTCTCGATCTCGCTGCGGATCTGCGCGATCCGGTCGTCGATGGCCGACTGCGCGGCGGCACCGTGGGTGACCGTGGTGGCGTCCTTGGTGACGACGACCCGGCCGGCCCGGCCGAGCACGTCCAGCCCGACCTGGTCGAGCTTGAGGCCGACCTCGGGCGCCACGACCTGGGCGCCGGTGACGATGGCCAGGTCCTGCAGGAACGCCTTGCGCCGGTCGCCGAAGAACGGCGCCTTGACCGCGACGGCCGGGAACGTCTTGCGGATCGCGTTGACGACCAGCGTCGACAGCGCCTCGCCGTCGACGTCCTCGGCGACGACGACCAGCGGCTTGCCGGCCTGGATGACCTTCTCCAGCAGCGGCAGCAGGTCGGCGATCGCCGAGATCTTCTCGGTCGTGATGAGCAGGTACGGATCGTCGAGCACCGTCTCGCCGGCCTCGGGGTCGGTCACGAAGTACGGCGAGATGTAGCCCTTGTCGAACTGCATGCCCTCGGTGAACTCGAGCTCGGTGGTCATCGTGTTGGACTCCTCGACGGTGATGACGCCGTCCTTGCCGACCTTGGTGAACGCCTCGCCGATCAGCGCGCCGATCGTGGCGTCCTGCGCGGAGATCGTCGCGACGTGCGCGATCTCCTGCTCACCCTTGACGGCGTGGCGGCCTCGTCGAGCGCCGCTGTGACCGCCTCGACCGCGGCGTCCATGCCGCGCTTGAGCGCCGCCGGGTTCGCTCCCGCGGCGACGTTCTTCAGCCCTGCGTTGACCAGCGCCTGGGCCAGCACGGTCGCGGTGGTGGTGCCGTCGCCGGCGACGTCGTTGGTCTTGGTGGCGACCGACTTGGCCAGCTGCGCGCCCAGGTTCTCGTACGGGTCGGCCAGCTCGATCTCGCGGGCGATCGTGACGCCGTCGTTGGTGATGACGGGCGGCCCGAAGGACTTGTCCAGCACGACGTTGCGGCCCTTGGGGCCGAGGGTCACCTTGACCGTGTCGGCGAGCTTGTCGACGCCGCGCTCCAGCGCGCGGCGGGCGTCCTCGTCGAAGCTGAGGAGTTTGGCCATGGGGTTCTACCTTCTTCCTGCCGCAGCCGACGATGCCCTGGACGCGATCGCCCAGGGCGTCGTGCGGCACGAGCTCTATTTCTCGATGATGGCGAGGACGTCGCGGGCCGAGAGGACCAGGTACTCCTCGCCGGCGTACTTGACCTCGGTGCCGCCGTACTTGCTGTACAGGACGACGTCGCCGACCGCCACGTCCAGCGGGATGCGCTTGCCCTTGTCGTCGAAGCGGCCCGGGCCGACGGCGATGACCGTGCCCTCCTGCGGCTTCTCCTTGGCGGTGTCCGGAATGACGATGCCCGAGGCGGTCGTGGTCTCGGCCTCATTGGCCTGGACGACGATGCGGTCCTCGAGCGGCTTGATGCTGACCTTGGTGGCGGTCATCAGTCGATCTCCCCTTCTCGGGTTTGTCCAGTCGTGGATGCGGGCCGTCGGCTGCCGTCGCGGGTGCCAACCGGGGACCCGATTGGCACTCTAACGCGGCGAGTGCCAACCTTCAACGCCGGGGTCCCGCCAGGCCGTCCCATGGCCATCTGTCGTTGATCAGGAGCCACGGACCAGGCAGTGGCGCTGGTTCACGGGCTCTTGATCACATCGATGGCCCCACACCATATGGCTCGAGCCCGTCGGGCACCGTTGCGTCACGGCGCTCGGCTCACCGGCTCGAACTGCCAGACGTGCGGGGGCCGGGCGACCAGCTCGGCCGGGACGTCCGCCACTCCGCGGCCGGACGGGTCGATCACCACGACTCGCGCGTCGGGCGCGGCGCTGCGGTACACCTGCGCGGACGGGTCGACGTGGGCGAGCACGTACTGCACCAGGGCGTCCAGCTGGCCCTCGGCGGCGCGCACCTCCCACATGAGCACGCCGGCTTCGTCGATCACGTTTTCCCCGCAATTGTGCGCTGCGGGACGGCCAGTGCGTCGAATCCCGGGGAAAACGTGATCAGGACGCGGAAAACGATCACAGCAGCACCTCGGTGATCGGCAGCGACGAGTCGGCGGGAATGTCCAGGTCCGACGGCGCCGCCCCGGCGGAGACCAGGGCAGCGCCGAGGGCGGCCACCATGGCCCCGTTGTCGGTGCACAGCTGCGGCGGCGGCACGCGCAGCCGGATGCCGGCGTCTGCGCACCGCGCAGCCGCCAGGGCGCGCAGCCGGGAGTTGGCGGCCACCCCGCCGCCGAGCAGCAGGTACCCCACCCCGGTGTCGCGCGCGGCGCGCACCGCCTTGGCGGTCAGCACGTCCGCCACCGCCTCCTGGAACGACGCTGCGACGTCGGCGACCGGCACGGGCTCACCGTCGCGGGCCCGTACCTCGACCCAGCGCGCCACCGCGGTCTTCAGACCGGAAAACGAGAACGCGTACGCGGAGTCGCCCGGCCCGGAAAGCCCGCGCGGAAAGGCGATCGCCGCCGGGTCGCCGGATTGCGCGAGCCGATCGAGCGGCGGACCGCCCGGGAACGGCAAGCCGAGCAGCCGGGCGATCTTGTCGTACGCCTCGCCGGCCGCGTCGTCGACCGTCGCGCCGAGCTCAGCGACCTCCGAACCGCCAATTCGCGGCACGAGCAGCAGCGACGAGTGGCCGCCGCTGACCAGCAAGGCCACGCACGGCTCGTCCAGCGGCCCGTTGCCCAGCAGGTCGACCGCCACGTGCGCCGACAGGTGGTTGACGCCGTAGAGCGGCTTGCCGAGCGCCAGCGCGTACGCCTTGGCCGCAGCAACCCCGACTAGCAGCGCGCCGGCCAGCCCGGGCCCGGCGGTCACCGCGATCGCGTCGACATCGGCCAGCCGCACACCCGCCATCGAGCACGCGCGGCGCACCGTCGGCACCATCGCCTCCAGGTGCGCCCGGCTCGCGACCTCCGGCACAACGCCGCCGAAGCGGGCGTGCTCGTCGACACTGCTCGCCACCGCGTCGGCGAGCAACGTGTCGCCGCGCACGATACCGACGCCCGTCTCGTCGCAGGACGTCTCGATGCCCAGGACGACCGGCTCAGACATCACGCCTCATGGTGACCGCATCGACCCGCCCGCCGTCGTAGTAGCCGCGCCGGACGCCCACCTGGACGAACCCCTCCCGCTCGTACAGCGCCTGGGCCGCACTGTTGTCGACGCGTACCTCGAGGAACGCCGTCCCGGCGCCCAGCCGACGGGCCTCCCCCAGCAGGGCATGGACAAGCCGGACGGCGATGCCCTGCCGCCGAGCCGCCGGGATCACCCCGACGGTGAGGATGTCGGCCTCGCCGCCGACGACGCGCACGCCGGCCCAGCCGAGCAGCTCGCCAGCAGAGCCGAGGGCCACGACGTAGCGGCGGTGCCGGGTGTCGGCGAGTTCGTCGCGGTAGCCGTCAAAGCGAGGCCGACACGGCGTCGTCAACCTCAACTTCCCCAACTGTGGGCGCCGCTCGCTGCTGCTCGAAGCAATCCCGATCGGCGATCCGGACGCCTTCGCCGCCAAGATCACAGTCCCCTGAGGCCCGTTTTCTTCTCAAATTGCGGGAATGAAGCCGAGGCCCCCCTAGCGCGGCGGGGGTCTGCGCGCTAAGTTCGTTTTGCGACTGGGAGAGAGAGGCCCCGCGGAAGCCAAGCGGGACACCATCTCAAAGGTGGCGCGACGAGCTTCTACGCGCGAAGGCTACGTGCGAGGCAGGCTACGGGCGCCACCCCCGGTCGCGTTTTCGTTCTCCCAAGAGCTTCCGTTGCGAGTTATGCCGGTATGCCGGCATAACTCGCAGCGGAACGGCGTTTTGGGTGGCGTCCGAGTGCGTTCGTAGCCTGCGGCTTGGTCATCGAGCGCCTGCCCTCTTTGACCGCGTCGCGTACCGGGGCGCTTTTGGGAGCAGGGCGTTGTGGCGACATCCCGGAAGGACGCCTCGACTAGCCCGCCCTCTCCCGCTCAGGAGGAACCCAAGCAAGCTTTGGCTCCTTCCCGTCTATCCAAAGGAAAACGCCTTAACCTTTGGTAGCCTCACAATCATCCAAAGCTGCCACGGGAAGGGGTTTGTGAGCGTGGTCCCTTCTGACCAATGGAGCAAGCGTGCCGGAGATTTCATCGCAGTTGACTCTGAGCACGGTGAATACCGCGCATTCCTCCCAAAGCCACTTCCGCCCGATCCCGGCCTGGATATCGACGCCGGCCTTCAGGAGCTTCTGGACCAAGCGAATCAGGCTCTGGGTCGCCTCGACGGGGTCACCCTGCTGCTCCCGGACCCGGACCAGTTCCTCTATGCCTATATGCGGAAGGAGGCGGTGCTTTCCTCACAGATCGAGGGCACGCAATCCTCACTCTCCGACTTGCTGCTGTTCGAGCATGACGCCACGCCGGATGTCCCAATTGCGGATGTTCGCGAGACGACCAACTACATCAATGCGCTCGACCTCGCGCTGGAGCGCATGACGGAAGGGCTGCCTCTGAGCATGCGCGTCCTCAAAGAAGCGCATGCGCGGCTGCTCAGAGGATCCCGTGGCGCCGAAAGCGGGCCGGGAGAGTTTCGGGGAGTGCAGAACTGGATTGGAGGTCGCACCCCGGCATCAGCGCGATACGTGCCCCCGCCGGCAAACGAGGTGCCCGCGATGATGGGCGCGCTGGAGAAGTTTCTACATGGCGATCCGATCGCCACACCGGTGCTGATTCGTGCCGCACTCGCGCACGCCCAATTCGAAACCATCCACCCCTTCCTGGACGGAAATGGCCGGCTGGGACGCCTCCTGATCACTCTCTTGCTCTGCTCGGAGACCGGCGACGGAGGCAAACCTGTGCTCTCACGACCCCTGCTGTATTTGAGCTTGCACTTGAAGACGCACCGCGACGAGTACTACGACCACCTGCAAGCGATCCGCAATGCGGGCGACTGGGAGGGCTGGCTTCGCTTCTTTCTCGAAGGGGTGATCTCAGTTGCGGCTCAAGCGACCGACACGACGAAACGGATCGTGCGCCTGGTCGAGAAAGACAGGCAGAAGATTCATGGGCTTGGCCGGGCGGCGGGGTCCGCTCTGATCGTCTTCGATGTCGCCGTCAAAGACGTTGTGCTGCGCATCCCCGGCACTGCCCACCGATTGCCGATCAGCGAGCCAACGGTCGCCAGTGCGATCAGCCACCTGGAAGGGCTGGGAATTCTTCGCGAGCTGACCGGGAAGCCGCGGAACAAGGTTTTCGCCTATGGCGAGTACCTCGATGTCCTGAGCGAGGGAACGGAGCCGCTCTAGATTACGGGCCTAGAGACCGAGAGTTTTGGCGATGATGCCGCGCTGGATCTCCGAGGTGCCGCCGTAGATGGTGGAGACCAGGGAGGCGCGGACGAGGCGCTCCATGTCGTACTCGGAGGAGTAGCCGTAGCCGCCCATCAGCTGCATCCCCTCGAGGGTGATGCGCTTGGTCACCTCGGTGACGTGGAGCTTCACCATCGAGGCCTCGCGGGGGAGCATGCGGTCGGGGTCCTCGTCGGTGAGGGCCGCGACCCAGCGGGTCATCAGGCGGGCGGACTCGAGCTCGGTCGCCATGTCGGCGAGGCGGTGCTGGAGCGCCTGGAAGGAGCCGATCGGGCGGCCGAACTGCTTGCGCTCCTTGACGTAGGCGAGGGCGTCGTCGAAGGCGCGCTGGGCGATGCCGAGCATCGTCGCGGCGAGGATCAGCCGCTCTACGTTGAGGCCCGACATCAGCTGGGTCCAAGCCTGGTCGACCTCACCGAGCACGGCCGACTCGGGGACGGCGCAGTCGGTGAAGTAGACGTAGTTCGTGTCCCTCCCGCCCATCGTGTCGATCGGCTTCATCTCCATCCCTTCGGTGCCTCTCGGAACGGAGAGCATCGTTAGGCCCTCGTGCTTGGACTCGCCCCGGGTGGTCCGGCAGACGACCAGGACGTGGTCGGAGATGTGGGCGTTGGAGATGAAGACCTTCTGGCCGTTGATGAGGAAACCGCCGTCGACGCGCTCGGCCTTGGTGGTGAGGGAGCCGACGTCGGAGCCGGCCTCGGGCTCGGTCATCGCGATCGCCTCGACCGCGCCGCCGGCGATGCCGCCGAGGATCTCCTGCTTCTGCTCCTCGGTGCCGAACTTTCTGGTCGCGCCGGCGACGATCAGCGTCGTCGCGTAGCCGCCGACCGGCGCCAGGCCCGGCTAGGTCTCCTCCATGAAGAGGGAGGCGTCGAGCATGCCGCCACCGGAGCCTCCGTACTCCTCGGGAATCGTCACCCCGAGCCAGCCCAGCTCCGCCATCTGCTTGTAGAGGTCGAAGTTGTGGTGCTCTCTATAACCGTCGGTGAGGCGCTCGCGCTGCTCCTGCGTGCCGCACTCGCGCGCGCAGAAGTCGCGGATCGCCGCGACGAAGTCGCTCTGCTCATCGGTCAGGGAGAAGTCCATCGGCGGGGGAGCCTATATATGTGGATCGGATCCTGGCTACCCAGCCAAGCAGGCGGCCGCTCCGCTGCGACTTATCACTGGCATACCGGGATAAGTCGCAGCGGAAGGGTCAGCGCAGGGGATCGCGCCAGCGCAGGCCCTCGAAGCGGGCGAAATCGGTGTCGCAGGAGCAGAGTTCGGCGCCATGTTCGATCGCGAGAGCGGCCAGGTGCGCGTCACTGGTCAGATTGCCGGCCGCCCCGAGCGGGCTGAGTAAGTCCCTAAGGAGAGCGGGATGGCGGATGGTCGGCGCGACCGTCATCGCGCAGGGCCGGTCGAGCCAGGCGTCGACGTAGTCGAGCGCCTCGTCGAGGGCCAGAGGACGCTCAAAGACCGCCACGTTGGTCGAGATTCGGATGAAGCCGAGCAAGACGGCCCAAGCGAAAGCAACGGCCTCCGTGCCCGAAAGCGCCCCCTCCAGCCAAGCTCGCGCAGGCTCGTGCTTCGGCGCCTCCTCGTCTATCGCATAGAGCAGGAGATTGACGTCGGGCAGCTTCACTTGCGCAGGTCGAGCTTTCGACGGATCTCCGCGTCCTCAAGCTCCGTCGCGATTCCCAGCGCTTTGTCGAGGTCGACTCCCGGCCTCACGCTCAGCCGTCGCGTCGGCAGGCGATACGGCTTCGCCGCGGATGTCTCGCCTTCGAGCCCACGGCGCACGTTCGAGTTCAACGCCTCCTTGAAGGAGATGCCGCGCTCCCGAGCGGTCTCCTTTAACTTCGCCGCCACGTCAGGGTCGAGGGTGACCGTCGTCCTCATAAAAGCATCATAGCATCAGAATATTTGCTGTCATGATGCTTCTTATGGGAAAGCAGAACTCGCCCCCAGACCATTACATGAAGCCCGAGACGGGACTCGAACCCGTGACCCCCTCCTTACCATGGAGGTGCTCTACCAACTGAGCTACCCGGGCGGGTCGACTACGAAAGCCGAAGCCGCGCCGGCGATCTTAAAGGGTTCCCGCCCCGCCCTCCGCCGCCACTGCCAGCGCCTTGTCGCTGCCGAGATAGGGAGTGAGGACGAACTCGACCAGATCGGGGAACAGGCCTTCAAGCTCCTCGGCTCCTCCCGTCATCACGCGGCGGGAGATCAGCGAAACCATGCCGCCTACGAGGGCCTCTTCGGTGGCCTCGGAGTGCTGCTCTCCCCCGGCGGGGGCGGCGCCATTTCCGTTGGCGCCGTTGCCGTTGCCGTTGGCGGCCGCGGCTACCTCCTTGCGGCTGTCGCGGCCGGCGCGGAAGTAGGGGGCGAAGCTTTTGATCGCGGCGTCGTAGCGCTCCACCACCACCGGTCCGGCGACCAGCGCCTCGACCATGCAGAGGCGGGCCATCGCCGGCTCGGCGGCGAGGAAGCGGAGCATCGCGGCGATCCCGTCCCTGATCCCGTCGGCCCAGTCGTCGGCTTGCTCGAAGCCCTGCCCAACCCGCTCGCGCAGCTCCTCCATAACCGTCTCGTATGCCGCGACGAAGCACTCCTCCTTGTTCTCGAAGTGCTCATAGAAGGTGCGGCGGGAGACGGCGGCGTGGCGGGCGATCTGTGCGATCGTCGCACCGCCGTAGCCGTTCTCGGCGACGGCGTCGGCGATGCCGGCGATCAGGCGCTCGCGCTGGTTGCGAGCGACGAACTTGCGCGGCAGGCCGTGGCGACCCGGGGGCAGGCGGGACAACTCGGGCGGGTAGCCATCCGGCCCGAGGACCGGGCAGGAAGCGGTGTCCGGCGCCAGGCTCTCCAGGGACGGTCCCCGGGTCAACTCCTCCATCGCCGCCGTGTGGCCGAGGTAGGGCATCACCGCGGCGGACATCAACTGCGGGACCAGGGCGGGCAGCTCCTCCAATCGCCCGCGCGCGACTTTGGCGTAGATCTGCCCGTAGGCGGAGCCCGCCAGAGCCTCGGCGGTGGTGCGGGAGACCATCTCCGGGTTGTCCATCTCCTGTCGCCCGGCGTCGATCAGGGAGGCGATCACCCGCATCGTCATATCGCGCCGGGCGCGGGCGGCGTTGCCGGCGGCGAGCACCTCGATCGCGAAGGCGGCCCGCTCGGGGTCGCGTCTCATCGCTTCGACCATGAAGTGGGCGACGGCGCGCAGGCGGTCGGGCCAGTCGGTGGCGCTGTGGAAGGCCGACTGAATCTCCGCCATGCACTCCTCGTTGATCTCCTGCCAGGCGGAGATGAAGCAGTCGTAGCGGCCGCGGAAGTGATGCTCGAAGCAGCCGCGGTCGACGTCGGCGCGCTCGATGATCATCTCGACCGTGGTGCCGGCGTAGCCGTGCTCGGCGGCGACCTCGATCAGCGCCTCGATGATCCGCGCCCGCTCCGGGGCGTGAACGCGCTCGCGGGTCTCGGTCTCGAGCACTAGCCCATCGGGCCTCCGGTCCCCGCCTTCGCGGACACTTCCCCTTGAGCTCCCTGGCTACGTGGCACGCTCATATGCATGCTCGGCTAACCAACCTCAAGGGTCGTGGGCGCTTCGTCGGCCGCGCGCCTCGCGGCCTCGGCGCCGACATACGGGACGAGCGAGAACTCGACCAGCTCGGGCAACAGCGTCCCGAGCTCGTCAGCCTGTCCCATGACGATGCGCTGGTAAATGATCCAGAAGATCCCCCCGACGAGGGTCTCCTCCAAGGTCTGCGGCAGCTGGTCCCCGTTGGGAGAGGCTTCGCGACCCATGCGGAAGAGGGGGATGAAGGCCTCGATCGAGCGCTCGTAGCGGTCGATCGCGGCGGGCCCGGCGGAGAGCGCCTCGACGATGCAGGTGCGGGCGAGGGCGGGCTCGGTGGCGACGTAGCGCAGGAAGGCGGCGAGGCCGGCGGTGAGGCGTCCCGGCCAGTCGTCGACTCGGGCGGCGGCCTCGACCACTCGGCGCAAGGCCTCTCTGACGGCGGCCTCCGAGGCGGCGAGGAAGCAGTCCTCCTTGGAGGAGAAGTTCTCGTAGAAGGCGCTGCGCGAGACGCCGGCGCGGCGGACGACGTCGGCGACGGTGACCGCCCGGTAGCCGCTCTCCTCGATCTCCGCGGCGAGCGCGTCGATCATCCGCGCTCGCTGGTGTTGCGCGATGAATTCGCGGGGGAGCGGATGTCGTCCCGGTGGCACCCGCACTGCGGGGAAGCCAGCATCAGCCATGTACGTCAGGGTACTCCGAGGCCGCGAGATTCAACCGCCAAGCCAAATGCCGGTACCGCGCCGTTACCCGAACCCGCCCGCTCCCCGCTGCGCGAGTTATGCCTGATATGCCAGCATAACTCGCAGCGGAATGAGCCGTGGGTCGGCAAGACCGTCGTTCCGCTGCGAGTTATGCCTGATATGTCAGGCATAACTCGCAGCGGAGCGGGGTGTTTAGGCGGGGGCGGGCTCTTGGGCCTGGCGCTCGGCCTCTTCGGCGCCGAGGTACGGGGAGAGGACCAGCTCGACGAGTTGGGGGAGCTGCTTCTCCAAGTCGGCGGCGCGGCCGGATCCCAGCTCGCGGACGATGAGGGCGGAGATGCCTCCGACGACCGCCTCCTCGGTGGTCTCCGGAAGGGGCCGGGCGCCGGTGTGCGCCGGGCGGCCGGCGCGCAGCATCTCGACGATCCCCTGCATCGTGGCCCGGTGGCGGGCGCCGATCTCCCCACCGGCGCCGATCGGCTCGATCAGGCAGAGGCGGGCCAGCTCGGGCTCGCCGGAGAGGAAGCGCAGCATCGTCGCCAGCGCCGCCCGCACCTTCTGCGGCCACTCCTCGAAGGCCCCGGCGGCGACGACCATCGCGCCGCGGATGTGATCGACCACCATGTCGTAAGCGGCGAGGAAGCACTCCTCCTTGCCTTTGAAGTGCTCATAGAAGGTGCGGCGGGAGACCGAGGCCGCTTTGGTGATGTCGGCGACCGTGGTGTCGTTGTAGCCCTTCTCGGCGACGGCGTCGACGAGGGCGGTGATGATCCGCTCCCGCTGGTTTCTGGCGACGAACTCTCGCGGCAGGCCGTGGCGGCCGGCGGGCAGGCGCGGGCCCGCGTCGGCTCTCGCTCTCCTCTGGCTGCCTCCCTTCCCCACGCGAGGACGATACCGCTCAGCGCAACGGCTGAACCAGCAACTCCTGCTCGGCGGCCTGGGAGCCGAGGTAGGGCATCACGGCGAGGTAGACCAGCTCGCCGAGGAAGGCTTTCCCCCGCTCGAATCCGTCGCCGTCCAGCTTGCCGACGAGCGTCGCGTAGACGGCGCCGGCGGCGATCTCGGCGGTGCAACGGGAGACGGCGGCGGGGTTCTCGAGTTGGTCGCGCCCGGCGTCGAGCAGATCGGCGAGGCGCTGCAGGAGGCGGTCGCGCCGGGCCTGCGCGCGGCGACCGGCGCCGTTGACGTCGACGAGGAGGAAGCGGGCGCGGGCGGGGTCGTCCTCGAGGAAGCTGATCGCAGCCCAACCGGCGGCCCAAACGCGGTCGTGCCAACCGTCGGGCCCGTCGTAGGCGCTGGTGACGCAGGTACAGAGCTCGCCGGCCGCCTCCTCATAGGCCGCGAGCCGCTGGTCGTCCCACTCGCGGGGCGCCTGGCTCACATTCGCCCGGCCCTGCTCCCCGCCTTCGCGTTCAAGCGGCCACTCGGGCCTGAGCGGCGTCGGCCGCGCGGCCCGCCTCCACCTCACCGACGTACGGGGTGAGGGCGATCTGGAGCATTTCCGGCAGCAGCGCTTTGATCTCGGCCGCCTCCCCGGCGACGAGGCGCTGATGGACGAGCCAGGCGATGCCGCCGGCGAGCGCCACCTCAAGCCCTTCCGGGAGGCGCGCGGAGCGCGGGTTCAGCGCGCGGCCCTCGCTCAGCTTCGGCGCCACCCGCTCCAGCATCCCCTGGTAGCGGGCGAGCGCCTCCGGGCCGGCGGCCTGCGCCTCGACCAAACAGAGAGTCGCGCGCGGGGTCTCGGTGACGACCATCTCGAGGAAGACCTCAAGGCCGGTTGAGATCTGATCGGTCCAGTCCAGCTCAGGGTCGACCAGCTCGGCAAAGACCTCGACGGCGGCCTCGACGTTCTCGTCAAAGGCGGCGAGGAAGCACTCCTCCTTGCCCTCGAAGTGCTCGTAGAAGGTGGTCAGCGCGACCCTCGCGGTTCTCGCGATCAGCTCGATCGTGGTTCTGCGATAGCCGCGCTCCGCGACCAGTTCCGCGGTGGCGAGCAGCATGCGCTCACGCTGGTTCTGGACGACGAAATCGTGGGGCACGAGGTGGCGCCCCGGTGGCAATGTCGCCAGTCGCTCGGAGATGGACCGCGTTTCCGCCATGCGCTTGGCCACCGTAGCACTCATAGCCATTGGTGTCTAGTTCCGTTCTTTTCAGAAAATCTCGTGTTCGTGAAAAATTCGCCCCGGTGCTTCCTGAAAGGTGCTATACCCTGAACAGAACGTTCTAGTTTTCAGAAGGAGGGACGACCGATGGCGAGCGAACCGGCAAGTGCCCACATAGCCAAAGGCGAGGTTGTCCCAGCTGCCCCCTTCCCCTCTCTGCGTGACCGCCCCTCCCGCGCCCAATTACGGCCGCGAATGCTTGAGGCGATGCTCGAGGCAAGCGGGGAGATCGGCTACGAGCACGTCGCGGTGCGGCACGTGATCGAGCGGGCCAGATCCAGCCGCGCCACCTTCTACAAGTACTTCGAGGGCAAGGACGACTGCTTCACGCAGGCCTACGGCGAGGCCGGCGAGTGGCTCTACCGGCGAGTGGTCGACGTCGCCGGCAGGAGAGCCGAGTTGGCGCGAGGGGTTGCGAGCCGGACTGGCGGAGCTGCTCGAGTTCTGCGCCAACCGCCCGGAGCTGGCGCGCGCCCTCTTCGTCGAGATCCACGCGGCCGACGAACGGGCGCGTGAGCACCGAGCGGAGCTGATGAGACGCTTCGCCGCGGCGCTGGACGTCGCTCGCGACGAGCTACCCGGCCGCACCCCCCCGCAGGTGACCGGCGACTTCATGGCCGGCGCGATCGAAAACCTGATCAGCGCCAAATTGATGGCCGGCGACGCCGCGACCGTTCCCGACCTCCTCCCCGGCCTGCTCCATTTCGTCGTCATGCAGTACTGCGGCGAAGAGGCCGCCTGGGAAGAGATGACCGCCGCCCCCCTAGCCACCTGGAGCGCCCGCCGCGCAGCCGCGGCCGCGGTGTAGCGTCAGCGGCACTCCGCACGCCCCGCACTCCAACAACTCCGCTCCGCTGCGAGTTATCTCTGACATACCGAGATAAGTCGCAGCGGAGCGGAGGTTCGCCCCCCTCGCCCGAAACCTCTCGTTCCGCTGCGAGTTATGCCTGCTCTTCAGGGATAAGTCGCAGCGGAACGCGCTTGCGCGGCGGGGCTAGCTGAAGCGGGAGGGGTCTATGCGGCAGTAGTTGAACTCGAAGGAGAGGACCGTGTTGTTGGCCAGGTTCGAGTTGCGGCGCAGGCGGATGATGTTGCTCTGCGCCTGGAACTTGTTGTTCGCCTTCAGCGCCTTGCCGATCTTGGTCAGCATGCCGCGCTCGACGTTCAGGTACTGGATCCACTTGGAGAGCCTTTGCTCGTCTCCGACGGGCTGAGGCAGGGCGCGGAGCTGGGTGATCGTCTTGCGCAGGGAGGCGGCGGCCCGCTTGAAGCGCTTGGCGGCCTTGCCGAGCTGGTTCTTCTGGACCATCTTCCTGACGCCCTTGAAGATCTTCTTGTTGGCGTGCGTGTTGACCTTGCAGATCGGCTCCGCCCGGGCGACGTAGTCGTCCCTGGTGATGTCCTCGGCGAACGCGGTAGCGCTTACGCACAGCGCCGTCGCAAATACGGCAACCGCTATGACGATTCGATTCCTGCCCATGATCATTCCCATTCCCCGTTTCTTCCCTGTCCTTATTGACAACACAGCTTATGAGAAAGGGGAGCGGTGGGAATGAGGCTCACAAGAACTCAATCTTCGCGCGCCAGGCGGGCTGCTTCGACCGTGCCGAGATAGGGGGTGAGGACGAACTCGACCAGCGCCGGGAGCAGTTCCTCGAGCTCGTCTTCGCGCCCGGCCATGATCCGGCGCGAGATCAGCGAGGCCATGCCCCCCGCCAGCGCATCCTCGGTCGTCGGCGAGAGGTTGTCCAGCGTTTCCTGCGGCAGGCCTCTGCGGCCGGCTCTGAAGTACGGGATGAAGCCCTGGATCGGACGCGTCGTAGCGCTCCACCACGACCGGGCCGGCGACGAGAGCCTCGACCATGCAGAGGCGGGCCAAGGCGGGCTCGGCGACGAGGAAGGCGAGCATCTCGGCGATCCCCGCTCTGATCGCGCCCGGCCAATCGTCGGCCTGCTCGAAGCCCTGCGCGATCCGCCCGCGCAGCTCCTCCATCACCGTCTCGAAAGCGGCGGCGAAACACTCGTCCTTGCTCGCGAAGTGCTCGTAGAAGGTGCGTCGAGAGACCGCGGCGTGCTTGGCGATGTGGGCGATCGTCGTCCCGGCGTAGCCGTGCTCGGCGACGGCCTCGGCGATCCCGGCGATCAGCCGCTCGCGCTGGTTACGGGCGACGAACTCGCGCGGGAGGCCGTGCCGGCCCGTGGGCAGGCGCGCCAGCTCCGGTGGGTATCCCTCCTCGGGAGGGCCTGGGGTCTCAGGGGGCTCGTTAGCCACCCGGCGAAGATATCTCCCTCGCCCCGCGCGTCGCGGGTCTCAGCTTGCCGGGGAGGACTCGCCCGCGGCCTGCCTCGCGGCGGCGGCCCCCATATAAGGGGTGAGCGCGAACTCGACCAGCTCGGGGAGGAGCGCCTCGATCCCCTCGACCTGTCCCGTGACGATCCGCTGGTGGACGATCCAGAAGATCCCGCCGACGATCGTCTCCTCGAGGGTCTCCGGTAGTTCGTCGCCGCTGGGCGACAGCTTGCGGCCCATGCGAAAGAAGGGGACGAAGGCCTGGATTGAGAGCTCGTGGCGCTCGGCCGCGGCCGGTCCGGCGGCGAGTGCCTCGACGATGCAGGTGCGGGCGAGCGCCGGCTGCTCGGCGACGTAGCCGAGGAAGGCGGCCAGCCCGACGTTGACCTGGGCGGGCCATTCCTCCGCGTCGGCGGCCGCCTCTTGAACCCGGCGCAGCGCTTCCGCGACGGCGTATTCGGAAGCGGCGATGAAGCAGTCCTCCTTGGAGGAGAAGTGCTCGTAGAAGGTGTTGCGAGCGACCCCCGCCCGGCGCACGATGTCGGCGACGGTGACGGAGCGGTAGCCCTTGTCCTCGATCTCCTCTGCCAGCGCCTCGATGATCCGCGCTCGCTGATGCTGAGCGACGAATTCACGCGGCAGCGCATGCCGTCCAGGCGGCACTCGCACCGCTTGAGAGGCACGCTCAGCCACGATTTCAGCCTACTCGCCGAGAAAGGCGATTCCAAGCTGGACGGATCGCCGGTATACCGCTACAGTACCTGAGACAGACAATGCGTTCCCTGGATCAGACAAGCGAGATTCCAATGGGAAAGCAAGCCTCGACCGAAGTCGAAGCTCCCGAGTCGAGACTAGTGACCCAAGAGAAGCGGCAAGCGATCCTGGATGGCATGCTCGAGGTCGTCGGGTCGGATGGCTACGACGCGACCTCGGTGCGGACGGTGCTCGCCCATACCGGGCTCTACCGCCAAGCCTTCTACGACAACTTCGCCGACAAGCATGAGTGTTACCTGGCCGCCTTCGACATGCAATTGGAGCGGCTGGAAGACCTCCTCACTGCCGCCGCGACCGCGGAGGAGAGCTGGCTGGGACGGCTGCGCGCCGGGCTCACGGCGCTGCTCGACTTCCTTGACGCGGAGCCGGATGTGGGACGCGCCCTGGTGGTCGAGGTGCATGCGCTGGGGCCGCCCGGGCTGGAGCGGCGGACGGAGGCGATGCAGCGCGCCGTGCGAGTTCGTCGATCGCGCCCGCGAGGAAGCCACGATTGAGAGCCCGCCGCCGATCGCAGCGGAGGGGGTCGTCGCCGGGATGCACGCGATGATCCACGCTCGCCTTTCCGGTCACGCCGAGGGTTCCTTCCGCTCCCTGCTGCCGGACTTCATGTACTTCGCGACGATGCCCTACTTCGGCGGCGACGCCGCGAGAGACGAGATGCGCGACGCGAAGCTGCGTCTGGTTTAGGGACGATCAGCGACCGCGGCGGGACTTCTTCGCCGAGGTCTTGCTTACTTCTCGCTTCAAGGTGCGTTCGGTGGCCTTCTCGGTCGCCTCGCTCATCGTGATCTGGAAGACGGCGAGGAGGGCGTCGGAGGCGAGCGGGCGGAGGCGCTCGAGGGCCTCGCGGACCTTGGGCCAGTCCTCCTCGGGGCGGCCGGCGCGGTCGAAGGGCTTCCAGACCTCTTCGACGAAGAGGTCGACGAAGGCGTCGGCGACGCCCTCGGAGTGGCGGCGCAGCTTCTCGACGATGGCGAGGGCGACCTTGGCGCTGACGCCGAGGTCCGCCAGCTCCTTGCCGGCGCGCTGCAGGCGGGGGCTGATCACCTCGAAACGGCCGTCGGGGAGGGCGCGCAGGATGCCGAGCTTCTCGGCGCGGCGGATCAGGCCCGGGTCGGGCTCATCGTCTCCCCACATGTGGGACAGCTCGCCGGCTTCGACGATTTCCGGCTGCTCGTCCTCGAAGGGGGCGCGGAGGGCGCGGGCAAAGTCGAGCACCTCGGTGGAGGAGTCGCCGACTCCTTCGAGCAGGCGGCGAATCGCCTCCAGGTTGAGTCCGTCGGTCTGCATCTCCCGGATCAGCTCGATGCGAGCGACGTGCTCGTCGCCGTAGTAGCCGGTGCGGCCGCGGACCTGCGGCGGCGGCAGCAGGCCCCGCGACTGGTGGGCGCGGATGTTGCGCACGGTCATCCCCGTGCGCCGCGCCAGCTCGTCGATCGTCAGCTGGGCGGGCTCGGCGGCGGTCGTAGGCGCGGGCATTCCCCCATCCTACGCCTATGTCACATCGATTTATGGAACATCGGGGGCATGTGCGTGTGCGTACACTTGTATGGAGGGAGGGTTGACGTGACTGAAGCAGGCAATCTGGGAATGGCAAGGCGGGGGATTGGGTTCTTCGGCCTAGGGCTGGCAGCCTGGCTGGTGGTGCTACTTGCGCTGGGGTTGGTATTCGCGCCGGGGCTGCGGGCCGCGGGACCGTATGAGCCCAACGACACTTTGGCCAATGCTGCCGGGCCGCTGGCGGGGGGGCAGGCCTATACCGGCGGCATCGAGTCGCAGGGGGACCTCGATTACTTCTTCTTTTATGTGACGTCGCGTAGCGAGGCGCAGGTGACTCTGACGGTGGCAAACCTCGGTGGCGGCGCCGGGATCTCAAACATCGACGCGACGATCTTGGATTCTTCGGCAACGCCTGTCGGGGGACTCTCCTACATCACCAGAGGACATGAAAAAGCCACGACCGTAGCGCTGGATCCGGGGAGATATTTCATCGAAGTCAGATCCAGCGAAGGCTTCGGGGACGCATACAGCCTCACCGGTGGGGGCGCTGGCGCTTTCGGCCCCTACGAGACGATCGCCGGACGGTGCGCCGCCGCGATGACCACGACTGCGAAGGCGCGGAGGGGGCTGCGCAGGAAGCAGGCGAAGCTTCAGCACGCAACCGCCCGGTTGCGGCGCTCTCGCTACAGCGGTAGGAGCGCGCAGCGAAAGGCGCGCGCTGTGTACAGGAGGGCGCGGAGGGGCACCAAGGCCAAGCGGAATCAGCTGAAGGCGGCGCGGAAGTCGCAGCAGCCCTGGTGCTCTATCCCGCAGTAGGGCCCGGCCTCGGCCGAGGTGCAACGCGTTTACCAGGCGATGGATGGCAAACGCGTTTCACCGGGTCCCGTTTCACCCCTTGACCTTGCAGGTGCGGGTGAGCTTGCTGGAGAGGGTGACCCCGTCGTCGAAGGTCATCGAAGCCTGGGCGAAGGGGAAGAGGGCGCCGGGGAAGCCGGCCGGGGCGGGACACCGAGCACTGAGATAGGCGCGAGGCTTGCCGCGGAAGACGTATCTGCGCTGTAGCTGGAGGAAGATCGATCTGAGGTAGCCGTTTCTGTTGACCGATTGTGGAAGCGTCGCCGCGAGCACCGTGCCGAATGACCCCTTCCTGGTCCTGCGAATGCTGAAGTCGAAAAGTCTGGTGCTGGGCACCGGGCGGCTTTGGTAGAGATGGCTGAGGATCGCCGGGCGGCCGTGCACGACCGCGTTGAAGAGGAGGATGTCGGCGCGCAGCAGGTAGGGCTTCTGATCTTCGAATGAGGTTCTGGCGACGATGCCGCCGGAGCCGACCAGAGCCGTTCCGCAGTTGGCAAGCGCCTCCGAGGGCGTGGTCGCCACGACCCGATTGCGGCGGCAGACCGGCAACCCGCGGGTGCTGATCACGCCCTGGCGATTGAGCGCGATGCGGATGTGGCGGAGACCCGGCGGGGTCTTCCCCTTCGGGGCTCTGATCGTCCCTTCGATGCGCACAGCGATCGGCGCGAGCGCTCTGCGCGGCAGGGCGTTTGGCGTGATCCCCCCGTCAAAGCGGATGAAGAGGTTTCCTCTCTGGACCAGCTCGGCGAAGGCGGATGTGGCGAGGATCGCCGCGAGGGCAGCAACGGCGAGGGCGATTTTCAGCGAGCGAGTGGTCAAGAGGCGCATGGTAGGAATGGGAACACGTCTCGGTCAGGGATGGAGCGCGAGGCGCTGGCCGTTCATCTTCGCGGCGGCGTCCGAGCAGAGGAAGGCGAGTCGCCTCGGCGATGTGCTCGGCGGGGGCGAAGGTGGGGAAGTCCTTGCCGGG
The DNA here is from genome assembly GCA_963740065.1 of uncultured Solirubrobacterales bacterium. Taxonomy (GTDB): domain Bacteria; phylum Actinomycetota; class Thermoleophilia; order Solirubrobacterales; family 70-9; genus DASVDE01. The sequence goes on from CAVUCS010000003.1 coordinate 20,481, forward strand.
GCTCTCGGCGCGCATCTGGGGAGTGAGGATCGCGTCGACGACGATGATGTTGGCGGTCGCCGGGGTGTCGGCGAAGCCGTCGGCGAAGGCGAGGGTCCAGGCCTCGGCGGCGGCCTTGGCGGCGGCGTAAGCGGCGTTGGTGTTGGTCGGGCGCTGGGCCTGCTTGGCCGAGACGAGGGCGAAGCGACCGTGCTCACTTGCCGCGAGCTGGTCGTGGAAGGCCCGGGTGGTGTGCTGGAGGGTGCGGACGAGGAGGTCGTGGAGGAAGTCCCAGTCGGCGAGCGGGGCCTCGTGCAGCGGCTCTCCCCCGCGCCAGCCACCGACCAGGTGGACGAGGCCGTCGACGCGGCCGAAGCGCTCGACCAGGGCGGCGCACCAGGCGCGGGCGGCGTCCTCGTCGAGGAGATCGACAGCGCGCCCGTCCCAGCGGTCTTCGGGGAGGGCGAGCTCCGAGGCGAGCGCATCGAGGGTCCCCTGATCCCGGTCGGTCCCGGCGACGATCGCCCCCGCTTCGGCGAGCCGCGCGGCGACGACGGGTCCCAGCCCCCCGCCGACTCCGGCGATGGCGATAACGCGGCCGTCGAGGGAGGGCGAGCTCATCGGCCCATTCTCCACCACGGACTCGTTCCGTTGCGACTTATGCCTGACATGCCGGGATAAGTCGCAGCGGAACGCGAGGGGGACAACTGGCTTGGATGCAACTTTCTGTCTGAGGCATATGCGAACATATGTTCGCTATGGAAGCCGCCCGCCCCAAGCCCCGGCACCGCGAGCGATTGATCAACCGCCGCGTCCAGGGCGACCTGGGCGAGTTCTCGGCGATGGAGTGGCTGGTGAGCCAGGGCGCTCTCGTCTGGATCCCCCTCGGCCACAGCCCCGACGTGGACCTGATGGCGGAGATCGACGAGCGGGTGCTGCGGGTGCAGGTGAAGACATCGACTTATCGCGTGAAGAAGCCGAAAGGGGAAGAGCGGTGGGAGGTCAGCGTCGCCACAAACGGCGGGAACCAGAGCTGGATCGGGCAATGTCAAGAAGTTCGACCCCGCAAGAGTCGACTACCTCTTCGTCTTGGTGGGAGATGGACGTACGGTGGATGCATTCCGGCGCGGGCCATTGAGAGCCAGCGAGGCGTTACTGCTCGGCGGCGCCGAAATACTCGGAGTTCGAGATGGATCAGGGCCATGCATTCGAGTCTCTCGTCTACTCCGAACGCGGAACGCGAATAGACTTCCGAACGGACCCGGGGGAGTGCCTGAGCGGTCAAAACGGAGCTCGCTGTAAAACGAGCCGGCTATGCCTACGCAGGTTCGAATCCTGCCTCCCCCATCAAACCCTCAGAAGCCGGTCGGCGACCCGGCTTCCGAGTCCTCCGCCCCACTCCGGTTCCAGCGAACCAGCATCTCGGTCAAGCATCAGATCACGATTCCGAGCGTTGCCTTTCGCGGCGCCGATCTTCAGGTAGGCGACCGACTCCACGCTCGCGCCGACGGGCCGGGGCGTGTCACTCTGGAACGGATCCCCTCGCTCGTCTCCACTTCGGAGGGGGAAGCCGACTGAGGCCGGCTACTTCGCCGGAACGCCGAGGCGCTCGGCCATCCGCTCGTTGAAGCGGGTGAGCGCGGACATTGGGCGCATGAAGACGGTCAGCTCCTTGACCCGGCCCTCGTCGTCGAGCTCGAGGAAGTCGATTCCCTCCAGCTCGAGATCCTCGACTCTGGCTTTGAAGCGGAGGGCGACTGTGCGCTCGTCGGCCAACTCATCGACGTAGTGGAGATCCTCCAGCGTCGCGGCGACGTGAGTGAGAACCTGGCCGACAATCTCCCGACCCTCGAAGCCGCGGAAGAGGATCGGGCTGTGCAGGACGACATCCTCGCGCAGGGTCTCGATCGCCTGGTCGAAATCCTTGGCCTCGACGGCGCGGCGGAATGGATGGGGCTCGGGCATCCCGGCCACTCTACGCCCTCCGCCGACTCCGCTCCCCCGTGGTGCAACGCAAACGAGGGGACATAGCCCTCGTTTGCGTTGCACCTTGCTTGGGTGAAATACTCGGCGCCTTGGCGCTGCTGCCCGACAGGTTCTATTCGCGGATGTCCACCGGCATGGGAGCGACCGGGCTGCGCCTGACCGGGAAGCTCAACGTGCCCCTCTACCGGTTGAGCGGCGGGCGGATCGGCGGGCACGTCGGCGATGGGCCGGTGCTGTTGATCACCACGACCGGGCGCAAATCCGGGCAGCCGCGCACGGCTCCGGTCCTATACCTGGAGGACGGCGAGCGGCTGGTGGTGATCGGCTCCAACGCCGGACACACGAACGAGCCCGCCTGGTCCCTCAACTTGAAGGCGAACCCCGACGCGGAGGTCGAGGTGGGGCGGAAGCGCCGCAAGGTGCGAGCCCGGGTCGCCGAGGGCGAAGAGCGCGCCGACCTCTGGCGCAAGAACGTCGAGCAGTTCGACGGCTTCGACACCTATAAGGACCGCACCGACCGCGACATCGCGGTCTTCGTCTTGGACCCGGTCACCGACTGACGAGCCGGAGAGGCCGGCAGGCACGGAGCGCGCTTGCTCTGCGCGACGAGCATCCTTGCGCTGCCTCGTCGGCTCGGAGGCGCTTCAGCTTTTTCAGCGTGTTGTTCTCGATCTGGCGGATCCGCTCGCGGGTGACGCCGAAGGTCTTGCCGACTTCCTCGAGAGTGAGGGGCTCAAGGCCGGAGAGTCCGTAGCGCAGCTCGATCACCTGGCGCTCGCGCTCGGGGAGGGCGTCGAGGGCGCGGCGCACCCCCTCTCTCTGCAGGTGCTCGCTCGCCTCTTCGAACGGCTCCGCCGTTGCCGTCGTCGGCGACGAAGTCGCCCAGCTCCGACTCGTCCTCGTCGCCCACCGGTTTCTCCAGGGAGACCGGCAGCTGGGCGACGCGGAGGATGTCTCGCACGTCGCCGACCGACCAGCGCAGCTCCTCGGCGATCTCCTCGGGCTCGGGCTCCCGCCCCAGCCTCTGCACCAGCTGGCGCTCGACGTGGGCGACCCGGTTCAGCTTCTCCACCATGTGGACGGGAATGCGGATGGTGCGCGCCTTGTCGGCGATCGCCCGCGTCACCGCCTGGCGGATCCACCAAGTGGCGTAGGTGGAGAACTTGTAGCCGCGGCGGTAGTCGAACTTCTCAACTGCGCGGATCAGCCCGAGCGAGCCCTCCTGGATCAGGTCGAGGAAGCTGAGGCCGCGCCCCAAATAGCCTTTGGCGATGGAGACGACGAGGCGCAGGTTGGCCTCGACCATCTGGCGCTTGGCGAGCATGTCGCCGCGCTCGATCCGCTTCGCCAGGTCGATCTCCTCCTGCGCGGTGAGCAGGTCGACTCTGCCGATCGAGCGCAGGTAGAGGCGCAGGGAGTCGAGGCTGGGCTCGACCGTCAGGTCCAGCTCGGCGCTTTTCGCCTGGCCATTGCCGGAGGCGTCCCCGCTGCCTCTCTGCTCTTTGTAAGCGCTGACCCCGCCCTCCGCGATGACGTCGACGCCGTGCTCAATCAGGTGGGCGTGCAGACCGGAGACCTGCTCCTTGGTCACCTCCACCTCTTCCAAGGTGGCGGCGATCTCCTCGAAGGTGAGGTAGCCGCGCTCGCGCCCCTGCGCGATCAGCCCGCGAAGCTCGTCGGCCTCTGCCAACGGCTGCTCCCCCGAACTACGTTCCAGTCCTTCCGGGACCGTTTCCAACGGTTCGATCTTCAATCCCTCCGCTGCAACCCTTCCCCTCTCCCCGGGGGGCCGACCCTGTGGCTTCGGCGCCGCGAAGTATAGGCGGAAGTCGTTTAGCAATCGGGGCCCGCTGGACGAGCGAGCCGTTCCGCTGCGACTTATCCATGTATGTCAGAGATAAGTCGCAGCGGAACGTGGGAGCCGCGGCCGAAGCGGTTGCCTACTCTTTGTGAGATGCCAGGCCGCGCGACCTCCCTCTCCCCTACCGCCCCCGACGTGCAGGCCGGGGTGCCCGCCACCCAGGTGAGTCTGTCTCGGGTCGGCGTGACCGGAGTGGAGAAGGTCATCCGGGTGAAGGCGGACGGGGCGGAGCAGCTCTATTACGCCGAGATGGAGTGCTTCGTCGACCTCAATCCCCAGCAGGCGGGGGTGCACATGTCCCGCTTTGAGGAGATCGTCGGCGAGGCGATCGACGAGGTGGTGCTGGGTGAGGCGTTCCGCGCCGAGGTGCTGGCAGCGCACATCGCTCAGCGGGTGCGTGAGCGCCAGGGCGGGCTGCGGGCGGAGGTGTCTGTGACGGCGCGCTACCCGGAGACGGTGTCGACGCCGGCGAGCGGGCAGCTGACGCAGGAGATTTACGTGTTGTTTGGGACGGCGGTGGCGTCGGAGCAGGGGACGCGGACGCTGACCGGCGTGCAGGCGCAGGGCATGACCGCCTGCCCATGCGCGCAGGAGATGGTCGCCGGGGTCGCGCGGGAGCGGCTGGCGGAGGAGGGCTTCAGTCCCGACGAGGTTGAGCGGGCGGTCGCTGTGGTGCCGATCGCAACCCACAACCAGCGGGGGATCGGGACGCTGTGGATCGGCTCTGCGGAGGGCGGTGAGCCGTGGATCGACGCGCCGGAGCTGCTGCGGATCGTCGAGGGGTCAATGAGCTCGGAGATCTACGAACTGATGAAGCGCCCGGACGAGCTTGCGGTGGTGGCGAAGGCGCACGAGCAGCCTCGCTTCGTCGAAGACTGCGTGCGGGAGATGGTGCGCCAGGTGATCGAGGGATATCCCGACCTCCCGGGCGAGGCCTTCGTCATGGCGCGCCAGGAAAACCTGGAGACGATTCACCGCCACAACGTGGTGGCGGAGCGCTACGGCACCCTGGCCGACCTGCGCGACGAGCTGGCGAGCGGCGAGCACCAGCGCCGCCACCAAACGATGCGCGAGTGGCTCGAAGTCCCAATCTCCTGAGCGCAACCCTCCCCACGGTGCAACGCGTTCGCCAGGTAATAGATGGCAAAGGCGTTTCACCACGATCGAGCGCGCTCCCGGCCGGTGCAACGCGTTCGCCAGGAAATACCTGGCGTACGCGTTGCACCGTGGGGGGTGGGAGGTCAGGCCGGCCGAGCCTTCAGGCTCGCAGGGAGTCGCGGACTAAATTGAGGAACTGACCCGGATTGCGTTGAAGCATCTTGTAAGTGGGGCGATGCACCTTGTACCCGGCAACTTCAAGCGCGACGGTCCGTTCGTGGTCGCGTTCGAAGGCCGGTCTGTCGCCATGGTGCTTGTAGCTGTCGACTTCAACCACGACTCGCGCCCCTGGCCAGTAAAAGTCGACGAGCTGACCTTCGACGAAGACGTTGACCTGTGGCAGGGGAAGATTCGCCTTGCGGCACAACGCCAGAAAGTCGATCTCCGACGGCGATCGGGTCTCAACGGCCCTGGGGTCCACCTCCTCCGTTAGGCGCTCAAGGCGCCCTTGGCCTTTCCTGCCGGTGGTCGTGCGGAGGATTCTCCGCAGCTCGGACCAGCGAAGGTGGCCGCTCTTGTCAGCCTCGACCAATGCCCGCTCCAACTGGCGGTCGTCGAGTCCCCCAGCGATATCGAGCATGACCCGCTCGAGCGAGGTGACCGGTATCCCGGCCTCAAAGACCCGCTGCTCTGGGGGTAGCCAGCGAGTTTGGTGCAACAGAACGCCATGAGGTCTCCGATGGCCCGCGATCCGAGTCACCTCGATCCGTCCTCGCGAGCCGCGAATTCCCCAGAGGTGAGCCGCGCTGCCATGGGACAGCACCGCCCCATCGCCGCAAGCAAGCACCGCCGCCATCCATTCGCCGCGCAAACCGATGCGGCGATGGCCGAGAGCAAACACGCCGCGATGGAGCGGGATGAGGGCGCCGTTCTCTATCCGCGCCTCGATCAACCCAATGCCTAACCCCAATTCGAGAAGTTGCCGTCGTGTGACAACCCCATGCTGGCGTTCGGCCCTCTCGCGAATCGCATGGGTAGCGCTCGCGTCTGGTGCAACGCGTTCGCCAGGTATTTCCTGGTGTACGCGTTGCAGCGTGGAGTTGGTGCGGGGCATGCGCCACACGATGGTGGGCGGGGACGCACCTGTGACGCGGCAAATGTCAAGACTCAATCGCGCCCATGAATAGATTCTCGCGCCCCCGCGGGGCTCTGCCGGGCTTAGCTTGGGGTGGTCTTGGCGCCGCCACTCTTGCCGGCGGCGCGCTTGGCCGTGGCGGCGCGCTGTGCGCGTTGGGCCTCTTCCAGGTGCCGGCGTAGGCCGAAGAAGTAGTCGGCGCCGCTGATCACGGTGGCGGCAACCGCGAGGTAGACGAGGGCGTTGACCCAGCCGGGGGCCGGATTGGTGGCTATGAGGGCGAAGATGGCGGCGATCTGCAGGACTGTCTTCACCTTGCCCATCCAACTGGCGGAGATGACTATGCCGCGCTCGACGGCAATCGCGCGCATCACGGTGACGGCGAACTCGCGGGCGATGATCACCATCGCGACCCAGGCGGCTAGGCGGTCGAGGGAGACGAGGGAGACGAGGGCGGCGGCGATCAGCAGCTTGTCGGCGATCGGGTCCATCAACTTGCCGAAGGTGGTGACGGCGTCGCGAGAGCGGGCGAAGTATCCGTCGAGGCCGTCGGTGAGAGCGGCGAGTGCGAAGACGCCGGCGGCGAGGGCGTCCCCGTTGGGCGTCTCCCCCAGGAGCGCGACGACCACCACCGGCACCGCGAGGATGCGCAGAAGGGTCAGCGCATTGGGGAGGTTGAGCGGAAACACCCGCTCAGTCTCCTCCACCCGCCTTGGCGGCCGCGTCGCGGCGGGCGAAGTAGTCCTCGCCCTCGATGCTGATCTTGGGGACGACGCGCTCCATCCAGGCCGGCAGCCACCAGGCACGCTTACCCAACAGCTCCATCACCGCGGGAACGAGGAAGCAGCGGACCAGGGTCGCGTCGATCGCGATCGCCACCGCGAGGCCAACCCCGAACTCCTTCACCACCGGGTTGCCGTTGAGGACGAAGCTGATGAAGACGCAGACCATGATCGCGGCCGCCGAGGTGATTACCCGGCCGGTGTTGGCGAGGCCTTCGACCACGGCTCTGCTGGCGTCCCCGTGGTCGGTGTAGTGCTCCCGCATCTGGGTCAGCAGGAAGACCTCGTAGTCCATCGAGAGCCCAAAGAGGATCGCGAACATCAGCAGCGGCACGAAGCTGACGATCGGGATCGCGTGCGGGAGGCCGATCAGCGAAGCGCCCCAGCCGAACTGGAAGACCGCCGTCACCACGCCGTAGGCGGCGGCGACGGAGAGCAGGTTCATCGCCGCCGCCTTGAGCGGAATCAGCAGCGAGCGGAAAGCGAGCAGCAGGACGATGAAGCTGAGGCCGACGACGATCGCGATCATCAGCGGCAGCTTGTCGGCGATCTGGGTGGCGAGATCGATGTAGCCGGCGGTCTGGCCGCCGACGTAAGCGGTGCCGTCGGTCCCGGCCAGCGCCCGGGGGATGACTATGTCGCGCAGGTTGTTGACCAGGTCGACGGTCTCGTCGGCCCAAGGCGCCGACTGCGAGATCACCGTGAAGACGGCGACGGTGCCCTGCTTGTCGAGGGTCGGCTGGGCGACGGCGGCGACATCGGCCGCGGCCGAGGCCTGTCTCTCGAGCGTCGGCAGGGCGCGCTGCGCGTCGGCCGGCGTCTCGAATTTGGAGGCGATCAGCAGCGGACCGTTGACCCCGGGGCCAAACCCCCGCGTGAGGCCGTCGTAGGCCTGGCGCGCGGTGGTCGACTTCGGCGAGGCGCTGATGTCGTTCTGCCCCAAGTCCAGCTGCAGCATCGGCAGGGCGAGAACGATGAGGACGGCGAGGGCGGCGATCGTGCTGCGCCAGGGCCGGGCGGCAACGCCACGCGCCCAGCGCGTCCAGCCGTGGGGCTGCGCGTCGTCGGGGTGGGTCTTGCCGAGTTGGACGCGCAGCGAGTTGATGCGCGGACCGAGCGCACCCAGCATCGCCGGCAGCAGAGTCGAGGCGGCGAGGATCGCGACGACCACGGCGATCGCGGCGGTGAAGCCGAGGGTTGTGACCAGCGGGATGCCGGCGAAGGCGAGTGAGCAGAGCGCGATCACCACGGTGAAGCCGGCGAAGACGACGGCGCCGCCCGCGGTCGCGGTGGCACGGGCAATCGACTCGCGCATCTCCATCCCGTCGCGCAGCTGCAATTTATGGCGGGTGACGATGAAGAGCGCGTAGTCGATGCCGACCCCGAGGCCGATCATCGTCGCCAGGGTGGAGGCGACGCTCGGCACCTGGATAACGCTCTCCAGCAAGCGGATGATCGACAGCGCGCAAGCGAGGCCAAGCACGGCGGAGGCGATCGGCAGCATCATCGCCGTCGCGGTGCCGAAGGCGAAGAGGAGGATGATCACCGCGGCGGTGAGGCCGATCGCGTCGCTGAACTCGGTCGACGGCTTGGAGAGCGCCTGGCCGACATAGGCGCCGACGGAGACGTTGAGGCCGGCGGCGACGGCCGGGTCGCCGGCGTCGAGCACGGCCTGGGCCTGCTCGTCGGTCAGCTCGGCCGGGCTGGCATTGAGGAAGACGGGGATGTAGGCGACGGTGCGGTCTCTGCTGAGGAAGGAGGCGCCGGCGGGGGTAAGTGGATTGACCGCGGAGTTGACGTCGCCCATCGCGTTCAGCCGCTTCACGGCCTGCCCGATCGCGTCGGCGTATCTCGCTTCGGTCAGCTTCGCGCCGCCGGTCGAGGCGAAGACCAGCGGGTTGTTCCCGTAGGCGATCTGAGGGAGGTTGTTCTCCATCAGATTGGTGGCGTTGGTCGAGTCGGTGCCGGGCAGGGTGAGGTTGTCGTTGGTCTTATTGCCCGAGGCCTGGCCGAAAGTGACCAGCGCGACGGCGGCGATCAGCCACAGCCCAATAACCGGCCAGTGATGTCGGGAGCAGAAGCGCCCGATCGCGTAGAGGGGGCCGGTCACGTGGGGATCATCCCGTACCGGGTGGGACGGGGTTTCGCCGTTCTCGAAGGCGTCGGGGACGGGGTCGGCGCCGAGCGCCTCCCTCAGGACGGCCAGTTGCTGGGCCTCGTTGGCCGCGATCATCGCGATCAGCGCCCGCGGCCAGTGGCCGGTGAGCTTTGAGACCGCCGCCATGTCCTCGGCAATTGCGGCGCTCACCTGGCAGTAGACGAGCGTGAGAGCGTCGCCGGCCGCACGGTGCAACGCGTTTCCCATGTAATGGCTGGTATTTGCGTTGCACCTCGGTGGCTTGGGGGGCTCGGGGGCGGTTCTGCCGCCGAGGCCGCGGATCGCCTTGGTGATCGCGTCGACGTGCTCCTGCTCCTGGGCGCGGAACCGGCGGGCGGTGGCGAGGGTCTCGCCCGTCAGCCGTGGCAGCGCCCCGGTGTAGGAGTCGACGGCGGCCAGCTCGTAGCCGAGGGCGGTGTTGAGGATCGCGATGTCATCGGCCTTCTCGGCGGCCGACGGAGGACTCGCCTCCCCCGCCCCCGCAGCCCGCGAGAAAGAAGAGGAACGTGGCGCCGGTCGCGAGAACCGCGACGAGCCGGCGACCGCGAGTGTGCAGCTCCGGCGCGGGCGTGGTTGGGTTTCGGGGCATGAGTAGAGCCAAGCCTATGGAGTCGGCGGGCGCGAATGCGCTGGAGTCGCTGGCCGCCGAGGTGCACGCCTGCCGCCGCTGCCCGCGGCTGGTGGAGTGGCGCGAGGCCGCCGCGGCCGACCCGCCGCGCCGCTTTCGCGGCGAGGACTACTGGGCGCGGCCGGTGTCGGGGTTCGGCGACCCGGCGGCGCGGGTGGCGATCGTCGGCCTGGCGCCGGCGGCCCACGGAGCGAACCGGACCGGGCGGATGTTCACCGGCGACCGCTCGGGCGACTGGCTCTACGCGGCGCTGCACCGGGCGGGGTTCGCGAGCCAACCGGAATCGACGCCGGTGCCGACGACGGCCTGCGGCTGCGCGACGCCTACGTCACCGCGATCGTGCGCTGCGCTCCGCCCGCCAACAAGCCGCTGCCGCAGGAGCGCGACAACTGCCTCCCTTATATAGAGCGGGAGCTGGCGCTGCTGGAGAACAGCCGCGTGATCGTCGCCCTGGGAGCGTTCGCCTGGGACGGCGCGCTGCGGGCGGTCCGGGCGCTGGGCGGCGAGGTGCCGAGACCGCGACCGAGGTTCGGCCACGGCGCCGAAACCTCCCTCAACCGCCCGGTGCAACGCAAACACCCCGAAATAGGGGGACAAAACGTTTCACCGGGGGGGTGGACGCTGCTTGGCTGCTACCACCCGAGCCAGCAGAACACGTTCACCGGGCGGCTGACCGAGGAGATGCTGGACGGGGTGTTCGCGAGGGCGCGGGAGCTGGCCCGCTAGGACTTCGCGTCGGCCCTCTCGGCGTCGAATTCGGGCGATTCGAAATGCAGAATGTCGACCTTCGCGACGATGCCCTTCTCATCGCTCGTCGCCAAGCGAGAGGAGTTCTCGACCTGGATCTCCAGCACTCGATCGAGGGTTTCGGCCAGTAGCGACGCGATGTCCCCCCAACCCTGCTCGTCGAGTATCAGCGGGGTGCGGCTGAAGTGCCGGTCTTCGCGGGAATTGAAAGTGCCCGCCTCGAGCGCCTCCATCACGTCCTGGATGATCATCTGGACACTGACGAGGGAGATGTCCTGCTGCTCGCCGCCTGAGAGCGATCTGAACTCTTGGTCACTGAGGAACGAGCGAGCCGTGGCCCGGTAGAAGTGCTCGACGGCGCCGCGACGCGGCTCAGTCCGAACCAGCTCGATGCATTCGTAGTCCCGCAGCACCTTGACGTGATAGCTGACCTGGCTGAGACCTTCGCCGAGCTCCTGGGCTATCTGATTGGGACTCGCTACCCGCTTGTGAAGGATCGTCAGGATCTGCATCCGGATTGGATGCGACAGGGCCTTCGCCATCCGAAGCTGGGCCCCGTTGAGCACTCTGTTCTTCGTGGTTGTAGGCAACCGAATCTCCTCCGAGCGTTTGGCGCTATCGGACTTTGGACTAGTCCATCCTATTGACCCCAAAGGTCGGGCTGGACAAACCTCGGTGAACCGCCGGATGTGCGACTTCCGATTAGTTGAAACTTTTTTGATCATTGGGCGGGTCTGTATCGGTAAGGCCCCTCCTAAGGGCCGGCATTGGCAATGCAGCCACGCGACGCTCGAAGGGGGTGAGAGATAGTGAAGATCACCAAGACTGAGCCCGTCATTCCGGCGCTTTCAATCCACAAGACGACCTGATCCCGCCTGCGGGGGTCCGGCTCGTTTCCGGAGTCGGGCCCACGCGAGCCTCTGCTCTCAAAGGAACTATGAACCGACCCCGCATCAAGAAGACCACCGAGATCATCGAGTCGCCCGAGGGCGACCTCTACCTGATGCGCCCAAGCGCCGGCGCCGACATCCGCATCGAGGCGCCCGACGAGGAGCAGCGGGCCTTGCTCGCGGCGCTCGACGGGACGCAGGCGCAGGCGTTGCTGGAGGACCGCTTCGGCGAGGGACTTGTCGGCGACACCATCGCCCAGCTCGAGGAGCTGGGCGCGATCGAGGACGCGGTCGACGACGACCTGCTCGACAAGGAGGTGGTCGCCCGCTTCGACCGCCAGCTGCGCTACTTCAGCGACGTGCGGGTCGGCGGGCGGACGCCGGCCGAGTGCCAGGAGCGCCTGGCGGCCTCGCGCGTGGTCGTCTTCGGCGTCGGCGGGCTCGGCGGCTGGGCCGCCTGGGCGCTGGCCTGCTGCGGGGTCGGCGAGATGCTCCTGATCGACGGCGACCGGGTGGAGGCGAGCAACCTCAACCGCCAGATCCTCTACACCGAGGCCGATGTCGGGCGGCTCAAGGCGGAGATGGCGGCCTCGCGCCTGAAAGCCTTCAACCCGGCGGCGCGGATCGAGGTGATCGCCGAGCGACTGGGCTCGGAGGCGGAGATCGCCGCCGCAATCGACGGCTACGACTTCCTCATCGACGCCGCCGACTGGCCCGCCCACGACGTCGAGCGCTGGGCCAACGCGGCCTGCTTCGCCGCCGGCGTCCCCTACATCACGATGAGCCACTTCCCGCCGATCGCGCGGGTCGGCCCGCTCTACATCCCCGGGGAGACCGGCTGCTTCGCCTGCCAGGAGACCGCCTACCGGCGCGAGTACCCGATGTTCGACATCGCGGTCGAGCAGCGCCGCGCCCAGCCCTCCCCCGCCGCCACCCTGGGCCCGGCCTGCGGGCTGATCGGCAGCCAGGTGGGGATGGAGGTGATGCACCACCTGACCGGGCTGGCGCCGCCCTCAACCCTCGGCGTCGCCCACATCTACGACCTGCGGACGATGGAGGTACAGCGCGAGCCGGTGGTGCCGGAGCCGGGATGCCCCGTCTGCGGCGATCTCCAGCCCGGCGACGACGGCAAGCGCCTCGGGGAACCTAGAATGGTCTCCCCGCCGGCGTAGCTCAGTTGGTAGAGCACTTCACTCGTAATGAAGGGGTCCCCGGTTCAAATCCGGGCGTCGGCTCTGGAAGACCCTTATCTGAGGATGAGTCCGCCTCATGCCGGCAAGACGAAGCGACATCGCGATTCGTCCCACCCGCGTTACAGCCGATGTCTTCCGCTGAACCGACGAGCGACTCAAATGCGGATTCGTCGCCTCCTTGGAAAAAAGAAAACCCGGCCCACGAGGGGCCGGGTGGTCTAGAGCCGGAATATACGCCATCGGCGCAAGCTTTACCAGGGCGGCGGCTTTGAATAATCACCGCAGGGATCGGGAAGCTGGTGCGCGCGAAAGTCTGTCTCTTGCAGATTCGCCCACCAATGCCTACCCGCGCCTTTTGTCGCGTCTCCCTTGAGGGCGCCGGCAAGAAACCGACGCGACGGGTTGATCGTGCCAACGGGGATGCGCTCGCGCACTTGCTGAATCGGGAACCGCAAGTCGCTGTCGTTGGAGACCACAACCGCAGCGTCGATTCTTCCTTCAAGCGCATCGAGGAGGAGATGCGATGCGACGTTCACGTCCGAGCCCTTCTCCTCTCGATGGGCATACGAGACCATGAAGCGTGCGTCGGGAACCGGCGTCGCATCTTGGTCTTGCACCTTGATGGGCCATCGAGCCGTGGTTAAAACCGGCTTGCCGCTTTTGTTTTCGGTGGCCAAGGGTGCAGTCTTCACACGCGCGACGTAGTGTCCGTACTCGATCAAGTCGACGATGTTCCCGGCCCGTAGCGCCTTGAGATAGATGTCCTGCTCTTCAGCGCCATCACGGTTCGATGTGGCACTGATCCTTGCCGTGCAATAGACAAGCCGCTCAACGAAAGCGCCCTCCCAGTTTCTGCGCCTCCCGATCAAGTCTTCGGCGAGCGAGCGAATGTCGAGCCAGCGCCAACCGGCGGCGCCCTTTCCGCAGGAGTCTCGACCTCCGTAGTAGAGGTTGAACCCGTCGACGTATACCCCGACCCGCATCCGCTGCATCTTATGAGAGCAAAGTGGTACCGCGACGATCCCGCTGCTTGTGCCTGTGCCGGTGCTGCGCGACGGCTCAGGCGAGATACGCAAGCCGAAGGGCTGGTAACTGCCCCCTAAATCGCTGAGGCCCGCCGAAGCGGGCCTCGCACCCAGCCGCCGAGGCGACTGGGGGGATGGGAGGAAGTTACCCAGAATCGCCGGACGAGTCAATCCCGTGTCCCGAGAGATGTCCCGAACTGCGCAAATCTGACCTGATCTCAGCTGACCCGGATCGCCCTCATACGGCTCTGGAGTGCCGAATAGAGCCCAAATCAAGCGTCTCGTAATGAAGGGGTCCCCGGTTCAAATCCGGGCGTCGGCTCTGCGGACCCCTGTGCTCGCCGTACTACTGGCGGCCTCACGGCTTCAACGGCACGGTGAGCTGCTGCATGGTGCGCGAGCGGGAGAACTTGATCGCCAAATACATCAGCAGCGAGTCGCCGTTGTTGAGGATCTTGCGGGCCTGCGGGGTGAGCCGTAGGCGCAGGGCGAAGATGCCGGGGCCGGTCGCGGTGACCGGGGCGGCCCTGGCGACTTTGATGATCGAGAGCCCCGGCTGGGCTTGGCCGAAGGCCGAGAGGACGCCGGCCTTGCGGACGCGGACCGGGAGGGGGATCTCGCCGTTCTCGACCAGCGTGGAGATCTGCTCATCGCTGAGCGGATCGGTGCCGAAGGGAAGCAGGTACTGGTTATAGGCGGAGGAGCGTTGCTCGTTGGCCTTGCCGTCGGTCGAAGACCCGCCGCTGCTCTGCTTGGAAGCGCTCTGGCCCGTTGAGGTGGTTGTGCCCCCTCCCCCACCGCAGCCGCTCGCCAGTAGCGCCAGCGCCACGACTGCTGCGCTCAGGGGTGCTCTCCTCATCATGGTCCCCAGCCTAGGAAATGCGCCTAAACATCAGCCCCGCACCCTGCAGGTGCGAACCAGGGTGCTGGTCAGGGTGCGGCCGTTGTCAAAGGACATCGAGGCGCGGGCGAAGGAGAAGGTGGCGACGGTGAAGCCGCGCGGAGCGGCGCAGGAGGCGCTGATGTAGCTGCGGCGCTTGCCCTTGAAGGTGTAGTTGCGGTGAAAGCGCAGCGACATCGACTTGACGTAGCCATAGCCATTGGAGACGGGCGGCACCGCCGCTCTCAGCGCGGTGCCGTAGGCCCCCCGGGTGCGCTTGATGTGAAAGACGATGATCCGGGTTATCGGCAGAGGGTCGGTGCCATAGATGTGGGCGAGGATCACTTCGCGGCCCTCTTTTCGGCGTTGAAGGCGAGGATGTGCCCGTTGGTGGGGAAGGTCGCCTGCTCGGGGAGGGCGGTGTTAGCCGAAAAGTGGCCCCTGCCGACCAGCGCGTCGCGGCAGGCTCGAGGGCCCCGCGGCTGGAGGTGGCCTCGAGCTCCTTGTAGTGACAGCGCGGGAGGCCGCGGGAGCTAAGGCGCCCGCCCTTGTTTAGCGCGATCTCGATTCCTCGCAGGGAGGGAGGGCGATCGCCGGCGAGGGCTCTGATCTTGCCCCCGATGCTGACCTCGACCGGGGCGAGGGAGTCGCGGGGCAGGGTGGCGGGAGCCAGGCCGCCTTCAAATGTGACGAAGAGGTTGCCGCGCGAGGTCAGCTCGGCCGTGGCGATGGCCGCCGAGACACCGAGTAGTGCGATAACGGCGCTGAGGGCGATCGCCCCCTTGCGGGGCGACCCACTCACCAAATCGCCCTAAGCTGCCTCAGCCCGGCGCGATGTTGCTTTGAGCCGCGGCGATGCCCGCCCCGCTTGCCCTTGTGCTTCTTCTTGCCCTTGTGCTTGCCGCAGCTGGGTAGATCTTTACCCGGCGGGTGATGGCGTCGCCGTTGTGAGCGGTGAAGCGAACGGTGGCGCGGTAGGTGCGTCTGCAGATGTCGCGGGAGTTGACCAGCAGGCCCTTCTTGCCGCCTTGCAGGGCGAAGAGGACTCGGGTGACCGGGGCATCGGGGATGAAGTCGAAGGTGTTGCGGATGCCTTGGTTGACCGAGTCCACTCGGCCCGCCGCCTCGAATCTGATCGGCTGGAAGCGGGGCCGCGGAAGTCGGGGACGACGTCTGGCAGGAGGTTGTCGGAGGAGCGCAGGTAGACGTTGGCCTAAAGCGCGTAGTCAAAGAGCGGTGAGGTCGCCGTGGCTGTGCCGTAGATCGCCCCCGCCGGACAGTTGTCTGCGGCGAAATCCGCCCGCGTGCAGATCGTGCGGATATGGGCGTTCTCGAGGAACTCCGAGCGCGGGAAGGCGACTGAGACCGAGGCGATGTTGGCGTCGCCGGGGCTAGGGATGAGCGTGGCGCGAAGCGCGGGGTGGGCGCCGCGGCGGGTGCCGCCCCGCAGCTTTAAGACCAGCTTCGGGCGGAAGTCGAGGTTGGCGCAGCCGCTGACCTGGAAGCGATCGCTGAGCGCGGCGAGGGTGTCATCGGCGGGGTTGACGAGGCTCGCCCCCGCTCCACCGAATTCGCCGGTGACCGCCATCGGGTTGCAGTTGGTCGGGTTGAGCGTGAACTGGTCGCGGTCGACCACCACGCGGACGTCCCGCAGGTGGATCGGGACGCCGTGGAGGATGGTTGGGATCGGGTCTGAGGTAACCGATGCCTGGGCGGTCTTTGAGTCGAGGTTTAGCGCCGAGCGGATTACGACGTTGCCGAGGTCGAGGCCGCCGGTGACCGCTGGGGTGACGACGGCGATGCTGACCGGGGCGCCTTTGTAGGGGCCGGCCAGGTAGGCGGTGCCGGGGATGTAGAAGGGCTGGGAGCCTGCGCCTGAGCCGGCGTTGGAGTGACCGACCCGTGAGTTGGCCGGGCAGGAGGGGTTGTCCTTCTCAGCTTGGCCTGTGCCCGGGGCGGTCGGGATCGCGGCGAGGACCGCGTCGGGGCAAAGCGCGACGCCGGCCAGCTTGCCGGTCAGCCCGGGGGGAAGCGCGGCGGAGATCGAGGTCAGCTCCTGTTGACCGTCTTCGCGTCTTAGCTTCAAGACGAAGGGGCTGTAGGCGCCGGCGGTGGGGTTGGTGGTGCCGGCTGAGAAGCTCGGGTCGTGGGGGCGCGAGGCCAGGGTCGGGGTCGAGCAGGGACTGCCGTCGGGGTTTTCGGTGACCTCATAGGAGGAGTCGACCGGGACCTCGGTGCCGGGCTCAGTCTAGGTGTTGAGCGTGCCCTCGATCGTGTGGGTCCCACAAGTCGGCGGGTTGATCAGCGGCGCGCGGTCGCCGGAGCGAAACTGAACCGAGAGCGCGTCGAACGGGAACTGGGGCAGGTTGTCGAAGATCGTCGTGATCTGGCCCGTGTTGGGGTCGAGCTTCATCGAGCCCGGCGAGCTTGAGGCGGACTCCGCGGTCATCGCAGTCGTGGAAGATCGTGTAGATGGCAAAGAGCTCGTTGACCGGGTTGGCCTGTTGCTTTGCCAGGTAGATCGAGCCCTGCAGCGGCTGGGTGCCCGGGCAGTTGGGCGGGAAGTCGGTGGGGGTCGGCAAAAGCGGCGTGGAGATCTCGACCGCGCCGATTCGCGAAGCATCGGGGCAGCTGACCGGCTCCTCGTCCGGCACGCCGGCGTGGGAGATCCCGATCTCCGCCTCGGTGCAGCCGCGCAGGCCGTCGGCGAAGGCGGGATTGACCGCCATCCCCTCGGGCAGCTTCACCTCGAGGCGCTTTACCGGCGGCGCGACGATCCCGTCGGGGTCATCGTTGTAGGGGGCGGTGGCCTCGACGTTGAGACCGGTCGGGGAATCGGCCTTGGTCGCCGTTGGGGTGATCGAGACGTCGGGGTCGAACTCGGCCTGGGAGGTGGCGCAATCGGTGAACTGGCCGGGAAGCTCGTAGACGACGTCGGGACCAAAGACGCCGGAGTTCTGCCAGCTGTCGTAGCGGGAGAGCCTCATCTGGTTGGAGGCGCCACAGTCGAAGGGAACAGTGAGAAAGGGCTTTTGGGGGCCGTCGGAGGAGCATTCAAAGGTGGTTCTGAGCACCAACCCGTTGCAGCGCTCGGAGTCGTGGGTTGGATCGGCGGGCACGCCCCAGATCGTGACGTCAGAAGAGAAGGCCGGAAGGCTCTCGTTGAGATCCTGGACCGTGGTCTTGATCGCGTAGTTGCGTGAGGGATCAAGCGAGGCGCGGATGTGAACAGGGATGCCGGAGACCGAGAGGGCGAGATCGTTAATGGTGCCGAGCGGGTGGGACATGTTGAAAACTGGGATTGAGTAGGCGTCTTGGAGGAAGTCGGCGACGGGATAGAGAACGACGTCGGCGCGGCCGACCTGGCTGGCAAGCGGACATCTGATGGCGATGAGCTGGACCGGCGTGCACTCGCCGACGGCGTTAGGGTCGCCGAGAAAACCGGGCGGCAAATCCACGCGGATATTTCGGAGGTTGTCGGCGGGAGCTTTTTGGAGGGGTTGATCATCCCGGGGAGCATCGACGGAATTGAGGTCGAAGGAGAAGGTCGCCTGGTACGGGTGAGAGCCGGCGGCACGAACGGGAGTGACGGCGTCCGCTTGATAGAAGTCGGCGCGCCAGCTGTCGGGAACGATCCCAAAGTCGGCGGGGACGTCTGAGACGTGGGTCGCCTCGGTGGCGCAAGAGGCGACGCCATTAGGGCAGCCGGCGGCCGGCGGCGCCGCCGCGGCGCCGCCGCCGGAGATGGTGGCGGTCGTGACCGGATCGCCCGAGGCAGCGGGAAAAACTCCGGCGTTCACGATCAAGGTCGTGTTGACCGCGTGGCGCGCAAGGACATCGGATGTGGTACAGGTGATCGTGGTCTGGCCCGGAGAGCCGGGACAGCTCCAGGCAACATTCTGCCCACGAACGGTAATCGAGTCCGTGATGACAGAAGCGCGGGCAAGCTGGCCGGGGGGCAACTCGATAGTGAGGGTGAGGGGTCCGGTGGTGGCGGTATCGCCGACGTTGGCGACGTTGAAGCTGAGAAAGCCGGAATCGTGGGGGAAATTGGTGGGACTGTGGTCGATGTCGAGCTTTAGGATCGGTTCAGCCTGTGCGGCGTTAGCGTTAGCGCCGAGAAAAGCGCAGAGGGCGACGGCAAGCGCCGGGATCAGCATTCGCTGAATGCGGGACCTACCTCCCCGCGGCATCTCACGATTTCGCTCGGGAGCAAAAAACCCAAGTCCAGGCAATCGGAATGCGCGGCTGATCATCGGTGGCTCCTGTTTCGATGGTGCTTCCTCTTCTTGTGCTTGTGGTGCTTAGTTTTCTTGCGGCACCCGCCCTTCTTGGACTTCTTCTTCTTCTTGCGCGTTTTGCATTTCTTCTTGGCCGAGGTCGATGGATGAGTCCGATCCTTGCCCTGGTTACCGGGGCCGGAGCCGAGGAGGATGTCGGGGTCGATCGGGGAGGGGCTGGGCGGACCTTGGCAGTCCTCGAGAGAACAGGGTGGAGGCGGCGGCGGGAAGTCGAAGCCGCCGCCAAGCCGAGCGTCGTAGACGCGGGGGTAGGAATCGATGGCGTCTGGGGTGAGCTTGGCCGCCTGGATGAAAAAGACATCGCGACCGGAGGGACTGACGCCGCCTACCCGGGTTGGCGCGGACGGGCCCTGGGGGCCGGCGATCCGGGGAGTGGCGCCATCGGAGACAAGCAGGAGCCGCCCGTCGCGCCACTCATAGATGTCCTCGCCGACACCACTGGGCTGACCCGGCCCGGCGGTGTTTTGGTCGGCCGGCACGAGCGGCGTGTCGGTTGAGAAGAAGAAATCGCCGGCCCGGTCGAGCGGGGTCAGGTTGCGTCCGGGGGCAGCACTGAGCTCCGAGAGGACGAGCTTTGGAGGTACGGCCGACAACGGCGCGGAGCCGTCCTGCGGACAGGAGGCGCAAACAAGCGATCGATCACGATCATCATAAATGTAGTACTGGCGGGTACCGGCATTGGTGCCGCCGGCGACTGTGTCGAGACGCGGATCGGCCGAGTGAAAGGCGAGGACCGAGCCGTCGGGGGTGAGGGCGGCGGAACTGAGGGTGGGGTCATCCTCAGGAAAAACGCTCGACTGGGGAGGCCGGGGGGCGACGTAGGCGAGCTGACCACCAGCGATCTCCAGGCGGTATAGGCCCTCGGTGGGGGCGCCCGGCAGGAGCGGGTTGGTGGCGGAGAAATAGAGACGCGAGCCGTCGTCGGAGACGATCGCGGTGCCGCTCAATTCGGCTTCGATCCCCTCGGCGACGCAGGTGAGGCAATCGAGGGAGCCGTCGTTGAGCCGGTAGCGGTAGATATCATCAGCAGCGACGGTACAGCTAGCTGGGGCGATGTCGTCGGAATCGAGCCGCGCAGCCGTGACGAAAAAGGCCGCGTCGGCGGTGGAACGGACGAATCTCTCATCGCACGTGGGGCCAGAGAGCGGGGCGGGTGTGAGCTTGGCTGTTGTGGCGGCGCCTAAATCACGCACGTAGAGCTGCGCGGGATCGGAGCAGCTGCCGCCGCGGCTTGGGAAGAAGAACAGTGAGCCATCGGAGGAGATCCAGTGAGTGAGGGACGAAGGACTGCTGAAGCTTGCGATCTGCGAGATATCGACGCCGCAAGCGGGAACCGTTCCGGCGCCGGGCCCGGGCAGCAGGCTGGCGAGCTGCGCTGGACCGGAACTGATGTCGTAGATCTGGGTCCGGTCGGCCGGCGAGGGATGGGTTGGGTCATAGGAACCCTTGACAGCGGCGAGGGTGCGGGAACCATCGTCGGATGTAAACCAGTTGTGGAACCGGCCGAACAGCTCGTTGTCAACGAGTTCAAGGAGGGTTGCCGCCGGGCCGCCGCCGACGCGGATGAGCCGCATCGCGCCCGTGTTGAGGTTGTTGTTGAAGAAGGTGCGGACCGAGAGATCAGAGTTGGTCATCGGCGGCAACAACTGGTTGCCGGTCCAGGTCGAGCGGGGCGGGAGCGCATCGCTGCTCTGCCAGGAGCCCTGGTGCGGAGCGGTCTCGGTGCGCTCGGAAAGCAGCTGATTGTAGAGAGTGCCGTTGGCCGAGATCGTAGTGCCGCCGGCGACCTCGTAGAGGGCGCGGTCGCCCGAGTCGGCGATTGAGAGGGCAGCGAGCACAGCATTGCCCGAGGAGTCCGGTAGCGAGACCAATTCCCAGGCGCGGTCAGATCCGGGCGGGCCGGCGTAGGGTCCGTGGTCGAGCGGCTCGTCATTGGGCCGGGTGGTGACGGCTGCCCCCTGTCCAATCGCGGCTCCGTCGGGATTGCCGTTGTCGGCGACGAGGCGGTAGTTGTAGGTGGTGCCGGGCGTGAGGCCAAGGATTTGAGCCGAGACGAGCTTCCAGCCGAGGCCCTCGCCGGCAGGCAGGGCCGGGGTGGTATTGGCGTAGGAGTCGTCGGTACTCCACTCGAAGTGATAACTCGTGGCGGCGTCGCGGGGATCGATGCGACCGAGCAGGCGAGCGGTGGTCGCGGTGCGCAGGGAGGTGCCTGTGGTCTCAACCAGCGGCGGGCCGCGGGTGAGGAAGGCCTCGTCGGCGCCTAGCGTGGTGCCGGCGGCGTTGGTGGCCTGCAAGCGGAAGTGGTAGGTCGTGTTGGGCTGAAGGGTGGAGAGGTCGGCGTGAACGGCGACCTCACCCGAGCCGGAGCCGGGGTCTGGGGAGCAGGGGATGGTTTGGCCGTAGGTGGTGGAGGTGCCCCAGTCGAAGTGACAGTCGGTGACCGGAACTCCGTTGGGATCGAGGGTGCCGCGAAGGCGGGCCGAGGTGTTGGTGCGGGCCGTGGCGGGGAAGCTCTCGAGGTCCTTGATGTGGGGGGGACTCGAGAGGGTGGTGAAGCTGCCCTCGGCGAGCGAGGCGCCGGATGCGTTGGTGGCTCGCAAGCGAAAGCGGTACTCGGTGGCCGAAGTGAGGCTGGTGATGTCGGCGTGGACGGCGACGTCGCCGGAGCCGGAGCCGGGCGCGGGATCGCAGGGGGCGTGGGCGGCGGCCTGGTAGCCGGACGATTTGAAGGTGGATTGGGTGACATAGTCGAAGGTGCAATCGGTGACCGGCCCTTGGCCCTCAGGATCGACGGCAGCCCGCAGGCGAGCGGAGTCATCACTGATATGCCCCGTCTGGCCCAGGGTCACAGTCGGGTAGGTGCGGGGCTGAAGGGGGCCATAGACGCGGACCCGGCGGGAGGCGTCGATCGTGAAGATGCGGTCGGTGGCTGAGTCGACAGCGGGGGCCGTTAGGCCGGTCTCGGGGAGATCGGGTCTGATGTAGCCGAGAATGGCGCCGGAGGAGTCGAATTCATAGGCGAACTCAGGGGTGAAGCCGTTGGAGATGGGGGCGCCGAAGACGTGGTCGGTGGCTGGGTCGACGGCGAAGCCGGCTTTCCCGGCGTCGGGGGTGGCGCTGTTGCTGGTGATGCCCTTGATTACAGTTGCATCGTCGGCGTCGTAGGCGGGCGCGGTGAGCTTGTAGATGGAGCCCGCATTGAAGTAGAGATTGTCGTTGGAATCGAAGGCGACGTGGCAGGGAGCACGGTTGCCGCCAGAGGTTCCTGGCGCGAAGATCGAGCGGAGAAAATCGCCATCGGGGCCGTACTCAAAGAGGCGCTCTGAATTGGCCTTGCTGATCCAAACGTGCCCCTGGGAGTCGACGCCGGCGCCGCAGACGCCGATGCCAATGCCAGGGTCGTGGTGAACCCGCCGGGGTTGGTGAGGGGATCGATCGGGAAGTTGCCGGCAATGGGGTCGCCGGCGGTCGTAAAGCCGTAGACCTTGTCGGTGCCGTTGGTGGTCGCAACAGAGCTCCCGTGGTCGGAGGCGAAGTAGAACCGGCCGGCGCTGGATAGGGAGGTCTGGTCGACTGCGAGGTCGGGATAAGCGCCAGGGGCGACGGTGGGAAGCGGGTTAAAGGCGAGCGGAAGGTAGGCGTGGGGAGTCGATGCATCGAAGCCGTAGATGGAGCCGGGCGAATTCTCACCGGTGGAGGACTCGAAGAGATAGAGGCGCGAGCGGGCACTATCGAAGGTGAGCCTGTACGACCTGAGGATCTGACTGGTGCCGGCGAAGGCGGTGGCGGAAGTGCCGTCGGGGCCGAAGACGTCGAGTTCGCGGCGGGCGAGCGGGAAGGGAGCGGGGGTAGCGGTGCGATCGGCGCCGGTGCGATCGCCGCTGGCGGTTGTGGCGATGTGGAGGCGATAGTGATAGGTGGTGTTCGGGGTGAGGCCGCCGAGGTTGGCGGAGACATCCTCGGGGCCGGCGAAGGAGTTGCCCTCGGCGCAGGGGACGGTGGCGCCGTAGGAGGCGTCGGTGCCCCAGTCGAAGTAGCAATCGGTGATGGCGGGATCGGCGCCGGGGTCGAAGTGGCCGTTAAGGACCGCTGAGGTGTGATGGACCGCGGTTGCGGGATCGGTGGTGGCGAAGGTCGCGGCGGCGGCGGAGGTTGGGGCGGCGGCGATGAGGAGGAGAAGCGCCAAACAGGCGCAGCAGGCGGCGCGAGTGAGGCCACGCGGGGGCGGGGGCGGTGCGGGCGGTGTTTTGGAATGATCGATGGTCATTTCGTAGCCTCAGGTGTGTGGTCGTAGCTTTGGGTGTGTGGTGGGTGTCGGCTGGCCTGTCCGTGGCAACTTGGCCGGCCGACAGCCCCACGGCGGCGGATGCCGCCGTGGGGCTGTCCGGTAGGCGGCCCCTAGCCGGTGACCGCCCATGAGCCAGAGGCGCTTTCGAAGGCAGAGGGGTCGCCGCTGTGGTTGTACCAGAGCAGGAAACCGACCTTGCTGGCTCCAGCCAACCCGGTGAGTTTGCGAATTGCGCCCCCAAATGGGAACGGGGCCATATTGCCGCCGATAGTTGCCTCATAGACGCAGAGATAGCCACTGGCCGCGGTGGGGTTGTCATACGAGCCCGAGCAATGGATCGGGTCTGGGTTGTTGGTGACCGGCGGGCCGTCGGGGGTCGGCACGTAGCGGACGTGGTCTGTATCCAATTCCGAGGCGAGCGGAATCGGAAAGCTGACTCCCTCTATCAGAAGAAGGCCTCCCCCGACACCCTGATCGGACCAAGTGCCGGCCATGGTGACTCCGGCGGCGAGTGAGCCGCCGTCGAAGGTGGCGTCCACTCCGTCTATGCCGTCGGTGCCGTCTCTACCGTCGGTGCCGTCTCTACCGTTCGCGCCGGTCGCGCCGGTGGGACCGGTGGGACCTGCGGGGCCTGCCGGACCGGCGGGACCCTGCGGGCCGCGGGGACCGCGCTTGGCCTTGGCCTTCTTCTTCTTGTGCTTCTTGGAAGCGGAGGCAACCTGGTCGCCACCGCCCTGGGCGGCGACTGCGCCGCCGGCGAGGGCGACGACAAGCGCCATGATCGCCACGACCAAACCGGCCGTGCCGAAGTGGCTACGGAATCGATTCAACATGAGGTGTTCTCTCCTTGTGTAGCGCCCGCCGGGATTACCCCGGCCGGCCTTGTTGACGTCGCCGGCGGGAACCCATCCCCCCGGCGGTTTGACTGCTCAATGAGGCCGACGCGGGCCATCGGGCCCGCGGCGGGTGCTGCGTGAGATGAAGAAGATGTGGGGCTCGTCTCCTGACTGGCGTCAAGGTGAGACGAGCCCCGGGACGCCGAGTGCCAGGGAGAGCAGTCGGACGCCGTTTGAGGGCCGACTTGGACCTCGAAGACTTTGTGAGTGGGCAGGCTGCTCTGCTTGGGCGATGCCTTTGCGTCCCGTTTCACTGCGATACCTCTCCCCTTGTCCCTGTGTCGGCCGCTTTCCCGAGCGACTCGCTTCCCTGTTACCGAGGACACAGACAGATATCTGTGTTTATCGGATGGGCAAGAGCGTAGATAACTCTGTTTCTTATGTCAAGCGATTTCTAGTTTCCCCTGCAAATAGGCAGGTTTTTACTAGACAAAGGTGTTTCCTTTGACCGAGAAGAGGCTAGGTGGCTACACGGCCGGGGCGGCCGGGGCGCGCGGAGAAAGAGGGCCTACGAACGGTTTACGGCTGGCCCGAACAGCAGCTTTGATCTTGGCGCTGCGCTCCTTGTCGCAAATGCCTCTGCAGGTGTGATGCCAGAGGGCGGTCAGGCGACCGGCGGTTCCTACCCCCGCGCTTTGCAGGTGCTACTGAGCTTCGAGGTCAGCTTCACGCCGTCGGCGAAAGCAAAGGACGTTCGCGCCAGCGAGAAAGAGGCGAGGGTGAAGCCTTTGGGGGCCGGGCAGCCGGAGGAGATGAAGCTGTGGCGTCTGCCCTTGACGCGGAACTTGCGCGAGAGGGTCATCTGCAGGCCGGTCAGCCGCCCCCAGGCGTCCATCGCCTTGGGCAACGGCGCGTTGAGCGCGGTGCCGTAGGCGCCCTTGTTCAGTCTTTGCACCTTGAAGACGATCACGAAAGAGGTGGCGAAGGGCTTTGGCGAGTAGATGTGGCCGTAGAGGACGGGCTTTCCCCCTCTCTTGCCGTTGAAGACCAAGAGCTTGCCTTGGGTCGGGTAGGGCTCCTGCCCCGCCAGGGTGATGTTTGCCCCGAAGCTGCCCTTGCCAACCAGCGCCGAGCGGCACTGGCGCAGGGCGCGCGAGGAGGAACCGGGCTGAATCTTTGAGTACTTGCAGGTCGGAAGGCCGTTGAAGTCGAGGCGGCCGTTGCGGTTGAGCTCAATCCTCATGGTCTTCAACTGCGGGGGCAGAGTCGCGTCGGTGGTGGAGATTCTCCCCCCGACCGAGACCGCGATCGGGGCCGCGCCCTTACGCGGCAGCTTCTTCGGCGCCAGCTTGCCGTTGACGCTTACGCGCAGGTTGCCCTTCTGGGCTATCTCCGCCCCGGCGACGGCTGTGCCGCCGAGTAGAGCCGCCAAGGTCAGCCATCACGAGTAAGCGCCTCATCGCCTGTGCCCTCCTCGCTTGGCCTTCTTGTGCTTCTTCTTCTTCTTCTTGCACTGACCGCGCAGCTCCGAGGAGAAACGGGCGCCTATGTTGTTTTGGCCGAGGGAGCTGATCGTGGCAAGCGGCGGGTTGCGGCAGATGTTGGCGGTATTTTGCAGCAGGCTGCGGCGACCTCCGTGCAAGATCATCGTGAAGCGATCAATCGGGGCGTCGGGGAGGTTGTCGAAGAAGGTGTCGATGCCGCCGTTTCTGCCGGGGCCGATGCGGCCCTCGACGACGATGCGGATCGAGCCCGAGCGCAGGTCGGCGACCAAGTCGGGGAGTTTGTTCCCGGATGCGCGCAGGTAGACGTTGCCGCGCAGCGGCTGTCGAAGAGCAGGGTGCTGGGCGACGGCGCGGCCGTAGATCGAGCCCTTGGGGCAGCGCTCGGCGGCGAACTGCGGGCGGGTGCAGACGCTGCGGATGTGGTTTTGGGCGAGGAAGAGGGACTTGGGCATCTCCACCTCGATCCGCTTCAGGTTGGAGTCCACAGCCCCGCGGGAGACGAAGCTGGCCCTCAGCGAGGGGTAGCCCCCGCGCCTGGCGGTGCCGAGCAGGCGCAATCCCAGTCTCGGTCTAAAGCCAAGCGTCAGGCAATTCAAGAGCTGGAAGTGCTTGCCGACGGTGGCAGTTGAGTCGTCGGCGGGGTTGGAGAACGTCGCTCCCGAGCCGGTCAGGGTGGAGGTCAGCTGCGAGGCCTCGCAACTCGACGGGTTGTGGGTGAACTGGAAGCGGTCCATATATATGCGGATGTCGCGCAGGTGAAGCGGAATGCCGTCGATGATGTGGGGGATCGGATCGGAGGCGCCGGCGTCGATTCTCAGCTGCGCGGTGCGCTCGTCGACATCGAAGGCCGAGCGGATCACGATCGTGCCGAGGTCGAAGGGGCCGACGGTGGCGGCGTTGATCGTCACCAGGGAGAGCGGGAGCCGCCGTAGGGGCCGGCGAGGTAGATCCGCCCCGGGGCGTAGGTGAGAGCGGGGCCGACCCCGTAGCCGGTGTCGGTGCGCCCCACCTGGCTGGCCGCAGGACATGACGGGTTAGCGGTCTCATCGAAGCCCCGCCGGTGCCGCGCCGCCTCGATCGCCGCCTCCGGGCAGAAGGGGATTCCGGCGATTTTGCCGGTGATGCCCTTCGGCAGCTCCAAGGAGTAGGAGGTGATCTCCTGCTCTTGATCCTTGCGGCTGAGGTGGATGTAGTAGGGGGTGTAGGAGCCTACGTTTGCGTTTACCCCGCCGGCGATCGCACCCGGTGAGAAGGGCGGGGTCGAGCCGTCTGGGCAGGGGCCGAAGTCGATGCCGGAGTTGATCGGCGAGAGGGAGTTGGCCGTTCTGCTCGCCGCCCCCACCGCCCATGGGGTCAGAGTGATCTTCGTAGTCGCCCAGCCCGCATGAAGGCGGGGAGACCAGCGGCGCCCGTTGGCCGGTCTTGAAGTTGACCTCGAGGTCGGTATACGGCAGCTGGGGCAGGTCGTCGAAGGTCGCGGTCAGGGTGCCGTCGCTCGGGTCGGGGACGAGCTTGCCGGGGGCGGTGATCAGAATGCCGCGGTCGGCTGACTTGGCGATCAGATAGACCGCGAGCAAAGTGTCGAAGGGGTTCTCGGCTCCCGCTGCGGAGGTGGCGGAGTCGTCGGGCTGCGCCAGATACATCCCTCCGGTGAGCAGGCCGTCATAGAAGGGGAGGCGGATGCTGAAGGTGCCGATCTTGGCGCCATTGGGGCAGCCGGCACCGGGCGGGTTGAAGGCAGACTCGTTGGCAAGCTGGGCGGGAGAGCAGGTCTGAAGCCCGGCGCCGAGGGAGGGGTTGAGGGTGACGCCCTGAGGCAGCGCCACGACCATCTTGCGGGTCAAGGCGCGGATGCGCCGGCGAGGGTTGGCGAGGCCGGGGTCGGGGTGGCCGTTTTGGTCGCTGTCGGAGAAGCGGAAGGCAAAGCCCGATGAAGAGGAGGCCTTCAAGACACTGAGGTAGCCCTCGGGGGTGGGGCTGTAGGCGAACGAGGAGCAATCGGTGATCGGGGCCGGGTCGCCGCCGGAGTCGCGGTTGACCGCGGTCGCGTTCTGCTCTCCGCCCTGCTGCCAGGAGCCGACCACGGCCGAGAAGACAAGTGAGTCGCGGCACTCAGTCGGCAGGGTGAGGAAGGCTCGCGGAGGAATACTGAGAGGGTCCCCGACGCTGCACTTGGCCCAGGGGAAGCCCGGCCCGGCCTCGTTTAGGCAGTTGCCGCGCTCGGCGTTGTGGGTGGCGTCCCAGGGCGCCCCCCACAACGCCAGATTGAGGCCCTGCGCCTGAAGGCCCCCGGGGACATCTGTGGCGCTGAGCACCAGGTAGGTGCCTCTCTGATCGGAGTCGATCTGCGCTTCGAAGACGAGCGGTTGCCCGAAAGGAGAGGCGCCGAGTCGGAATGCCGAGCCAGCGACAGGGTCGATCTGAAAGAGGCCAAATCTCCTCGTCCCATCGGCGCCGCTTCTCACCTCTACCGTGCCCACCTGGCTTCGGTCAGGACAACTCTCCCCCGAGAGGCTGCCCGCAAAGGGAGAGCTGGAGGCACGCGGCGTGCTGAACTGGGACGCCGAACAGAGCGTGGCGCTGAAGCCCGAGTTGAGCAGCAACCCGGGCGGCAACTCGATGCGCAGATCGCGCAGATCGCTCGGCCCGCCCCCCTGGTCGAGCCCGACCCCGAACTCAAGCGAGTAGGGGTGAGAGCCGGCTTGAGTCGCCGCCTCGCCGTCGCTCCAGACGGCGGCGTCAAAGCCGGCAGCGCCGGGGAGAAGCCCAAGGGCGATGGGAGCGCCGGTGCCACCTTCCGCACCGATGGTCAGCGTGGGCTGGGTGACGCCTGGGCCCGTCACCGCGACTTGGGTGGATCCCGCCAAACTCGCCCTCGCCGCCGCGGCGGGGCGCTTGTGCTTCTTTTTGCCCTTGTGCGCCTTTCGGCGCTTGTGGTTGTGCTTCTTCTTCTTCTTCTTGGCGCGGTGCCTGTAGCGTTTGTAGTGGGGCTCGGGGTTGCCGATGCCCTTGAGCAGCGTGGTCAGGGTCGGGTCGACCGGCACCGGCGGCAGTACTTGGCAGGCGTCGCCATCGCAGGCAATCCCGCCCGGCGGGGGCGCAGCGGCGCCGATCGGCACAGTGGGAAAGAGGGTGTCGCCACCGAGCAGCGGCGGAATGCTCGGCGCCAGCGGGGCGGCATTGGTCGCCGATCCATATCTATAGGCATAGATCCCGGCGGAGTGGGTGTTGCCCGAGGTGACGTAGACGCGCCTCGGGTTGACGGCGGAGTTGTCGACGGTGATCCCGCTCGGTGCACCGTCGACGACATCGTATTTGAGATGGCCTTGATAGCCGCCGGAGGAGTTGAAGACCTGAACTCGCCCCCGTGGTTGCGCGGTGCCGGCGGACTGGATGTCATCGATGACGTAGACGTCCCCTGTCGTGTCGTCGACGCCGACGGCCGAGTCGCGCAGCGAGTTGAAGTCGCCCGGCGGGCCGGCGATCGTCGCGCTGGGGTTGTCGGGATATCTGCTGCCGTCGCCGGGGTCAAAGACCTTGACCATGTGGTCTGAGGCATCGGCGACGTAGACGAAGCCCGCCGTGCCCGGGTAGCCCGATACGGCGACGCCGTAGCCCTCTCCCAACTCGCCGACGCCGATGTCGAGCTGGTGGGTTCCGGTGGAGTCATAGACGGAGACGCGGTCGCGCAGGTTGACGTAGAGGTCGTCCGTGGCGGAATCGACCGCAAGCCCGGTCGAGGGGCCGGAGTCGATAAGGCCCGCGTCGGTGTAGGGGGTTCCAGTATCGGGCGGGTCGGCGCCCGCCGTTGGCGGATAGACGTCCGGCGAGTACTTGCGAACGGCGCCGTGGTAGTCGCCGACGTAGACGTAGCCGGCGGAGTCGAGAGCCAGGTAACAGGGGCCGGCATCGGGGTTGGAAGTCGACAACTGGGTGATGTAGCCGCGTTTGCCGTAGACGGGAGGACTGCTTAGATAGTCGGCGGCACCGTCATATACATGAACGCGGTTGTGGTAATGATCGGCGACGTAGAAGCGACCACCCGAGTCGACGGCGAGACCGCAGGGGCCGTTCAAGTAGCCGTTGGGGGGCGGGATGGCTGGAGGCACGTCCCCGATCGGCGGTGAAGGCTCCGGCTTGGGAATGAAGGCGAAGAGGGGATCACCGGCGGCGGCCTGGGCGCTGGGGGCAAGTGCCCCCGTCCCGATCAGAATGCACCCGCCGACAACCGCAGCACAGCGGGCAACCGCGGCGCCAAAGAAGCGTCCGTTAGCCGCGCGGCGGGGTTTGTTGGTGGAAGGCAGTCGACCCGCCCTCCCCTACCTGACCGCGGCGCGGTAGGCGATTCGCCCCGAGCGGCGATGCCCCCTGCGCTTGCCCTTGCGCTTCTTGCCCTTGCACTTCACCCGCAGCTTCGGGTGATCGACGTAGGTGGCGTTGTTGTGGGCGGTGTATTTGACCGTCGCCCGGTAGGTGCGCTTGCAGATGTCTCGGCTGTTGACCAAAAGGCCCTTGTTACCGCCGGGCAGCTTGGTGATGAGCTTGGTGAAGGGCGCGTCGGGGATGAAGTCGAAGGTGTTGCGGATGCCACCCTTGACCGAGTCGGTGCGCCCCGCCGACTCGACTCGCAGCGGCTGGTAGGCGGGGCCGCGCAGGTCGGGGACAAGGTCGGGCAAGAGGTTGTCGGAGGAGCGCAGGTAGACGTTGCCGGTCAAGGCGTAGTCCAGAAGCGGCGTCTGCACGGTGGCCTGCCCGTAGACCGCGCCCTTGGGGCAGTTGTCGGCGGCGAAGTCGGGCCGGGTGCAGATCGTGCGTATGTGGGCGTTCTCGAGGAACTCGCTCCGCGGCATCGCCAGCGAGAGGCTGGAAATGTTGGCGTCCCCTGGGCGCGCCTTCAAGACCACGGTCAGCGCCGGGTGCCCACCGCGCTTTGTCTTGCCCTTAAGCCGCAGGCTGATCTTCGGCTTAAAGGGCAGCCGGCCGCAATCGGAGAGCTGGTAGCGCACCGACAAGGGCGCTGCCTGGTTCAAGGTCGAGGTGAGCAGGCCGTCGATCGAGGCCGGGTCGCAGGATGTGCCGGTCAGGGTGAACTCGGGGCGGTCCATGATCACGTCTATGGAGCGCACGTCGGTGGGGATGCCCTGCAGCATCTGGGGGATCGGGTCGCTGAGCGCGGTGATCTGCGCCGTCTTGGAGTCGATCTGAAGCGGGGTGCGGATCACGATCGTGCCCAGGTCAAAGGGCCCGGCGACCGCCGGGGTGATCACCGCGAGGCTGACCGGGGCGCCTTTGTAGGGGCCTGCGAGGTAAGCGTCGCCGTGGGCGTAGTAGGGGCTGCCCGCTCCGGCTCCCGCGACCACTTCGCCGACGTGGGAGTCCGCCGGGCAGGAGGGTGCGCCCTGCTCGGCTTTGCCCGACTTTGACTCAGCCGCCGCCAGCGCCGCGTCTGGGCAAAGCGCAGTGCCCGCCAGCTTGCCGGTCAGGCCCTGCGGCAAGGTGACGTTGAAGGCGCCGAAGCGCTGGGTGCCGTCGGCTCGGCGCAGGTGCAAGACGAAGGGGCTGTAGTTCTTTGAGACCGGGGAGACCGGGCCGGCATCGAAGCTCGGGCTGTTGGGCAGCGCGGCGGGGTCGGTGGGGCAGGCGCCGCTGGGGCCCTGGGAGATCGTGAAGCTGTCGACGGGCGGCTGCGCCGCGGCGTTGCCCGACCAGGGGGCGAACTCGGCCGATGCGGCGTAATCCCCGCAGGTCTTCGGGGTGATCAGGGCGGCGTGGGCGCCGCGCCTTGAAGTGCAGCTCAAGTTTGGAGAAGGGCAGCTGCGGGTTGTCTTTGAAGACCGCCGTCAATTGGCCGGTGTTGGGGTCGACCTCGATGCGGCCGGGGATCTTGATCAGAATGCCGCGGTCGGGGTCAGAGAGGACCAGGTAGCCGGCCAGCAGGCTGCCGAAGGGGTTGTCGTTTTGGGAGGCGAGGTAGAGGCGCCACTCGATCGGGTCGGGCAAAAGCGGCGTGGTCGACTTCCGCGTCGGCGACCTTTGAGCCGTCGGGGCACTGAATCGGGTCATCGCTGCCGAGTGACGATCTGCGCCGGGGTGCAGGCATCCAGGCCGTTGGCCGTGGCGGGGTTGACCGTGAGGCCCTCGGGCAGGGTGACGGTGGCGTCTTTTAGCGGCGAGGTGGCGGTGTCGCAGCTCACCGGCGGGCCCGGGTCGCAGTTGTTGTGCTGGGGCAGATCGATCTGCACGTCGAGGCCCGAGGGGGAGTCGGCGGCGTTGTTCGTCGGGGCGACCGAAACCGTCGGGGCGAAGGGGACCTGGTCGCAGCCCGGAAGCTGGCCGGCAGGCGCGTGGGTGATCGGCGGGGCCGAAGACGCCCGGGTTCTCCCAGGAGTCGTAGTCGCGCAAGGTAAACGTCGTCTCGGTGCCGCACTCAAAGGGGGTGGTGAGGAAGGGCTTCGAGCGGCGCCGTCGGAGGGGCAGTCACTCGGTGGTCGGAGCGTCGTTCGCGAAGTCGCCGCAGCGCTCGGAGTCGTGGGCTGGAGTCGGCGGGCACCCCCCAAAGCGTCAGCCTCTGGTCAAAGGGCGGGAGGGTCTCGTTGACATCGGGGACGGCGGTGGTGATCGCATAGCCCGCGCCGGGGTCGAGGCGAGGCCCTGATGTGGACGGGGTTGCCGTTGACACAAAGGCGAAGTCGGTGAGCGTCCCGCGTGGGTGGGAAAGGTTGAAGACGGGCTTGTTGAGGATTGTTGAAGCCGAACTGTGTCGCCGGGGGCGATGATCGGCATGGTCAGCGCTCCACCTGGCCGACGTAGCTGGCGCGGGCAGGTCGCCGAGCGAGAAGTTCGCCGCCGCGCACTCGCTCGACCGCGGTGGGGTTGCCGACGAAGCCCGGCGGCAGGTCGACCTCGAGGTTGCGAGGATCGCCCGCCGGCGGCCTTTCGACGGGGCGTTGTCCGGGGTCGGGGGCATCGACCGTATTGAGATCGAAGGGGACGGTGAGAAGTCGGGGTGGAGCCCGCCGGCCTGGCGCGCGGGGGTGATCCCGTCGGCCGCGGCGAAGTCGGGGGCGAAGGTGGCGGCGAGGATGCCGAAGTCGGCCGGGTCGGGTGTCCACGTGGGTGACTCGATCGCGCAGGCCGCGAGCCCCGCGAGGCAGCCTGCGCGGGCGGCGCATCCGCCGCGCCGCCGCCGGAGACGTCGCGGTCATCACGCGGTCGATGCCGGCGGGTAGCGAGCCGCTGACGTTGACCTTGAGGCACGAGGTTTGGGTCCTCGCGGCTGGCGCCCGAGCGGGTCTCGTGGTAGTGCAGGTGACCGTCGAGTCGCCCACGGTGCCCGGGCAGTCCCATGCCGGCCCTCGCGGAGACTGTCATTTTGTTCTTCCACACCTCGCTGCGGGTGAAGCCGTTGGGCAGTTTCACCTGCAAGGTGAGCGTGCCCGCGGTCGCAGTGCCGCTGACGTTGGCGATGTCGATCCAATGACTCGCCGCTCCCCCCGGGGGTGAAGTTGGTGGGGTTGTGGTGGATGTCGAGGGTCAGCGCCGGGGCCGCGAAGGCGCTCCCGGCGAAGCCGAGCGAAAGCAGGCCCGCAATGAGAAGGCAGGCGGCCGCGGTCGAGTCCTCATCAGCGCGCCCCCCCGTTGTGATTGGCGGCTCGCTTGTGCTGCCGCGATGGTGCTTGCGGTGCTTTTGCTTGCGGTGCTTTGCCTTGTGTTTGTGCTTCTTAGCGACGCAGCGGACCTTGCCGTGAGAGCGGACCTTGCGCTGGCCCTTGCGGCAGCGCTTCTTGGCGGGCGGGCCATTTGAGCTGCGGGTTGCGCTGACCCTCAAAGACGGCGCTGCCGGAGCCGGGCTGATCGGGAGCGCTGCTGGAGGGGCCCTCGCAGCCGCCGGAGTTGAGATCACAGGGCGGCAGCGCTGCCGGCGGGAACTCGATGCCGCCGCCGATCCGCGCGTCATAGAGGCGCCGGAAGGAGTCCACCGCGTCGGGGGTGAGCTGGGCCGAGGCGATGAAGAAAGGTCACGGCCCGTCTGGTTGAAGCCGACCGGGATCGGCTGCGTATCGGGCAGCCACTGGGTCGCCCGTCGGTGGCCATGATCAGCCGCTCGTCGCGCCACTCATAGATGTCGGTGCCCTCGACCGGGTCCTCGCCGACGGGCGAAGTGTTCTGGTCGGCGCTCAAAAGCGGCGTCGGCGTCGCGAAGGCGGCGTTATCGCCCGCCACAGAGAGCTTCACCTCGTTCACCTCGCCGAGGGGCGCCGAGCCGTCGCTCGGACAGGACATGCAGCTCAGCGAGCGGTCCTCGTCGTTGTAGAGGTAGGCCTGCTCTTTGGCGCCGTTTTGGGTCCCGCCCAGCTGATTGAGCGCCGTCGCCAAAGAGGTGAAAAGCATTCGCGAGCCGTCGGCGGAGATCGGCCTGGTAGAGAAGCCGATCCGCTCACTGAACGCGCCGAGCAGGGCCAGCTCCCCGCTTCCCACCATCACCCGGTAGACCGCGCTCTGCCCCGCCGGCGGGGTCCCCGCCAACAGGTGGGCGGCGCTGGTGAAGTAAACCCGCGAGCCGTCCTCGGGAATCGAGATGTACTGGGGAAGATCCCCGTTGGCCCGCCCGACGACGTCGGCGTCTACCCCGCCACCACGCAGGTCACGCAATCAAGCTCGCCCGTCGCGATCTCATAGCGATAGACGTCGCCGCCCTCGCTGCAGCTCGCCGGCTCGCTGTCCTCGCCGCTGAGCCGCGTCGCGGTGAAAAAGAAGGCCGCCCCGGGAATCGCTTTGATCAGATCCGCCCCGCAGGAGGGCCCCGAGAGCGCCGGCCCCGAGAGGAGCTTGGTCTGCTGTCCGCCCAGGTCTCGCATGTAGAGCTGGGCGGGGCCCGGGCAACTGTTGCCCTGGCTCACGAAAAAGACCAACGAGCCGTCGGCGGAGACCGGGTGGGAGGCTTGCGTCGGCGCCAGCACGCTGTTGTGATCGGGCACCCCGCAGGAGGGCACCATCTCGCCGGGCAAAAGGCTGACCAGTTTGGCGCCCCGCCCGCCAGCGCGTAGAGGTTGAAGGTGGTAGCCGCCGCCGGGTAGGCGGGGTCAAGCGCGCCGCCTTTCAACGTCGCCACCGCGGTGGAGGTGTCCGCGGCGATGCCCATCGCGTTGGTGTCGAACTCCCGCGGCGCGGCGACTGAAGAAGAGTTTCTCCGGCACGCCGTCCGCGTGCAGTCGCCACATCACCGAGCCGCCGCTGCCCAGCACGGTCTCCGCGTTGCGCGCCGCCACCGAGGAGAGGTCCTCGGTCGCGGCGATGTCATTCCAGGAGGGGCCGACGAGCTCATCGCGCGGCGGCGTGATCAGCTTCGTCTGCCAGCCGCGCGTCGGGTGGGGCTCGGGGTCGCGCTGGGCGAAGTAGAGGCTGAGAAAGCTGCCGGTGCTGGCGATCGGGGTGCCGCCGGCGATCCCGTAGAGGGCACGGTTTCCGTCGGTTGAGAGAGCCGGCACGATGCTGACCGGGTTGCCGCTTGCATCCGCCAGGCTGACCTGCTCATAGGCGCGGTCTGAGCCGGGCGGGCCGGGGTAGTTGCCGTGGGAGAGCGGCTCATCGAAGGCGCGGGTCTTAACCGTCATATCCGCGCCCACGGCGGCCCCGTCGGGGTTGCCGTTATCGGCGACGATCCGGTAGTGGTAGGTGGTGTTGGGCGCCAGGCCGTCGATTTCTTCGGCGATCATTTTGAACTGATCGCCCTCCCCCGCCGAGCGGGTGGTCGTACTGTGGCCATAGGAGGTGTCCGTCCCCCACTCGAAGTGGTAGTCGGTCGCCGCGCGCACCGGGTAAACGCGGGCGGTCAGCTGGGCTGTGTCGGTGGAGCGGATCGGCGCGCCGGTGCTCTCCACCTGCGGCGGGCCGGTGGTGGAGAGGGCGCCCGCCTCGCTTTGCGCGCTGCCGTTGGCGTTGGTGGCGACCAGTCGGTAGCGGTAGGCGGTGTTGGTCTCAAGGCCGGAGATGTCGGCACTGACCGGATGTGCGTCGAGGTCGAGCGGGATCGAGCCCGCCCCCGGCGTGCACGGCACGCTGTCCCCCGAAGACAGATCCGAAAAGCCGCTGTTGGCAAAGGCGACCCCGCTCACGTACTCGAAGTGACAATCCGAAAGCGCCAGCCCCTGCGTGACCACCTCGCCGTTGATCGTCGCCGTCGCGTTGGCGAGCGCCGAGGCCGGTTTGAAAGACGGCTCGGGCAAAAGGACCCCCGGCCCCAAGACCCGGACCACCCTCTGGCCGTTGTTGCTGTCGCCGATGTAGAGGTAATCGTTGGCCGAGTCCACCGCGATCGCCCCGAAGGAGCCCCCGAGGTCGGTCGCGAACTCCTCCACCAAGTTGCCCGCCGGATCGAACTCATCGACCCAGCTCTTCGGGCTCCACTCCACCACGTAGAGGTGATCATCCGCGGGGTCAACCGCCATCGAGTGCGTCTGGGCGCTGAAGCCCGGGTCCCCTCCCACCACCTGGGTGGCCGCCGTGTAGCCGGAGGCGGCGCTGTATTTCCACACCCCGCTGGAGTTGATGTCCGCGTAGAGATCATCGGCGGAGTTAAAGGCCAAGTGGCAGGGGCCCCCCGCCTGGGCCGTGGTGTCGACCGAGCCCAAGTAGGCGCCCGCCGCGCTGTATGTGAGGATCTTTTTGCTCGCCAGGTTGGCGATCCACACTTTGCCCGTCGAATCCACCGCCGCCCCGCAAAGTCTTGTCGGCGAGCCATCCGGCGCCCCCGGCGCCGTCGCCGGGTCCACCGGGAAACCCCCCAGCCCAGCCCCGGTCTCATCGAAGCCATAGATCAGGTTGGTCGCCCCCGAGGCCACATACACGTTGCCCGCCGAGGCCCCGCCGCTGTCATCGACCGCCAGGCTGGACCTGGCGCCGGTGCCGGAAATTTCCAGCGCGGCGGTGCCCAGCGGCGTAAAGCCGCTCAGCCCCGCGAACGCCGGTCCCGCCGAGACGTCAAAGCCAAAGACCCCCGGGACTCCGTAATCGAGCATGTAGAGGCCGCGGTTCGCCGACCTGAAGGCAAACTCTTCCGGGCTCAGCAAGCTAAATCTCGTCGCCGCGGTCCCATCGGGGCCAAAGCTCGCGATTTGGGGGTGGGTGTAGGTGAGGGCTTTGCTCGGCGCCCCAAAGACATCGATCTGGTGCTGGCTGGACGGATCCCCGACGTAGGCAAAGCTCGCCGGGCCCGAGGCCGCGCTCTTCACCGCGATCCCCGCCGACTTAAAGCCGAATAGCCCGATCGCTCCAAAGCGATAGCTGAAGGTGTCATTTGCGTCAAAGACCGCGATGCTCTTGCCCTCATTGGCGTAGACCTCCCCGGTCGTGTGATCCACCGCGACCGCGGAGACCCCGGCGCTGTCCACCACCGTCCCGATCGCCTGGCTCACCCCGGGCGAGAAGTCCGCCGCCGCGTAGCGCTCCACCGGCCCCGTGCCGCCACCGGACGCGTTATGGACGACGTAGAGCTTGCCGCCATCCGCCGCCATCGAGGCGGGAGAATCGACGTTGATCGCCCCCACCAGCGTGTAATCGGTGTCCTCGATCCCACCTACCGGCGACGCCGGCGAGTAGCGCCAGACCCTGTGGTTGGTGAAGTCCTGATTGGTGACCGTGCCGCTGACGTAGAGATCGCCGTTTGCCTGATCGACCGCCGCTCCGAAGACCGAGAAGAACCCGCCGCCCTCGACCCCGGTCCCCGTCAGCTGCCCCAGCTCCGCGCCGCTTGCCGCGAACACCCTGACCACCTTGGCCGCGCCGTCGCTGATGTAGATCGTGCCGTTCAGCGGCCCCCCCGAGTTGTCGATCGCGATTGAAGCAGGGCGGGCGCTGGGGTTCGACGGGATGGTCAAGGTGTTGGTGCCGGCGTCCGGCCCCGCCGTGAAGTTCTTCGGCGCCCCGGCGGCGTTGAAGCGGTAGATCTTGACTTCGCTGGCCGACTGGTCCACCGCGTAGACGTCGCCGTTTGCCTGATCGACCGCCACCGCGCCGGGAGTACGCGTTGCAAACGAGCCGAAGGAGCTCTGGTAGGGACGCGTGGTCCGGGCCTGGGCAAACGCCGGCGCCAGCGCCGCGCAAAGCGCGGCGAGTCCCAGCAAGAGGCAGGTGAGGCGACGTAGCTTCGGTGCGGAGCGTGATCTCATCTACGTGTCCTTTGGCTTTCGGTCGAGGAGCCGGCCTGTCGTGACTGCCGGACCGTTGGGGGCGATCAACCCACCTCGGACGCCGGCAGCGTCCGAGGTGGGCATGTCATCGAGATCGCCTGTTCCAGTCCGGTCAGGAGCCGGGCTGAACCACCAAGGCCCAGGTCCCACGCACGTCATAGACACCTGCGGCGACGGCACTGGAGTCGGTCACAAGTCCAGCTCCAGTTCCGGCCCCCGTGCCGCCAGCGACGGGGCCGGGGAGGGTGAGGTTTTCCGGCTTTCCTAGGGTGCTGGAATCCGGATAGTACGCGCAGATGATGCCGGGAAAGTCGCCCGCCATCGTCGACGGCGTCGGGTTGTTTACGTTGCCCGTGCAGCCGATGAAATCACTTCCGCCGCCCTCGGTGTAGTGGACGAGATTCCCCACGACAGAGGTATCGACCGGGACGGTGAAACTGAATCCGATTGGAATATTCTCTCCGGCGGAGGCGGCACTACCGTGGGCTGACCAGGTGCCCTTCATCACCGCGCCGGGAGGAGCCGCATTGACGACCCAAGGCGAACCGGCGTTGCCGTTGCTTCCGTTCTCGCCGTTGCAGACGTAGTCGACGGTGGCGGAGGTCAGTTTCTTGCCGCCGTTGAGGCAGTTGGAGCCGGGGTCCTCGTTGGTGACGGAGACGCCCTGACCGGCGTTGCCGTCGCCGCCTCTACCACCTCTGTCGCCGGTGTCACCCTTATCGCCCTTGGCGCCTGCAGGACCAGCGGGACCAGCAGGACCAGCGGGACCAGCCGGACCGGCGGGACCGCGCTTGCCCTGCGGACCGCGCTTGGCCTTGGCCTTCTTCTTCTTCTTGTGCTTCTTGGAAGCGGAGGCGACCTGGTCGCCGCCACCCTGTGCGGCAACAGCGCCGCCGGCGAGGGCGACGACAAGCGCCATGATCGCCACGACCAAACCGGCCGTGCCGAAGTGGCTACGGAATCGATTCAACATGAGATGTTCTCTCCTTGTGTAGCGCCCGCCGGGATTAGCCCGGCCGGCCTTGTTGACATCGCCGGCGGGAACCCATCCCCCCGGCGGGTTGACTGCTCAATGAGGCCGACGCGGGCCATCGGGCCCGCGGCGGGTGCTGCGTGAGATGAAGAAGGTGTGGGGCTCGTCTCCTGACTGGCGTCAAAGCGAGACGAGCCCCGGGACGCCGAATGCCAGGGAGAGCAGTCGGACGCCGGTTGAGGGCCGATTCGGCCCTCGAAGACTTTGTGAATGGGCAGGCTGCTCGCCTCCGGCGGTGCCTTTGCGTCCCGTTTCACTGCGATACCTCTCCCCTTGTTTCCCTGGCGAGTCGCTTTCCCGAGCGGCTCGCTTCCCTGAACTTGACCTCTGCCCGTCTGAGGGCTGAGGTTGTTCCCTGTGGCGCTCTTTGTGGGAGCGCGTGGTCACTTTTGCATACCTGTCGCGTCTTGTCCAGGTACTTCTTTGGTATGCCGCCTATTGTTGGCTTACCAAAGCCATTTGCGCGACAAAAGTTTTTGGGGTGGAGCGGCCGGCGGAGCCGTTTGGAGACGCGTCGGCCCCCGAAAACAGGGGGGCGAATTCCCAGCGCTGTCGACTTATTGGTGGCAATGGCGACCACAAAGTCGAAAGCGAGGGCCGGGGAGGGGTCTGGGGGACGGAGCGCTCGCGCCTGGGCGCTGGCGCGGAGACAACACGGGGTGCTGACCCGGGCTGACCTGGTCGGGCTCGGGTTCAGCCCGGCGGCGATCAAGCACCGCGTGGCAACGGGGCGCCTGCATCCGGTGATGCGCGGCGTCTATGCGGTGGGCCGGCCCGACCTGACGCGCGAGGGATGGTGGATGGCGGCGGTTCTCGCCTGCGGCGAGGGAGCGATGCTCAGCCACGGCAGCGCCGCGGCTCTGTGGGGAATCGGGAAGGAACGGTGGGGGCGGATCGACATCAGCATCCGGCGGCACGGGGAGCACCGGCGGGCCGGGCTGCGGGTGAGGAGCCGGCCGTCGCTGCCGGAGGAGGATGTGACGAGACGCAACGGGATCCCCGTGACCTGCCTGGTGCGGACGCTGCTGGATCGGGCGACGGAGGTGGGCCCGGAGACCCTCGAGCGCGCCGTCAACGAGGCCGACAAGCACGACCTGATCGACCCCGAGGCACTGCGCGAGGCGCTGGAAGAGTACGCGGGCGAACCGGGCGTGCGAGTGCTGCGCACGCTGCTCGACAGGCGCACCTTCCGCCTCTCCGACTCCAAGCTGGAGATGCACTTCCGGCCGATCGCGCGGGCGGCGGGCCTGCCGCAACCGCTTACCAAGCAGTGGGTCAACGGCTTCGAGGTCGACTTCTTCTGGCCGGACCTGGGGCTGGTGATCGAAACCGACGGCCTGCGCTACCACCGCACTCCGTTCACCCAGAGCAGCGACAATCGTCGCGACCAGACCCATACCTCAACCGGGCTCACCCATCTGCGCTTCAGCCACTACCAGATCAAATACAAACCGCGGGAGGTGAGCGACACGCTGCGCAGAACCGCCGCCTTCCTACCCCGCCAGGCCGCCTAATCCCTCCCAGACCCCCGACCCCCGGCCCATTTCGACTTTTGGGCGGCCCCAACGACCACAAAGTCGAAAGCGGTGTTGGGCGACCCCGAATGACGTCCGAAGAGGGCTCGGATTGTTAATTCGGTACGGGAGTGTCCACAGACAGCCTCAGGGGTGTACAATCTCGTTTACTTAAACAGGGTTGTCTGCACTGAGGAGTCATTGCATGTCCCCTACAGCCTCTCCCAACGACAAAGGAAACGGCGCTCCCAAGCCAAATGACGAGCTTGGTGGCCTGATTGCCGACGAACGGCTGCCGGCGGGGCGGGCGGACCTTCCGGAGCCCCTGGTCGCCCACTCCCAGCGCGAGCGGATCCTGATGGCGATGGCCGAGAGTTGCTCGGAAAAGGGCTATGGGGCGACGACGATCACCGACATCGTCAGAGAGGCGGGCGTCTCCCGCGCCACCTTCTATGAGCTGTTCCGCGACAAGGGGGACTGCTTCCACGCCGCGATGGAGCTTTCGCTGGCCGACGCGATGGGGCGGATCGTCGAGGTCTACTCCCCCGACAAGCCGTGGGCGGCGATGGTGCGCGACGCGACGGAGACCTTCCTCGACCTGCTCGCCAGCCGGCCCGCCTTCGCCCGCATGGCGATGGTCGAGGCGCCCTCCACCGGAGAGCGCGGGACCGAGCTTTACTCCTCCGGCAAGCGGGTCCTGCAGGCGCTGCTGGATCGCGGCCGCGACGACCCGATGGAGGACCCGGGCATCCCCTCCAGCGCCGGGCGCGCCGCGCTGGCCGCAGCCGAATCGCTGATCGTCGGCCAGATCCTCGCCGGCAACGCCGACCGCCTGCGCGAGCTGCTTCCCGACATCGTCTACATCACAACCGTTCCCTACCTCGGCCAGGATGAGGCGCTCCGCCAGTCCCGGGAGGCCGAGAGATCGCTACGCGTAGGGGGATAGCCCGCGTGGCGAGAGGCAGGGGGGCCAAAGAAATAGGGGGGTGGCGGCCTCCCCGGGGCCGCCACGGCCTGCCGCCAGAGGTGGTCGCCCGTAGTCAGCGGCAGCGGCTGCTGGAGGCGACGATCCGCGTCGTCGCGGAGAAAGGCTACGGGCCGAGCACGGTCGCCGACCTGACCCGCGAGGCGGGGATCTCCCGCACCACCTTCTATGAGATGTTCGAGGACAAGCAGGGCTGCTTCCTCGCCGCCTACGACGCGGCGGTCGACGCGCTGGTGCGTCGGGTGGGCGATGTCTACGACAGAGCCGAGGGCGACTGGCCGCAGCGGGCGCGGGCGGGGCTGGCGACTTTTTTGGAGGCGCTGGCCGAGGAGCCGGCGCTGGCGCGGCTGGCGCTGGTCGACGTCGGCGCGGCGGGGCCGGCGGCGC
Organism: uncultured Solirubrobacterales bacterium; assembly: GCA_963740065.1. Classification (GTDB taxonomy): domain Bacteria; phylum Actinomycetota; class Thermoleophilia; order Solirubrobacterales; family 70-9; genus DASVDE01. Next base: position 61,880 of record CAVUCS010000003.1, read on the forward strand.
AGCGCCGCTACCGGGCCGCGGTGCAGCGGCTGACGCCGCTCTTCGACGACGGGCGCGACTTCGCCCCCGGGGGGCGGGGCTTGCCGGCGAACGTCTCGCGGATGGCGATCGGCGGCGTGGCCGGCTTGGTCGTCGATGAACTTTTATCTGGACGGGCGGAGCACTTGCCTGCAATACTCCCTGACGTTCTCTTCGCCGCGCTGACGCCCTATCTAGGGCCAGACGTCGCCGCCAGGGAGGTAGCGAAGGCGAAGCTGTAAGAGGTTCGGGTACGCAGGCAGTACAAGGGAGGCGTCTATTTATAGACGCACGTGTTCAAACGACCTAAACTCCCTTGTTAGCCATGGATACACGCCGCAAAGCGCTGTTGGAGGCGATGGTGCGCGTCGTCGGCGAGAAGGGCTACAAGGCGACGTCGGTGGCCGACGTGATCGAGGCGGCCGACACCTCCCGCTCCACCTTCTACAAACACTTCGACGACAAGCACGACTGCTTCCTCGCCGCCTACGACATGATCGCCGAGCGGGTGATGGGCGAGGTCGTGGCCAACTGCGACGGGCGCCAGCCGTGGCTGGTGCGGATGGAGCGCGGCCTGGCGACGATCGTCGAGCTGTTCGCGATCGACCCCTTCCTGGCGCGGACCGCGGTGGTCGAGGTCGTCGCCGCCGGCGCCGACGCGCGGCGGCGCCACTGGGCGGCGCTGACCAGGCTCGCCGACTTCCTCGAGGACGGGCGGGCGATGAACGGAAACCGCGAGCTGCCCAACAACACGGCGATGATGTCCGCCGGCGCCGTCTCCGGCCTGATCTTCGATGAGCTACAGGCGAGCCGGGCCGAAGCGCTGCCGGGCCTCTTCCCCGACCTGCTCTTCGCGATGCTCGTCCCCTACCTCGGCCCTCAGGCCGCGGCGGAGGAGATGCGGCGAGCGGCGACGACGGTCGCGCCGGGCTGAGCCGTTCCGCTGCGCGGGCCGTTCCGCTGCGCGGGCCGTTCCGCTGCGAGTTATGCCTGACTGTCAGCGATAAGTCGCAGCGGAACGGGGTGAGCGGCCGCGGATCATTGAGGGCGGCGGGCGGCGAGGAGAGTCGCGACGTCCTCCAGATCCTGGTCGCGGCCGGACTCTCGCTTCAGACGGATCAGGTCGTCGAAGCCGATGGCGCGGATGCTGACGCCCTCGACGACGGCCTCCACCGCGCGCGGGCGCATCTCTTCATAAGGGCGGCCACCGGGGATTTCACTGGGATCGAAGAGGTCAAGCCCCCCGGCGTTCGTGCGCAAGGTGAAGTTGCCGCCGGCCAGGAGATCATTTGGGTCGTGGGGGTCGACATCGAGAAGGTCGGCGTCGACTCCGAAGAGATTGGCACCGAGCTCGGTGAGCGCCGCGGCCAAGCGCTCCATGTTCTCCGCATTCCACTCGATCAGGACGTCCACGTCGCGGGTGTTGCGAACGTGGCCATGGACGTTGACCGCGACGCCGCCGATCGTCAGGTACTCGACCTCGTGGCGCTGCAGGGCTTCGAAGATCCGCACCGGGTCCAGCGGGCCGCGGTCAAGCTCGGAGGGCAGGTTCTCGAACACCGCTCAATCCTCCCGCCCGGAGAGCGGCCGCACCTCGGCCCTGGCGAGGCGATCGCCGAAACGCATCCACTCGAACAGGCTCTCCAGGCGCTGGGAGGGGGTGAGCTGGGCCTCGGCGGCGAGGTGGACGGGATCGGCCCGACTGCCGGCAAGCGCATGCAGCTCGACGGTGGGCTCGAAACCGAGCGCCCGCAAGCAGGTGGCGAAGCGCTCGAAGGAAGGCGACTCGTGGCCGTTCTCAATGCGGCTGATCGCCGGCGCCGCGATCCCGGTGCGGATCGCCAGCCGGCGCTGAGAGACACCCGCCTGGCGGCGAGCCTCGAACAGGGTCCGTCCGAGGACGGGGCTGCTCGCATTCCCCTTTGACATAACGGATACGTTAACGCATGCTCAGGCGGCGGAGGAAATGCGGCGGGCGGCGGTGACGGTGGCGCCGGGCTGAGCCGTTCCGCTGCGACTTATCTCTGTATGTCAGAGATAAGTCGCAGCGGAACGGGGTGGGCGGCCTAGCCGGCGCCGAATATCTCTTCGACGAAGAAGCGGGCGGCGGGATCGAGCCTGTCGCCGTAGGTTCGCTCGGCGATCGCGAGGACTTCATCGGCTCGCTCGAGGCCGAGCTCGGCGGCGAGCAGGCGCAGGTCGTCCTCGTCCTCGCCGACGCGGTGGGCCAGAACCTTGAGAGTAAGCAACGTTTCGGGAGAAGCCGCGAGGCAGCGGAGGCCCGGCAGGTCGAGGATCGGCATCGCGGCGGGGTCTCTTCCCGCAAGAAAGCCATTGACGGCATCGTTGAGCCACCCGCCGGGCAACTCAAGCTGCCCTGCCACAACCGCGGCCGCCTCATAGACGATGCCCTTGGGCTCGAACACCGCCTCGATGTCTCGCGTCGCCCGCCGCTCGTCGAAGGCAAGGGCGATCGCGGCGCCGCCGACGACGTACATCTCAGCACTGACGCCCCGGCGCTCCAACTCCGCCGCGAGGGCGGTGAGCGCGCCGACGATCTCTCCGCGGTCCATGCTCAGACGCGGTGCAGAGAGCGTTCGGGGACGAAGACGCCGCGCCGGCGGAAAGCGGCCGGGGCCTGGGCGATAGATACGGCGCGAAAGCCGGGCGTGTCGCTGACGAACCAGAAGCGGCTGAGGAAGCGGTCGGGCTCGACGGACCATGCCGGACGGCTCAGATGGTGGATGGCGGCCAGATGTTCGGCGAGCGCGCCGAGGTAGGCGTCGTGGCGTGGGTCGCCGGTCGCCGCCGGCTCTTCCGCGATCGCATCCGCCCGCGAACTGTCGTCGCCGCGAAGCGCGAACTCATCGAGGAATTCCCGCACGGCATGCCGGAAGTCCTCGCCGCCGGCGACGCGCCGCGGCACGCCGGCGAGAGTCGCGGTCATCCGCTCCGCCGCTGGAGGATTCGAGGCGAGCCAGTCCGATCGAGTCGTCAGCGGCATGGCCATGGTGAGGGGATCGTAGGCGTTTGCTCCGACCTGACCACTTCCGTTGCGAGTTATCCCTGACTGTCAGAGATAAGTCGCAGCGGAGCGGGGTGAACGGGCGGGCGGCGGGGCTGGAATCGCGGCGGCGACCTTGGCCTTTTCGGCGCCCAGGTAGGGCTCGAGCAGGTACTCGGCGAGCTGGGGGACGAGGCTGGGGAGCATCTCGGCGACGCCGCTGAGGACGTTGGCGCCGATCAGGGCGGCGAGGTTCTCGACCAGGGTCAGCTCGGTGGCGTCGGGGAGGTCCTTGGCCGCGGCGTCCTCGTCGCGGCCGGCGCGCAGGAGCGCCGCGGCGCGCTCGGCGTCGGCGCGCTGGCGGGCGGCGACCTCGGGGCCGGCGACCCGGGCCTCACGGGTGAAGAGGTGGGCGCGCTCGGGGTCGGCGGCGAGGAAGGAGGCGGTGGCGGCAAGCGCCGCGACGACCCGGGCGGGCCATCCCTCGACGGTCGCCGCCGCCTCCTCTCCCACCATCCAAAGCTCCCGCGACGCCGCGTCGTAGGCGGCGAGCAGGCAGGCCTCGCGGCTGTCGAAGTACTCGTAGAAGGTCTTGCGCGAGACGCCGGCGTTGGTGACGACGTGCTCGACGGTGAGCCGGGCGAAGCCCTCCTCGACCAGAGCCTTAGTCACCCCGGACAGCAACCGCCGCCGCTGGCTCTCGGCGACGTCCTCGCGTGAGATCCGGTGCCGCCCCCGAGGAAGCTGTTCCATCCTCCTCTGAACTCTTTCGTACATAACTACACAAGAGAATAGACATTGCCGTTTCCGCGGTCAAGCGTGGGAGCAGGAGTCTCGCGTCTACCCCGCCGGGGCGATCGCCTCGATCCAGTCCCAGCGGCGACCGCAGAGTTCTTGCGCTCTGTCGACGGAGACGCCGACGGTGGAGCCGAGGCGGTCGCCTCGGCGTGGGGCGGCGGCGATCAGGGTGATGTCCTGGGGGGCGGCGCCGAGCTGGTTGGCGAGTGCGAGCAGGCCGAGGCCGACGGTCTGGGAGCAGTCGGGGAGACCGATCGCGTTGAGCGGACCGCCGATCGGCATGTGAAAGAGGAGGCGGAAGCCGGCGGTCGAGGGCAGCCTCCAGACCTCGTAGTCCTCCCCCAGCCAGACGCGTCTGTAAGGGAGGGGCGGGCGGCTCTGCTCGGGGGAGCGGGGGATGACGAGGAGCGAGTAGGAGAGCAGGGCTCTGTAGTCGACCTCGTCGGCGTCGAGCGGCTCTCTGCCGCTGGCGGAGGGACTGAGGGCGATTGCCTCGCCCGCCGGGTCGCCGGCGTCGTCGGGCGGGACGTCGCGCAGGAAGTAGTGGGAGCCGTAGGGGGTGCGCTCGAAGACGAGGGCGGGGCCCTGCTTCGCGTAGGAGGCGTTGATCTGGCGCAGCTCGCTGAGTTGGTTGTAGGGGGCGAGATCGGCGCCGGCGGAGGCGACGATCGCGCAGGCGGTGAGCGCGGCGGCGAAGGTGGCGAGCAGGGCGGCGGGCTGGGAGCGGGCGATCCAGATCGAGAGGCCGAGCGTGGCGGCGATCAGAGCGGCGAGGGCGAGGGTCCCGAGCCAGGCGTCGGCCTGCAGCGGGAATGACGGCGGCCAGGGCGCGAGGGTGGAGAGCAGCGCCAGGGCGACGATCGCGAGTGGAACCCATGAGGTGAAACGCATACGCCGGCTATTTGCCCGTGTACGCGTTTCACCTCGGCGCGGGAGGAGCGCCAGGGACGCTGCCAGGACGAGCAGCGTCGCCGCGGCCAGCTCCTGCACCCCTCCCCACCCCGCGTAGCCGAAGATCAGCGCCGGGACGGCAGCGAGGAAGGCGAGCGCCGCGCGCGAGGAAGGCGGCGGTTGAAGCGACGGTTCTTCGACCGCTGTCGACTTTGTGGCGGCTGGAGCACCCCAAAAGTCGACAGCGCGCGCGATCTGCCAGGCGCTGAGGGTGAGGAGCGCGCCCAGGGTGGCCAGGTAGGGCTGAAAGCTCCAGGCCGCCTCGCCGCCGAGGAGGCGGTGGGCGGCGGCCAGGGGCAAGACGGCGCCGATCGGATCGCCGCTGCCCAGGGTCGCCTCGAGGTTCGCCTTATATGTGGAGGGGTCGAGCCCGCCGAGGTCGCGGCCGTGCTCCATCACTCGCTCGGCGATCGCCAGCCAGGTCGGGGTGTCGGCCAGGTCGCCATAGGAGGCGAAGGTGGGATGGCCGGAGAGGAGGACCGGCGCGGCGAAGAGGGCGAAGGCGGCGAGCGCGGCGCCGATAGGCCAGGGGTCGGGGCGGCCGAAGCGCCAGGGCAGCGAGGCGATCAGCCCCACCGCCGCCAGGACGATCGCCAGCGAAGCCGCATAGGGCGCGGTCGCGTCGACGAGCGCCATCGCCTGGGCGATCACGATCAGCCCGGCGAAGCCGGCCGGGACGACCAGGGCGCCGGGGAGGCGTCGCCCGCCCAGCGCGTCGAGCAGCAGGCCAAGGCCGGCGCAGATCGCCGCCAGGGCGAGCGGAAAGGCGAGCCAGGCGACGAGCACGTCTACTCCCAGATGACCTCGACGCCGTAATCGGCGAATTGGGAATCGGCGGTTACGAGGGGCAGGCGCTCGAGCCGGGCCTGCGCGATCAGCAGCCGGTCGAAGGGGTCGCCGTGGTTGGTCGGCAGCTCGCGCACGGCCCAGGCGTGCTCGGCGGCGACCGGCAGCCACTCGAAGCCCATTTCCTCGACCCGCGCGGGGAGGTCCTCGGGGACGGTGAGCTTGCCGAGGGCGGACTTGATCGCAAGCTCCCAGAGGGAGGCGGTGCTGACGAGGACGTCGGCGTCCCCGGCCTCGATCGCAGCCGTCGGCTTTGACCCAAGACGCGGATCGTCCTGCACATGCCAGAGCAGGACGTGGCTATCGACCAGCAACCTCAACCTCTGCCCGCGCCGGCATCGTCGGGGAGGTCAGGGAGGACTTCGCCCTCCTCGAACATGCGCTGGATCTCCTTGTCGACCTCCTTCATCTCCTCGTCGGAGGCGATCCAGATCTCGTCCTTCAGCGACCCTCGCCCCGTCACCCCCCCACCTCGCTTCTCCAACGGCACGATGCGCGCCACCGGCTCGCGACCGCGGCGCACGACGATCTCCTCCCCGGCCTCGGCGCGGCGAACGAGCTTGGAGAACTGGGTCTTGGCCTCGTGGATGGTGACCTCTTTCGACATCGAATCCAGATTAGCCAAGTTAGTCCACTTGGTCAACCAGAGCTCTTGCCGAACGGGCGCAGGAGTGGCTAGTTGTAATTCCTAACCACGTTGTTCATCCGGCCTCTTTGCTCGACGGCCTCAGTAGACGACCGTCGGGCCAACCGAGACGACCTTCCAGGCCCGTCCTCGTCGGCGAACCCGTTGGCGTAGACCTTGTTCTCGCCGGTGCGGGTGTAGATGAGGAAGGCGTTGCCTTCTCCCGATGCGCAGGGAGAGGACGTAGTCGATGCGGGCCTCTCTGGCGAAGGCGCTCTGGGGGACCTGGGAGGCGAGGCCTCTCATCGCCTCCGCGCAGGCGGCATTGCCGCTCTTGCCCTTGACGAAACCGGCGAACTCCGCCTTCGCCCTGGCGGCGAGATAGGTGCAGGCCTTCGCCCAGTTGGCGGCGGCGCGAGCGTCGTAGAAGGCTTGGAGGGTGGCGGTGACCTCCTCGCGCTCGGAGGCCGAGGCTTCCGCGCCCCAGGTCTGGATCGAGTTGTCGCCACCCTTTGAGACCGGGACGCCGGGAGCCGCATTCTTTGAGCCCTCGGTGGGCTCGGGCAAGTTTGAGGTGTCCGCGGGCGCGCTTGGTGGCGGTGGGGTCCCTCCCCCGTTCTGGCTTTGATCGTTGCCGCCCTTGGCGCCTTGGGTGGAGGTTCCCTGCGGGGCGGTGGTCGTTGCGTCCGTGCCTGTGGTCGCGGTCGAATCGGTGGCCTGGGTGCTCGTCCCATCCCCTCCCCCACCGCAGCCGGCGAGGGCCAGGGCGACGGCGATCACAAGTGCGGCAAGTAGGCCTGCGGGGCGTTTAGCGGTCACAGCGTCACTCAACGATAGAAGACGGCGAAGAAGGCGCGGTCTGCTATTCCCTCGGCGAGGTAGCCGTGGCGCTTTCGTGGGAGCGGAACTGGCGGTCGAGCTTCATCGAAATCCCGGTGACGACACCCAGTCGCCGGTGCTCCTGAAAAGACGATCTACGAACGACTTATGGCTTCAACGGCACGGTGAGCTGCTGCATGGTGCGCGAGCGGGAGAACTTGATCGCCAAATACATCAGCAGCGAGTCGCCGTTGTTGAGGATCTTGCGGGCCTGGGGGGTGAGCCGAAGGCGCAGGGTGAAGATGCCGGGACCGCTCGCGGTGACCGGGGCCGCCCGCGCGACTTTGATGATCGAGAGCTCCGGCTGAGCCTGGCCGAAGGCCGAGAGGACGCCGGCCTTGCGGACGCGGACCGGGAGGGGGATCTCGCCGTTCTCGATCAGCGCGGTGATTTGCTCATCGCTGAGCGGATCGGTGCCGAAGGGGAGCAGGTTCTGGTTATAGGCGGAGGAGCGTTGTTCGGCGCTGCCGTTGTCGGAGGTGCGTTGCTGGTTGGCCTTGCCTGTGGTCGAAGACCCGCCGCTGCTCTGCTTGGAAGCGCTCTGGCCCGTTGAGGTGGTTGTGCCCCCTCCCCCACCGCAGCCGCTCGCCAGTAGCGCCAACGCCACGACTGCTGCGCTCAGGGGTGCTCTCCTCATCATGATCCCCAGCCTAGGAAATGCGCCTAAACATCAGCCCCGCACCCGGCAGGTGCGAACCAAGGTGCTCCTCAACGTGCGGCCGTTGTCAAAGGACATCGAGGCGCGGGCGAAGGAGAAGGTGGCGACGGTGAAGCCGCGCGGAGCGGCGCAGGAGGCGCTGATGTAGCTGCGGCGCTTGCCCTTGAAGGTGTAGTTGCGGTGAAAGCGCAGCGACATCGACTTCACGTAGCCATAGCCGTTGGAGACCGGCGGCACCGCCGCGCTCAAGACAGTGCCGTAGGCGCCGCGGGTGCGCTTGATCTCAAAGACGATGATCCGGGTTATCGGTAGCGGGTCGGTGCCATAGATGTGGGCGAGGATCACTTCGCGGCCGTCTTTTCGAGCGTTGAAGGCGAGAATGCGCCCGTTTGTGGGGAAGGTCGCCTGCTCGGGGAGGGCGGTGTCGGCCGAGAAGCGGCCGCTGCCGACCAGCGCGTCGCGGCAGACTCGCCGGGCCCCGCGACTGGAGCTCGCCCGTAGCTCGGCGTAGTGACAGCGTGCCAGACCACGGGAGCTGAGCCGCCCGCCTTTATTGAGCGCGATCTCGATCCTCCGCAGGGAGGGAGGGCGCTCGCCGGAGAGGGCTCTGATCTTGCCCCCGATGCTGACCTCGACCGGGGCGAGGGCGTCTCGGGGCAAGGTCGCGGGGGCCAGGCCGCCCTCAAATCTGACGAAGAGGTTGCCGCGGGCGGTCAGCTCAGCCGTGGCGAGGGTCGCCGAGACGGCGAGCAGGGCGATCGCGGCACTGAGGGCGAGCGCACCCCTGCGAGGCGCCCCACTCACCAAATCGCCTTAAGCTGCCGCAGACCCGGCGCGGTGGTGCTTTGAGCCGCGGCGGTGCCCGCCGCGCTTGCCCTTGCGCTTCTTGTGCTTTTTGCAGTTGGGCTGCAGCTTGGCCCGGCGGGTGATGCTGTCGCCGTTGTGGGCGGTGAAGCGCACCTTGGCGCGGTAGGCGCGTCTGCAGATGTCGCGGGAGTTGACGAGGAGGCCTTTGTTGCCGCCTTGCAATCTGAAGAGAACCCGGGTGACCGGGGCGTCTGGGATGAAGTCGAAGGTGTTGCGGATGCCCTGGTTGACTGAGTCCACGCGTCCGGTGGACTCGAATCTGATCGGCTGGAAGTCGGGGCCGCGGAAGTCAGGGACGACGTCTGGCAGCAGGTTGGTGCCGGTGCGCAGGTAGACGTTGGCCGAAAGCGCGTAATCAAACAGCGGCGAGGTGGCCGTGGCGGTGCCGTAGATAGATCCCGCCGGGCAGTTGTCGGCGGCGAAGTCCGAGCGGGTGCAGACGGTGCGGATGTGCTCGTTGGCGAGGAACTCGCTGCGCGGGAAGGCGACGGAGACCGAGGCGATGTTGGCATCGCCGGGCCGGGGGGCGAGGATCGCCGAGAGCGCCGGGTAGGCGCCGCGGCGGGTGCCGCCCTTCAACTTCAGGGTCAGCTTCGGGCGGAAGTCGAGGTTTTGGCAGCCGTCGGACCGCGAAGGGGTCCGAGAGCGCCGCGCTGGTGTCATCGGCTGGGTTGACAAGGCTCGCGCCCGCTCCACCGACTTCGCCCGTGAGCGCCATCTGCTCGCAGTTGGTCGGGTTGAGCGTGAACTGGTCGCGGTCAACCACCACCCGGACGTCGCGCAGGTGGATCGGCACCCCGTGGAGGATGGTCGGGATCGGGTCTGAGATGACCGAGGCCTGGGCGGTCTTGGGGTCGAGGTATAGCGCCGAGCGGATCACGACGTTGCCGAGGTCAAGCCCGCCGGTGACCGCCGGAGTCACCACGGCGATCGAGACCGGGGCGCCTTTGTAGGGGCCGGCCAGGTATGCGGTGCCGGGGATGTAGAAGGGGAGGGGGCCCGCTCCTGAGCCGGCGTTGGAGTAGCCGACGCTTGAGTTTGCCGGGCAGGAGGGGTTGTCCTTTTCGGCCTGTCCCGTTCCCGGGGCGGTCGGGATCGCGTTTAGCACCGCGTCGGGGCAGAGCGAGACGCCGGCCAGCTTGCCGGTCAGCCCCGGCGGAAGCGCGGCCGAGATCGAGGTGAGCTCCTGGGAGCCGTCTTCGCGTCCAGCTTCAAGCGCGAAGGGGGAGTAGGCGCCCGCGGTGGGGTTGGTGGTGCCGGCTGAGAAGCTCGGGTTGTGGGGGCGAGAGGCCAGGGTCGGGGTCGAGCAGGGGCTGCCGTCGGGGTTTTGGGTCACGTCGAAGCTGGAGTCGACCGGCACGTCGGTATCGGGAACCGACCAGGTGTTGAGCGTGCCCTCGATCGTGTGGGTGCCGCAGGTCGGCGGGTTGATCAGCGGCGCCCGATCACCGGAGCGAAACTGGACCGCAGAGCGCGTCGAATGGGAACTGGGGGAGCTCGTCGAAGACGGTCGTGACCTGGCCGGTGTCGGGGTCGAGGATCATCGAGCCCGGGAGCTTCATCAGCACGCCGCGGCCCTCACAGTCGTGGATGATCGGTGTAGATCGGCGAAGAGCGGAGTTGACCGGGTTCTCGTGTTGCTTGGCGAGGTAGATCGAGCCCTGCAGCGGCGCGGTGCCCGGGCAGATTGGCGGGGAAGTCGACCGGCGTGGGCAGAAGCGGCGTCGAGATCTCGACCGCGCCGATCCGCGAAGCGTCGGGGCAGGTGACCGGCTCGGTGTCGGCCACGCCGGCATGGGAGATGCCGATCTCGGCTTCGGTGCAGCCGCGCAGGCCGTCGGCAGAAGGCCGGGTTGACGGACATGCCCTCCGGGAGCTTCACCTCAAAGCGCTTGACCGGCGGGTTCGAGACCTCGTCGGGGTCGTCGTTGAAGGGGACCGAGGCGGTCACGTTGACGCCGGTCGGGCTGTCGGCGCTGGCGTTGGTCGGAGCGATCGAGACGTCGGGGTCGAACTCGGCCTGGGAGGCGGCGCAATCGGTGAAGTTGTCCGGCAGGTCGTAGTCGACGTCGGGGCCGAAGACGCCGATGTTGTCCCAGGAGTCATAGTGGGAGAGGGACATCGTCGCCTGGTTGGTCGCATTGCGAGGGCACAGTCAGAAACGGTTTGCGCAGGTATGCCGGCGGGGCATGAGTCGGTGGTGTCGCCGTTGTAGGAGGTTCCCAAGTGGGGACCCGAGTTGAATATCGGGCAACGCTCGGAGTCGTGGCTCGGGTCGGCCGGGATGCCCCAGATCGTCGCCTTCGAGGTGATAGACGGGCAGCGTCTCGGTGATGTTCGGCACGACGGTGCGGATCGCGTAGTTGCGTTCCGGATCCAGCGAGGCCCGGATGTGGACGGGGGCGCCGGTGACCGAGAAGCCGAGGTCGGCGATCGAACCCCTCGGGTGCCTCCATGTTGTAGATCGCCGACGGTGTAGGCGGTGTGGTGATCGGCGTTGATCGGGTAGAGGATTCCGTCGAAGCGGCCGACCTGGCTCGAAATCGGGCAGGACTCGGAGATCAGCTCGGCCGGCTTGCACTCGTCGAGGACGGTCGGATCGCCGAGGAATCCAGGCGGCAGATCGACCTGAAGGTCGCGGATGTTCTGGGCCGAGTTCATCCGGAATGGGTCAGACTGGTCAGGGCCCGCAACTGCGAACGTGAGTTGAGGTCGAAGGCGAAGGTCGCCTGCTCGGGATGGGACCCCGCTTCCCGTACCGGCGTCAGTCCGTCGGACGCATAGAAATCGGCGCAGCCAGCTGCCGCGGAACGAATCCGAAGCCAGCCGGAGTGGCGCTGATGGTGGTCGCCTCGGTCGTGCTGGCCGGCGAGCTGGCGCCTCCCCCACTGACGGTCGCCGTGGCAAAGCGAACCGCCGCTGGCACCCGGAGCGACGTTGACGCGGATGATCAGGCTGCGTGCGAGGCGGTGGCGGGGAATCGTTGCATTGGTCGTGCAGGTAAACGAGGAGGAGCCAGCTCCGCCTGGGCAAGTCCAGGCAGGGGCGTTCTCGATGTCAATGGAGTGGCGGGTGAGCCCCGATGGCAGGTTGATCTGAACGCTGACCGTACTTGTGGCCGGATCCGGACCAACGTTGGTGACGTCCACCCAGTACTCGCCGAGTCGACTGAGGGGTGTCGAGCCTTGAGAGGCCGTGAGTTCGGGAACGTTTGTGGCGGCGAGAGACCCGGTGAAGGTGATGGTGAAGGGACTCCCGGTCCCGGGACCAGCCTGGTTGGCGTCTCCGACGACCGTGACGTCGCCCGGTGCGATCGAGGGCAGCGCTTCCAATGCGGCGCGGACCGCCGGTGCTACAGCGTCGAAGCTGAGATTCCCGGTCGTCTCCCCGGCATAGGTAAGCCGGTACTGCCCGGTGTGGGCGACAATGCTCAGACGCTGCACCTCGTTGGTCGAGGGCGCCGAGCCGTTCTCCAGCGTGGCCAGGGTCGCGGTTCCTGTCCCACCCGGCTCAAAATTGGTCGGCAGATGGTGGAGGTCGATATTCCACACAGGAGCCGCGGATGCGGGCGACGCGGAGACCAGGGCAGCGGATGCCAAGCAAACGAGGCCGGTGCAGAGGCGGGCTAGGGGTGAGTTGATCACTTGTGCTTCCCCTTCTGTTTCTTGTGCTTCCCCTTCTGCTTCTTGTGCTTCCCCTTCTGCTTCTTGTGCTTCCCCTTCTGTTTCTTGTGCTTCCCCTTCTGCTTCTTCTTGACACATTTGCCCCGCTTCAACTTCCGTCCCTTCTTGCACGTCTCGGGGTTTGATCCTTGCCCTGGTTGCCGGGGCCGGAACTCGTGGAGGAGCCGGAGCCTGGGTAGGTTGGAGCCGGCGAGGGTGGGCCCTGGCAGGCCTCGAGCGAGCAGGGGGGCGGCGCTTCGGGGAATCGGAATCCGCCACCAATACGGACGGCATAGGTCCGCGGGAAGCCGTCTATCGCATCTGCCGTGAGCGCCCCGGGCACGGTGATGAAGACCGTCCTTCCATCGGGGGTGATCCCATTCACCGCCGTTTGGAAGTTTTCAGGCTGAGAGGTCACTCCATCTGTCAGCAGGATGTAGCGGCCGTCGCGCCACTCGTAGGCATCGACACCGACGTGGACCGGCTGCCCGGGCCCGGCGCTGTTGTTGTCCTGGCCGGCCAGCGGCGTTGGCGTCGCAAAGGCGAAATCGCCATTTTCAGTCAGTGGGGTCATGTTTGGCCCAACGCCTCCGGAACCAAAGGAGAGGACATCGTCCACCGGAGCAGAACCGTCTTGAGGACACGAGGCGCAAACCAGCGAACGATCACGGTCGTCATAGCGGTAGTACTGCAAGGTGCCCGCATTGCCGGCACCGATCCCGACCGCGTCGAGCCGCGAGTTCTTAGATCTCAGGATGAGGACGCTACCGTCCCCGTTTATTGCGGTCGAATCGCCGCCAGAGCTGCCGCCTACCGAGATCTCTAGCACGCCCGGGACCCGGCGCCCAGGGACCCATCGCCAACGTAGGCGAGATCCCCGTCCGCGACGCGGAGCCGATAGATCCCGATAGGCGCGGCCCCAGGAACAGCTTCCGAGCCGACTTGAAGTAGATGCGCGAGCCGTCATCGGGAATGCCAATGTCGGGGACAGCCTGTTCGTTGCGCGGCACCCTGACCGCGGCCCCCTCAACTGAGCAAGTCAAGCAGGTCGTCGACTGATCGCCGAAGTCGAAGCGGTAGATGTCGCCGGCGAGCTCGTCGCTGCAGCCAGTTGGCTCGGCGTCCTCACTGGTCTGACGCTTCCTGGTCCAAAAATAGGCGGACTCATCGGTCGAGCGCAGGAAGCCAGAATCGCAATCCGGACCGCTTACCGGAGGAGGCGAGAGATCAATGGTCTCCTCAGCGTCAAGCTGGCGCATGTAGAGGCGGTACGGGCCGCTGCAGTTCGAGCCCTGGGAGGGGATAAAGACCAGATCGCCGTCCGCCGATATCCAGTGCGCATGTCGCATCGGCAATCCGCCCGGGTAGAGCCCAACGGCAACTCCGCCGCTATCGAGGGGGCAAGTCATCGGTGACCCGTTGGGGAGAATCGAGATGAAGCGTGGCAACCCTGAGCCGACCTCGTAAGCCTGGTTCGCCGGTGACCGTCGGAAATTCCGGATCAGGCGACTTGCGCAGGAGCATGACAACCGTCGAAGCGTCGTCGGAGCCCATCGTGTAGCCCCCTGCTGGGCCTCAGGCGTCTGGTGAAGCTTGACCGGGGAGGCATCCGGTGAGACTCGATATGTGGCGAGGTCCTCGCCTTTGTTGCTGGTGCTGTAGGCGATCAGACTTGAAAGATCGCGCCGATTCCAATTGGACCGATCCAGACGCTACCGCTGATGTCGGCGCGGGCGGGGAGGATGTTCCGGGTCTGCCAGCCCGCGGACGTCCTCTCGGCAGTAGAACTGGTTGACCGAGCCCGTATCGGCGATCGGGTTACCTCCGAGCTGCTGCCCAGACCGCACGGTTACCGTTGCTCGAGATAGCGACGGTGCCAGCGACGATGTTGCCGCCCGTGTCAGGGCAGATTGACCTGCTCCCAGGCGCGATCGGAACCGGGGGGCCCGGGCAGCTCGGTGACCTCGGCAAGACCGGGCTGATTTCCCGGCTGGCGGAGCAGCGGGTCGGCGCCATCGGCGGCCACCAGCTCTGGAACGCTGGCTTCAGCGAGAGTTCCGATGAAGTCGATCAGGTAGGGATCGCGGCCGAGGTTGTCACCGGGGCCGCCGGAGACCGTGACGTTTCCATCTCCGACCGAAGGGAGGCCTGCGAGCGCATCCTCTACCGCCTGCGCCGGCGCGTCGAAAAAGAGGTCGTTGGTGCTCTCGCCCGCGAAGGTGAGCTTGAACGTGCCCGAGCTTGCGGAGATCCTGAGCTGCTGATGGTGGCCGTGATCAAGCGACAGATGGTTAGCCCGGGTGGTGAGCGTGCGATCCTCGCCGAAGGCGGGGTCCATCGGGGTTGCCGTTATCGGCGACGACTCGGTAGTGGTAGGTGGTGTCGGCGGTCGAGGCCCGTGACGCGCGCTGCGACCAGGCGCTCGATGTGGAGCTCTGTGCGCTGGTCGGCGCGGTGGATGTGCATGGGTTGCTCTCGCAGGGGCCTTGGTCCCGTACTCGAAGTGGAAGGTCGCTCTCGACGCCCGAGCGCGAAAACGCGGCCGTCGAATCTGGCGGTAGTGGCCGTACGCGTCTGGTGCCGGTGGTCTCGACAATGCGGCGGCCCGCGGGTAGTGAAAGTGAGGTCGGCGCCTCTCGTCGTTCCCGCCGCGTTGGTCGCTTGCAGGCGGAAGTGGTAGGTCGGTGCCGGCGTCGAGGCCGCTGATGTCCGCGTGAACGGCGACCTCGACCCGAACTCCGGCTCCGGGATCGGGCGCGCAGGGCGCGCTCTGACCGTAGGCCTGGCTCGGGCCGTAGTCGAAGTGGCAGTCGCTGAGCGCGATGCCGTTGGGGTCGAGCGCTCCGCGCAGGCGGGCGCTGGTGTTGGTCAACGCGGTCGCGGGTTGCGTTTCGAGGTCTTTGACGGGGGGCGGCGTCGCCGCGGTTTTGAAGGTGACGTCGGCGCCTCTTGAGGGCCCTCCGACGTTGGCGGCAACGACGCGGTAATGGTAGGTCGTGGCGGGGGCAAGGCCGGCGATCGTCGCCGCGGCGGGCTCATCGCCGAATCCGCTGCCCGGAAGGGCGTCGCAGGGGATCGTGTTGCCGTAGGTGGTGGTCGGGCCCCACTCGAACTGACAATCGGTGACCGGGATGCCCTCGGGATCGACGAGACCGCGCAGGCGGGCAGACTTGGTCGGTGATCGCCGGCAGCGGCCGCGTCTGGCGGTCGGGAAGGTGAGAAAGCCCGGGGGCCGAAGACCTTGATCAGCGGGACGCTGCTCGTCGAGGCGTAGATGCAGTCGGTATTCGGATCCGCCACGACCCCGCAGTAGGCGGCTCTGACGACCTGGGTGCCGATCTGGCGCAGGAGGAACCCCGCGGAGTCAAACTCCGAGATGTCTTCGGCGCAGCACCGAGAACGCGTGGCCGGTCGCCGCGTTGGCCGTCGACTGCCGCTGGGGCGCGATCCTGGCCCGAGTTGACGACCGATTTGTCGATCTGCTCGTCGCTCGCGCCTGACGTAGTCGGGCGGAGGGCGTTTGAAGAACTGGCCACCGGGGCCTGCGAGAGATAGAGGTTGTCGTCGCCGTCGAAGGCGACTCGGCACGGACCCGAAACGCGGCGCCGCGTCCGGCTGCACGTAGGAGAGGGCGATCGAGCGGATGAACGAGCCGGCGGCGTCTGTATTCGATCAGGGCGTGGCCACGGCCGTAGCCGACCCAGATGTGGCCCTGTGATCGACGGCGATGCTGCAAACGCCATCTGTCGGTGCCATCGTCTCCGAGTCCGCCTGGGGTGACCAGAGGATCGATTGGGAAGTTGCCCCCGAGCGGGCGCCGGAGGAGTCGAATCCGTAGAGGAGGTCGGTGCTCAGATGACGCCAGATAGACGTTGCCCGCCGTCGGCAGCGAGGTGTTGTCGGTGGCGATCCCTGCCGCTGGGCCCTGATCCACGGTCCCGAGGGGGTCAAAGTCGGGCAACGGCGCCAGCGGCCGGATACGCCGATGCGTCGAGAAGCCGAAGATCCCGAACGGCGCTGTCTCCTCGGAAACGGGCCCGCCGACATGAAGAGGCTTTGGGCATTCGCGTGGAGTGCCGAGTCGAGTCCTGAAGTTGACCCAGAGTCGGCGTCGCGAACCTCGATATGGCGCGCAACGCGACGCCGGTGTCCGGAACGCCGGGCGGCTTGGAGAGGGTCAGGGTGCTTGCGCCCTACCGCGAGTGATCTCAGTCCCGGCCTGGAGACCGGCGCCGGAAATTTCCTGCGCCACGGGCGAAGGAGCCGCAGTCGGCGCTAGCGGAGGTGATCTCGGTCGAGCCAGCGGTGAAGGGCTCCTGCGTCAGGTCGCTCGCGGGCTCCGGAGTGACGCCATCGGAGAGCGTGATCGTCCCCGGCCCGAGCGCGGCAATCGTCGTTTCGTCCCGGATTCCCGGGCCCGTGATCGCCATGCCGACGGCCAGTGTTCCGACATCGACGCTGACGTTGGTCAGGTTGGGCGTACCAGAGGAAAACTGATTTGTGCCGCGTGCTGCTATAGGTGACGCGTTCGAGACCGTCAGACTGGTGGGACCGACTGCCGCAATCACCGTGTGGAGGTGGAATGCCGCGGAAACCACCGACTGCTTCACCGACGCTGAAGGTGCCCGAGAAGGTCTCGACGTTTGGATCGTGAAGGAGCCCGCCGTGAAGACTCCGTTTCCGCGCGCCAGGACAGTCTGGTCCGCTTTCCGGTGGCGCCATCAATGTCGCCTGTGCCGGTCGCGAGCGTGGCACCGTCACACAGTGCCGTTGCCCTGAAACCCGAAGGAGCCAATCAGCGGCCGGCCGGTCGGGAATGGCGGCGGCGTGAGAGTGCTGTCGACGCCGACGAAGTCGCCGGCGGTGGTTTCGAGCGTGGAGACGGAAGTGGTAGGCCGTCGTCGGTGTCAGGCCGCCGAGATGTGCGCGCTGACGTCCTCAGCGGTGGTGAAGGCGGTGCCCTCGCCGCAGGGGGCGGTGTAGCTGTAGGCGGTGCTGGTGCCCCACTCGAAATAGCAGTCGGTGACCGACGCGCCATCGGGGTCAAAGTGGCCGTTGAGGACCGCCGAGCGGTGGTGAACATCGCCGGCCGGATCGGTCGTCGCGAAGGTCGCGGCTGAGGCTGTAGCCGGGACGATGGCCGTCAGCAGAAGCCCCGCAGTCAAGACGATCCCGATTCTAAGTCTGAGGCTGTGCATTCTCTGGTCGATTCGCGTTGGCGGGTCTTGGTCTGAGTGAGTGTCGAATGGAGTTGGAGTGCCGATCCGGGCGACCTAGGTCGCCCGGATCGGCTCCAATCTGCTTCGTTGCTAGCCGGTTACCGCGAAGGATCCCGAGCCTGAGCTCGAGTTCGAGATGCCGGTGTCGTTCAGGTTGAACTGGAGCAGCGCACCGGCGGTGCTGGCGCCGCCGCCGGCCCCATCCAGGGTGTTGATGACCGAGAACGAGGCTCCGTTTAGCACCGAGGTTGCGTACACGCAGAGGTGTCCGCTCGCCGCCTGCGGGTTGTTGACATCACCAGGGCAATCAGCCGTGGGCGGGTCGCCACTCGGGATGAAATGCACGTTCGATCCTGCGAGCGATCCAGCCAGCGGAATCGGGAATGAGATATCGGTGATTGTGAAGGGAAACGCAGGGAACGGGACCGTTCCCGCCGAGTTCCTGTTTCGGATGAAGAAGGACCAAGCCCCCATCTCCGTCTGGCCCGCCGGCAGCGTGGCCGTGAATCCGGTGGTGCCCGGCTCTCCGTTGCAGATGTAGCTCGTGCCACTGGTGGAGACCAGTTTCTGTCCGCCCTGAGCGCAGTTGCCGCCCGGCGCTTCGGCCGTGGTGGTCACGCTCTGGCCGTCGTCGCCTCTACCGCCTCTGTCGCCTCTGTCGCCGGTGTCGCCCTTATCGCCCTTGGCGCCGGCGGGGCCTGCCGGGCCTGCGGGACCCTCGGGGCCGGTCTTACCGCGCTTGCCCTGCTTGGCCTTGGACTTCTTCTTGTGCTTCTTGGAAGCGGAAGCGACCTGGTCGCCACCGCCGTTGGCTGCGATAGCGCCACCGGCGAGGGCGGCGACCAACGCCACAATGGCGACGATCAGACCGGCCGTGCCGAAGTGGCTACGGAATCGATTCAACATGAGGTGTTCTCTCCTTGTGTAGCGCCCGCCGGGATTAGCCCGGCCGGCCTTGTTGATGCCGAGCACGGGGACCCACCCCGTGACCGGGTTGACTGCTCAATGAGGCCGACGCGGGCCATCGGGCCCGCGGCGGGTGCTGCTTGAGATGAAGAAGGTGTGGGGCTCGTCTCCTGACTGGCGTCAAGGTGAGACGAGCCCCTGGACGCCTTCTGCCAGGGAGAGCAGTCGGACGCCGTTTGAGGGCCGACTTGGACCTCGAAGACTTCGTGAGTGGGGCGGCTGCTCGCCTTGGGCGGTGCCTTTGCGTCCCGATTCACTGCGATACCTCTCCCCTTGTTTCCCTGGCGAGCCGCTTTCCCGAGCGGCTCGCTTCCCTGTGTCCCTGCCCGTCCTGAGGGCTAAGGCTTGTTTCCTGTTTGCAGTCTGTGCGTAGCGTGAACGCTTCCGTACATGACTGCTGCGTGTAGTGGAACAGATCAGTTCGGCTCTGTCAAGCCCTTCTTCTGTTTCTGGACGGAGAGAGGCTCGCGGCAGGTGGGCGTAAACGGCTCTGGAGAGCGGTTTGGCGCGTGCCACGAGGTTGCCCAAAAGGATCGAGAATCAGCAGAACGGGGACAGCGAGGTTCCCCAAACCGTGGAGGTCAAACCGGAAACGGCTGGGAGAAGGCTCTAGGCGGTGGGGATGGCGATCAGGCTGTTGAAGTCGGCCGTTCCGCTGGCCACCAACACTGCGCACTCGACGCTGAGGACGGTCGGCGATGCGACCGTGGTGACCGCTTGCAGCGAGGCCGGTATCGCGGCCAGCGCGGGTAGCGTCTTCATCGCGATCTGGTCGAGGGTGGCGGCGCCGGCTTTGAGCGTGCAAGTGATGGAATCGCCGGCACCCGTGTGGGAAAGCTCCGTCTTCGCCAGAACGACGTAATTGCCGGCGGGGACCGTCAGGCTGACCACCGTGGTCGGCGGACTGTGGGGAGGTTGGTCAGGACTTGGGTGGCCGACAACGGCGTGACCGTGCCGTTGGTGCCGTTGGTTCCGTCTGTTCCGTCGGCGCCGTCGGCGCCGTTTACGCCGTCGACTCCGTTGGCTCCGTTTGGGCCGTTCGGGCGCCGTTGGCGCCATTCACGCCCGCGGCGCCGTTCAAGCCAGTATCGCCCTTGGCGCCTCCGCTGTAGAGCAGCACTCGCGTCCTCTTATTCAGGTCCCTGGGCGCGACCGAGCCGTTGCGGATCGCGGCGCTCGTCACGGCTCCCTGGGCGATGTCACGAGCGTGGATCCGGCCGCTTGCGGCGATTGCCGATCCACCGAGAACGATGAACAGGGCGAGGCCGGCAACAACCGTTGAGGGCAGCGGCCAGTTTCGTCGCTCGTTTGTGCGAGCGCTGCGGTCTAAACGGTATTTCAAGGGGCCTACTTCCTTTGGACTGGCGCGCGCCTGGGGAGGCGGTAAATCGCGGCGCAGAGCGGTGTCTCGCGCTACTGGTCCATCGACCGAGGTTGGGCCCGAGCGTTAGGGCGCCGGAGCGGCCGGAGGCAGCTGCATCGACTCGTCGAGGTCGGTTAGGACGGTGTCGGGGACTTCGATTGGGCCGCGGGTTGGGCGGTCGAGGTCGGTGGTGACGAAGAGCAGGAGCGCGACCAGGAGGGAGGCGAGCAGCACCCCCGCGAGACCGCGGCCGACCAGCGCCAGGTAGGCGGAGAGCAGCCCGAGGGCGAGCGCCGCGCCGAGGATCTCCAGCGTGATGACCGCGTCGGGGACCTGGTTGTTGAGGGCGGCGATCCGCGTGCTCTGGGCGTCGATCATCCCGTTGAGCGTCTCAACGTAGAGGCGCGGCGCGCTTGCCACGGGCTGGGCGTTGAGCGAGCGCCCGGCCAGCGCCCAGAGGCGTCGCTGGAGCCGGTCCTCGTTGGCGGTGACCGCGTCCTCCGTGGCGCTGCCCGGCGGGTACTCGGAGATTCTGATCGCGCTGCCGGTGTAGGTGGCGAGGAGCTTTAGGGAGCGAGTGCGAATCGGCTCGGGAAGCGTCTGCGCGCGCAGGTACGTGGTGCCGATCGCGTTGGCCTCGTTGACGATCGCCGCGCGGCGGTCCTCATAGCGAGACAGCGCCAGCGAGAGGCCGAAGGCCAGAATCAGCCCGACCACGCCGAGCAGCGCCGCCTGCAGCACGCCGAACGGCTCGCTGAGACTGGCGGAGAGGTGGCGGACGCGG
Source organism: uncultured Solirubrobacterales bacterium (assembly GCA_963740065.1). Classification (GTDB taxonomy): domain Bacteria; phylum Actinomycetota; class Thermoleophilia; order Solirubrobacterales; family 70-9; genus DASVDE01. The sequence continues at coordinate 82,520 of CAVUCS010000003.1, forward strand.
CGGCCGAGGAAGGCCCCCAGCGCGGTCGCGCCCAAGGTCACGCCAAGCAGGAGGAGCGCCAACTCCGCGGTGGTCAGGTCGAAGAAGATCGCCGGAGACTAGGCGATCGCCCCCCCGTCAGGCGGGATTCGTCGCCGCGACGATCCAGGTCGAGGCGCGGCCGACGATGGAGCCGTCGGGGCGCTGCCAGGAGGCGTAGTGGTCGGCGAGGGCCTCGGCTATCCGCGGTCGCAGGCTCTCGCCGTGGTCGCCGTTGAGGCGGATCAACTCGGCGCCGGGGCCGATTGCGAGCAGCGACTCGACCGCCTCCTCCATGTCCTCTCCCATGAAGTAGTCGAAGTCGAACTGGTGCAGCTCGATGTCCGCGAACCCGGCCGCCTCGAGAATGCCGCGACACGTCTCGGGGTTGCCGAGGGAGAACGGCCCGGGACCGCAGGTGTCGGCGTCGTACTCCTCAGGGCGGGAGAGGAAGCGCTGGACCACCTCCTCGGTCTCCGCCCAGAACGGGCTCTCGGCTTTGCGGCGCCAGCAGATCTTGCTCAGGCGGCCGCCGGGCTTGAGGGCACCGCGGATCGCGCGCATCGCCGGGACCGGCGCGGCGAAGAACTGCGTCCCCATGCGGGAGAAGGCGTAGTCATAGTCGGGCTCCCACCCCGCCGCCTGCGCGTCGACGGCCTCGAACCCGACGTTCTCGACCCCCGCCTCGGCGGCCTCGCGCCGAGCGTCTTCGATGAAGCGCGGGGAGGCGTCGGTGCCGAGCGCGAAGCCCTCCGAGCCAACCAGCCCGGCCATCTGCCGCGTCGTCTCACCGAACCCGCAGCCGATGTCGATGCAGCGCCCACCCCGCGGCGGCGCGAAGCGCTCAAAGAGCTCATCGGTGACCTCATCCAGCGCCCCCACAAACACCTTGCGGTTGCTCTTCCAGCGCTCGTAGAGGACCGTGTCCCAGGCCCGCACAGCCTCCTCGTTGCCAGGCGCGGCAGGCCCCGCGTCTTGCGTCTGAGCCATTGCGCGAGGTTACTACGGCGACTTTCCACCTGGGGCACGTCTGTGAAGCGCGCCCGACTGGATTCGAACCAGTGACCTTCGGTTTCGTAGACCGGAATTGAGGGGCAGCTGTTAATGGCTTTGGAGAGCCAATTCGGTCATCGACGGGAGCGGTGTTTGTAGCCACGGATGTAGCAATTCAGCCGATCGCTTTGCGGATCGCCTCGTGGCTGCGTGCCAAGGGCGTGGGTGTAGCGGGAGATCATCGTCTCGACGCTGTGGCCGGTGACCGCGGCGAGGTCGGCGTCATCGATTCCGGCGGCGCGCAGGTGCGAGACGTAGGAGTGGCGGAACTCGTGCGGGGTCGGATCGAGGCCGGTCGCGATGCGGGCCGGCTCCCAGACATCGCGGTAGAAGTTGCGCTCGCGCCAAAGCTTCCCGGTCGGAGTCGGGAAGAGCAGATCGGTGTCGATCCGAGCCGGCAGCGACTCGATCAACTCCGCCAGGCTCGGGCGGCACCGGCACCTCGCGATCGTGGTTCTTCTGGTCGCTGGAGCCGATCAGCTCGCCTTCGTGGGCCGTGGCCCTGACCTGCAGCAGCTCGCCGTCGAAGTCCTCGCGGCGCAGGGCCAAGACACTCGCCGAGGCGCAGGCCGGTCAGGCCCGGGGTGAGGATCAGCGCCTCGTAGTCGTGCGGCTGGGTAGCAGCGGCCCCCACTCTGGAGTCCTGGGCGCTTGGTCTGCGCCGCGCACCTCGGCGCGTCCGCCAGCGGCGAAGGCGCGCATCTGCTCGAAGTTCCAGACGCGGATCCGGCGCGGGAAGCCTTTCGCGCGCGGGGGTCGTTGCGGCGCAGGCGCAGGCCTTTGAAAGCGTTGGCCTCGGCGACCTCGTCGCCGATCGCGTCCTCGGCCATCGCCGAGAGGGCACTGAGGATTCTGCGTGCGCCCTGAACGCGCGCGGCCTTGCGTCGCGCAGCATGTGGTCGACCAGCGCGTGGACGTGGCGGCGGCGCAACTCGTCGAACTCCCAATCGCGCAGCGGGCGGCCTTCGATCTCGACGTCGAGGACGTAGGAGACCCGATCGGAGTTGGTCTTGTTGGTGCGCTTGCGAGCGTGGATGGAGCGCGGGCCAATCCGCGAAGTAGTCGCCGATCGTCAACGGGCTCGTCCGCCATCAGGCCGTGGAGCGCTCTCAGCGCCTCGTCGATCGCTCGCTGAGCGTCCCCCTTGCGCTCGAAAGGTGGACTTGCCGCCGTTCCAGGCGGCTTCGCGTAGCGCGTGGCGCCGTCGGGATCTGCGATAGCGGGCGATCCAGACGACGCGACCGTCGGCGTAGGTGCGCTTGTAGGGCGCCTGGCGGGGTGGGCGGCCGGCGGCGACGGCGGCGGCTCATCGCGGCGACCGGCGCGTCGCGGAACTGGGCGACGAAGGAGTCGACGTCGGCGGGATCGAAGCGCCGGCAGCCGTCGAGCTTGTAGGAGCGCAGGCGGCCCTCGGCGACCCACTTGCGGATCATCCGGTCGGAGACCTGCAGGTAGGAGGCCAGGGAATCCGGGGTGAACCAGGCCTGACGCTGGGTGTCGATCGAAAGTCCGCTCATCTTGGCCTCTGCAACCTCAAGACGTTGCAGCGGGCGATTTCGTCCCCCTCGCGGTCCGCGTCGCTCCGCCCCGCGCCTAACCATACCGGCATCGGTCGCAATCGTCGGGTTCATCTCAACCTCCTGTTCGCTGGCTCCGACGCCCAGCCGATAGGGCGCCGGACGGCGGGCGCGGAACCCGAGCGCTCAGCGAGGGGCGTCAGGAGCCCCGGCGTCAGCCGGGGCTTGCAGCGCCGGGCGCCGGTGCCAGGCTGGGGGTGGCGGAGGCAGGGAGTGACAAGGGACCGATGAGGGGGATCGGCCACCGGAACTGGTCAAACTTCCCCGTATGGACTACCCCCTTGACGGCTGCTGGACAAAGCTCGCTCGCGCCACCGAACATCTTCAATCCCTGGATGCCGAAATCGAAGCGTGGCTGACCGACGATCCAGATCTGATCCAAGCCGAGCTGGACGGTGAAACGGACATCTGCACGGTGCGTTCCTATCTACCCGAGCCATCGTTGCGTTGGGGCGCCGCCATCGGCGACATCGTCCACAACCTGCGGTCTGCTCTCGATCATTTAGTAACCCAACTTGTGATCCACAACGGTCATGAACCGACCAGGAGAAATCAGTTCCCGATGCTTCGGAGCAAGCCTGACGACTTCGCAGCCAGGACGCAGGAGATGCTCGGGGGCGTTCATCCCGAACACGTGGCGATGGTCGAGAAACTCCAGCCCTACCAATTTGATTCGGTCGACGAGAACGAACTGGTGATTCTTAACGACCTATCGAATACCGA